>JACZJT010000058.1 GCA_014860445.1 Burkholderiales bacterium
GCGCACAGTAGAAGCGTTCGAACGCCTGGCGGGCCTGAAAATGGACAATCCGCGAGAGCATGGCGGCGTGGGCAATTTCCGCGTTCCGTCGTCGGCGTATTCCGGATCGCATCCTACGGTCGGGGAACAGGCGGGCTTCCAAGATACCCTTTGGGGATTCGGCATGCGCTATGCCATCGTCTCCGGTGTGCTTGCGGCGCGCAGCTTGCTTGAAGGGAGCAATTACGACGCGCTCTGGCAGCGGGAACTCGGGCCCGCAATGGGCGCCGGGGTTATTAATCGCGCCCTGTACGACGCTTTCGGCCGGCGTGGTTATAGCTGGCTGCTGCGACGTCAGGAACGGGCGGGCGATACGCGCCAGTTCTTGTTTCGGCTGTACCGACCGACGTGGGCCAAATCGCTGCTCTTGCCTTGGGCGCGCCGCCGCTATCGCAGCAAGCGGCATGACGCCAGCTGCGATCACGTGGATTGCACTTGTGTCTGGTGCCGCTGCGGAGGCGAGTATGCATGACCGGCGCGACATCGCGCTCGAATTTTTGTTTGTACATAAATTAGATCTCTTGAAGGAAGAAAAATGACGACCGATCCGGTATGTGGCATGAAGGTGGATGAAAAAGCGGCGAAAGCCGCTCGCGTGCACGAAGGGGATACCTTTTATTTTTGCTCTGCGCGTTGCGGGGCCAAATTCGACGCCGATCCCGGTGCCTACGTGAACAAGCCGGAACCCGCGCATGCGCACAAGCCAGTCGCGGCCACCGACGCCGGCCACGCCGCTCACACGCATGCCGTCGACGCCGGACACGCCGTCCACAAGCCTGCCGCGGGCTACACCTGCCCGATGCACCCGGAAGTACGCCAGCCGGGGCCGGGCAGCTGCCCGAAATGCGGCATGGCGCTGGAGCCCGAGGTTCCGCTAGCCGCAGCCGCGACGCAATACACCTGCCCGATGCATCCGGAGATCGTGCGCGACGAGCCGGGAGCTTGCCCCAAGTGCGGCATGGCGCTGGAACCCACCACCGCCTCAGGCGCGGAGGAGGAAAACGCCGAACTGATCGATATGACACGGCGCTTCTGGATCAGCACTGCGCTGGCGCTGCCGGTGTTCATCCTGGCGATGGGCGCCGAGTTCTTCCCGGACCTGGTGAGTCGGCTCATCGCCTCGCGCCCGCTGCACTGGTTCGAATTTGCGCTGTCGACACCGGTGGTGCTCTGGGGCGGCTGGCCCTTCTTCGTGCGCGGCTGGCAGTCGGTGGTGAACCGTAGTCCAAACATGTTTTCACTAATCGCCCTGGGCGTGGGCGTGGCCTGGGTCTATAGCACGGTCGGGCTGCTGTTTCCTGGTTTGTTTCCCGCGAGCATCCTCATGGAGGGCGGACTGGTTCCGGTGTATTTCGAGGCTGCCGCGGTGATCACCGCGCTGGTACTACTCGGCCAGGTGATGGAACTGCGCGCGCGCAGCCACACCAGCGCAGCGATCAAGCTGCTGCTCGGCCTGGCGCCCAAGACGGCGCGCATTGTGCGCGCCGATGGACGTGAAGAAGACACGCCGCTGGAGCTCGTGCAGCCCGGCGACATCTTGCGGGTGCGCCCCGGGGAGAAGGTTCCGGTCGACGGCATCGTCACCGAGGGTTCGAGTTCGGTCGACGAAGCCATGGTGACGGGCGAGCCCATCCCGGTTGAAAAGCACGCGGGCGAGCGCCTCATCGGCGCCACGGTGAACGGCACCGGCAGCCTGCTGATGCGCGCCGAGCGCGTCGGCGCAGATACCTTGCTGGCACAGATCGTGCACATGGTGTCCGAGGCCCAGCGCAGCCGCGCGCCGATTCAACGTCTCGCCGACATCGTTGCGGGATACTTCGTTCCGGCCGTGATCGCGATCTCCCTGCTCACCTTCGCGGTGTGGTGGATCTGGGGACCGGAACCGCGCCTCGCGCATGCGATCATCAACGCGGTGGCGGTGCTGATCATCGCCTGTCCCTGCGCGCTGGGGCTGGCGACGCCGATGTCCATCATGGTCGGCACCGGGCGCGGCGCCATGGCCGGGGTGCTGATCAAGAACGCCGAGGCGCTGGAAGTCCTGGAGAAGGTGAACACGCTGGTCACCGACAAGACCGGCACCCTGACCCTGGGCAAACCCCAGCTGACTGCGATCGTGGCCAGTCCGGGTTTTGGCGAAGACGAGATTCTGCGCCTGGGTGCGAGCCTCGAGCGTGCGAGCGAACATCCCCTGGCCGCGGCGATTATCGCGGCAGCCGAGAAAAAGGAACTGGCGCTGACCGCCGTCGACGCTTTCGAATCCCATACCGGCAAAGGCGTGAGCGGAAAGATAGACGGCCGGGTGGTCGCGATCGGCAATGCCAAGCTGCTCGAAACACTAAAGATCGCAGCGGGCAAGCTCGGTGAGCAGGCCGAAACCATGCGCGCCGAGGCGCAGACCGTCATGTTCGTCGCGGTGGACGGCAAACTCGCCGGATTGATCGGCGTCGCCGACCCGATCAAGGACACCACCGCGGAAGCGATCCGCCAGTTGCACGAAGAGGGCCTTGAGGTGGTGATGCTCACCGGTGACAGCCAGGCGACCGCCGACGCGGTGGGCAAGACACTGGGTATCGACCGTGTCATCGCCGGCGTGCTCCCGGAACAGAAATCCGAACTCGTCAAGAAGCTTCAGGCTGAGGGCCGCATCGTGGCCATGGCCGGCGACGGCATCAACGACGCGCCCGCATTGGCGCAAGCGCACGTCGGTATTGCAATGGGAACGGGAACCGACGTGGCGATGGAAAGCGCCGGCGTGACGCTGGTGAAAGGCGATCTGCGCGGGATCGTGCGCGCGCGGCGCCTGAGCCGCGCCACCATGAGCAACATCCGGCAGAACCTGTTTTTTGCCTTCATCTACAACGCCCTTGGCGTACCGATCGCCGCGGGCGTGCTGTACCCGGTGTTCGGCTTGCTGCTCTCGCCCATCATCGCCGCTGCGGCGATGAGTTTCAGCTCGGTATCGGTGGTAATGAATGCGCTACGCTTGAACCGCGTACGCTTGTGACGATTGCTTTGCCGACTTTGAAAACCAGAAAGGGAGCAATCATGACAACGAGCATC
>JACZJT010000059.1 GCA_014860445.1 Burkholderiales bacterium
CGCCGGCCGAGCATGCGCTAGAGCCTGTGGGAGACTCCCTCTCCCGCCTGAGCGGGAGAGGGCTGGGGTGAGGGTAGGGGTGCCACGCAGTACGTAGCGTTCGATAGATCGCCGGTCTTTGGCGCTGACAAACATACCCAACCAGAACGATATGAACATCCTCGTAACAGGCGCTGCCGGTTTCATCGGGTCGACGTTGTCGCTGCGGCTGCTGGAGCGCGGTGACCGCGTCGTCGGGCTCGACAATCTCAATGACTACTACGATGTCAGTCTGAAAGAAGCGCGACTGGCGCGCCTGCAAGCCCATTCCGGTTTCGAATTCCAAAAGACTGACATTGCCGATCGCGAGGCGATGGCGCGCCTGTTCGCAAAGCAGCGCTTCGATGCCGTGATGCATCTCGCCGCGCAAGTCGGTGTGCGCTATTCGCTCGAGAATCCCAGCGCCTATGTCGACGCTAATCTGACGGGCTTTGGCAACGTCATCGAAGGGGCGCGGCGCTCTGAAGTCGGGCATTTTGTGTTTGCGTCGTCGAGTTCCGTTTACGGGGCGAATGCGAAGCTGCCATTCGCCGAAGACGACAGCGTCGATCATCCGGTATCGCTGTATGCGGCGACCAAGAAGGCAAACGAGTTGATGGCGCATAGCTATGCGCATTTGTACCGTGTGCCCTGTACCGGCCTGCGCTTTTTCACCGTCTACGGCCCTTGGGGGCGTCCGGACATGGCGCCATTCAAGTTTGCGCGCGGCATCCTCGCCGGCGAATCGATACCGGTGTTCAACCGCGGCGAGATGGTGCGCGACTTCACCTATGTGGACGACATCGTCGAAGGCGTAATCAGGGTGATAGACCGGCCGGCGCAGGCAGACTCGGCCTGGTCGGCGCTTGCGCCCAAGCCTTCGAGCAGCAATGCGCCTTACCGGATCTACAATATTGGCAATAACCAGTCGGTAAAACTCATGCGCTTTATTGAAGTGCTGGAGCAGTGCCTGGATAAAAAGGCGAAGCTGGACTTGCTGCCGCTGCAGGCGGGCGACATGCGCGAGACCGTGGCCGACGTGTCGCGACTGGAGGCGGAAGTCGGATTCAAGCCGGGCACGTCCATAGAGGCGGGCGTAAAACGTTTCGTCGACTGGTACCGTTCGTATTACCGGGTTTGATATTCGGCGAGTCGGACAGCCGATCCTGAAATCTCAATTAAGGGGTAGACGATGAAAATTCTGATTACTGGTGGCGGCGGATTTCTGGGCTATCGCCTGGCTCTTGCCCTGCTCGAGCGCGGCACGCTGGCGGATGCGGACGGCAAACAGGCGGCGATCTCGCAGATTGTGCTGATCGACACCGGTTTCCCGGCGCAAACGGATAAGCGGCTGAAATGCGTCAAAGGCGATTTCACCGATCTAGCCTTGCTCGCCGAACACATGGGCAGGGACATGGGCTCGGTGTTTCATCTTGCGGCCGTCGTGAGCGGCGGGGCGGAAGCCGACTTCGACCTCGGCATCAAAGTGAATCTCGACGGGACGCGCAATCTGCTCGAATTGTGCCGCAAGCAGGCGCGGCCTCCGCGCTACGTTTTTACAAGCTCGGTAGCGGCGTTCGGCGGAGACTTGCCTGTCGTGCTGGACGATTCCACCACGCCGAACCCGCAAACTTCCTATGGCGCGCACAAAGTCTGCGGCGAGTATCTCGCCACCGATTTCAGTCGCAAGGGCTACATCGACGGCCGTTCGCTGCGCTTGCCGACCATCGTGGTGCGTGCGGGGAAACCCAATCTTGCGGCCTCGTCGTTCGCGAGCGGCATTATCCGCGAGCCCCTGAACGGCGAGATCTCATCCTGCCCGGTGGGCCCCGAGACCGGCGTGTGGCTGCTCTCGCCCGGCAAAGTGGTCGATGCCTTCATCCACGCGCACGAACTGCCGTCCGCGGCCTGGGGTGTCAATCGCGTGGTGAACCTGCCCGGCATCACAGCGACCGTGGCGCAGATGGTCGACGCGCTGCGCAAGATTGCCGGCGACAAGGTCGCGGCGCGTGTGGAATGGAAGCCGGATGCGCGCATCCAGGCCATCGTCAAGACCTGGCCGGCTCGCTTTACCACCGAACGCGCACTGAAGCTTGGCTTCGTCGCGGACAAGGATGTCGAATCGGTGATCCGCGATTACATCAGTGACGAGGGCATCGCTATTTGAGCCGCACCGCGGCTCTGTCTGCCCCCTCTCTCCGCGGGCGGGGAGAGGGTAGGGG
>JACZJT010000060.1 GCA_014860445.1 Burkholderiales bacterium
CTCATCAGCGGCAACCCGGTAGCCGGTGCCACCAGTTTTTCAGAGATTCTCGATCAGGTTCGAATCCTGTGTTCGGTATATGACCCGCGCACAGGTAAGTATCGCGTAAGCTACGGACTCGTCCTCGAAATCGCCGGCGGCGCGACCTTCCTGCTTTGGATAGTCTGGTTTTTCCTCAATGAGTGGTGGACGCGCAGGCGCTCGGCCAGACGCTCGCGCGCTTGATGCGTTTCGATATGCCTGGCACGACGAGACGCTGCGGACTGGTTCGCTGCAAAGTCCGCAGCGATTGACCGTGTCCACCTCTTCCTCAAACCTAAGCAGCGCTCTGATCGCCTACCAGCGCATCGAACATAGCTTCGACAGCGCGTTCGGTGCTGGGCTCAATCCCTGGCGCCATCTCGGCGCACTCGGGTTCCTGTTTTTCTGGATTGTCGCGCTCACCGGACTCTATCTTTACGTCGCGCTCGACACCTCGGTCGATGGCGTCTATCGCTCCATTAACTGGCTCTCACGAGAGCAATGGTATCTCGGCGGCGTGCTGCGCAGTCTGCACCGCTATGCCGCCGACGCCTTTCTATTGGTCACCTTGTTGCATCTGCTGCGCGAATTCCTGCTCGGACGCTACACCGGTTTTCGCCACTTCTCCTGGCTCACCGGCGTGCCGCTGCTGTGGTTCATCTATATCTCAGGCGTCGTCGGCGTTTGGCTGAGGTGGGACCAGCTGGCGCAGTTCTCCGCTGCCACCACCGCCGAATGGCTCGACTGGTTGCCCGTTTTCGCCACGCCGCTGATACGCAACTATCTGAGCGCAAACGCCGTCAGCGACCGCCTCTTCTCACTGTTCGTATTCGTGCATATCGGTGTACCGCTGCTGCTGATCTTCGGCCTCTGGTTCCACATCCAGCGCATCAGCCGCGCCGAAGTGTTTCCCCCAACGGCGCTTTCAGCGGGCTCGCTGCTTGCCTTGTTGGCCCTGTCCCTGGCACTGCCGGTTACCAGCCAGGCCGCAGCCGACCTTTCCCTGGTTCCAGGCCTGCTCCCACTCGACTGGTTCTACCTATTCTGGCAGCCGCTAATGTTCGCGACCTCGGCTGGCGTCGTGTGGGCGCTGGTAATTGGCGGGTCCTTGCTTCTGTTCGTCCTCCCGGTCTTGCCGCACGCTGCGGCGGCGCCGATCGCCGAGGTCCACCCGGATAATTGCAATGGCTGCCGCCGCTGCTTCGAGGATTGTCCCTACGCCGCCATCACCATGGTGCCGCATCCAAGTGGCATAGCGGGCCGGCAACTCGCCCAGGTGATCCCGGATCTATGTGCCAGCTGCGGCATCTGCGCCGGTGCCTGCCCCTCGTCCACCCCTTTTCGCAGCACCACAGAACTGGTTACCGGCATCGACATGCCGCAAATGCCGATCGACGGGCTGCGACGGGACCTGGCAAAGGGACTGGAGCGGCTCGAGGGCAGGAACGGCATCGTCGTATTCGGCTGCGATCAGGGCGCGAGCTTGCCAAGGCTGGTCGGCGAGGACCTCGCCAGGTTCAGCCTGATCTGCACCGGCATGCTGCCGCCTTCCTTCATCGAATACGCGCTGCGCGGAGGCGCCGCCGGCGTGCTGGTGACCGGCTGCCGCGAAGGCGGCTGCGCCTTTCGCCTCGGCAATCGATGGACGGAAGAGCGTCTCGCCGGATTGCGTGAACCACATTTGCGCGCCGGCCCGTCGGGCAAGGCACTGCGCATCGCCTGGGCCGACCGCGGCGAGGAGGCCGAGCTTGCCGACGTAGTCGAGAATATGCGGCGGGCACTGGCGGCAGAACGGCTGCAGAATACGGAACCAATCGCAGGTGCGACTGCGGATACTATCGTTACACCGGCAAGGACGACTGCGCATGGTTAAGTCGATTTCATGGATAGGCCAGGCGCTGCTTTACGGGCTGTTCGCGCTGATCATCGGCTATTTCTCCAACTCACCACCCTACCGGCATTTGCCAGCCGACCAGGCACTGATCAAACTGAGCTTCAGCCATGAAGGCAAGCTGGTCTCCGCCTGTCGCCAGCGTAGTGCGGAAGAACTCGCCAAACTGGCGCCCAATATGCGCGCACCCATGGATTGCCCGCGCGGGCGCTCTCCGGTCACCGTCGAAATCGATCTGGACGGCACCCCGGTCTACCGACATGTGGCCAAGCCCTCGGGGCTGTCCAAAGATGGCGCTTCGACCGTTTATCACCGAATTCCGGTGCAATCCGGGGAACACCGGCTTGCAATTCGCCTGAACGACGACGCGCGCAACGCAGGATTCAATTATCGCCGCGAAGAAACAGTAAGTCTGAAACCCGGCAAGGTGCTGGTGATCGACTTCAATCAGGAAGCCGGCGGAATCACCCTGCAATGAACGCACCGAATATTCCAGTTCCAGATTACGCACTGCCGCCGCCGGACAATGCCCGGCAAGCGCTGGCGCGCGCCTGGTTGTGGCTGGGCCTGCTTTCGCTGATCGGTTCGGGCGTGTTCTCGGTGTTGCTGGTGCTGTCACGCACCCCGGTCTTGCAGAAACTTTTTCCTGTCGCGGATTTTTTTCATG
>JACZJT010000061.1 GCA_014860445.1 Burkholderiales bacterium
GTGCAGGCCTGCCTGCCCATCCTCAATCTGGGCCTGGATGCCTACGCGGGCTGGGTGGGCATCGTCATTTATCCGGGCGAATTCAGGGTAAGGCGCGAGGAAACCGACGAATCCGGCGTGGTGCACGAATACGAAGACGAACTCTCGGGCGAGGCCTGGCCCGGCGGACCGGTGATCCTGTCCTGGCAGGACGTCGAACTCGGCGGGGCCGGCTACAACGTGGTGATCCATGAATTCGCGCACAAGCTGCACATGAGCCGCGGCGACATGGACGACTTTCCGGTCCCTCACGCAGATATGGCCCGCCAGCCCTGGCTCGAAGCCTGGGACATCGCCTACGCCGAATTCTGCAATCAGGTCGACCGCGGACGGGAGACGCTGATCGACCCCTATGCGAGCGAGCATCCGGCGGAGTTTTTCGCGGTCCTTTCCGAAGCCTTCTTTACGCTGCCGCAGGCGGTGCGTTCGTCCTACCCGGCACTCTACGACCAGCTGGTGCTGTTCTACCGTCAGAATCCGGCGGCGAGACTGCCGGCGCCCGCTTAGATGCACCGCATCGCACGCCTCAGAATGGCTGGGACAATTGCCGCGCCGGACGACTGGAATAGCGAATGCCGCGAACAGCGCCCTTTCAGCTGCCGAGCAGAAAATCGCGCACGATGGCGATCTGGTCCTCGTGCATCAGCGTCGGCGCGTGGCCGACTTCGGGAATTTCCACGGTTTTGGCTCGCGGTCCGCGGCCTGCCATTTGCTCCACGGTGTCGCGCCGGAGCAAATCGGACATGGCGCCGCGTATCACCAGCGTCGGGCAGCGGATCGCATCATAAATAGGCCACAGCTCGATGTCCTTGTCGATCTTTGCCGCCCTGAATGGCACGGCGATCGCCGGGTCGTAGTGCATGCGATAGCTGCCATCGGGCTGTTTGCGCGTGACGTGCTCGGTGAGCTTGGACCATTCCGCGTCGCTGTGCGCGCCGAAGCTTGCGCTAACCAGGCGTATGTACTGCACTGCCGCGGCGAAATCGGGGAACTGCGGTGCCATGCCGAGGTACTGACCGATGCGCGCGAGCGATTCGGCGGTGACCACCGGCCCGACATCGTTCAGGACGAGTTTCTGCACCGGCGTTTCGGGCAGGCTCGCGAGCGTCATCCCGATCAACCCGCCCATCGAGGTACCGACCCAGTGCACACAGTCGGCGTCCACGCGCGCGAGCAGGGAGACGACATCGGCGACATAGGTCTCCGGCTGATACTCCATGGGATTTTTCAGCCGGTCACTGCGTCCGCGGCCGGGCATGTCCGGGCAGATCACGCGGTATTCGCCAGCCATCGACTGCGCCAGCGTGTCGAAATCGCGTCCGCAGCGTGCCAGACCATGCGCGCATAGCAGCACCTTGCGATTGGCTGGATCGCCCCACTCGACATAGGCGAGCCGGTGCAATCCGCTGGCGGTGATGCACTGTAGCTCGCGCTGCCGGAATTTTTCGCTCATCGCTGACCCCTTCTGTTCTCGCGCGACGAAGTTCCGACTTGGAGCAGGCGCGCACTCGCACCAAAAGTATAACAGGCCGAAAAGCGGCACTCGACGGCAGGCACTGCGCAAAGCCCGCAGTTCATTGCGCGTGCCAGTAGCGCCTTCTAATATCGCGGTAGCCCTGCACGCTGATGCCCTCTCCATCCATGCGCACCAGCACCGCACCGGCATTGTCCGTGCGCAGCATCCGCGCGCCGCTGGCGCGATAGCGTTCGACCACCTGCTCCTTCGGATGACCGAAGCGGTTGCGGTACCCGACCGGCAGAACGACCCAGCGCGGCTGCACCGCGGCAATGAATTCCGGAGTCGAGGACGTACGGCTGCTATGGTGCGGCGCCAGCAGCACGTCCGCGCGCAGGGCCGCCGGTGTGCGCGCGAGCAATTGCCGCTCCGAACGCGCCTCGATGTCACCGGTAAGCAGCACGGCGCCCTGCGCCGTGGCAATTCTGAGCACGCAGCTGCGATCGTTGGACTTGATCCGCTCGACGGCATAACTGTCCGCAGTCGGATGCAAGAGTTCGAAACGTACACCATCCCAGTCCCAGGCGCCCCCGACGGCGCAGGGCAGTCGGTATCCGCTGGCCGCCAGCCATGCCGGGTGTGTTTGCGGAACGGAAGTGTAAAGTGCCGCCACCGGAATGCCTGCAAGCACGGACACGGCACCACCCGCGTGGTCGTTGTCGTCATGGGTGACGATCATCGCATCCAGTTGCGCAACGCCCGATGCCCGCAGGTAGGGCAGGATGACCCGGCTACCTCCATCGGAATCAGGGCCGTAGGCAGGTCCCGTGTCGTAGAGCAGCGCGTGCCTCCGGGTCTGCGCGAAAATGGCCAGACCCTGGCCCACGTCGAGCACCGTCAGCCACAGCGCACCCTGCGCAGGTACGGGCGGCAGCACGGTGAACATCGGCAGCATCAGCGGCAGACCCAGCCAGCGCGCCGGCACCCCGCGTGGCAGCAACATCCATGCGGTACCCGCCAGTGCAAGCGCCACGGTCCAGGACTCGGGCGCGTGCTGTTGCCATACGGCGGCGGGCAGTGCGGCACACCACTCCAGCAGCCACATCTGCGCCGCCATCACCGCATGCGCGAGCTCGAGTATGAAATCGAAGGGCAACACGCTGCCGGCGAGCGCCAGCGGCGTCACCACCAGGCTTACCAGCGGGATGGCCATCGCATTGGCCAGCGGCGACACCAGCGACATCTGCTGAAACCAGACGAGCAGCAAGGGCGCCAGCGCGAGCGTAATCGCCCATTGCACCCGCCCCCACTGAACGACGCTGCCTGCGATGTCGCGGCCATGCCCGGTCTGGGGCGCCCGCCCTGCGCGCAAGCGGCCCGTCGCGACGTACAGGATGACCGCGACCGCACCGAACGACAGCCAGAAGCCAGGCGCGAGCACCGCCCATGGGTCGAGCAGCAACACCAGCAATAGTGCCGCACAAAGCACGCGCGACACCGAACTGACACGCCCCGCCCACAGCGCGAGCGCCACCACGCCCACCATGTAGAGCGTGCGTTGCGCCGGCACGGCGTATCCGGCGATTAGACAATAGGCGAGCGCGGCGACAAATCCGGCCAGCGCCGAAGCCTTGCGCGCGGGCAGCGCCAGCATCAGCGCGGACGAACGCCGCCACAGCCAGTGCACCAGCGCCGCGAGCAGGCTGGCCACCATGGTCACATGCAGGCCTGAAATCGACATCAGGTGCGACACCCCGGTGCGCGCGAACAGCCGCCATTGACGCGCATCGATGGCATTCTGGTCGCCGATAGCGAGTGCGATCAGGATGCCGCCATAAGGGTAGTCGGGCAGCGCAGCCCTGTGGCGTTCGCGCAGGATTTCGCGCCCGCGCTGCAGCAGATAAGCGGGACGCGGCACCAGATCATCCAGGCGCACGGCTGCACCCGGACGTACATAACCGGTGGCGCCGACATCGCGCTGCATGAGCCAGGACTCGTAGTCAAACCCGTAAGGATTGACGCTGCCGTGCGGCCGCTTCAGCCGCACGGTAAAGCGCCAGCGCTCGCCGGCGCGTATGAACGCGGCATCGTGAAATGCCTCGCGGCTCGCGCCCTTGTACCAGGCGAGGGCAATGCGCCGCGGCAAACGCGCTGCGGCAGAATCGACCTGCTCCAGATCGAAATCAAAACGCACACCACCATCGAAAGCTTGCGGCAGGCCCGCCACGACGCCGGTGACGGAAAGATCCACGCCCTCGAACTGCGCTGGAAGCCGCTCGTCCAGCCGCCATTGCGCCCGGGCGGCAGCGTAGAAGAACCCGGTGGCCGTAATCAGTGCCGGCAACAGCACTGCGGCAACGAACACCGCACGACTGCCGCGCGCCTTTTGCAGCGACCACCATAGCGCAAGTGCGGGCAAGAGTAGCAAGGCCCAGACGAGCGGCGGCAACTGCGGCTGTTGCTGCAACAGGCATACGCCCAGTGCAAACGCGATGATGTTCGAGCGCATGGAAGCAGCTTTCCGGCGATGGCTCCAAGGCTTAACGCCTCACAGTGGCTGCGGTTGATTTGTCTTACAAGAAATGTCTTACAAGAATTGCCTTACAATCACCGGTGACTTCTATCGCGAATTCAATGCCACGCAAATTTTTCAGAAAATACCTGCCCAACCATGAAACCGTGCGCAACAACAGGCACATGGCAAGGTTCGGCGGTTTTCTGCGGCATCCCAATCTCTGGCACCTCAACCGCCACTCGGTGGCGGGCGGCCTGGCGGTGGGCATGTTCTCGGGTCTGGTTCCCGGCCCGCTGCAGATGCTGACTGCGGCGCTGCTCGCGGTGCCTTTGCGCGTGAACCTGCCGGTGGCGCTTGCCACCACGCTTTACACCAATCCGATCACCATCGGCCCGCTCTATGTGCTCGCCTACCTGACCGGAAGGATGATCATCGGCGGGGTGGCCGCGCCGCTCAATCCGCCGCCCGAATTCGACTGGTCGCAATGGGGTACGTCGCTTGACGCTTTCGTGCATTGGGCGCTGGCGATGGGTATGCCGCTGGCCGTCGGCCTGCCGACCCTGGCGCTGATGCTGGCCGCGCTCGGCTACTTCTGCGTGCAGATCGGCTGGCGCGCATACGTAATCCGGGCGTGGCGCAGGCGCCGGCTGTTGCGCAGGTCAAGACTCAATCCGGATTGAGTACGCCATCCTGCAGCCGCAGGATGCGACGGGCGCGCGCGGCGATGCCGGGGTCATGGGTCACGATGATGAAACTGGTGCCACGGCTGCGATTAAGCTCCAGCATCATCTCGAACACCTGCGCCGCCGTGTGGCGGTCGAGATTTCCGGTGGGTTCGTCGGCGAGCACGCAGGCGGGCCGGGTAACCAGCGCCCGCGCCAGCGCCGCGCGCTGGCGCTCGCCGCCCGAGAGCTCCGCCGGCGTGTGCGTCAGCCGGTGATCCAGGCCCACTTCCTTGAGTACGGCTTCTGCACGGCCGTGCGCCTCCTCGGCCGGCATGCGCCGGATCAGCAGCGGCATGGCCACGTTCTCGAGCGCCGTAAATTCCATCAACAAGTGATGAAACTGGTAAACGAAGCCCAGGGATTCGTTGCGCAGGCGGCCGCGCGCGGCCTCGGACAGACTGTGCATCGGTTTGCCGAGTATGCTCACCTCGCCGGAGGTCGAACTGTCCAGCCCTCCCAGCAAATGCAGCAGCGTGCTCTTGCCGGACCCGGATGCGCCGACGATGGCCACGAGTTCAGCAGTGCGCACCTGCAGGTCCACGCCGACCAGGACCGGCACCTCGACCACGCCCTGCTGGTAGATCTTGGCGAGCTTGCTGCAGGCGAGGACGATGTCACTCATAGCGCAGCGCCTCGGCCGGATTCACCCGCGACGCACGCCAGCTCGGGTACAAGGTGGCGAGCAGGCTGAGCACGAAGGACACGGCGGCGATGGTCATGACGTCGCCCCACAGGAGTTCGGACGGCAGCTCACTGATGTAATACACATCCTTTGCCAGAAACTGCACGCTGAACAAGCGCTCAAGGAAGGGCACCACCACGTCGATATTGAGCGCGAGCAGCACGCCGCCACCGACGCCGATCAGCGTGCCGATGACGCCGATCAACGCGCCCTGCACCATGAATACCGCCATGATGCCCGAGGGCGCCGCACCCAGGGTGCGCAGGATCGCGATGTCGGGCTGCTTGTCGGTCACCGCCATCACCAGGGTGGAAACGATGTTGAAGGCGGCCACGGCGACGATCAGCAGCAGGATGATGAACATCACGGTCTTTTCCATCTGCACCGCACGGAAGAAATTCGCGTGACTGCGCGTCCAGTCGGTGATGTAGACGTCGGAGCCCAGCTTGGGCAGCAGCCCATAGGCAACCTGGCGTGACTGGAACAGATCGCGCAGCTTCAGGCGCACGCCCGAAACCTTGTCCCCCATTCGGTAGAGCGTCTGCGCATCTTCGATCTGGATCAGCGCGAGACCGGAATCGTATTCGAACATGCCGACTTCAAAAATCCCGACCACGCTGAACTGCTTGAGGCGCGGAATGATGCCGGCCGGCGTCACCTGCCCCTGCGGTGCGATCAGGGTAACCTTGTCGCCGACGACCGCGGCAAGCGCACGCGCGAGCTCGGCCCCGAGGACGATGCCGAATTCGCCCGGTTGCAGCGCAGCCAGGGTGCCGGATTTCATGCTGCCACCGAACTCCGCCACCTGTTCCTCACGCTCGGGCAGGATGCCCCGAATAAGGGTACCGCGCACCGCCCCATCGTAAGTGAGCATGCCCTGCACGTTGACATAGGGCGCGGTTGCCAGGACGCGCGGATCCGACGCCGCGGCCGCCGCCACTGCGGGCCAGTCCGAGAGCATGTCACCCGGCCCGCTGATCTGCACATGCGCGGCCACCCCGAGAATGCGCGTGCGCAATTCGTTCTGAAAGCCGTTCATCACCGACAGCACCGTAATCAGCGCGGCCACCCCCAGCGCAATGCCCAGCATCGAGGTGAGCGAGATGAACGAAATGAAGTGATTGCGCCGCTTCGCGCGGGTATAGCGCAAGCCGATGAAGAGTTCGTAGGGGAGTTTGGTCATGGTTATAGTCGTGCAGGGCTATTTTGACATACTCGCGCCCGGCTTATCGGTGCACTGCGGTGATAAACTTTGCCATGCATTGCCATCTGCTGCTTCCCGATCTGTTCTGGCCCGAGCGGGATTTCCAGGATATCTATGCCGGACTCGATACGCCGGCGCTGGACCGGTTGCTGGCCCGGGGCCGTGCCCGCGTCGAGACCGGCGAGGCGGACGCACGATCATGCGAAGCATGGCTGTGCGAGCGCTTTGGCGTCGACAAGCAGGAGGACTGGCCGCTTGCGCCCTATTGTCTGCTCGCAGACGGTGGCGAACCGGGCGAACACCATTGGCTTCGAGCCGATCCGGTGCATCTGAGGCTGGAAGGCAACCGGCTGGTACTCGCGGACAGCGGCAGTTTTCCACTGTCGCAACGCGAGGCGGAGAGCCTTGCTGCAAGCCTCAATGCGCACTTTTCCGGCGACGGGCTCGTATTTCATCCGCTGCGGCCTGACCGCTGGTATCTGCAATGTGCGCAGGCGCCGGTCATGCAAACTACGGTCTTGACGCGTGCTGCGGGAAGAAGCGTGGATGATCTGCTGCCGCGCGGCAGCGACGCTACGTCCTGGCGCGCGCGCCTGAACGAAGTGCAGATGTTGCTGCACGGCCATACGGTCAATGAAACGCGCGAAGCGGCAGGCGAATTACCCGTCAACAGCGTCTGGCTGTGGGGCGGAGGCCGGCTGTCGGAGATCGCACCCGCTCCGTACAACGCGGTCTGGTCCGACAATCCGCTTGCCTCGGGACTGGCGCAGGCGGCGCGCGTCGCCGCGCACACGCTGCCAGCGAACGCCGCCGAGCTGCTGCGCGCCAGCGCCGGCACCGGCGTACACCTGATCGCACTCGAAGCGCTGCGCGTGCCGGCGCGCTACGGCGACGCGCATGCCTGGCGCGCTGGCCTCGCTCAACTGGAGCGCGAATGGTTCGCACCGCTGCTCGAAGCACTTAGGCAGGAGCGCATCGGCATGCTGAGCGTACACGGGCTGGGCACCGAGGGTGCGCTATCGGTTGAAACCGCGCACGGCGACCTGCGCCGTTTCTGGCGGCGTGTGAAGCCTCTGGCGAGTTACGCAACGGGCTTAACTTGAGACCAACTCAACACTGTCATCCCGAGCATCGCGAGGGATCTGCTTTTCCCACACAGAACAAAAGCAGATTTCTCGGGCGATGCCCTCGAAATGACAATTACATGCGACGGCTATGAGCGCGCGCATCGTCACCCGCCCCATCCCGCAGCGTGCGCGCGACATGCTGGTGCAGCAAGGCCTGCATCCTGTGCTGGCGCAGCTCTATGCCGCGCGCGGCGTGCTCGACAAAAGCGAGGTGGAGAGTGCATTCTCCGCGCTGATCGCGCCTGAGCAGCTGCGCAATGCGAACCAGGCCGCGACGCTGCTCGCCGATGCCGTCGAATCCGGGAAACGCCTGCTGATCGTCGCCGATTACGATTGCGACGGCGCCACCGCCTGCGCCGTCGGCGTGCGCGCGCTCTCCGCATTCGGCGCGGACGTGACCTATCTCGTGCCCAACCGTTTCGAGTACGGCTATGGGCTCACGCCGGAAATCGTCGAGCTCGCGGCGGGCCAGGCGCGGCGACCCGATCTCTTGATCACCGTGGACAACGGCATCGCCAGCAACGAGGGCGTGGCGCGCGCCAATGCGCTGGGTATCGCCACGCTGATCACCGACCACCATCTGCCCGGCGACGCGTTGCCGCAAGCCACTTGCATCGTCAACCCGAACCAGCCCGGCTGCGATTTCCCGAGCAAGGCGATCGCGGGGGTGGGTGTGATGTTCTACGTCATGCTCGCGCTTCGAGCGGAATTGCGCCGGCGCGGCCGTTTCAAGACGCGGCCGGAATTCAATCTGGCGACGCTGCTGGATCTGGTCGCCCTGGGTACCGTCGCCGACGTCGTGAGACTGGACCGCAACAACCGCATCCTGGTGGCGCAGGGGCTGAAGCGCATTCGCGACGGCAAGCTGCAGGCCGGCATCGCCGCGCTGCTGCGCGTCGCAGGACGCGAAGCGAAGCGCGCGTCCTGTTTCGATCTGGGTTTTGCCGCCGGACCGCGCCTCAATGCCGCGGGGCGCCTCGCCGATATGGCGCTGGGAATAGAGTGTCTGATCACGGACGACACGGCGCGTGCGCTCAACATCGCACAGGAACTGGACCGCCTGAACCGCGAGCGGCGCGAAATCGAAAGCGGCATGCAGGAGCAGGCTTTGAGCATGCTCGAGAACCTCGGACTGGGCGCCGATGCCGGCGAGCGCTACAGCCTGTCGCTTTACGACCCGTCCTGGCACCAGGGCGTGGTGGGCATCCTTGCCGCGCGCATCAAGGACCGGATGCACAGGCCGGTGATCGCATTTGCGGCAGGCAGCGCCGGCGAGTTGAAAGGATCGGGGCGGTCGATTCCGGGCCTGCATTTGCGCGATGCACTCGATCTCGTTGCAAAACGCGCGCCGGGACTGATCCTGCGCTTCGGCGGCCATGCCGCCGCCGCAGGCCTGAGCATACGCAGCGAGGCGCTGGCGCAATTCGGTGAGTCGTTCGAAAACACCGTGCACGGACTGCTCACCGACTCCGATCTCGCGCGCAGCATCGATACCGACGGCAAGCTCGAATCGGCCTACATGAACCTGGACACGATACGTCTGCTGGAGCGCGAGGTCTGGGGACAGGGATTTCCGCAACCACTGTTCTGCGACGAATTCGCCGTCGGCAGTCAGCGCGTGGTCGGAGAAAAACATCTCAAGCTGCGACTACAGAAGGACGGCAAGTCCTTTGACGCGATACGCTTCAATTCGCTTGCCCCGGCAGGCGCCGCGATCCGCGCGGCCTACAGGCTGGCGGTGAACGAGTACAATGGTGTGCAAAGCGTGCAACTCATCGTCGAGGATTGGGAAAGTGCCGCATGAACATCGGCTTTCTCGAAGCAACCAGCCTGGCGCCACTGCCGGCCTTCCTCACCAGCCTTTCATTGGGCCTGCTCATCGGACTGGAGCGTGAACGCAACCCCGCGAGCAAAGCCGGCCTGCGCACCTTCGCGCTGGTCGCCCTCCTAGGAACGCTCACCGGCCTGATTGCCGAAAGAACCGGTTCGCCCTGGATACTTGCGGCGGGACTAGGCCTGGTCGGCGCGATGATGATCGCCGCCTACGCGCGCGACAAGCGGCCGGGTGAAGACACCGCCGACCCCGGCACCACCTCGGTGGCGGCGGTGTGCGTCTGCTACGGCCTGGGCGTGCTGATCTGGCTGGGTTATCCGACGCTGGCGATCATGCTGGGCGTGATCACCACCATGCTCCTCTACTTCAAGCCGGAACTGCACGGCATGTCGCAAAGCCTGACGCGCCAGGACCTGCTGTCTATCCTGCAATTCGCCGCGCTGAGTTTGGTCATCCTGCCGGTGCTGCCCGACCAGAATTTCGGGCCCTATCACGCGCTGAACCCCTACCGGATCTGGCTCATGGTGGTGCTCATCTCGGGCATCAGCCTGGCCGGGTATGTGGCCTTGCGGATCGCCGGAGGACGTCATGGCGTGCTGCTTCTGGGCCTGCTCGGCGGTATGGTATCGAGCACCGCCACCAGCATGGTCTATTCGCGTCACGCGCGCGACCCCGGAATGCTGCAAGTCGCAGCGGTGGTGATCCTCACCGCCAATCTGGTGGTGCCTGCGCGCCTGGCGGTATTGGCTGGCGTCGTTTCGCCGGCCCTATTGCCGCAGATGCTGCCGGTGCTGGCTGCCGCACTCGCCTGCGGCGCCGTCGGCACGCTCTACTGGTGGCACAAACTCAGCCGGCAGCCGGTGCTCGAACTCCCTGAAATTCGCAATCCAACCGAAATTCGCACTGCGCTGGGTTTCGGGCTGCTGTTCGGCGTGGTGCTGTTCTGTTCCGCGTGGCTGTCGGACGCCGCCGGCAGCCGCGGTCTGTACGCCGTGGCATTGGTGTCCGGCCTGACGGACGTGGACGCGATCACGCTTTCCACCCTGCGCCTGTACGATCTGGGCAAACTGCAGGCCCTGCAGGCGGTCAGCGCCATCGTGCTTGCCCTGGTCTCGAACATCGTCTTCAAGCTCGGACTGGTGCTGACGGTGGGCGGCGCCGCACTCGCCCGCCGCTGCGCGCCGCCGATGCTTGCCGCGGCGGCCGGCGCCGGTGTGGTGCTCGCATTTCTTCCGGGCTGAGCGCAGACGGGCGTGGGGTCGAATATCGGCGTCAATACTAGAGCTAGAGGTTGCGCATGTGCTGCGCCATGCGCCGGCGCATCGCCGCATCGGGCAGGCGCCCGATCGCGGCGCCCATATTGTCCACCAGGTAATCCGGATTGCGCGTGGCGGGGATGGCGCAGGTCACCGCCGGATGGGAAAGTATGAATTTCAGAAAAAAGCGCGCCCAACTGTTGCAATCAAATTCGGCCGCCCACTTGGGCAGTTCCCTGCCCTTCACCATACGGAACAGACCGCCCTCCTCGAACGGTCGGTTGACGATCACAGCCGTCTGGTAGTCGGCACAGACGGGCAGCAGGCGCGCCTCGGCGGCGGTGGTCACCACGTTGTAGTTGAACTGAACGAAATCCAGTTTCTCCGACTTGATCAGGCGCTCGAGTTCCGCATAGGCGCCTTCGTGGTAGTGGGTGATGCCTAGGTAGCGGATGCGGCCCTGCTGCTTCCACTCGCGCAAGGTCTTGAGCTGGGTATGAACGTCGGTGAGGTTGTGCACCTGCATCAGGTCGATGCGCTTTGCGCGCATGCGGCGCAGGGATTCCTCCATCTGGCGTATGCCCGCTTCGCGCCCGCTGGTCCAGACTTTCGTTGCGAGAAATAACGACGTTTCCACGCCCAGATCGGCGGCAAGATCGCCGACCACCGACTCCGAACTCGCGTACATGGGTGAGCTGTCCACCACCTGCCCGCCTGCCGCGACAAAGCGTGAAAGCACTTCACGCGCAGCGGTGCGACCGGCCGCGTCGCCACCCACGTCGAAGGTCTGCCAGGTACCGAGGCCCACCGCATGCAGCAATTCGCCCGTTTTCGGAATCGGACGTTTGAGCGGCGCTTCAGCGGCGGACGCAGGCGGAATCAAGGCCATGGCGGGCACTCCGGCAATCAGTTTAAGTATCTTGCGGCGCGAGGGCATCGGTTCCGTCGTCTATTCCGACCTGTGAGAACCCGGGAGGCTCCCGGGGGAAGCACAAGTGCCGGAGTATAATTGCGCAATTCTGACAAAAAAGCCAATCATGGAAGCCGAAAAAATCAACGCCCTCGCCAGCAGTCTAGACGACCTCGGCGCCCGCGCCGTGGAAATGCGGAGGTATCTTTGACTTCGATACCAAACAAGCGCGCCTGATCGAAGTCGGAAGGCAGCTCGAAGAGCCCGACGTCTGGAAGGACGCCAAACGCGCACAGGAGCTGGGCCGCGAGAAAAAATCCCTGGATGACGTAGTCGGCACCCTGATATTGCTGGACAGCCAGCTGCGCGACGCAGGCGAACTGTTCGAAATGGCGCGCGCCGAATCCGACGGCGCCACGCTGACGAGCGTGGCCGAAGATCTTGCCGCGGCGGAGAAACTGGTCGCGGGCATGGAGTTCCGGCGCATGTTCTCCGGCGCGCTGGACCCGAACAACTGCTTCCTCGACATTCAGTCGGGCTCGGGGGGCACCGAGGCGCAGGACTGGGCGGCGATGCTGGAACGCATGTACCTCAAGTATTGCGAGAAAAGCGGCTTCGACATCGAAGTGCTGGAAGAGTCCGACGGCGAGGTCGCGGGGATAAAGAGCGCGACGCTGAAGGTGAGCGGCGAATACGCCTATGGCCGCCTGCGCACCGAGACCGGCGTGCACCGGCTGGTGCGCAAATCACCTTTCGATTCGGGCAACCGGCGACATACGTCGTTTGCCAGCGTGTTCGCCTACCCCGAGGTGGACGATACCATCGAGGTCGAAATCAATCCCGCGGACCTGCGCATCGACACCTACCGCGCCTCCGGCGCAGGCGGCCAGCACATCAACAAGACGGACTCGGCGGTGCGTATCACCCACCTGCCAACGAATATCGTGGTGCAATGCCAGAATGACCGCTCGCAGCACCGCAACCGCGCCGAGGCCATGGCGATGCTGAAGTCGCGACTGTACGAACAGGAGATGCGCAAACGCCAGGACGAGCAGCAACGGCTGGAGGACTCGAAGACCGACATCGGCTGGGGCCACCAGATCCGCTCCTACGTGCTCGATCAGTCGCGAATCAAGGATTTGCGCACCGGCGTGGAAACCGGCAACACCCAGGCGGTACTGGACGGAGACCTGGACCAGTTCATCGAGGCGAGTTTGAAAAAAGGCGTTTAGGCCAAAGACAAAACTTAGAAATGTCATTTCGAGCGCAGCGAGAAATCTGCTTTTTTGCGCAATGGAAGAACGAACGTACTACGTGTACTTATTGGCAAGCAAATCCAGGCGCCTTTACGTTGGCGTAACGAACAGCCTGGAACGCCGCTTGTTTGAGCACAGAGAGAAACTGGTAGACGGATTTACGAAACAGTACAACATCGACCGATTGGTCTATTTCGAGCAGACACCAGATGTTCTGAGTGCGATATGCAGGGAAAAGCAAATCAAACGTTGGCGTCGAAGCAAGAAGATATCCTTGATCGAAAGCAAGAACCCCACCTGGGAAGACTTGAGCACAGAATGGTATAAGGATGATCGAAAATAATCCCCCGTTCTTGTCATTCCGAGCGAAGCGAGGAATCTGCTGTTACAAACTGCAAAAAGCAGATTCCTCGCTTCGCTCGGAATGACAGAATAAAGATTGTGTAAAAAGGAAGTCTTGTATGGCTGAACAGCAAACGAACCAAGCCCCCTTGGACGAAAACCAGATCATTGCCGAACGCCGCGCCAAGCTCGCGGAACTGCGCAAGCTGGGCAACGCGTTTCCCAACGACTTCGTCCGCAAGGACCTGGCCGCGGACCTGCATGGTGCGCACGGCGACAAATCCAAGGAAGAGCTGGAAGCCAAAGCGGTCAACGTCAGCATCGCCGGGCGCATGCTGTTCAAGCGCGTAATGGGCAAGGCGAGTTTCGCCAGCATCCAGGACATGAGCGGACGCATGCAGCTCTACATCAGCAACGATCAGACCGGTGCCGAGGCGCACGAGGCGTTCAAGCACTGGGACCTGGGCGACATACTCGCCGCAGAAGGCCATTTGTTCAAAACCAAGACCGGCGAGCTCTCGGTCCGCGTGGAGAAACTGCGCCTGCTGACCAAGTCGCTGCGGCCTTTGCCGGAAAAGTTTCACGGCCTCACCGACCAGGAGCAGCGCTATCGCCAGCGCTACGTGGACCTGATCACCAATCCCGAGACGCGCAAGGCGTTCAGCGTGCGCAGCAAGATGATCCAGGCAATCCGCGCCTTCATGGTCGACAAGGGCTACCTCGAGGTCGAGACGCCGATGATGCATCCGATACCCGGCGGCGCCGCGGCCAAACCGTTCGAGACCCACCACAACGCGCTCGACATGCAACTGTTCCTGCGCATCGCACCCGAGCTCTACCTGAAGCGTCTGGTGGTAGGCGGCTACGAGAAGGTGTTCGAAATCAACCGCAATTTCCGGAACGAAGGCATTTCGACGCGGCACAACCCGGAATTCACCATGATCGAGTTCTACGAGGCCTACCGCGACTATCGCTACCTCATGGACTATACCGAAGAACTGCTGCGCAGCGTGGCGCAAACCGTGCTGGGCACCACCACCCTGCCCTACGGCGAGCACATGATTGACCTCGCCAAACCCTTCGAGCGGCTGACCGTGGTGCAGGCAATCTGCAAATACCATCCGCAAATCAGCGCGCCCGAGTTGTCGGACCGCGAGTACCTCACGAATGCGCTCAAGAAACTGGGGGTCGACGTGTCGCGCGCCCAGGGTCTGGGCTCCCTGCAACTCATGTTGTTCGACGAGACCACCGAGACCAAGCTGATCCAGCCGACCTTCATCATCGACTACCCGGCCGAAGTTTCGCCCCTGGCGCGGCGCAACGACGGCAATCCGGATGTCACCGACCGCTTCGAGCTGTACATCACCGGGCGCGAGATGGCCAACGGCTTCTCCGAGTTGAATGACCCGGAGGATCAGGCGGCGCGCTTCGCCGAGCAGGCGAAACAAAAGGAAGCCGGCGACGAAGAGGCCATGTATTACGATGCCGATTACATCCGCGCGCTGGAATACGGCCTGCCGCCCACGGCCGGGGAAGGCATAGGCATAGACCGTTTGGTCATGCTGTTCACCAATAGCGCGAGCATCCGCGACGTAATCCTGTTTCCGCACATGCGGCCGGAATAGCGGGCGCGCGCCACCGCGCCGCTGTTGCACACATGTCCGATCTGCAAGCATCGATCACGCCGGAACATCAGGACTTGAGAATCCCGCTCGAGCGCATGGGGCTGTTGCGCCCGGGCGAGGCTTTTAATATTGAAAGTCTGGCGGGCGGCGTGTCTTCGGACATCCTGCGCGTCGACCTGCCCGGACGTACCCCGCGCTTTTCCTTTTGCTTCAAGCGCGCGCTGGCCAAACTCAAAGTCGCAGCCGACTGGCACGCCCCGGTGGAACGCAACCATGCGGAGGTCGACTGGCTGCGCGTCGCCGGCGAACTGGTGCCGGGGTCCGTGCCGCGCATTCTCGGCGAGGACACGCAGGCAGGCGCTTTCGCGATGCAATACATTGAGCCCAAAGCGCATCCGGTATGGAAGAACGAACTGCGTGATGGCAACATCCGCCCCGAAACGGCCGCCGCGGTGGCGCATGTCATCGTGGCCATTCACGCTGGTACGGCAGGCCGTGCCGAAATTGCGAAGCGCTTCGCCTACGATCACATTTTTCACCCGATCCGGCTGGAGCCCTACTTGCTCGCCACGGCGCAGCGCCATCCGGACTGCGCCACACGCCTGCACGAACTCGCCGAAACCACCGCAGGCACCAAGCTCGCTCTGGTGCATGGCGATCTCAGCCCGAAAAACATGCTGGTGACGGCGCACGGCCCGATTCTGATCGACGCGGAATGCGCCTGGTATGGCGATCCGTCCTTCGACCTCGCTTTCTGCCTCAACCACATGCTATTGAAGTGCCTGTGGCGGCCGCAGTGGCGCGAACGCTATCTCGCGTGCTACGACGCGCTCGCCACAAGCTACCTCGAGCGCGTCAGCTGGGAGCCGCCTGCGGCAATCGAGGCACGCGTGGCGCATCTGCTGCCCGGCCTGCTCCTGGGACGTGTGGACGGAAAATCCCCGGCCGAATATGTCACCGACGAGAACGAAAAGGAATGCGTGCGTCGCGTGGCACGGCGCTTCCTGCTCGAACCTGTGGATCAACTCGCGGCGATACACGAGGCATGGAACCTCGCACTACAAGAGACTTAGGGTGCATCGCAAAATGCCGATGCTAAGAAATGTCATCCCGAGCACAGCGAGGGATCTGCTTTTGAATTAGACAAAAAGCAGATTCCTCGGCGTTCCGCCTCGGAATGACAGCGATTTTTTGGATGAACACGAAGATGTCTGATACAAGCATAGTCAAGATCAAAGGACGTAGAGTCTGGGACTCGCGCGGCCGCGCCACGGTCGAAGCCGAGATCGAACTCGCCTGCGGTGCGCGCGGCCGCGCAATCGCGCCCGCCGGCGCTTCGCGCGGTGCGCGCGAAGCCATCGACCTGCGCGACGCTGATGGTATGGGCGTCACGGATGCGGTCGCCAACGTCAACGGCCTCATCGCGAAAACGCTGCTCGACATGGACGCCTGCAAACAGGAAGAGATCGACCGCGCGTTGATCAGCCTGGATGGCACACTCAACAAGGCGCGCCTGGGTGCGAATGCCACTGTCGCGGTTTCGCTGGCTGCTCTGCACGCGGCGGCGAGCGCTCAGGGACTGCCCCTGTTTCGCTATCTTGCGCAAGGAAAGTCAGTGCGCCTGCCGCTGCCTGAAATCCAGATTTTCGGCGGTGGCGCGCACGCCGGCCGGCGCATCGACATCCAGGACCTGATGGTGATGGCGCTCGCCGCCAAGAGCTTCGACGAAGCGCTGGAGATGACTGCCCGTGTCTATCACGCGGCGGGTGAACTCATGCGCGACGCAGGCAAATTGCGCGGCGTCGCGGACGAAGGCGGTTGGTGGCCGGAATTTGACAGCAACGAGGAGGCGATCGAAACCCTGGTGCGCGCGATCGCACGCGCCGGCTTCGTGCCCGGAGACGAGGTCGCGATTTCCCTGGACATCGCAGCATCGGAGTTCGGCAGCAGCAAGGGTTACCGCCTGGGTCTCGGCGGGAAAAGCCTGGACAGCGATGGCATGTGCGAACTGGTGCTGGACTGGCTGGCGCGCTACCCCATCGCTTCCGTCGAAGATCCGCTCGCCGAAGACGACCGCACAGGCATGATGCGCTTCACCGCAGCGGCCGGTCAACGGGTGCAGATTATCGGCGACGACTACCTGACTACCAGCGCCGCGCGCGTCAGGGACGCGATTGCCGACCGGGCCTGTAACGCCGTGCTGCTCAAACCCAACCAGTGCGGCACCGTGACCGAGACGCGCGAAGCACTGGATCTGGCCAAGGCGGCGGGCTGGGGCTGCATCGTTTCGGCGCGCTCGGGCGAGACCGAGGACCTGAGCATCGTGCATCTTGCCACCGGCTGGGATGCGGGCCAACTCAAGGTCGGGTCCTTCACACGTAGCGAACGCATGGCAAAGTGGAACGAAGCCCTCCGCATTGAAGAATCGCTGGGTGCCGATACGCGCTTTGCCGGACGCGCGGCGCTGCCCCTGAAGCAAACCTAGTGTCTCGCAGCATCGAGCAGGCTCGTTCCCGCCCGGCTATAATCCGCACCCTGTGAAAACAACCTCCCTGCCCCTTCGACCATGAGCAGGGCCAAGCCGGCGCGGCCGCATACGCTGCGCGGCATCCTGATGATCATGACCGCCGTGGCCATGTTCACCGTCATGGACTCGATGGCGAAATACCTGTCGCGCTACTATCCCGTGCCCGGGATCGTGTGGGCGCGCTACGCCTTCCATTTGCTGTTCGTGGTCATGATTCTGGGCCCGCGCATGAAGCTCGGCCTGGTGCGCACCCGGCACCTCGGTCTGCAGATCCTGCGCGGCATGATGCTAGCCGCCTCGAGCATGCTGTTCTTCAGCGCGCTCAAATTCATGCCGATGGCGGAAGCCTCGTCGATCTCCTTCGTCGCGCCCATGCTGGTCACATTATTGGGCGTCTATCTTCTCAAAGAAAAGGTCGAACCGGCGCGCTGGGTCGCGGTGGTGGCAGGATTCATTGGCGTGCTGATTATCATCCGGCCGGGCAGCGGCATTTTTGCCTGGGTCGCCGTCCTGCCGCTCGCAACGGCGGCCAGTTTCGCCAGCTACCAGATGCTCACGCGCAAACTCGCCGGCGTGGATAGCCCCTACACCTCCTTGTTCTACTCCGGCCTCGTAGGCACGGTCATGCTGGCGGTGGTGCTGCCCTTCCAGTGGACCACGCCGACGACGCTGCTGCATGCCTTGATGCTGCCCGCCATCGGCTTTGTCGGCGGGCTCTCCCACCTGATCCTGATTCGCGCCTACGACCAGGCGGCCGTATCGACGCTGGCGCCGTTCACCTATACGCAACTCATTTGGGTGATCCTGATGGGCTACCTGGTGTTCGGCGACTTTCCCGATCATTGGTCCTTGATCGGCATCGCCGTGATCATGGCGAGCGGGATTTATATTGCCCGACATCAGCAATTGTCGGAGCGACAGCAACGCGCGGAACTGCGGGAAAGCGTGCCCGGCGCTTGATGCGGGGTAAAGTCAGCCGGGATTGCGGCCGAGGAAGTCCCGGTAGGCCAGTGCGATGCCCGCCTCCATGCGCGTTTTGGGCTTCCAACCAAGAGCATTGATCCTTGCCGAATCCAGCAGCTTGCGCGGCGTGCCATCGGGTTTGGACGTATCGAAGCGCAGGCCGCCGCGAAACCCGACCACGCGCGCCACGGTGCGTGCCAGTTCCGCTATGCTCAGATCCTCGCCATAGCCTATATTCACCAGCGGCGGATGGCTGTCCGTGACCAGTTGCGCGAATTTCGGCTGCGCGAGTTCGAGCAGATACACGCAGGCCTCGGCCATGTCCTCGCTGTAGAGAAACTCGCGCAAGGGCGCGCCCGTACCCCAGATGACCACCTCCCCCGCTCCACCCTGCTTCGCCTCGTGCATTTTGCGAATCAGCGCAGGCAGTACATGGGAGTTGTTGAGATCGTAGCTGTCGCCCGGCCCGTAAAGATTGGTCGGCATCGCCGCGAGGAAACTGGTCCCGTACTGCCGGTTATACGACCAGCACATTTCGATGCCGGCAATCTTGGCAATCGCGTAGGGCCGGTTCGTCGATTCCAACGGACCGGTGAGCAGATAATCTTCCCTGATCGGCTGCGGACAGTCGCGCGGATAAATGCAGGACGAACCCAGAAACAACAGGCGCTTCACCCCCGCGCGCCAGGACTCGTGCAGCACGTTCGTCTGCACCGCGAGATTGCTGTGGATGAATTCAGCCGGATAACTGCTGTTGGCGACAATGCCCCCGACCTTGGCGGCGGCGAGAAACACGTAGTCCGGTTTCTCGCGCTCGAAGAATTCCCGTACAGCCGGTTGATCAGTCAATTCCAACTCGGCATGGTTGCGCACTGCCAAATTGTCGTAGCCTCTCCTTTCCAATTGTCTGACCAGCGCAGAGCCGGCCAAACCGCGATGGCCGGCGACGTAGATTTTTGAGTTCTTGTCCATCAGTGTATTTCTGCGAAATTTAAAACTGTCATTCCGAGTGAAACGAGGAATCTGCTTTTTACAGAGCACAAAAAGCAGATTCCTCGGCCTGCGGCCTCGGAATGACAGTTACCGGAGTGCACCATCACTCATGCCGGTCGAAGGTTTTGTGCCCGTGGCTTTTTACCAGTGCATCGCGCTCTGCCGAACGCAGATCCTCGCGCACCATCTCACCCACGAGTTCGGCGAATTTCACTTTTGGCGCCCAGCCGAGTTTGGCCTTGGCTTTGGACGCGTCACCCAGCAGGGAGTCCACTTCAGTCGGACGAAAATAGCGCGGATCGACGGCGACGACGCAACGGCCGGCTTGATCGCAGGCTTGTTCAGTTTTGCCTTTCCCTTTCCAGGACAGCGGCATACCAAGTTCTGCAGCGGCCGCAGCGACGAATTCGCGTACGCTGTGCTGCTCCCCGGTTGCGATGACGAAGTCTTCCGGCTCCGGCTGTTGCAGCATCAGCCACATGGCCTCCACGAAATCGCGCGCATGTCCCCAGTCACGTTTGGCATCGAAATTGCCGAGATACAGGCAGTCCTGCAGGCCGAGCTTGATGCGCGCGAGCGCGCGCGTGATCTTGCGCGTGACGAAGGTCTCGCCGCGCACCGGTGATTCGTGGTTGAACAGTATCCCGTTGCATGCATAGATCCCATAGGCCTCGCGGTAATTGACCGTGATCCAGTAGGCGTAGAGCTTGGCCACGCCATAGGGGCTGCGCGGATAAAAGGGCGTGGTTTCCTTTTGCGGCGTCTCCTGCACCATGCCGTAGAGTTCCGAGGTCGAAGCCTGATAGAAGCGCGTCTTCTTTTCCATGCCCAGGATACGAATGGCCTCGAGCAGGCGCAGCGCCCCCAGTGCATCGGAATTGGCGGTGTATTCGGGCTCCTCGAAGGACACGGCAACATGGCTTTGCGCGGCGAGATTGTAGATTTCATCCGGCTGAGTCTGCTGAATAATGCGCACCAGATTCGAGGAATCGGTGAGATCTCCGTGATGCAAAATGAACCGCCGGTCGCTCTCGTGCGGATCCTGATACAGATGGTCGATGCGGTCGGTATTGATCAACGAAGTGCGGCGTTTAATGCCGTGCACTACGTAACCCTTGCCGAGCAGAAACTCCGCGAGGTAGGCGCCGTCCTGTCCGGTGATACCCGTAACTAGCGCGACTTTACTCATGGCGTGTTCACTTCCTTCCGTAATGGTCTTCGAGTCGAACGATGTCGTCCTCGCCCAGGTAATCGCCGCTTTGCACCTCTATCATGACGCAATCGACCGCGCCCGGATTGGCGAGACGGTGGGCGGTGCCGGCCGGAATATAGGACGACTGATCCGGGCCCAGGACGATCTCGCGCTCGCCGTTCACAATTTTTGCGCTGCCAGAGACCACCACCCAGTGCTCGCTGCGGCGGTGGTGATATTGCAGAGACAACGAAGCGCCGGGCTTGACGACGATGCGTTTGATCTTGAAGCGCGGCCCCTCCTCCAGCACGGTGTAGGTGCCCCAGGGGCGGTGCACGGTGCGATGCAGGCGCGCGCTTTCGTGGCCCCCATCCTTTAGTCGCTGGACGATGCGCTTCACGTCCTGTGCACGGCTGCGGTCGGCCACCAGCAAGGCGTCCGGCGTATCCACTACTAGCAAATTCTCGACGCCCAAAGTAGCCACCAGCCGGTCTTCGCTTTGCACGAAACAATTTTTGCTATCGACCAGCACCGCCTCGCCCTGGACGCGATTGCCCGCGGCGTCGGCGTCCACCAGTTCGCTCAACGCCTGCCAGGAGCCGATGTCGCTCCAGTCGAAGCGCCCGGGCACGACAGCGACCTTCAGCGCGTGTTCCATGACCGCATAGTCCACCGATATATCGGCGATACGTGCAAACGATTCCGCATCGATTTCGACCGGCACCTGCTCGCGCTGCGTCGCCTGCCATGCGTCCAACACTAATTTCGACACTTCAGGAGCGCAACGCGCAAACTCGGTGAGAAAATCGCCGACGCGAAAGCAGAACATGCCCGAATTCCAGTAATAACGTCCTGTCGCCAGATATTCCTCGGCTTTTTCCCTTGAAGGTTTTTCCACGAACCGGTGCACTGCCATCCCCGCACCGCCCAGCTTGTGCGCCTGGTCGGCCTCGATGTAGCCGAAACCGGTTTCGGGGCCGGTTGGCGGTATGCCGAAGGTAACCAGATAGCCCTGTTCCGCGAGTTCCATGGCCGACTGCACCGCTGCGGTAAAACCGGCGATGTCGCTGATCAGGTGGTCCGAGGGCAATATCAGCATCGTCGCAGCGTCGCCGAAGCGATCGCG
This sequence comes from Burkholderiales bacterium, assembly GCA_014860445.1. Lineage (GTDB taxonomy): Bacteria > Pseudomonadota > Gammaproteobacteria > Burkholderiales > SG8-39 > 2-12-FULL-64-23. The sequence continues at coordinate 21,773 of JACZJT010000061.1, forward strand.
CAGGCGCAAGGCCCCAGCAGCGATCGCCGGCGCGGTATTGCGACCGCAGGGTTCGAGCAGGTAGTCCAGCGCGATATTTTCCGCCAATGCGGTCTCAGCGTAGGCGTCGCGCGTGATGAAATAATAATCACGGTTCGTGATGGTAAGGATGGTATCCGGCTTCAAAGCCGCCGCGCGCAGCAGCGTTTTCTGCATCAGGCTCTGCCCATCCGGCAGAACGATGAAAGGCTTGGGATGGGCTTCGCGCGACACCGGCCATAGACGGGTGCCGGCGCCGCCGGACAAAATGACAGGCATCAACATCGGTAGGATTTCATAAAGTTTGAATTCCGAATTTTAGCTCACGCCAACTGTCGGGGCTCGCTAAAGCTTAGGGCAATCACAAACACTGTCATTTCGAGCATCGCGAGAAATCTGCTTTGCCGGGCCACGAAAAAGCAGATTCCTCGGGCCGCGCCCTCGGAATGACAAGGTCCTATCTCACGTATGTAGGCCGCCCGGCAATAGGATAGCGCGGGTCGCTGTAGCCCGGTGTGGACGGATGCCCGCTTTTCACCAGAGAATCGACCAGCGCCTCGTCCTCGGCGGAGAAGCGGTGCTCCAGAGCACCCAAGTACTCGGTCCACTGTTCCAACGTGCGCGGCCCCGCCAGCACCGAGGTGACCAGACGGTTGTTGAGCACCCAGTTGAGCGCGAACTGGCCGGCACTCATGCCCCGCTTCTCGGCATGCGCCTTGAACGTCTGCGCCATCGCTATCGACTCCTCGCGAAACTCGGTCTCCATCATGCGCTTGTCTTTCTTCCCTGCGCGTGTATCGGCAGCAGGCGCCTGCCCGGGTGTATATTTTCCGGTGAGCACGCCGCGCGCGAGCGGGCTGTAAGGCACGACCCCCAGCCCGTAATTGGCGCAGGCCGGCAGGATCTCCGTCTCCGGCATGCGGTTCATCGCGTTGTAATAGGGCTGGGATACGATGGGAGCCGGTACGCCCAGCTTGTCGCAGAGTTCTGCGATCTGCACGATGCGCCAGGCGCGATAGTTCGACACGCCGAAATAGCGCACCTTGCCGGCGGCGATGAGTTCGCTCATGGCGACGAGGGTCTCTTCGATCGGTGTCGAGGGGTCGTCCAGATGCAAATAGTAGACGTCGATCCAGTCGGTATTCAGGCGCTTCAGGCTCGCGTCGATGGCGCGCATCATCCACGCCCGCGACAGGCCGCCGTCGTTGGGGCCCTTGCCCATGGGATTGCCGAGCTTGGTCGCCAGCACCCAATGTTCTCGCTCCGTCGCAATCAGTGTGCCGGTGATTCGCTCGGATTCGCCCTTGGCGTAGGCGTCGGCGGTGTCGATGAAATTGATGCCCGCGGCGCGCGCCGAGGCGAGGATGCGACCGGCTTCGGCGGCGTCGGTGCGCTCGCCGAACATCATCGTGCCCAGGCAGATGGGCGAGACTTTAAGGCCGCTGTTTCCCAGGTTTCGGTATTCCACGTCCATTCTCCCTTAGTCAACACTGTCATTCCGAGGAACGCAGTGACGAGGAATCCGCCTTACATTGCTAAGAAAAGCAGATTCCTCGCTGCGCTCGGAATGACAGTTTCTTATACTAACTTTCCCCACAAATCGTGCGCATCGGCGCGCTCGATCTTGACCATGGCCCAATCGCCAGGTTTGAGCGACTGGCCGTCGGCGATCTTGACCACGCCGTCGATTTCCGGCGCATCGGCGGCGGAGCGCGCGAGCGCGCCCTTTTTATCGACCGCATCGACCAGAACCTTGAGCGTGCTGCCAATCTTGCGCTTCAGACGCTTGCGGCTGATCTTCTCCTGTACCGCCATGAAGCGTGCGCGCCGCTCTTCGCGCAATTCCGCCGATACCGCATCGGGCAAGGCGTTCGCTTTCGCGCCCTCCACCGGCGAATAGGCAAAGCAGCCGACGCGATCGAGTTGGGCTTCCTCCAGAAAATCGAGCAGCTGTTGGAATTCGATTTCGGTTTCACCCGGAAAGCCCGCGATGAAGGTGCTGCGTATGGTGATTTCCGGGCAAATTGCACGCCAAGCGCGGATGCGCTCGAGATTGACTTCGCCGGAGGCCGGCCGCTTCATCAGCTTGAGGATGCGCGGGCTCGCATGCTGAAACGGCACGTCGAGATAAGGCAGAAGCCTGCCTTCGGCCATCAAGGGAATCACTTCATCCACATGCGCATAGGGATAGACATAGTGCAGGCGCACCCATGGTCCGCCGGAAGCGCCGCCGAGTTCGCCCAGGGCGCGCACGAGTTCGGTCATGCGTGTCTTCAGCGGCCTGCCCTGCCAAAAGCCGGTGCGGTACTTGATATCCACGCCATAGGCGCTGGTGTCCTGCGAAATCACGAGGATTTCCTTGACGCCGGCCTTGGCGAGATTTTCCGCCTCCTGCATCACGTCGCCTATCGGCCGGCTCACCAGGTCGCCGCGCATGGAAGGAATGATGCAAAATGTGCAGCGGTGGTTGCAGCCTTCGGATATCTTGAGATACGCATAATGCGCGGGCGTGAGGCGCACGCCCTGTGGCGGCACCAGGTCGGTATAGGGATCATGCGGCCTGGGCAGATGCGCGTGTATCGCCTGCATCACCTCGTCGGCTGCGTGCGGCCCGGTCACGGCCAGCACCTTCGGATGGGTCTTGCGCACGATGTCGCCCTTGGCACCCAGGCAGCCGGTGACAATCACGCGTCCATTCTCGGCCAGCGCCTCGCCGATGGCTTCGAGGGATTCTTCCACTGCGGAGTCGATGAAGCCGCAGGTGTTGACCACCACCAAATCGGCCGACTCATAGGAGGGCGAGATCGCGTAACCTTCGGCGCGCAGCTGCGACAAAATGCGCTCCGAATCGACCAGGGCTTTGGGGCAACCCAGCGAAACGAATCCGACCTTGGGCGCGACACTGCTCCCGGGACGGTGATTCTTCAGGACTTGTCGCCCTCGTCTTTCTTCGGTGGGACTGGCTGCCCGGGAAAACCGGGAAACGGAAATCCGGTGAACATGTTCTTGGTCTGGTCCTGCAACTTCTCCTGCATCTGCATGAACACGTTCTTGCTCTGATCCATGTAGGCCGCCATCATGCCCTGCATGGCCGAGCCCTGAAAATTCATGAACTGCGCCCAGAGATCCTTGTTGATCTTGCCGCTGTCGCCGTACATCGAGCGTGACTGCTCCTGGAGCTGCTTTTGCACCTGGACGAAGGTTTGCATGTTCTTCTCCAGGTAACCGCCGACCATGCCTTGCATCGCGTTGCCGTAAAAGCGAATCAGCTGCGACAGCAGATCGGAGGTGAACATGGGCATGCCGCCGGCCTCTTCCTCAAGGATGATTTGCAACAGGATGGAGCGCGTCAGGTCTTCGCCGTTCTTCGCGTCAACGACCTGGAACTGCTCGTGTTTGAGCACGAGTTCCTTGACATCGGCCAGCGTGATGTAGCTCGAAGTCCGTGTGTCGTAGAGGCGCCGGTTCGGGTATTTCTTGATCAGTCTCAGCGGATCTGTAGCGCCGTTTGCAGCGCCATCCAGTTGATTTACAGGCGTTTCTTTCTTATGTTGCATCGCAGCATCCCTCTTGACTTTTTCAGTGAGCAGAGTAGAATTGACCTTGTTGCACCGCAGCATTACCGTTCATTATAGTTTCCAAAACCCATCACACCATACTCTTTTACCGAGGAGCCCAAGATGGCCAACCCCCAAGAGCAACTTGCAGCCTGGCAAAAAGCCGCCCTGGAGTCCACGCTCAGCTACGCGCAGGCAAGCATTTCCAGCGCCGAGCAAATGCTGAAACTCAATCTCGAAGCCGCCCGCAGTTCCCTGGAACAAGCCGGCAAGAACACGCGCGAATTGCTTGCCATCAGCGACCCGCAGGAACTTGCGCAGCTACGCGCCAAAATTGCCCAAGTAAACATGCAACAGTCCGCGAGCTATGCACAGAACATTTACGAAATCGTAAGCCAAACCCAGGCACTGTTGACCAAACTCGGCGAAGAACAGTATTCGAAGCTAAACAAAGAAGCTGCCGCCGGCGCCGAGCAATTGAGCAAGAGCGCGCCCGGGGCCGAGGTCACCGCAGCCGCGGTCAAGTCAACCCTGGCCGCCACCAACGCCATGATGGACAATCTGAACCGCGCCGCCAAGCAGTTCGCCGAACTGTCCGAAGCCAACATCAAGGCCGCCACGGCCGGCATGTTCAACAGCACCAAGAAGTAACACCCCCTCACACTAATATCCAGGTCCGCCCTTACCCGCACGCTCTCCCGCCCCCCCGGAGAGCGTGTGCTTATTGCATGTGCTGGCCGCCGTTGATGGCGATGTTCGCGCCGGTCACGAAGGCCGCTTCTTCCGAACATAGATAGATAATCAGCCCGGCCACTTCTTCGGGCTTGCCCAGGCGCCCAACGGGAATCTGCGGAATGATCTTGGTGTCGAGAATCTCCTTGGGTATCGCGGTCACCATCTTGGTGCCGATATAACCCGGCGAAATGGTATTGACGGTTACGCCCTTTTTCGCCACCTCCAGCGCCAGCGCCTTGGTAAAACCGTGCATTCCGGCTTTGGCTGCGGAGTAATTGGTCTGGCCAAACGCACCTTTCGAGCCGTTCACCGAGGACACGTTGATAATGCGTCCCCAGCCGCGCTCGACCATGCCGTCGCACACCGGCTTCGTCATGTTGAACACGCTGTCGAGGTTCGTGTGCATCACCTCGTCCCAATCCGTCTTGTTCATTTTCTTGAACGTCGTGTCGCGGGTAATGCCGGCATTGTTGACCAGTATTTCCACCGGCCCAAGATCCGCATGTATCTTGGCTACGCAAGCCTGACAGGAATCGAAGTCCGACACGTCAACCGGCACGGGATGAAAATCGTAACCGCGCGATTTCATGTCCGCGTTCCACTCCGTCACGTTCTTGTTGCCAGGCGAGTGCGTAACCACCACGCGAAAACCGGCGTCAGCCATTTTGGTGCTGATCGATTCTCCCAGCCCGCCCATGCCGCCGGTGATCAGTGCAATTCGTTTGGGCACGATAGTCACAATTGTTCCTCCTAATTTTGTCGTGGTTCAATACCGCCCGGATATCTTACCGGGTTATCGCGGCATCCGTTTCACCATAGCACAAACACCCTCCACCGGTTTCGGCCGCAGAAAGTTTAGGCCATGTGCAAACCGCCGTTGATCGAAATATTGGCACCGGTGATGTAACCGGCGTCGTCGGAAGCCAAATAGGCCACCAGGCCGGCAATCTCATCGGGCTTGGCCAACCGCCCCATCGGGATGGTCGCAACGATCTGGTCGCGCACTTCGGCGCGGATCGCCATCACCATTTCGGTGGCGACGTAGCCCGGCGAGATGGTATTCACCGTAACGCCCTTTCTCACCACTTCCTGCGCCAGCGCCTTGGAAAATCCGTGCATGCCGGCCTTGGCGGCAGAATAATTGGTCTGCCCGAACTGACCCTTCAGCGCGTTGACCGAAGACACGTTGATGATCCTGCCCCAGCCCCGGTCGGTCATGCCTTCGACCACCTGTCGCGTGACGTTGAACACGCTGTTGAGATTGGTGTTGATCACGTCGTACCAGTCGCTTTCCGACATGCGCTTGAATACGCCGTCGCGGGTGATGCCGGCATTGTTGACCAGGATATCCACCGGCCCGATGATCGATCCGATGCGATAAAACATGTCTGCGCAGGAATCGAAATCCTCGACATTGCCCTCGGCCGCATGCACGGTGTAACCCTGCGCTCGCATGCTGCCCAGCCATTCGTCCTTCCTGTCGTAGCCAGGCAGGCAATTGGCCACCACCTTGTTCCCGTTTGACGCCAGGCGCTTGCAAATCGCGGTACCAATGCCGCCCATGCCCCCGGTTACAAATGCAATGCGCTCAGCCATCTTCACTTCCTTTCAAGACCTGCCAAAAGACTCCTCTGAAAATTGTCATTCCGAGGCCACAGGCCGAGGAATCTGCTTTTTTGCAATGCCCGAAAAGCAGATTCCTCGCGTTGCTCGGAATGACAGGATCGGAGGTTTTCTCATTCCCCGATTAATCTTAACGTTCCACCGCCAGCGCCACACCCATGCCGCCGCCGATACACAGGCTTGCAAAACCCTTCTTCGCGTCGCGCCGGATCATTTCATGCAGCAGCGTCACCAGAATGCGGCAACCGGACGCGCCGATCGGATGACCGATGGCGATGGCACCGCCGTTGACGTTGACCTTGTTCGTATCCCACTTCATCTCGCGATTGACGGCGATCGCCTGCGCGGCGAAGGCCTCGTTTATCTCCATCAAGTCGAGATCGCCCACTCCCCAGCCGGCCTTCTTCAGGCACAACTGGCTGGCGGGTACCGGACCCATGCCCATGATCTTGGGATCGACGCCCGCCGACGAATAGGCGCGGATGGTGGCGAGCGGCTTCAAGCCGAGTTCCTGAGCCTTCTTTGCCGACATCATGATCACGGCTGCGGCACCATCGTTGATGCCCGAGGCATTGCCGGCTGTGACCGTGCCGTTCTTGTCGAACGCCGCGCGCAGTCCGGCGAGTGCCTCCAACGTACTGCCGTGCTTGGGGTATTCGTCCGCGTCGAACACCAGCGCGGCACCTTTTCTCTGCGGGATCTCCAGCGGCAGGATTTCATCCTTGAACTTGCCGGCCTTTTGCGCGGCCTCGGTCTTCTGCTGTGAAGCCAGCGCGAACGCATCCTGGTCGGCGCGCGTCACGCCATACTGCTTGGCGACGTTTTCCGCGGTGACGCCCATGTGGTAGTTGTTGTACACATCCCACAGGCCGTCGACGATCATGCTGTCGACGAGCTTGGCATCGCCCATGCGAAAGCCGTCGCGCGACCCGGCGAGTACATGCGCCGAAATACTCATGTTCTCCTGGCCACCTGCAATGATGATCTCGGCATCACCCGCCTTGATCGCCTGGGCTGCCAGGTGCGTGGCCTTGAGGCCCGAACCGCATACCTTGTTGATGGTCATCGCCGGCACCATGTCCGGCAACCCCGCCTTGAGCGCTGCCTGGCGCGCGGCGTTCTGCCCGACACCTGCCGTCAACACCTGACCCAGAATCACTTCGGATATCTGCTCCGGCTTCAAGCCGGTTTTGGCGAGCAGCCCCTTGATCACATGTGCGCCCAGATCCGCCGCCGGAATTTTCGCCAGCGTGCCGCCAAATTTACCTACCGCGGTACGGCCCGCGGCTACGATTACTACGTCTGTCATGTCAACCTCCACCAGTTATCTGTCTATCGT
>JACZJT010000008.1 GCA_014860445.1 Burkholderiales bacterium
CGCACCATCAACGGGATGATGACGCTTTCCGGATTCGCGCTCGATGGAATGACGCGCGACGATGGTTGGCGCTTCCTGTCGATAGGCCGGCGCCTGGAACGGCTGTCGTTCCAGTGCCTGGCGCTGCAGGTGGCGTTACAGCATGGACGCGCCTCCGGTCTCACCTGGCTGCTGCGGCTGGCCGATTCCGTTGTCACTTATCGCACGCGCTACATGGCGCGCCCGGAGTGGCTGCCGGTGCTCGATCTGCTCGTCCTCGACAGCGCCAACCCGCGGTCTTTGCGTTTTCAGGCAAATGGCGTCTACTCCTACCTGAAAAAGCTGGAGGACACCTTTGGCAGCTGCGGCGGCGAGCTTATGCGTCCCTGCGTCGAAGCGCTCGACGGCCTCGATCCGGCGCGCGATCTGCAGCCGGAGAACGATCATCTGCGCAACACCGTAGACATGCTGCGCTCGACCGCGTTTGCGCTCAGCGACGGCCTGTCGCACCGTTTCTTCAGCCATGCCCAGACCAATGTCTGGGCAACGCTGGGCAGGTAACGCGCCGTGGGCGGGCATGCCAGCTATCGCGTAACGCATGAGACGCGCTACGCCTATGCGGGCAAGGTGACGAGCGCGCACCAGCTCGCTCATCTGCAGCCGCGCAACACGTCTTGGCAAAGAGTGGTGCATCATGTGATCAATATCGAACCCCAACCGGCGGAGCGCGCCGAGGGTGTCGATTATTTCGGCAATGGCGTGGTGCGTTTCATGATCGATGCGCCGCACGATCTGCTTGCCGTGATTGCAGAGTCGGTTGTCGAAATCGACGCGCACGCTCCGGATGTGGCGGCGGCTTCGCCCGCCTGGGAAGAGGCGCTTGCGCCGCCCGGGGTGTGGGGGCCGGACTCGGATCTCGAGGTGGAGCACTATCGCGCCGCGTCGCCCATGGTGCCGATCCTGGAGGAATCGATCGCCTATGCGCGGCCGAGTTTTGCGCCGGGCCGCCCGTGGCTCGAAGCCGCGCTCGATCTGACGCGCCGCATCCATGCCGGGTTTCGCTATGATCCGAAGGCGACGACGGTGAGCACGCAGGTGTGAGCGAGGTGCTCGAGCACAGGCGCGGCGTGTGCCAGGATTTCGCCCATCTGATGCTCAGCTGCCTGCGTTCCCTCGGCCTCCCCGCGCGCTATGTGAGCGGCTATGTCCTCAACGCCGTGCCTCCCGGCGAACAACGCCTGTCCGGCGCGGACGCGTCGCACGCATGGGTGGCGGCGCATTGCCCCGTCCTCGGCTGGGTTGCTTTCGACCCGACCAACGGCAAGCTCGCCGATCTGGAGTTTGTGACCCTGGGTTGGGGCAGGGAGTTTTCCGATGTAACCCCTTTGTGCGGCGTGGTGCTCGGTGGCGCGATGCAGGAGCTTACCGTGATGGTCAAGGTGGAGCCGCTGGCAGCCTAGAGTAGGGATCCTGCCGGTAGAACAGCGTCAACTGCCGGTACAACTCCGGGTAGCTCGAACGCACCGCCTGCGGCAGGGTGAAAAACGCTTCGGAGAGGACGGCAAAGAATTCGGACGGATGCTCGCTCGCGTAGGGGTCGATGACCGTGTCCATGCCGCGATCCACCTGGCCGCAAAATTTGGCGTAGGCCGCATCCCAGGCCGTCAGCCACTGCTCGCGTTCCATGTTCGCGTGCGGCGGCGGAAATTCATCCATATCGCCGCGGCTCATGTGCAGCTTGTGGGCGAACTCGTGGATCACCACGTTGTAGCCGGCCGCGCCGAGCTTGATGTCCTGCCAGGACAGGATCACCGGCCCGCCGGGCCAGGCTTCGCCCGAAAGCGCATCGTCGTATTCGTGCACCACGCCGCTTTCGTCCATCTGCGTGCGCCGCACCCTGAATTCTCCCGGGTAGACGACTATGCCCACCCAGCCTTGGTAGGCGTCCAGGCCGAGATTGAGTATGGGCAGGCAGGCCTGCACCGCGATCGAAACGCGCACGGCATCGGTGGGCGCAAAACCGCGCGCACCGTGCATTTCCTTTTCCGCCAGAAACAACAGGGTGGTGTCGTGCAGCCGCTGCCATTCTTCGGCCGTCAGCCCCGCCAGGAACGGCAGCGCGCGGGTCACGCGCCGCCAAAGCGCCGGATCCAGCGTGGAGCGGCGCAAAGCGCGCTTTCTGCTCCAATTCTTGAAAAATCCCGGCATCCGCTAATTATCGCCGATTTGCGTTTTGTCACGGCCGCGCACGCTGACCGGGCGATATAATTCCACGATGGACACCGGGGTGCAGACTGCTCGCGTCGAATTGATCGAGCCGGCGCTCGTTCCGGTTGCCGTCGGTTTGCCCGGATCCGAGGCCGTCCGACTGGGCGATGCCTATGCGCTCGCGCGTTCCATCTACGCCGACAAGCTATTAGGCACAGGCGAGCCGGCGCTGGAACATGCGCTGGGCCTGGCGACCTCTCTCGCAGCGCTGCGACTGGATGCTGAGACGCGCATCGCCGGCATTCTGTTCGCCGCACCCCAATATTTGGAGGACAGCCAGGACAAGCTCGCCGCCGATTTCGGCACGCAGGTTGCGGGCATGGTGGCCGGCATCGCCAAGCTCAACCGGCTGCGCGTGGTCACGCGCGCGCTGGCGGAGCAGCGCAGCGGCGAGGCGCACAGTTCGCAAGCCGAAGTGCTGCGCAAAATGCTGCTCGCGATGGTCGAAGACATACGCGTGGTGCTGTTGCGGCTCGCGAGCCGCACCCAGACGCTGCGATTCATGTCGCGCGCCGCCGACGAGTTGCGCCGTCCGTATGCGCAGGAAACGCTGGATATCTACGCGCCGCTCGCGAACCGCCTGGGGATCTGGCAACTGAAGTGGGAACTGGAAGACTACGCTTTCCGCTATCTCGAGCCCGCGCTGTACAAGAAGATCGCGTCCATGCTCGACGAAAAACGCGTCGAACGCGAGAGCTATATCGCCGATACCGTCGCGGCGCTGGAATCCGAGTTGCGTGCGACCGGTATCGAGGCCGAAGTAGTCGGACGGCCCAAACACATTTACAGCATCTACAACAAGATGCGCGGCAAGAAGCTCGACTTCGCCGATCTCTACGACGTGCGTGCACTGCGCGTGCTGGTGGACTCGGTGAAGGATTGCTACACCGCGCTGGGCGTCGTGCACAATCTGTGGACGCCGATACCGAAAGAATTCGACGACTATATATCGCGACCGAAAGGCAACGACTATCGTTCCCTGCACACGGCGGTGGTCGGCCCGGACGGGCGTGCGCTGGAAGTGCAGATCCGCAGCCATGAGATGCACCGCCACGCCGAACTGGGCGTGGCCGCGCACTGGCGCTACAAGGAAGCGGGAGCGGGGCGTCCTGCCGCGAAGGCCGACCCCTTCGACGAAAAAATAGCCTGGCTGCGCCAGGTGCTCGCCTGGCGCGACGACGTGGCGGACTCGGTCAACTGGGTCGAGCAGTTCAAGCGCACGGCGCTGGACGAAACCGTCTACGTGCTGACGCCGCAGGGGCGCGTCATCGATCTGCCGCAGGGATCGACGCCGGTGGATTTCGCCTACCACCTGCATACCGATCTCGGGCACCGCTGCCGCGGGGCCAAGGTCGACGGCGTGATGGTGCCGCTCAATTTCAAGCTGGCCAACGGCCAGCGCGTGGAAATTGTCGCAGCCAAGACCGGGGGGCCGAGCCGCGACTGGATGAACCCGTCGCTGGGCTACCTGCAGAGCTCGCGCGCGCGCAGCAAGGCGCGGCAGTGGTTCAATACCCAGGCCCTGGCCGACACCGTGGCCCAGGGGCGTGCCAGCGTGGGCCGCGAGCTGCAGCGCGAAGGCATGACCGGCGCCAATCTGGATCACCTGGCGCAGCAGCTGGGTTACGCCAAGAGCAAGGAATTGTTCGCCGCGGCCGGGCGCGAGGAAGTCAAATCGAAGCAACTGCAGACCGCGTTGCGCGGCAAGGAATCCGCCGATGCGGCGCCGGACGCGCTGCTGCCGGGCAAGAGCAAGGCCGATGCCAGCGCCAGCGGCGTACTCGTCGTCGGCATGGAAAAACTGTTGACCCAAATGGCCAAATGCTGCAGGCCCGCACCGCCCGACGCCATTGCCGGCTTCGTGACCCGCGGTCGCGGTGTGTCGATTCACCGGCGCAGTTGCCGCGATCTGCAGCGCCTCGCCGAGCTATATCCCGAACGCATGATCGAAGCCGACTGGGGTCAGCACCACGACGGCGTGTTTTCGGTCGATATCGTGGTGCAGGCGCACGACCGCCAGGGCTTGCTGCGGGACATATCCGAGGTGCTTTCGCGCGAGAAGATCAACGTGACCGGGGTGAACACCCAATCGAAGCAGCACATGGCATTCATGTCCTTCACGGTCGATATTCCGGGTCTGGAGCAATTGCAGCGTACGCTGGCCCAGGTAAGGGAAGTGCAGGGGGTGCTTACAGCGAGCCGGCGATAAGGTCCAGAATTGCAGAATCTCTCAAGAAGAACTTGTGGAAACCGAACTCAAGCTGTTGTTGTCGCCGCAGGATCTGCGCCGGTTGCGCCGCGATCCGAGCGTGAAGGCGCGGCAGTTGGGACGCGCCTCGACCCGGCGCGTACACAGCGTTTACTACGACACGCCGCAGCAGGCTTTGCTGAACGCGGGACTGGCGCTGCGTCTGCGTTCGGACGGCGGGCGTTGGCTGCAGACACTGAAGACGCGGGGTCAGGCCGCAGCGGGGCTGCACCTGCGCGAGGAATGGGAGTGGCCGCTCCCGGGAGAGGCACTCGACTTCGGTCTGCTCGCAACGACATCGGCGGAAAAAGTGTTTCGCTCTCCGCGGATGCGCGCGTCGCTGGGGCCGGTATTTTCGACTGAATTCACCCGCACCAGCGTACACCTGAGTTTCGCAGACGGGAGTCTGGTCGAGCTCTGCCTGGACAGCGGCAATATCCGCAGCGGGCGGCGCAGTCGTGCGATCAGCGAGGCCGAACTGGAATTGCTCGCAGGCAGCCCGGTGCGTCTGTTCGAGTTTGCACGTAAATTGAGTCAAACATTTCCGCTGCGCCTGGGCCACGCGAGCAAGGCGGAGCGCGGCTACGCGCTGGCGCGAGGCGCACCGTCGCGGCCGGTCAAGGCGGTGCAGCCGGAACTTGATCCCGAGGACAGCGTGGCAGCCGCGATTTCCACGCTGGTGAGCAGCTGCATGGCGCACATGCAGGCGAACGAGGCAGGCTTTCTTGCAGGCAGGGATCCGGAGTACTTGCATCAGATGCGTGTCGCGCTGCGGCGGATGCGCGCATGCTTCAGCCTGTTCAAGTCGGTACTCCCGCATACGGCATTCGGGCCCCTCGCCGGTCAGTTGCGAGAGCGAACCGTGGGGCTGGGAAAGGTGCGCGACTGGGACGTGTTCGTACACGAGATGCTGCGCGCGCTGCGGGCGCAGCGTGCCGGGGAAACGGCCGTCCTGGCGTTCGAGCGGCGCTGTATCAGGCTGGGGCGCGCGCATCTGCGCGTCGCGCAGGCGCAGGTCGCTGCGCCGGCCTGGCAGCAACTGTGGCTCGAACTGGGTCAACGCCTTGCCGAGGGCGCATGGATGCAGGGGCAGCCGCAGCTTGCCTTGCCTTTGGGCGATTTCGTCCCGGCTGTCTTGCAGCAACGCGCTGCGGCCGTGAAAAAGTACGGCAGGAGGCTGGGCGAACTCGATGCTGGCGGGCGCCATCGACTGCGCATTGCCGCCAAGAAGCTGCGCTACGCGGCGGAATTTTTTTCCTCCCTGTTCCCGAAGCGGCGCGTGCAACCTTACGTACAGGCATTGGCGGCGATGCAGGAGGTGCTCGGCCGCTTGAACGACGCGGCGACGCTGCTGCGCCTGCTGCCGGAGGCGCTCGCCGGCGCGCGTGCGCCGGATGCGCGCGTCGCTGGCATGATTCAGGGCTGGAGCGCGGCAAGCACGCACCTGCAGCTCGAGGTATTGGGATCTGCGTGGGATCGCTGGCATCGGCAGAAGCCGTACTGGAAAGCATCAAAGGCAATTTCATAAAGGGGGGGTGTCATGTTCGAATCTGCAGAGCTTGGCCACAAAATCACCAAGCAGGTCTATGCCAGACAGGAGCCGAAGTTGCGCGAAGCGCTGCTCAATGCGCAGTTCGATCTGGCGCAGACGCGCAAATTCCCGGTGCTGATTCTGATCGGCGGCGTGGACGGCGCAGGCAAGGGCGAAACCGTGAACCTCCTCAACGAATGGATGGACCCGCGCCATATCCAGACACGCGCCTTCGGCGACCCGACAGACGAGGAAGCGCAACGTCCGCGCATGTGGCGCTTCTGGCGGGAGCTGCCGCCCAAGGGCAAGATCGGTATCATGTTCGGTTCCTGGTACACACAGCCGATCCTGAACCGCGTAGTCGGTCGTGCCAACGATGCCGCACTCAAAAACAGTATCGACGAGATCGTGCGCTTCGAGAAAATGCTTTGTGACGAGGGTGTGCTGTTGCTGAAGTTCTGGTATCACCTGAGCGAAAAGCAGCAGAAGGCGCGCATGCGGGCTCTGGAAAAAAACCCGCTTACGCGCTGGCGCGTGACCAAGCTCGACTGGGAGCGTTTCAAGATTTACGACGCGTTTCGCCAGATTTCGGAGCGGACGCTGCGCGAAACCAGCAGCGCCAATGCGACCTGGACGGTGATCGAGGGGGCGGATACGCGCTATCGGAGCCTCACCACCGGCAAGCTGTTGCTCGAGGCAATTAAGAAGCGGCTGGAGAAAAGCAATTACAAGGAGCGCCGGGTGCAGGCGCCGCCGCTCGCGACCGACAATCTCGGCTTGCTGCGCAATCTCGACATGACGCAGAAGCTTGCGAAGGAGAAATATGAAACCCAGCTGGAGAAATGGCAGGGTCGGCTGAACATTTTGTCGCGCGAGAAGAAATATTTCAAGAAACACTCGCTGATCCTGTTGTTCGAAGGCTCGGACGCGGCCGGAAAGGGCGGGGCAATCAGGCGCATCACCAGCGCCATCGATGCCCGTCATTTTCAGGTGGTCCCGGTGGCGGCGCCGACCGAGGAGGAGCGCGCGCAGCCCTATCTGTGGCGTTTCTGGAGGCATGCGCCGCGGCGCGGGCGCATCACCATTTTCGACCGCTCCTGGTATGGCCGGGTGCTGGTGGAGCGGGTCGAAGGGTTTTGCGGCGTTGCGGACTGGATGCGCGCCTATGGCGAGATCAACGACTTTGAGCAAGAGATGACGCAGGGCGGTGCGATCGTGTGCAAGTTCTGGCTGCAGATTTCGGCTGAAGAACAGCTCAAGCGCTTCAACCTGCGCCAGAAGACCAGCTTCAAGCGCTTCAAGATCACAGAAGAGGATTGGCGCAACCGCAAGAAATGGAACGAGTACGAGCAGGCCGTGTGCGACATGATCGACCGCACCAGCACCGATATCGCACCCTGGACAGTGATCGAAGCCGAGGACAAGTATTTTGCGCGTATCAAAATCCTCAGCACCATCGTCAAACGCATGCAGGCCGCACTTTGAGACCTTGTCCGGCGCAGCCGCTGTTGCGGCCCAGGCCAAATGAATACCATGTCGGTGCCGTCGGCGTAAGGCTGGCGCGCCGGCAGATCCTAAGGAGAACGAGATGAAACGAGGAGCAGGTTTGATGGTGTACGCGGTTTCGCTGGCGTTTCCGGCCGTCGCAATGGCGCAAGGCGAGGCAACATTTGCCACGCGCAATCTGACGGTGGACACCGCGCTCGTGGCGGCGCAGGCGGCGTTGATGAAGTGCCGGGACAGCGGCTGGCAGGCCGCAGTCGCGGTGGTCGATCGCAGCGGCGTGCTGCAGGTGCTGTTGCGCGACCGTTACGCTGGCCCGCATACGCCGCGCACCGCGGGCGGAAAGGCCTGGACAGCAGTGAGTTTTCGCAGCAACACCAGCGCGCTGGTCGAGCTGACGCAGCCGGGAAAGCCGCAAAGCGGCCTGCGCAACCTGCCGCGCGCCGTGATCCTCGGTGGTGGCGTGATCATAGAGGGTGGCGGTCAGATGCTCGGCGCGATCGGTGTGTCCGGCGCGCCGGGGGGCGAGGCGGACGAGGCCTGTGCCAAAGCCGGCATCGCCGCAATCCAGGAGAGACTGGATTTCTAGCAGCGGATCCGGCGCTACAAAGGAACGTCAAATAAGACTGTTGCGGGGAATGCCGTGAAAAAGAAAAGGAAGAAGCAGAAGCAAGTCATCGATACATGGGACGAAGCGGTATGCAAGGGGCTCATAGACCAGTTGTGGTCCTTGCGCGCGAACATGCTGGAAAATGAAGCGGGCTTGACCGGTGTGCTGGAGAACGCCGATCCCGCCTATCGGGCGAGTGCGCGCAATCTCGCACACTATCTGGCATTGCGCCAGAGCGATCGACGCCCGCTGCAGGAACAACTCGCCAGGATCGGCGTCTCCTCCCTGGGCCGGGCCGAATCCCACGTCGTCGCCAATCTCGACAAAGTGCTGGGCATCCTGCATCGCTTGACCGGGCAAGACTGGCAGGCGCATTCCCGGGAAGAGCCGACCGGGATTCAAAGCAGTCAAAAGCTGCTCGAGCGCCATACCAGCGACTTGCTCGGAGCGCCACCCGTGGCGAGGTCGGTGCGCATCATGGTTACCCTGCCTTCGGAGGCCGCCGGGGACTTTGGCCTGGTGCGGCGATTGCTCGTGTCGGGCATGGACATCGCGCGCATCAATTGCGCCCACGACGGGCCCGAGCAGTGGAAAGCGATGGCCGCTCACGTTCGTCGTGCAGCCAAGACCGAGGGCCGGTCGGTCAAGATCCTCATGGATCTCGGGGGGCCCAAATTGCGCACAGGCCCGATGTCGCCCGGGCCCGCTGTTCTCAAGTTGCGACCGCAGCGCGACGAAATCGGGCGTGTCCTGGTTCCCGCGCAGCTGGGCCTGCGCGCGGCGGGAGGGAACGCACAGGTCGACGCTGTCACCGTGCACGCCGGGGTCGACGAGCAGTGGCTGGATCAATTGAAGGCGGGCGACCATGTCGATCTTGTCGATGCACGCGGTTCGCGCCGCAGCCTGCGCGTCGTGCGTCGCGACACGGGCGGGGTGCTGACCGAATGCGCGCAAACGCTTTATCTGGTGCCGGAAACGCGCTTGAAACTGCGGCGCAAGAACAGCCCTATGCGCACCAGCCTTCTGACCGACTTGCCCGCCAAAGAGGGAACGATGCATCTTGAGCGCGGCAACACGCTGTTTCTGACGCGCGGCGGACTCGGTCGGACCACGACGATCGGAAAGAGGAAGAAGCAGCGCACGGCCTTTGCGGTGGCCTGCACTTTGCCGGAAATATTTCAGCAGGTTTGTGTCGGAGAGCGAATCTGGTTTGACGACGGGCGTATCGGCGGCGTCATTCGCCGTATCGAGAAAGACAGGCTGGAGATCGAAGTTACGCAGGCCCGGGATATCGGCGAAAAACTGGCCGGCGACAAGGGGATCAATCTGCCGGACAGCCAAATCGATTTGCCAGCCCTGACCGAAAAGGACATCGAGGACCTGAAGGATGTCGCCAAACTGGCCGACCTGGTGGGCTTGTCATTCGTGCAAAGCGCCAGGGACGTGGAAGCCTTGCGGGCCCGTCTGATCGAACTCGGCGCAGCCGATCTGGGCATCGTGCTCAAAATCGAAACCCGCCGCAGCTTCGAGAATCTGCCCGAATTGTTGTTTTCCGCGATGTCGGGCAAGGCGGCCGGTGTCATGATCGCCCGCGGCGACCTCGCCGTGGAATGCGGCTACGAACGTCTGGCGGAAGTACAGGAGGAGATACTTTGGGCGGCGGAGGCGGCGCACATGCCGGTGATCTGGGCGACGCAGGTTCTGGAAACACTGGCCAAGACCGGACTGCCGTCGCGCGCCGAAATCACCGACGCGGCCATGGGCGAACGGGCGGAATGCGTCATGCTCAACAAGGGGCCGCATATCACCGAGGCCATGCGCACTCTGGACGATATTTTGCGCCGCATGCAGGCACACCAGTCCAAGAAGCGGCCGCTGCTGCGCGCCCTCGCTGCGTGGGGCGGCGGGCGTAAATCCGCGAAAGGCTGAGTCGGCCGGAGGGGGGTGTCTTTAGGTCACGGCCAGATCGAAGTTGCGCCGAACCATCAGGCAGTCGATGGATCCGGCCTGAAATTCACGGCACACCAGGGGGCGGTTCGCGTAGACCCCGCACTGCGCCGACCTTCCGATCTCACCCGTTAGTGCGGCACAGCGGTTGCCATAGCACTGCATGCGCCCGTGCTCGAAATCGACGAATTCGTCCGGAATTCCCGCCCCATCGCCGTCGCCGATAAAAGCCGGCCACGTGTCCGAGTAGGCGCAGCACGCGCCGCATGCAAGACAGTCGAAGTCCAAGCGGTGGCGCTACATCCGCTCGAATACCGCGGCAATCCCCTGTCCGCCGCCTATGCACATGGTCACCAGCGCGTAACGGCTGCCGGTGCGCTGCAGTTCGTAGATTGCCTTGACCGTGAGCAGGACGCCGGTGGCGCCGATGGGATGGCCCAATGCGACCGCACCGCCGTTCGGATTGGTCTTGGCAGGATCGAATTGCAGATCCTTGGCCACCGCACAGGCTTGCGCTGCGAAGGCTTCGTTCGACTCGACCACGTCCATGTCGCTCACTTTGAGGCCGGCACGCGTGAGCGCAGACTGCACCGCGAGCACAGGGCCGATACCCATGTACTTGGGGTCGACGCCCGCATGTCCATAGGCGAGCAGGCGCGCCATCGGCTTGAGCCCCTTTTTCGCGGCGGCTCCGGCTTCCATCAAGATCACCGCCGCGGCGCCGTCGTTGATGCCCGAGGCATTGCCCGCGGTGACCGAACCGTCTTTCTTGAATACTGTTTTCAGCTTGGCCATGCCTTCCATGCTCGCATCGGCGCGCGGGTGCTCGTCGGTATCGAACACCGTCACGCCCTTGCGCGTTTTGAGCTCGATCGGCAGGATCTGGTCCTTGAAATACCCCTTCTGGATGGCGTTGATCGCACGCCGGTGGCTTTCCACGGCAAATTCATCCTGCTGTTTTCGGGTGATGCTCCACTTTTCGGCCACGTTTTCCGCGGTGATGCCCATGTGCACTGTGTCAAAAGGGTCGGTGAGCGCGCCCACCATCATGTCTACGGTACCGCCGTCGCCCATGCGCTGGCCCCAGCGCAGTGTCGGCATCAGGTAGCCACCGCGGCTCATCGATTCGGCGCCGCCCGCAAGCGCAATATCGGCGTCGCCGAGCAGGATGGTCTGCGCCGCGCTCACGATGGCCTGCATGCCGCTGCCGCACAGGCGGTTCAGCGTCATTGCCGGCGTATGGTGGGAAAGGCCCGCGCTGACCATGGCGACGCGCGACAGGTACATGTCTTTCGGTTCGGTGTGTATGACGTGGCCGAACACCACATGCCCGACCTCGGCCGCATCGATCTTGGCGCGCGCCACCGCTTCGCGCGCGACCTTCGCGCCGAGTTCCGTAGGCGCGATGTCCTTCAGCGCGCTGCCGTAATCACCGATTGCGGTGCGCACACCGCTGACCACTACGACTTCTCTGCTCATTTGGGATCTCCTTGAATGTGGACGGCGCGATGCTCGCGCCGCTGATCATGCACGCGATCAATCCTACACCTATTGCGCCAAACGAAATGTGCGATGCATGCAACGCGGGGAAAATTGCGCCCGGCGGTGCGACACCGGCCCGCCTAGAGGTAGTGCTGGCCGATGAACCAGGCGACCGCGGCGATGAATGCGGAGCAGGGGATGGTGAGTACCCATGCCCAGACGATGTTGCCGGCCACGCCCCAGCGGACTGCGTTGAACTTGTTCACCGAGCCGACGCCCACGATGGCGCCGGTAATGGTGTGGGTGGTGGATACCGGGATGCCCAGCCCGGTGGCAAGGAAAAGCGTAATGGCACCGCCGGTTTCAGCGCAGGCGCCGCCCACGGGTTTGAGTTTGGTGATCTTTTGACCCATGGTCTTGACGATGCGCCAGCCGCCGAACATGGTGCCCAGCGCCATCGCCGACTGGCAGGCCATCACCACCCAGAAGGGCAGGGACTCCTTCGGCCCGGTCACGTTGGCGGCAATCAGCAGCATCCAGATGATACCCATGGTTTTTTGCGCGTCGTTGCCGCCGTGCCCCAGGCTGTAGAGCGAGGCCGAGACGAACTGCAGTCTCCGGAACCAGCGATCGACGCGATGCGGCGTGGTGCCGGAGAATATCCACGAGACGGCGAACATCAACAAGGACCCGAGCGCCAAGCCCAGCAGCGGCGAGAGCACGATGGCGGCCGTCGTCTTGAGAAACCCCGACGCTACCAGTGCGCCCACTCCGCCCTTGGCCACGCCTGCGCCCGCGAGGCCGCCTATCAGTGCATGTGAGGAGCTGGAGGGAATCCCGAAATACCAGGTAATGATGTTCCAGCTGATCGCTCCCATCAATGCGCCGAACACGACGTAATGATCCACGACGTCCGCATGGATGATGCCCTTGCCCACCGTCGCGGCGACCAGCAGGCCGAAAAACAGGAAGGCGATGAAATTGAAAAACGCGGCCCACAGCACCGCCCACTGCGGGCGCATCACGCGGGTGGACACAATCGTGGCAATCGAGTTTGCCGCGTCGTGAAAGCCATTGAGAAAATCGAACGCGAGCGCCAGGGCGATCAGGAATATGAGGATATGAAGACTCATCGGCGAGCGTCGCGCTCAGGCGTTTTCAATCACGATGCCCTGGATGATGTTGGCCACGTCCTCGCAGTGGTCGGTCACCGTCTCCAGGTGCTCGTACACCGTGCGCTGTTTGATCAACTCCTTGACGTCGGGTTCGTCCCGGAACAGGCGTCCGATGGCGGCGCGCATTACGTGGTCGGCATCGGACTCCAGCCGGTCTATGTCATGGCATATCTCCATGATCGCGTCGCCGTTTTTCATGTTTGGGAGCAGTTCCACCGCGCGCTTCACTTTCTCGCAGCATTCCACACAGATATCCGCGAGTTTTTTTGCGTCGGGCGACAAAATGCGCACGTCGTACAGAAAGATGAGCTGCGCCGAGTCCTCGATAAGGTCGAGGATGTTGTCCATTTCGGATATCAGATGATGAATGTCGTCGCGGTCTATCGGCGTAATGAAAGTCTTGTGCAACAGTTCGATCGTGCTGCGGGTGATCTTGTCGCCCCGCTTTTCTATCGTTTCGACATTGCGTGCGCGGCGCTCGAGGTCGTCGCCGTTCGCCATCAGCGCCGCCAGTTCGCGGCTGCCTTCGAGGATCAGCGCCGCGTGCTCGTTGAACAGATCGAAAAACTTTCCTTCGCGCGGCATAAAGCGACTGAACATCGCGACCTCGACACAGAAAATGGAGCGGTTGATATGGGTGTCTTTTGCAGCGGCAGGCGGATTGCGCATTTCCAGCCGTTTCGACGCGGAATTGTAACAATAGCTGCGCGCGCTGTCCTGAAAAATACCTCGCGGTCCCGTTTCCCGTGGGATTATTTCGACGCGAAGATCGCGCCGGCGATCATTCGTGGGCGAGTTCGCCCAGCAGCATCAATTGCGCCGAGCGGGGCAGCGTGCCGCGGGGGTTCTTGCGCGTGTATCGGCCGTCCGCGTTCATGTCCCAGGCCTGGCGGTTGTCTTTCAGATAGGGCTTGAGTCCTTCCTTGATGACGCGTTGCCGGAGCTTCTTGTCGAGCACCGGAAAACACACCTCGACGCGGCGGAAAAAATTGCGATCCATCCAGTCCGCGCTGGACAGATAGACGACTTCCTTGTCCCCGTTCAGGAAATAGAAAATGCGCGTGTGCTCGAGGAATCGGCCGACGATGGAGCGCACGCGGATACGTTCCGACAGGCCGGGCACCCCGGGCCGCAGCGCGCACACGCCGCGCACCAGCAGGTCGACGCGCACCCCGGCCTGCGAGGCGGCGTAGAGCGCTTCGATTACCGTTGGCTCGAGCAGGGCGTTCATCTTTGCGATGATGCGTGCAGGCTTGCCCGCCTTGGCAAGCCGCGTCTCGTTCTTGATTGCGGCCATGATGTTCGCGTGCAGGGTGAACGGTGCCTGCAGCAGGTGTTTCAGCGTTCCCGCCTTGCCCAGGCCGGTCAGTTGCTTGAATACCTCGTTGACGTCCGCACAAACGTCCTGATTGCAGGTGATCAGCCCGAAATCGGTGTACAGCCGCGCGGTTCGCGCATGGTAGTTGCCCGTGCCCAGATGCGCATAGCGGCGCAGCTTTCCGTCCTCGCGCCGTACCACCAGCGCCATCTTTGCGTGCGTCTTGTGCGCGACTACGCCGTACACGACATGGGCGCCGACCTCCTCCAACCGCTGTGCCCAGTTGATGTTGGCCTCTTCCTCGAAGCGAGCCATCAGTTCCACCACCACGGTCACTTCCTTGCCCCTGCTGGCGGCTTCGATCAGGGCTTCCATGATGGCGGAGTCCGTGCCTATACGATAGACGGTCTGTTTGATCGCAACGACCTGGGGGTCTTCGGCGGCTTCCTGGATGAAATTGACCACGGGAGTGAAAGACTGAAACGGGTGGTGCAGCAGCACATCGGTCTTGCGCACCGCGGCGAATATATTGGCTCGTTTCGCCAGCACCGCCGGGCGGCCCGGTCGAAACTCGGGAAACGCCAGATCGGGCCTGTCGACGAGCGCCGGGATCTGCATCAGCCGCACCAGGTTCACAGGTCCGTTGACCTGGTACAGGTCGTCCGCCCCGAGTTCGGTCTGCTGCAGCAGAAAGTCGGCCATGGCCTGGTTACAGTTGTCGGCAACTTCCAACCGCACTGCCGCGCCAAGGTTGCGCAGCGGCAGTTCGCCCTGCAGCGCGGTGCGCAGGTTCTTGACTTCCTCCTCGTCCACGAACAGATCGCTGTTGCGGGTTACGCGAAACTGGTAGCAACCGCGCACGCTCATGCCCGCGAACAACTCGGATGCATGCTCGTGCAGTACCGACGAGAGAAACACGAAGCATTGCTCCTTGGCCGGTTGCAATCCACTCGGCAGTCGGATCATGCGCGGCAGGATCCGCGGCGCCTGCACGATTGCCGCGCGGGAGTCGCGGCCGAATGCGTCGCGACCTTCCAGTTCCACGGCAAAGTTCAGGCTCTTGTTGAAAACACGCGGGAAAGGGTGTGCCGGATCCAGACCGATAGGCGTGAGCACCGGCATCATTTCACTGAAGAAGTATTCGCGGACCCAGGCGCGCTGCGCGTCGTTCAGGTCGTTTCGGCGCAAAAAGCGCACGCCGGCTTTGGCGAGTTCTGGCAGGATCTGTTCGTTTAACAGGCGGTACTGGCGTTCCACCATTTCGTGCGCGATGCGGCTGACTGCGGCAAACACCTCGCCCGGCGTCATTCCGTCGCGCCCCGCGGTGGACAGGTTGACGCGTATCGTTTCCTTCAGTTCGGCGACGCGAATCTCGAAGAATTCGTCCAGATTGCTGCTGACGATGCATAGAAATCGCAGGCGTTCGAGCAAGGGCATATCCGCGTCCTCTGCCTGGGCGAGCACGCGGCGATTGAACTCGAGGATGCCGATTTCCCGGTTGAGGAACTGCGCCGGCGTAGCGGACATTGCATCTTTTTTCTTGGGCAACATGGCTTCAGCTTCGGATGCTACGGGAATATTACATGAATTGGGAAACAGCTTAAATGCACAATATATCCCGTATTTGACGCCTCCGCCGGAGCCGTCGGGCCCGTCCGCACGCCGACCCGGCACCGGCTCAAGCGACCGGGCGTTTCTCGTTGCGCGACGCCTGTTCCAGGTGCTAAGGTAATCGGGTCATGCAATACGAAACACTCGCAGCCGTCGATCTGGGCTCCAACAGCTTTCATCTGCAGATCGGACGCGTCGTCGACGACCAGATCTATCTTCTTGATGCGCTGCGCGAGCCGGTGCGCCTGGGTGCCGGGCTGACGCGCGACAAGCGCATCGACCGCGCGACCCAGGTGCGTGCGTTGGAGGCGCTGAGGCGGTTCTCCGATCGCTTGCGCGGTTTTCCCGCCGAGGCGGTGCGCGTGGTAGGCACCAATGCGCTGCGCGTGGCCAAGAATTCGCGCCAGTTCCTGTCCGAGGCAAAAGTGGCGCTGGGATTTCCGATCGAAATCATCGCGGGGCGAGAGGAAGCGCGGCTGATATACCTCGGCGTGGCGCACAGCCTGCCGCTCAGCCGTGAAAAGCGCCTGGTGATGGACATCGGCGGCGGCTCGACCGAGTTCATCATCGGCATCGGCGTCGAGCCCAAGCTGGTGGACAGCTTGTATATGGGCTGCGTCAGCTTCAGTCTGAAATATTTCCCCGAGGGCAGGCTGGAGAAGTCCGCGTTCAAACAGGCCGAGCTCGCGGCCAGAACCGAGCTGCAGACCATCGTCAAGCAGTACACCCGCCATGGCTGGGCCGAGGCCGTGGGATCCTCGGGGACCGCGCGCTCGATCGCTTCCATCGTCGAGGCCAATGGATGGAGCGAACACGGCGTTTCGGCTTCAGGGTTGGACAAACTGCGCAGCGCAGTTCTCAAGGCCGGTGACATCGCGCGCCTCGACTTGCCCGGCATGCGCGAAGACCGGGCGTCCATACTGCCGGGCGGTCTGGCCATCATGTGCGCCGCGTTCGACGAGCTTGGCATCGAGCACTTGAACGTGACGGACGCGGCCCTGCGCCAGGGCGTGCTCTACGACCTGCTCGGCCGAGTGCAAAAGCACGACATGCGCGAGGTCACGGCGCGCCAATTCATGGGCCGCTACCATGTTGATACCGCGCAGGCGCAGCGCGTGGCGGAACTGGCAACGAAGCTGTTTCGCCATTTGCGCGAGCCCGAGGACGACTCCCACGCAGAGCAGATACTCGCATGGGCCGCCGATTTGCATGAGATCGGCATTTCCATCGCCCACAGCGGTTATCACAAGCACTCTGCCTATGTGATCGCCAATGCCGACATGCCCGGCTTCTCGCGCATGGAACAGTCGCAGTTGGCGCGGCTGGTACTCGCGCACCGCGGAAAACTGGCCAAGCTGCAGGATCCTAGCCCTGACCCGGGTGATTGGGATCTTGTATTTTGCCTGCGTCTGGCAAGCTTGTTCTGCCGCAATCGCACGGATTTCGATCTGCCGCAACTCGCCTGCGAAATGACCGAGAGTGGCTTTCGATTGTTGCTGCCGGAGGCCTTGCTCGAGGGGCGCGCGTTGACTGCGGCTGCGCTTGCCGACGAAGCAGATGAGTGGAAATCGATCGGCTTGCGCCTGGAGGTGAAGCCGCTGCGCGACGCCGCCTCCAAACCGGCCTGAGCGGACCCGCTGTCTGCCTAAAGCAGTTCAGGGCTGGTAACGGCGCGCAGAACTACCTCCCCCGCACGATAGCAAAACCACCACAGCGCGCCTTTCTTTATGGTCCAGTCAGACTGTTCTCCCGCGAGCAATTTGGCTGCGAGTTGTCCCAATGTAGGCTGGTGGCCGACGACGAGTACTGCGCCTTCTCGTCGCGGCCAGTCTGAAGCCGCGAGGATGTCCGCGATTTCCGCCTGCAGGCCGACGCGGGGCTCCGTGGTGTAGGGGAGTTCCAGTGATGCAGCCGTTTGCTGTGCGCGTTTGGCCGGGCTGACCAGAATCCGGCAGTCCCCCGGCAAGCGCGTCTTTAGCCAGGCGGCCATCTGCTTTGCCTGCTTGAACCCCTTCTTGCTCAGGGCACGCCCGGAATCGGGGACCCCGTCTTCGGCGTCGGCGTGGCGCCAAAGCAGCAGGTCTGCGCCGAGTTCAATTTTGTTCCGGGTCATGACGTCTCCTTGCATTTGA
This sequence comes from Burkholderiales bacterium, assembly GCA_014860445.1. Lineage (GTDB taxonomy): Bacteria > Pseudomonadota > Gammaproteobacteria > Burkholderiales > SG8-39 > 2-12-FULL-64-23. The sequence goes on from JACZJT010000008.1 coordinate 17,805, forward strand.
CCTGCGCGCAATGTGGCCGCAGCTCCCGTCCGGCTAGGCTGGCCAACCAAACAGGGTAAGCGCGCCGGTAAGAATGAACAGGCCTGCCGCGCTCAGTCGTATCGCTTTCATCGGCAGGCGTGTCGCAAGCTTCTCGCCGACCATGACCGCGGGCACATTGGCCAGCATCATGCCCAGCGTCGTGCCCAACACCACAGCCGCCAGGCTGTCAAAGCGCGCCGCCAGCGCCACGGTGGCCAACTGCGTTTTATCGCCCATCTCGGCGAGAAAGAAGGCGATCAATGCCGTGACAAATGCGCCCGCGCGGTGGATTTTAGGATCGTCGTCCAGCGCGTCGGGATGCAGCGCCCACAGGCCGAAACCGATGAACAGCAGTCCCGTTACCCACAGCATCACTCCCGGGCCGGCGAGATGCGCGAGCCAGGCCCCGACCGAACCCGCCAGTGCATGGTTCGCGATGGTCGCCACGAGAATGCCGGCGATGATGGCCCAGGGCTGGCGCAGCCGCGCCGCAAGGACAAACGACAGGAGTTGCGTCTTGTCGCCGATTTCGGCAATGGTGACCAGCAGGGTCGAGGTGAGGAATGCTTCCAAAGGGATGGGGGGCGGTTCGAGGCGCAATGCGGGGTGACATCAAACAACCCTGGCCTATCCGCGACGGGATATACGCCGCGAAAGGACTTCCCCTTGTTCGTGAGAAAAAGGCTTTTTTGAGGTCGGAGGCACTCTATTTGATTTCGTATTGTCCGGTGTCAAGTCTTGTGAGGGCAGTTTGTCTTAATGCAATCGACGTACAGATGCAGCGAGTGGTCGCTGATGACGAATCCGCGTGTCTTTGCGATCTTGGCCTGGCGCTTTTCGATTTCAGCGTCGTAGAACTCCTCGACCCGCCCGCATTGCATGCAGACCAGGTGATCGTGATGCGTGCCTACATTGAGCTCGAACACGGCGCGGCCGGATTCGAAATGATGCCGCTGCAGCAAGCCCGCGTGCTCGAACTGGGTCAGCACGCGATAGACCGTCGCCAGGCCGGTGTCCAGTCCGTCCGCAACGAGCAGCTTGTAGACGTCCTCGGCGGACAGGTGCCTTACCTTGCTTTTTTCGAACAGATTGAGAATCTTGAGCCGGGGTGCGGTGACCTTCAGGCCGATGGTCTTGAGATCTTCAGGTTTGCTCATGTTTGTCGTTGTGCCTGGTCAATGGTGCGGGGAAACTAGGTTATCATATCGTCATTCACGCTCCTAGAGATCGAATTCACTCCATGCTTTTACGCGCATCGATCGCATTTGCCGCACTGCTTCTGACATCATGCGGTTCCGTGGGCATACCCACGATGGGCCTCAAACCGTACCGCATGGAAATCCAGCAGGGCAATTTCGTGTCCCAGGAAATGGTGTCGCGTCTAAAGCCCGGCATGAGCCAGGACCAGGTGCGTTTCGTCCTGGGGACGCCGCTGATCACGGACAGTTTTCATGCCGACCGGTGGGACTACGTATTCCGCCGGCAGAAGGCGAACTCGAACGATCTGGAGCAGCGCAAGATTACGGTGCTTTTCGAGAACGGCAAGCTGAAGCGCGTCGAAGGCGATGTGAAGCCGGCGGCCGGGGCCGATGCAACGGAGTCGCAGCGGGCGCCTCTCCCCGCAACGGCGGCCGCATCCGCAGCAAAGCCTGATGCCGCACCGGGTGCGCCCGCGCCGGAAGCGCCGCAGCAAAAAAGCTGGTGGCAACGACTCAAGGAAAAGTTTTGACGAGGGCAGGATGAAGATCGCAATCGCCGGCAGTTCCGGGCGCATGGGGCGCACTCTGATCGAGGCGGTTCAATCGAGCGCCGACTTGAGCTTGTCGGCGGCGCTGGAAGTCGCCGGCAGCCCGCAGCTCGGCAGGGACGCAGGCGAAGCGCTGGGCGCGGCCTGCGGTGTTGCCATCAGCGCAGACTTTGTAGCCGGCATTGCGGCCTCCGATTGCCTGATCGACTTCACACGGCCCGAGGGCAGTCTGCTGCACCTCGAAGCCTGCGTAAAATCCGGCGCGAACATGGTGATCGGCACGACCGGATTCAGCGGGGAGGGCAAGCGGCGCATTGCCGACGCGGCGAAGCGAATAGCCATTGTGTTTGCGCCGAATATGGCCGTCGGCGTCAATGCGACCTTTAAGCTGGCGGAGGTTGCGGCAACGATTCTGGGTGATGCCTACGACGTGGAAATCATCGAAGCCCATCACCGGCACAAGGTCGATGCGCCCTCCGGCACCGCACTCAAACTGGGCGAAGTGGTCGCCACAGCGTTGGGCCGCGACCTGAAAAGTTGCGCAGTATACGGGCGCGAAGGCGATACCGGCGAGCGCGACACGAAGAGCATAGGGTTTCACGCGGTCCGCGGTGGCGACATCGTGGGCGAACACACCGTAATCTTTGCCGGCAGCGGCGAGCGCGTCGAAGTCACCGTGCGCTCGCAAAGCCGCATGACCTATGCAGTGGGTGCGCTGCGGGCCGCGCGCTTCCTAGAAGGGAAGTCTTCGGGGCTGTACGACATGCAGGACGTGCTCGGTCTGCGCTGAACGGGCGCGGATCGGCGCATCGTACGGTTTGCGGCAATCGGTCGATCCGGGTTATAATCCAGCGTCAAATTTGACGGGACGGAACAGTATTGTTCCCGTCCCGTTTCTGTATATAAATCCTGGAGTTAGCCGTGTCTTCGCCGTTTCCGCCTGCCATACTCGCGCTCGCTGACGGAACGGTATTTAGCGGGATCGGCGTCGGCGCGGAAGGCAGTTCGGCAGGGGAAGTGGTGTTCAACACCGCCATGACCGGCTACCAGGAAATTCTCACCGATCCCTCCTATTGCCGCCAGATCGTCACCCTGACCTATCCGCATATCGGCAACACCGGCGTCAACCCGGAAGATCAGGAATCCGCGCAGTTGTACGCAGCCGGGCTGGTGATCCGCGACCTGCCTTTGCGCGTATCGAATTTCCGCAGCGAGCAAAGCCTGCCCGACTACCTTAAAGCCAACAAGCTCGTTGCCATCGCAGGCATTGACACGCGCAAGCTTACGCGCGTACTTCGCACGGGCGGCGCTCAGGCCGGGTGTCTGCTCGCTGCCGCGCCAGGCGGCAAGCTGGGAGAGGCGGACGTGGCGCGCGCCCTGGCTGCGGCGCGCGCATTTCCCGGGCTTGCCGGCATGGATCTGGCCAAAGTGGTTTCGGTGCGCGAACCCTACGATTGGACCGAAGGCGTGTGGCAGCTGGGCAAGGGCCATGGCAGGATAGCCAGTCACCGATATCACGTCGCAGCATACGACTTCGGCGTGAAGCGCAACATCCTGCGCCTGCTGGCCGAGCGCGGTTGCAAGGTTACGGTGTTCCCGGCCCAGACCGCGGCGAAGGCAGTACTCGCAAGCAAGCCCGACGGTGTTTTTCTTTCGAACGGTCCGGGCGATCCCGAACCCTGCACCTATGCCATTGAATCGATAGCCGAGATCATTGAAGCGGGCGTACCCACATTCGGCATCTGCCTGGGCCACCAGCTACTGGGCCTCGCTTCGGGCGCAAAAACCATGAAAATGAAGTTCGGCCATCATGGCGCCAACCATCCGGTGAAGGATCTGGACACGGGCAGGGTGGCGATCACCAGCCAGAATCATGGCTTTGCGGTCGATGCCGCGACGCTGCCGGCCAATCTGCGACCCACCCATGTTTCGCTGTTCGATGGCAGCCTGCAGGGCATGGCGCGCACCGACCGGCCGGCGTTCTGCTTTCAGGGCCATCCGGAGGCGAGTCCCGGGCCGCACGACATCGGCTACCTGTTCGATCGCTTTGTGAAATTGATGGACGATGCCAAGGGCGGCAAACCCGCCGGTGCGAAGAACTGATATGCCAAAGCGCACCGACATCCGCAGCGTGTTGATCATCGGCGCCGGCCCGATCATCATCGGCCAGGCCTGCGAATTCGACTATTCCGGGGCGCAGGCCTGCAAGGCGCTGCGTGAAGAGGGTTACAGGGTCATTCTGGTCAATTCCAATCCGGCGACCATCATGACCGATCCGGAAATGGCCGACGTCACGTATATCGAGCCCGTTACCTGGCAGATGGTCGAGGGAATCATCGCAAAGGAACGCCCCGATGCGCTCTTGCCGACCATGGGCGGGCAGACCGGCCTGAACTGCGCCCTGGACCTGGCCAAGCACGGCGTGCTGGAAAAATACGGCGTTGAAATGATCGGCGCCTCGCGCGAAGCCATAGACAAGGCCGAAGACCGGGAAAAATTCAAGCAGGCGATGAAATCGATTGGCCTGGACTGCCCGCGTTCCATGCTCGCGCACAGCATGGAGGAGGCCTTGCAGGTGCAGGCGCCGATCGGCTACCCGGTCGTGATCCGGCCCTCGTTTACGCTAGGCGGGTCAGGCGGCGGGATAGCCTACAACCGCGAGGAGTTCGTCGCGATTTGCGAGCGCGGCCTCGACGCGTCGCCGACCAAGGAGCTGCTGATCGAGGAATCCGTGATCGGCTGGAAAGAATTCGAGATGGAGGTGGTGCGCGACAAGCTGGACAATTGCATCATCATCTGCTCGATCGAGAACCTCGATCCGATGGGTGTGCATACCGGCGACTCGATCACCGTGGCGCCGGCGCAAACGCTGACCGACAAGGAATACCAGATCATGCGCAATGCCTCGATCGCGGTGTTGCGCGAGATCGGGGTGGAGACGGGCGGCTCCAACGTGCAGTTCGCCATCAATCCCGACGACGGCAAGATGGTGGTCATCGAAATGAACCCGCGCGTGTCGCGCTCCTCGGCGCTCGCCTCCAAGGCGACGGGCTTTCCCATCGCCAAGATCGCGGCCAAGCTCGCCGTGGGCTACACGCTGGACGAACTGGCCAACGAAATCACCGGCGGCGCGACACCGGCTTCCTTCGAGCCGAGCATCGATTACGTCGTTACCAAGATTCCGCGCTTCGCATTCGAGAAATTTCCGCAGGCGGACATCCGTCTCACCACGCAGATGAAATCGGTGGGTGAAGTCATGGCCATCGGCCGTACCTTCCAGGAGTCGTTCCAGAAGGCATTGCGCGGTCTGGAGACCGGCGTGGACGGCTTGAGCGAAAAGACCACCGATCTGGAAGTGCTCGAAACCGAGCTCGGCGATCCGGGGCCGGATCGCATCTGGTACGTGGCCGACGCTTTCCGTTGCGGCATGTCCTTCGAAAAGATCCAGTCCGATACGCGCATTGATCCCTGGTTCCTCGCTCAGATTGAAGATTTGCTGCGGCAGGAGGGCGAATTGAAAGACAAGCGCCTGGAAGATCTCGACGCGGCCGCACTGCGCACGCTCAAGCGCAACGGTTTTTCCGATCGGCGCCTTGCCTTCCTGATGACCGCGACCGAGGCGCAGGTGCGCGAGCGCCGTCGTTCGCTGAACGTGCGGCCCGTGTACAAACGCGTGGACACCTGTGCCGCGGAGTTCGCAACGAATACGGCGTACATGTATTCGACCTACGAGGAAGAGTGCGAGGCAGTGCCTACCGGGCGCCAAAAGATCATGGTGCTCGGGGGCGGGCCCAACCGCATCGGCCAGGGCATCGAGTTCGACTACTGTTGCGTGCACGCCGCGCTCGCGCTGCGCGAGGACGGCTACGAGACCATCATGGTCAACTGCAATCCGGAGACCGTCTCGACCGATTACGACACTTCCGACCGGCTGTACTTCGAGCCGCTCACGCTCGAGGATGTGCTGGAGATCGTCGACAAGGAAAAGCCCTTCGGCGTGGTGGTGCAGTACGGTGGGCAGACGCCGCTGAAGCTCGCGCGCGACCTGGAGGCGAACGGCGTGCCCATCATCGGCACCAGCCCGGACATGATCGACGTCGCCGAAGATCGCGAACGCTTTCAGAAGCTGTTGCACGAACTCAAGCTCAAACAGCCGCCCAACCGCACCGCTCGCAACGAGGCCGACGCGCTCAGGCTTGCCGCAGAAATCGGCTATCCGCTGGTCGTGCGGCCCAGTTACGTGCTCGGCGGGCGTGCCATGGAGATCGTGCACGAACAGCGCGATCTCGAGCGCTACATGCGCGAAGCCGTGAAAGTCTCCAATGATTCACCTGTTTTGCTCGATCGTTTCCTCAATGACGCGATCGAAGTGGACGTGGACGCGATCTGCGACGGCCGGCATGTGATGATCGGCGGCATCATGGAGCACATCGAACAGGCGGGCGTGCATTCGGGCGACTCGGCCTGCTCCCTGCCGCCGTTTTCGCTTTCAGAGGAACTGCGGCGGGAACTGCGGGAGCAGACGGTACAAATGGCGCTGGCGCTGAATGTGGTCGGCCTGATGAACGTGCAGTTTGCAATCCAGAACGGCATGGTGTTCGTGCTTGAAGTCAACCCGCGCGCTTCGCGCACCGTGCCCTTCGTGTCCAAGGCGACCGGGCTGGCGCTTGCCAAGATCGCGGCGCGCTGCATGGCGGGCAAGAGCCTGGCGGAGCAGGGCCTGGTCGTCGGAGATGTGGTGAAAGAGGTAACGCCACCGTATTTTTCGGTAAAGGAAGCCGTGTTCCCGTTCATCAAGTTTCCCGGTGTCGATACCATACTCGGACCGGAGATGAAATCCACCGGCGAGGTCATGGGCGTGGGCCATACCTTCGGCGAGGCGTTCGTCAAATCGCAACTCGCAGCCGGCGTGAAGCTGCCCACGTCGGGCAAGGTGTTCGTCAGCGTGAGGAACAGCGACAAGAGCGCTGCGGTACAGGTAGGGCGCGAACTGCTCGAACTCGGCTTCAGCATCATCGCCACGCGCGGCACCGCGCAGGTTCTGAACCAAAACGGCATCAGCGCCGCGGCGGTGAACAAGGTAGGGGAAGGCAGGCCGCACATTCTGGACATGATCAAGAACGGCGAGGTCTGCCTGATCGTCAACACCGTGGACGAAAAGCGCAGCGCGATCCAGGATTCGTGGGCGATCCGCAACGGCGCGCTTCAAGGCCGCATTACGTATTACACTACGATTGCCGGCGCCCGAGCTGCCTGCACCGGCATGCGCCACATTCAGGGCCTGATCCCCTACGCATTGCAAGCCTTGCATCAAGAGCTGGTTTAAAAGGATACGCGAATATGAGCAAGACCCCCCTTACGATTAAGGGCGCAGAACTATTGCGCGCAGAATTGCAGCGATTGAAGACGGTCGACCGGCACAGTGTGATCGCGGCGATCGCCGAGGCGCGCTCGCACGGTGACCTGTCCGAAAACGCCGAGTACGACGCGGCCAAGGAACGGCAGAGCTTCATCGAAGGGCGCATCGCCGAGGTCGAGAGCAAACTCGCGAATGCGCAGGTTATCGACCCCAAGCTGCTCGATGCGGACGGCCGCTGCGTATTCGGATCCACCGTGGACCTGGAGGAGCAGGCGAACGGCGAAAAAGTGACCTACCAGATCGTCGGCGACGACGAGGCAGACATTAAACTCGGGAAGATTTCCATCGGGTCACCCATCGCGCGTGCGCTGATCGGAAAATATGCAGGCGATGTGGTCGAGGTACAGGCGCCCGGCGGCGTGCGTGGATTCGAAATCATCGATGTGCGCTACGAATAGCTGCGGAGCGGCGGGTGCCCGCAGTCGCGGGGCATGCGCGTATTACTTGTCTTGGTAGCTTTTCTTCGTTTTTCGCGGTTGCTTGCGCGCAGCGCGTTTCTTCGGTTTGGCGGCAGACGGTTCCGGATTTTCGCGGTACACGACCAGAACCTTGCCGATGTGCTGCACCGGGGAGGCGTCGGTACGGTTGCAGATCTCGCCCAGCATGGCTTGACGCAGATCGCGGTCATCGCCCATCACCCGTATTTTGATCAGGTCATGCGCTTTGAGGCACACGTCGATTTCCTTGATCACCGAAGCCGACAGGCGCTGGTTGCCCACCGTGACCACGGGACTGAGTGCATGCGCCCGGGCTTTCAGCAGCCTGCGCTCGGAAGAGGATAGGGATTTCATATTGAAGGCGATCGCAAAACCCGATTGTAACAGTCTCACCAGACCATGAGCCGAAGCAAAACCAGCAAAGCGTGGATGCGCGAGCACATTAACGATCCTTATGTGCAAAAGGCCAAGGCCGAAGGCTACCGCTCGCGCGCCGCGTACAAGCTGCTGGAATTGGACAAAAAAGACCGGCTGCTCGCCCCCGGCCAGCTGGTAGTCGATCTGGGCGCCGCCCCGGGCAGTTGGTCGCAGGTTGCGGCAGCCAAGCTCGGCGGCAAAGGACGGGTGGTGGCCCTGGATCTGTTGCCCATGGAGCCGCTGCCCGGTGTGCACGTCCTGCAGGGTGATTTCCGCGAGCAGGAGATGGTCGATGCACTGTTTCTTGCGCTGGGCGGGGGCAAAGCGGACCTTGTAATCTCCGATTTGGCCCCCAATATCTCTGGTATCGGCGTGAGCGATCAGGCGCGATCGATGTACCTGGCGGAACTTGCGCTGGAATTTGCCGGGCAATGCCTGAAACCTGGCGGTACTTTTGTGGTCAAAGTGTTCCAGGGGGCCGGATTCACCGAATTTCTATTGGCGATGCGCAAGGCTTTTGCGAAAGTAGGCTCGCGCAAGCCCGAGGCTTCGCGCGGACGCTCGAGTGAAATGTATTTGATAGGGAAAAGTCTGAAAGGCTAGAACTCGCCGGCCTGCGGCCGGACATCCCGGCGTACCAGTCGCCGGTTTCGCGACCGGGCTAGCAACACGCCGGTAACACTGTAAAATGGTCAGTTGACAGCAATAGTTGCATGGGAACCGAATGAACAACATGTTTAAGAATCTCGTGATCTGGCTGGTGATCGGCATGGTGCTGATGACCGTATTCAACCAGTTCAACACGCGCCAGGTCACCCAGGCGGCGATGGACTATTCCCAGTTCTACGAGGAGGTCAAGTCCGGACGCATCGCCGAGGTGGTGATCGAGGGACGCAACCTCAAGGCCAAGACGACCGACGGCAAGGCCATCACGAGTTACTCTCCCGGCGATATCTGGCTCATTTCCGACTTGCTGAAATACGGCGTCAAAGTGAAGGCGAAACCGGAGGAAGAACCGTCCTTGCTGATGAATATATTCGTTTCCTGGTTCCCGATGCTGCTTTTGATCGGCGTCTGGGTGTTCTTCATGCGGCAGATGCAGGGCGGCGGGCGCGGCGGGGCCTTCTCCTTCGGCAAATCGCGTGCGCGCATGCTAGATGAATCGACGAATACCGTCACTTTTGCCGATGTGGCCGGTTGCGAAGAGGCCAAGGAGGAGGTGTCCGAACTGGTCGATTTTCTGCGTGATCCATCCAAGTTCCAGAAGCTGGGCGGACGCATACCCAAGGGCGTGCTGATGGTCGGCAATCCCGGAACCGGCAAAACCCTGCTGGCGCGCGCCATCGCCGGCGAAGCCAAGGTTCCGTTTTTCTCCATTTCCGGTTCGGATTTCGTGGAGATGTTCGTAGGCGTCGGCGCGGCACGTGTGCGCGACATGTTCGAGCAGGCGAAAAAGCACGCGCCCTGCATCGTGTTCATCGACGAGATCGACGCGGTCGGCCGCCAGCGCGGCGCGGGGCTGGGCGGGGGCAACGACGAGCGTGAACAGACGCTGAACCAGTTGCTGGTGGAAATGGATGGTTTCGAGGCGACTGCGGGCGTCATCGTCATCGCCGCCACCAACCGTCCGGATGTGCTCGATCCGGCGCTGATGCGCCCGGGCCGCTTCGACCGGCAGGTGGTCGTGCCGCTGCCCGACATTCGCGGCCGCGAACAAATCCTGCTCGTGCACATGCGCAAGGTGCCGATGGCGCCCGACGTCAGGGCCGACATCATCGCGCGCGGCTGCCCCGGATTTTCAGGCGCCGACCTGGCCAATCTGGTCAACGAGGCTGCGCTGTTCGCGGCGCGCCACAACAAGCGCCTGGTGGACATGGAGGACTTCGAACGCGCCAAGGACAAGGTCATCATGGGCGCGGAACGGCGCTCGCTGGTCATGCCGGAAGAAGAGCGGCGCAACACCGCCTATCACGAGTCCGGCCACACGGTGGTCGCGAAGCTCCTGCCCAAGACAGATCCGGTGCACAAGGTGACCATCATCCCGCGCGGACGGGCATTGGGCGTGACCATGCAGCTGCCGGTGGAGGACCGCTACAGCATGGATCGCGAACGGCTGCTGTCCACGATCGCGGTGCTGTTCGGCGGTCGCATCGCCGAAGAAATATTCATGCACCAGATGACTACCGGCGCGTCGAACGATTTTGAGCGTGCGACCGAGATGGCGCGGCGCATGGTGACGCAATGGGGTATGTCGGATGCGCTCGGGCCGATGGTGTACGGCGAAAACGATGGCGAGGTGTTCCTCGGCCGTTCGATTACCACGCACAAGAATGTATCCGAGGTGACGCTGCAGAAGGTCGACCAGGAGATACGGCGCATTATCGACGAGCAATATGCGTTGGCACGGCGCCTGATCGAGGAGAACCGGGACAAGGTCGAGACGATGACCAAGTCCCTGCTCGAGTGGGAGACGCTGGATTCGGACCAGTTGAACGACATCATGGAAGGCAAGCCGCCGCGCCCGCCCAAGCCGACGCAATCCGGCAGCGCGCCGCCGCCTTCGCCACCGAAAGACGACGCGGCCGGTGCCGCGGCTCCTGCGGCAACGTAATATTTTATATAGTCATGCCGAATACAAACATGGGGTCTCCCGCTAGGGGAAACCCCTGATTGCACGAACAAGGAGGGGTGCGCCCCCCCTTGTAAATCCCCCCCGCGCGGACAAGTATCGGCAAGTGCTCAATGTTCGTGAACGCGGTCTGTCTTCTGTTGTTCGCAAATTTTCAAATTAATGACAGCGCATTTGCAATGCGGCCGCTTTCGCTTCTCGCTTGATCGTCCGCTCATAATGGGCGTGGTCAACATCACGCCCGATTCGTTTTCTGACGGCGGCCGATATCTCGATCCCGCCGCCGCAATTGCGCACGCGCGCACGCTGATGGATGAGGGTGCCGACCTGATCGACCTGGGTGCGGAATCCAGCCGTCCGGGTGCTGCTGCGGTAGTGAGTGCGGACGAAGAACTGCGCCGCTTGTTGCCGGTGCTGCGGGGTCTGCGTGACCTGCCGCTGTCAGTCGACACGGTCAAGCCCGAGGTGATGCGCGCGGCGATCACCGAGGGCGCATCCATGATCAACGACATCAACGCATTGCGCGCGCCCGGCGCGGTGGAAGCGGTCGCGGCCGGTGATGCCGCGGTGTGTCTGATGCACATGCAAGGCAGACCCGACAGCATGCAGCAGCAGCCGCGTTACGGCGATGTGGTGGCCGAGGTGAAAGCTTTTCTGCAGGAGCGCATCGCCTGCGTCCACGCGGCGGGGATTGCAGTCGAGCGCGTGGTCGTTGATCCGGGTTTCGGGTTTGGCAAGACGCTGGAACACAATCTGGAACTGCTGCGCCATTTGCGCCAATTCGCGTCGTTGGGCGTGCCGCTGCTAGCGGGCTGGTCGCGCAAGTCTTCGCTGGGCAAGATCACCGGGAAGCCCGAAGGAGAGCGGCTCGCGGCAAGCATTGCCGCAGCATTGATTGCGGCGCAAAATGGCGCTGCGCTATTGCGCGTGCACGACGTTGCGCAGACGCGCGATGCGCTTTTGGTGCTTGAGGCGGTGGGAAAATAACGATGAGCAGAAAATATTTCGGAACCGATGGCATACGTGGCCTCGTGGGCGAACCGCCGATTACGCCGGATTTCATGGTGCGCCTGGGATATGCGGCCGGCGAGGTGCTGGCGCATCGCGCGCAGTTGCCACCGGGGCTGAGGCCGGCCGTGCTGATCGGCAAGGACACGCGCATTTCGGGATATATGCTCGAAGCGTCGCTGGAGGCGGGCTTTGCCGCGGCGGGCGTGGACGTGATGCTGTCCGGCCCGATGCCGACACCGGCCGTGGCCTATCTCACAAGGGCGCTGCGCCTGCAGGCCGGCGTGGTGATCAGCGCTTCGCACAATGCGTATCCGGACAACGGCATCAAATTCTTTTCGGGCGACGGCAACAAGCTGGCCGACGCGGTGGAGATGGAGATCGAGGCGCAGCTGGAGCAGCCCATGCGCTGCTGCGCTTCGGCGCAGTTGGGCAAGGCACGGCGTATCGACGACGCCGCGGGCCGCTACATCGAATTCTGCAAGAGTACGTTTCCCAATCGACTGCACCTGCGCGGTTTGAAGATCGTGGTCGACTGCGCCAACGGCGCCGCCTATCACATCGCGCCGCATGTATTTCACGAGCTGGGCGCGGACGTGGTGGCAATCGGAGTCGAGCCGGACGGGTTGAACATCAACGACAAGGTGGGCGCGACCAGCCCCCAGGCGCTGCAGCTCGCGGTGCAGCAGCACAAAGCCGATCTGGGCATCGCACTGGACGGTGACGGCGATCGACTGGTGATGGTGGACGACCGCGGCCTGAGCTACGACGGCGATCAATTGCTTTATGTGATCGCGCGCATGCGAGCCGGACAGGGAGCGGTCCCCGGCGTGGTGGGCACTTTGATGAGTAATCTCGCGCTGCAGCGCGCGCTGGAGGAGGCGGGCATCGCGTTTGCTCGCGCCAGGGTGGGCGATCGCTATGTGCTCGAAGTCCTGCAGGAGAAAGGCTGGCAACTGGGCGGCGAGAATTCCGGCCATATCATTTGCCTGGACAAGCACACCACCGGCGATGCGCTGATATCGGCGTTGCAGGTGCTCAGGGCGGTACGGGAGAGCGGCAGGACCCTGTCCGAACTCAGCCGCGGGCTGACGCTTTACCCGCAGAAGCTGGTGAACGTCAGGGTCGGCAAGGGATTCAACTGGGAATCGAGTGCGGCCGTGGGCAAAGCCAAACAGACGGCCGAAAGCGAACTTGGCAAGGCAGGTAGAGTGCTGCTGCGGCCGTCGGGCACGGAGCCGGTACTGCGCGTGATGGTCGAAGGCGAGGACGGTGCCAAGGTCGAGTCCCTGGCGGCCATGCTGGCCGAGAGCGTGCGCGCCGCGGCTCAGGCCTAGCCGAATCGCCCGGTGATGTAGTGACTACGGCCGGGCCTGCGGCCCTTAACTTGCGCTGCGCGCAAGTTAGCCTACGCCGCTACATAAAGGCCGATTATCCAAACCGGCCAGTAATGTAGTCCTCGGTTTCTTTTCTGCCGGGATTGATGAAAATCTTGTCGGTAATGTCGAACTCGATCAGCTCACCCAGGTACATGTACGCGGTATAGTCGGAGACGCGCGCCGCCTGCTGCATGTTGTGGGTGGCGATGGTGATGGTGTAGTCGGCTTTGAGCTCGTTCACCAGCTCCTCTATCTTCGCGGTGGAAATCGGATCCAGAGCCGAGGTCGGCTCATCCAGCAGCAGCACTTCGGGCTTGACCGCCACCGCGCGCGCGATGCACAGGCGCTGCTGCTGACCGCCCGACAGGCTGAGTCCGCTTTGACGCAGTTTGTCCTTGGTTTCATCCCAAAGCGCGGCTTTGCGCAAAGCCCATTCGACGCGCTCGTCCATTTCGCCGCTGCTGAGCCTTTCGTACAGCTTGACGCCAAAGGCGATGTTTTCGTAGATCGACATCGGGAACGGCGTCGGTTTCTGGAATACCATGCCCACCCTCGCGCGCAAGGCGATGACGTCCTGCTTTGCATCGAGGATATCGTTGCCGTTCATCATGATCTTGCCGGTCGCATAATGACCCGGATACAGGTCGTACATGCGGTTGAATACGCGCAACAGTGTCGATTTTCCGCAGCCTGAAGGGCCGATGAACGCGGTGATGCGTTTTTCGGCGATATCCAGATTGATGTTCTTCAGGGCATGGTAGGTCCCGTAGAAGAAATTCAGGTCGCGAGCCGTGATCTTGCTTGCGGCGGTCGGCGCGTGGCTGCTGCTGCCCTGGGGTGTGTTGGTGCTGGTGTCCATGGGTTCGCTTTGGAGTGTCCGATTGATCAGGCTAGCGTCGATTTCTGCGGAAACAGCACGCGCGCAAGGATATTCAGCGTCAATACGCTCATGGTGATCAGCAGTGCGCCGCCCCAGGCCAGGGTCTGCCAGTCGCGGTAGGGACTCATCGCGAACTGGAAAATGACCACAGGCAGGTTGGCCATGGGGGCGTCCATGTTGACCGACCAGAACTGGTTGTTGAGGGCCGTAAACAGCAAGGGTGCGGTCTCTCCGCTGATGCGCGCGATCGCCAGCATGATTCCGGTGATGATGCCTGCGCGCGCGCCGCGCAGGGTCACCGACGAGATGACGATCCACTGCGGTGCGCCCAGTGCGGCCGCGGCCTCGCGCATGGTGTCCGGCACCATACGCAGCATGTTCTCCGTGGTTTTCAGCACCACGGGTATGACGATCAGCGACAAGGCGAAAGCACCCGCCCAGCCGGAGAAATGCTGGACGTTGGCGACGTAGACCGCGTACACGAACAGGCCGATGACAATGGACGGCGCGCTCAACAGGATGTCATTGATAAAACGCGTTGTCGGCCCGAGCCAGCCGCGCCGGCCGTACTCGGCGACATAGGTGCCGGCGAGGATTCCGATCGGCGTGCCGATCAGGGTTGCCAGGAGCGACATCAGCAGGCTGCCGAAAATCGCGTTGGAAAGCCCGCCCTCGCTCCCCGGCGGCGGGGTGCTCAGGGTAAACAGGCTTGGTCCGATAGCCTGCAGCCCGTTGGCCAGCAAGGTCCACAGGATCCACACCAGCCAGAACAGGCCGAACAGCACCGCCAGCAGGGATATTCCCAGGCAGATTACGTTGACGATGCGCCGGCGGCGGTAGAGTGCGGACTTTTCCATGAACGAGTCAGGTCAGCGTTCCCTCGCGCTTGGCGAGTTGGTAAAGCAAAATCTTCGACAGGGCCAGCACGATGAAGGTGATCAGGAACAGGATCAGGCCGAGTTCGACCAGAGCAGAGGTGTACAAGACGCCGTCCGCCTCCGTAAATTCGTTGGCGAGGGCCGAGGCGATGCTGTTGCCCGGAGAAAACAGCGAGGTTCCGACACGGTGCGCATTGCCGATGACAAAGGTCACTGCCATGGTTTCTCCCAATGCGCGTCCCAGTCCCAGAAGGATGCCGCCGACCACGCCGATCTTGGTGTAAGGCAGCACCACGTTCCAGACCACTTCCCAGGTGGTTGCGCCGACTGCGTAGGCGGATTCCTTCAGCATCGGCGGGACCACTTCGAATACGTCGCGCATGACCGACGCAATAAAGGGTATGACCATGATGGCGAGAATGATCCCCGCGGAGAGTATGCCTATACCCTGCGGCGCCCCTTTGAACAGCGGCCCGATGAGCCAGATCGGTCCGAGGTGATCGATCATCCAGGGCTGGATGTGCTCGGCGAATATCGGCGCGAAGATGAACAGGCCCCACATCCCGTAAATGATGCTCGGGATCGCGGCGAGCAGTTCGATCGCGGTTCCGATCGGGCGGCGCAGCCAGAGCGGCGAGAGTTCGGTGAGAAAGGTTGCGATGCCGAAGCTCACGGGAATGCCGATCAGCAGGGCGATGAAGGAGGTGGTCAGCGTTCCGAATACCGGCACCAGTCCGCCGAATTTCTTGGTCACCGGATTCCATTCCGTACTGATGAGGAATTCCGGACCGAAGGCCTTGATCGCAGGCCAGCTGCCGACGATCAGTGTGACCAGTATCCCGCTCAGCAATACCAGCACCAGCGAGGCGAACAGGCGGGTCGTGTTGCGAAACGCCAGATCGTACCAGCGCTGTCGTTTGAGACGGGATTCCGGGATGCTGTGCGACATGCCTGGTTGGAAAGAGGCTCCTTGCGGAGCCACTGGCGTATGGTGAACGGCGCCCATTCTAGCTTCCTCGGATGGCGCTTGTCACAGACATTGCCGGTTTCATCGGGAGGGCGTGTGTCTACCAGATCGGCTTGCCGCTCGTGTCCTTGAGCTTGTCCTTCCATTCGGTGCGGATCAGTGCCACGACTGCATCGGGCATAGGCACGTAGTTCAGATCCACCGCCATCTTGTTTCCTTCTTTGTAGGCCCAGTCGAAAAACTTGAGCACTTCCTTGGCGTTCGCGACATTGGCCTGGCTCTTGTGCATCAGAATGAAAGTTGCGCCGGTGATGGGCCAGCTGTCCTTGCCCGGTTCGTTGGTGAGGATTTCGTAGAATCCCGGCGCGTTCTTCCAGTCGGCGCCTGCTGCCGCTGCCTGGAAGCTCTTGTCGTCCGGCGCGACGAAATGGCCATCGCGGTTTTTCAGCAGGGCGTAGGCCATCTTGTTCTGCTTGGCGTAGGCGTATTCGACATAGCCGATCGCGCCGCCCAGGCGTTGCACGAAAGAAGCGACGCCTTCATTACCCTTGCCGCCGGTGCCGGTTGCTGCAGGCCAGGACACGGACTTTTCGTTGCCCACTTTGTCCTTCCACTCCTTGCTGACTTTGGACAGGTAGTTCGTGAAAATGAACGTGGTGCCGGAGCCGTCCGAACGGTTGACCACCGTGATTGCAACATCGGGAAGTTTCATGTCGGGGTTGAGCTTCGAGATCGCAGGGTCGTTCCATTTCTTGATCTTGCCGAGATAGATGTCGGCCAGCACTTCGCCTGTGAGTTTCATGGCGCCCGGCTTGACACCTTGGACGTTGACTACCGGCACCACGCCACCCATCACCGCGGGGAATTGCACCAGACCGGCTTTATCGAGGTCTGCCAGTGTCAACGGCGCATCGGAAGCACCGAAATCGACGGTCTTGGCTTTGATCTGCTTGATGCCGCCACCCGAGCCGATCGACTGGTAGTTCACGGCAGCACCCGTCTTGGCTTTGTAGGCCTCGGCCCATTTGGCGTAGACGGGGTAGGGAAAGGTGGCTCCCGCGCCGGTGATGTTCGCGGCCGCGGCGCCGGATGTTGCGCAGACGCCCAGTGCAAGCAGCGCCGGGGTAATAATGCGATGAATTCGCTTCATGACAAAGTCTCCATTAGGGATGTTCGCGTTGTTACCCTAAGTCCGGGCACCAGGCACGCATGCTAGGGGGGCTTTGTTACACGAATATTACGCGTTCATATTCAAAGGCTACGCCGCGGACCGTGGTCGGAATCGGATGGACAAGGGCTGGGCAGTCGTCCAGGCAGTTCAACTGCGCATAGCGAAAACGCCGAGCGCGACCGCGCAGGCGGCGATCAGGCGTTGCCGTCCGAAACGCTCTTTGAGTACCAGGCTGCCGAGTACTGCTGCAAAAATGACCGAGGTCTCGCGCAGTGCGGCAACCGCGGCGATCGGCGCCAGTGTCATGGCCCAGAGCACGATGCCATAAGCGCTGAGCAGGCAAAACCCGCCGCCAAGTCCGCGCCGCCAGTGTCTCGCGAAGTACACGAGCATTGCGCGTCCGCGCGATGCGGCCACGAGTGCGACGAAGAACAGGGCTTGCAGCGAGAACAGCGCCGCCGCGTAGCCCGCAGGCGTCCCCGAGAGGCGCGCGCCGGTCCCGTCCACGAGCGTGTAGCTTGCAATGATTGCCGCGTTCGAGAGCGCCCACAAGGTGGCGCTGCGGTGCGCCCGGCTTCGCTGCGACCAGCCCAGGCTGAGGATGCCTGCGCTGATCAGAACAATGCCCAGCCACATGCTCGCGGCGGGTCGCTCGTTCAGCAGCGCGACGCCGAAAAGCGCGACGAGCAGCGGCGCCGTGCCGCGCATGAGGGGGTAGGCATGGCTCAGATCTCCGAAGCGATAGGCGGCCGCCAGTGTGGAAAAATAGGCGACATGAATTGCGGCGGAAGCGCCAAGGTAGGGCCAGCTCGGGCGAGCGGGCAATCCGGCAATACCGATTAGTGGCAGTGCCAGAATGCCTGCAGCGGCCGCCACCAGCGCGGTGTCCAGAAGTACGTCTCGACTCGATTTGACGATCGCGTTCCAGCCCGCGTGCAGCAGGGCCGAAGCCAGCACCAGTGCCGTCACTATCGGCGACATATGAGTTTCTTTTGCGTCCTATATTCGGCGCGGACCCGCATCGGTCCGCCGCAATTCAGCCATCCTATTGAACGATCGCGAAGCCAGGCGCAGAATACACTTTCGTGTAGCGGCATTGCGCAATTGAATTCCACGCCTTGGGCGCTGCGATCATTAAATGGTGCGGATGAGCCACGGAGCGTATCTATGACTACGGATGAAAACAAGACGAAAGTGACCATTCTCACCGGGACTTACCGCGTCAAGGGCTATATTGATCTGCTCCCGGGTGCGCGTGTGACCGATTACCTCACGGAATCCAAAGACTTCATCGCGGTAACGGAGGCGGAAGTGTGGGAACTCGGCAATCGTCATGTACTCAACGCGCCGTTCATCAATGTGAGTCTGGAGCACATCCAGATCGTCACCCCGGATCAATGAAACGGCGGCGCGCGGTTCCATAGAAATTTCCACCGGGCCGGGCCGCCGCCGCGCCGTCCGCCGCCAGCGGGCTCCAGCCTGTCGTCAGGCTTGATTCCTGCCTGATCGAGCCGCGCAAATGCCCGCATTTAATTGACCGGCTTTGCCTAAACGCTGTAAAATTCACCGGTTCTAATGCGTGGTAGCAACTACTTGGAAATCAAGGCGATGCGCAGCCGTTTGGTCGCGGGTAACTGGAAGATGCACGGCAGCCTGGCGGCGAATCGGCGCTTGCTCGATGGGCTCAAGCTGGGCCTGCAGGCGACGGACGGTGTGCAGTACTCGGTGTGCGTGCCGTATCCGTACCTGGCGCAGGTCGAAGCCGAATTGAAGGGCAGCGATATCGCCTGGGGCGCGCAAAGCGTCAGCGAATGGCCTCAGGGTGCTTACACGGGTGAGGTGTCCGGCGCCATGCTGCGCGATTTCGGTTGCCGCCATGTTCTGGTCGGGCATTCCGAGCGCAGGGCGCTGTATGGCGAGACCGACAAGCAGGTGGCGGCCAAGTTTCAGGCGGCGCAGGGTGCGGGGCTGATTCCCATACTGTGCGTGGGTGAAAGCCTGCAGGAGCGTGAAAGCGCGGTAACCGAAATTGTAGTGGGACGACAACTCGCGGCCGTGCTCGACTCGAGTGGTGTCGGTTCACTCGCGAATGCAGTGATCGCCTATGAGCCGGTATGGGCTATTGGAACCGGAAGGACTGCGACGCCACAGCAGGCGCAGGCGGTGCACGCTTTTATACGCGGCGTCGTCGCCAGGCAGGATGCCAAGCTGGCTGCGGGTTTGACTATCGTCTATGGCGGCAGTGTCAAGGCCGCCAATGCGAAGGAATTATTCGCCATGGCTGATATAGACGGCGGTCTTATCGGTGGCGCCGCGCTGGTTGCGGAGGAATTTATCGCGATTTGCGCCGCGGCCGCCAAGGCTTGATCGGCGTGGCGTAGAGCAGGGGGGCGAGCCGTCAGATCGGCGCGTCCGTACAGAATGTTTGCCATCCCGCCTCGCGGCGGGTGGATTTTAGCGAGTAAAGAATGGATATCTGGTTGACTGTAATTTTGACGATACACGTGCTGGTGGCTCTGAGCATCATCTTTCTGGTTTTGCTGCAGCACGGCAAGGGTGCGGACATGGGGGCGGCATTCGGCAGCGGCTCGTCGGGCAGCCTGTTTGGGGCCACCGGCTCCGCAAATTTTCTGTCCCGCACCACGGCGGCGCTGGCGGCGGTATTTTTTCTTACCAGCCTGGGCCTGGCCTACGTGGCGACACACAAGCCCCAGACCGGAGGTAGCGTGATGCAGGGCGTGACCGCAGCGCCTGCAGTGGCGCCAAAATCCGCCGAAGAAGTGCCCAAACCGGCCGATGTGCCCAAACCGGCAACTGCGCCGTCGGGTTCAAATGCGGGTGACGTACCGAAATAGAGACTGGCTTCCGGACCTGATCTCCGGTCGCGAAAAACCGCCGACGTGGTGAAATTGGTAGACACGCTATCTTGAGGGGGTAGTGGCGAAAGCTGTGCGAGTTCGAGTCTCGCCGTCGGCACCAGTTTGTTTTGATGTGCTTGAAGATCGGGTCACGCAAACGTCGGACCCGCTCGCCGGTTCGAATCGTGACCGAGGGAAGCGTGGTCAAAAAGAGCGCGTTTGATCTATGTCAACTACGCGTCTTGCTCAATAGTGGACGATGTCGCCTGTTTGTATGATTGCAAGATTAGAACAAACTAAATCCTCATTCTTCGACTCTGGAAATTGACGATTCGTGCTTGAAAATTACTTTCCCGTCATGATGTTTATCTTCGTTGGCTTGGCGGTCGGCGTCGGACCTATCGTCACCGGGGCGATTCTCGGGCCGCACCGGTGGGACAGCGAGAAGCTCTCTCCTTACGAATGCGGATTCGAGGCGTTCGAAGATGCGCGCATGAAATTCGACGTGCGCTATTATCTGGTCGCGATTTTGTTCATCCTGTTCGACCTGGAGATCGCGTTCCTGTTCCCGTGGGCGATCGTGCTCAATGAAATCGGGCTGTTCGGTTTTGTTTCCATGATGATTTTCCTCGGCATCTTGGTGGTCGGTTTCATCTATGAATGGATGAAGGGGGCGCTCGAATGGGAATAGAAGGGCTGTTGCAGGAAGGCTTTGTCACCACCACTGCGGACAAGTTGATCAACTGGGCGCGAACCGGGTCGGTGTGGCCGATGACCTTCGGCCTTGCCTGCTGCGCGATCGAATTCATGCATGCCGGTGCGTCGCGTTACGACACTGACCGCTTCGGCATCGTTCCCCGCCCAAGCCCGCGCCAGTCCGACTTGATGATCGTCGCCGGTACGCTGTGCAACAAAATGGCGCCGGCCCTGCGCAAGGTCTACGACCAGATGGCAGAGCCGCGCTGGGTGATCTCCATGGGTTCCTGTGCCAACGGCGGCGGCTACTATCATTATTCCTACTCGGTGGTGCGCGGTTGCGACCGCATCGTGCCGGTGGACATCTATATTCCAGGCTGTCCGCCGACGGCGGAAGCCCTGGTTTACGGATTGATCCAGTTGCAGAATAAGATCAAACGTACAAATACCATCGCCCGCTAACGCTCGCAAACAAGATCAATCGCTAAATGGCCGGTAAGTTAGAACAACTCAAGAACAATCTGGAAGCCGCGCTCGGCAACCGCATTGTCAGTCTCACTCAGGCGCTGGGTGAAATTACCGTGGTCGTGAATGCGGATGACTACGTGATAGCGGCACGGACGCTACGCGACGATCCGCGTCTGGCTTTTTCGCAGCTGATGGACCTATGTGGTGTCGACTATTCGACCTACGGCGAAGGCGCCTGGCGGGGGAAGCGCTTCGCGGCGACCTCGCAGCTGCTCTCGATGGAGCACAACTGGCGCGTGCGCCTGCGCGTATTTGCTGAGGACGACGAATTTCCGCTGGTGGAGACGCTGACCACGATCTGGGCCAATGTCAATTGGTATGAGCGCGAAGCCTTCGATCTGTTCGGCATCATGTTCGCTGGCCATCCCGACCTGCGCCGGATACTGACCGACTATGGTTTCATCGGCCACCCCTTCCGCAAGGATTTTCCAATCTCCGGACAGGTGGAAATGCGCTACGACCCGCAGCAGAAACGCATCGTCTACCAGCCGGTGACCATCGAGCCCCGCGAAATCACGCCGCGCGTGATTCGCGAAGACCAGTACGGCGATCTCGGCAGGCACTGACATGGCCGAGATCCGCAATTACACGATGAATTTTAGTTTCGGCCACCCGGCGCAGCCGGGCTTAACTTGCGCCAGGCGCAAGTTAGCCTGCACTGAAATTCATCTGCACCAACCGCGCGCAGGTAGCGCGGCTTCGAGGCGGGCGTAGAGCATGGCCGAGATCCGCAATTACACGATGAATTTTGGTCCGCAGCACCCGGCGGCGCACGGCGTGCTGCGCCTGGTGCTGGAAATGGACGGCGAGGTCGTGGTGAATGCCGACCCGCACATCGGTATGCTGCATCGTGCCACCGAGAAATTGGCCGAACAAAAGACCTACCTCCAAGCGCTGCCTTACATGGACCGCATGGATTACTTCTCGGTCATGGCGAACGAGCATGCTTATTGCATGGCGGTGGAACGGTTGCTCGGCATCGAGGTGCCCGAACGCGCCCAGTATATCCGCGTCATGTTCGACGAAATCACCCGCATCCTGAGTCACCTGCTGTTCCTCGGTGCTCAAGGCCTGGATCTCGGCGCGATGACGATGTTTTTGTATACGTTCCGCGAACGCGAGGATCTGTTCGACGTCATCGAGGCGGTATCCGGGGCGCGCGTGCATGCTGCCTATTACCGGCCGGGCGGTGTATATCGCGATTTGCCAGACGTGATGCCACGTTATATGGCGTCCAAGACGCGCGATGCGAGGACGGTCGACGGACTGAACAAGGCGCGCTCCGGCGGCCTGCTCGATTTCCTCCAGGATTTTACCGAGCGCTTTCCCGCGTACGTCGACGATTACGAGACGCTGCTCACCGAAAACCGCATCTGGAAGCAGCGTACTGTAGGCATCGGCGTGGTGACGCCCGAGCAAGCGCTCCAACTCGGATTCACCGGCGTGATGTTGCGCGGCTCAGGCGTCGAATGGGATCTTAGGAAGAAACAGCCCTACGAAGTCTACGACCGTATGGATTTCGACATCCCGGTGGGCGTAAACGGCGACACCTATGACCGTTACCTGTGCCGCGTCGAGGAATTGCGCCAGTCCAACCGCATCATCCGGCAGTGCATCGAATGGTTGCGAGCGAATCCCGGACCGGTGATCGTGGGCAACCACAAGATTGCGCCGCCGCCGCGCGCGGAGATGAAGGGCAGCATGGAAGAGTTGATTCACCATTTCAAGCTCTTCAGCGAGGGTTTCCGCGTGCCAGCGGGCGAGGTCTATGCGACGGTGGAACATCCGAAGGGGGAATTTGGCGTCTACCTCATATCGGACGGTGCGAACAAGCCGTATCGCGTGAAGATACGCGGGGCGGGTTTTGCTCACGTGCAGGCATTGAAGGAACTGGCGCCGGGACACATGATCGCCGACTTGGTCGCGATCATCGGCACGCTGGACTTCGTCTTCGGCGAGGTCGACAGGTGACGGCTAAAACGAATTTTGGCGGATGACATGTTAAGCGCAGAGTCACTGAAGAGGATCGATCGCGAGATCGCCAAGTTTCCGGGGGACCAGAAGCAGTCGGCGGTGATTGCGGCGCTCGCCATCGCGCAGGATGAGAAGGGCTGGCTCGCGACCGAGACCATGGATTTTGTCGCGCAATACCTGGGCATGCCGCCGATCGCGGTGTACGAGGTGGCCAGTTTCTACAATATGTACAACCTGGAACCCGGCGGCCGGCACAAGCTGACCGTGTGCACGAATCTACCGTGCGCGCTGTCCGGCGGCGCGGATGCGGCAGAACACCTGAAGCATCGCCTCGGCGTCGGCTTCAACGAGACCACCGCGGACGGCCGCGTCACGCTGAAGCAGGGCGAGTGCATGGGCGCCTGCGGCGATGCGCCGGTGCTGCTGGTAAACAACAAGCGCATGTGCAGCAATATGTCGCGCGAAAAGCTTGATCAACTGCTGGCGGAGCTGAAGTGATGCTCGACTACGGTCCCGACGCGATCCTCATGAAGGGTCTGGACGGCACGAACTGGCACCTCAAGGACTACGAGGCGCGCGGCGGTTATGGCGCGCTGAAAAAGGTGCTCGGCGAAAAAATGACCGCCGATGCGGTCATCGCCGAAGTGAAGAAATCGGGCTTGCGCGGGCGCGGCGGCGCCGGTTTCCCGGCCGGGCTTAAGTGGAGCTTCATGCCCAAGCAGTACACCGGGCCGAAGTATCTGGTGTGCAACACCGACGAAGGCGAGCCGGGCACGTTCAAGGACCGCGACATCATCCGCTACAACCCGCACATGCTCATCGAGGGCATGATCATCGCGGCCTATGCGATGGGCACGGCGGTGGGCTACAACTACATCCACGGCGAAATCTGGGCCGAATACACACTGTTCGAACAAGCCCTGGACGAGGCGCGCGCCGCCGGCTACCTCGGCGAGAACATCCTCGGCAGCGGATTCGCATTCCAGCTTCACGCGGTGCACGGCTGGGGCGCCTACATCTGCGGCGAGGAAACCGGATTGCTCGAGTCGATCGAGGGCAAGAAAGGCCAGCCGCGCTTCAAGCCGCCGTTTCCGGCGAGCTTCGGCCTGTACGGCAAGCCGACCACGATCAACAACACCGAGACGTTCGCGGCGGTGCCCTGGATCATCAACAACGGTGGCGACGCCTTCCTCGCCCTGGGCAAACCGAACAACGGCGGCACCAAGCTGTTCTCGGTCTCGGGCCATGTCAACCGGCCGGGCAATTATGAAGTGCGGCTGGGTACGCCGTTCGCGACATTGCTGGAAATGGCGGGCGGAATGCGCGGCGGCAGAAAGATCAAGGCGGTGATCCCCGGCGGATCGTCGGCGCCGGTCCTGCCCGGGCACATCATGATGCAGACCGACCTCGACTACGATTCCATCGCCAAGGCCGGTTCCATGCTCGGTTCGGGTGCGGTCATCGTCATGGACGAGACCACCTGCATGGTGCGCGCACTGGAGCGCCTGTCGTACTTCTATTTTGAAGAGTCCTGCGGCCAGTGCACGCCCTGCCGCGAGGGCACGGGCTGGATGTACCGCATGGTGCACCGCATAGAGCACGGCAAGGGGCGGCAGGAAGATCTGGATCTGCTCACCAATGTGGCCGACAACATCGCCGGGCGCACGATCTGCGCGCTGGGTGACGCGGCGGCGCTGCCGGTGAAAAGCTTCCTCAACCATTTCCGCGAAGAATTCCAGTATCACGTCGACAACAAGCGCTGCATGGTGAGCGAGCCGGGCGGTTATTTCACCGCCGCCGCCGGCACCGAGAAAGCGGCCTGAGAACAACATGCCCACAGTAGAAATCAACGGCAGGCAGATCGAGGTACAGAACGGCGCGACCGTGATGGACGCGGCGAACGCGCTCGGCATCGCCATTCCGCATTTCTGCTATCACAAGAAACTGTCCATCGCCGCGAACTGCCGCATGTGCCTGGTGCAGGTGGAAAAGGCGCCCAAGCCCCTGCCGGCCTGCGCCACGCCCGTGATGGAAGGCATGAAGGTGTTTACCGAATCCGAATACGCCAGGACCGCGCAGAAATCGGTCATGGAGTTCCTGCTGATCAACCATCCGCTCGACTGCCCGATCTGCGACCAGGGCGGCGAATGCCTGCTGCAGGACCTGTCGGTGGGTTACGGCAAGAGCGATTCGCGCTATCAGGAAGAAAAGCGCGTGGTGTTCCACAAGAATATCGGGCCGCTGATCTCGATGGAAGAGATGAGCCGCTGCATCCACTGCACGCGCTGCGTGCGCTTCGGCCAGGAAATCGCCGGCGTCATGGAACTGGGCATGATGGGCCGCGGCGAGCACTCGGAAATCGTCTCCTTCGTGGGAAACACGGTCGATTCCGAGCTCTCCGGCAACATGATCGATCTGTGCCCGGTGGGCGCGCTCACGAGCAAACCGTTTCGCTACAAAGCCAGGACCTGGGAGCTTGCGCGCAGAAAATCGGTGAGCCCGCACGACAGCCTGGGATCCAATCTCGTTGTCCAGGTGATGGCGAACAAGGTCATGCGCGTGCTGCCGCTGGAAAATGAGGGCCTGAACGAATGCTGGCTTTCTGACCGCGACCGCTACTCCTACGAGGGCCTCAATAGCGAGGACCGCCTCACCCAGCCGATGCTGAAAGTGGACGGAAAATGGCAGGAGGTCGACTGGCAACAGGCATTGGCTGCGGTGGCAAAAGGCCTCAAGAACGCGCAGACGGACCACGGTGGCCAGGGGCTGGGCGCGCTGGCCGCGCCGCATTCCACACTTGAAGAATTGCACCTGCTGGGCAAGTTGATGCGCGGCATCGGCAGCGAGAACGTCGATTTCCGTCTGCGCCAGTCGGATTTTTCCGCCGACCAGAAGCAGGCCGGCGCGCCCTGGCTGGGCATGAAAGTCGCCGACATAGGCGGCCTCGATCGTGTGCTCGTCGTCGGATCATTCCTGCGCAAGGACCATCCG
Organism: Burkholderiales bacterium; assembly: GCA_014860445.1. Classification (GTDB taxonomy): domain Bacteria; phylum Pseudomonadota; class Gammaproteobacteria; order Burkholderiales; family SG8-39; genus 2-12-FULL-64-23. Next base: position 43,805 of record JACZJT010000008.1, read on the forward strand.
CTGCTCGCCAACCGCATGCGCCAGTCCGCCAAGCGCGGGCAGCAGCTGAATCTGATCCATGCGACGGACGACAATCTGCTGATCAGCGTCGCGAACAAGGCCATCGTGCCCCCGCAGGCATTGCCTGAAACGCTGGCGCAGGTGGTGAAGGCCGTGGCCGAGGCGAAGCAGCAGCCGGTACCCGCCGCGCTGGCTGGCGTAACGGTCGGCGCAGACGCAAAGAATATCGCCGCGAGCCTGGTCTCCGGCGCGAAGACCGGTATATTCCTCGGCAATCTCGCCGCGCAGCATGCGCAGGCAACCCAATTGCGCCTGCTCGCGCAGGAGCTGGCCGGACTGCTGGGCGCAAGCTACGGCTTTCTGGGCGAGGCAGCCAACAGCGTGGGCGGCTATCTGGCCCAGGCCGTGCCCGGAGCGGGCGGCCTTAACGCCGCGGCCATGCTGGACGAGCCGCGCAAAGCCTACGTGCTGTTGAATGTCGAGCCGGAACTCGATTGCCAAAATCCGCAGGCGGCGATGAAAGCCATGCAGGATGCGGAATTCGTGATCTGCCTGTCCGCATACAAGGGTTCCGCACCGGACTACGCCAACGCCTTGCTGCCGATCGCGCCGTTCACGGAAACCTCCGGCACCTTCGTCAACGCCGAAGGCCGCAGACAAAGTTTCAACGGCGTGGTCAAGCCTCTGGGCGATGCGCGACCGGCGTGGAAGGTGCTGCGCGTGCTCGGCAATCTGCTCGGCCTGGAAGGGTTCGACTACGACTCGAGCGAACAGGTGCGCGACGCAATCGGCACGCCGGAACAGCTTGCCGGCAGGCTCGACAACCGTGTGAATGGCATCGCTTTGCAGCTGGCGGCCGCATCGACGGGATTGCAACGCATTGCCGAGGTGCCCATCTATGCCAGCGACGCCATCGTGCGCCGCGCCGGGTCGCTGCAGAAAACGCGCGATGCGGCGGCGCCGCGCGCCTGGATGAATTCGGCGCTAATGACAAAGCTCGGCGTGAAGGACGGCCAGGCCGTCAAAGTGAAACAGGGCGCAGGCGCGGCCGTATTGAACGCGGCCTGCGATGATCGCCTGCCGCGCGACTGCGTGCGCGTCGCCGCAGCGCATCCTGCAAGCAAGGACCTCGGTCCGATGTCCGGCGAACTCAGCGTGGAGCCGCAGTAATGGATCTGCTCGGGTTGTACGCAAAGCTCATTGCCTTCGGGCTCGAATTCGCCCAAAGCGTGCTCGGCCCCGAGCTGGGCGCGGCGGCGTTTACCCTGATCAAGACTTCGGTGCTGATCATGCTCATCGTCGCGCCGCTGCTGGGTGCGGTGGCCTATCTGACGCTGCTCGAGCGCAAGGTTATCGGCTACATGCAGGTGCGCATCGGACCGAACCGCGTCGGCCCGCTGGGCCTGCTGCAGCCGATCGCCGACGGCATCAAGCTGGTGTTCAAGGAAATCATCATCCCGACCGGTGCCGACAAGTTCCTGTTCGTGCTCGCGCCGATCATCACGCTCACCGTGGCGATGGCCGCCTGGGCGGTGGTGCCGTTCAGCCCGCAGGTCGTGCTGGCGGACGTCAATGCGGGCCTGCTCTACATCATGGCGATCACCTCGATGGGCGTGTACGGCATCATCATCGCCGGCTGGGCCTCGAATTCGAAATACGCGTTTCTCGGCGCGATGCGCGCCGCGGCCCAGATCGTCTCCTACGAGATTGCCATGGGCTTCGCGCTGGTGTGCGTGCTGCTGGTGTCGCAAAGCCTGAATCTCACGGACATCGTCAACGGCCAGATGAAAGGCCAGTTCGCCGCAATGGGGTTGAATTTCCTCTCCTGGAACTGGCTGCCGCTCGCGCCGATGCTGCTGGTGTATTTCATCTCCGGCGTGGCCGAGACCCAGCGCGCGCCCTTCGACATGGCCGAGGGCGAGTCGGAGATCGTCGGTTTCCACGTGGAATATTCCGGCATGCTGTTCGGCGTGTTCTCCATGGGCGAGTACGCCAACATGATCCTGGTGGCCTTCCTCACCACCATCATGTTCTTCGGCGGCTGGGCGCCGCCGCTGGATTCGGTGGTGTTCAACGCGATTCCCGGATTCATCTGGCTGTTCGGCAAGGTGCTGTGCGTCCTGATCCTGTTCCTGTGGTTCCGCGCGACCTTCCCGCGCTATCGCTACGACCAGATCATGCGCCTGGGCTGGAAAGTGTTCATCCCGCTGACCATCGTGTGGCTGGTGCTAATCGCCGCATGGATGCAGACTCCTTTCTCAATCTGGAGATAAATGGCCATGGCTGAGAAAATCCGCGAATTCTTCAAGACCTTCCTGCTGATTGAGTTGCTGAAAGGCATGGCGGTCACCGGCCGGCATTTGTTCGCGCGCAAGATCACCGTGCAGTATCCGGAGGAGCATACGCCGCAGTCCCACCGTTTCCGCGGCCTGCATGCGCTGCGCCGCTACCCGAACGGGGAGGAGCGCTGCATCGCGTGCAAGCTGTGCGAGGCCGTGTGCCCGGCGCTGGCGATCACCATCGAGTCGGAGCAGCGCGCCGACGGCACGCGCCGCACCACGCGCTACGACATCGACCTGCACAAATGCATTTTCTGCGGTTTCTGCGAGGAATCCTGCCCGGTCGATTCCATCGTCGAAACGCGCATCCTCGAATACCACGGCGAAAAGCGCAGCGACCTTTACTACACCAAGGAAATGCTGCTCGCAGTGGGGGACCGCTACGAAGCGGAAATCGCCAAGGACCGCGCCAGCGACGCGGCGTTCCGGTGACCAAGACATGAATATCGAAGGCGTACTTTTCTACTTTTTCTCGGCAATCCTGCTGATCGCGGCGTTGCGCGTGATCACTGCGCGCAATCCGGTTCACGCGGCACTCTACCTGGTGCTCTCGTTCTTTACGGCGTCCGCCATCTGGATGATGCTGCGGGCCGAGTTTCTCGCGATCGTCCTGGTGCTGGTGTACGTCGGCGCGGTGATGGTGCTGTTCCTGTTCGTAGTGATGATGCTCGACATCAACCTCGACCGGCTGCGCGAGGGCTTCTGGAGCTACCTGCCCCTGGGGGCCGCGGTCGGCATATTGATGGTGGTCGAAATGGTCCTGGTGCTGGGCGGCAAGTATTTCGGCACCGAGCACCTGCCCAACCCGGCCGATCCCGGCGCGGCCTACAGCAACACCAAGGAACTGGGGCGGATCCTTTACACCGACTATGTCTATCCGTTCGAGCTTGCGGCCGTGATCCTGCTCGTGGCCATCGTAGCAGCCATTGCGCTCACGCTGCGCGGGCGCAAGGACAGCAAGCACCAGGATCCGTCGCAGCAGATCGCGGTCAAGCGCGCCGACCGTGTGCGCATGATTTCGATGCCGTCCGAGAAAAAGGAAAGCTGATGGCGCTCCCGTTCACCCTGCCCGTGCTGTCCCTGTCGCACTTCCTGATTCTGGGCGCGCTGCTGTTTGCGATCAGCATCGTCGGCATTTTTCTGAATCGCAAGAACGTCATCATCCTGCTGATGGCGATCGAATTGATGCTGCTCGCGGTGAACATGAATTTCATCGCCTTCTCGCATTACCTGAATGACATTTCCGGCCAGGTGTTCGTGTTTTTCATCCTGACCGTGGCGGCGGCCGAGTCGGCCATCGGCCTGGCGATCCTGGTGGTGCTGTTCCGCAATCTGTCCACCATCAACGTCGAAGACCTGAATACATTGAAGGGCTAAAGGAAGGCAATGGGCAAGGAACAACAGGTGCATAGCAGGGGCGGGCGGGCACGGAGCCTGCGCGATACCCTGTCGCGCGTCCGGCGTTCGTTACCCGGCGCAACGCTATGACATCGATGCAGCAACTCTATCTGCTGGTGCCGCTCGCGCCGCTTGCCGGCGCGCTGATCGCCGGTCTCGCCGGTCGCGCCATCGGCCGCGCCGGCGCGCACTGGGTGACCATCATCGGGGTGACGATCGCCTTCGTCGGTTCGGTCGTGGTGTTCTTCGACGTCATGCACGGCAACGTCTACAACGGCAGCGTCTACACCTGGCTGACCTCGGGCGAAACGCGCTTCGAGATCGGCTTCCTCATCGACCGCCTGACCGTGTTGATGATGGTGGTGGTGACCTTCGTTTCGCTCATGGTGCACATCTATACCATCGGCTACATGTCCGACGATCCGGGCTACCAGCGTTTCTTCTCCTACATCTCGCTGTTCACCTTCTCGATGCTGATGCTGGTGATGTCCAACAACTTCGTGCAACTGTTCTTCGGCTGGGAGGCAGTGGGCGTGGTGTCCTACCTGCTGATCGGCTTCTGGTACACCCGGCCGACGGCGATTTACGCCAACCTCAAGGCCTTCCTGGTGAACCGCGTCGGCGATTTCGGCTTTCTGCTAGGCATCGGCCTGGTCCTGGCCCATTTCGGTACGCTCGACTACGCGACCGTGTTCGCGCAGGCGCCGGGCATGGTCAAGACCACAGTAGAATTATTCCCGGGCGCGCCCTGGCTGCTGATTTCGGTGATCTGCATTTGTCTGTTCATCGGCGCCATGGGCAAATCGGCGCAGTTTCCGCTGCACGTCTGGCTGCCCGATTCGATGGAAGGTCCGACGCCGATTTCCGCGCTGATCCATGCGGCGACCATGGTCACCGCCGGCATCTTCATGGTGTCGCGCATGTCGCCGCTGTTCGAACTGTCCGATGCGGCGCTGTCCTTCGTGCTCGTGATCGGCGGCATCACCGCCTTCTTCATGTCACTGATCGCCGTGGTGCAATACGACATCAAGCGCGTGATCGCGTATTCGACCCTGTCGCAACTCGGCTACATGACCGTGGCGCTGGGCGCCTCGGCCTATTCGGTCGGCATGTTCCACCTCATGACCCACGCATTCTTCAAGGCGGTGCTGTTCCTCGGCGCGGGCTCGGTGATCATCGCGATGCACCACGAGCAGGACATGCGCAAGATGGGCGGGCTGCGCAAATACATGCCGATCACCTATATCACCATGCTGATCGGCGCCTTCGCCAACGCCGGCCTGCCGCCGTTCGCCGGCTTCTTCTCCAAGGATTCGATCATCGAAGCGGTGCACATGTCGCACACCCCCGGCGCCGGTTTCGCGTATCTGATGGTGCTGATGGGCGTGTTCGTCGGCGGTCTGTATTCCTTCCGCCTGATCTTTTACACCTTCCACGGCAAGGAGCGCTTCGGCGCGCATGCGGACGCTCACGGGCACGATGCCCACGCCGGCGCGCACGATGAGCACGGCCACGATGCCGCGAAGGATGACCATGGCCATGATACCGGCCATGGTCATGTGGCGCCGCACGAAACGCCGGCCGTGGTGACCGTACCGCTGATCCTGCTCGCGATCCCGTCGATCGCCGCCGGCTGGTTCATCGGCACGATTCTGTACGGCGGTTATTTCGGCTCCGCCATCTTTATAGCGCCGGAACACGAAGCTCTCGCGGAAATGGCGCATGAATTCCACGGCGTGATCGGCATGATGCTGCACGCGGTCACCACCGTGCCGTTCTGGTTCGCACTCTCCGGCGCGGCGACCGCCTGGTATCTGTACATCGTGAAGCCGGAACTCCCGGGCGTACTGCGCGAGAAGTTCAGCTTCATCGTCAACATCCTGATGGAGAAGTACGGCTTCGACCGCTTCAACGACTGGTTCTTCGCCGGCGGCGCGCGCGCGATCGGCGGTGGTCTGTGGAAAATCGGCGACGTCGCCATCATCGACGGCTTCATGGTGAACGGCACGGCCCGGGTCGTCGGCTGGATCGCCGGCCTGGTGCGCCTGTTCCAGTCGGGTTACATCTACCATTACGCGTTCACCATGATCATCGGCGTCTTCGTGCTGCTGACCCTGTGGTTCGGCCAGGCTTAAGGGGAAGACGATGAATCCTACGCCCTGGCTCAGCCTCACCATCTGGATCCCGATCCTGTTCGGGCTGCTGGTGCTCATGTTCAGCGACCGCAATGCGCCGCTGGTACGCAAGCTTTCCCTGATCGGCGCCTTGCTCGGCCTGGCCGTGAGCATTCCGCTGTACGTCGGGTTCAACACGCAAACCAGCGCGATGCAGTTCGTCGAATTCTCGCGCTGGATCCCGCGCTTCAACATCAATTACAACCTCGGCGTGGACGGCATTTCGCTGCTGTTCGTGCTGCTGAACAGCTTCATCACCGTGCTGGTGGTGCTCGCCGGCTGGGAGTCGATCCAGAAGCGGGTGGCGCAGTACATGGCGGCCTTCCTGATCATGTCGGGCCTGCTGAACGGCGTGTTCGCGGCCCTGGACGCGATGCTGTTCTACGTGTTCTTCGAGGCGACGCTGATCCCGATGTACCTGGTGATCGGCGTCTGGGGCGGACCCAACCGCGTCTATGCAGCGGTGAAGTTCTTCCTCTACACCCTGCTCGGATCGCTGCTGATGCTGGTCGCGTTCCTGTACCTCTACGACAAGTCGGGCGGCAGCTTCTCCATCCTCGACTGGCACAAACTGCCGATCGCGATGACGCCGCAGATTCTGCTGTTCGCCGCGTTCTTCCTTGCATTCGCGGTGAAGGTGCCGATGTGGCCGGTGCACACCTGGCTGCCCGACGCGCACGTCGAGGCGCCCACCGGCGGTTCCGCGGTGCTGGCGGCGATCCTGCTGAAACTGGGCGCCTACGGTTTCATCCGGTTTTCCCTGCCCGTGCTGCCCGACGCGAGCCACGCGCTGTCCGGTTTCATGATCACGCTGTCGCTGATCGCCGTGGTCTACATCGGGCTGGTGGCCATCGCGCAAACCGACATGAAGAAGCTGATCGCCTATTCCTCGATCGCGCACATGGGCTTCGTCACCCTCGGATTCTTCATATTCAATGCGTACGGCATAGAGGGCGCGCTGGTACAAATGGTTTCCCACGGTTTCGTCTCGGCGGCCATGTTCCTTTGCGTGGGCGTGATGTACGACCGCATGCACAGCCGCAACATCGCCGACTACGGCGGGGTCGTGAACACCATGCCGAAGTTTGCGGCGCTGATGATGCTCTTCGCCATGGCCAACTGCGGGCTGCCGGCCACCAGCGGTTTCGTCGGCGAATTCATGGTGATCATGGGTGCGCTGAAGCACAACTTCTGGATCGGATTCCTCGCCGCGACCACGCTCATTTTCGGCGCGGCTTACACCCTGTGGATGTACAAGCGCGTGATATTCGGCGCGGTGGCCAACGACCACGTGGCCAAGCTGAAGGACATCGGCGCGCGCGAATTCCTGGTGCTTGCACTGCTCGCGCTGGCCGTGCTCGGTATGGGCCTGTATCCACAGCCATTCACCGAGGTGATGCACACCTCGGTCAACGGATTGTTGCAGCACCTCGCGGTGAGCAAGCTGTAAGGCCATAGAACCCATGAACTTCACCATGCCCAATCTGCTGCCCGCGTACCCCGAGATCTTCCTGCTGATCATGGTCTCGACCATACTGGTGGTGGATCTGTTTCTGCCGCAGCGCATGCGCTACATCACCTACGCGCTGACGCAGCTCGCGCTGCTCGGCTGCGCCGTGCTCACGCTGGACGTCGCCGTGCTGACGCAGGGCCTGGCGACCTACACATTCACAAACATGTTCGTCGCCGATCTGATGGGCCACGCCCTGAAGATCGGGGCCTACATCGCCCTGTTTACGACGCTGGTGTACTCGCGCGCCTATCTCGGTGTGCGCGGATTGTGGAAGGGCGAGTTTTTCGCGCTGGTGCTGTTCGCGCTGCTGGGCATGATGGTGATGATCTCGGCCAACCACTTCCTCACCTTGTATCTCGGCCTGGAACTGCTGTCGCTGTCGCTCTACGCGATGGTGGCGCTGGACCGCGATTCGGCGCGCGCGACCGAGGCGGCGATGAAATACTTCGTGCTGGGCGCGCTGGCTTCCGGGCTCCTGCTCTACGGCATGTCGATGATCTACGGGGCGACCGGCACGCTGGATATCTCCAAGGTGGCCGACAGGATCGCCAACGCCAATCCCGACAGGATCGTGCTGACCTTCGGCCTGGTGTTCCTGGTGTCCGGCATGGCATTCAAGCTGGGCGTGGTGCCCTTCCACATGTGGATACCCGACGTCTACCACGGCGCGCCCACGGCGGTTACGCTGATCATCGGCTCGGCGCCCAAGCTCGCGGCGTTTGCGATGGCGATGCGCCTGCTGGTGCTGGGCCTGCTCGACATGGCGGTGGACTGGCAGCAGATGCTGGTCATACTTGCCGTGCTGTCCATGGCGGTCGGAAACCTCGCGGCGATCGCGCAGACCAACATCAAGCGCATGCTGGCCTATTCGACCATCTCGCACATGGGTTTCATGCTGCTGGGCCTGCTCGCAGGCGTGGTCAACGGCAACTGGCTCAATGCGGCCGACGCCTATAGCGCGGCCATGTTCTACGTCGTGGTCTACGTGCTCACTACACTGGGCACTTTCGGCATGATTCTGCTCCTGTCACGCGGGGGATTCGAGGCCGAGAACCTGGACGACTTCAAGGGTTTGAACGCGCGCAGCCCCTGGTACGCCTTCATCATGCTGTTGCTGATGTTCTCCCTCGCCGGCGTGCCGCCGACCGTCGGCTTCTACGCCAAGCTATCGGTGCTGCAACCCCTGCTGGCGGCGGACATGGTCTGGCTCGCGGTGGTCGCCGTACTGTTCTCGCTGATCGGCGCGTTCTACTATCTGCGCATCGTCAAACTGATGTATTTCGACGAACCGATCGATATTGCGCCGATCAAGCCCAGCCTGGATGTGAGCCTGCTGATCTCGATCAACGGCCTCGCAGTGCTGGCGCTGGGCATCATGCCGCAGTCGCTGATGGCCCTGTGCTACCTCTCCATCAAGGCCCTGTGAGCCCGGGCGCGGGCCTGCGTACGCCGCTCTCCGCTTGTATCTCGTTCGTTTCGCCTGATTCTGCGGTGCGCATTCGCGGCGCCCTTGCTGTAAGGTGCAGCCTATGAACTTCATCGACCGACTTCGGCAGGCGTGGGCAAGCCAAAACACGCTGCTGTGCGTGGGCCTGGACCCGGATCCCGCAAAACTGCCCAAGCACCTTGCCTCGGCCAGCCATCCGATTTTCGAGTTCGGCCGGGAGATCGTCGATGCCACGGCCGATCTGGTTTGCGCGTTCAAGCCGCAGATCGCCTACTATGCAGCCGCGCGCGCCGAAGACCAGCTTGAAATGACCATAGACCACATCCGGCGAAACCATCCAGCGATACCGGTGATACTCGACGCCAAACGCGGAGACATAGGCAGCACGGCCGCGATGTACGCAAGCGAGGCGTTCAACCGCTACCAGGCCGATGCGGTGACGGTGAACCCGTATCTGGGATTCGACGCGCTGGTACCGTTCCTGAACTACAAGGACAAGGGCGTGATCGTGCTGTGCCGCACTTCCAATCCCGGCGCGCAGGACGTGCAGGACCTGAAGAGCAAATTCGGGAAGCTCTACGAGATCATCGCCGCGAAAGCGGCGAGCGAATGGAATGTGAACGGCAATGTGCTTCTGGTCGTAGGGGCGACCTATCCCGATGAGTTGGCCGCTATCCGCGCCATCGTCGGCGACATGCCGATTCTTGTCCCGGGTGTGGGCGCGCAGGGCGGGGACGTGGCCGCGGTGCTTGCGAACGGCGCAACGGCCGACGGAACCGGGCTCATCATCAGCAGTTCGCGTGCAGTGCTCTACGCGAGCAACGGCACCGATTACGCGCAGGCGGCGCGTGCGACCGCGCTTAAACTGCGCGACGAAATCAACAGCTGCCGCAAATCGACGTGAGCAAGCCAGCCGACCTGACCGAGCATGAAACCGGCAGCGAAACCGTGTTTCAGGGCAAGCTGCTGCATGTCAAACGCGACAGCGTGCGCCTGCCCGACGGAAAGCCCGCCACGCGCGAGTACATCGAACACAATGGCGCGGTCATGGTCATCCCGGTGCTGGAGTCGGGAGAACTGGTGATGGAACGCCAGTACCGCTACGTGACGCGCAAGCATTGCATCGAGTTCCCCGCCGGGAAAATAGACCCGGGCGAGGAGCCGCTCGCCACCGGCAGGCGCGAACTGCTGGAGGAGACCGGCTACGTCGCGCGCGAGTGGATTTATCTCACCAGCATTCATCCCACCGTGGCCTATTCCACGGAGCGCATTCTGATCTATCTTGCGCGCGGCCTCGAGCAGCGCGAAAGCAAACTGGACGAAGGCGAATTCCTCGAAGTGATCAAGCTGACGCCAGCGGCGCTGCTCGAACTGGTGCAGGCGGGCGAAATCAGCGACGTGAAGACGGTGATGGGCGCGCTCTGGCTGGAAAAGGTGTTGCGCGGCGACTGGACTGCCGGACCTGTTCTGCCTTAGTCTTCGCGGTTGATAATGTTGAACAATCAGGATGGCAAAGCGTAGTAGCCGCCTTGCTTGCAGTCAGATCGCGTTGCCAATTATGATAATCTATCCGACGTGATTGCGGCGTCGCTTCGGAAACAGCGCCGACGCCGAGGATCTGCTGCAGGAAGTGTTTATCAAGGCCACGCGCCAGGGAGAGCGCTTTTGCGCAATTGCCAGCGCGCGCGCAAGCGGCAGCGCGCACAGTTCACGCAAGCCTGCCAGGTGCGCCCGGAAGAGTCCGAACATGTGAGCGATTTCGTGCCGCGCCCGCCGCTTGCCTGAATAGCGGTAGAGCCGCAGTTATTTCTCTACGACACTCCCAAGGTCCTACTGCTGCGCACCGGCATCGTGTTCGTGATGGTCAATTCCAATTTCACCCTGGAACGTACATGCGCCGCTGCGACGCTTCGTATTAGCCGCAAGAATCTCTGGGAAAGAATGAAGCGGCTCGGAATCCCGGCGGGCAGCGACGTTTGAATATCGGCTGGAAGCGTTACCTGTCGGTAACGTTTCCAGCCAGGCAAGCGGACATTTCTCCCGTAACTTGACTTTCGTCAAATCAACCGCCTGGTCGTGGTTCAGAATCTCCGAGGATCAATTTCGGTTCCACGAAGAGGACTTTTAGATGAAGCTGACAAGACGGGAATTCCTCAGAGTGTCGGTCGTCACGGCCGGCAGCATCATAGTCGTCGGCTGCGTCTCGCTGCCGGTCACCAGTGCCATGGAGGTGCGCAAGGCGAGGCCCGCGGGCCCGGCTAAGGGCGTATGGACGTCGACTGCCTGCCAAGGATGCACGCAGTGGTGCGCGATCCAGATTTTCGTTGAAGACGGCCGCGCGGTGCGGGTACGCGGCAACCCCTTGAGCAAGACCAACCATGGTTACGTCTGCCCCCGCGGACATCTGATTCCGCAGCAGACCTACGATCCGGATCGGATCAAGGTGCCGATGAAACGGACCAATCCCCTGAAAGGTCGCGGTATCGATCCCAAGTTCGTTCCGATCAGTTGGGACGAGGCGCTCGACACGGTTGCCGACAAGATGATGGCATTGCGCAGGGACCATGAGACGCACAAGCTCGGCTACCTGCGCGGCCGCTATTCATCGACGTCGAATGCTCTCCTTTACGGTACGCTGCCGAAGATCTTCGGGACACCCCAGTATTTCTCGCACAGCGCCCTTTGCGCCGAAGCCGAGAAGATGGGGCCCGGCCTGACCCAGGGCTATTTCGGCTACCGTGATTACGATCTGGCCAACACTATGTGCCTGGTCGCGTGGGGTGCCGACCCGCTTGCCTCGAACCGGATGGTGCCGAATACGATCAACCGGTTTGGTGAAATTCTGGCGCGCGGCACTGTAATCGCGGTCGACCCACGGCTGTCCACGTCGGCGGCCAAGGCGCACGAGTGGTTGCCGCTCAAGCCCGGAACGGACGGCGCGCTCGCCGGCGCCATCGCGCATGTGCTGCTCGTAGAAGGCATGTGGGGCAAAGAGTTCGTCGGCGACTTCAAGGACGGCAAAAATCTCTTCGTCGCCGGCAAGCTGGTTGACGAAGCGGCCTTCTCTGAGAAAGAGACGCACGGCGTAGTGAAATGGTGGAATATCGAACTAAAGGATCGCACCCCGGCCTGGGCGGAGAAGGAGACCCTGATTCCGGCCGAGCAGATCATGCGCGTTGCTCGCGCCATGGGCAAGGCGGCGCCAAAAGTGGCGGTGTGGATGGGGCCGGGTGTCGCGATGAACCCGCGAGGCACCTATGCTGCGATGGCGGTCCACGCGTTGAACGGCTTGCTTGGTTCGGTCGATACCGAAGGCGGCATGCTGCAGGGCTCAGGGGTTCCCACAGCGCACTTTCCAAAGCTCGATGCCTATGTGGACAAGATTGCCAAGGACGGCGGCCACCATGGCAAGAAGATCGACGGTCGCGGCGAAAAGAACATGCCGGCAATGATGGGCGCGAAGCCCGGCAGTGGCGTGGTAACCAACAACGTCGCCAACGGCATTCTCAAAGATCCCGGTGCCATCAAGGTGCTGCTTGCTACGTGGAACAATTTTAATTTCTCGGCTACCGACCCGAAGCGCTGGGACAGGGCACTGGCCAAAGTGCCTTTCTTCGTGCACATGGTTACCAACGCCTCGGAGATGACCCAGTTCGCCGATGTGGTGCTGCCCGCCACCTTTAACTCCAGCGAAGGTTTCTCGGTTATTACCAACATGGGCAACCGGCACGGTTATGCTTCGATCCAGCAGCCGGTCGGCAAGCGGCTGTGGGATGTGAAGCAGGAAGAAACCGAGGTGATGTGGCTGCTTGCAGCGAAGCTGAAGGCCAAAGGATTCTCCAACCTGTTCGACTATTACTCCAAGGAGTTCAAGGATCCGGAAACGGGCAAAACGCCGACCAACGAGCACGAGTTCGCAGAGATCGCGGCCAAGATTTCCAGCGCGCCGATGTGGATGCCCAAGCAAGCCTTGAAGGGCGACAAGCTCGAAGGTTGGGCCGATTTCCGTAAGAAAGGCATGTATAACAGCGAGGCTTACCCCTTCAAGAAGAACTGGGGCGGAAAGTTCAAGACTGTGAGTCACAAATTCGAGTTCTACAGCGAGACGGCGAAAAAAGGTCTCGCTGATCACGCGAGCAAGCACAAGACGACGGTCGACGATATTCTCGCCGTCTCCGGCTACGTGGCCCGGGGGGAGCAGGCTTTCGTGCCGCACTATGAGCCGCCCAAGCGTCACGGCAGTGTCGCTGAATATCCGTTCGATTTCATCGACTACAAGTCGCGTCTCAACCGCGAAGGCCGATCGCAGAATCTACCTTGGTACCAGGAGTTCAAGAAAGTCGATGCCGGAGATGATTCCTGGGGCGATGTGTTGAAGATGAACCCGGCCGACGGAGCCAAGCTGGGTCTGAAGACGGGGGATACGATCAAGATCTCCTCGGTGGCAGGCGCGATCGTCACCAAGCTCAAGCTTTGGGAAGGTGTGCGGCCCGGCACGGTCGCGAAGTGCTATGGCCAGGGCCATTGGGCCTATGGCCGAGTTGCCGCCGGAAATTATGCCAAGGCGGAACCCCGTGGCGGCAACAACAACGACATACTGGTGGACGACTACGATCGCCTGAGCGGTGCTACGGCACGCAATGGGGGGTTCACCGGCGTCAAGGTCCAAAAAGCCTGATCCCCGCGCCTACGAATTGAAGGAGACATCAAATGCCTAAGCTAGGAATGGTTATTGACCTGCAAAGATGTGTGGGTTGCGGAGTGTGTGCGCTTGCCTGTAAGGCGGAGAACAACACCAGCAATCGTGCCAACGGCCAGAGTCACAATTGGGCCGACTTCGTACTGAAGACCGAGGGACGTTTCCCGAATACGGTGCATTTGGTGATGCCGGTGCTTTGCAATCATTGCAGCAACGCGCCCTGCGTCGAGAACTGCCCGGTCACGCCCAAAGCCATGTTCAAGACGCCGGAAGGCGTCACCATGCACGACCAGTCGCTGTGCATAGGATGCCAGGCCTGCCAGGCCTCCTGTCCGTACAGTAACCTGGAGCTCGACGAAACGAGCCTGAGTGGCGAAACCTACAGCGTGATCAGTTTCAACGCCAAGGATCGCACCACGCAGCCCTTCTGGGCTGACACGGCGGAGATGATTCCGGGATGCACGGCGTCCGCTGTCGAAACCACCAAGCGGGCCGGAGCGGCGTCGCCGGCCATGAATCAGTTTGCCGCCGGTGACGTACAGGCGATACGCAAGCCGGGCGTGGTGGAAAAGTGCACATTGTGTTATCACCGCACCAGCAACGGCATGCAGCCGGCATGCGTCGAGGCCTGCCCGTCGAAAGCGCGGATTTTTGGCGACCAGGATGATTCGAATTCCGCGATTGCCAAGGTACTCAGGGCGCAGAAATCCATGCGTCTGCAGGAGGACAAAGGCACCCGACCAAACGTGCATTACGTCGGAAAATACAGCGCAAGGGCCTGATATCGGCCGGGTGTATGTGTACTAAACCGGGGCGGAATAGTTCCGCCCCTTTTCATTCCAGGAACCAGAATGCAAGACTACGACCTCGCCCGGGGAATCGCCCGGGAAAACCTGAGCCGCTTGCTCGCCGCTTGCTATTACGAGCCCGGTCCGGAGTTCGCCGAGGAGAATGTATTTGCTTCGATGCTCGATGCGACGATGCGTGTACATCCCCAGCTTGTGCCGTATGCGACGCGCCTCGGCGCAGATTTCGCCGCCGAGGGCCAGGACACGTTGCTGCTCGATTACGCGCGCCTTTTCCTCGGCCCGAACCACATCATTGCCAAGCCCTACGGCTCGGTCTGGCTGGAAGGGCAGAATACCGTCATGGGCGATTCCACCATGGCGGTGCTCAAACTCTACGAAGAGGGCGATTTCGAGATGAGCGAGGACTTCCGCGAAGTGCCCGACCATGTCGCGGTCGAATTGGAATTTCTTTACCTTCTCATTTACCGAGAGAACGAGGCGCGACGCAGTGGCGACGCTGAAGCGCTCCAGTCAAAAGCGGCATTGCGCACGCGATTTCTCAATCAACACCTCGGTCGCTGGATCGGCCCGTTCACAGGGGCCGTGATTGCCGGCGCCCAAAGCAGCTATTACCGTCAGCTTGCCGAGCTCACAGTCGGATTCGTCAACATGGAAGCCGGTCAAATCCGGGCCAGCTGATTTCGTGGCACACTGCGGCCAAAGCAGCGCGCAAGCTCAAAACCTTTTTTAGCGATATGGATTCGATAGTCGATTATGAAGTGCTGGACGCGGCCTTGACGCTGATACATTCGCGCCAGCACGTGTCACCCAAGCGGATCGGCGACCCCGGCCCGACTCCAGCGCAAATTGAGACCATACTTGCTACGGCAGGTGCTGCGCCGGATCATGGACGCCTAACGCCCTGGCGCCTGATTATCATCCCGCCTGAACGGCGTCACCTATTGGGTGTTGCGTTTGCCGAGGCCTTGGTCGCGCGCGACGGCGAGGCGACCGAAGTGCAAAAAGAGGAGGCGAGGTCGAAAGCCTTTCGCGGCCCTTTCCTGGCATTGATGGTGGCGCGGCTCGGCCACGAACTGGGTGATACACATCCGCATGAGCGCATTATTTCCGCTGGCTGCGCGATTCAGAACATGCTGCTCACCGCCCATGCCATGGGTTTCGGAGCGGGGCTGTCCAGCGGCAGGGCATTGTATTCGCCGCAAATGCGCGCACTGTTCGGGCTGAGCGCAGATGAACAGCCGCTATGCTTCCTCAGCGTTGGTACAGTGACCAAGGGCAAGTCACCGCGGCCGCGGCCAGCAACGGCCGACTATACTTCCACGCTTTAGCTGGATGCAGAAGAGGAGGGCGCTAAGCCTTTAGTTGCCGATGAGCTTCGCTACTGAATACATCGCCCAGCTGGAAGCCTTTGCCGCGCTCGGCCCTTTGCCGCGGGTGCGTGCCCTGCACCTGCCGCCGGGGCGCTACGCCCAGGACAATCGAGGCGAATTCTGCGCCCTGGAACTCGAAGACGGAGCTATCGGTCTATCCTTCGTTCTGCTTGACGATACCCTGGAGCAATTGCTGGCTGGGGCCGAAGGTTTTGGCCTTGCCGGCGTCGATGCGTTGGCGCTTGCGCGTCGTTATGTCAGTGACGGCGGAATCTGGAAAACCTTGGGTTTCGCCGCTGCCAACGCCCTCACGCGTTGCCTGTACGATAAGGCCGGATTCCGTCCAGACAGCAGCGCCGATTCGATCGGACATTTGCGTCCGCAGCGGGGCGAGCACATCGGCATGATCGGAAAATTCACGCCGCTGCTGCGACGGATCACCGATAGCGGTGCCCGGCTCACGATTATCGAACTGAACCCGGAACTGGTCGGCGAGCACGACGGCTACCGGGTGACGCTCGACGCCGGGGAACTGTCCGACTGCAGCAAGGTCGTCTCCACCAGCACGCTGCTCCTGAACGACACGGTTGACCATATGCTCGCGTGCTGCAGCATGGCCCGCTGGTTCGCCATGATCGGGCCGAGCGCAGGCTGCCTTCCCGATGCGCTTTTCGCCAGAGGCGTGACCCTGCTCGGCGGAAGCTGGATAAACGACCGGGATGGGTTCACTGCAGCGTTGAGAAGCGGCGCGCCGCTTGGCGACTATGCCAGCAAGATTTCGCTGTCTGTCGATAATTATCCTGGATTTGACTCTCTGCTCGCACGCGCCGCCGCCGCGTGATCGTCTGCTGTCGCCTATGGCATACTTGCAGCAAGGTCTTTATTGTCTGGGTGGCGTATGACGAACGATTCCGGAATTCTTTCTTACGGCGCGTATCTTCCGCGGCGGCGCCTGCAGCGAAAAAGCATCGCCGCAGCCAACAGCTGGTTCGCGCCGGGCCTGCGCGGGCTGGCCAAGGGCGAGCGCGCGATGGCGAACTGGGACGAGGATGCGGTGACCATGGCGGTGGAGGCGGCGCGCGACTGCCTCGCCGGCCTGCCCTCGCCGGGCGTGGAGCAGTTGATCCTCGCCTCGACCACCCATCCCTACGACGACCGGCAGAATTCAGCCATCGTTGCCAACGCCATCCACCTGCCTTCCTCGCTGCGTGTGCTCGACGTCACCGGCAGTCAGCGGGCGGGGACTTCGGCGCTGATCGGCGCACTCGACGGCAGCGGCCGGTCGCTGCTCACGGCGGCGGAACATCGACTCGCCAAGGCGGGGAGCCCGCAGGAAATGCATTTCGGCGACGGCGCCGCGGCGCTGCTGGTGGGCAGCGGCAAGCCGATCGCACGCCTCATCGGATCGCACAGCGAGACCGTGGATTTCGTGCACCAGTTCCGCTCCAGCGAGCGCGCCCACGACTACGCCTGGGAGGAGCGCTGGATACGCGACGAGGGCTATCTGAAAATCGTCCCGGCCGCGCTCGCGGCGCTGTTCAAGGCGACCGGTGTCGCGCCCGCCGCGGTCACGCAATTCTGCCTGCCGTGCACGCTGCCGCGCGTCGTGCCCGGCGTCGCCAAACGCGCCGGCATTGCCGAGAGCGCGGTGCGCGACAATCTCGCCGCGGTCTGCGGCGACACCGGCGCCGCGCATCCGCTGCTGATGCTCGCACACGCGCTCGCGCAGGCCAAGGCGGGTGACCTGATCGCGGTCGCGGCGTTCGGGCAGGGCTGCGATGCGCTGCTGTTCGAAGTGACCGAGGCCATCGCCGCGCTTCCCGCCCGCGGCGGCGTCGACGCCGCGCTGGCACGGCGCAAGGAAGAATCGAACTACCTGCGCTTTCTCGCCTTCAACGACCACATCATGCTGGAACGCGGCATGCGCGCCGAGGCCGACAAGGGCACGCCGCTGACCACGCTGTTTCGCAACCGCGACATGATCACGGGACTGATAGGCGGGCGCTGCCGCAACTGCGGCACGCTGCAATATCCGCGCGGGCGCTATTGCGTCAACCCGAAGTGCAACGCGCTCGACAGCCAGGACGACCAGGCGTTTTCGGACACGCGGGCGAAGGTGATGTCCTACACCGGCGATGTGCTGACCTACAGCGCCGACCCGCCGGCCTATTACGGCATGATCGAGTTCGACGGCGGCGGTCGCATGATGGCCGACTTCACCGACTTCGACGAGGGCAAGGTCGAAGTCGGCTTGCCGATGCGCATGATGTTCCGCATCAAGGAGCACGATGCCGCGCGCGGTTTCGTGCGCTATTTCTGGAAGGCGGCGCCCATCTGATCCGGGCATCGTGATGGCGCATCAAAATGCGCCGCACCCGAATAGGAGATCGACATGGCAACTGGAATTCGCGACAAGGTGGCAATACTCGGCATGGGCTGCTCGAAATTCGGCGAGCGCTGGGATCGCAACGCCGAGGACCTCATGGTCGAAGCGTTCGAGGAATGCCTGCAGGACGCGGGCGTGGAGCGCAACCAGATCGAGGCCGCCTGGTTCGGCACCGCGATCGAAGAGCAGCACGTGGGCAAGTCCGGCGTGCCGCTGGCGATGACCCTGCGACTGCCCTATATACCGGTGACCCGGGTTGAAAATTATTGCGCCACCGGGACCGAGGCATTTCGCGGCGCGGTCTACGCGGTCGCATCGGGCGCCGTGGACATCGCGCTCGCGCTGGGCGTCGAAAAACTCAAGGACACCGGCTACGGCGGCCTGCCGCAGCGCGGCCGCGGCGGACTGAACAATATGTACTGGGCGAATATCTCGGCGCCCGGGTCCTTCGCCCAGCTCGCCGCCGCGTATCGCGCCAAGCACCGCGTCGATCCCAAGGACCTGAAGCGCGCCATGGCGCATATCTCGGTGAAAAGCCACGACAACGGTTCGCTCAATCCGAAGGCGCATCTGCGCAACAAGATCACCGAGGACGACGTAATGAACGCGCCGATGATCGCCGATCCGCTCGGGTTGTACGACTGCTGCGGCGTGTCCGACGGCTCGGCCTGTGCCATCGTCACCACGCCCGACATTGCGCGCGGCCTGGGCAAGAAGGACCTCGTATCGGTGAAGGCGGTGCAGCTTGCCGTGTCCAACGGGCAGGAGGTGCAGTTCGGCGAATGGGACGGCTCCTATTTCGCGACCACGCGCGTTGCCGCAGGGCGTGCCTACAAGGAAGCCGGCATAGCCGATCCGCGCAAGCGCATCTCCATGTTCGATGTGCACGATTGTTTCTCCGTCACCGAACTCGTGACCATGGAGGACCTCGGCATTTCACAGGAGGGCAAGGCGATCGGCGACGTGCTCGACGGCTTCTACGATGCCTCCGGCAAGATACCCTGCCAGATCGACGGCGGGCTAAAATGCTTCGGCCACCCGATCGGCGCGTCCGGGCTGCGCATGATCTACGAAATGTATCTGCAGCTGAACGGCCGCGCGGGCGAGCGCCAGCGTCCGGACCCGGTGCTGGGCATGACGCACAACCTCGGCGGCTTTCCGAGCCAGAACGTGTCGGCGATCACCATCGTGGGCCGCCACGGTGCCTAAGCTAACAGCTGCCGGCGCGGGGCTGGGCGAGCAGGTCGAAAGACTGCGCGCGCTCTCCTTCCAGATCGGGACTTACCGTCCGCCCAGCGAGGGCGGCGCCGCGTCCCTGCTCTTGCAGGTCAGCGAAAACTGCCCCTGGAACAAATGCAGCTTTTGTGAAATGTACAAGGAGCACCGCTTCGTCTATCGGACGGTCGAGGAGGTCAAGTCCGACATCGACAGCGTCGCAGCGATTCGCGACGAAATCATCACAGCCTCATGCAAGCTCGGCCTGGGCGGGGAGATCACGCGCGAACTCGGCAAGGCCCTGCTGGCCGAAGGTCGCGAGCTGATCGGGAACGCCGCTTTCGTCACGGTATTCAACTGGCTCGCCGGCGGCGGCAGGACGGCGTTTTTGCAGGATGCCAACAGCATGATCATGCGCACGCAGGAGTTGGTCTCGGTACTGCAGCACTTGCGCGGACGCCTGAATTCCCTGACGCGCGTGACCACCTACGCGCGCTCGAAAACGCTGGCACAGAAAAAACCCGACGAACTGCGCCGCATACGCGAGGCCGGCCTGGACCGCCTGCATATCGGTTTGGAGACGGGAGACGACGAACTACTGAGCCTGGTGCAGAAAGGCGTGACGCAGGCCGAACAGATCGCGGGGGGACGCAAGGCCATCGCCGCGGGTTTTCAGGTGTCGGAGTACTGGATGCCGGACCTCGGGGGCAGGGAGCGTCGGCGGCAGCACGCGAAGAATACCGCGCAGGCACTCACCGCGATCAATCCGCACTATATTCGCTCGCGGCCGCTGGTGCCGCGGCCGGGCACGCCGATATACGATGAAGTGGCGCAGGGCCGCATGCAGCTCTCGTCGCCGCATGAGCGTCTGGAGGAACTCGACTGGATGATCGGCGCGCTCGAGGTGAGTTCGAAGGTCTGCTTCGACCATGCGATGAACGCCTGGCGGGACCGGCGCGGCGGACTGCTGTTTCGACAGGACTACGAGGGCTACCAGTTTCCGCGGGAAAAGCCGCTGGTGATGGAACGGATACGCGAAGGCCTGAGCGTCGATGAATCCATGCATGTCCATGCGCGCGAGATGATGGCAGCGCAGTCGCTCTGAGCCTATGGCAGCGGACCGCACCCCGGTCGTCGGCCATACAGGGTCTGTTTCCTGGAGCAGGGTTGGCAACGGCGCCATGGAGTCATCACGTCCAGTGATGGTCCAAATCCCGGTGCGTTGAATCGTTGACAAGCAAAACCGGCTTTCTATCGGCGGCGAAACACCCGGTTCGGCCAATGTCATGGGCGCAAAAGGGAATTAGGCGTAATCCCCTAGAGGGTGCTTTGCCGCAACAAGTCGTTCTTGCCTGGGCTTCGAATGGGGTATCCTCCACGGATATCGCCTTAATCAGGCGTAGGGAGGAGCGCAGTATTGCACCACGATTTTCGCCATTTGACCTTTATTCCCTTGCAGCTGAACGTTCGCCCTGCTGCGCGGAAAACGAAGAACGGCACGTCCTCTGAGGTGATGCCAGGCATCAGGCGCTTCGTCCTTTCGAACCCGCGCGCGCCGCGCTTCATGTTGGCATTCTTGCTTCTGCTCTCCCTCGTTTGGCCCATGCACGGCCACGCCAGCCCCAGCACGCCGATTTTCGTGCTGCATTCCTACAGCCAGGAATACCCGTGGACCAAGCGCCAGCATGAAGGATTCCTGCGCAAACTCGGCACCGCCGTTCCCGGCATGGTCGCGCCCAGCGTCGAATACCTCGATACCAAGCGGGTACCCTATACGGCAGCCTACGCCGATTTCTTTGCCGACTATCTGGTGCGCAAGTACGTCGGATTCGCGCCCAAGCTCATCTACGTAACGGACGACAACGCGCTGGTGTTCGCCTTGAGGCACCTCACGCGAATTTTTCCAAAGGCACCGATTTTCTTTTCGGGCGTAAATGACTATGACATGAGGCAGCGCATAGACCCGAGCCGGGTGACCGGCGTGTACGAGAAAAAGGAGATCGCTCCGAACCTGGATTTGATGCGTCACCTCGACCCCAAGGCTCGCGATATCCTCGTGGTGGGAGACGAGTCGGGGACCTTCGAGGCGATCCGCCATGAGGTCGTCGCCGAGCTTGCGCGCGAGCCGGATATCAAGGCGCATTTCCTTTCTGCCGGCCGCATCGAGCAGCTGGTGGCGGCGCTGAAAGGGCGCAAGGAGCGCTTCGTGTTTCTTACGACCTTAGGCGAGATGAAAGACGCCGCGGGGCGTGTGCTCAGCCTGCCTGAGACCATCGCGGCCATTGCGCAGGCCGGGCGCTTCGTTATCATAAGCATGGAAGACGTCTATCTTTATCCCGGCGTGCTGGGCGGCTATGTGACCAGCGGCGACAAGCAAGGCGCTGTCACCGCCGAGCTGGTCGCGCGCTATCTTGCCGGGACCGCCGTCGCCGACATCAAACCCATAGAAACCAGCCCGAACGAGTACCTCATCGACGGCAGCGAACAGGAAAGACTCGGATTGACTTTGCCGCCTGCGATTGCCGCAGATGCGACCATCGTGAATCCCGTGCCGACGTTTATCGAACGCAACCTCGCGCTCATCGAGCGCGGGCTCTATGCATTCGCCCTGCTGTTCATGGTCTCGCTCGCCGTATTTGCGATTGCATTGTTGCGCAAGAACCGGCAGATCGCGCGCGCCTCTGCGGAACTTGAGACCCTGAACGGACGCTTACACAACGTCATCGAAAGCTTCCCGGTGATTCTGTGGGCGATCGACCGGGAGGGCGTATTCACGCTTTCGCGCGGCGCCGGCCTCAAGGCGCTCGGATTGGCGCCAGATGAAGTGCTGGGAAGATCGGTGTTCCAGATGTACGCGGAATACCCGAAGATTATTTCGCAAGTGCGCCGAACGCTGGAGGGCGAGCCCCAGCTTTCGACCGTTTTGGTCGGCGCCATCGTGTTCGAAATGCACTACTCACCGATCTTCGACTCGCAAGGTGTAGTTATCGGTGCGAGTGGCGTTTCCATCGACATCACCGAGCGCAGGCGAGCGGAGAATGCGCTGAAAAGCAGCGAGGAGAAGTTCAGAAAAGCCTACAACGTCAACCCGGATGCCGTGAACATCAACCGGCTCGACGACGGGCGCTACGTATCGATCAACGCGGGCTTTACCAGGACCATGGGATACACCGAGGATGAAATCGTCGGGCATAGTTCGCTGCAATTCGACATCTGGGACGATCCCGAGGACAGGGTGCGGTTGGTGCAAGGCTTGAAGAACGACGGCACGGTAACGAATCTGGAAGCGCGCTTTCGTGCCAAGGACGGCAGCATCCGCTATGGCCTGATGTCCGCATCCCTGGTCGAGATCGAC
Organism: Burkholderiales bacterium; assembly: GCA_014860445.1. Classification (GTDB taxonomy): domain Bacteria; phylum Pseudomonadota; class Gammaproteobacteria; order Burkholderiales; family SG8-39; genus 2-12-FULL-64-23. The sequence goes on from JACZJT010000008.1 coordinate 66,510, forward strand.
GGCGTTCCGCATATCCTCAGCATTACCCGAGACATCACGGAGCGAACACATTTCCAGCAACAGCTTGCCGAGGGCGAGGCCCAGTTCCGCAGTCTGGTTGAGCAGTCGATTGCGGGAACCTACATAGTCCAGGATGGAAAATTCGCCTACGTGAATCCGCGCTACGCCGAAATCTTCGGTTACGACTCGGCCGAGGAACTGATCGGTCGCGATATCTTGTCGATTGTCGCCGAGCAGGACCGCGGCACGGTAACGGAAAATGTCAGCCGGAGGATCGAGGGCGACATCGAAACGATCAAGTACGACTTCGCCGGTCTGCGCAAGGACGGCTCGATTGTCGATATCGGCGTACACGGCGCGAGCGCCACCCACCGCGGCCGGCCGGCCGTGATCGGGATGGTGCAGGACATCTCGGAAAAAAAGCGCGCCGAAGAAAAGATACAAAGCTATGTCGCGCAGCTCGAAACCGCGTTCATGAGCACGGTGCAGGTGGCCACGACCCTGGGCGAAATGCGCGACCCCTACACGGCCGGCCACCAGCGCCACGTGGCGGAAATCGCGGTTGCCATCGGCGCCGAGCTCGGCTTCGATGCGCGCAGGCAGGAGGGGCTGCGCGTCGCGGGGTATTTGCACGATATCGGAAAAATCACCGTTCCCGCGGAGATCCTCTCCAAGCCGGGCAAACTCAGCCCGATCGAATTCCAGCTCATTCAGGGGCATCCGCAGTCCGGCTACGAGGTGTTGAAAGACCTGGTGTTCCCCTGGCCGGTGGCTGAAGTCGCGCTGCAGCACCACGAGCGCATCGACGGCAGCGGTTATCCCCAAGGGCTCAAGGGCGAGGCCATCCTGCTCGAGGCGCGCATCATGGCGGTGGCCGATGTTGTCGAAGCAATGTCGACGCACCGACCCTACCGACCGGGGCTGGGCATAGCCAGGACGCTCGCAGAAATCGAGCGCGGCCGCGGTAGCGCCTACGATGCAGAGGTTGCCGACGCCTGCCTGCGCTTGTTCCGCGATAAAGGCTACTCGATCGCGGCATAGCCGGCTGCCGCCGACGATTTCGCCGATGCCGGCCGCCGGCCTCGGCCGTGTCGTGGTTAGGAACCCGGGTTTATTGTGCACATTATGAGAACTAATGCGCGGAACCGCACGGACGGCCGCGCGATTGCATGTTAGTTTGAACGTGTATCTTTCCAATCAATAGCGCAATCACGCGTGAACTATCAAAAGAAGTAACGCCATGAACAAACAATTCCTGATCTTTATATCCTGTGCCGCCGTTTTGCTTGTTGCGAACCCGGCATTCGCGTCCCAGTCCGGTGTGATCAAGACCGTGCAAGGGCAAGTACGCATCGAGCGCGGCGACCGCAATCTGGTAGCCAAGGTCGGAGATCCCGTACAGGAACTGGACCGCGTAATGTCACAGAGCGAGAGCAGCGTCGGCATCAGCATGAACGATGAAACCCTGCTCAGCCTGGGCCCAAACTCCATGCTGGTGATCGACAGGTACGCCTACGATCCGGTCACCAGAACAGGGCAGGTTGCGACTTCGATTTTGAAGGGCACGCTGCGTTATGTCACCGGCCTGATCGGTCGCGCGCATCCGGAGGCGATCAAGGTAACAACCCAAAATTCCACCATCGGCATTCGTGGCACGGAGTTCATTGTCCAGGTCCCGGTTGACAACTAAGCGTCTCGCAATATTATTCGCCCTGTCGGGCGCCGTCCTGGCGGCGTTCTACTATTTTTATTGGGCGGGTCCTGTCGATCGAATAATATTGCTGCCCCAGGCTGACGGCACACCCAGCGCTGTCGTCGTGCAGTCCAAGTCCGGCGTCGCGTTCGTGCTCGAGCGACCCTACAGCGTAGCCACGGTGGGCACGCAGCGGATTGGCGTCGAAAAAACCGACGAAGCCGCCGTCAAGACGCGCTACAAGGAATTGTTCGATGCGTTTCCGCAAAGGCCAAGATCTTTCCGCTTGTTCTTTGAATCCGGCGGGATAAGGTTGATGCCTGAATCGGAGGAGCGGCTACCGCTCATAGTCGACGCGCTGAAGGATCTGACGGACCTGCCGGCTTCGGAATTGATCCTGATCGGCCATGCGGACGACGTAGGCAGCGACACCTTGAACGACGCACTTTCGCGTCGGCGCGCTGAAAGTATTGCAAGCACCCTCAAGGCCAAGCATATCGATACCGCGCACGTCGCCATTGTCGGACGCGGCAGCCGCGATCCGCTGGTGTCCGTGAAAGAAGGCTCGCCTGAAGCAAGAAACCGACGCGTCGAGATTCGCCTGAAATAGTCGCAGTCCGCGCTGACGTTTCAGCCGTCCTGGCGCACGTCAATAGCGCGCGTTCCCCGGCGTACGCGGGAACGGAATCACGTCGCGCACATTGGCCAGCCCGGTGACATAGGACACGGTGCGCTCGAAGCCCAGGCCGAAGCCGGCGTGCGGCACGCTGCCGTAGCGGCGCAGGTCGCGATACCAGCCGTAGTGCTCCTTGTCCAGCCCGAGTTCGTCCATGCGCGCGTCGAGCATGGGGAGGCGCTCCTCGCGCTGGCTGCCGCCGACGATTTCGCCGATGCCTGGCGCGAGTACATCCATCGCAGCCACCGTTTTTCCATCGTCGTTCTGGCGCATGTAGAAGGCCTTGATCTCCTTCGGGTAGTTCATCAGCACCAGCGGGCCGCCTACGTGCTTTTCGGCGAGGTAGCGCTCGTGCTCGGATTGCAGGTCCATGCCCCAGCGCACCGGGAACTCGAATTTCGTCTTCGCTTTCTCCAGGATGGAAATCGCCTCGGTGTAATCCATGCGCACGAAAGCCTTGTCGACGATGCCCTGCAGTTTGGCGATCACACCTTTTTCGACGCGCTCGTCGAAAAAGGCCATGTCGTCGCCGCGCTCCGTCAGCACCGTCGCGAACACGTACTTGAGCAGGGCCTCGGCCAGGGTCGCGTTGTCGGCCAGATCGGCGAACGCAATCTCGGGCTCGACCATCCAGAATTCCGCCAGATGGCGGCTGGTATTGGAATTCTCCGCGCGGAAGGTGGGGCCGAAGGTGTAGACCTTGGATAGCGCCAGGCAATAGCTCTCGACGTTGAGCTGTCCCGACACGGTGAGGAAGGTTTCCCGGCCGAAAAAATCCTGCGCGTAATCGATCTTCCCATCGGGCGTGCGCGGCAGGTTGGCGAGATCGAGCGTGGACACGCGGAACAATTCGCCCGCGCCTTCGGCGTCCGCACCGGTGATGATGGGCGTGTTGACCCAGAAGAAGCCGCGTTCGTGGAAAAAACGGTGGATCGCCTGCGCAACGGCGTGGCGCACGCGCGTGGTCGCGCCGATCACATTGGTGCGCGGCCGCAGGTGCGCCACCTCGCGCAGGTACTCCATGCTGTGGGCTTTCGGCTGGATCGGATAGGTGTCGGGGTCTTCCACCCAGCCCAGCACCGTGATTTCGCTCGCCTGCATTTCGAAGGGCTGGCCTTTGGCGGGAGAGGGCACGATGCTGCCGCTTGCCCGCACTGCGCAGCCGGCGGTCAGGCGCAGTACTTCATCGGCGTAGTTGGCCAGGGTGTTCGGTGCCACCACCTGCACCGGCAGAAAGCAGGAGCCATCGGACAGGTGCACGAAAGAAATGCCCGCTTTGGAGTCGCGGCGGGTGCGCACCCAGCCTTCGAGGGTGACCGGCCCCCCCTGCGGGGCGCGACCGGCGAGTATGTCTTGGCAGCTGCAGCGGTTCATGATGATTGACGGCGCATCAAGGCCGCGGCCGGCGAAACGGATGCGTGCTCGACAGTCCGCCGTCGACTGCAATCGCCTGTCCGTTGACGTAAGAGGCCTCGTCGCTCGCGAGGAAGGCCGCCATCGCGGCGATTTCGTGCGGCTCGCCGTAACGGTTCAGCGGATTCAACTGGCCGAGGTTGGCCTCGGTGCCGCGGCCCCGCGCGTAGTCGAAAATCGGCTTGGTCATGCCGGTTTCGATCAGCCCCGGGCAGACCGCGTTGACGCGCACGCCGCTGCCGAAAAACGAGTTGGCCGCGGTCTGCACCAAACTGATGATGCCGGCCTTGCTCGCGCTGTAGGGATTGCCGCCCGCATTCGCGCGCAGTCCCGCCACCGAGGCGGTGCAGACGATGGAACCCGATCCCTGTTTTACCATGTGGGCGCCCGCGTGCTTGAGCGCGAGAAACGGGCCGATCAGATTCACGCGCAGTATTTCCTGCCAGTGCTTCACGGTCTGCTCGAACAACGGCACCAGTCCGCCGCTGATGCCTGCGTTGGCATAGACCACGTCGAGTCCGCCAAACTCCGCGAGAGCGCGCGCGACATAGGCTTGGACATCGGCTTCGTCGCCGGCGTCTGCCGCCATGGCGACGGCTCGTCCGCCTGCCGCGGCGATCTGCGCGGCTGTTTCTTCAACGGCGTCGCGCGTCTTGTCCACCGCCAGCACCGCCGCGCCTTCGCGCGCAAACAGGAGCGCGCTCGCGCGTCCGATGCCGCTCGCCGCGCCGGTCACGATTGCGCGCTTGCCTTTCAATCGACCCATGATTTGTCTCCGCATGTTGGTATGCCGGGATTTCGAAACTCCCACCGTGCACATTGTAAACGCTGCGGCCGCCCCGGCGGCGCCCTGTTCGACGAAGGCGTACTTCCGGCCTGTGGTAGTGTGCGCATTTCTTTCCCCGGGTGAGGCAGGCCATGAGTGTCAACATACGCAGGATCGAAGCGGGCGACGAGCCGCGCTGGCGCGCGCTGTGGGAAGGCTATTGCCGGTTTTACGAACACGAGTTGACGGAGGCGGTCACGCGCCACACCTGGTCGCGCATCATGGACCCGGCCATGCCGGTCCACGCCATAGTCGCCGAACGCGCGGGCGCGGGTGTGATCGGCATGTGCAATTACGTCATCCACGAGAACACCTGGACGCTCTCACCGGTATGCTATCTCGAAGACCTGTACGTCGAACCCGATGTGCGGGCAGCAGGCGTGGGCAAGGCGCTGATCGACTGGCTGGTGGCCGAGATGCGGGAACAGGGCTGGTCGCGGCTTTACTGGAACACCAAGGAGAACAACTACCGTGCGCGCGGCCTCTACGACAAGTACACGCCGCACAGCGGGTTCCTGCGCTATGTGATCAGCAATCCGGCCGCCTGAGCCGGGGGCGCTCGCTATTTCCGGATGATGACTTCCGGGCCGCCGCTGCCCGCGGTCCGCTCGTACACGCCGTCGCCGGCCTTGGTGTACTTGGTGAGCCCGGAGTTCTTGATCTTGTCGTCCGACACCGAATAGGTGCCGCCCAGCGCGACCGCGCTGATGCGGCGCTCGCAGGGCTGGCCGCATTCGGGGCAGGCCGTGAGCCTGGCATCGGCAATGCGCTGTACCACTTCGAACAGACCCTTGCATTTCTCGCAATGGCCGGATGTGGGCGCGTATTCGTAAATGGGCATGGCTGGATTTTACACCGCCTGCCAGGGAAATCGCGTGCGGCCTGCGCGCAGAACGGCGCGCCCCTAGTAGCTGCGACGCGGTCCGCTATAGGCGTCGTTCGGAAACACGAACGGCGGCTCGCGCCCAACCAATGCTTCGATCAACATCAGCTCCTGGTCGGTATGGTTGATGAACGGGGCCGCCAGAATGCTTTTTCCGCCCGATGGTTTCGCAAGTACATACAGCGGTCGATCATGATGCTTCGACACCACCGTCTCACGCGCGTTTGGGTCTTCCACTGCCGACACCTCCGTCGTCCCGTAGCAGGTGCAGAAATAGGTTTTCTCCGGATCGGCCTCCGCATACCAGCCGGTGCCGCGTATACCTATAGTCGCGTTCGGCGTCGTGATCGTCAGTTTGGTATCCCGCGAAACCGAGAGCAGTTTGCCGGTGACCAGACGCAGCGCACCGAGTATCGGGCCTTTGACAGCGTCGACTATGCCTTCAATGGATAACTCACTATCCGCCCGGACGATCATGGCCTGGCCGCCGACGGCAAAAATGAGTTCCGCGCCTTTTCCGGTACGGATGGTGTCGCCGGGCTGTATCTGGGCCGACGGATCGGCGGACTTGCCGTTCAGGGAAAAATCCCCGACAGCGCGGTAAATGCTGCGGCCCTTCGGCAATTTGTCCGGCCGTGATCCAAATACCGATTGCCCCAATGCAGTTTGCGGAATGGCGCCCGCGAGCATCCCCATCCCCAAGGCCCGTACCAGCCAGCGCCGACGGGGATCTTCAATCTCTTGCTGCGCAGCCATTGGAACTCTCCTCTGCTTGAACTCGGCGCATTGCGTCAGGTTAGAATCGCATCAGGTACGCGAGCGTAAATTGCTGTGCCGTGTAGTTTGAACCGCCTCCTGTCCCCGGCGCCCCCAATCCCGGATATCCAACAAGACCGGTGTAATCCGGGGTTTGCGTGGGGCTTACGCGCGCCTGGCGCCAGGAAAAATCAAGGGAGTCCCGGTTCCCCAGCCTGAGGTTGTAGCCTACGGTCCATATCGTGGTGCGTGCCGCATATCGGTAGCCCATCAGCCCGTCGCGTGCGAATGCATCGTCGGCGACGACCACCTTGGCGATCGCCGCAGTATCAGCCAAGGGCAATCCCGCGGATACCGCATCGCCGCGCCTGAGTTCACCGCCCAGGTACAGCGTACCTCGCTGGCTGAACTGATAATCGGCACTCAATTTGGCGGAGACATCGCGCGTATCAAACAGGGTGTTCGATGCAAATCGATTGTTTCGCGCCAGGACGCCGAAGAGTTGTATCCGGTCGGTGACGGGCGCCCGGACATTGACCCCGGCCGAGGAGCGATGGCCGCGCCGCATTCTTGAACCGGTGTCGTCCCAGTTCGCCCGGGCAAATACGCCCCAGGTCGGCGTTTCGAAACGTCCGTCGTTCCGATATTGCAGCTCGGTGCCGATGCCGAGAGAAACCGCGTCCAGTGCCTCATACCTCTCGAACTTGTCGACATCCAGGGCGCCGGTCAGCTTCAAGCGGGTATTGCCTGAGGAGAAGACCGTAGTTGAAATCCCGCTGCCGAGAAAGTAGGTGCCGTCGCTGAGTTTGGTGCTTGCGCCGCCGGTGCGCGACACATTGTCGTCCCAGCGGAAACCCGCCTCCAGCGCAATCGGATTTCTGGAATGGCTGGAGAACAGGCCATCGAGCTTGGGGTTGCCATCGAGGTTTGCACTCAGCCAGACGCGCATCGTGTGATCGTTGTAGTCGCTTGCGCGCCGGGTGGCGCTGAAGTCGAATCCGAAAATCAATCCGTGCGTCGTTAGAAACTCCGATCCTACGCCCAGCAAAAGACTGTTTCGATCGGCGACAGCTGGAACGACCGTGTAAGTCGGACCGGTTTCCATATCGGCATAGGCTATCGTTGCATCGCCATCCTTCGACAGCTCGTGGCCGTACTCCGCCCGGATATGGGGAAGGGCCAGGCCGAATTCGGTTTCATGAAAGGACTGCGCACGAATGCCGAGAGCGATTCGAAAAGACGTCAGCTTTTGCTCGAAGTAAGTGAGCGAACTCAGACCGGCCCCGGTTTCGGTCGCCTTGTGCAGCTTTCCATCGGAGAACTCAAGCCTGCCGTAGGGGGAGAGCAGTAGATTGCGTTCCTGGAATTGAACCCTGCCGCCGATCGAGCCGAAGACCTGGTCTCCATCGCGGTTGCTGCGGCCAAAGCTGCCGACGCGGGCGACGTACCGCTCTGAACGGCTCTCCAATGCGCCATAGCCGAGGAGGCTGTCGACAAAAAAGTCCGGTACGGGTTGATAGCTGCCGTACACGGCAACAGAACGTCCCTCGTTCTTGCCGTTTGAGCCGTCGCTGCCGAGCGACACGCCTGCGCGGGCGTACCCGATTCCCATGCCGACGATCCAATCGTCGTTCAGGCGGGTGTCGTATCCTGCGGTAAGGCCGGAAGTCGCAAACCGCATTCCACTGCTCGTCGGCGAGGCGTCCTGTTTTCCGAAACTGACCATGCCATCCGTCCAGAAGCCGCCCGCCGGGGTTTGCGTATTCCCGGAGCGGGATTCGCTCTGGTAAAGCACCGGAATCGAACCCGTGGTCGCCAAATTCGCGAGCAGTCGGGCTGCGCTTGTTCCTTGAGTCCGGCCTGGCCCGTACAGCGTGTCAACTTCGGCCGCGGTTGCGTCAGATGCGCCACTCGGCTCGGATTGTCGCAACTGGTCGGGATCCACCATTCCATAGTCCGGATAAACCAGAGCGGGCTGGCCTCGACTCGCCGCCGGGGTGGACAATTGGCGGATCTTTTGCCAACGAGGACTGATGCCGAAGGACCGGGACTGATCGGATTTTGATGAAACTCGGTGCAGCGATTCAAGCCGACGCGAGATATTGCTTATCTGTGTCATGCCGAATTGATGCGCGGTCATCGCCTGTGATGTTATCAGCGAAACCACGTGCGGCTCGGTAGCGGGAGTCGGTCGCGCGACTACCGACACCGTGACCACGGCCGGGGCCGACGTCTCAGTGCTGCTGAAAGTTTCATAGGAAAAAGTATCGGTGCCCAGGTAGCCTGCGGCGGGGGTGTAGGTCACGATATTGCTCTGGATTGTCGCCGATCCTTTGCTCGGGGCCGCGGAAATCCGGATTCCCGCAAGCTCGGCGCCGGAGATGAACGGGGTGAGGTCCAGCGTTGTCGGTGTGTTGGCCTGTACCGACAGCACGGTCGCCTGAGCGACGGGAGGGGCCAGGGTTCCGACCCCGGTGGCTGTGACTGTGCGCTCAGTGATGCACCCTGCGCACGGAGGGTTGAGCGGAACATGCACCGTGGCCGTTTTCGTTCCCGCGGTCGCGGGGTTGAAGGAAACCAGGATGGTGCAATCGGCACCTCCCTGAATCGGGCCCATCGTCAGGCAACTGCCACCGCTGATAGAAAACTGCGAGGCATCTGCGCCGGTGATGGTGATGTCGCCCAGCGTGGCCTGCGTCGCGGCCGGGCCGGTGACGGCAGCGACATAGATGGTCTTGGCGCTACTGGTCGTCGCAATGACCTGGTTTCCGAAACCAAGCGTAAAGGTGGCTGGTCCGAGGCCGTGATGCGCGACGGCCGCCTCCTGCTCGCTCGCGCCGACGCCTATGCAATTCGTATTGCCGCCGCATTCGGCTGATGCCTGGAAAGAGAACATCAGCATGACAAGCAGGTGCACAAGCAATAGCAGGTGTCTACGCATGCTTATCCCCCCAAACTATTCTCCGGCTCAGAGCCGCTATCGCGCCACCGGACATGTCGTGGCGTATGCTTTGCGCGGCCGGAATATTGCCGAGGCTTGTGTTATGTGTGCCCGCCAGGCCACTTTATTTTTGGCTAGTATGGTCCATTGATTTGGTCGTGTAAATAGGAACCAGTATCAGTCGCCCGGTCCGGCAGCTGCAGTGGCGCGCAAGGCGAGCCGCTTCAGTTTTGATCACCGGTAGACGTGATCAGGATGGCTATCCGTTGTTTCGACGGAGGCGGTAGGAGATTGCGGTTAAACGGATGCTGGTACGGCGACGCCGAATTTTTCCGCCCAAGGCGCCAGTGCCGGCAGTATCGAGGGTTCCATCGCCACGCCCTCGCGCAGTTGCCGCTCGCGGCGCAGCAGACCCTTCTGGCCGGGGAGGCGTACCTGATCGACGCCCGGGCGCGGGGGGTTGTCCAGGCAGGCCTGCGCCACCCAGTCCATCTGGCGGCGGAATGCATCGCCGCCCGCAAAGGCCTGCGGATCCAGAATCTGCACGAACACGCTGCCGCCCAGCGGTTCGCGGGGATCGGCGCGGCCGTGGCCGGCGAGGCCGGCGGTCAATGCTTCCACGAGCAGCGCCAGGCCGTAGCCCTTGTGTCCGGCATCGAGCCCGCCCAGCGGCAGGATGGTTCCCTTGTTCGGCGCAAGTAACACCGCGGGGTCGTCGCTCGCCTCGCCGTTCTCGTCGATCAACCAGTGATGCGGCAGATGCTTGCCTTCCTTGCGCAGACGCCCGGTATACATATTGGTGGTGATGGATGTCGACACGTCGACCAGCACCGGCGCATCGCCGGTCGGAAAGCCAATGGCGATCGGACTGGGCGAAAACACGGCGCGCGTTCCGCCGTGCGGCGCGACGCTGGCACCGGCCGGAGCGGAGGTGAGCAGCAGCATGACCAGGCCCTGGTCGGTGGCGCGCTTCAGGTAGGCGGCGAGGCAGGCGATGTGATGGCTGCGCCCTATGGTCACCGTGCCGCTGCCGTACTTCTTTGCGCGCTCGGTGGCGATTTCCATCGCGCGCAGCACCAGCCACGGGCCCGGCAGGCGCTGACCGTTCCATGCGATGACGGCACCGTGATCGGACAGCGTAATCGGCTCGCCTTCCAGTTTCATGTGGCCTGCTTCGATATGCTGCAAATAGGTCGCGAGCAAATGCAGTCCGTGCGTGTCGTGGCCGAGCAGGTCGGCTTCGACCAGGATCTCGGCAACGTCGCGCGCGCGGTCAGCCGGCATGCGGGCACTGCTCAGCAAGGAAGCCGCAAACTCGACGAGCGCGGGTGCGTCATAGCGCGGTTTGGCTGATGTGTCTGTAGAAGAGGACGAGCGAGTCTGCATAGTATTCATGCCCCAAGGAGCCGGAGGTGTTTGCACGTGGTCGCGAAATATTCAGTCATCGATCGACCCCGGTATCAAAAAAAAGCAGGACTTCTCACGAAGTCCTGCATCGCACTGTTCGCATATCCGGAACAGTCCGCGTCGGGCGCGGGTTAATGCGTTTTCGTCACGCCCCCAGGCCTAGCCGCATACCCCGACGTAACCGCAGGCGCTGCAAAAATCACAGCCGTCTTTCTTGATCACGGCGTAGTTGCCGCACTCGGGGCAGCGCGCACCTTTCATATGCGGTGCGGCGCCGCGCTGCGGCGTTTCCAGAATGCCCATGGTCTGCACCGGCATCCCGTCCTCGGTGAGCAGGCCCAGCATCGCATAGCGGTGGATGATCAGGCGCGCGACATAGGACACGGTCGAGGGCCAGTTCTGTTGTTTGCGGCTGCCCGGGGTGAAGGCCATGAAATCACCGAGCGGCTCCGGGTAGTTGAGCAGTTTGCGCAGCTTCATGCCTATCCAGGCGGGGTCGATGATGCGCATGTCCAGCGACAGGATTTTGCACAGCCCGTCGAGCGCGCGCGGGTATTCTCCGGAGAGCCACATCGAGTAGGGTCGGGTCACGCCGTCGGGGAGGGTGATTTCCTTCAGGCCCAGTACGAAGTCGTCGCGGGTGCCGGGGTTGAGCACGTCCACGGTCCAGGACATGGTGCCGTCGGCGCCGGTCTTGGGTTCTTTCAGGCTGAACATCGCATCGAGCACCTGACCGTGCTTCACTTCGGGCAATGCGCCCAGGTGTTCGCAGCGCCAGCGCACCAGTTGCGCCACCGCGGCCGTCACGCTGGGCATGGTCTTCATTTCGCCGTGCGGCGGAAACGGCATGTCGAAGCCGTCGTCGCCCAGAGTCTTCGACAGCGTATCGAGTTTCAGCCGCAGCCAGGCCGGATCGTCGGCGCGCATGTCCATGGACAGCGTTTTCGCCACCGCGCCCAGGCCGCGCGGCTGTTCGCTGCCGTTGACCCAGACTTCGAAGGGATGCGGGGTCCCGTTTTCGACATGGCCGACGAACAGCGCGAAATGTCCGTGCGGATGTTCGATCATGTAAGTCCAGGACGGATTGCCTTCGGCGAGTTTGGGCCGGCCCGGCCAGCGCAGGCTGGCGAGCACGGGTTCGGGCACCGCCTTGATTTCGATGCGGCGATTGACGTCGCTGGAGACGAAATCTTGCGGCTGTTTGGCCTGCGCGCTGTCGACCGACAGCACCGAGCCGAGCACGCTGTTGGGCCGGTAGGTCGCGAGGCCCTTGAGTCCTGATTTCCAGGCGGCCATGTACAGGCCCTGAAAATCTTCGTAGGGATAGTTCTCCGGCACGTTGACCGTCTTGGAAATGCTGGTGTCTACATAAGGCGCGACCGCCGCCACCATCTCCTCGTGCGCCGCGGCCGAGATGGCCAGTGCGGTGACGAAATAATCGGGCAGGGCGTCGGCGCCGCTGGCGGAAGCGGGCAGCACGCCGTTCGCGACCAGGTGGTGATACAGGCGCCAGGCGTAATCTTCGACGGCGAATTCCTGCAGCGTGCCGTCGGCCATGCGTTTCTTGCGCGTGTAGGTCCAGGAGAACGGCGGCTCGATGCCGTTGGATGCGTTGTCGGCGAACGCGAGGCTGATGGTGCCCGTGGGGGCGATCGACAGCAGATGGCTGTTGCGCAGGCCTTGCTTGCGGATCAGCGCCTTGATTTCGGCCGGCAGGCGCGTGGCGAAGCTGGTGCCCGACAGGTACATGTCCGCGTTGAACAGCGGGAACGCGCCGCGCTCGCGCGCGAGGTTGCTCGAGGCGCGGTAGGCGTAGTCGCGCATGACTTCGGAAATCCTGGCGGCAGTCGTGCGCGCGGCTTCGGTGTCGTAGCGCTGGCACAGCATGATCAACGCATCGCCGAGGCCGGTGTAACCCAGGCCGACGCGGCGCTTGTTCATCGCTTCTTCGTGTTGCTGCTGCAGCGGCCAGGCGGTCGCATCGAGCACGTTGTCGAGCATGCGCACCGAAGTTTCGACCGTCGCGCCGAAGCGCTCGTAATCGAACGCCGCCTGTTCGGTGAACGGGGCGGAGACGAAGTTGGTCAGGTTGATCGAGCCCAGGCAGCAGCAGCCGTACGGGGGCAGCGGCTGCTCGGCGCAGGGATTCGTTGCCTCGATGGTCTCGCAGTAATTGAGGTTGTTGTCCCGGTTCATGCGATCGAGGAACAGGATGCCCGGCTCGGCGTGATCGTAGGTCGAGCGCATGATCTGATCCCAGAGCTCGCGCGCGCGCAGCTTGCGGTAGACCCACTGCCCGTCGTCGCGCTGATAGCCGCCGTTGTCGAGGAACTCCTGGTGCGGGCGCGCCTTGTGCGCGAGTTCCGTTTCCGTATCGCTCTCCACCGCCTGCATGAAAGCGTCGGTGACGCCCACGGAAATATTGAAATTGGACAGGTCGCCGCGGTCTTTGGCATGGATGAATTCCTCCACGTCCGGGTGGTCGCAGCGCAGCACGCCCATCTGCGCGCCGCGGCGCGAGCCTGCCGATTCCACCGTCTCGCACGAGCGGTCGAAGACACGCATATAGGATACGGGGCCGCTCGCGCGCGAATGCGTGCCTTTGACTTCCGAGCCCTTGGGCCGGATCGAAGAAAAATCGTAGCCGACGCCGCCGCCGCGGCGCATGGTTTCTGCCGCCTGTTGCAAGGCGGTGTAGATGCCGGGCTTGTCGTCGACGATTTCCGAAATCGAATCGCCCACCGGTTGCACGAAACAGTTGATCAAGGTTGCCTGCATCTGAATGCCTGCGGCCGACATGATGCGACCGGCGGGAATGAAGCCCGCCTCCATCGCCTGCATAAAGCGCTTTTCCCAATGCGAGCGTTTGTCTTCTGTTTCAACGGCAGCGAGTGCGTGCGCAATGCGCGCGCGCACTTCGTTTATGCTGGCCTCTGTTCCTTTGGCGTATTTCTCCAGCAGTACTTCGCGGCTGATTATTTGATCTGGGAGGGCTGGAACGGTGATACTAGAAATCTTATTTTCTTTTTTTGTGATGTCCATGTTATCAATACCTTATAATGTAATCTTGTGGTAATGTGTGATTAGCATACTACAAATTGTGTCCGTTTGCAGCCCTGCACAAAATAATTTTTTCTGGTATTAGGGGGTCGGAAAACCGACCCCGCGCGGCCGGGGTCGCGCAGCTAAGCCGGCTAGGGCAGGCCGCTGGCAGTCTGCGATATTCTATTGTTTTTTAAAGATAAAATATTCAGAAAGCTACTTTTCGGCCAGCAAGCTGGAAACGGGCTGCGGCGATGGTGCCGGTGCCCGATTCTTGCATATTATGGCGGCGGATGCCGGCGAAGCCGTGTTCGCGGCCTGATGGCGGATCGCGCGGGAAATCCTGCTCACCGGATACAGCCTGACCCTCTTGCCATGAACGCAAATTGTGCATAAGCTGTTTTCCGTGCACCTTGCTTGGGCGAAAAATCCGCGCGCTCAGGTTTCACTTGCTCCATGTAACGGAGCCGAAACCCGCGCCGGTATTGATTGTCGGGTCAATCTGCGGTCCCTGGCATGCTCGTTGCGATGGATGCAAGCGAGGCAATACGGAAGGATTGCCGGGTTTGGATTTTTCTCAAGGGAGATGAAAATGAAAAAAGCATTTGCAGTTCTGGTCGCGTCGCTGTTCCTTGCAGCCAACGCATTTGCGCAGTCCAGCGGTTCCGGCGGTGCGGGTGGCGCTGGTGGTGCGGCCGGAGCGGCGGCCGGAGGAATTACGGCAGGCATGGTCGCTGCGGCAGTGGCGGTTGCGGCGGTTGCGGTTGCGGCATCTTCCAGTTCGGACAATCCGGCGGAAGCCGCGGCCACCACGACGACTACGACCACGCAATAGTTTCGCGACTGCGGGCGCGGCTACCCTAGAACAGGGAACCGCGCCGCCGCGGGTACTCGGGCAGGATCATGGTGCTGCGCACGCTGCCCTTGCTCGCGTCGAACAGCACCACGAAATGCGCGGGGTTGCCGTAGACCTCGCGAAAGCGCCACTCCCAGGCCAATTCGTCGCGCGCCTTGAAATACGCGCTGCGGCTCTCGTCGGGCGGGCCGATCCGGCGCAGCACTTCGTCCCGGCTCATACCGGCACGAATATGCTTGAAGTTCTCCTCGTCAAGTACGTTGGCTATGCTTTGCAGGCGTCCGTCCGGCGCTATTCTTGCCATAAACGTGTGGAAGCCCATCGGCCCGCGCGGATAGGCGAGCTGCATCGAACCGTCGGCGTCTTGCCAGCGCTGGGCGGGCTGCCCCATCAGCAACTCGACCTGCTCCAGCCGCGACTCGCCGGGCTTCAGCGCCGAACCGGAGTAGGAGGCGCAGCCACCCAGCAGGATGATCGCGATCAGATTGCGCAGACGTTTCATTCGTGCAAGAGCCTAACGATCTGCTTGATCGTGACTCGCGCTAGCTAGAAAAGCGGCCAGTTCCTTGTCCGAGAACAGGATGTGAAAAGCCAGCCAGGCATCGGGGAACGCCGCGAGCGTGGTTTGCGATGCGATGAAGTCCCGCTCGACGCTGGCTCTCAATTCCAGCGCCTGACGCGTCAACATCGCGTGTTCCGCCTCATGCGGATCCGCTTTCGGGTAGGCAAATTTAGCCATCAACTCCCGTTCCCGATCGAAATGCGCCTGCGTGTGCGCGATGATGGCGTCGAGCTGCTTGATGCAGGACGTTTTTCCGCCACCGCTCTCGACGCAGACGCGCAGCTCATCGAACAGCCGGGCCAGTTCCTCATGGTCGGTGTCCATGCTGGCGTGTCCGGTATCCAGTGTGTCGTCCCACGCTATCCAGTTCATGGTGCGTTTCTCCCGCGCATGCGTTTGCAGGCTACGGCCGGGAGGCCGTCACCCGATATTTTACTAGCTTCTCGTCTGCGGGCCGAAGCGCGGGTGGGGTGTCGCGCGAGCGACATGAAGATTCAAGGATACAATGCGATATCGACTCTAGCGCAACGCCGGCATGCACCTCATTACCTGGAACATTCAATCCTGCCGCGGATGCGACGGCCACGTAGATGCCAAACGCATCGTCGACGTATGCCGCGACATGGCCGATTTCGACGTGCTTTGCCTGCAGGAGGTGGCGAGCAATTATCCGGAACTGCCCGGATCGCCGGAACAGAACCAATTCGAGCAGCTAGCCGCACTGTTGCCCGGATTCGCTGCTGCGGACGGGATTGCGACCGATGTGCTCGGCGCGGGCGGCAGACGACGTTTGTTCGGCAATCTGATCCTGACGCGCTATCCGCTGATCCGGGTGTTCCGGCATCTGCTGCCCTGGCCGGCCGATCCGACCGTACCGGGGATGCAGCGCGTCGCGCTTGAAACCGTGCTCGCCGCGCCCTTCGGTCCACTGCGCGTGACCACCACTCACCTCGAATATTATTCCGAGATCCAGCGCCGGCAGCAGGTGAACCGTCTGCGCGAATTGCACGCCGAGGCCGCGCAGCACAGCGCCGATCGCAGCCATGCGAAGAAAGAGGGCGGGCCGTTCCAGACCATGCCGCGGCCCGCGTCGTCGATCCTCACCGCGGACTTCAACTTTCGAGCGGACGATCCCCTGCACGCGCGCATCGTCTCTCCCTACAGCGACGGCACGCCTGCCTATCGCGACGCCTGGCAGGTGCGGCACGGTACGCGGCCGCACGATCACACCATCGGCGTGCACGACCGCAAGCAGTGGCCGGAAGCCTTCGCCTGCGATTTCATTTTCGTGACCGAGGATCTGGCCGGCCGCATCGAGGACATAAAGGTGAATCTGGACACCGACGCCTCCGATCACCAGCCGGTGCTCCTGCACCTGCAAGACTAGGTGTCTAGTCCGTGACCGACGGCCGCTGGATCGGGTCGCTGTGCCTCGCTCGCGTCGGTTTCGCGCTGATATTCGTCGCCTATTCGGCTTCGCTCGGGCTGCTCAAGCAGGACTGGGGTCTGTCTTCGGCGCAGGCCGGCCTGATCCAGTCCGCGTTCCACATCGGCTATCTGGTGTCGCTGTTCGCAATCGGTTTTTTCGCCGACCGCTATGGCGCCAAGCGTACATTTCTTGCGACCAGTATCGCGGCCTGCGCAAGCGGTCTCGCATTCGCCTTGTTCGCGGACGGCTTCGTGTCGGCGCTGCTGCTGCACGGCCTCACCGGTCTGTGCTCGGGCGGGTCGTATACGCCCGGCCTGACCCTGATTGCCGAGCGCTTTCCCGCCGCACGGCGTGGCCGCGCCATGGGTTACTACCTCGCGGCCTCGTCCCTGGGCTATGCGGTCTCGCTGTGGCTGTCCAGCGTGCTGATCGTGGCCTCCGGCTGGCGCGCCGCGCTCATCGCCTGCGCGTTCGGTCCGGTCGCCGCCAGCCTGCTCGCGGCCTGGGTGCTGCGCGGCACGCGCAACGTGGTGCATCCGGCCGGATATTTGAATCCCCTGCGCGCATTGCTGGATGTATGGCGCAACAGACCGGCGATGCTTGCAGTCTGGGCCTATGTGTTCCATTCCTGGGAACTGCTGGGCATGTGGGCCTGGATGCCGACCTATCTTGGCGTGGTGTTGGCGCACGGCCGTGAGAGCAGCGCCGGCATGGCGAGCCTGGGCATCGCGTTTGCCGCCCTGAGTTATCTCATCAGCACGGCGGGCAGCATCGGCGGGGGGGTGCTGTCCGACCGATGGGGGCGCACGGCGGTGATCCTGCTGATGTCGATCGCCAGCCTGGTGTGCTCGTTCACGTTTGGCTGGCTGATCGCCGCACCGGCCTGGATCGTGGTGGCGGTCGCCATTGCCTATAATCTGACGGCCATCGGCGACTCCTCGGTCTACTCCACCGCGATGACTGAACTCGTGCCCGCGCATTGTCTGGGGGCGGCGTTCGCGCTGCGCTCGGTGCTGGGCTTCGGCGTCGGCGCCATCAGTCCGTGGGTGTTCGGCCTGGTGCTCGACCTGGGGCAGGGCGCGGGCAGCGCGCACGCGGACGCGGCCTGGGGCTGGGCGTGGACGGCGCTGGGCATCGGCGCCATGCTGGGGCCGATCGCCACCTTGAGATTGCGCGCGCTGAAAGAAAGCACGCAGATGGCGGGCGGGAAACGCTGAGCGTCAGTCCGGCAGGGCCAGGATGTCGAATTGACGCCGGCTCAAAGATTTATCTTCAGCTTTCGGCCGCCGCTTATGGAAAAACCTTCACGCATATAGAACTGCAATGTTCTGTCGAATTGCGGGAGGGGCGGTGTCGTGACTTCCAGTCGCGACCATTTGCGGGACGAACCGAAAGCTTTGGCTTGAGACAGGAGTCGCAATCCCACTTCCCTGTCCCTGTGCCCGGGCCGAACATAGAGCTCGGGTATGGTGCCGAAGGCGCCCCCGGCGTAAAGCGAGTGGCTTTCAAAGAGTGAAATAAATCCGACCGGGTCCGTTCCGTCGGCGCGTGCGATGAAGACATAGTATTTTTCGACCCTGAAGAAGTCTTCGAGTCGGGCGGTGGTTTCTTCAAGGTCGAAATTGAACACCTGAGCGCCAATGGCGTTTTCGATCTCGGTCAGCAACTCGCCGGCCATCGTCGATACTTCACGCGCGTCGGCCGAGCCCGCTCTTTGAATCGTGATTTTCTCTTTCATGGAAATCGCCGCAGTGTTTTTCCCTCGGTGTTGAATACGCTCAAATGCGCATGATGCCGCGGCGGGGTGTGACCGTGGCGTAAGTCTCGCTGGTCAGGGGTGCGCCCATTTCGGTCAGCACCGAGCGGTGTTTCGGAATCGGTGTGCGCATCAGCCGGTCTTCGTAGGGTTTGAGCCGGGCGAACGCTTCCAGGCCCAGCACGCGCCCGGCGAATGCCGCTGTCAGCGGCCAGCGTTCCGTGTCCACGCGAAAGCGCGCGAACGCGGCATTGCGAAAGAATGCGGCAATGCTGATGTCGGCGATGGATAGATCGCCGAAGAGAAAGCCCTGTTGCGGTACCTGCGCCTCCAGATAGTCCAGGACTTGCGGCATTTCCTCGGTCGTCGTCTTGGCCAGTGCTGCTTCGTCGGGCTTCTTCCCCCAAACGTAGGGATTGATCGCCACCTGATTGAACAGCTGCCAGATGAATACCTCGCCCATGCGCGTATCGGCGTATTCCTCCAGCCAGCGTGCGCGCGCGCGATCGGCGAGGTCCACCGGATACAGCGCGGGCTTCGGATAGCGGTCTTCCAGGTACTGGCAAATAATGGAGGAGTCCGAAAGGGTTACGGCGCCGTCGATGAGAACGGGTATGCGGCGCAGGGGGCTGAGTCCGGCGAAGCGCTCGTCGCCAAGAAAGGGAATGATGGGATCGATCTCGTAGCTCAATCCCTTGAGATCCAGTACGACCAGTACCTTGCGCACATAGGGCGAAAGATAAGTGCCGATTATTTTCATCCTGTCGCCCTCGAGTATTCTGCGGCGCGCGCTCCGTTCGCACCAGCGGCGCCTTATTTCAGGAATCCGACCAGCGCGTCCAGCACTTCGTCGGGTTTCTCGGCCATCATATTGTGTCCGCTGCCGTCGATGACCGTGGTTTGCGCGCCCTTGAGCGACTTCGCAAAATCGCGCGCTGCGCGCAAGGGTGTCATCTGATCACGCTTGGCCAGCAGCATCATCGCGGGGCAGCGCAAGCGGGCGGCGGCCTCTTCGCCGCCTGAATAGGCGTTGCATGCGAGGAAATCCACGTGCATCACGCCGGGTTTCTGCCGCTGCATCAGCCGCAGGTTCTCGCCGATCACCCAGAAGCCGGGCCCCGGACAGTTCGGGTACTGCGCATAGCCGGAGTGCGACCAGATGTTGACCATGTCCTGCGCGAGCGGCTCGCTGTCCCTGGTCGCGGCCAGCAGGTCCGCCGACACTTTCATCGGATAGGCGATGGCGAGCAGAGCGATTTTCGCCACGCGATCCGGATGGCGCGCTGCGCACTCCAGCGCGATCAGCGAGCCCATGCTGTGGCCCGCGATGGCCGCCTGTTTCACGCCCGCCGCGTCCTGCGCTGCGGCGACCCAATCGGCAAGCTCCCCGACGCTTGCGAGCGCAGGGCCCGCGCTGCGGCCGTGACCGGGGAGGTCGACTGCGAGTACCCCGTACCCGTGGTGTGCGAGATAGCGGCTCTGCAGGATCCACACGCTGTGATCGTGCTGGGCGCCGTGTACGAACATCACCGTCGGCAGCGTTGCGTCGAAGGGCTTGCCGCCCGTGTAGGCGTAGGCTAGTCTGCCGTTGACCTCGAATTGCATCGCCACCTCCTATTTGCCGGATTTTTGCGACGCGCGCAGGCCCGCACCCAGATCTTCGATCAGGTCGTCGGGGTCTTCCAGGCCGATGGAGAGCCGCATCGTGCCCTCGGTGATGCCGGCGGCCTTGAGCGCAGCATCGTCCATGCGGAAATGCGTGGTGCTCGCGGGATGGATCACCAGTGACTTCGCGTCGCCGACATTGGCGAGATGCGAAAAGATTTTCAGCGCCTCGACGAAACGCTGGCCCCCGATGCGGTCGCCCTTGATCGAAAAACTGAATACCGCACCGCAGCCTTTGGGCAGCAGTTTCTTCGCCAGTTCGTAATCCGGATGCCCGGGCAATTCCGGATAGGCCACCGATTCGACCGCCGGATGCTTCGCCAGGAATTCCACCACTTTGCGCGTGTTCTCCACGTGGCGGGCCATTCTGAGCGGCAATGTTTCCACGCCCTGCAGAATCTGGAACGCGGTGGCCGGGCTCATGCAGGCGCCGAAGTCGCGCAGCCCCTCGCGCCGCGCGCGCAGCGAGAATGCCGCGACGGTGGATTCCTCGGAGAAATTCATGCCGTGGAAACCCTCGTATTCGCTGGTGAGCTCCGGAAACTTGCCCGAGGCGACCCAGTCGAAATTGCCGCCGTCGACCAGGATGCCGCCGATGGCGACGCCGTGCCCGCCGAGAAACTTGGTGGCCGAATGGAACAGCAAATCGGCGCCATGATCGAACGGCCTCATCAAATACGGCGTGGTGAAGGTCGAATCGACCATCAGCGGCAGGCCGTGTTCATGTGCGATCGCCGCGACCGCGGGGACATCGAGCACGTCCAGGCCGGGGTTGCCCAGCGTCTCGGCGAACAGGGCTTTGGTGTTCGGGCGAATGGCGGCGCGCCAGGCGTCCAGGTCGCGCGGCCTGACGAAGGTGGTTTCGACGCCGAAGCGCGGCAGGGTGTAGTGCAGCAGATTGTGCGAGCCGCCGTAGAGCGCGCCGGAAGAGACGATGTGGGAACCGGCGCCGGCGATGGTGGCGAGTCCCAGATGCAGCGCCGCCTGGCCGCTGGCGGTGGCGATGCCCGCGACCCCGCCTTCCAGTGCCGCGACTCTTTCTTCCAGAACCGCGTTGGTCGGATTGGAGATGCGCGAATACACATGGCCCGCGCGTTCCATGTTGAACAGCGCGGCGGCGTGGTCCGAATCGCGGAACACGAAGGACGTGGTGAAGTAAATCGGCGTGGCGCGCGCACCGGTGTGCGGGTCGGGCGCCTGCCCGGCGTGCAGGCTGAGCGTGTCGAAGCCTAGATATTTTGGTTGGGCCATGAATCCTCCGCGAGGTGAGGGGCATTTTATCAGGATGTTCACCAGGGACCGATCGCGTATCATCGCGGGTTCCCATGGCCCAACAAGAAAACGTGCCCCCGCAGTTCGAACTTATGCTGAAGGTGTTTCTGCCTTTCGCGGGCGGCTACTATCTTTCCTATCTGTACCGCACCGTCAACGCCATCATCTCGCCCGATCTGGTGAGCGAGTTCGGCCTGGGCCCCGCCGATCTTGGGCTGCTGACCAGTTCCTACTTTCTGACCTTCGCCATGTTCCAGTTGCCCCTGGGAATACTGCTGGACCGCTACGGTCCGCGGCGCGTGAACGCCTCACTGCTGATGCTGGCCGGGACCGGTGCGGCGCTTTTCGGACTCGCCCAGGGACTGCCCGGCCTGATCGTCGCGCGCGCGCTGATCGGGCTGGGCGTCTCCGGTTGCCTGATGTCGAGCATGAAGGTATTCACCCTGTGGTTCCCGATGAACCGGCTGGCCACGCTCAATGGCTGGCTGCTTTCCTGCGGCGGACTGGGTGCCTTGTCCGCGTCCAAGCCGGCGGAAGAGCTGCTGCGCATCACGGACTGGCACAGCGTGTTCCTCATGCTCGCGGCGCTGACCTTTGCGGCGGCCGGCGCAATTTTTCTGGTGGTGCCCGAGCGCGAAGCCCCCAGCGCGCCGCAGAGTCTGGCGGACTCGTTGCGCAGCCTGCCGGCCATTCTGCGCAATGCGAATTTCTGGAGACTGGGCCTGCTCGTGATCGCCGGTCAGGGCGTGTTCATGTCGCTGCAGAGCCTCTGGATCGCGCCCTGGCTAAAAGACGTGGCCGGCCTGGGACGCGCCGAGGTCGGAACGCATTTGCTGATCGCCGCACTGGGCATGATCGTGGGCGCCGCGCTGTGGGGCGTGGTCGCCGACTGGCTGCTGCGTCATGGTGTTGAGACGGTCAAAGTCGTGCTGGTCGGCGTCGGCTGCAATCTGATAATACTGACGATGTTCGCGTTCGGGGTGACGCGGGGGACGCTGCCCATGCTGTTCGCACTGACCCTGTTCGGGCAGGCGCAACCGCTGGTCTACGCGATTCTGTCCAAGGAGTTTCCGCTGGAACTTTCGGGACGCGTCATCAGCACCCTGAATTTCATGGTGTTCCTGAGTGCGTTCTCCGTGCAATGGGGTACCGGCCTGATCATCAACCTTTGGCCGGTCGAGGCGGGCAGCTACGCCAGGGCCGGCTATGCCACCGCGTTTGGAGCCTGCGTCGTGCTGCTGCTGGTGCCTTACCTGCTGTTGCTGCTGTCGCGCCGGCCCCGCGTACCTGACCCTGCCGCTCAATAGGCGCGGGAGCGCCGCCGGTCTATTTCTTTCCGCCCGCCTTGGCCGCTTCTTCCTGGGCGAGCATTTCCTGGCGCGCTTTCTTGATCACATCGGCCGTCGCGCCATGGCCCATTTTCAATGCCAATTCCACCGCGCTTTCGCCGTCCTTGCTGAGGAGGGCCACGTTGGCGCCGTTGCGTATGAACAATTCGACCATCTCCGCGTTGCCCCGCATCGCGGCGTACTGCAGCGGCGTATAGCCCTTGTCGCTGAGCACGTTCGGGTCGAAGTTCATGGAAAGGACTTTTTGCGCATACACCAGATTGTCTTTTTCGATCGCATAGAACATCGCCTTGACGCCTTCCGGACTTTTCTCCCGCGGTTTCGGTTCCAGTCCGGTGGGTAGAATGCTGACGACATAATTGATCAGCGAGATGCCGACCATGGCGATCAGCGCGATGATCAGCGGAACCTTGGAGATGCCCAGCGTGTCGGACCAGGCATCGGTGACGTTGGCGCCGACCACCAGCAAGGCCACCATGATGAAAAAGGCGAACTTCAAATAGAGGAACAGCGCGATCACCAGCAGGATGCCGAGGATCGCCGCGATATAGCCGCGGTCTACGCTCAATTGGTCGGCTACTTCGGCCGGAAGCAAAGCGAAGACAGTGGCTAGCCCAACCAGACCGACGAGCGCCCATTCCTGTATTTTTCTTGCCTGCAGAAAGTCCATGACTTCCTCCGCTTAGCGATGGATTCCGGGATATTGTGAGCAAGCCCGCCGCCATTGGCAAGAGCCGCGCACTGCCGCTAGTATAATCCATCGATGGAATTGGCGGTCTGCAAAAGGAGGCGGGAATCGCGTTGAGCAAGGCGTTCACCAAGGAGCAGGACGGGGCTGAAGAAGACGAACCGGCGCCCGAGCCCGAACAGCCGCAAGGGGTGAAGAACTACATCACGCCGGCGGGGTACGCGCGCATGCAGGCGGAGCTCAAGCGCTTGCTCGACGTCGATCGCCCGGAAACGGTCAACGCGGTGCACTGGGCGGCGCTGAACGGCGACCGCTCGGAAAACGGCGACTACATTTATGGCAAGAAGCGCTTGCGCGAAATCGACCGGCGCATCCGCTTTCTGATCAAGCGCATGGAAATCGCAGAGGTGGTCGATTCAGCCGGCCAGGACCAGGACCGCGTGTTTTTCGGCGCCACGGTCAGCGTGCGCGACGCCGGCGGCGAGCTTCGCAGCCTGAGCATCGTCGGCATGGACGAGGTCGATCCGACGCGGGGGCGGGTGAGTTGGGTCTCGCCGATCGCGCGCGCACTCATCAAGGCGCGCGAGGGCGATACGGTGATGTTGCGAACGCCGGCTGGAGCGGAACAGTTGGAGGTGGTGGAAGTGCGCTACCTGGAATTGCCCTGATTTCAGTTCTTGCCCTGCACCGCACCACCGTTCTTGGCGATGCGCTTGAAGTCGCCGGCCTTGACGATCGATAATTTGCGCAGGTCGAGATATTGTTTCAACGCGTCCCGGATCTGCTCCGGTTTGAGCGCGGCGATCCTGGCCTCGAAATCCGCCTCCCATGCGAGGCGGCGGCCGAGGTAGAGATTGCCGGCGAGTTGTCCCACCAGCGCGCCATCCTGGGTGCGGCGCAGCTTGCGCAGTGCGAGGTAGCCCTTCTTCGCCTCGGCCACTTCGTCTTCGCTGAAGCCTTCGCGCAGGGTCTGCCGCAGCACATCCATGATCTCGGTTTCGATGCGCGCGCGGTTCTGCGGTGCATAAATGGCGCTGACGCCGAATTCGCCAACGTCGTCGAGCGATCCGGCCGTCAGCCAGGAGTGCACGCTGTAGGACAGGCCTTCCTGCTCGCGTATGCGCCGCCACAGGCGGGAATCGGAGGAGCCGCCCAGCAGGTAGTTGCCCAGCACCAGCGCCGGATACGCTTCCCCGTCGTCGCGCAATTTCAGGTTCAACCCGGCCCTGAACACGGCGTTGGCCTTGTCCGGCGTGTCGAGACTGCGATCAATGGGCGGCACGTCGTGGTAGCTGTCGGCGATGCGTTTGAACGGTTTCGGGCTGACCCAGGCGCCGAATAGTTCCTGCGCGAGACCGGTAATTTGCGCCGCGTCGAAATCCCCGACCACTGCGAGTTCACTATTGCTCGCGCCGTAGAAGTCGTCGTGGCAGCGCCGCATGTCTTCGATGCCCACCGACTGCAGGCGTTGCATGCGTTCATCAAGCGTGGGCGTGTACAGCCAGTGCTCGGGCGGGTAGGGGTTGAGATGGCGCGCCAGTTGCAGTCCCGCCAGCGCGCCCGGCTCGCTTTTCATGCTCTCCACGCTGGTCAGGGCGGAGCGCTTGAGTTGCGTGAACTCGCTTTCCGGAAAAGCGGGTTCGCGCAGGACTTCGGTAACCAGGCGCAGCACGGCAGGCAGATTGGCGCCCAGGGTTTCAATTGAAGCGCCGTTGCCGCTGACGCTCACGTTGGCTTTCAGGCGGTCGAACTCATCGCGCAATTGCTCGCGCGTGTGCTTCCTGGTGCCACGCATCAGCATGGCCGAGGCCAGCCTGCAGGCCGAAGAGCGGCCCATTTTGCTCTGCTCGTCGCCCCAATGCAGAACCAGTTGCGCCACGACTGTGCCGCCTCGCGTTTTCTTCGGCAGCAGCGCGAGCTTCATCCCGCCCGGCAATTGTCGTACCGTGGTGCGTGCATCGATATTCGCCGCGGAAGGTTCGAAACTCTCGCCCGCCGCCACCGGCGCCGCCCCCTTGTAGTCCCGGACCAGCGCGGCGACATCGGGCGCCGGCGGAATCTCGGCGCGGTCCGGCTGAGCACTCGGAACGAACATGCCCAAGGTGCGGTTCGAGGTCTTGAGGTATTGCGTCGCAACGCGCTGCACGTCGGCGGGTGTCAGCTTTTTCAGGCCGTCGCGGTACAGGAAGAACAGGCGCCAGTCGCCCATGGCAATGAATTCGGACAGCGCGATGCCGAGTTCACGCGGATTCGCCAGGGCCATTTCAATGTCGTTTAGCAACTGCGTGCGCGCGCGCTCCACCTCCTCGTCGGTGATTGGTTTGGAGGCAAAGCCTTCGAGTGTCGTGAGCAGCGCAGCGCGCGCCGCATCCAGCGACAGGTCTTTGCCCAGGCTGGCGCCAAAATAGGCGTAGCCGGCTTCGCGCAGCTGCTGGTCGCCCCCGTACACGCTGCTCGCCTTGCCTGACTCCACCAGTGCGCGGTGCAGGCGCCCGCCGGGTACCTTGGTAAGTGCGGTGACGAGCACGTCGATTGCAGGGAAATCGGCATGCGCGCCCGGCGGCAGGTGGTACAAGGCGCCGACCAACTGGATCTCGCCTGCGCGGCGCAGCGTCACGCTGCGCTCACCGTCCTGGGTCGGCTCGGCGGTGTAGGTCGGAATGAGTGCGCGTGCGGGCCTGGGAAGGCCGGCGAAATGGCGCTCGACCATTTTGAGCGCCGCGGCTTCGTCGAACTTGCCGCTGACCAGCAGCACCGCGTTATCGGGCTGGTAGTATTTGCGGTAGAAGGCCTGCAGGCGTTCGATCGGCACGTTTTCTATGTCGGAACGGGAGCCGATGATCGCGTGTCCATAGTTGTGCCACAGGTAGGCGGCGGAGGCCATGCGCTCGCCCAGCACGTTGTGGGGGCTGTTCTCGCCCGCCTCGAATTCGTTGCGCACTACGGTCATCTCGCTGTCCAGATCCTTTTTCAGTATCGTGGAATTGAGCATGCGGTCCGCTTCCAGTTCCAGCGCCCAGTCGAGATTGCTTTCGCTGGCAGCCAGGTTTTCGTAGTAGTTGGTGCGGTCGAACGAAGTCGAGGCGTTGAAGCGCGCGCCGCGGCCCTGAAACTCGTTCTTGGGATCGGGATGGCGCGGCGTGCCCTTGAATTGCATGTGCTCCAGCAGGTGCGCCATGCCGTATTCGCCGTAGCCCTCGTTGCGCGAGCCGACGAGATAAGTGAGGTTGACGGTGACCGTGTCCTGGGTGGCGTCGGGAAACAGCAGCACCTTGAGGCCGTTCTCGAGCCGGTATTCGGTGATGCCTTCGACCGAAGTGATCTTGCTGATTGACGCGGCGGCCTGCGTGCTCGCGGGAGTGGCGTGCGCAGGTGCGAACAGAAATCCCGGCAGAAGCAGGGCGAGGGTAAGAGAAAGAATTCGGCGCAGCATCGGACGACCTTGTAGTTGTTTGGGTTTCCGAAGAGACCGTAATTCTCTGGATTGGTTCAGATTCTAATACAAACAGTCGCAGGGTCCGCCGCGGCACCGCAAAAGTTATTCGCCTTATGTGCGACAACGTACAGCATATCTTTTGTGCAACAGCTATAAATGCGTGGTCGACGGACAAGCGCCCCGCCGGTTTCGCCGGACTTGGCTTGAAGAAAACCGGCATAGGACGGCTTGTCGTTCCGCGGTAAGCATTTCCATGCCGGCACCCCAGTGCAGCACATCGGGATACACGCCCGCTGGGGATTGAGCCTTGTTCCCATGAAATACTTACAAAAGGAAACACATCATGAATGATCTTCGGAAACACCTATCCACATGTTTGCTGGCGACGGCGGCAATGCTAGCCGGCGCCGCTCCGGCATGGGCTCAAATCGTGCCATCATTGAACAGTGCGTCGAGCTTTGCGGCCCTGGCTGGCGGTCCGGCGGCCGGTGCGGTGACCTGTACCAATTCCACTGTCAACGGAGACGTGGGCGTCGTCCCCATCGGCACCGTCGTACAAACGGGTTGCACGATTACAGGGGCGGTCGTCACGGACGCCACGGCGGCTTACGCTGACTTCATTTACGCGTACAAGCAGTTCGAGTCCATATCTTGCGACCAGACGCTGTCTGGTACGCTCGCGGGCGTAACACTTCCGCCCGGTGTCTACTGTTTCCCCGCGGCGGCGACATTGACAGGCACGTTGACCCTCGACGGGCCCGCGGACGGAGTCTGGATATTCAAAATCGGGACCGGTGGCACCGGCGCTCTTACCGGCACCAACTTCTCGGTGGTCATGGCGGGTGGCGCACAGGAAGTCGATTGTCCAAACGTGTATTGGTGGGTAGCCGAAGCCGCGACGCTGACGACTTCGACCTTCCGGGGAACCATACTCGCGGGTGCGGACATCACGGTTACCGGTGGAACCTTTAAGGGGGATGCAATGGCGGGCGGAAAAGGCACCGCCGTGACGCCGACCGGCGCCGTGACATTGACTGGCTCCACAATCACCGCCTGCTCCGCACCAGGCGGCACCGTGACTCACGCGAAACTCAAGTGCAACCAAGGCGTCGGCAACGGGCCTGAAGCTTGCGATCCGGGCAATTCGAACCAGGACGACCACGGCACCGCCTATCCGTTTGGTGCGAACTCGAACGATGAAGTCGACGGCGTGCCCGGCAATCCGGGCCGCAAGGGCGGCAACGGTAAGTAATCCTGCAGTCGCGAAGTACGGAAAAGGACCCGCGAGGGTCCTTTTTCTTTTGGTGCGACACGCGCGGCGCGTTGTGCGCGAACGCCTTACGCGGTGCCCGACAAGGCAGGTCGAGCGATTTACTTCACCAGATAGTCAAAAAAGTGCAGGGCCAGCATGCCGATCACAATGGTGACCAGGGTATTGCGCGTGTGCCAGGCGACGATGGCGGCAAGAATGCCCGCCAGCAGGCGCGGATTGTCCAGGCCGATTTGAACCGAGCCCGCCGTCATCACGAATGCGGGCACGAGAATCGCCGAAAATACGGCCGCAGGCACGTAGCGCAGGGCGCGCCGCAGCAGCGCGGGTGCGGGCCAGCGTGCGAACAGCAGGATGAAGGACGCGCGCGGAATGAAACTGGTCAGCGCAAGCCCGAAGATCAACAGCAGGAAGGCGGTCATGGACTGAATTTCTCCTGCAATTTTTCGACCAGCATGCCGGTGATGATCCCCGCTGCGGTCGCCAGCAGCAGTCCCAGGCGCAGCGGCAGGGACCAGGCGAGCACCGCGGTGACGCCGGCGGCACATGCGGCCGCGGCGATGGCGCGATCGCGGATGGTGGGCGCGACGATGCCCAGGAAGGCGAGCAGGATGGAAAACTCCAGATGCCAGCCCGCCGGGATGCCCGCGCCGAGCAGTACGCCGACCAGGGTGCCGGTCTGCCAGGTGATCCAGATGGCGGCGCAGCATCCGGAGTAGTACCAGACCTTGTCCAGCGCTTCCATGGGACGTTCATAGCCGCGCAGGGTCATCGCGTAACCGTTGTCCGACAAGATGTAGGCGAGCAGGGGGCGCCAGCGCGGGCTGGCCGCTGACAAGTGCGGCGTAATCGCCAGGCTGTAAATGGAAAATCGCAGATTGATCACCAGCGCCGCCATGATGGCAATCGCGATCGGGCTGCCCGAGGTGTAGAGTTGCAATGCGGCCAGCTGCGCGTTGCCCGCGTAGACCATGACCGACATCAGTATCGCCAGGTAGTAGGGCATCCCCGCCGCGACCATGGCCACGCCGCTGATCATGCCGAAGGTCATCACCCCAGGCAGGACCGGCAGGCAGGCTTTGAATCCGGCGAGAAATTGGGGATGGAAGCGCAAAAGCGGTCTGTATCGGTGATTGCGGCAGCGGGGCGAGCGCCATTCTAACCGCCATTGTGCCTATCGGCCGCCCGCCTCTTGAAAATTCGCCCTGCAGCCCGCATTTAACGGGACAATCGGGAAAAATCTGGACTATCGACGGAGAAACCATGTCTGACACTGCCACCAAGGAAACGCTGGGCTTCCAGGCCGAAGTAAAACAACTGCTGCATCTGATGATCCACTCCTTGTACAGCAACAAGGAGATTTTTCTGCGCGAACTGATCTCGAATGCGTCGGACGCTGCTGACAAGCTGCGCTTCGAAGCGCTGTCGGACGCCTCGCTTTACGGAACGGACGCCGATCTGAGAATACGCGTCAGTTTCGACAAGGCGGCGCGCACCCTGACCGTGTCCGACAACGGCGTGGGCATGTCGCGCGATGAAGTCATCGCCAACATCGGCACCATCGCGAAGTCGGGCACACGCGAATTTTTCCAGGCGCTCACCGGAGACCAGGCCAAGGACGCACACTTGATCGGCCAGTTCGGCGTGGGTTTCTACTCGTCCTTCATCGTCGCCGACCGCGTGAGCCTGGTGACGCGGCGAGCGGGCCTTGCCACGAGCGAAGGGGTGCGCTGGGAATCCGACGGCGGCGGCGAGTACAGCATCGAAGCAGTCGAGAAGGCGGGGCGCGGCACCGAGGTGACCCTGCACCTGCGCGAGGGCGAGGACGATCTGCTGGACGGTTTCCGTCTGCGCGCACTGATCCGCAAGTACTCGGATCACATCGCGCTCCCGATTCGCATGGAAAAAAGCGTCTGGGACGAAGACACGAAGGAGCAAAAACCCGGCGGCGAGGACGAAACCGTCAACCAGGCGAGCGCGCTGTGGGCGCGTCCTAAGGCCGAGATCAGCGACGAGCAATACCAGGAGTTCTACAAGCACGTCGCGCACGACTTCGAAACGCCGCTCGCCTGGACGCACAACCGCGTGGAAGGCAGGCACGAGTACACGCAGCTGCTGTATCTGCCCGCGCATGCGCCCTTTGACCTGTATGACCGGACGCACCGCCACGGCATCAAGCTGTACGTGCGACGGGTGTTCATCATGGACGACGCCGAGCAATTGCTGCCGGCCTATCTGCGCTTCGTGCGCGGGGTGGTCGATTCCAGCGATTTGCCGCTCAATGTGTCCCGCGAGATTCTGCAGCAGAGCAAGGACATCGAGGCGATCCGCTCCGGCTGCACCAAGCGCGTGCTCGCCTTGCTCGAGGACCTCGCGCAAAACCAGAAGGACAAGTACACCGGGTTCTGGAAGGAATTCGGCCTGGTGCTGAAGGAAGGCGTAGGCGAAGACCATGCGAACAAGGAAAAAATCGCCGCGCTGCTGCGTTTTTCCAGCACCGAGAACGACAGCGAAGAGCAGGGCGTTTCCTTCGCCGATTATGTCGCGCGCATGAAACCGGGCCAGGAAAAAATCTATTACGTCACCGCCGATTCGTTTCTCGCGGCGAAGAACAGCCCGCATCTGGAGGTGTTTCGCAAGAAGGGCATCGAGGTGCTGCTGCTTGCGGAGCGCGTGGACGAATGGCTGGTGTCAAATCTGACCGAGTTCGAAGGCAAGGCGCTGGTCTCGGTGGCCCGCGGCGATCTGGACCTGGGTAAGCTGGAGGACGAAGCGGAGAAAAAAGAACAGGAAAAGCAGGCCGGCGAATACAAGGATCTGACGGACAAGGTCAAGCAGGCGCTGGGCGAACAGGTGAAGGAGGTGCGCGTGACGCTGCGGTTGACCGCCTCGCCCGCCTGTCTGGTCTCCGATCAGTACGACATGGGCGGCAATCTCGCGCGCATACTCAAGGCGGCCGGGCAAAAAGTGCCCGATTCCAAACCGATCATGGAGATCAATCCCGGCCATCCGCTGGTGCAGCGGCTCAAATACGAGGAAAGCCAATTCGCCGACTGGTGCCAGGTGCTGTTCGACCAGGCGCTGCTCGCCGAGGGCGGTCAGCTGGAAGACCCGGCCGGCTTCGTCAAGCGCTTGAACGAACTGATGCTGGCGCTTTCGGGCAGCGCGTCGAAAATCTGGACGCCGGGGAGCTGAGAAACGCGTTCAGTACTCTTGTCATTCCGAAGCCGCAGGCTGAGGAATCTGCTTTTCTCGATTTAAAAGCAGATTCCTCGCTTCGCTCGGAATGACAATATTCGAAGCGCCGTCTTACATCTGCTTCAGCATGGTCGCGGCGTCGGAAACCTCAAATTTACCGGGACCTTCGACGTTCAGCTGTTTGACCACGCCACTATCCACCAGCATCGAGTAGCGGTTCGAGCGTATGCCCATATTGCGGGCGGTTAAATCGAGTTCCAGCCCCAGTGCCTTGGTCCAGAGGGCGCTGCCGTCGGCCAGCATGCGCACCTTGTCGCCGGCTTTTTGCGTACGACCCCAGGCGCCCATGACAAACGCATCATTGGTGGCCACGCACCAGATTTCGTCCACGCCCTTGGCCTTCAGCTTGTCGTAGTTGGCTACGTAGCTCGGTACGTGCTTCGCCGAACAGGTGGGGGTATAGGCGCCGGGCAGTGCGAAAATCGCGATTTTCTTGCCCTTGGTCGCTTCGGCCACGCTGATGTCCTTGGGGTTCAAGGGGCATCCGGCGGCTTCGTCGAATTCCGTGGCTTCGCTCAACTTGCCGTCGGGCAGAGTGTCTCCAATTTTGATCATTGCGTGCTCCTATAAGTAATGGCAGCGCAGGGACGTCGCCCCTACACGCGCGAAATTGCGTGCTACGGGTATTTGCCGCGTGCAGAACCGCCGCACTACGGTAACCTGTGTCAATCCTAACATATTCACATGGGCGAATACCCGCGCGCAGCTCGGGTGTATGCGCGGATCGCTTTGCGCCGGGTACGCAATTCGCACCGCAATCAGCTTCAATTTGAACCGGCTGGGCAATGTGGCTATAGTGCAGACCATGCAATCCGCCGCAGAAGCCGGGACCGACCGCAAATTAAGCCTCGCCGAAGTTCTCGACGAACTGGTCGGGGACGGCATCGTGGGCCGCGCCGAAGCCGACAAACTGATCGCCGACCGGCGCATGCAGCGCGCCGATCATCACCCGCTGACAGTGATCGGCGATCAGAAATGGAAATCCCTGCTGCCGCCGAACAAGCTGCTGCATCTGGAGTTGCTCACCGAGTGGATGGCCGCCAAGGTCGGCCTGAAGTATTTTCACATCGATCCGCTGAAGATAAACTTTTCCGCGGTCACGGACATCATGTCCAACGCCTACGCGCAGCGCTTCAAGATCCTGCCCGTGGAAGTGAACACCAAGGAGGCGGTGATCGCCACCTGCGAACCCTACATCAAGGAATGGGAACGCGAGCTCAAGCCCATCCTGCGTCTCGATATCCGCCGCGTCATCGCCAATCCGCTCGATATCGCGCGCTTCCAGGTCGAGTTCTACAACCTGGCGAAGTCGATCAAGGGTGCAGCCGAGAAAGGCGAACAGCGCAGCGGCATCGGCAACTTCGAGCAGCTGGTGGAGATGGGGAGCGCCAACCGGCAGTACGACGCCAACGACCAGCACATCGTGCATGTGGTCGACTGGCTGTGGCAGTACGCGTTCGACCAGCGCGCAAGCGACATCCACATGGAGCCGCGGCGCGACGTCGGTCTGGTGCGCTTTCGCATCGACGGTGTTTTGCATCAGGTGTACCAGATTCCGGCGGCGGTGATGTCGGCCATGACCAGCCGCATCAAAATACTCGGCCGCATGGATGTGGTGGAAAAGCGCCGGCCGCAGGACGGCCGCATCAAGACACGCACGGCGGACGGACAGGAAATCGAACTGCGGCTGTCGACCATGCCCACGGCCTTTGGCGAAAAGCTGGTGATGCGGGTGTTCGATCCGGAAGTGCTGGTCAAGGATTTTTCCGAACTCGGCTTCTCCGAGGAGGATAAGGCGCGCTGGAGCCAGATGACCGCGGCGCCGCACGGCATCATTCTGGTCACCGGGCCCACGGGATCGGGCAAGACCACCACGCTTTATTCGACGCTGAAGACGCTGGCCACCGAAGAAGTCAACGTCTGCACCATCGAGGATCCGATCGAAATGGTGGAGCCTGCGTTCAACCAGATGCAGGTGACGCACGGCATCGATCTCGGCTTTGCGGACGGCGTGCGCGCGCTGATGCGCCAGGACCCGGACATCATCATGGTGGGTGAGATTCGCGATCTGGAAACCGCGGACATGGCGATCCAGGCGGCGCTCACCGGACATCTGGTGCTCTCCACCCTGCATACCAACGATTCGGTCGCGGCGATCACGCGGCTGCTCGACCTGGGCGTGCCGCCTTATCTGCTCAATTCGACCATCCTCGGCGTAATGGCGCAGCGTCTGGTGCGCACGCTGTGCCCGCACTGCAAGCAAAAAGTGCCCTTCGACAATGGACGGGCCGACGATCTGAACTGGGAGGAGTTCGTCGCACCCTGGAAGGCCAAGCGCCCCGCGCACATTTTCCACCCGGTAGGCTGCCTGGAATGCCGCAATACCGGATACATCGGCCGCATCGGCATCTATGAAATCCTGCTCATGTCGCAACCGATGAAACGCCTCGTCGACGCCCGGGCCGATCTCGCCAGCATGCGCGAGCTCGCTTACAAGGAAGGCATGAAGCCGCTGCGCATCAGCGCTGCGATGAAAGTTGCAGCGGGCCTTACCACCGTAGAAGAAGCGATCAAGGTCTCACCGCCGCAGCAGCGCGACGGCAATCAATCCGCCTAGCGACAGGTCGCAGGCGTACTGAGGCAAAACACGAATATGGCGCGTAGTCCGTACAAAAAGCATCACCGTCTGCACGGCGCGATCCATGGGTTGCGCCCGCCTCATGTCGATGCCGGAATCGACCGGATCTGCTGATCGCGTCGCCCGCCGCCGCGGGCCGCCGCTCAACCTGGTCATCCTTGCCGTGGTGCTGGTCCTTGCGGGCGTTTTCGGCTATCGCGAGTTCCGCGAACGCACGATGTTCGTGCACGAGGAGGACGCGCGCATCCGGGCCGACATGGTAATGGTCGCGAGCCGCGCGGCCGGTTGGGTGACACGGGTCGCGGTGCTGGAGGGCCGGGCGGTCGACGCCGACGCAGTGCTGCTCGAAATCGACCGGCGCGACGCCGAACTGGCGGTGAAGGAACTCGAGGCGCAGCTCGAAGCGCTCAGCGCCGATCGCGCGCGGCTCGCCGCCGAGCGCGCCCTGGTGCGCGGGCAGACAGAGTCGCGCCTGCAATCGATGCGCGCCGAGCTTGCCTCGGCGAAAGTGACGGTGTCGAGCCTGGAGCCGCAGCGCGCCCTGGCAAAAAGGGAACTCGAGCGCAGCCGCCGCTTGTTCGAGAAAAAGATGGTGTCGCAAAGCCAGCGCGATCTCACCGACGCCCAGTTGCAGCGCGTAGAGCGGGAATTCCACATGGCTGTCGCCAACCTGCAGGGGGCCGAAGCGCGGGTGCGCGAGGCCGAGGCCGACCGTGCGCGCATGGCGGTGCTAGCCGGACAGCTCGCAGTGCTCGAAAAGCGCGAGGCCGAGATCGCAGCGCGCGTGCGGCGCCAGCGCCTCGACCTCACAGACCGCAGCCTCAGGAGCCCGCTGAAGGGCGTGGTCGACCGTCTGTTTGTCGAGGCCGGAGAGTACGTGTCGCCGGGGCAGCGGCTGATGCTGCTGCACGATCCGGAGCAGGTGTGGATCGAGGCGAATATCAAGGAAACCGAGCTGCGGCGGATTGAGATCGGTCAGAAGGTTCAGGTGGCGGTTGACGCCTATCCCGATGAGTCCTTCCAAGGCAAGGTCGAGCGCATCGGGCAGTCAGCCACCAGTACGTTCGCGCTGTTGCCCAGCCCGAACCCCAGCGGCAACTTTACCAAGATCACGCAGCGCGTCCCGGTGCGCATTGCGCTGGCACAGCGCGAAGCGCGTCTGCGCCCGGGAATGATGGTCGAGATCAAGATTGCCACCGGCCGCTGACGCAAGCCTCTTATTCGAGGCGCAGTTTCTGCGCTACGGGCCGGCATATCGCTGGCTGGTGACCGTCGCCGGCCTGCTCGGTTCGGTGTCGATGGTGCTCTCAGCGACCATGGTGAACGTCGCGGTGCCGAGCATCATGGGCGCATTCGGCATCGGCCAGGACCTGGCGCAGTGGGCGGCGACCGCTTTCCTCGCCACCATGGTAGCGAGCCAGCTGCTCAGCGCCTGGGCAGTGGAAGCATTCGGACAGCGCCTTACCTTCAGTTTCGCACTGGCGAACTTTGCGTTCGGCGCGCTGATCTGTGCTGCGGCGCCGAGCATGGAAATGCTGATCCTGGGGCGCATCCTGCAGGGATTTTCGGCCGGCCTGATCCAGCCGGTGGTGATGGCCACCGTGGTTGCGGTATTCCCGGTCGCACGCCGCGGCATGGCGGTCGGGATCTATACCATGGGGGTGACGCTCGCGCCGAGCTTCGGCCCCTGGGTCGGCGGACTTGCGATCGACGCCATGAACTGGCGCGAGATTTTCATCGTGCCCCTGCCGCTGGTTGCGGTGGCGTTCCTGATGGGGCTGGCGTTCATGCCTACCAAACGACTATCGACGCGGCTGCCCTCTTTCGACTGGGCCGGGTTCGCGCTGGTCGCGCTTGCGCTCTTCTGCGTGATGAGCGCCATCGGCAACGGCCACCGCTGGGGCTGGTCATCGGACCAGACCGTCGTGTTCTTCCTCATCGGGCTTGTCGCCGCGGCGCTGTTCATCGGCCTGCAACTGCGCGCGCAGCACCCGCTGCTCGACGTGAGCCTGTTCGCGGACCTACGCTTTACGTCGGCGATGTGCATCGCGTTCGCGTTCGGCGCCGGCAATTTCGCCACCAACTACGCGATCCCGGTGTTCATGCAGACGGTGCAGGGTTTCACGCCGACGCAGGCCGGACTGGTGCTGGTGCCCGCGGGCGTGCTGTTGATGATGCTGATTCCGGTCTCCGGCAGGCTGGCTGACACCCTGCCTGTGCACTATCCGCTCATGGCCGGCTGTGCCCTGTTTTCGGTGGCTGCCTGGCTGATGTCGGACACCGACGTCAACACCGCCTTCTGGGTGTTCGCCGGATACACGATAATGAGTCGCGCCGCGCTCGGCATGGTGATGCCGAACCTGGGCAAGGTGGCGATGACGAGCGTGGCCGGCGACAAGCTGAACCAGGCCGCCGGCACCTACAACTTCATCCGCCAGATGGGCGGTGCGTTCGGCGTCAACCTCACCGCGGTGGCGATCGACATGCGCACCGCGCGCCATGCCGGACTGCTGACCGCAACGCAGACGCCGGACAATGCGCAAAGCGCCGAGTTGCTGGCGCAGGTTGGCGCGCTGCTGCATCGGTCGGGCGTTTCCGACGCAGCGCTGCAGCCGGGGGCGCTCGACTACCTGGGCAAGGTCATTCACGCGCAGGCACTTGCGCTCGGCTTTCAGGATGCGTTCTTCTTCACTTGTTTCGCCTTCGCGCTCGCCTTCGCGCCCGCCTGGCTGCTTGGCCGCGCCGCTGCCCCGACGGGTCGGTAAGCAGGTGTTTGGCGTTTGTCGAGACGTTCCCCCGGGAAGGTTCTGGAAACCGCAACAACTGTTAAACTATGCGCGCCGCATGATGCTCCTGGTTCCAAGGACGGGCATGAAGCGGGATTCCGGCAAATCCGCCGCATACATTATTGAATTCGCGCAATGAGCGAGACCAAACCCTCGGACGACGGCAAAACCATCGATCTGGATTTCACCGGGGTGTTCAAGTTTGCGGATCTGAAGCCGGAACCGCCGCCGCCACCGCCGCGGAAGATCCCGCAGGACATACTGATCGGCGCGAAGGCGCTGGGCCAGGGCGACTACTTCGTCAACGTGACGCGGCCGCGTCCGGCGCGCACCGTCGACCCGAAGAAGACCACCGTCCTGATCGTGGAAGACGATTTGCCCACCCTCAACGTGCTCGAGATGTTGCTGTCGCGTGCGGGGGGCTACCAGACGCGCAAGGCGCAGGACGTGCAGACGTTCGTCCAGGCGATACAGAAGACGCCGCGTGTGGACGCGGTGATTCTGGATGTCAACCTGCCGGGCAATGTCAGCGGCTTCAAGATACTCGCCAAGATCCGCGCCCATGCCGCGCTTCGGGACCTGCCGGTGATCATGCTGAGCGGCCACTCCAGCCCCGAGTACCTGCTGCAAGGCCTGAATCTGGGGGCGGATGCCTACCTGTCGAAGCCGGCGAAATCGAAAGCGGTTTTCGACGCGCTGAAGGCCGTGCTCGGCGGCTGATTCGCCTACGGGCGCAATCCGAGCAGCAACCGGGAGAGCGGCCGAATGAAGGGTGCAGACGCAATTGCACGCTTTCTCAAGCAAGAGGGAACCGAATTCCTCGCCTGCTATCCGCGCAATGCTCTGATCGACGCCTGCGCGGCGATCGATATCCGCAGCGTGCTGTGCCGGCAGGAACGTGTCGGGGTGGCATGGCCGACGGCTTCTCGCGCATCCATCGCCGCTGTTATCAAGGAAGGCCTCGACACCAACGCGATCAACAAGCCGTTCCTGCTCGAGGTCGTGGCCAAGAAGGGCTACGACTTCTCGCGCTACGATTGAACTGCCGCGCCGGGAGGGGGCGATTCAGGGACGCAGTGCGGCGTGCAATGGGCTCCATCCCAGCGCACGCAGCTTGGCATTCGAGACGCGGAACGATCGCAGCCTATGCTCTCCGCCGGTCTCGGGCGGGGCGACGCCCGCCTGGGCCGCCGCGCGCGCGTACAACTCGCGAAGTTGCAGCGGCGCCTGGTCGCAGGCGATGTACGCGGCGCGCGGTTCTCCGCGCTCGAGTACGGTGATCAGCGCCCTGGCATAGTCTTCAACATGGACCGGCGACACCCAGGCGTTGCCGTTGCCCGGAATGCGGAACGCGCGGTCTTTGACCTCTTCGAGCCAGAACTCCTCGCGCAGGGTGCCGGGACCGTAGAACAACCCGCCGCGTACCAGGCGCCCGTCGAGCGGCGCAGCACGAACCAGAGCTTCCATATCGAACGCCGAGGCGAGGACGCTGTAGCCTTCGGTCGCATTGTCCTCGGCCTGTGGCCGATCGTCGGCGGCACAGTGCAGCATCGCCACGCTCTGTTGGACCAGGATCCGTACGCCGGCCGCGACGCAGGCGGAGAGCAGGTTCGCCGTTCCTTCGCGCCGGATCCGGTCGTTGGTGTTCCAGTTGCCGCGCCCGCCGGGTTTGGGGATCGAGGTGGCAAGGTTGACCGCTGCGTCGCAGCCTTGCACCAGCGCGTCGAGCGCCCGGCGGTCGAGAATGTCGGTTCGGTCGGTTCTGAGATTGTATCCCGCCGTGCTTGCCCTTGGTACAAACGCGCGACCAGCGGCCCCGGTCGCGCCGAGTACGGCGATGCGCATGGCGGAGCGCCTATTTGGCGCCGAGCTGCGCGAACAGCGTGGCGCGGTCGTAGTAGAACCGCTCGCCCTCCAGCAGTCCGTCGCGAAAGCTGATGAAAATGGCGACCGGGAGGTCGATGGGCCGGCCGGTAGGCGCCACGCCGCGGTAGGCGCCACGGTGAGTGCCAACGAAGCGCGTCTCGACAATCATGCTGTTGCCGGCCGGAATATACAGCCGGCTGCTGGAGGGCACGTTGCCGAAGGCGTCCCACCACTCGCGGTAGTAGCCGCCTGCGTCTTCGCGCCCGCGATAGACCTCGCCAGAGGGCACGTCCTCGAAGAGGCAATCCTCGGTGAGCGTGGCGAGGGTGCCTTCCAGGTCGAAGACGGTTTCGGCAGCGACATGCTTCTGCAGGATGGCTGCGTTGGGGGCATCGAGTTGTGTCATGCGGTGGGTCTCCAGGTGGGGTAATGGCTGCGCAGATTATCAGCACACTGATAATATGTCAACCTGCTGATATACTGTGCCGATGGCGAGGAGTGCTCAACCTAGGGTGGTGCCTGCCGTCGGCGAGGGCCGGCGTGGCAGGCAGGGGCATATCGCCTACCTGCTTCGCCAAGCCCACGGCGCGGTGCGCTCAGCACTCGACGCGACGCTGGCGGAGGCCGGCCTGACGAGCCCACAGTTCCTCGTCCTCAACCTGCTCGACACCTATCCCGGCGCGTCGGGGGCCCATCTGGCGCGCGTCGCCCAACTGACGCCGCAAACGGTCAATCTGATCGTGCGCAAGCTCGAGCGCGAGCGGCTGATTGCACGCCGGGAACATGAAACGCACGGCCGCGTGCTGCGCATGGAGCTGACCGAGGCCGGCGCGCAGCGCCTGCGGCAGTGCAAGCAGCTTGCAGACGGAGTCGAAGCGCGCATTCTCGCACTGCTCGACCGGGACACCGAGACCAAGGTCCGCAGCTGGCTGACTGCGGTGGCCGTTGAGTTGCTGCGCTCTTAAGGATAGATCAGGCGCTCAGAGGCGCGCCTGCCGCGCGACGTACGCCGCGGTGGATGGGTAGGTCTGCTGCCTGTTCCATCCTGACACCAAGGCGAGGCAGTCGCCGAGCAGCTCAGGAAAGTCGAGCAGCGTGAACCAACATACCGCTCGAAATGACGGCGAATTAAAACGGACTTCTATCCGGCGGGAAATAGCGCCTGACTACTTGCTGAGGTAGCGCATCGCGCGCTCCAGGCCCTCGATGGTGATCGGGTACATGCGCGATTCCATGATCTCGCGGAGGATGGAGATCGACTGGCGGTAGGGCCAGAGCTGCTCGGGTTCGGGGTTGAGCCAGATCGCCTTCGGATAGGTATCCAGCATGCGCCGCAGCCACACCGCGCCGGCCTCGTCGTTGGAATATTCGATCGAGCCGCCGGGCTGCAGGATTTCGTAGGGGCTCATGGTCGCGTCGCCGACGAATATGAGTTTGTAGTCGTGCCCGTACTTGTGCATGATGTCAGTGGTCGGGGTGCGCTCCGCATGGCGGCGGCGGTTGTCCTTCCACACGTAGTCGTAAAGGCAGTTGTGGAAGTAGAAATACTCCATGTGTTTGAATTCGGTCTTGGCCGCGGAAAACATTTCCTCGCACAGCTTGATGTGATCGTCCATCGAGCCGCCGATATCGAAGAACAGCAGCACCTTGACCTTGTTGTGGCGCTCGGGCCGCATCAGGATGTCCAGCATCCCGGCTTTTTTCGCGGTAGAGGTAATCGTGTTGTCCAGGTCGAGTTCCTCGGGCGCGCCGTCGCGGGCGAAGCGGCGCAGCCGGCGCAGCGCGATCTTGATGTTGCGCGTGCCGAGTTCCACCTGGTCGTCCAGGTTCTGGTATTCGCGCTGGTCCCAGACTTTCACGGCCGAGCGGTTGCGCGAGCCGTCCTGGCCTATGCGCACGCCTTCGGGGTTGTAGCCGTAGGCGCCGTAGGGCGAGGTGCCGCCCGTGCCGATCCACTTGCTGCCGCCTTGGTGGCGTCCTTTCTGCTCTTCAAGGCGTTTCTTGAGCGTCTCCATGAGCTTTTCCCAACCGCCCATGGCTTCGATCTTGGCCTTTTCCTCCGGGCTCAGGTTGAGTTCGGCCTGCTTGCGCAGCCACTCGAGCGGGATATCCGCTTCGACACCCATGATGGCTTCGACACCCTTGAAGTATTCGCCGAAAGCGCGGTCGAATTTGTCGAAGTTGGCTTCGTCCTTGACCAGGCAAGTCCTGGAGAAATAGTAAAAATCGTCGATCGATGAACCGACCACACCTTTTTGCATGCCCTCGATCAGCATGAGGTATTCCTTGGTCGTGACCGGGACCTTGGCACCCCTGAGTTTGAGGAAGAAATCGATCAGCATGAATGCACCGTCGCCTTGCTTGCCTTTCTATCGGTTATGCCGCGACATGAAGATCAGCCGCTCGAACAGGTGCACGTCCTGCTCGTTCTTGAGCAAGGCGCCGTGCAGCGGCGGGATGATGGTCTTCTTGTCCTTGCTGCGCAGGGCCTCGGGCGAAATGTCGTCGGCGAGCAGGAGCTTGAGCCAGTCGAGCAGTTCCGAAGTGGACGGTTTCTTTTTCAGGCCCGGCACTTCGCGCACTTCAAAGAAGACCTCCAGCGCCTCGCGCAGCAGGTGCTTTTTGATGCCGGGGAAGTGCACGTCGACGATTTTCTCCATCGTCTCCTTGTCCGGGAAGCGAATGTAGTGGAAGAAGCAGCGCCGCAG
The DNA here is from genome assembly GCA_014860445.1 of Burkholderiales bacterium. Lineage (GTDB taxonomy): Bacteria > Pseudomonadota > Gammaproteobacteria > Burkholderiales > SG8-39 > 2-12-FULL-64-23. Next base: position 107,686 of record JACZJT010000008.1, read on the forward strand.
AAACGCGTCGGGCAGTTCCTTTTCGTTGTTGGAGGTGATGAACACGATCGGCCGGTGCTTGGCCTTGACCAGTTCGTGCGTCTCGTAGACGTAGAACTCCATGCGGTCGAGCTCGCGCAGCAGGTCGTTGGGGAATTCGATGTCGGCCTTGTCGACCTCGTCGATCAGCAGCACCACGGGTTCATCGGCATTGAAGGCTTCCCAGAGGGTGCCCTTGACGATGTAGTTCTTGATGTCGTGCACGCGCGGGTCGCCGAGCTGCGAATCGCGCAACCGCGATACGGCGTCGTACTCGTACAGGCCCTGCTGCGCCTTGGTGGTGGACTTTATGTGCCATTCGAAAATGGGCAGGCCGAGCGCCTTGGCGACTTCCTCGGCGAGCATGGTCTTGCCGGTTCCCGGTTCGCCCTTGATCAGCAGCGGGCGCTGCAGCGTGACGGCCGCATTGACGGCGAGCGTCAGGTCGTCGGTGGAGATGTAATTGTCGGAACCGTGGAAACGCATGGCAATACCCTGAAATGAAAAATGCATTATACGACGGGCAGGATGGACGGGACCGCTCCGGGCGGCCCCCAAACGCGCACTTTACTCGCCGGCGGCCTATCGTATAGAATCCACAGCCCTTTGAATATTGGCGGCTATTGGCATCAGGATCCGGGGGGGCCGGGCCGCCCGTTAAGAGTGAGAGCGATGAAAACAATTCTGGGTTTGATCCTGTTTGTGCTGACGGGTGCGGCGCTCGCGCAGGCGCCGGTCGGCAACGCGGAGGCGGCCAAGAGCAAGATCTCCATGTGCATCGGATGCCACGGCATTCCAGGCTACAAGACTGTCTTTCCGCACGTCTATCGTGTGCCGATGATCACCGGTCAGTCGCCGCTGTACATCGTCAACGCCTTGCAGGCTTACAAATCGGGCGCGCGCCAGCATCCCTCGATGCGCGGCATCGCGCAAGGCCTCAGCGAGCAGGACATCGCCGATCTCGCCGCCTACTATTCCACCGAACACAAATAAGGAGCGACCATGAAAACAGTAATGCTTGCCGCTCTGCTGTGCATTGCGAGCCCGTTTGCTTACGCCGGGGGCGATGCCGGCGCTGGTGCGCAGAAATCCAAGGCCTGCGCGGCCTGCCATGGCGCAGACTTCGACACGCCCGTTTCAGCCGATATCCCGGTGCTGGCCGGGCAGCATGAGGATTACCTCGCCCGCGCGCTTGCCGACTACAAATCCGGCTCACGCAAGAACCCGGTCATGAGTGGCCAGGCCGCCGCGCTATCAGCGCAGGATATCGCGGACATTGCGGCCTACTTCTCCGGCCTGCCGGGAAAGCTGAAAGTCATCCGCTTGCACCGACTGGTCCAGTAGTTCCCGTCCGCAGGTCCCTGTCTTCCGCTAACGCCGTTTCAGGCATTCCAGATAGGCCTGTGCATCAGGGGCCGTGCCGTCGCGTTGCGCACGCCACACCATCTCCGCCAGGCATTCCATGACTTCGTGGCAGGCTGTGTGCCGGTCGCCGGATTTTGTGGCAAGGCGCGCGAATTCCGCCTTTAGTCCCGGCGGCTGATCGATGGAAAGCTGCTCCTCAATCGCGAGATGCATGCTCATGTGCAGGAATGGGTTGGTGTCCCCCGTCTCGGGGCGGTATTCCCGCGCCTGATAGCGCTCTTTGTCCTCGAGTACCGGCTGGTATTCCGGATGCAGCAGGATGATATCGACTGCGAGGTGGTCCATTCCGGCCAGCACTTCGCGGTCGCGGTGTTTGCGCCAGGCGTCGAAGAAAAACTGTCGGACTTGATCGCGTGTGGGGTTGAACATGATGCGGAAGGATTTCAGTCTATGCGCGTCTTGGCCTTGAATTCGCACAGGTCCGTGATCGCGCATCTCGGACAGTCCGGTTTTCTCGCCTTGCACACATAGCGTCCGTGCAGAATCAGCCAGTGGTGGGCGTGCAATCGAAATTCCGGCGGCACGAACTTCAGCAGTTTCTGCTCGACTTCCAGCGGGTCCCTGCCCGGCGCGATTCCGCTGCGGTTGGCGATACGGAAAATATGCGTATCCACGGCGATGGTCGCCTCGCCGAACGCGATGTTCAGCACTACGTTCGCGGTCTTGCGGCCGACGCCGGGCAAGGCTTCCAGCGCCGCGCGCTCCCTGGGCACCGCGCCTGCATGACGCTCGAGCAGCAAGGCGCAGGTCGCGAGTATGTTCTTCGCCTTGGTGCGGTAAAGGCCGATGCGCTTGATGTGGGCGACCAGGCCGTCCATGCCGAGTGCGAGCATCTGGGCAGGCGTGGACGCGATCCGGTAAAGGTTGCGCGTCGCCAGGTTGACGCTCTTGTCGGTCGCTTGCGCCGACAAGATCACCGCAATCAGCAGTTCGAACGGCGTGCGGTATTCCAGTTCTCCGCGCGGTTCCGGATTGGCTGCGTGAAAACGTTCGAAGATATGCCGGCGTTTTGCCGGATTCACGGTTTTTTCCCGGAAGCATTGCGCGCCCCGGACCCGGCTGCGACTCGCACCGGCGCATTACCCGTTCGTCGCGCCCTGGCGCGCTCAAGCGCCGCGAGTATTACTGCCTTTTTGCCCTCAGGGATGGCTTCCCCGAGTTTTTCCTGCGCCTTGCGGGCGAGCCTCTCCGAGCGCTCGACAAGTTCGCGCGCGAGGCGCTCGCCGCGAAAGCGATAACGTGCGCGCGCGGCTTGCGCCATGGCCGGCGTCCAGCGCGATTCGGCCTCGGGCAGGGGAAGCATTTCTATGCAATCGACCGGGCAAGGCGGCAGGCACAGGTCGCATCCCGTGCACAAGCCCGCAATCACCGTGTGCATCAGCTTGGGTGCGCCGACGATGGCATCCACCGGACAGGCTTGAATGCACAGGGTGCAGCCGATGCAGCGCGCTTCGTCGATCAGCGCGACGGCGCGAACCTGCTCGGTGCACCTGTCCGTATCGAGCGGTTTGGCTTCGCGTCCGAGCAAGCTTGCAAGCTTCTTGATGCCCGCGGCGCCGCCCGGCGGGCATTGATTGATGTCCGCCTTGCCGGCTGCGATGGCGCGGGCATAGGGCAGGCAGCCGCTGTAGCCGCATTTGGTGCATTGCGTCTGCGGCAGCAGGCCGTCAATCGTTTCGGCAAGCGTCCCCTCGTTCATGGACGTGGCGTACACAGGGCGCGCAGGATTTCGCCTATCAGTTGCGGGCCGTGGTAAATGAAACCGGTGTAGATCTGCACCAGGCTCGCGCCGGCCGTAATCTTGTCGCGCGCGTCGGCTGCGCTCGTGATGCCGCCCACCCCGATGATCGGGATCCTGCCTTCGAGCAGTGGCGCGAGCTTGCGAATCACATCGGTCGAGCGTTCGCGCAACGGCATGCCCGACAAACCGCCGCCTTCGCCTGCGTGCCGCAGGCCGGCGACGCCGTCGCGCGAAATCGTGGTGTTGGTTGCGATGACGCCGTCCAGCTTGTGCTTGAGCAGGCACTTTGCGATGGCGGCGAGCGCCGCGTCGTCCAGGTCGGGGGCGATCTTCAGCACCAGGGGCACATAGCGCCCCTGCGCGTCAGCCAGCCGCTGTTGCTCGGTTTTCAGTTTGCCCGCCAGTGCGCCGAGTTCGTCCGCGCCCTGCAACTGGCGCAGGTCCTTGGTATTCGGCGAGGACACGTTCACCGTGACATAGCTCGCGTGCGGATAGACCTTTGCCAGGCAGTACTCGTAGTCGTCGGCGGCTCGATCGATCGGCGTGTCGAAGTTCTTGCCTATATTGATACCCAGTATGCCGCGGTAACGCGTGCGCGCCAGGTTCGCGATCAGGTTGTCTACACCCTGGTTATTGAAACCGAGGCGGTTGATCAGCGCTTGGGCTTCGGGCAGACGGAATATGCGCGGCTTCGGGTTGCCCGGCTGCGGCCGCGGCGTGACCGTGCCGATCTCGATGAAGCCGAAGCCCAGTGCTGCGAGTGCGTCGACATATGCGCCGTTCTTGTCCAGTCCTGCCGCCAAACCGAGCGCGTTCGGAAATTCCAGGCCCATGAGCTTGACCGGCCGCGCGGACCCCTTGCCGACCAGCATGGTGGCGATACCGCCGCGCTCCAGCAGTTTGAGCGAACTCAGTGCGAGATCGTGTGCGGCCTCGGGATCCAGCGAAAAGAGCAGGGGGCGTGCCAGCGAATACAGCATGGCTGGATTTTACCGTGCAGCGCGCGCAACGGGCGAACGCCGTGAAACCCTGCGCGTGGTCGATGTTTGGAGCATTGGCGGCACCGCGGGTGCCCGGTGGAAATCAGCCGAGATCTTCGCCGCCTAGCGGGCGCCACTCGCCGTCGACCAGGCCTTCGATTGGCTGGAACTTGGCTTTGTAGGCCATTTTGCGGCTGTCCTTGATCCAGTAGCCAAGATAGAGATAGGGCAGTCCAAGGCTGCGGCACTGATCGATCTGCCAGAGGATATTGTAGGTGCCGAAACTGGCTGAGGGCGCGCCGGGTTCGAAGAAGGTGTAGACCGAGGACACGCCGTCTTCGAGAATGTCGACGATGGATACCATCATCAGTTTGCCCGCGTCGCGGAATTCGATCAGGTGCGTGTTGACACGGCTTTGCAGCAGAAAGTGCGAATACTGGTCGCGGCTGTCCTGGTCCATGCCTCCGCCGGAATGACGATAGGCCTGGTAGCGCAGGTACAGCGCGTAATGCTCGTTGCGAAAACGCATGGTTTGTGACGAGGCCTCGAGCGCGGCATGCCGCTTCCATGCGCGGCGCTGTCCGCGCGCGGCCTCGAAGTGCGCAACCGGAATGCGCACCGGAATGCATGCGCGGCAGGCGTCGCAGTGCGGGCGATAAGTAAAAATCCCGCTGCGACGGAAACCGGCTTTCACGAGGCCGCTGTAGACTTCATTGGAGATCAAGTGGCTGGGCGTGGCGACCTGGGACCGCGCCAGCTTTTCCGGCAGATAGCTGCACGGGTAGGGTGCGGTCACATAGAACTGCAGTACTGAAGGCGGCAGATCGTTAAGCAGGGACATCGCTATCGGCGTTCGAAGTAATCCATTTGGTGGGCGTCGCCGCGTAGTCTACCAATTCCCGCAGCCGATGTGAAAACACGCTGCGCGGGATAGCGCGCGCGCCGAGACTGGCAAGGTGGGCGGTATGCATCTGGCAATCGATCATTCCGCAACCCTGCTGCTGCAACCGCTGAACCAGGTGCACCATCGCCATCTTGGAGGCGTCGCGCACCCGGGTAAACATGGATTCGCCGTAGAACATGCGGCCGATCGCGACGCCGTACAAGCCTCCGGCCAGTTCGCCGTCGATCCAGGTTTCCGCTGAATGCGCGTAGCCGAGTTTGTGCAGGTGCAGATAGGCGTCGCGCATTTCATCGGTGATCCAGGTGCCCTTCGCAGTCGCGCCGTGCCCCGCGCCCCGCGTGGCGCAACCCTCCATTACCGCCTCGAACGCGCTGTCGAATCGAATTTCGTGGCCACGATTGCGCAAAGTCTTGGCGAGCGAGCGGGAGATTTTCAGTTCGGACGGAATCAGCACCATGCGAGGGTCAGGACTCCACCAGAGGATCGGTTCGTCAGCGGAATACCAGGGAAATATGCCCTGACGGTACGCTGCGAGCAGGCGTGCGGGGGACAGGTCTGCGCCGGCTGCGAGCAATCCGTTGGGGTGCTGCAGCGCGCTGGTCAGCGGCGGAAACGGCTCCTCGCCTTCGATCCAGGGGATCATCGCCGCACGCGGGCGCGCACGCCAACGGAATTGTGCCGAAATGGTCTGAGCACAGCTTGCCTTTCGCGTTCTCCGGTCTTGGACATGTCACACGCTAGCACATTACAAATCGCCCGGAAAACTTCATAATGCGCAAAACGATCGCGCCGTGTAGCGTACGCGGCGATCCTGGCGATTCGAGCATTCGGAAAAAGGGGAGGGGGTATGGAAAGCTTCAAATCGGGCGGGGATGTGCTGTTCGTGCTGCTTGGCGGAATCATGGTGCTTGCCATGCATTCGGGCTTCGCGTTTCTGGAGCTGGGCACGGTGCGTTGGAAGAACCAGGTCAATGCGCTGGTGAAGATCCTGAGCGATTTTTCCGTGTCGACCGTGGCCTATTTTTTCATCGGATATGGGATCGCCTACGGCGTCGGATTTTTCAACGGAGCCGAACAACTGGCGCAAAAAAACGGCTATGAACTGGTGAAGTTCTTCTTCTTGTTGACCTTTGCCGGTGCCGTGCCGGCCATCGTGTCCGGCGGCATCGCAGAGCGCGCCAAGTTCTATCCGCAACTCGCGGCATCTTTCCTTCTGGTCGGCTTCGTCTATCCATTCTTCGAGGGCATCGCCTGGAACCAGCACTACGGGATACAGGCCTGGCTCAAGGCCGCGTTCGGCGCAGAGTTCCATGATTTCGCCGGTTCTGTCGTCGTGCACGCGGTCGGCGGCTGGATCGGTCTGGTCGCAGTGATTCTGCTAGGCGCGCGCAGCGGCCGCTATGCCAAGGACGGCAAGGGCATGACCGCGCACCCTCCCTCCAGCATTCCGTTTCTCGCGCTGGGCGCGTGGATACTCTCGGTAGGCTGGTTCGGCTTCAATGTCATGTCGGCGCAGACGCTGGACAAGGTGAGCGGTCTGGTGGCGATGAACTCGCTCATGGCAATGGCAGGCGGCACGCTCGCCGCATTGTTTGTCGGGCGCAATGACCCGGGTTTCGTGCACAACGGCCCGCTCGCCGGTTTGGTTGCGGTTTGCGCTGGATCCGATGTAATGCATCCCGTTGCCTCGCTGTTGGTCGGCGCGGTGGCGGGCGTGATTTTCGTGAACATGTTCACGTTGACACAGAACCGCTGGAAGATCGACGACGTCCTTGGCGTATGGCCGCTGCACGGGCTTTGCGGCGCCTGGGGCGGTATCGCGGCGGGTATCTTCGGCCTGAAGGCCTTGGGGGGCATGGGGGGCGTGAGTTTCATGTCGCAACTCGCAGGCACTGCACTGGGTATTGTGGTCGCACTGGCCGGCGGCCTCCTGGTCTACGGCTCACTCAAGGCGGCGGTCGGTCTGCGTCTGGACGCCGAGGAGGAATTCAACGGCGCCGATCTGTCGATCCACAAGATCAACGCGACGCCGGAGATTTAAGGCCGCAACCTAGTCCGGCCTATTTGGGGGCCAATATGGCGCCGGAGTGGCAGCCGTAGCTGCCCAGCTTGCGGTCCTCGTAATAGTGTCTGAGCGTGGTCGAGATCGTGCGAAAAGCGATCTCTTTCCACGGAATCTCGGCCTCTTCGAACAGCGCCACCTCCAGGCTTTCCGGGCCCGGTGAGAAATCCAGATCGAGCAGGCGCGCGCGGTAGAAGATGTGGACCTGGTTGACCTGCGGCACCGACAGCATGGTGTACAGGTCGCCGATTTCGACGCGGGCGTTGGCCTCCTCCAGCGTTTCTCGCAGCGCACCCTCCGCAGTCGTCTCGCCGTTCTCCATAAAGCCCGCCGGCGGCGTCCAGTAGCCTCGGCGTGGCTCGATCGCGCGCTTGCATAGCAGAATCTTGTTTTCCCACTCGGGAATACAGCCGATCACCATTTTCGGATTCGAATAATGGATTGTGCCGCAGGATTCGCACACGTGACGCGGCAGGCTGTCGCCCGCGGGGATCTTGAGTACCACGCTGGTGCCGCAGTTGGGGCAGAATTTCATTAAGGCGGGAGCCGGGAAGCCGAAGTATGCGCCCTATGATACCAGCCGGCGGTGGCTGACGGCTTCGGCTCTCTGCAGTATTTCAACGAATCCGGACAGATCGCCGAATCGCGCGCCGTGCCGCCTAGCCGATTAGTGCAGTGAGGTCGGTTAGCAGCGCAATCGTGTGGTCGGGCGTCGCGTCGAGGGCATCGAGCGGCGCGCCGGCGCGGTTGATCCAATAGGTGCGAAAGCCGAAGGCCTTGGCGCCGCAGGCGTCCCAGCAGTTGGACGAAACGAAGCCGATCGATTCTTTCGGGACGCCCAGTCGATCGACCGCGATCTGGTACACGCGCGCATCGGGTTTGAAGACGCTTACCTCAGCCACGCTGAGCACCGCATCCAGCACTTTGTCCAGGCCGCTCGCAGCGACCACCGGATCAAGCATGTCCGGCGAACCATTCGACAAAATTGCGAGCTTGCATCCGCCTAGCGTCGCAAGCGCGGGCTTAGCGTCGGGGTAGAGGCTGAGCTTGAGATATTGCTGCATCAGGGCGGATTGCTGCGCCGCGCTCAGGTCCAAACCGATCGCGGCGCAGGCATAGCGGAGTCCCGCTTCGGTAATGCTGCTGAAGGGCACATAGCGTTGCATCAGACTGCGTTGCCAGGTGTATTCGAGCTGCTTTGTGCGCCAAAGCTGGCTTACCGCGACGCCTTTGCCGGGCCAGTATCGGTCGCACAGCGCGACCACGGAATGCACGTCGAACAGCGTACCGTAGGCGTCAAAGACAAGTGCGAGTGGTTTCATGGCGTTTCCCGAGGGGTGGATGCGCCCTCATTGTGCGCCTGATCGCTGCCAAGGACAAAGCGGCGGGGGTCGGTTCGGCGGAAATGGGCATGCGCGGATACAGGTCTAGGTGCGTTGGCGAACAGAGATTTTCCGGGCAAAGCGGGTAGTCTGGCAGCGCGGCAGTCGAGAACAATTTTGAAGAGGCGCATGTTCTTGGATATGCGCCATCTGAGCCGGAATCGATGTGTAAAACTTTGTCAAATAGACGCTGCAGGCTATTGTAAGAATTAAGGAATACTGTAAATTGCATGCGTGAACATTCTTTGCGCAATGATTTTGCATCGCCGAAAATGATGGACCGAGCCTCAAACAGGAATATGCAGCTGCCCGCATTTTCGCCGATCGACGGAGAACCGCCCCCTCCAGACATCGTGCGCTATCTGCGCACGGTCAACCGCTACAAATGGGGCATTCTCATGGTCGTGATCGCGGTGGGCATGCTGGCGGCCATGTACGCCTCCAGCCTGCGGCCGATTTATCGATCCACCGCGACGCTCATGGTCGAAGGCGGGAAGCCGAAGGTGGTTTCGAGCCAGGACCTGTACGAATCCTACATGGGCTCGTCACGCGACTATTTTCTGACGCAATTCGAAATCATCAAATCGCGCGAGTACGCCGAAAGACTGGTGCGCACGATGCGCCTGACCAAGCACCCGGAATACGATCCGCGGCAGCGGCCAAAGCCCTGGTATGCGGAGTGGGTGCCGGCGCAGTTCCTTCCTGCCGAAAAACCCGTCGTGGTACCGGACGAGGAGGCGCTCGTTGAAAGCGTGACCTCGCAGGTGATGGCCGGCATCAGCCTGGAGCCGGTGCGCATGACCCAGTTGGTCAAGCTTAGTTTCAGCTCGCACGACCCCGTACTCGCCGAGCGCGTGCCGAACACGCTGGCGATGATTTATATCGTCTCGGACCTGGAGCAGCGCGGTGAAACAACGCGGCGCTCGATGGCGTTTCTGCGCGATCAGGCGGTCGAATTGAAGCAGAAGCTCAACGAATCGGAACAAGCGCTTCAGAATTTCCGCGAGCGAGAGCGGATCGTCGTTGCCAAGGGCGTCGCAGTGTCAGGGGTAATCCGGCAGTTGGAGGAACTTGAGACGGCGCTGGACGACGCGCGCAAGAAACGGCTGGAAGCCGAGGCGCGCTACAACCAGGTGAAGGTCGCGCAGCAGGGAGCGACAGCGGCGAGGATGGAATCCCTGTCCGTCGTACAGAACAATCCGGTGGTTGCGCGCTTCAAGGAAGCCGAAGCCGAAGCTGCGCGCCGGGTGAGCGAGGCTTCGAAGCGATACGGGCCGGAGCATCCGCGGATGGTGTCGGCGCAGTCGGACCTCAAAGCGGTACGGGACAATCTGCGGCGTCAGATCGAGATCGTAATCGAGACGGTATTGAAGGATTACGAGGTTGCCAAAGCGAACGAGGCTTCCCTGGAACGGGCGCTTGCTCGTGCGAAGGTGGACAGCCAGGAATATAACCGCAAGGAATTTACCCTCGCCCGGCTGGAGCGCGAGGTGGCCTCCAATCGCCAGCTCTACGACCTGTTCACGCAGCGCGCCAAGGAGACGAACACGGGCGACGTGCCGTCCGCAATCGCGCGCGTGATCGACGCGGCGCAACTGCCCAAGGCTCCGTACGGGCCGAACAAGCGCAATATCGTCGGTACCGCCATGCTGGTCGCATTGGCCATTTCGATCGCGATCGCGCTCCTGCTCGCGCAGCTCGATGTCACGGTCAAGACCAGCCACGAGGTCGAGTCGAAGCTGGATGTCAAGGCGGTCGGTGTGCTGCCGCGCATGGAGGTTAAACCGGGTTCGCCGATCGAACGCTTATTCATGGATGACAATCAAAGCCCGTTTGCCGAGGGGATACGCAGCATACGCAGCGATTTGATGCTCTCTGGAATCGATTCGCCGCAGAAGGTCGTGCTCCTGACTTCATCCCTCCCCGAGGAAGGCAAGACCACGGTCGCGTGCAATCTTGCGTTTGCGTTCTCGCAGATCAAGAAGACACTGCTCGTGGAAGCCGACATGCGCAGGCCGAAAATTGCCCGAACAATCGGCGGAGACCCGCGCCGGGCGGGATTGTCCGAACTCGTGGCGGGCAGCGCGCCGCTGGACGAATGCGTCTATCCGGCAGAAGACTCGAACCTGTGGGTATTGCAGTCGGGACGGGTACCGTTCAACCCGCTGGAACTGATCTCTTCGCATCGTTTTGCTGAAGTCATGCAATCGCTCAAGCAGGCGTTCGACGTGATTATCATCGACAGTCCGCCGATGCAGGTCGTCAGCGACGCGCTGCTGCTGTCGCAATTCGCCAGTTCGATCCTGTACGTGGTGAAGGCCGACAGCACGCCGTATCCGCTGGCTCGCCACGGACTGACGCGGATGAAACGTCTCAACGAACCGGCCCTGGTCGGCCTGGGCGTGGTCCTCAACCAACTCGACGTGGACAAGGCAAGCAAGTACTACGGCGAATACCGGGGCTACGGTGGCCGTTACTACCGCCACTATGGCTACGCGAGCGACGCGGCAGGGCAAGCTGAGGGAGCGCCGGCCACTGGTGCGAAGATCACGGGTTGATTTGAAATTCTAAGGTAGTAAAATTCTAAGGTAGTATACGTTTTAGTCGATCTTCGCGAGCCGGATGTCGGTCGCGGGATCTCTCCCGACGGGTCAGCAGTGAGTCTGGCCCATGCCGCCGAGCCGGATCTGGGCCCCAACCATGAGTCAGACCAAGCACCAGGAGGAGCAGGGCACCGAAGCGGCCGAACCTCGTGTGCGCAAAGGCTGGGAATTATTCTGGCGAATTATCGCCGGACTCATATTGCTGGTCATCGCCTGGGTAGCCTGGGTGGCGTATCAGATCATGCCCAGATCCGTAGTGACACCCATGGCCTACGCGACGAAGGTCAGGCCCATCGGAATACAAACCCCTAACGGCGTTGCAGCGCCGTCGACGCCGGCGCCATCGGTCGTGCCGGCCGCGCCGCCGTCTGCGGCGGACGCTGCAACGATTGCGCCGTCGCGGACCGCCCCCGTGGAAACCCGGGAGGATTCTGACAAGAAGGAAGGGCTCAGGCTCGCAACCGAAATCTCCCTCCCGCGAGCCGAGAAACTAGGGACAGCGGCTACGCAGGAAACCAAACCGGGCGGTGCACCCGCGGCCCCTGCGGCAGTCGGCGCAGCGGGAAAAGCCCGGCCCTAGACCGATACGCGGTAGCGGGCGCGTTTCCCGCTTGTTCGAACTCTGGGAATCATTTTGCTTCCACGCATTCCGGCGCACATCAGCCTGGTTCTTGTCGGGGCGATGTTCCTGCTGCCGTTCCTGAACCCCTACCACTATTTTCCGCTGACCAATTTTTATACGGAGTGGCTGGCGCTCGCATTCGGCCTGGCCGCCCTCGCGCCGTTGTCCGTGAAGCGTTTTTGGGACGTGGTCGAAATCCCGAAACTGGCGCTCTGGTTGCTGGCGTTTGCCGCGTTGCTGATGCTGCAATTGGTCTGGGTAGACATCGCGTATCCGGAGCTGTCGCTGCTGGGCGCGCTCTATGTTATTTGGGCGGCGTGGCTGGTCTGGCTGGGGCGCGTGCTCACAAAATCCTGCGGCCTGGAAAAGATTACGCTCTGGCTGGCCGCACTGCTTGTTATCGGCGGGCTGCTGAATTCGGCAGCGGCGGTATTGCAATTTTACGGCATCGACTCGCTGCTCGACCCTGTGATCGCCCGATTGGGCGCGGACAAGGGTGGGGCATACGGCAATTTCGGACAGAACAATCACTTCGCCGACTATGTCACGCTCGCATTGTTATCCGCGCTTTACCTGCGCATCAAGGGGTGGCTGACCGGGCCTGCCACACTGGTCTGCGCCGGAATTTTCCTTTATGCCTTGTCTCTGTCCGGTTCGCGCACCACCTGGCTCTATCTGCTGGCGGCGCTCGCGCTGAGCCTCTGGTTTCGCACGCAATCCGACTCGCCGAGGCTGCGCAAAGCGGCACTGGCGATCGCGATATTGTTGCCCCTGTTCGCCCTGGTGCAGTACGCGATGTCCAGCCATGGGCTGGCAGTCCGGCCCGCACTGCCGGGCGCGGCCTACCTACCGGTTACGCCGATCGATCGCTTCAGAGAGGAAATGGCGCACGGCCTGTTGCCGCAGACCGGGGGGTCGGCCCTGGGCACGCGTCTCTATATGTGGCACCAGGCCCTGCTGATGTGGTCCAGGTCGCCGCTGCTGGGCGTCGGCTTCGGCCAGTACGCGGGTGTCTTTTTCGAGCAGGCCTCCGAACTGTCCCGCTACCACATCTCACACTACGATCGAAATTCGCACAACGCGCTGATGAATTTGCTCGCTGAAACCGGGCTCATCGGTGCGGGCCTGGTGTGTGCCGGACTGGGCTCCTGGTTATGGGGACTGCGTCGTCGCTTCGCCGTGAGCGCCGAATCCTGGTGGATGCTGTGCCTGCTGTCGGTGCTGTTCCTGCACAGCATGGTCGAGTATCCCCTGTGGCACGCCGACTTTCTCGGCGTCGCGGCGATTCTGCTCGGCATGGGCAGCGAACGCTGCCTGCGCCTGCAGCTTACGGCCTTGTCGCGCTTTGCATTTCCGGTGATGGTGGCGGCCGGCGTTTTCGCGCTGGGCAGCGTGCTCCATGCATATCGCGACCTGGAACTCGCGATGTACCCGCCGGTGCTGCCCAAGAACAGGCAGGAGATCGTTGAACGCAACGAGGCCTTGCTGAAACTGCACCGGGATACGCTGCTCGCCCCCTATGTCGAACTCACCTATGCGGGCATTATCGTTGCCAATCGCAACAACCTTCAGGACAAACTCGCCTTGAACCGGCGCGTACTGCGCCTGCTGCCGGCACCGGAATTGGTGTACAGACAGGTACTGCTGCTGGGGTTGAACGGCGAGCGCGACGCCGCCTTGCTGCAGCTGGATCGCGCGGCGGCGGTGTTCCCGGAGCGGCTGAACGGGTTCGTGACGGAAGTGGAAAAAGCGGCGCAAGACGAGCACGACGCATTCGACGAGATCGCGAAGCGGGCCAGGGAGAAGCTAAAGCAGGTTGACAGAAACGTAGGGTAAGTTCAGGATTTGTCTATAAAAGGTGGATTGGGGAACCTAGGGAGCCCAATATTCGCCGGTGCCGCTGTTTCGGTGGCTTGTTTTTCAGTGCCGCCCTGCCGCTTCATAGTTCTAAAGATTCTGTTTCCGGCTTGTCCGGTCGAGGACGCACAGATGGCTAGGCCAGAGAAAGTTCGCATTGGTAACCTGCTCGTGCAGGAAAAGGTGATTTCGCAGGAACAGCTGGTTTTGGCGCTGGAGCAGCAAAAGCGCAGCGGTCGCAAGCTGGGCCGGGTGCTGATCGAAAACGGCTTCGTCACCGAGGAAGCCATCTCCGAGGCGCTGGCCACGCAACTCAGGATTCCCTACCTCAATCTCAAGTTCTACAACGTCAATCTTTCGGTGGCGCGCATACTTCCGGAAATGCAGGCGCGGCGTTTTCGCGCCCTGCTGCTGGAGGACAAGACCAGCACCTACCTGGTGGCGATGGCCGATCCCACGGACCTGTTTGCGTACGATGAAATCGCGCGCCTGCTGAAACGCGATATCGAGCTGGTTCTGGTCAACGAGAACCAGGTGCTCGAAACCATAGACCGCATCTACCGGCGCACCGAGCAGATCACCGATCTCGCGCGCGAACTGGGCGCGGACATGGCGGAGGTCGTGGATTTCGGCGAACTTTCCGTCGAGCCGGGCGCAGAGGATGCGCCGGTGGTAAAGCTGCTGCAGACCATGTTCGAGGACGCGGTCCAGGTGAACGCATCCGACGTTCATATCGAGCCGCAGGAGCGCTTGCTGCAGATCCGCTTTCGCATCGACGGCATGCTGCAGCTGCAGACTGAATCCGACATGAAGATCGCTCCCGCGCTGGTGCAGCGCGTCAAACTGATGTCGGGACTGGACATCTCCGAAAAGCGCCTTCCGCAGGACGGGCGTTTCAACGTGCGCATAGGAGAACGGCGCGTCGACGTGCGCATATCGACCATGCCCACGCAATATGGCGAATCGGTGGCGATGCGCCTGCTCAGCCGCACCACCGATGTGCAGGGCCTGGATGGGCTGGGGATGCCGCCGCAATTGCTGGCGCGCCTGCAGCAGATCATCAGGCGCAGCACGGGCATGGTGCTGGTGACCGGACCGACCGGCAGCGGCAAGACCACCACGCTGTATGCCGCGCTCAATGAAGTGAACACGATCGACAAGAAGATCATTACCGTCGAGGATCCGATCGAATACCGTCTGGCCGGACTGAACCAGGTGCAGATCAACGAGAAGATCGACCTGAGTTTCGGGCGCGTCTTGCGCGCTGCCTTGCGCCAGGATCCGGACATCATCCTCGTGGGCGAAATGCGCGATCCGGAGACGGCGCAGATCGGCATGCGCGCCGCGCTCACCGGCCACATGGTGTTCTCCACGCTGCATACGCGCGATGCGGCCAGCACCCCGATCCGCCTGGTGGACATGGGCGCGCCACGCTATATGGTGGCATCTTCCCTGCAGGCGGTGATTGCGCAGCGCTTGGTGCGGATCAACTGCCCCAGCTGCGCCGAGCCCTATCAGCCATCGGAGAAGGAAATGCAGTGGTTGCAGGGAATAGAGCGCGACGACGGCAAGCCGAACGCGATGATGCGAGGGCGTGGCTGCCAGTTTTGCCATCTCACAGGCTATGCGGGGCGAACCGGCGTATACGAAATGCTGGAAATGGACGCTGCGCTCACAGCGGCAGTCAATCGCGAGGACACGACTGAATTTTCCGAACTCGCCGTCAGCCATATGGCGGGACGGAGCATGCGCCATCACGCGGGTCAACTGGTGCTTGCGGGCAAGACGACCCTGGCCGAGGCGATACGCGTGAGTTCCGAACTCGAGGACTGATGCCCCATTTTGCCTACAAAGGGAGAAACGCCAGAGGCGAACTGGTCACGGGGGTGCTCGAGGACGAGGATAGCGGCGCCGTCGCAGACCAGTTGGTCAATAGCGGGATTTCGCCGACCGAAATCGCGCTGACCTCTGCCCCCAGCACGGGAAGCACCAATTCACGGTTCACGCGCCTGTTTGCACCGCGCATTACGCTGAACGACAGACTGTTGTTCAGCCGCCAAATGTATACCTTGCTCAAATCCGGCGTACCCATCATGCGCGCGCTGGCGGGGTTGCAGGAGGCCGCCAAGAGTGTCGCCATGGCCAAGGTGCTGCAGGAGCTGCGCTCCAGCCTGGACAGCGGACGCGATCTCAGCTCGTCAATGCGCCGCCATCCAGAAGTGTTTTCGCAGTTTTTTGTGAGCATGGTGCGCGTGGGCGAGATGTCGGGCAGCCTGGAAGAGATCTTTCTGCGGCTTTTCAATCATCTCGAATTCGAGAAGGAGATGAAGGAGCGCGTGCAGCAGGCCTTGCGCTACCCGGCTTTTGTGATGGTGGCAATGGGGGTCGCCCTCGTAATCGTGAATCTGCTGGTGATCCCCGCTTTCGCGAAATTGTTCGCAGGACTCAAGACAGCATTGCCGCCGATTACGCAGATGCTGATTGGCTTCTCCAATTTCATGGTGCATTACTGGCCGGTATTGCTGGCCATGGGCATAGCCGCGATTATCGGTTTTCGCATCTATACCACCACACCGAGCGGACGTTACAACTGGGACAAACTCAAACTTCGGCTGCCGCTCGCGGGCTCGATCATCGAGAAAGTCACGCTGGCCAGATTCGCGCGCAGTTTTTCCATCTCGCTGAAAAGCGGCATGTCGATGGTGCAGACCTTGGCGGTGCTGTCCCAGGTGGTCGACAATTCCTATATCGCGCAGCGCATCGATCAAATGCGCGAAGGGGTTGAGCGCGGCGAGAGCGTGCTGCGAACGGCGCGGGCCACCGGTGTGTTTACGCCGATTGTTTTGCAGATGGTGGCGGTGGGCGAAGAGACTGGCGAGCTCGACGACTTGATGCGCGAGGTCGCGGACATGTACCAGCGGGAGATCGATTACGAACTCAAGTCGCTTTCGGCCAACATCGAGCCGATCATGATCACCTTCCTGGGCGTTATGGTCCTGATCCTGGCGCTGGGCGTGTTCCTCCCCATGTGGGATCTGGGCCAGGCTGCGTTCGGGCATCGGGGTGGATAAGGTGCGTCACACCTTGATGTCGCATCGTCGAGGCCCGGATGCGGGCTTCACGCTGTTCGAACTGGTTGTGGTCGTCTGCGTCGTGTCCGTCATGGCGTACTTCCTGCTCGATCGCATGCAGGGATACAAGGAGGGCGCCGAAAAAGCGTCGATGCAACAAACTGCGGCGGCAATCAAGAGCGCCCTGCAGATGCGCGTCGCCGCCTACATGATCGAAGGTCGTGATAAGCAGATAGAAATGTTGCGTCTCGAAAACCCGGTCGGCTGGCTGCAGGAACATCCTGATAATTACGCCGGCGAGTTCTACTCGGATGCCTACGCGCGCGTCAAGCCGGGCAGCTGGTATTTCGATCTTTCCAGTCGGGAATTCATTTATGTCCCCAGGCTCAGCGCCAATTTCGTACCCGGGCCCGATGGCAGAAAGTGGGTGCGTTACCGGGTGAAGATAGAGTATGACGAAGTGCAGGAGAAAGACGCGCCGCCGCGTAAGGTGCTCAGTGCGGTCAATTTTTTACCGGTCGCCCGATTTACATGGTTTTAGGCGATCGATTCAATTCTCTTGGATTTGTGGCTTACCGTACAGACCTGAGGCCGGCGTTGTCGTATCAGGGCACAGGACCGGTGTGAAAAGGCGCTAACGAGCGTGAATTCGCGTTTCTGCGTTTGTGAAAGAGTGTGGATTGGAGAGTTTTTTATTGCAAGACAAAGGGATATGGACTAGTCTTAACAACATTGTACTAGGCGAAAAGGAGCATGAAATGTTCAAGAAGCAATCGGGTTTCACCTTAATTGAATTGATCGTGGTGATCGTAATTCTCGGGATTCTGGCCGCGACGGCCCTGCCCAAGTTCATGGGTATTCAAAGCGGCGCCAGACTGTCCACGCTGCAAGGCGCGCGCGGGGCGGTGGCGTCCGCAATGAACATCGCGTATGCGACGCAGGCGTCGCTGGGGCTGGCCTCCAACGTGGGTATCACGCTGGACGGGGTCTCGATTGCCATGGTCAACGGCTATCCCTCTTCCGCCTCGCCGGCAGGGTCGAGCATCTACGCCGCGGCAGGCCTGTCTGCTGAATACACGGTAGTCAGCCCGAGCGCGACCTCGCTCACAATCGCTGTGGTTAACGCGCCTACGCCGAATGGATGCGCATTTTCCTATGTTGCGGCGACCGCGACGACTCCGCCAGTCGTAGGTACGATTGTGCAATCTGGTTGCTGACGGAACAACGAGCGCGCGGGCACCGCGAAAGTAGGGTACCCGCGCCAGAAAAATTTAGTGTGAGGGTATGACGGTGAAAAAAGCACAGTCTGGTTTTACATTGATCGAATTGATCGTGGTGATCGTGATTCTGGGAATACTGGCTGCGACGGCCTTGCCCAAGTTCATGGGCATTCAGAGCGGAGCGAGAGCGTCCACCCTTAATGGGGCGCGCGGGGCCGTTAGCTCCGCAATGAACATCGCTTATGCCGCGCAGGCTTCCCAGGGGCTGGGATCCAACGTGGGGATTACGCTGGACGGTATTTCGATCGCCATGGTCAATGGCTACCCAGCGTCCAATACACCGGCGGGCTCGAGCATCTACGCGGCTGCGGGCCTGACTGCGGAATATACAGTCGTCAGCCCGAGCGCGGCGTCGGTCACGATTACCGTGGTGAACGCGCCGACGCAAGCGAGTTGCAGTTTCGTCTACTCGGCAGCTACAGCGACCCTGCCCGCGCGCGTAAGCGCGGCTACGACCACCGGTTGTTGATGCTGGCGGTGCTTGCAGCTATAGGGTGAATGAAGTAGTGCTGAGCGGTTGAGCCGCGCCCGGGGATGGACGCCAGGCGAAAGAGGCAGAATCGGGCGTCCGGTTCTGCTTTTTTTTTGGTGCCTCGGAAGGATGTGCCGTGCCGCTACCATCAAAGATCGCATGACAAATCTTGAGCAGGATGTTTCTTTGCGCACGATCCTGGATTGCGGTGGCAGGTGCATTGCGCTAAGAAGAGTCTGGGCGACATTTTTTCTCGTCATCATCTCCGGACTGCTGAGTTCCAACGCCATTTCGGCCACTGCCACCGGCAACCCCAGCAGTTGCGTAAACAATACCAGCACAGGCAGCGTTAACTGGACTAACCCAAGCTTGGCGTACACGTCCGACAATGCCTTCGCCCAGGCGATCCTAAACGGGTCCACCAGCAGATATCTGTATTGCACCGGCTATGGCTTTGCCATTCCTGCCGGGGCGGTAATTCAGGGAATTGTCGTCAACGTAGAACGAAAATCAGACCGTACATCGAATGGTGGTAGCGCAGATGCGGCGGTGCGCTTGATCAAGGCAGGGGCGATAGGCGCGACCGACGGGTCTACGGCAACGACCTACACAACGGCGGATGTCATCGAGGCGCATGGATCAATTTCCGATTTATGGGGAACGACGTGGACCGCTGCGGACATAAATGCAGCCAATTTTGGCGTGGCCTTTGCGGCGATGAAACCGGATAACAAAGGTCCCGATCATGTTGTCGATGTAGATCATATTCAAGTAGTGGTGACCTACTCTGCAGGCACCACTACGCTTGCCGATGGTATCAATCCATCAAACGCTGTGATCGCACCTGGCGGGCCGATTACCGACCTTGATGCCTTTACCCTGACCAGCAGTGCCGGAACCGACAGCGTAACGGGGCTTACCGTAACGCTCGCAGCGGGGACAAGTGCCGGCTTAAGCGAAGTTCGCATAACCAGCAGCAATGGCCTTACGACCTATTTTTCCGCCGTTTCCAATCCTGGCAGCGATACCGTTGTGTTCAGTGGCGGTGTCCCGATACCGGTCACGACTGCCGCGACCGAATTCAAGGTGCGCATTACGCCCAAGACGCATGCGGCCATGCCCGCGCCGCCGGGTTCATCCTATGCTGTGACCGGTACCGTCACTGCTTTTACGAGCACCAATGGTCAGGCGGGTACGGATGGCGCCAGCGCCACAGTAACGGTAGACAATCTTTCGCCGGCAGGCGCCACGGCGGTCAGCGGCAGCGCGGGCGACGCGCGCGTGACCCTGAACTGGACCACTTCGGCATCGACGGATTTCAGCCGCTCGGTGATGCTGCGCTGGACAGGCGCCGCCGCCGGTGCCGAAGTCCCGGCCGAAGGTACGGATTATGCCAACGGAAACACCGTCGGCGGCGCGACCGTGGTCTGTGTGCGTACGGCTGACGCGGCCTCTACCGCGGTCAGCGGTGTCGATGGCGCTGGAACCGGCGGTTGCAGCGCGACCGCCCTCGCCAGCGGACAGGCTTACACCTATAAAGTTTTCCAGAAGGACGCCAACGGCAACTACGGCTTAGGCGTGGTGTTGGGGACCTTTACCACGCTGCCGCGGGTGGTTTCCATCAATTGCGCGGTCTCCTGCGCAGCCAGCAGTTTTTCCACAGTTTCCTGGACTGTGACTTTCAGCGCCAGCGTCACCGGAGTGAATGCCTCCGCTTTCGCCCTGGTTGCCAGCGGTCTCACCGGCAGTTCTATCACGGGTGTCGCCGGGAGCGGCACGACCTGGACCGTCAGCGCGTACACCGGCATCGGTGCGGGTACCCTGGGTCTGAACCAGACCGGACCCGGCGTCGTCAGCCCGACCCTGGTTGGGACATTCACCGGGCAGGTGTACACCATCAGCGCCCCGCCGCTGCTGGCCGAGTACCGCATGGATGAAGCGTTATGGAATGGCACGGCGAACGAGGTGGCGGACAGTTCCGGCAATGGCAATCACGCGCAGGCATTCAATAGCGGCAGCACCTTAGGCACTAGCCCGGCGATTGCCGGCAATCCCGGCACCTGCCGCTACGGCGTGTTCGACAACGGCGGCAGCATCACCCAGGCTTATGTGCAAACGCCGCTGCCCGACCTGATCACCGATTTCACCGTCACGGCCTGGATCAGAACGACCGACAATAGCGTAACGGGACAACGCATCTTGATCGACGACGAGAACAATACGGGCGGATACGGCATCAGCCTGGGCGATCCCGGGGCGGGAAGAATCCGCTTCTACTCCCGCGGCATCGCACCGGTCAGCCTCGATTCCAATTATTCCATTGCGAGCAACACCTGGTACTTCGTCGCCATAGTGGCGGATATCACCAACAAAATCCGCACCATTTATGTGTATGACGCTGCCGGGACCTTGCTCGATAGCACGACCGAGGCGGCGTGGACCGGAGGCGCCTGGGGGACCGATGCGGGTCCGGTCTCTATCGGCGGCGAAACCAACGCCTCGGGCGAGTCACCGGCTACCTACCATTTTCGTGGCAATCTGGATGAAGTGCGGGTTTATCAATCGGCTTTGAGCCAGGCCGCGGTCAGCGCCATCGCGACCCAAACCCATGCCTGCGCGGTCGTGGTCGCGGTACCGAATCACTACCAGTTATCCATGCCTACGAGCAGCATCGCCTGTTTGCCGACCACGGTCACCGTTACTGCGTGCACCGATGCGAGCAGTCCCTGTACCAGTGCGTTTTCGGCCGCGAGCGGCACCACTGCCACCCTTGCGACCAGCGGCGGAACGCTGGGCGCGACGACCGTGACCTTCAACGCAAGCGGCGTGGCGAGCACGACGCTCAGTTATCCTGCGGCGCCGAACGGCACCGCGACCGTGGTCACGCTTTCCGCAGAACAAACCGCAGCCAGCAATCCGCGGCAATGGTGCCCGGACGGCGTATCGTGCGTCGCCGCGAATAGCGGCACCACCACCTTCAATACGGCGGGATTCATGTTTTCGGCGTCGGCCGGCGGCGCTGCGGCCACCGTCGCGACGCAGGTGGCCGGCATCAGCGCTGCGACGAATTATCTGCGTGCGGTGAAGACGAGTACCACGACCCAGGCCTGCGAAGCCGCGCTGACGGGTACGATTCCGGTCGATTTCGCCTATGAGTGCAATAATCCGGCCACCTGCTATACCAGCAATCTGATGAGCGTCAACGGAGGCACCGCGACCACCATCGCGCGAAATGGCAACGGCAGCGTGGCGACTTACCTCCCGGTCAACATGACTTTTGATGCCAATGGCAATGCGCCGTTTACTTTCAATTACGCCGATGTGGGGCAGGTGAAATTGTGGGCGCGCAAGTCGGCGGGCGGATCGCTGCTTTCCACGCTAAGCGGGTCGACGAACGCTTTTGTGGTCAAACCGCATCATTTCGATATCACCAATATCGTATGTACCGTGGTCGGCGCGGGTACCTGCGCGCCGGCGAATGGTACGGGTGTCAATCCGGCGGCGACCGGCGCCGCGGGGGCGGCATTCATCCAGGCGGGGCGATCGTTCAAGGCGACCGTGACGGCGATGAACGGCGCCGCGACGCCCGCATTCACACCGAATTTCGGCAAGGAAACCGCGGCGGAAGGGGTGGAGCTTAGTTCGTACAATCATCTGCCCGGCTTGGGCGGTGCCAGCACCCTCAACCGCGCGCTGAGCGGTTTCGCCTCGGGAGCGTCCACGCTGAGCGACCTCGCATGGAACGAAGTGGGCGTGCTGCGACTGAAAGCGACTTTGTCGAACGCGAGCGGTTATCTGGGCAGCGATGTGGTCAACGGCAAGAATTCGGTGGTCAGCACGGTCGATCCCTATGTCGGGCGCTTCATTCCGGATCACTTCGATACGGTGGTGACGGCGCAGGGCGGCGGCTTTGCCTACTCGGGCAATCCCACGGGGCCGGTTCCCGGCCAGCCCTTCACCGTGGCGGTGACCGCCAGGAATGCCGGCGGCACGGCGACGGCGAACTACTACAATGCGGGCGGCTACGCGAAGGACGTCGACCTGAGTGCCCCGGTGGGCGGCGCCACAGGCCAGTTATATGTCGATGCGGTTGCGGGTGGCACGGGCGCGATACCGGCGGCAAAGTTTCTAAACCTGGTTTCCGGGGAAGGCAAGGTCAACTACTCGGATGCGACCGGAAAGATTTCTTTCGTGTTCAACAGCCTGCCTTATGCCGCGCAGGCGATACAGGTCCACGCCGAAAACGCCGATACCGCCTCATCTTCCGGTGCCAATGGTGCGATCAACATTCGCCACGGCCGCTTGCGCATGTTCAATGCATTCGGCAGCGAAAAGGCCGACTTGAGCCTGCCGCTGCGGGCGGAATACTGGACGGGAAACTCCTGGACGACGAACAGCGCCGACAGCGTCAGCATCATTCCCGCGACGTCGGTGGCATTGTCAGGGTATAGCGGCACCTTGACCGCGGCGAATCTCGGGGCAAGCCATGTCACCGGAACGACGCTGGTCGCCGGCCAGGGCAGCATCGTCTTGACCAAACCGTCTCCGGTTGCCACAGGCAGCGTGGATCTGGCGATCAATCTCGGAGCGGGGGCGGTCGATCTGTCATGCCTGGGCGCGCATCCTGCGTCGACCGGTGCCGCGATTCCGTGGCTGCGTTCGATATACGGAAGTTGTGCGGTCACCTACGACCGCGATCCGTCCGCGCGCGGCAGCTTCGGCATCTATGCGCCGGAGACCCGGAAAACCATACACGTGCGTGAGTTGTACTGATGTCAAGAGCGCACGGATTCACGCTGGTCGAACTGATCGTGGTGATGGTCGTCCTCGGCATATTGTCCGCAATCGCACTGCCGCGAATCATGGATAGCCGCGCGCTTGCGAGTGCGGTGTTCTACGCCGACGTCGTCGGGGCATTGCGTTTTGCGCAGAAATCCGCGGTCGGACATCGGCGCCTGGTCTGTGCCTCGTTCACCGCGACCACGGTGACGCTTGCGATAGCCGGCTCCAATCCGCCGGTTCCGCCGAACACCTGCAATACCCCGCTGGCCAGCCCTGATGGTGCACCCTATCAGAGCAAAGATGGATCGGTGCGCGTGAGCGGTTATCCCGCAGGCGGGGTGTTGTATTTTCATCCGGTCGGAACGATCAGCAGCGACGGCCCGGGCGCGACGCTATTCTCCGGCAATATCGCAGTCACCGGGCATGGGGCGGCGATCAAAATCGACGGCGCGACCGGATATGTCGAATAGCCGCCGCCGCGAGTTTGGCATGACCCTGATCGAATTGATCGTGGCGATCGTGATCATCGGCATCGGGCTGGCGGGCGTGCTGCTGACGTTTTCCACAACGGTGCGCTCGAGCGCGGATCCCTTGGTGCGCAAGCAGATGTCGGCGATTGCAGAGGAGATGATGGAGGAAATCCTGCTCAAGCCTTTTGCGGTCGCACCCAATGTGCCGGCCGCAGGTTGCGCGCGCCTCGGTTACGACGATGTGCGCGACTACAACGGCTACAGCTCGGTGAATATCTGCGATATCGACGGTACGACGGTATTGAGCGGCTATCGCGTCAGCGTCAGCGTCAGTCCACCGGCGGCGACACCGGTTTCTTTGAGCATGGTTTCCGGCGTGGTGCCGGCATCGGATCAACTCACCGTCAAGGTCAGCGTCACGCGCGAGAGGGAAAGTTACTCGCTCACCGGATGGCGCACCTGTTATGCGGGGCCGCCGTGTTAGCGACAAGGCAGCGCGGATTCACCTTGATCGAACTGATCGTGGTCATGGTGATCACCGGCATCATCGCCGCCAGCGTCGCCGTTTTCTTCAAGCCCGCGCTGGACAGCTACGTGGCCGTCGGCCGCCGAGCCCGCCTGACCGACCTCGCCGATACGGCCTTGCGCAAAATGTCCCGGGATATCCGCCTGGCGGTGCCCAACTCGATACGCTCGCCCAATTCGGCATGCGTTGAAATGGTTCCAACGTCCAGCGGGGGACGCTATCGCATGGGTCCTGATACGACGGTGGCCGGGAGCGCATGGTTCGACGGGACGTCCGCGGTGAGCGCACTGGACGTGCTGACACAATTCTCGCCGGTATCGCCGACGCCGAATCCGGGCGATTGGCTGGTGATCGACAATCAGGACACGAGCGCGGTCTATGCGGGCACCAACCGGGCCGCAATTCAATCCGTCGCCGCGCCGCCGGACCCGCGTCTTGGCTATCACCGCATTACGCTGCAGGCGGCAACGCAGTTTCCGAGCGGCTATGACGGCGGACGCTTCGTCACCGTGTCAAACGCGCAAAACGCCGTGTTCTACGTCTGCGCTGGAACCGGCAGTCCGCCATGGGTCGACGCCGAGGGCAGCGGCACCGGGACGCTCTATCGGTTCGCGAACTACGGGTACAACGCCGCGACGCCAGTGGCGTGTCCCGTGCCTGTCGCCGGAACGACCCCGGTGCTCGCGACCAAGGTGCGGAACTGCCGGTTCGACTACTCGCCCAACCAGGGCGCGACGCAGCAAAGCGGTTTCGTTTGGATGAAACTGGAAATCGCCGAGCAGAAGGAACCCATTGTGCTGGTGCACGGGGTGCACGTGGACAACGCGCCATGATATTTACCGGACAACGCGGCTTTGGCGCGATTGTGGCAATCGTCGTGCTGGTAATCATGGCGACCCTTTCGGCCGCATTGGTGAGGCTGGGGACGACGCAGCAGGTCACCTCGGCGCAGGACATTCTCTCTGCGCGCGCAATGCAAACGGCGCGCGCCGGAAACGAATGGGGGCTTTACCAGGCCTTGCGCGCGGGCAGCTGCTTGGGCGCGCCCGGCGTAACGCTGGATCTGCGCGCGGAAACAGGCTTCTCCGTGACCGTGACCTGTACCTCGCAATCTCCGCCTTACACCTCACCGCCGGGCCCGCCGTACTCTTTTTACGAGGGGGAAAGTTCACCGGGGGTGCCCAAGGCCCTGACGACGTACAGCATCGTGGCCGTCGCGTGTAATTCCGCGTCCTGTCCGGATGCCGCGCTGGCTGCGACGCCGGGCTATGTCGAGCGCAAACGCCTGGCGATCGCGAATACGCCATGACGATCGGCAATTGGATTTTCGGGCAGATTCAAATTTCGGACCGCTGCGAACGCGCGCCAGAATTCGAGCCCGGGGATTCGTGGAAATCATCGTGTCAAAGAACGCGCTAAATCAAAGAAAAACCATTGACAACAATGATTTATTGATATAACTTCAAGTAACCCGTCTAACGAACCGCGCACATGGCTTGGTATTCCAAGAACAAATTACAGCCGGGCTGGATGGCGATCAGCACCGACACTGACGCCATTAGGTTGGCGCATGTCGAGCGCCCGGCGATGGGCAAGCCCAAGGTCTATCACTGGGGCATCGTCAAGCAGAGCGGATTGGACGGCACGGAACTGCAGCAGGCGGCCAAGGAATATACCTTGGACCGCTATCGTTGCGCGACCCTGCTGCACCCGGCGGAGTACCAGTTGCTGATGGTGGACGCACCCAACGTGCCGCGCGAGGAGCTGAAAGCGGCAATCCGTTGGCGCGTCAAGGACCTGATCGAGTATCACATCGATGACGCGACCATGGATGTTCTCGATATTCCGATGGACAAGAATGCGGCGGGCAAAAGCCATTATATGTACGCGGTCGCGGCGAAGAACGAGATCGTTCAGGGGCAGATCGCGCAGTTCGAGCAGGCCAATATTGCGTTGCAGGTGATCGACATACCTGAAACCGCGCAGCGCAATATCGCACAGCTCTACGAAACAAGCGAACGCGGCATCGGCATGCTGACCTTCGATCATACGGGCGGACTGTTCACGCTCTCGTTCGAGGGAGAACTCTATCTTGCGCGCAGAATGGACCTGAGCTGGCCGCAGATGGCAGCGGCTCAGGAAAGCCAGCGGCAGGCGCATTTCGAGCGCATCGGTGTGGAGGTGCAGCGTTCGCTCGATCACTTCGAGCGCCAGTATTCGAATATTACGCTGTCTGAACTGCTGCTCGGGCCGATGCCGGAAGACATCGGATTGCTTGCATTTCTCCGCTCGCAACTTTATCTGCCGCTGCGCCAGATCGATCTGGCGGAGGCGCTGGAGTTTTCCGGTGCCGAGATGGACGTGGATCACCAATGGCAGTTGCTCCATGTGCTGGGCGCGGCGCTGCGCGTAGAGGCGAAAGCCCTGTGAGCCAGCAAGTCAACCTGTTCAACCCGATTTTCCTCAAGCAGAAGAGGACATTTTCTGCGGTCAAGATGCTTGACGCCGAGGCGCTGCTGTTGGTCGGGGTTGCGGTGTTTTATGCCTATGCAAGCACCGAGACCTTGAATCTCGACCGGCAGTCGGTGGAGACCGCAAGACAGTATGAACTGTCGAAGGCGCGTTTTTCAGAAGCAAGCGTGCGTTACGCGCCAAAAATCGTCGACGCGAACCTTGCGGCGGATGTCAAAAAGCTGGAACTCCAGGTGGGCGCGCGCAAGGCGACGCTCGAAAGTATCGGTTTGCGTCAGACTGCCAACGAAATCGGCTACGCCGAGTATATGCGCGCGCTGGCGCGCCAATCTCTCGCTGGGCTGTGGCTGACCAGCTTCAAAGTCGCCAACGGCGGCGCCGACATGGAAATCGTCGGCCGTGCCTTGCAGCCGGAGCTGGTTCCATCGTACATACACCGCCTGAATCAGGAGCGTGCCATGCGCGGTCGCGCGTTCGACTCGCTCAGCATGACGCAACGCGAAGGCGCGCTGGCGGCGAATTCGGCGCAGCCGACAGGTGCGCCTGCAAGCTACAGCTACATAGAATTCCGGATCGGTTCCAGCCACGCGGCGCGTCCCGCCGGTCGCAGCGCCGAATCCGCACGCGAGGGTGCGGTGCGATGAAAAAGGTGTTGCAAAAATACGCCGACAGCATCGATTCCATGGGCTTGCGCGAGCGGATCATGTTTTTTGCCGCGGTAACGCTGGTGATGGTGACCTTGCTGCAGGTGTTCCTGCTGAATCCGGTGCTGGCGCGGCGAAATCTGCTGGCGGCGCAAATAGCGCAGCAGGAAGACGAAACCAAGGCGATTCACGCGCAGATCGAGACTCTGGTGCGCCCGAACGTATCAGACCCGAACGAATTGAATCGCGAGAAGCTCAAAGGCCTTCAGGCGCAGATGGCGCAACTTGACCGGCAGTTCGAGGAACAGCAACAGCAATTCGTCGCGCCGGAAAAGATGCTCGCAATGCTGGAGAACGTGATTGCGAAAAACCGGAAACTGCAGCTGATATCGCTGCGCAACCTGCCCGGCAGCAATGCGTCCTCCATCGCCGGTGCCGCGATTGGCCCGCGGACTATTTTTCGCCATACAGTCGAACTCAGCGTGCGCGGCAGCTATTTCGATCTGCTCGATTATCTTGCGACGATGGAGCGCATGCCGCAGCGGGTATTTTGGGATGATTTCGAACTGACGACGGAACAGTATCCGCAGTCCGTGCTCAAGCTGAAGATGCATACACTCAGCCGGGAGAATTCATGGCTGACCGTATGATGCTGGTTCCATCGATCGCGGCGGGTGCTGCACTGCTGCTCTCGACCGGGAGTGCTGCGCAGGCGCTTACCGATCCGACCAAGCCCCCGGTCGAGTTGATCCGGTCCGCGGCAGGCGCGGCAGCAGGTCAAGCGGCCGGCGCGGCGCCGCGTTCGCGCCTGCAGTCGATTCTGCTGTCGAGCTTGCGCAAAGGCGCGATTATCAGCGGCCAATACGTGCCGCTGGGAGGAACCTACGGCAAGGCGACCCTGGTGGACATCACGGCGACCGGGGTCACCTTGAAAACCGGTCAAGAGCTTGACGTGCTGCAGTTGTTTCCGTCTATGGAAAAACCTGCTGCCACGTCCGGCGTCACCGAAAACCCTGAGAAAATGGCAAAAAGCCCATGAAAACTCCACATACGGTCGGGCAGATTGCAAGCGTGCTTGCAAGCGCGATTACCAGCGCATTGATCCTCGCGGCTTGTTCTCAGGAGCCGGTGCGCCCAAACAAGGTCAACGATCAGATGATCGACGGTTTGGAACAGGGAACACAGAGTCGCAAACAAAGAGAACCCGACGCGGTGAATCAGGCGCTGATGCCGCCGCTGCGCATGGCGTTGCCCCAGGCAGATGGAAAGCCGATCGAGGGGCGCTTCGACCTGAACGTCAACAACGCGCCGGCGCGTGAAGTATTCCTGTCGATCGTGTCGGGTACCCGCTACAGCATGCTGGTGCATCCGGATGTGTCCGGGTCAATTTCGGTCAATCTCAAGGACGTGACCCTGTCCGAGGCGCTGGAAGCTATCCGGGAGATCTACGGTTATGAGTACAGAATCGACGGCAGCCGGGTCTATATCCAGCCTGCCGGCATGCAGACACGGGTGTTTCAGGTCAACTACCTGATCGGCGCACGGCAAGGTCGCAGCGACATGCGCGTTACAGCAGGTTCCAGTGGAATCACGACCGCCACCAACCCAAATGCAGCAGCCGCAGCGGGGGGCGTTACGGCGTCGGCAGCTGCTGCGCCCGGCGGTGGGCCACCCTCACTGACGCCGAATGCAGGCGGTGCGCTGAGCGGCATGCAGGCCGACGCCACGCGCATGTCCACGGTCCAGACCACCGACTTCTGGGCCGAAGTCGAGTACGCCATTCGCACCATCGTTGGCAAGGGCGAGGGCCGGAATATCGTCATCAGCCCGCAGTCGGGCGTGGTGGTCGTACGCGCCATGCCACATGAGCTGCGCAGCGTTGCGGCGCTGCTCAAGGCGATGCAGGTGTCGGTAGAGCGGCAGGTCATGCTCGAAGCGAAAATCATCGACGTGACTTTGAACCAGGGTTACCAGTCCGGCATCAACTGGGCGGCGTTTCCCACCAGCGGTATCGCCGGCGGCTTTTCCAGCGGACTGGGCGGGACCTCCAACAGTCTGGCGGCGACCGGTGGCTTGAGCGGCGCCACAGCGGGCAGCGGGATCGGCGGCAGCAGTTTCAGCGCCAACCCGGGCGCCGGCGTGGGATCGGCGACTGCGGGGGGCGTGGTGTCAGGCGTCAGCGGCGTTGCCGGAGGGGTGTTCGGATTGGCGGTGCAGACCAGTAATTTTGCGGCCTTGCTGCAGTTTCTCGAGTCGCAGGGATCGGTGCAAGTCCTGTCCAGTCCCAGAGTGGCTACGCTGAACAACCAGAAAGCCGTGCTCAAGGTCGGTACCGACCAGCCCTATGTGACGAGCATCTCCGTGGTGCCCGGCGTGACTTCGGCGGGTGTGGTCATCCCGACTTCTGTCTCTCCGCAAATCAGCAATATATTTTCGGGAATTTCTCTGGACGTCACGCCGCAGATAGACGATAGCGGAAATATTTCGCTGCACATTCATCCGCTCGTGACCAGCGTGACATCCAAGGCCGTGGGCTTCAATCTCACCGGGGTCGGATCGCAAAGTGTCGATGTCGCGGCGATCAACGTCAGCGAGTCCGACACCATGGTGCGCACCCAGGATGGCAGAATCGTGGTGCTGGGCGGACTGATGAAAGTGGAACTGAGCAACGGCCGCAGCGGTATTCCCGGTCTTTCGGACGCACCCGGCATAGGCGGCGTATTCCGCAACTCCGCAACCGATACCATCAAGCGCGAACTGGTGATTCTGATCAAACCCACCATCATCGAAAGCGACAAGGACTGGGATCGGGACATACAGGACACCCGCGATCGCATGCGCCAGATGCGTACCGACAAGCGAACCGGCGGCTGACAGAAAACCGTGATCTACCTTAACCATTTCGGCCTGCGCGAGCCACCTTTCGGCATCACACCGGACACCAGTTTTTTCTTCGCCTGCGCGAGCAGTCAGGAAGGCCTGAATACGCTGCTGGTTGCGGTGGCCAACGGCGAGGGTTTTATCAAAATCACCGGTGAAGTGGGCACGGGCAAGACGTTGTTGTGCCGCAAACTGCTCGCCACGCTTGCCGACAGTTGCATCACCGCCTACATTCCCAATCCCAACCTGGAGCCGCGCACCCTGCTGCTTGCGCTGTGCGACGAGCTGCATATCGAGGTGGACTCGGGTCTCGATCAACACCGTCTGCACAAGGCCTTGAACCACGCGCTGCTCGATTTCGCGCGCGACAGAAAGCGCGTGGTGATCTGCCTGGATGAAACCCAGGCGATGCCGCTGGAGACGCTGGAAACCCTGCGCCTGCTGACCAACCTGGAAACCGAGAAAAGAAAACTCGCCCAGGTGATCCTGTTCGGCCAGCCCGAACTCGACCAGAAGCTCGCGCATGAATCCATACGACAGCTGCGCCAGCGCATCACCTTCCAGCATCATCTGGGCACGCTTACGCGGGCCGAGCTCGCTTATTATCTGTCTCATCGCCTGAGTGTGGCAGGTTACCGTGGCGATACCGTTTTCAGCCGTCAGGCGGTGGGCGCCATCCATCGCGCCACCGGCGGCGTGCCGCGGCTGGTCAATATTCTCGCGCACAAGTCCCTGATGCTCGCTTTCGGTGAGGGCGTGCGCCAGGTGCGTGCGCGGCATGCGCGCGCCGCGATCGCGGATACACCCGCAGCCAGTTCCTTTCCGGCGCGGCACTGGGCATGGCTCGCCATGGCGGGGCTGCTCGCGAGCAGCGGCATCGGTTGGCTGGTGCTCAAATGAGCCTGATCAATAAAATGCTGCAGGACCTGGACAAGCGCCATGCGGCTGATGGCGACGGCAAGACGCCGACGCCGCAATTGCGACCGGTGAAACCGCGCAAGGACTGGCGACGGATCGCATGGGAGCTTGGCCTTGGCGTGTTCGTCGCAGTGGGTTGGGGGGCTTGGGTGGTGTACCAGATTTACCCGCGCCCGGTGGTCACGGACCTCGCGTTTCAGGTGAAAGCGCGGAGAGCACAGATGGGAGGCGGATTACAGATGCCGGCCGTGCCCGCGGCGCCCGTACCGGTGCAGGCCGCCGCGCCGCAGCCACAGCCTGGCGCAGCGACGCTCGAGCCGGCGCCCGCATCCGGCGAGACTGCGCCGGTCAATATGGACATGCTCAAGCTGGCTACGGAAATAGGGACGCCCTTCAAGGAGGGCAACATCGCCCCGAAGCCCAGGGCCGAGCGCAAGGCCGCTGGCGCGGTTGTGCGGGTACCCAGGATGGCAAACGAAGCTGAGCGCGCGCCGCCACAGGCGAGCGCCCCGAAGGCGCAGTTGCCCGCAGAGTCGCTTTCGGCAAACATTGACAAACGGATACACCTGTCCACGCCGGCGGAACGCGCCGAGGATGAGT
Organism: Burkholderiales bacterium; assembly: GCA_014860445.1. Classification (GTDB taxonomy): domain Bacteria; phylum Pseudomonadota; class Gammaproteobacteria; order Burkholderiales; family SG8-39; genus 2-12-FULL-64-23. The sequence goes on from JACZJT010000008.1 coordinate 139,395, forward strand.
TTCGCAAAGCGACCGGCCTGCTCAACAAGGGTCGGGTTGCGGAAGCGATGGACGGCTACAAATCGACGCTGGCGCAGGATGCCGGGCATGTGGCGGCGCGTCAGGCGCTGGTCGGATTGTTGCTGGAAAACCGGCGCCTCGACGAAGCGCAGCAGTTTCTGCAAGAGGGATTAAGCCTGAATCCCGATCGATCCGCCTATGCAATGCTGCTGGCACGAATCCAGGTGGAACGCGGCGACCTGCAGGGCGCGCATGACCTGTTGAACAAGCACGCTGCAAGCGCGGCGGGCGACGCCGACTACTACGCCTTCGACGCGGCCTTGCTTCAACGCCTGGGTCGCTACAAAGAGGCGGTCGCGGCTTATCAGCGGGCGCTGAAACTTGCGCCCCGCGCAGGGCTGTGGTGGATGGGCATGGGCATATCGCTGCAGGCGGACAAGCGCGATGCCGAGGCGCTGAATGCGTTCCAGCGCGCCCGCGCCGTAGGCGGTCTCAATCCCGATCTCCTCGCTTTCGTCGATCAGCGCCTGAAACAACTACAATAAGCCGGTAAGTCGGCATTTAGCGCCCATGCACGGGCCATGCTGCGGCCGGATGTCGCGGAAATTCAGGCGTCGGCGGGGCAATCCGCTGCAAAGGATCTCCAGGGAGGAGGGTGGCATGCAGGATCGCTACGAGGAAATTTATCGCGGCCATCAATGGGATGTCCCGCAGCGCTTCAACATGGGCTGGGCCTGCTGCGGCCGGCATGCGCTGGAGCGCCACCGTTTTGCGCTCTATTGGGAGGATGAGGACGGCGCCACCGCGAAATACACCTACTGGGACTTGCAGCAGCAGGCGAACCGATTGTGCAACGCGCTTGTCGCGCTGGGGGTGCAGCGCGGCGACCGCATCGGCATCATCCTGCCGCAGCGTCCCGAAACGGTCGTCGCGCACATCGCCTGCTACCAGATGGGCGCGGTGGCGATGCCGCTGTCCGTTCTGTTCGGGCCGGATGCACTCGAATACCGGCTGCACAACAGCGAAACCGCCGTCGCACTGGTCGATACTGCTTCGCTGCCCAATCTGTGGCCGATCCTGGACCGCCTGCCCGCACTGAAGCATGTGATTGGCGTGGACGGGGCGCGCGAGTCCGGCACGATCGCCTGGGAAGCGCTGTTGGCGCAGGCCTCGCACCGCTTCGATTGTGTCGATACGCCGGCTGAGGAACCTGCGCTGCTGGTCTACACCAGCGGCACCACCGGCCCGCCCAAGGGCGCGCTAAAGCCGCAACGCGTATTGCTCGGCAACCTGCCGGGGTTCTCGCATTCGCACGACATCTTTCCGCAGCCGGGCGATCTGTTCTGGTCGCCCGCCGACTGGGCCTGGACCGGCGGCCTGATGGATGCGCTGCTGCCGACGCTGTACCACGGCTATCCCATTCTCGGCTACCGCGGACGTTTTGATCCGGAAAAAGCCTTCCATCTGATGGAAAAATACGCGGTGAGGAATTCGTTTCTCTTCCCGACTGCGCTGAAAATGATGATGAAGGCGGTACCCGAACCAAAGCAGCGCTACGAACTGAACTTGCGCTCCATCATGAGTGCGGGCGAGTCCGTCGGCGAGACCGTGTTCGCCTGGAGCCGGGAAAAGCTCGGCGTCACCATCAACGAAATGTTCGGCCAGACGGAAATCAACTATATCGTCGGCAACTCGCACACCTTGTGGCCGGCCAAGCCGGGTTCCATCGGACGGCCCTATCCGGGGCACAAGGTCGGCGTCATCGACGACGCGGGCAATGAAGTGGAGGCGGGCGCTGTGGGCGAGGTGGCGGTCCACCGCACCGATATTCACGGCACGCCTGACGCGGTGTTCTTCCTCGGATACTGGAAGAACGCCAAGGCGACGCAAGGCAAATTCAGCGGAGAATGGTGCCGCACAGGCGATCTCGCGAAAGTCGATGATGACGGCTACCTGTGGTACCAGGGCCGCGCCGACGATGTATTCAAGAGCGCGGGTTACCGCATCGGGCCGTCCGAGATCGAGAACTGTCTGGTCAAGCACGCCGCGGTCGCGAACGCCGCCGTGGTCGGCAGCCCCGACCCTGAGCGCACCAACATCGTCAAGGCATTCGTCGTGCTAACGCCGGGGCATCAGCCGTCTGCCGAACTGGAGGCCGAACTGAAGGCGCATGTGCGCGGCAAGCTCGCGCCCTACGAATATCCAAAGGAAATCGAGTTCATCGATGCGCTGCCGATGACCACCACTGGAAAAGTGCAGCGGCGCGTGCTGCGCCTGCAGGAAGAAGAAAAGAAGAAGCATCTCAAAGCCGCGAGGGATTGATCCGCGGCATGCGGCCCGACCTCGCGCCCGCAGGTTCCGCGCCGCGAGCTTATTTCTTCTCCCGGTTCATGACCAGAATCTTTCCGTCCGCCTCGACCACGACTTCGCCGTCCTGATTCCGGCATGCGCCGCTCAGTACGGCGATCCCGCCCTTGTGTTTTGGTTTGGCCTGTTTCTCCACGATGGTCCAGGTGGTGGTGAGCGTGTCGCCCGCGCGCACCGGCGCTTTGAAGCGGCAGGTGTGCTCCAGATAGGCGATCGCTGTGCCGCCGAAGTACATGCCCACCGAAGCAGACACCAGGGCGCTGGTGAACGGGCCGTGAAGAATGCGGCTGCCGAAGCGGCTTTTCTTTCCGTGCAGTTCGTTGGTGTGCAGCGGATTGAAGTCGCCGAACAGCCCGGCGGCGAGCACCAGGTGCGTTTCGGTGACGGTCATGGCCGAGCCGAAGCTGTCGCCCGTCGCAATTTCGTCAAAGGCCTTGCCAGGAAACAGAACCATTGTCACTCCTCGTTCATGGCGCCGGCAATCCGTGCACTAGGCTAGGTGCGGCGAGAGCGAATTATGTCAGAATCGCCGCTAGCATTCACATGGTGCGGGTTACGACTGATGAAACTCTATACGTTCTTCCGATCCTCAGCTGCGTTTCGCATGCGTATCGCGCTTCACTGCAAGGGGCTTGCCTACGAGGCCAAGCCGGTCAGCCTGCCCAAGGGCGAACACAGGCTTGCGGACTACCTGGGGGTGCATCCGCAGGGCCTGGTGCCGGCGCTGGAGGACCAGGGGAAGATTTTCGTGCAATCGCTTGCGATGATGGAATACCTGGAGGAGACCCACCCGCAACCGCCGCTGCTGCCCGCAGACGCAGCGGACCGGGCTTATGTACGTGCGGTCGCGCAGATCATCGCCTGCGAGATCCATCCGCTCAATAACCTGCGCACGCTGCGCTACATCAAGAAGAGCTATGGATTGGACGACGAAGGGGTCAACACCTGGTACCGTCACTGGATCGCCGAAGGGCTCAAGGGGCTGGAGGCTTTACTTGTCCGTTCGAAACAATCCGGACAGTTCTGCTATCGCGATCAGGTCACGATCGCAGACTGCTGCCTGGTGCCGCAGGTGTTCAATGCGCAGCGCTATAGCTGCGATTTGACGCCTTATCCGACGATTACGGCTATCTACTCGGCGTGCATGAAGTTGGAAGCCTTCATCGATGCACAGCCGGGCAGGCAGCCCGACGCCGTTTAGGGTTTTGTAACAGGAGAAACGAATATGTCTCTATTCGATCATGCATTCGACCTCGACCGCGATGCCGCGGTGGTGACCGGTGCCGGCAATGGCATCGGCCGAGCCGTCGCGCTGGCGCTGGTGGGGGAGGGCGTGCGAACGGTATTCGCGGACATCAACGCCGAAAAAGCGGCCGCCGCCGCAGCGGGCGCCGCCAATCCGGCATTGGCACACGCGTGGACGGGCGATCTCGCGGATCGCGCCGAGTGCGACAGGCTGCTCGCCGACGCGCGCAAGCAACTGGGGCTGGTCACTCTGTTCGTGCACAGCGCTTCGCCGCCGCGGCTCGAACAGGATCATCTACTCTCGGTCAGTGACGAGACCTGGGCGCGCATGCGCGCGGTCAACCTGGACGCCGGTTTTCACTTGGGGCGCGAAATCGCGCGTAGCCTGATCGCTGAGAAATCGCCGGGCAGCATGCTCTATCTGACTTCGCTGCACGCCGAAACGCCGCGCAACTTGCCGCATTACAGCAGTTCAAAGGCGGGAATGGCGATACTGGTGAAGGAGTTTGCCCGGACATTGGGCCGCTACGCGATTCGCGTCAATGCCCTGGTGCCAGGTGCGATTGCGGCCGGCGGTTTCGTGGCCGATCCGGCGTTGGCTCGGCACATCCCGTTGGGCAGGCTAGGCCAGGCCGACGATCTCGCGGCCATGGCATTGGCCGTGCTCTCAAACCGGATCGGGGGCTACGTAACCGGCACCAGCATCGTCGTCGACGGCGGACTGGCGCTTACCAACTGGTTTGATCCGCCGGAACTCGACTAAGCGTTCATGTCGGAATGAGGGCTTGGCTCCCCTCATACGACCCTGACCTGGGGGATACAAAAGGGGGGCGTTGCCCCCTGTTTCAATACCCTGTCAGGTCATTTCTTGAGGTATGGTGCCAGCCAGTCGACGAGTTTCCCGCCGGCCGCGTCGCTCGCTGCGATCAGCGCCCGCACGCCGCCCTCGGCATTGGGCGTGGCGGCCGGGTGTTCGATCTCGAAATAGTGTTGCGCCACGATGCTGCGCTGACGGATCAGGCTCGCACGCATGCGCAGCACGGCGCGGCTCCTGTCGGGCGCGTCGAACACCTGGCTGAACTCCTCCAGTTCCAGCCTCAGCGTATACGCGGCGCGCACGCCGTCCGCCGGCACGAACACCGCTGCGCTGCTCGCCCGCGCGACGCTCGCCCGCATTCTTTGACCGAGCAGCGCTGCAGGCGGCATTACCCAGTGACTTAGCGAATAGGCCTCCGGCCGGGTCGCGTCCCGGTAGGCAAGCCGGTAATAGATGCCGGTGTTGTCCATCCACGCTGGCGCGGTGAGATCCGCCACTATCAGATGCTGGTGCAGGCGCGGACTGGCGTCCTTTTCCGCTGTCGGGAGGCCGAAATCGTAGCTGGCCAGGCCCTGGCGCGATTGCGGTCCGAGGGCGCAGCCTGCAAGCAAGGCTAGAGACAGCAGCAATGCGGCGCGTAACATTATTTTCCTCCCGTAAAACCGGGTTCGCCCGGACCGGGCCTTCCCGGCGGTGTCCCGAACACGATGCTCTGCGGCTGCTCGCCCAGAGTGTTGATGACGCGACCCAGCGCGTGCGTTTCCTTGGCCAGGTCGTCGACCAGTGCGTTCACGCGCGGCACGGTCTCTTCATTGACTGCGCGTGCCGTGCTTCCGGCCTCGTTCACGCTCGTTTCCACGCTGGCGACGGCGTGGGCAAGCGTATCCACGCGTTGGTCGAGTTTGAGCGCAAGCCCGTTGGCGCTGCCTATGAAATGGTCGGCTTTCTTGATGCTCGCACGCGCGTCAACCGCGAGGTTCTTTGCTTCGGCGATGAGTCCGGGCAAGGCTTGCAGGGTGGGCTCCAGTTTCCTGGTCACCACGCCCGCGCGCTGCGTGACTTCTTCCACGCCGGCGAGCGTGCGCCGAACGTGCCCCTGGTTTTCATCGCTGAGCAGGCGGTTGATTTTTTCCGCGATTTCGGTAAATGAGGCGAACAGGACTTCGCCGTCGTCCATCAGCGAGGGTTTCATGCGAATTTGCGTTATTGCGTCGGGGCTGCTGGGCATGGCATGGGTGGATTTGCCGTCGTCACCCAGAAGGACATAGGCAAGGCCGGTGATGCCCTGGTAACCGAGTTGAGCGTAGGTGCCGCTGGTGATCGGCGTGCCTTCGCGCACGCCGATGCGGATTTGCACGCGGCCCTTTTTTCCGGCATCGATGGATATATCCTCTACCTTGCCCACGTCGACGCCGCGATAGCGCACCGGCGCCTCCACCTTCAGTCCGGTTACCGGGCTCAGGGTGGTCATGACATAGGGAATCAACTTGATGTCGTCCTTGTTGAACCACAGGGCAACGGCCGCCAGCGCCGCTCCCAGTACCAGAGTAAACAAGCCTGCCGCAAGAGCATGCGCGCGGTTCTCCATGACAATCTCCCTTTAGTTCCCATTGTTCAGTCTTAGATGATCCAGACCGTTCACTGCCGACAGCGCGCGCAATCCGCGTTCGCCGAGGAAGAAGTTGAGTATGAACGGGTGCTTCACTGCAATCGCCTCGCCGAGCGATCCGTACACGATCAGCTTTTGCTCGGCCAATACCGCAATCTTGTCGGATAGCGACACCAGCGTGTCCAGATCGTGCGTCACCATCACCACCGTCAGGTTAAGCGTCTCATGCAAGGAGCGGATCAGCTTGACGAAGCTCTCGCTGCGATCGGGGTCGAGTCCCGCTGTTGGCTCGTCCAGAAACACGAGCTCGGGTTCGAGCACCAGCGCACGGGCGAGTGCGATGCGCTTGATCATGCCACCGGACAGATCGGACGGCATTTTCGCGGCATGGCGGCGCTCGATATCGACCATGTCGAGCTTGAGCATGACCATGTCGCTGATGAAATCTTCGTCGAAGGCGCGCAGCTCGCGCAGCGGCAGCGCGATGTTGTCGAATACCGACAGCGCGCTGTAGAGCGCGCCTTCCTGGAACAATACGCCCCAGCGCTTGCGGATTTTGTGCACCAGTTCCGCGCTCGACCCCTGCAACGGGATGCCGAACACCTTGACGGTTCCGCGCGAAGGCTGCTCCAGTCCCAGAATCTGGCGCATCAGCGTCGTCTTGCCGCTGCCCGATCCGCCCACCAGCGACACCACTTCGCCGGGCATGACCGTGAGGTTCAGGTCCTTGTGCACGATGTGATCGCCAAACTGCGTCCACAGGCCGGCGACTTCGATCACGGGATTCATGAGAAGGAAATGCCCACGTCGGAAAAGATAACCGCGAACACGGCATCTGCGACGATCACGGCGGTTATCGAGCTGACCACCGAGTTTGTGGTGCCTATGCCCAAGCTTTCGGTGTTGGGCTGCACGCGCAGGCCGAAATGGCAGGCGACCAAAGCGATGAGCGCGCCGAAGACGACCCCTTTGCCCATTGCCAGCCATAGATTGACGGTTGGCACGGCGCCGGGCAGCCCGATAAAAAACGAGTGCACGCTGATTCCCAACTGAGCGTTGGCGGCAATTGCGCCGCCGATCAAGGCGATGCCGGAGGTCCACAGAATCAGCAGCGGCATGGCGAGCGCGAGGGCGACAATTTTGGGGAGAATCAGGCGCACGGTATGCGGAATGCCCATTACCGACAGCGCATCCAGCTCTTCGGTCACGCGCATCACGCCGAGCTGTGCGGTGATGGCCGAGCCCGAGCGTCCGGCAACCAGCACCGCGGCAATCACGGGGCCGAGTTCGCGAATGATCCCCATCCCCAGCAGGTTGATGATGAAAATATTCGCTCCAAAAGCCTTCAATTGCTCAGCGGAAAGATAGGACAGCACCACGCCGATCAGAAAGCCCACCAGAGCGGTAATGCCCAGCGCCTGCGTGCCGACACGAAAGACGCTTGCGGATATCTCCCGCCAGGGGCCGCGCAGGGGATGGCGGACCAGCACAAACGAATCGATCAGGATCTGACCTACAAGTTGGATGATGCCGCGCAGGTGTTCCACCGCGAGCAATGTGGCGGCGCCCAAGGCGCGCACCAGCCGCAGATAGTCCGGCGGCGCGGCGGGCGGGGCGGCTGCTTTGGAGTCGAGGTTGGAAAAAAACACCTCGTGCGCCTGCGCGATTGCGAGTTGGGTGGGCCGTCGCTTGCCCCAGGCCTGCCAGATCAGCAGCGCGCCTATGTGGTCCAGGCGCTGGATCGGGGACAGGTCCCACTGCCGCCCCGGGTCGGAGGCCAACTTCCGCAGCAGAGCCTGTAGCGTTCGTGCGCGCGATTCGAGCGCTCGAATGTCCCATGCGCCGGTCAGTACCGCGATCTGAGAGCCGTCCGCGGCAGAGGCCTGCCGTACCCCCGGATCTTGAACAGATGGCGCCGTTGGTTGTTGCATGTTTCTTGAATTTTTGTCGCGATGCCTGACTTCGTCGCGTGTCCCTGAGCGAGACAGGCAAGCTACCAGCTTTATCCTCAATTATCAATGTGAACGCCGGGCGTCGCGCGAAATTACCGTACCGCCGGTTCATGTAGTAGGATGCGCCTAGCGCCGATGGCAAGCCTTCGAACGTGCGAAAAAGGACGTGGGTTTGCGGGGCGACAGCCGAGAAAATTGACCATGAAGTTTCTGATCGTAGACGACGACCCCATCATCCTGCAGTTGATGAAAGCGGTGCTGGAGGAGGGTGGCCACAGCGTCCAGTCATTCGACTCCAGTGTGAGCGCGCTGCGCGCGATTCCGATCGAGCGCCCAGACTGCGTGATCAGCGACGTCATCATGCCGGAGATGGATGGCTTCGAACTGTGCCGGGAAATCCGCAGCAGGCCCGATCTGGCCTCGATTAAAATCATCATGTGCTCGTCGAAATCCTACGATTTCGACCGCCGCCGCGCGAAGGAGCTAGGCGCGGACGGCTACATCGTAAAACCTATACAGCGTGAAACCCTGCCGGGTTTGATCGCGGAAATCCTGTCGGAGAAGGTGACGGTAGGTTACTGGGGTGTGCACGGCACGCTTCCCGTGCCGGGACCCGATTCCCTGCGCTACGGCGGCAATACACCGTGTGTCAGCGTGGAGATCAACGGCGAGCCGCTTTACATTTTCGATTGCGGTTCCGGCATAAAGAAGCTTTCCGATCACCTTGCAGCTACCAAGGTTCAGCGACTGTCCGCACGGGTGTTCATTTCGCATACGCACTGGGACCACATCAATACAGTCCCGTTCTTCGGGCCGATGTATGTACGCGGCAACCAGATCGAGCTGTTCGGTCCCTACCAGGGCGACCTCACAATAGAGCGCGCGATTGCCGCGCAGATGGAAAGCGTGTATTTCCCGGTGACAATCCGCGAATTCGGCGCGCGGCTGGTGTTCCGTGACCTGCGTGAGGAAACGTTGGATTTCGGCGTCGTCCGGGTCGAAACGATACTGCTAAAACATCCCGGATACTGTCTCGGTTACCGGCTCCGCTGCCACGGCCGCTCCATCTGCTACATAACCGACAATGAACTCTACCTTCCCTCGGACCCGCGCTACGACCTGGCCTACGTCGAGCGGCTCGCGAATTTCGTAAACGGCGCGGACCTGCTCATTACAGATACCACGTATCGTGATCACGAGTATCCGTCCAAAGTGGACTGGGGCCACTCCTGCGTGAGCGAGGTTGCGGATCTGGCTGCGCGGGCAAAGGTAAAGCGGCTGCATCTGTTCCATCATGACCCGGATCAGACTGATGATGATATCGACATGAAATTGAAAGAAACCCGGGAGGCGCTCGCGCGCCTGGGCTCCACTGTCGTGTGCGAAGCGCCTAGCGAGGGTTCCAGGTTGGTTTTGTAAGGGTATTGCGGCGGATTTCGTATAGAATTGCCCGTCTCGCCCCGGTAGCTCAGTGGATAGAGCGGCCCCCTCCTAAGGGGCAGGTCGAACGTTCGATTCGTTTTCGGGGCACCAATATATTGTCCGGTCGCGCGCAGCTTGCGAGACAATTCCTGGTTGTCAGCCCTTACGGGCGGCAACGCGAGCGCAGACCTTGGCGATGGCCGCGTGGCAGGCCTAAACTGCGGGTTATGATCCACTACCGGCGGTGCTTTGCATCGCCGATTTCGATGGGAGGAGTCGGTCATGACCAGGGTCGGAATATTCACCGCTTTTGTCCTCTTTGCCGCGGCCTTTCCGGTACAGGCAAAAGACGTGTCCGCAGAGCAAAGCGCAGTGCAGTACGCGCGGCAGGAATTCGAGAAGCTGGAGGCCGAGCACAGGGCCGACGTGGAGCAGGCGGCACTGACCCGAAAGGCCTTGGAACAACTCAAGAAGCAGTACGAGGCCGAGCAGAAAAAGGCTCTTCTTTCGGAGAAAAAGAAACAGCAGGCCAGGGCGAAACTGGAAAAGGCGCAGGAAGCGCTGGATAGAGCCTGGAAGCAATAGGGAACAAGCACATGGCCGAAGACAAACGTGAAGTGGTCGTGACCGACATCAAGATTCCGTTCTGGTCGATGGTGGTGTTGATGGTCAAGTGGGCCATTGCCGCAATCCCGGCGGTGATTATCCTGATGCTCATCGGGCTGCTCGTATCGGTCGTGCTGTCGATGGTCGCCGGAGCCGGCTGGCATCAACACTATTGGGGCATGAGTCGCGGTTGGTCGTAGGAGACGCGGGCGGCGGTCGAACCGGCGAGGTCTGTGCGCGCGTGTACGCTTCGCGGCGACCGATCGGGATAAGGGAAAATTTGAGAGGGCTTAAGCAGGAATGATCAAGAGTCTGGACCATCTGGTGTTGACCACGCGCGACGCACAGGCATGCATCGATTTCTACACCCGTGTTTTGGGAATGACGCTGGAAACCTTTGGCGAAGGGCGCCGTGCCTTGCGTTTCGGCGAACAGAAGATCAATCTCCACGATCAGGGCACGGTGACTGACGGGTATGCCGCGCATCCGACGCCGGGGTCGCTGGACATCTGTTTTCTTGCCGACCGGCCGCTGGATGAGGTGATCGCACAGCTGGGCGCGACCGGCATCCCGATCGAACTCGGTCCGATAAATCGAACCGGCGCGCGCTTTCCCCTGCGCTCAGTCTATGTGCGCGATCCCGATCAGAATCTGGTCGAGATTTCCGAACCGGCCTAGAAAGGTCCGCGGGCATGGCGGATTATCAGGAGGTGCTCGATTTCTGGTTTGGACCGACCGGTTCTTCGGAGTACGGACGGTCGCGCGAAGCCTGGTTCAAGAAATCCGACGCATTCGATGAAGAAATTCGAGCGCGTTTTCTGGACCTGCATGAGCAGGCCGCGGGCGGACGCATCGAAACATGGGCTGCGGCACCTCTCTCGCTGCTCGCACTCATCGTGGTGCTGGACCAGTTTCCGCGCAATCTGTTTCGCGGCACCAGCCGCGCATTTGCGACCGACGCCCAGGCACTGGCTGCGGCGCAATCCGCGGTCGCGCGGGGATTTGACCGCGAGTTGGCACCAGTGCAGCGCTGGTTTGTCTATCTGCCGTTCGAGCATGCCGAAGACCTCGCCATGCAGCGCCGGTGCCTGGAGCTGTTCGAAGACTTGCGCAGCGACCCGGACAGTGCCGGCACCATCGACTACGCCCGACGGCATTTCGAGATCATCGCGCGTTTCGGCCGCTTTCCCCACCGCAACGCCATTCTGGGTCGCGTTTCCACGCCGGAGGAAGTCGAGTTCCTCAAGCAGCCGGGCTCGGGTTTCTAGGCCAGGCGAAAATGCTGACCCGGCATGTACAGCCCGAACCGTCAGCCTGGGTGCGCCGGTTCGCAGGCCTGATAGCGCCGGGCGGGACTGTACTCGATCTTGCCTGCGGGCAGGGCAGACACGCACGCCTCCTGGCATCGCTGGGTTACCGTGTCGAGGCGGTCGATCGCGACGAGGCCTGTGTGGCGGCACTCGCGGGGGTGCACGGCGTTACCGGCCGCTGCGCCGACCTGGAAGCATCCGAATGGCCCTACGCGGCGGGCCGGTTCGACGCCGTCGTTGTCACCAACTATCTGTACCGGCCGCTCGTGGACCCTATGCTCGCGGCCCTGCGCCCGGGCGGGGTGTTGATCTACGAAACTTTCGCTTTGGGAAACGAAAAGCTCGGAAGACCGTCTAATCCTGAATTCCTGCTGCGCCCGCACGAGTTGTTGCATTGGGTCGAGGGGCGGTTGCAGGTCATCGCTTTCGAGCAAGGCCGGGTGGAGCGGCCCAAACCGGCGGTGATACAGCGCATTTGCGCCATACAGCGCGCGACGCAGGACTGCAGGCTGGATCCCGGTTCATAGGGCAGGGGTTGGACGGTCCCGGGGGATAACTGTATCCTTGCGGCAAGGGTAATGCGTTAAAATCAAACAATTTCCTAACGGGATTGCGTTTATGTTGACCGGAAGCTTGGTTGCCATTGTCACACCCATGTTCGAGGACGGGGCGCTGGACATCGGTCGCTTCAAAAGTCTGATCGATTGGCATGTCGCCGAGGGCACGCAGGGCATCGTTGTCGTGGGCACCACCGGCGAATCACCCACGGTGGATTTCGACGAACACAAGGAACTGATCCGCATCGCGGTCGAGCATGCGGCCGGGCGCGTACCCGTAATTGCCGGTACGGGCGCCAACTCCACCGCCGAAGCGATCGAACTGTCGGAATCGGCCAGGCATTCGGGGGCGCAATTCAGCCTGTCGGTCGTGCCCTACTACAACAAACCCACACAAGAAGGCATGTACCGGCATTTCCGCGCCATTGCCGAGGCCGTGGACCTGCCGATGTTTCTATATAACGTCCCCGGGCGCACCGTCGCCGATCTGCAGAACGATACGGTGCTGCGGCTGGCGCAAATCCCCAATATTGTCGGCATCAAGGATGCCACGGCGAGCCTGGAGCGCGGCAGCGGCCTGCTGAGGAGCGTGCCTGCCGATTTCGCGGTCTACAGCGGGGAGGACGCGACCGGATTGCCGCTGATGCTGATGGGCGGACACGGCGTGATTTCGGTCACCGCCAACGTCGCGCCGCGCCTGATGCAGGAGATGTGTGCCGCGGCGCTGTCCGGCGACATTGCGCGCGCGCGCGCGGCCAACAACCGCCTGCTCGGTCTGCATACGAAACTGTTCGTCGAGGGCAACCCGATCCCGGTGAAATGGGCTTTGCAGCAGATGGGATTGATCGAATCCGGAATACGCCTGCCGCTGGTGCCTCTGTCGTCGAATTTTCATGACCTTGTCAGGGCGGCCATGCGTGAGGCCGGAATCGAGTTTCAGGACGGCGTGCGCGCGAAGTAGCGATAACGCGACGGTACGATTCCATTTAGTTTAACCAAATTCAGGCGTCCGACACCATTTCGGTCGGGCGCGATTCGTCGAGGATAATGTCATATGAAGCGTAACGCCGTTGGTTTTGTCGTGCTGATGCTGCTGGCCGGCTGCAGCAGCCTGCCGGACGCACTCCAGCCGGAAACGATCAAGTACAAGGGGGCGGGAAAACTGCCGTCCCTGGAAGTGCCGCCAGATTTGACAACACCCTCGCGCGACGATCGCTACGCCGTGCCCGACGTTGCGCCGCGCGGCTCGGCAACCCTGTCCACCTACAACGCGGAGCGCAGTGGCACGCTACGCGCGGGTTCGACGGAAGTCCTGCCCAGTGTGGCGAAAGTGCATATCGAGCGCGCCGGCAGCGAGCGCTGGCTGGTCGTGTCCGAGGCCCCGGAAAAAGTCTGGCCGGTCGTGAAAGAATTCTGGCAGGGGCTGGGTTTTCTGATCATGACTGAAAATCCAGAGGTCGGCGTCATGGAGACCGACTGGGCGGAGAACCGGGCCAAGATTCCAAAAAGTTTGATTCGCGAAGTTCTCGGTAAAGTGCTCGACACCCTGTATTCGACCGGGGAGCGGGACAAATTCCGCACCCGCCTGGAGCGCGGCCGCGCGCCGGGAACCACCGAGATCTACATCAGCCATCGCGGCATGGAGGAGGTCTATAGCTCGGAGGACAAGGAGACCACGCGGTGGCAGCCGCGCCCCCCCGACCCGGAACTGGAGGCGGAGTTCCTGCGCCGGCTCATGGTTCGTTTCGGTGTGGAGGATGCGCGCGCCAAGGCGGAGTTGATCGACAAGGACGAGAAGATCGAGCGCGCCAAACTGGTGCGAGCCCCCAATGGCAGCGGCACGCTGGAACTTTCGGATGCGTTCGATCGCGCGTGGCGCCGTGTCGGACTTGCGCTGGATCGCGTCGGATTTACCGTGGAGGACCGCGATCGCTCGAAAGGCTATTACTTCGTGCGCTACGTCGACCCGCAGATCGACGGACAGCGCGGTTCCGGCAAGGACGAGGGCTTCCTCTCCAAACTGGCATTCTGGAGGAGCGATCCGAACAAGATCAAGACCGAACAGTATCGTGTGCTGGTCAGGGAAGCCGGTAGCGTGAGCGAGGTGCAGGTGCAGAACAAGGACGGCCAGCCGGAAAACAGCGATACCGGACGACGCATACTATCCTTGCTGCACGAGCAGTTGAAATAGCGCATGCGCTTTGCCTGCCTGGGCAGCGGCAGCCGTGGCAATGCGCTGATCGTCGAACGGGGCCGCACAAGCCTGATGCTGGATTGCGGCTATCCGGTGCGCGAGACGGTACGCCGGCTTGCGCGACTGGGCCTAGCGCCGTCGGATCTTGCCGGCATTCTCATCACGCACGAGCATAGCGATCATACCGCCGGAGCCTGCAAGTTCGCGCGCAAGCACGGCTTGCCGCTGTGGTTGACGCACGGGACGCTGAAAGGCATGCCCGGCGACGTATCCGGCCTGCCGCAGGTAAACATCATCGACAGCCACAGCCCGTTTGCCATCGGTGAACTGCAACTGCTGCCTTTTCCCGTGCCGCACGACGCGCGTGAACCCGCGCATTTCGTATTTTCCGATGGCGCCCATCGTCTGGGCGTGCTTACCGACACCGGCGCCTCCACCAGTCATATCGAGGCCATGCTATCGGGCTGCGATGCGCTGGTCCTGGAATGCAATCACGATCTCGATCTGCTGATGAGCGGGGATTACCCGCAGTCGCTCAAAGCGCGCGTTGCGGGCCGTTACGGTCATCTGGACAACGACAGCTCGGCCGGCATACTGGCCGCCATCGATTGCACGCGCCTGCAACATCTGGTCGCCGCGCATCTGTCCCAACACAACAATACACCGGAGCTCGCGTGCGCCGCGTTGTCCCGAGCGATGGGCTGCGCGCCTGCCTGGATCGGCGTGGCCGATCAGGACGAGGGCTTCGGCTGGCGTGACATCGTTTAGTCCTTGCGTGCGCCGAAGAAGGCCTACAGACCGCTGGTCGTTGCGGAGATTGCGGGAATTGAGCTATCCCAGATCTCAGCGAAGCGTAGGAAGATGGACTGGCTCTCCTGTTCGTCGTTGAGCCTTAGCACGGCGCGCGGCTGCGCCTGCACCGGTCGTCGCACGAAATGCATCCGGTCCGCGAGCACGAAGCTGTCCTGCGCACGGGCCGCATCATCCTGGGTCTGATGGATGAACATGCGCTCGCTGAACTGGCGCAGAAGATCGAGCAGGCGCGGGCAACGGTTGCGTATGTGTTCGGTATCGTGCACCGCGATATACAGGCGGTTGTCGCGGTCGCGCAGCAGGAATTCGCGCAACAGACCGTGCGTGGTCGGCGTATCGATATTCAGATGGAAAAAATCCGCGTCGAATATGCGCAGCTCGCGCCGCGCCAATCCTGCGACGCGCGCCAGCGCTTCCAGGTATTCTTTGCGCGTCGAGAGCAGGATGCGTTCAGGCACCCCGGAAGTCAGTTCTTCAGTCATATCGCATCGGCGGTGCTGTCTAGCGGCAGCAGATGGCGCATTATATCCATGCGATTGTCGTCTGTGCGCAGCGGTCGGTCAGGGGGCTTCACGAATCTCCCGAATAGTTTAGAATCGTTTTCAACGTGAAAACCAATATGCTGAGAATCGGACAACCCGCACCCCTCTTTTCCCTGGCCGACGCCGACATGGAATCCGTCGCGCTTTCCGGATTCAAGGGCAAAAAGAATGTCGTGCTCTATTTCTATCCGCGAGACGGCACGCCCGGCTGTACGCTGCAGGCGATCGAGTTCTCCGACCATGACGAGGAATTCGAAAGACATGACTGCGTGGTGCTGGGCGTATCGCCCGACGACTGCATTTCGCACGCGGAGTTTCGCGACAAGCACGGACTCTCGGTCTGCCTGCTCGCGGATCCGGAGGTCGAGGTGTGCAAGAAATACGGCGTGCTCGAGACGAAGGAGTGCGACGGCACGAAGAAGAACGGCGTCGTCCGCGCGACTTTCATAATAGACAAGAAGGGAAGGTTGCGTCACGCCCTGTACGGAGTAAACCCGCGCGGGCACGCGATTGAAGTGCTGCAGCTTGTGAAAGAAATCAACCTCGAATGCAAGTCGCCAAAGACACGGTAGTCGCGCTCGAAGTACAACTGTCGGATGTGCACGGAAACCTCATCCAGCAGACAGCCGAGTCCGTGCAGTACCTGCATGGCGGTTACGACGGTATTTTCCCCATGGTGGAAGAGGCGCTGGAAGGCAAAACGACCGGCGACAAGATCGATGTGCGCCTGGAACCGGAGGACGCCTTCGGCGATTACGATGCCGAACTGGTGCGCATGGCCGAGCGTGCGCAGTTTCCGCCGGAACTGGAAGTCGGCATGCAGTTCGAACAGGAGAACGGCGCGGACGGAGAATCGCTGATCTTTACGGTGACCGATATCGCCGACGATCAGGCGGTGCTCGACGGCAATCATCCGCTGGCCGGAATGGCGCTGCGCTTCGCCTGCACCGTCGTATCGGTGCGCGCGGCGACCGCCGGGGAGGTCGAGCGCGGCTATGCAGACGACGATACCGCGGGACCGCTGATTACCGTCGTGCAGTAGCGTAAAAGAAAAACCGGACCAGGCGGGCTGCACAAGGTCCCGTCTGAGCCGATAAGCAGGCAGTAGCAGGCATCGCTTAGGGGAGGGAGTATGTCAGGCATGCTCGGTGTCGTCAGCTATGGTCTGGGGACCATAGTCGGTTTTATCGTCCTCGCCGTCCTCGTGTTCTGGTTCATCCAGGACGTCACTCAGAAGAAACACGCCGTACTGCGCAACTTTCCGGTTGTCGGCCGCCTGCGCTATTTTTTCGAGAAGCAAGGCGAGTATTTCCGCCAGTATTTGTTCATGAACGACCGCGAGGAGCTGCCGTTCAACCGCTCGGCGCGCTCCTGGGTTTACCGACTGGCCAAGGCCGAAGGCGGCATCATCGGTTTCGGATCCACCAGCAACACCAACGAGCCCGGCTCAATCCTGTTCGTCAACGCACCTTACCCGGTGCTGGACGAGGACCGCCTGCCCACGCCTTCGCTCATGATAGGAGAAGGGTTCGCGAGACAGCCCTTTGAGGCCAAGTCGATAGTCAACATCAGTGGCATGAGCTTCGGCGCGATTTCGGCGCCGGCGGTGCGGGCGCTGTCGCACGGCGCTGCGCTCGCAGGATGCTGGATGGACACGGGTGAGGGCGGTTTGAGCCCCTATCACCTGGAGGGTGGGTGCGACATCATCATGCAGATCGGCACCGCCAAGTACGGCATCCGTGACCGCGACGGCAACCTGTCTGCGGAGCGGGCGAAGGAATTGGCGCCACAGGTCAAGGCGTTTGAAATCAAGCTTTCGCAGGGTGCGAAGCCCGGCAAGGGCGGCGTGTTGCCCGCGGCAAAGGTGACCGAGGAGATCGCCAGGATACGCGGCATACCGCTGCGCCAGGATTCGATCAGCCCCAACCGCCACCGCGATATCGCCAACGTGAACGAGTTGCTCGACAAGATCGCCTACCTTCGCGATTTGACCGGCAGGCCGGTCGGGGTGAAGACGGCCATCGGCGGCTGGCAATTCATGAACGAATTGTGCGACGCGATAAACCGGCGCGGCCTGGAGTACGCGCCGGATTTTCTTGCCGTCGACGGTGGCGAAGGCGGTTCGGGTGCTGCGCCGCAGGCATTGATGGATCATATGGCGCTGCCGATTGCCGAAGCGTTGCCGCGGGTGGTCGATGCATTGATCGAGTCGGGTTTGCGCCAGCGCATTCGCGTTGTCGCTGCGGGAAAACTGATTTCCTCGGCGCGGGCGGCCTGGGCGCTGTGCGTCGGCGCGGATTTCGTCAACAGTGCGCGCGGCTTCATGTTCTCGCTGGGTTGCATCCAGGCGCTCCGGTGCCACCAGAACAGTTGTCCCACCGGCGTCACCACACACGACAAACGCCTGCAACGCGGCCTGGTCGTGGCGGAAAAACAACTGCGCGTTGCCCAGTACGCCACAGGCATGAATCGCGAGATCGACATGATCGCCCACTCCTGCGGCTGCCGACAGGCGCGTGAATTGCGGCGCGAGCACGTTCGCGTGGTGCAAAGCGCCGGGCAGAGCGTGGCGCTTAATATTCTGTATCCCTATCCTGAAGCGGCGTCCAAGCTCAGGGCAGCCTGAGCGGCCGCGCACAAATCACTGCAGGTCAATACAGGGCCGTATTGAGCAGCGTGCGCGCAGGTTCGATCAACTCGCCCGCCGTGATGCCGATCGGTCCCCGGATTTCACCGGCCAGGGCGTCGGCGGCGGCGCCGTGCAGCCAGACTCCCGCTGCCGCCGCCGCGGTTGCACCGGCCCCCTGTGCCAGCAGTGACGCGATCATGCCGGTGAGGACATCGCCCATGCCTGCGGTGGCCATTCCCGGGTTGCCGCTGGCGTTGATCAGCCAGGTTCCCTGCAAACCGGCGATGATGCTGCCGTTGCCTTTAAGCACTGCAACCGCGCGGTAGCGCTGCGCCAGTTCGATCGCTGTCCCGATGCGCTCAGCCTGCACCGCCGCGGTGCTGCATCCGAGGAGGCGGGCGGCTTCGGCCGGATGCGGCGTCAGCACGCTGGGGGCGCTGCGCTTCGACAATCGTGCCTGCAGCGTCTTGCTCGCCGCGACGAGATTGAGCGCGTCGGCATCCAGTATCAGCGGGACGTCCGCGTCGAGCACTTCGCGCAGCAGTTGCTCTGCGGACTTGACCGTACCCATGCCGGGGCCGACGGCGAAAACCGAAATCACCCCGGTCTCAAGCAGTTCTCGCGGCGTGCGCAGCATCAATTCCGGCTGGCCGTAATCCAGTTCGGGTGGATCGTCGGTCAGCAGTCCGAGAAACACCTTGCCGGCGCCGAGTTTCAACGCAGCCCGACCGGCCAGCACGGCCGCGCCGACCATGCCGTGCGCGCCGCCGAGCACCCCCACGCTGCCGGCGTTCCCCTTGTGGAAATTGCGCGGCCTTGGCGACAGCGCCTGCCGCATCGACTCAGCCGCCGTGGTTGCGCCTTTGTTTTCCAGCATCGAGCGGACATCGAGCCCGAGATCGGCGACGCGCAGGTTTTCATCGAGCGAGCCGCAATAGTCGGGGCCGTCCAGGGTCAGCAGGCCCGGCTTGAGCGCGATGAACGTGATGGTATGCGTCGCACGCAGCGCCGTGCCCATGACGGCGCCGGTGTCCGCGTTGATACCGCTGGCAATATCCAAGGCGAGCTTTGTGCAGCGCAGGCGATTGATGTCGGCGATCAGTTCGGCATAGCCACCTTCCAGCGGTCGAGCCAGGCCGATTCCGAACAGGCCGTCCACAACCAGATCCGGCCGCAACGCCGCCGGTGGCGCCGCATAGGTATTGCCGCCGGATTCCCGCCATTTCCTCAACGCGGCAAGCGCATCTTCGGACAACTGATGTTCGTCCCCCGCGAATACCAGTTCGACACGGTAGAACCAGCGCTTCAGATGCGTCGCCACCTCGAATGCGTCGCCGCCGTTATTGCCCGGTCCGGCGAGTACCAGCACTTTCTTTCCGTACTCGCCTAGCAGTTCGCGCGCATATTCGGCGGCGGCGAGGCCGGCGGCTTGCATCAGCGGCGTTGCACCCGGACGTTCCGCGGCGATGCGTTCAAGCGCGCGAATGTCCTCGGTCAGGTAGACGGGCTGGCTGCGATCGGCGCGCATCGGGCTGAACGCGTCAGCGTATGCCCAGCATGCGCCGCGGCAGATAAGTGACGATCTCGGGGAAAATCCAGATGATCGACACGGCGAGCGCCAGCAGCAGGAAGAAGGGCAGGGCGGCTTTTCCGACGGTAAATATATCCCTGCCGGTCAGACCTTGCAGCACATAGAGATTGAAGCCCACGGGCGGGGTGATCTGTGCCATCTCGACCACCAGAACGATGAACACGCCGAACCAGAGCAGATCGATTTTCGCAGCCTCCACCGTGGGCAGAATGACCGCGGAGGTGAGCACCACCATGGAAATGCCGTCGATGAAACAGCCCATGACCATGAACAGCAGCGTCAGTACCGCTATCAGCATGACCGGCGACAGGTCCTGGCTGGTAATCCAGAGCGCCATTGCCTTGGGAAGGCCGGTGAATCCCATC
The DNA here is from genome assembly GCA_014860445.1 of Burkholderiales bacterium. Classification (GTDB taxonomy): domain Bacteria; phylum Pseudomonadota; class Gammaproteobacteria; order Burkholderiales; family SG8-39; genus 2-12-FULL-64-23. The sequence goes on from JACZJT010000008.1 coordinate 159,414, forward strand.
GCGGTGGTCAGAAATGCGGCGCCTGTAAGGATGAAGGCGATCATGCAGGAGGTGCGCATCGCCCCCATGACACTGCTATAGAAGGTATCCCAGTCGAGCGAGCCCGAGACCGCCGAAAGGATGAGGGAGCCGACCACGCCCAGCACCGCGGCTTCGGTGGGTGTGGCGACGCCTGCATAGATCGAACCGATTACGGACGAAATCAGAATCACCGTCGGAATGAGCAGGCGCGAGGCGTACAGCTTTTGCGCGAAGCTCATCTTGATGTCCGAGGGCGGCGTTTTGTCCGGGTTGAGCAAGGCCCAGATCATGATGTAGCCGGAGAACAGGCTGACCAATAGGACGCCGGGCAATACACCGGCGACGAACAAGCGTGCAATCGAAACGTCCGCGGCGACCCCGTAGACGATCATGATGATAGACGGCGGAATCAACAGACCCAGAGTGCCGGCGCCTGCGAGCGAGCCGATCACCATGGGCTCGTGGTAACCGCGCTTGCGCAGTTCAGGCACGGTCATTTTTCCGATCGTGGCGGCGGTGGCGGCCGACGATCCGGAGATTGCAGCGAAAATACCGCAGCCGATGACGTTGCAATGCATCAGCCTTCCTGGCAATGCAGTGAGCCAGGGCGATAGGCCGCGGAACATGTCCTCTGAAATGCGGCTGCGGAACAGGATTTCGCCCATCCAGATGAACAGCGGCAGCGCCGTCAATGCCCAGCTTGCGCTCGATCCCCAAACCGTAGTGGCCATCAATTTGCCTACCGGAGAGGACGTAAACAGTTCCATCGCCGCCCAGCCCATCGCCAGTAGCACGACTGCAATCCACACGCCGCCAGCGAGCAGTAGCGCGAGCAGTGCTAGCAGAAACAGTGCGATTCCGAGGGTGCTCATGGGTCAGATATTCTCAGACAGGGAAAGCTTCTTGCCCTGTTCTGCGACGATGTACGACGGCGTGCCCCGGGCAAGAACGATGACGAGGTCATCGAGCATGGCGATCGCCATGATCAGCAGACCCAGGGCCATGCCGCTTTGCGGGATCCACAGAGGCACTGCCACCAGACCCTGGGACACGTCATTGATCTGGTAGGAAGTCAGCACCATGTCGCCCGCGTACCAGGCGAAGTAGCCGACCAGGAAGGAACTGACCGACAGGCACAGCACTTCGAGTACTCTGCGCTTGCCGCCGGTGAGCCGGTCAACCAGCATCGATACGCGGATATGTTCGTTGCGGCGATAGGTGTGTGCCAGTCCCAGGAAGGACGATGCGGCCATGCAGAAACCGGCAAAGTCGTCGAAAGAATAGGCGTCGAAGCCGAGAACGCGGCCGCCGATTTGTGCCAGCGACAATACAGCGATCAGGATCAGAAACACGCCGGCGATAACGCCGGAGGCCGTGTAGAGCATTTCGAGGAATTTTCTCATGCGCCCGCGTTATATATGCCAGTTGGTGTCGAGTATGACCCGACCGGGCCAACCCGCATCGCAGCAGGTGAACCGAGCGGTGAAATGAACAAAGGATTGGAACGAAAAACCAGGCAGTCGCCGGGCGGGAAGGGCGGCCGCCCTCCCTGCAATCCGGCGTTTGCTCAATTCGTCCTAGTTAAGCTCGTTGAGAATTGCCTGCGCGTCCGGCCCCGTCTTCCTCATCCACTCTTGTGCCATGGCTTTGCCGATGGCATCGAGTTCGGCTGCCAGTTTCGCGTTGGGTTTTTGTACGACGATGCCGTGGCTCGCCATGGTCTTCTTGTAGCCCTCGTTGTTTTCCGCGCTGGCGGCCCAGCCTTGTTCCTCGGCATTGGCTGCGATCGTCATAACTTGTTTTTGCAGAGCCGGATCGAGCTTGGTGAATGCGGCCTTGTTTACGATCACCATGTTGAACGGCAGGAAGGCCTCTGCGTCGGTATAGTATTTGAGGTAATCCCACGCTTGCGTGTCCACGCCCGTGGCGCCCGATGTGATCATCGCGTTAACCAAGCCGGTAAGGAAAGCTTGCGGAATTTCCGGCACCTGCACAGTGGTCGGAATCGCGCCGAGCCGCTTGGCGAATTCAGAGGTGACCGGGCTGTAGGTGCGGAACTTTACGCCATTGAGGTCGGCGGTGGAGTTGAGCGGCGACTTCGTGTAGATCCCCTGCGGCGGCCAGGGCACGACGAACAGCACTTTGATGCCTTGTGCGTCCAGGCGTTTCTCGACATAGGGGCGCGCGACGCGCAGCAGTTTTTTCGCCTTGGCGTAATTCGGCGCGAGGAAGGGGTTGGAGTCGAAGGCAAAAATCGGGTTCTCGTTGGCCAATATCGAGCCCAGTATCTGGCCGATGTTGACCTGGCCGGTCTGCACCGCGCGCTTGATTTCCGGATGCTTGATCAGCGACGCGGCACTGTGGACCACGATCTCAAGTTTGCCGCCACTGGCCGCTTTGACGTCCGCGGCGAACTGCCTCACGTTCTTGGTGTGGAAGTTGCTGTCGGCGTAGGGCGTGGGCATGTCCCACTTGGTTTGCGCCTGTGCGGTGCCGAAGGTGGCCCCCGCGATGAGCGCGGCGAACATTGCTAGTTTCAATTTCATGCTTGCTCTCCCGTGTTGATGATGCATTTCAGAATCCGCTTGGTATCAGGTGCTACAGGCAATTTGCGCAACGTGCTTTGCCAGAGCCAGTGACGCGGTGAGTCCTGGCGATTCGATTCCGAATAAATTGACCAGACCCCCTACGCCGTGTACATCCGGACCCTGTATCAGGAAATCGCCCGCCGCTTGGTCGGGGCCTCCCAGCTTGGGCCGTATGCCCGCGTAACCCGGCGCCAGTTGTCCGTCTTTAAGCCCCGGCCAGTAATCACGTATCGCCCGATAAAAACCATCCGCGCGGCGCAAGTCGACATCGTAGTCTATTTTTGCGATCCATTCCACGTCGGGACCGAAGCGTGCCTGCCCCGCCATGTCCAGCGTCAGGTGCACGCCGAGGCCGGCGGCCTCGGGCACGGGATAAATCAGGTGGCGAAAGGGCGAGCGTCCGCCGAGGGCATAGTAATTGCCTTTCGCGTAATGACAGGGCGGGACCTTGTCCGGCGGAAATCCTTGCAGGGCGGCGGCCACGCGCTGGGCCGTTAGCCCTGCGCTGTTGATCACTGTGCGCGCGCTTATCGTCATCGGCTCGGCGCCACCGACCTCGAGCGTAATGCCCGCGCCCCGCTGCGTTGTACCGCCGATTACCGGGCTATGCAGCGCGAGCATCGCGCCGTGGTCTTCGGCTTCCCCCTGATAGGCGAGCATCAGACCATGGCTGTCGATGATGCCGGTTGACGGCGAATGCAGCGCCGCCACGCAGCGCAACTGCGGTTCCATCGCCCTTGCTTCTTCCGCAGTCAGCAGCTTCAAGTCGTGCACGCCGTTGGCCGTCGCCTGGGCGAGTATCTTGTGCAGTGTTTCGATCTGCGCGGGCGATGTGGCCACGATCAGCTTGCCGCAGCGGCGATGGGCGACGTTATGTGCTTCGCAGTAGGCGTAGAGCAGTTCCTTTCCCTGCACGCACAAGACGGCTTTAACCGATCCGGGCGGGTAATAGATGCCGGCGTGAATGACTTCGCTGTTGCGTGAGCTGGTTTCCGTGCCGATTGCGCCCGCCGCTTCGAGCACGATGACTTCGCGTCCGGCCAGAGCCAGGGTTCTCGCGCAAGCCAGGCCGATTACGCCCGCGCCGATGACGACGCAATCTACGCTCTCCGTCACTGGATGAGTTCGGGCTTACAGTACGGCGAGCCGGCTGTTGTTCAGGTCGGTGATCAGCATGGACCCCGGGGCGTGGGTGATGCAGAAATCCGGTTTGGCCTCCGCGATAACGGCCTGCGGCGTCACGCCGCAGGCCCAGAACACCGGCAACTCGTCCGTATCGATGTCAACTTTGTCGCCCCAGTCCGGCCGCGCGAGGTCGCGGATGCCGATCAGTTCCGGCTTGCCCAGATGCACCGGCGCGCCGTGCACGCCGGGAAAGCGCGAAGTGATCTGGATCGCGCGGATCGCATCGGCGGGGCGGTACGGCCGCATCGATACCACCAGTGGTCCGTGAAAACGTCCGGCAGCGGCGGTCTGGATGTTGGTGCGGTACATCGGCACGTTGACGCCGCGGTCCTGGTGCCGCAGGCGCAATCCGTCTTCCAGCAGCGCCCATTCGAATGAGAAGGAGCAGCCGATGATGAAACTCACCAGATCGTCGCGCCACACGTGTGCGATGTCGGTCGGTTCCTCCACCATGGTGCCATTCCTGAACACGCGGTAGCGCGGTACATCGCTGCGCATGTCGATGTCCGCGCCCAGCGAGGGCAGCGAGGGATCGCCCGGCTCGGATACTGCGAGCAGCGGGCAGGGCTTGGGATTGGCCTGGCAGAAACGCAGAAAATCCGATGCGAGATCGGCCGGCAGGATGACCACATTGCCCTGTACGCAGCCGGGCGCCAGCCCCGAGGTGTGGCCGCTGATTTCGCCGCGGCGTATGCGCTGCCTGATTGTCTGTGCTTCGCTTGGTGTCAATTCGGTGCGGTTCATCGTGTCATCGTTTTCGAGCGTGCTATCATTTCCATATCCTAGCAGAAGCTCATGGACGCGTGCATCAGTCCGACTCATGCGCGCGCCCGAACGACGAAATGACCGAAGAACGCTGGCAATTCTGGATCGACCGCGGGGGCACGTTTACCGACGTCGTGGCGCGCCGCCCCGACGGTATGCTCGTCACGCACAAACTGCTGTCGGAGAATCCCGAGCATTACCGCGATGCCGCCCTCGCCGGCATCCGCCACCTGCTGGGCGTTCCGGCCGGCGCACCGATTCCGGTGGGCATGATCGAAGCCGTGAAAATGGGCACCACCGTCGCAACTAACGCATTATTGGAGCGAAAAGGCGAGCGCACGGTGTTGTTCATTACGCGCGGCTTTCGCGACGCGCTGCGGATCGCCTACCAGAATCGGCCGAAAATATTCTCGCGCCATATCGTCCTGCCCGAACTGCTCTACAGCAAAGCGGTCGAGGTCGACGAGCGTATCGGCGCGCACGGAGAAGTGCTGACACCGCTCGCGGTCGGGCCTGCGCGCCGCGAATTGCAGGCTGCCTACGACGAAGGCTACCGCTCGATCGCAATCGTGTGCATGCACGCTTATCGCTACCCGGACCACGAGAAACAGCTTGCGGCGATGGCGCGCGAAATCGGCTACGGGCAGGTGTCGGTGTCGCATGAAGTCAGCCCGATGATGAAGCTCGTCAGCCGCGGCGACACGACGGTGGTGGACGCTTATCTGTCCCCGATCCTGCGCCGCTACGTCGAGCAGGTCGCATCCGAGTTGCAGGGCGTGCACCTGATGTTCATGCAATCCAACGGCGGTCTTACCGACGCGCGTCAGTTCCAGGGCAAGGATTCGATCCTGTCGGGGCCCGCGGGGGGCATAGTCGGCGCCGTGCGCACTTCGAAGTTTGCCGGCTTCGACAAGATCATCGGTTTCGACATGGGCGGAACCTCGACCGATGTGTCGCATTATGCAGGCGAATTCGAACGCGCATTCGAGACCCAGGTCGCGGGCGTGCGCATGCGCGCGCCGATGATGAGCATACACACCGTGGCGGCCGGCGGCGGTTCCATCCTGCATTTCGACGGCGCGCGCTATCGCGCCGGCCCCGATTCGGCGGCTGCAAATCCGGGGCCGGCGTCCTACCGCAAGAACGGGCCGCTGGCGGTGACCGATTGCAACGTGATGCTGGGCAAGATCCAGCCGAAATTCTTTCCGTCGGTGTTCGGCCCGGGCGGCGACGAGCCGCTGGATGCAGAGGTGGTGCGGCGCAAGTTTGCCGATCTCGCACGCGAAATCCGCGAGGCCACCGGCGATGCGCGCACGCCGGAGCAGGTGGCGGAGGGCTACGTCGACATCGCGGTGGGCAATATGGCCAACGCGATCAAGCAGATTTCGGTGCAGCGCGGCCACGACGTGACCGAATATACGCTGTGCTGTTTCGGCGGCGCGGCCGGGCAGCACGCCTGCCTGGTTGCAGACGCATTGGGCATGACGCGGGTGTTCATCCATCCGCTGGCCGGCGTGCTCTCCGCCTATGGCATGGGCCTTGCCGACATTACCGCCATGCGCGAACAGGCGGTGGAGGTCGCGCTGACGCAGGACAACTGGAAACTGCTCGATGACACCCTGGCGCAGCTGTCCTTGCCGGCGAAGGACGAAGTCCTGGGCCAGGGCGTGCCTGCCGAACGGGTGCGTGTGGTGCAGCGCGTACACCTCAGGTACGACGGTACCGATTCGGCGCTCATCGTCGAATTCGGCTCGGTGGCGGACATGGTCGCACAGTTCGAAACCGCGTATCGCAAGCGCTATTCCTTTCTCATGCCCAAGCGCGCGCTGCTCGCCGAAGCGGTTTCCGTCGAGGCCATCGGCATGTCCAATGCGCCGGCCGAAGCCGCGCCGGCAGCGGCGACGCGGAGTACCGTGCCGCTTGTGGCGGATACGGTCGACATGCACACCGGCGGGAAATTCCATCGCACGCCGGTGTACTTGCGCGAAGCGCTGCATCCGGGCCACAAGGTCAAAGGTCCCGCGATCATCGCCGAAGCCAATGCGACCACTGTGGTCGAACCCGGCTGGCAGGCCGAGGTGACCGAACTCGATCATCTGGTGCTCCGGCGCGTCGAAGCGCGCCCGGCGCGCGTCGCCATCGGCACCACGGTGGATCCCGTGATGCTTGAAGTATTCAACAATCTTTACATGTCGATTGCCGAGCAGATGGGGCTGCGGCTGGAGGCCACAGCCTATTCGGTGAACATCAAGGAGCGGCTGGATTTCTCCTGCGCCTTGTTCGACGATCAGGGCCAGCTGATCGCCAACGCCCCGCACCTGCCGGTGCATCTGGGTTCCATGGGCGAATCGATCAAGACGGTGATGCGCGAAAATGCAGGCAGGATCAAGCCCGGCAACATCTACATGCTCAACGCGCCGTACAACGGGGGTACGCACCTGCCCGACATAACGGTGATTACCCCGGTATTCGATGACGCAGGCAAAAAAATATTGTTCTACGTCGGTTCGCGCGGCCATCATGCCGACGTTGGCGGCATTACGCCGGGCTCGATGCCGCCCGACAGCAAGGTGGTGGAAGAAGAGGGCGTGCTGATCGACAATTTCCTGCTGGTCGAGGAGGGGCGGCTGCGCGAGGAAGAGACCGTGGCGCTCCTCGGTTCGGGCAGATACCCGGCGCGCAACAGCGAGCAGAATCTCGCCGATTTGCGCGCCATGATTGCGGCCAACGAAAAAGGCGTGCAGGAACTGCGCCGCATGGTCGAGCATTTCGGTCTGGATGTGGTGCACGCCTATATGCGGCATGTCCAGGACAACGCCGAGGAAGCCGTGCGGCGCGTGATCGATGTGCTCAAGCCGGGCGAATTCAGCTACGAAATGGACTCGGGCGCGGTGATTCGCGTCAAAATCGGCATCGACCACGCCGCGCGCAGCGCGACCATCGATTTCACTGGTACCTCCGCGCAGCTTCCCAATAATTTCAACGCCCCGTCGGCGGTGTGCATGGCCGCGGTGCTCTACGTCTTCCGTACGCTGGTGGACGACGACATTCCGCTGAACGCAGGCTGCCTGAAACCGCTCAAGGTGATTATTCCCGAGGGCAGCATGCTGCGGCCGCGCTATCCGGCGGCGGTCGTCGCGGGCAATGTCGAAACTTCGCAGTGCATTACCGACACCCTGTATGGCGCACTGGGCGCGATGGGAGCGTCTCAGGGCACGATGAACAATTTCACCTTCGGCAACGCGGATTATCAGTACTACGAAACGATTTGCGGCGGCTCCGGGGCAGGCGGCGCCGATGCCGGGGCGCGAGATGCGACCCAGGGTTTCGACGGGACCGACGCCATCCATACGCACATGACCAATACCCGACTCACAGATCCCGAGGTGCTGGAATGGCGTTTTCCGGTGCTGCTGGAGAGTTTTGGAATACGCGAAGGATCGGGCGGCAGGGGCAGGTGGCGCGGCGGCAACGGCATCGTGCGGAGGGTGCGGTTTCTCGAGGCGATGACGGCGGCGATCCTGTCCGGGCATCGGCGCATTCCTCCCTATGGCATGGCCGGCGGGGAGCCGGGCAAGGTCGGGCGAAATTGGGTCGAGCGTAGTGACGGCAGCAGATTGCAGCTAGGCGGCGCGGACAAAGCGGAATTGAAGCCCGGGGATGTATTCGTCATCGAGACCCCCGGCGGCGGTGGATACGGGACGCCTTAGGCGGCCGTTTCGAATCCGACGGCGCGGCACCGAATCTGAGGGTGAACGGCTGTAGATGTCGCCCTCGAGCAGCGCTCAGCCTGGAGCGTGCGCAGTTCGCATTTCCTTGAACTTTGGCTTTCGGGCTTGCCTCGGAATCCCTATAATCAGAGACTTGTAAGCGTAACGCTGAGCAGCCGAGGCAGTATGGACCTCACGACAATTTTCACCAAAACCGCCAAAGGCCTGATGGAGGCGACTGGGAAAACCAGTGCTTTGTCGCGTGATATGCGCGCCATCCTCAAAGCGATCGATGGCAAGGCTACGGTAGAGAAATTGCAGGGGAAATTCGACAAGCTCACGGAAGCCAAACTGACGGATGCGCTCGAGACGCTGGCCAAGAGCGACTATATCCGTGAATTCGTATCGAGGTCGGCGGAAGCCTCAGCCCCGGCACCCGCACCGCCCGCCGCGAGCGGAGAGATGGACCTCGACTTCACCGCGATACCGGATTCGCCGTCCGCGCAACCGTTGACCGAAGAAGCCGCAAAACAGAAAGCAAAGGCCGCGGGGGAGGCCGCAGCGCGCGCAAAGGCGGAGGCGGACGCCCGGGCCAAGGCTGCGGCGCGGGCCAAAGCAGCGGCCGAAGCCAAAGCGAAAGCGGAAGCCGAAGCGCGGGCCAAAGCAGCGGCTGAAGCCAAAGAAAAAGCAGAAGCCGAAGCACGGGCCAAAGCAGCGGCCGAAGCCAAAGCGAAGGCGGAAGCCGAAGCACGGGCCAAAGCTGAGGAAGCCGCGCGTCGTGCCAAAGACGAAGCGGAACGCAAGGCGAAGGAAGAAGCCGAGCGCCAGCGCAAAGAAGCGGAAGAAAAAGCACGTCTCGAAGCCGAGGAACGGGCACGCAAGGAAGCCGAGGAAGCAGAGCGCCGCGCCAAAGAGGAAGCAGAGCGCAAAGCGCGGGATGAAGCCGAGCGCCAGCGCAAGGAAGCGGAAGAAAAAGCGCGTCGCGACGCCGAGGAACGCGCACGCAAGGAAGCCGAGGAAGCGGAGCGCAAAGCGCAGGAAGAAGCCGAGGAACGCGCGCGCAAGGAAGCCGAGGAAGCGGAGCGTCGCGCCAAAGAGGAAGCAGAGCGCAAAGCGCAGGAAGAAGCCGAGCGCGAGCGCAAAGAGGTGGAAGAAAAAGCAAGCACCGAATCCGAGGAGCAGGCGCGCAAGGCAGCCGAGGAAGCGGAGCGTCGCGCCAAAGAGGAAGCAGAGCGCAAAGCACAGGAAGAAGCCGAACGCCAGCGCAAAGAGGCGGAAGAAAAAGCACGCAGCGCAGCCGAGGAGCAGGCGCGCAGAGAAGCAGAAGAAGCGGAGCGTCGCGCCAAGGAGGAAGCGGAGCGCAAAGCCCGGGAAGAAGCGGAGAGCCAGCGCAAGGAAGCGGAAGAAAAAGCACGCCGCGATGCAGAGGAGCAAGCGCGAACGCCGTCCACGAGTGCTCGCTCACTGGATGATTTGATCAAGATTGAAATCGACCTGGATGCGGTCTCCGCCGCGCCCGCACCAGTGGATTCGGCTGTGGCGAAATCGAAGAACGACGCCGACGACCGGATGCTGAAAGAAGTTGAGGAAAATGCGCGCAGGCAGGCCGAGGCACTGGCTGCCAAAGAGGCGGAGGAACGCGCCAGGGCGGAGGAGCAGGTGCGCGCCGATGCCGAAGCTGCGCGCAAAGCAGAGAGCGAAGCGGCGAAGCAGCAAGGCGCGCTGGACGGGGTCAATGAGCAGGATAGCGCCTATGTGCGTCAACACGCCGAAGCACAGGCGCAGCTGTCGGCGCAGGATGCCGAGACCGAGCGCCACTTCGCAGAAATGGAGAAAGAAATCGAGGCGGAGGAGGCTGCGGACCCAGGCCGAAAAGAAACGGCCGCGCAGCGCGAGACCGCACGCCGGCGTGAACAAGCCGAAGCGGAGGCGCGCGCACGCACTGCCGACGAAGTGCGCGTGATCGCCGAAGACGAAGCGTTCGCGGCAGAAGCCAAATTCGCACGCGCTGCGCCGGCGTACCGGACGCCGGTCAAATGGGGCAAGCCGGTTGCGCTGGTCCTGTTTCTGCTGCTGGTGCTGGGCGGGGTCATGGTGCATTTCATCTCGTTTGAAGCGTATATCCCGCGTTTCGAGAAGCTCGCAGGCGCCTACCTGCAACAACCCGTCAAGATCAAGTCGCTGCACATGTCGCTGGTGCCGCTGCCGCACTGGAAACTGGAGGGTGTGTCGGTAGGCAACGAAGGTCAGCTCAAGGTCGAGAAGGCCACCGCGACGGCGGAGTTGGGCAGCATGTTCAGCGACAAGATGTCGTTTTCCAGGATCGAGCTGGAATCGCCGGTGCTGGGCGAGCAGGGAATGAGCGGCCTGCTCTTCGGCAAGCCCGGCGGGCAGGATTTCAAAATTGCGAACATCATCGTCAAAAACGGGAAGCTCGACTCGAAGACTTTCGTACTTCCGGCACTCAATGCGAAGATCTCCATGGCCGAAAACGGCGCCTGGCAGAAAATCGCGCTGGAGACCCCGGACCACAAGACCAGTGTGACATTTGTTCCGAAGGATGACGGCGCGCAATTGGAAGTCGACACCAATGTGTTGAGTCTGCCGTTTGCCCCTTCCTTCTTGCTGGAGAATTTCAGTGCCACGGGCGTGCTTCGTCGCGGCGAGCTCCGGCTGAGCGAACTCAAGGGCGGAATATACGGGGGCTTTCTGTCGGGCAGCGCGCTCCTTAAATGGGATGCTGACTGGACACTGAGTGGCGATGTCGGCGTGAGGGTGATGGATCCGGGCAGATTCGCGCCCGCCTTGTTCGAGGAAGGCGCGCTCGAGGGTAAGGCGCGGTACGCGATGCGCGCGAAATCCTATGACGAGCTGTTTACCGTGCCGAACCTCGAGGGTAAATTCGAGATTCGCAAAGGTTCGCTGCTCGGGGTGGATCTTGGCCGCTTTCTGCAGGGCGGCGGAGTCGGCGGAAGAACCGCGTACACGGAACTGACCGGAGATTTCGTGCGTGAGGCCGGCAAGACGCAGTTGCGGCAGGTGCACCTGAGAGCGGGCCCGGTATCCGCCGGTGGCAGTCTCGACGCGGACACCGGAAAACGCATCAACGGCCGCTTCGTCGTCGAACTCAAGTCTCCGGTCGCGCACGCACGTTCCAACCTGACGCTTTCGGGCACGTTGAACGACCCGCGATTCAGTCGCTAGAGACCGGCGGCTCCCCCGGGTTTTTCATAGCGGTCGTCTGGCAGGCAAGCGAAACAGTGGGCTGAAATATTATTCCTCTGCTGCTGAAACAGAGCAGCTGCCCGCGTGGGAGAAAGATGAAAAGAATTCTTTCGAAAAGTCTGCTGGCGTTGTCAATGGGAGCATTCGCGGTTGTGCCGTGCCTGGCCCAGGACGAGCGATTCGACATCAAGCATTTCCAAGTCGAAGGCAATACCCTGCTACCGGATGCGCAGGTACAGGGTATTCTCCAACCGCACGCTGGCCCCCAACGCGTCTACGGCGACATCCAGAAGGCGCTCGAAGCGCTGGAGCGCGCCTACCGGGCGGTGGGCTACAGCACCGTGCAGGTGTATGTGCCGGAGCAGGAACTCACCAGCGGCGTAGTGCGCATTCAGGTCACCGAGGGGGTGATCGGCAAGGTCCTGATCAGCGGCAACAAGTATTTCGACAACGCCAATATCCGCGCCAGCCTGCCCGAACTGAAGGAAGGCAAGGCACCCAATCTGCGCAAGATGTCCGAGGCGATCCAACTCGCCAATGAGAGCCCGGCCAAACAGGTCGGGGTAACGCTGGGCGTGGGCGAAGAGGAGGGCAAGGTCGATGCCAAGGTGAAGGTGACCGAGCAGGACCCGCGGCGCATCTTTGTCACCGCGGATTCCACCGGCACCGCCGCATCCGGCATATCGCGCGTGGGCGTGGCCTACCAGAATGCGAACCTGTTCCGGCTCGACCATACCTTGACCCTGGCCTACACCGGCTCGGCCGATGCACCGGCGGGAGTCAAGGTCGATATTTTCAGCCTCGGCTATCGGGTGCCTTTCTACCGACTCGGCGACAGCATGGATCTGATCTACGGCAATTCGGGTGTGAATACCCCCAGTAGTTCACCCACGCTGGGCGGGGCGCTGGGCATCGTTGGCAAGGGCGAAGTGTTCGGGCTGCGCTGGAACCACTTCTTTGCCCGCCGCGGCGAATACAGTTCCAAACTTATCTTCGGTCTGGACTACAAGTACATCAACTCGCGCTGTACCACGGCAGGCACGCCGTCTGGCATTGACCCGCCGACGCCGGCGATCGCAGCCTGCGTGCCCTACACCACGCGGCCGCTGAGCCTCACCTACAGCGGCCAGCGGCTGAGCCCCGGCCAGTCGTTCGACTACAACATCGGCATAGCCCGTAACCTGCCGATGGGCAGTTCCTATACTAATGTTGACGGCTCCACCGACCACTATTCCTATCTCACCTCGGGCAACCGGTCGTCGCGCGACGATTTCAGCATCCTGCGCTTTGGCGGCAGTTATCTGCGGGCCTTCAGAAGCGACTGGCAGGTGCGCGTGGCCGGGACCGCCCAATACGCCGGCGCTCCGTTGGTCGCAGCCGAACAATTGGGGCTTGCCGGCTCCACCGCGGTGCGCGGCTTCAACGAACGCGCGGCCTCGGCCGACAGCGGCTATGTCGTCAACACGGAGCTCTATACGCCGGAATTTGTGAAAGCGAACAGCGTGCCCGGCAGCCTGCGCGCGCTCGTATTCGTAGACTTCGCGCACGGCTATAACCACAATTCTCCCGCGGCCTCGCTCACGCCGACAAATGTCGGCGTCGCCAGCGCCGGCGCGGGCCTGCGCTATTCGCTTGGGAAGGATTTCAGCCTGCGCTTCGACCTCGCTAGGGTACTCGATGCCGGGCCTGCCGGTACGAAGGAGAGTGGCGACTGGCGCGGCCATCTCAATGTGATGGTCGCGTTCTGATTGATGGGTGGGTGAGTGAGAGTGATTTTGACGGGGTAACTGTGCATGCCGACCAGCATCAGCCAAAACAAATCCTCAGGTGGCGGCGTAAGCTTCCCCGTCAAGTAGACAACTCGGAAGTAGAGTTTGTCGTTGATTCAATTGATACTCGGAAGCGTGCCGGAGGCAGGCTTCCGAGCGAGTCATGCGGCCGCTCCTCGTTGTAGTCCCGGATCCAATCGGCACTA
>JACZJT010000062.1 GCA_014860445.1 Burkholderiales bacterium
GCTCCCAGAGCCAATCTCCAGCCAGTCGACGGTGTGGGATCTGATGCAGGACCCGGGACGCCTCGCTGCGCTCAGCGCCGATGCGCGCCTGCGCCTGGATCGCGTACGCCCGGTGCTGGCCTCTGCGCTTGCGCAACGCCAGCGCGCATCCTTGCGCGACGCGGTCGAAGGTACCTGGCTTGCGCTTGGCGGCCCCGCCTGCGCCGCATCGCAGACCGAACTCGAAGATGCCGCGGCCTATCTCGATCATCTCGAATCCAAGGAAGAGGCCGGCGCCATCGCGGATTTCGCTGCGTTCACGCAAAGCCTCGACAAACTCTACGCCTTGCCCGACATGACGGCAGGCGAGGGCGCGGTGCAGATCATGACCATACACAAGGCCAAGGGCCTGGAATTCGATCACGTGATCGTGCCCGGTCTGCATCGGACGCCGCGCGCCGAGGGAAAGAAACTGTTCCTGTGGATGGAGCGCCCGGCGAACGCGGATGCGGACGCGCAAGGGGCACAGTCGGACACGAGCCTGCTCCTTGCGCCGATCGAAGAAACCGGGGCCGAGCGCGACCCGACCTATGCCTGGATCAAACAACTTGGCGCCGAGAAAACCGCGTTCGAGGACGGCCGCCTGCTCTACGTTGCCGCCACGCGCGCCAGGCAACGCCTGTATCTGCTCGGCGAAGCCGCGCTGCTGGACGACAAGGGCGTACAGACCGCGCGCAAACCCGACGCGCGCAGCCTGCTTGCAAAACTCTGGCCCGTCCTCGCCGAGGATTTTCATGCAGCTGCTGCGAGTGCTCAGCCGGCATCGGCGGCAATCGCCGCAAGCGCGGACGGCGACGCCATACCCGATCAGTCGCTGCGGCGCCTCGCGTCCGCATGGGTCATGCCCGCGCCACCGCCGGTACCCGCGTGGAGCACGGAGCGCGAGAGTGTGCGCACCCAGGACGACATCGAATACTCCTGGGTGGGCGAGACCGCGCGCCATGTCGGCAGCGTCGTCCATCGCTGGTTGCAGAAAATCGCCGAAGACGAGTTGCGAGGCTGGGACGCGGCGCGGATCGAGGGCATGCGCGCTGCCTTCGACAAGGAACTCCTTGCGCGAGGCGTAGAGGCTGCGCAGCTTGCCGGCGCCGGCGCACGTGTCGCCGCTGCGCTCGTCAATGCACTTGCGGATGCGCGCGGGCGCTGGCTGCTCGGGCCGCAGCGTGAGGCGCGCAACGAATACCGGCTTACCGCCATGATGGACGGCGTGCGGCGAAATCTGATCATCGACCGGACCTATGTCGACGATGCGGGCAGGCGCTGGATCGTGGACTACAAGACCAGCGGCCACGAAGGCACCGACGTAGAGGGTTTTCTAGACCAGGAGCGGGAACGCTACCGCGCGCAGCTCGCGCGCTACGCACAGGCGCTCGCGCAAGGCGGACCGGCCACGCTGGGACTGTACTTTCCCTTACTCACGGGCTGGCGGGAGTGGGAGGCTTAGGGGGCATTTCAAACGCAACTGAAAAACCGTTGCTCGCGGAGGCAGCCCTGAGCGTCGGCGGCCATTTGCGGTCCAAGTCTTGGTGCGCTATTCCCGGTCGCGGCGGACCAAGGTTGCGTCAAAGTGGTTTTCTATTGGAGCGGTGAGTAAATGACCGATGGCAGGCTCGCAATTTGGAGCTGAACGTCAAGAAGATAATATTGAAGGTACGCCAATGTCAGGCTTAACAAACCGACGGTCTGCCGTAGAAGCGGCGATCTGGTGAGCGCAGGACTCGGATGCGGGCGCTCGGTCGTTCTTCGTTTAGAGGCTTCCGCCAATCGTTTGATTACAGTGTCGGTTTGTTCTTTCGCCCAAGTGTCGGATTCCAAGACCTCCAGCTCGCCGGGCGCGGCGATTGCTTCATTTCGTTTTTCGATTGCCGTGGTCAGTTTAGCCTCTGCCTTGAGCCAATCCACCAGCTCGCGGTCCTCGCGGTCGATATGTCGATTCATCCAGTTTCGGAGATAACCGGTTATCTGGACAGCATTTCTATGACCCAGCTCAAACCTGTAGCGATTCCCTGCAATTTCCGTCAGCAGTGCGCTGTGCTCTTTCGCGTGCGCATCCGTCCGCGGGTAGTCCACCGACCGCATCAAGTCTTCCTCGAATCGAAAATGCTGATAGGAAACATCAATGAAGGCTTGAAGTAGTTCGAGTGGATCGCTTTCGACGTCATCCGCGCGAGCATTAACTAGAGACTCAACGATGGCGTCTGCCAGCAGAAACATTCGGTCGTGCTGCGCGTCGATTTCCGAATTGCCAAGCTTGATTAGCTCAGTCTGATCAAATCTGGATCGAGGCGAGATTCGCAATGGAACTTTTTTACGACCGATTATCACGATATCCGTCTGCGCGATCGAGTAATGCATCCTGAATGGCCTGGTTCGGCGAGAGCCGCAAATAACTGGCGGCAACGGGCGCGTGCAGCCTCGACCTTGGCGGCTGCGTCGGTCCGGTTTGCGTCGATCTTGGACGCATCGGTCACGGTATTGATCAGCGCGGCCTCGGCTTTGGCGAGGGCTGCTTCAAGAAGTTCTCGGGCAGCCGTTGCCTGGGCGAGTGCGATTTCAACGTCCTCGTGCCTGTCCACAGTGATTGAACCCCCGGGAATTGGGTATTGTTAAAATTTGTTAAAGTCTATGTGAAGAGCCTTGATCCGCATATAGATCAAATGGATAGCAGGTGGATTATTACGCAAGAAATGCCAAATAATTCACACAAGCAAGGTTTTCTGGTGGTTGACGATCCGATCCACAACCGGCGATGAGCGTGCGTAAAGGTCCGCGAACGGCATGGGCAGAGGGTCAGAAACTGCGATGCAGAATGTCTCTTCAAGGTCAAAGTTGTTGAGGAATTGCTCTGGTTTTCACGCCAGGGAAGAGCGCGACCCTAAGCTCGCCTATTGCTTCGGCAGCAAAGTAGACAAACCAATGCACAGATCGTGTGATCACGACTTGTTGCGGGCGCGCGCGCCCCTGCGGAATATATACCCCCCGCAGCCCATCAGTACCGCATTCACCCAGAACACCGGGAACAAGCCGAATGCAGAGCCTACCAATCCAAACGCAAGCGGGCCGATCACGCGCACGAAATGATTGGCGGTAAAGCGCAAGCCCAGCGCCTCGCCCGAGCGGTCTGCCGGCGACTGGCTGTAGGTCATCATCATGGTGATTGGAGGACCGCAGCCCATACCGAGGCCAAGCAGCAGGGCCGCCAGGGAAAGCAGGGCGGTATTGCCGCAAAACGGAATCAGAAAATAGCTGGCGGCGGCAATGTAGAACGCACCGGCCAGTATCACCTCCTCGTTCATTCGCGCGACCATATGCGGTATGACGGCACGCACGATGAATGAAGCTGCAGCGAACATTGCCAGTACCACGCCGATCGCGGAAGCGGAGAGGCCGATGTCGTGGCCGTAGATCGGCAGATAGAACTGGAATAGGTCGATGCCGAGTTGCACCATGCTGCTTGTCACGAGCACGCGACGCACATTTCGGTCGGCCAGCATTTCTTTGATGCTGCCAGCGGGCCCGGTATCGGATTTGTCGCCCGGGAGAAGACCGCCTCGAAAGACGAGCATCAAGACGGCGATCAGCGAAAGCAGCACGAAATTGAGGCAGGCCAGGCCGAAGCCGATGTGGTCGATGGAAAATCCGGAGACCATAGGGCCGAGGAAGTTGGCGAAAGCCGCAACCATCGCGAAATTGCTGTAGTTACGCGCATGTTCCTTCGATTTCCCCAAAGCGCCCACAAGGTTCTGCAATGAAACGGTATAGAAGGTGAACGACAGACCGAGCAACGCCGCGGAAAAATACAGCGCTGGCAGCCGCGGAAACAGGTACGGAATCAGCATGCCGCAGCCGCTGCCAGCTGCGCCAAAGATAAGCAGCCAACGCGCGCCAAATCGATCTGTCAGTCTGCCTGCCAACCATGCAAGCAGCATCGGAAACGCGGAGAATGTCGCAGCAAGCACACCGATTGCAAACGGCAGCGCGCCAAACTGAAGGGCGTACAGCGTGAGCAATACGCGACCGCCGGCAACGGTGCTGAAATTGAGCAGCGCAAGCGCAAGGACGAGATGGATGGGCTTCAATCTTGTTTTCGATTCAGATTGAAGTCAAAAGCCGTGGGGATATTTCCTCAGTTCGCGTGACTCCAAGAAGGGCCATATTCCTGCGAATTTCCGTCTTGAGAATATCCGCAGCCAAGGTGACGCCCTGCTCGCCTCCGACTGCGGCGGCGTAGAGAAATGGGCGCCCGACAAAGACGAACTTAGCACCCAGAGCCAGCGCCTTGATGACATCGGTGCCGCGGCGTATACCACTATCGAGCATCACAATCGTTTTGGATCCCACCCGGTTCACGATCGCGGGTAATGCCGCCAGTGGGGCAATCGTTCCATCCAGCTGCCGTCCACCGTGATTGGATACGATGATTCCGTCTGCGCCGTGGTTTGCGGCGTTTGCCGCGTCATCTTCGTGCAGCAAGCCCTTTATGATCAGCCTGCCGGACCAGCGCTCTCGAATTTTTGCGAAATGACTCCAGTTGAGATGATCGCGCTTGCCCTGCTCACGCAGGATATTGGGCGAAATGATGGGGGCGCCGCGCGTCGCATACGAGTTCTCGAAATGCGGTATGCCGTAATTGAAAATCGTGCGCGCCAGCGTTCCCAGGCTCCAGGCCGGGTGCGACAGCCCGTCCCAGGCGAGGCGCAGGCTCGGACGCAGCGGCGTTGAAAAACCCGAGCGCACGTTGTTTTCCCGGTTGGCGAGTGCGGCGGTATCGACGGTCAGCATCAGCGTCCCGAATCCGGCGGCGGCAACGCGGTCCAATAAGGCATCGATCTTCTCCGCTTCGCCGGGCAGGTATGCCTGGAACCAGGTCCCCGGCGCAACCCTGGCGACGTCCTCCAGCGGAATCAGCGAGGATCCGCTCATGACCATAGGAATGCCGGCATTGCGCGCCGCCCGCGCCATCACGATGTCCCCGCGATATGCCATCAGCGCGCTGATGCCCATGGGCGCGATACCGAAAGGCGCGCTGTAGGTCGTGCCCAAAAGCTCGGTATCGGTCGAGCGCGCGGATACGTTGGTCAGGACGCGCGGCAGAAAACCGTAGCGTTGAAACGACGCCTCATTCTGCCGCAGCGACGAACCGGTTTCGCTCGCGCCGGCGATATAGCCGTACAGGGGCCGCGGCAGGTGGCGCTTTGCCAGCAGATCGAAGTCGTTCAGATTCAGGACGCCCCGGATACGCCTGGGCGGCCTGGATGCCGCTGCAACCGGCGCGGTCATGCCTGCTTGTCGTTCGCTTGCGCGCCTGCGGAAGGCCGGCGCAGCCGGCGCATGATTGCGGGGCCGAAGACGACGCCGAGCGTCAATGCGAAGATGATCTGGCTGGTGGTATTGGCCCACAGGATGGTCCAGTCCCCGCGGCTGATGCGCAGCGCCAGGCGCAGGTTGGATTCGGCGAAATCGCCGAGGATCAGCCCCAGCACCATCGGCGGAAGCGGGAACTTGAGCTTGTCCATGGCATAGCCGATCGCGCCAAAACCCAGCATCAGGTAGACGTCGTACATGCGGCCGTGGATCGCGTAGACGCCGATTACCATCAGCGCCGCAATGATGGCGCCCAGGAGGGGCCGCGGCAGCCGCAGGACTTTGGCAAAGCTGTTGGTGGCCAGCGATCCGCCGAGGAAGATCAGCAGGATCGCACCGAACAGGAATTGCCACATGAAACCGAAGACGATGTCCGGATGCTCGCGGAACAGCATCGGCCCCGGCTGCATGCCGTGGATCAGCAATCCGCCCAGCATCACAGCCGCGACCGCCGTGCCGGGAATGCCGAGCGTCAAGGCCGGGATCATGGCCGCCGCGGTGTCGGCGTTGTTCGCAATTTCCGCAGCGGCGACGCCCTCGGGCTCGCCCTGGCCGAAAGCGTCCTGGTTGCGCGAAGCACGTTTGGCTTCGTTATAGCTGATGAAGGCCGCCATCGATCCGCCGGCGCCGGGCAAAATTCCAATCAGAATACCGATCACCGAACCGCGCAGCCAGGTTTTCCAGAAGCGGAACATGCTCGGAAGACTCTTCCACAGGCTTTGCGTGCCCAAATTCTGCGTTGCGGAGGCGTCGGCAGCTTCCGGGCTCTCGAGCAGATCGATCACCGGTGGCAGTGCGTAGAGGCCGACCAACAGCACCACGATATGTATGCCGTCGAGCAGTTCAGTCTGATCGTAGACGAAGCGGTCATAGCCCGTAATGCCGTCCGTCCCCACCAGCGAAAAGAGTACCCCGCCGGCTGCGCTGACCAGGCCTTTCACCGGGCTGCCACCGAGCAGGAAGACGATGCTCGACAGTCCGAATACCGCGGTCCAGAAAACCTCGGCCGGACCGAACAGCAAAGTCAGTTTGGCCAGCGGTGGCGCCAACAGCATCAGCGAGAAGGCGCTGGCAATTCCTCCCAGCGCCGACGACACCACGGCGACCTGCAGGGCGTAGCCCCCGCGCCCCGATTGAGCCATCGGATAACCGTCGAAGGTCGTGGCGACTGCCGCCGGGGTTCCCGGGATGCGCAGCAGCACGGCCGGTATGGCGCCGCCATACATCGCTCCGTTGTAAATGCCGGCCATCATCCCCAGCGCGACCAGCGGACTAAGCGTGAATGTAAACGGGATCAGGACCGAGATCGCCATGGTGGCGCTCAGTCCCGGCAAGGCGCCGACGACGATTCCGGAGATAACGCCGACCACCACCGCCGCCAGGTTGGCCCATTGAAGCACGCCGGGGAGCGCGTCGAGCAATTCGCCGTACATTGAGCGACCCTCGTCAGCGCAGGAAAAATTCGGCGGGAAACTGCTGGCCCATCGCGAAGTTGAAGACCGCGTAGACACTTCCCACGAAGATGGCGGTAGCCAGCAGCAGGCGCGCCGGATTGCGGTAGCCGAATGCCCAGGCCACGATAGGCACCATCAGAACGGTCGATGTGTAGAACCCGATCAGCGGCACCAGAACCGCATACGCCACCATGGCGAAATAGGCACTGAACGCCCGCTTGGGGCGACGAACCACAGGCGCCTGTGTCACTCCACGACGTTGCGCAATCACGTTCCGGCCGAGCAAGATCGCGCCGAGCACGATCAGGAAAACCAGCATCGCAACCGGCAGCATCGCCGACATGGTGGGCATTTTCACGGCTTGGAAGAGCAGCGCCGCTGCAGCCAGAATGATGACGATTCCGGCTATGCCATCGGCGCCCACAACCGGACTGCTGGACTTGGACATGCGTCGGTCCCCAAGGTTAAGTGCCTATTTCGATGCGAGGGGATATCTCCCCTCGCGCTCCCCCAGATCAGGGGCTATTTCGCCAATTCTAAAATGGCCATCAAAAAGCTGTTGCGCGTAAGCGAGCCTGGACCATGGCCCGCAATGCAGAACGCGGGCCGTGTGCGCGTGCGCGCTATTTCCAGGGCGTCGCCTTGAAGACGTCCTTGGCGCGCTGCAGCTGTTCCGCATTCAGCGCCTTGAAGTCATCGCCAGCGGTCCATTCGGTTACATTGCCGGAGGCTTTCATCGCTTCCTGGAGCTTGGGATCGTCATAGGCCTTCTTGAAAGCCGAGATGAGTTTGGCCGCTATTTCGGCGGGCATTCCCTTGGGGCCTACGAACCCACGCAGCGAACCGTTGATTACATTGGCGCCCTGTTCTTTGAGCGTCGGGATATCCGGTGCAAACGCCGAACGATTCGTCGAGGTCACCCCGAGCACGTTGAATTCGTTCCTGAAGCTGGTCACCTCGGACACGTTCATCACGGCGACGGGAACATGCCCGCCCATGACTGCGCTGCGCGTCGGCGCTGTTCCTTTGAACGGAACGACGTTGAATTTCGTGCCGGTCGCATTTTCCAGAGTCGTCAGGGCGAAGCGGTCGTCCCCGCTCAGGGCCGCCATGCCGACGGTCAATGCGCCGGGTTCCTTCTTGGCTTTGTCCAGCAATTTCGCCAGGGTGTCTATGCCGGTATTCTTTCCAGTCACGATAACGTTGGGATCGTTCACCATATTCGCCAGGAAGGTGAAACTGTCCGCCGTATATTTGACGCTGCTGCCGTCTATGGTCCGCGCCATCACGCCGGGCAGATTGTAGGTGCCCAGGGTGTAGCCGTCCGGGGCGGCTTCCGCCACTGCCGTCACGGCGATGCGGCCGCCGGCGCCAGGTATGTTCTTGATGACGATCTTCGCGCCGTTGCCGAGGTATTTCTCGACAAAGGGTGCCACCGTGCGCGCCATCACGTCCGTGCCGCCGCCTGCCGAAAATCCGACCAGCATCTGAATTTCCTTTTCCGGGTACGCAGCCAGCGCCACGCTCGCCGCCATCATGCTGGCGGACACGGCCAGGACCGTTGCTTTCAGAAAATGCTTCATGAGAATTCCTCCGTTACATGGTTCGTCATAGTGAACCCGGATTAACGCTCCGGATTTGTTCGCACATCCGCCCGCAAGGCGGGAAGAAGTCGTTCTGCTTCGGCGCCTCGATTCGACACGCGCTGGACCGCTCGCCGGCCTGCATCTACGCACGAAAGAATGCGGCCACATCTTAGGATTGCGCCGCTGATGCGGGCAATCCCGTTGCGCAGAGTGAAACGGCGTCGCTGACGCTCGATCCCGTGAAAGTCGAAGCTGTCGCGCGGCCCATGGCACAACTCCGCTCCTACTCCGAGTCCAGCACCTGCACCTGCTTGCCGAATGCGGCCTCGAATCGCGCCGCATATGCGGGCCACACCTCGGGATTGATCAGGCGTGGCGGCCTGCCGCCCTTGAGCACGCCCGCGATCTGTTCGGCCGCAATGGCGGCCATATTGCGCCGCGCCTCGTGGGTCACCCCGGCGGTGTGGTAGCCGGCGATCACGCTGTCGAGCTTCAGCAGCGGGTGGTCCAGCGGCGGCGGCTCCTTGTCCCATACGTCCAGCCCGGCGCCACCGACCTTGCCGGTCTCGAGTGCGGCAAGCAAGGCCCCTTCATCGTGGATGCCGCCGCGCGCGGTGGTGATGAACAGCGCGCCCTGCTTCATCCGCTGAAAGGCCCTGGCGTCGATCATGCCTATGGTGTCCGGCGCGCGCGGGCAGTGCAGCGAGACCACGTCCGAGCGCGCCAGCAAATCGTCGAAGGACACCGACACGCCGCCGCGCCGCGCGATTTCCTCCGCGGTCAGGTACGGGTCGGCGGCCAGCACACTCATGCCGAATGCGTGCGCCAGCGCCGCGACCCGGGTCCCGACATGGCCGATGCCGATGATGCCGAGGACCTTGCCGCCGATTTCGTGGCCCATGACGTCTTCGCGCTTGAATCCGCGCTCATTGCGCATGCGCCGGTCAAGTTCGATGACGCGCCGGTAAAGCGAAATGATCAGGCCGAAAGTGAGTTCCGCGACCGAGTTGGCGTTGCCACCGGCCTGATTCACCAGCGCGACGCCGGCTTTGGTGCAGGCGGGCACGTCCACCGTGTCGTAGCCGGCGCCGGCCGAGGAGACGCACAGCAACTGCGGACAGCGCGCGAGCAACTCGGCGCTGACGAACCAGCGCCGCGGCAGCTCGTCCTTGGCGGAGGAGGTGTGATAGACATGCGCCTGTTCCAGCGCCGCCCAGCCGGCCTCCTCCGGGTCGGCGCGTCTGCACACCGTCAGATCGATATCGGACTCGTGCCCCAGTCGCTCGTCGAAGGCCGGATTGATGGGTAGATCGAAGCGGACTACATTTTTGGTTATTGCGGACATCGGCTTTTCCTCAAATGGTCATGCCAGCCGTCGGCTGTCATGGGTGGTTCGGTTGGGTCACAGCGTCTCGCCGGCCTTGAGCACGCCGGCTGCGCGCAGCGCGCTGTCGAGCCACGCCGGCCGCAGCGCTTCATTGCGGCGTATGCCTTCGATGCGCTTGTTCTCCTCAGTCAACTTCTTTGCCGCGAGTTCCAGCAGCGATTCCGCCTTCTCGCGCTCTACCACCACGACACCGTCGGCATCACCGAGCACCAGGTCGCCCGGGTTCACGGCGACCCCGCCGACCGATACCGGCCAGTTGATTCGACCGGGTATGAATTTGGTCGGTCCATTCGGATTGGTGCCGACGGAAAACACCGGGAAGCCGAGTTCGATGAGCTCCAGGCTGTCGCGAACGGCCGCGTCGACGACCAGGCCGCCCAGGCCGATCACCTTGCAGGCATTCACCATGATGGCGCCGGTCAAGGCGCAGGTCTGATCGCCCTTGCCGTCTATGACCAGCACGTCGCCGGGCTGGGCCATGGCCATGGCCGCGTGGATCATCAGGTTGTCGCCCGGGCGCACTTCCACGGTGAAAGCCGGTCCTGCGAGTTTCATCGTCGGTGCCAGCGCGCGTATGCGGCCATGCATGGTGCCGCGCCGGCCTGCGACGTCGGCCAGTATCGCCGGCTGGAACGCCGCCGCCCGCTTCACGACTTCAGGGGAAACGCGCTCGATGTCGCGGCGAATATCCGGTGATGCGTTTGACTTGTCGTTCATTGCGCTTGATTCCTGGAAAGCTGCGAGGGGGTGCGAAATGCTCTGGCGCGAATATAGGGTCGCGCGCTTGCAATGGACAATCGTGTTGCGTAGGATGAAACGATGCCGACGAAGACCAAGGGTGCGGGCGTCACTGCCGTCGCACGGGCAATGGCGATTCTCGATGCCTTCCAGGCGAACGAATCCAGCGTCAGCCTGAGTGAGCTCGCGCGGCGCACCAAGCTGCACAAGACCACCGTGCTGCGCATTGCGCGCACCATGGCGGCGGCACGCTATCTGGTTCAGCTTGCCGACGGCTCATGGCGCCTGGGTCCGAATGCAGGCTGGATAGGCGCGCGCTATCAGACCACCTTCGACGGCTCGACACGCATCGAATCCATTTTGCGCAATCTGTCCAATGTGACCGGCGAAAGTGCGATCTACTACATCAGGGAAGAGAATTCGCGCATCTGCGTCGTGCGCGTCGACGGCCCGAATACCGACTATCACCATGTACGCGTAGGCGAGGCGCTGCCGCTAACTCACGGCGCAGTCGGCCATGTCCTGCTCGCATTCTCCGGTGAACCCGGATCGCCGTACGACGCCATACGGCGTGCCGGTTACCACCTGACACTGGGTGAACGCGATCCACTCATCGGGAGCCTCGCCTGCCCGGTCTTCGGCCTGAATTCGGCGCTGCTGGGCTGCATCGGACTGGCCGGACCGATCAAACGCTTTACACGCGCGACCTGTGCGCGCCACCTGCCTGCGCTGCGCAAAGCGGCCGGCGCGCTGACCTACGAACTCGGTCGCATGCTCTCGGATGTACACGAGCCACGCGAGGAGCGAAGACTAACGCAAAACGCGAGGCGATTGCGCGGCCAGTAAGAACGGTTGGAGAAAGATCGAATTCTTCGCGACGCGACTGAATTTCGAAGGGGCGGATGCGTGAATGTCCGGTGCGAGGTATAACCGGTCATCCGATCATTTGAGCGTCAGTGACGGCCAAGGGTCGGGAGCGCTCGGTGACGGGTGGCCGCTTCCAGGAAACGGAAATTCACTGACCGCTTTCCGGCGATGAACCCGAAGAGACGTCGGTCGCTTCACGACCCGAAGTCGCCGTTCGTGCCTCCACCCCTATCCGGCCGCTACCGGCAACAAGCGGTCAGAAAGCCAAGGAAGTTCGAGTCCTGAGTGGCTCGCCAACTAGGGCATATCTGGGTGCCAGTGGCACGTCCTCATGCGCTTGGGTTGACGTTGTGGTCCCCGTGCTCTAACTTGGGCCATTCGTAGCCACTTATTCCAACAAGACGTGGACTACTACACCGCCTATAAACCGATCCGGAACCGACTTCGGAAATTCAAGCCAGCTTCTGTGCTGTCGCGCGCGCTCGAGGTGTTATGGCAGCCCGCCGATTCCGAGATGGCCGCCCTGCAGCGTGCCCCCTGGAACGTGCTGCTCTTGGTGAAATGGGCGCTCCTCAATGAGGACACCTCTGATCACCGCGGGCCAGACATGCCAATGGAAGTGTTCGATGCGATCCGGCAGGAGTTGTGGTCTTTCCCGGACCGTGTCGACATGATCCGAAAAGGCAGTATGCCGGTGCGCCTCTTCATGCGGCGACTGCTATTTCAGCAGATCGAGTTCCAAAGGAAAGTCACACCAAGCTTCGTGCGACAACCGGCAATCCTGGCAAGCCTGCCGCCTGAGCATGTGCTTCGCAGCCTCTTTCGCACCAGATCCGGCATGGAGCCGCTCGACTTTCTTGATCTCAGCCTGGCTGCTCACGGCGCAATTCTCAACGGCCGGGCGCAAATGACTCGCGATTGGTACAAGCCGCTATTGCCGGCGTATGGTCCCGAAAAGATCAACGCATTCCTTCGCTGCGTGTCAGCCGACTATCCGGAGCTCGTCGCGTACGTGCGCGGTCTCAAGAATGCAAACGAGCGAAATGTCTCCGAGCATTTCCACTTCACGCCTTTGAAGCGGTTTCCCTTTCTGCGAACGCAGGGCATCTACGTATGCTGGCATCGAATGGTCTTCCTCCGTGGCATGGAAGAATTCGCGCACCTGTTGATGAGTGAGGCGGGAGCCGATTACGCGCGGCGATTTGGCAAAGTCTTCGAGCGCCACATCATCGCAGAGATCGTCAAGACCGGTAGAAACTTCTATGATGAGGACGCGCTGCGCCAAGCATTGGGAAATGACATCGAAGTGCCCGATGCGTTGATTCCCATGGGAGCGTTCAATCTTATCGTGGAAGCCAAAGCCGGCTTGTTCGACGATTCGGTCATGACGATCGGCGACTCCGAATACTTCATGCAGAGGACGAGGCCCCTTGCCAAAGCTATCAGGCAGGGATGGTCGGCATCCGTAGCCGCTCGAAAGGGCACAGCGCCAGCTGACCTCCGCAATGCCGCGGAGGACTATTTGTTCGTGGTCACCAATAAACCGCTCAACGTCGGCTCAGGATCTGACCTGCGCTCTCTGTACCCGGTAGGCGAGCTCGAGTATCCAAACGAGGAAGCGAAGGCTTTGCTACCCTTTGAGCGCGTCTATTTCGTTTCTGTCGACGAGTTCGAGCGCCTGATTGCTTCCGCTGCGGACGCGTCGAAGCTACATGAATTCTTGCGCGAGACCGTTAGACTCGATGCCGATCCAGCAACGGGTAGGTGGTTCTTTGATGACCATCTCAAGACATTTGCGGGGCTCAAAGAGTCCAGCTTCCTGGATGACACATTGGACGCCTCAAATGACCGCGTCGAGCGTGCGCTATCCACGGCGGAAAGGGCGCTATAGGCGTGCTTAACTACGAGTTTCCAAGGTATCTTATCTAAGGCATTGAATGATCAATTTCCCCGGTGACCCAGAAGAAAGACGCCGCTTCTTCTTCGAAGTGTTGCGAGCCGACAACGAACGGAAGGAGCGCCGCCGTGCAGAGCTGGCTGAGATAATCGCAAATGCACCGGTGCCCGACGAGGTAATGGCCGAGGTTGCATGGGGATGGGCGGACTTACTAAAGCACCATCCTGGGTTCGCGATTGAGGAGAAGGTACGCGCCCTTTCTGCGATGGTTAATGTCTTCAACGAAACGCATACCGACCTTGTAGCTCAACTCGATCGCTTCCACGACTTTTGCTCAAGTACACACTTCGGAAGCAAGACAGGGCGGGAGGAACTTTTGGCCATTGAGACCGCAGTCGATAAAGAACTTATGGCGTTTTCGATGGCAGCGATGTCTCTCGTGGATCATGTGCGGTCGGTTCGCGCTGCAATCGAAGTTGCCGACTTAGATTTAACGCGCGGCAGCATCTTCGATCACGAGGAGCACAGTTTCATTACAGACCTTCGAAACATGATCAGCCACGGCCATTTCCCTGATGTGAGTTGGTACCTTCAATGGGGTGAGAAACGGGTATCAGATTTCGCTCTCATGTCAGAGCGACTGTTGCAGACCAAGGATGTTGGCAATAATGCAAGACGTTTTATCACTCGATTCGGTGAGCGAGTTCAGATTCGGGCTGTTGTAGCCTCGTACTCATCAAGAGTGCGCCAGTTCTATGCATGGTATCTGCCCGCCTTAGAGGCCAATGCCACGCCGGAACTGATGGACTACCGTCGATGCAGGAAGATTTGTCGGCAAGCGTCTTCGCGTGCTTGGCACCGCGTCATGGTCGCTCACGCTATCCAATGGAAAGTGGACCCGTATGTCCACCTGGATAAGTACCTTACCCCGGACGAGGCCGAGGCTGCTTTACGGCTACCCATGCGTTCTAAGGAACAAGTCGACTGCATTATTGCCGCTGCAGATGAGCACGAGGCCTGCGATGCCGAGTTGCGAGGCATGGTGTACAAACTTTTTCGGGTAAACGTTGACGGGAACGATGCTCACCTCGCGGCGCCCACGGCCGAGTAGCGCAGTGCTAACGGGCACGTAACGCGCACGGAGCTAGGCAATTCGGCCTATGCTGGACCTGCGGACTGATTCAACTATTTGATTATTTGGCTCGCCAACCAGGGCGTGAACAATTCCAAAACGGCAGGGAACCGAGCGGCAGCAATGCGTCGCGAGCGGTCGGTGGCTCTTGGTAGCGCGACGGTCCGGTCATGGCCGGGAGGGTGATGTCGCCAACGGCCGCTTCGTAGAAGCCCGGTTCGAAAATGGCGGACTTGGGCGAACGGCCGAAGCCTTAGCGGCTGCAACGGGTCGACTCCCGCCGTTCAGGTACAACCAAGAGCGTAGGAAAATTGCAGGACTCCGCGTGAGCGTCCGCGAAACTGTACGATCGACAGCGGACCGTTGCTACGACAATTTGGTGCCTGGAGGACAACTGTCATTTTGAACGAAGCGAGGAATAACAATTTCCACGTTTCATTTTGATCTGTACTCCCAGGCTCCACATCCACCCGCACACAAATACCATGCGCTGCCGCTCTGCGCAGGCGCTTGAAAACACGCATGAATCTTCGCGCGTCCCGTAGGGGTGCATGAATCTCTTGTACTTCGGCGCGCTTTCTGCTCCCGGTCGAGCTTGCCGATTTCAGCGACATGTCGTCGCATGTTATTGAAAAAACACGCAGTTTGTTTCATGGTTGTGCTGCTGGCACGGCTGATGCTTTTACCAGGGTAAGCAAAGAACATTCACTTACCAGTACGGAGAACATCATGAAAGCGCTAAAAAACATCCTGACAGCAAAACATGGTTTCATGGCCGAAGGCCCGGCATGGGCAGTTCCCGCCGAAACAGTCGCGGTGAAGAACGAAGCGGCTGCAGGCTTGCACCTGAAGAACGTCGCACTATTCCTTGCAGCGCCCTTCATCGGGTTGGCCTACCTCATAACATTCCCGCTGGTCGGAATGGGAATGATCGCCTGGATGGTCGGCAAGAAACTGCTCGCCAACAAAACGGCCCGCCCGATACTCCTCGCAGTCGCCGCGCCGTTCGTGAGCATCGCTTTCGTGACCGTCGGCCCGGTGGTCGGCCTGGGCGCCATGGCATACGTGGGCGGACGCGCCTTGCTGAATCCCTAGCAGCCAGGCAGCAGTAGCACACAACGGCCTCCTTCGAGGCCGTTGTCATTTTTGCGGCACGATCCGCTGAGAGGTCACGGTCTATACTTCGCCCATGACCGCATCCTCGCGCACTTACGTTTATGTATCCAACGGCGCTGACGGCGATATCGGCAGCTATCGACTGCGCGCCGACGGCACCCTGCAGCCGGGCGCGCGCTTCAGGGCCGCAGGCGCGGTCGGCCCTTTGGCGATCAGTCCGGACCGGCGCTTTCTCTATGCCGCAGTGCGCTCGCAGCCGTTCTCGGTGCATGTTTACGCGATCGCGCCGGACACGGGCGCCCTGAGCGCGCGATCGGTGGCGCCGCTGGCTGCCAGTTGTCCTTACATCGCGCTGGATCGCAGCGGCAGGTTTCTGTTCGGCGCGTCCTATCATTCGCATCTGATCAGCGTCAACGCAGTCGGCGCGGACGGGCAGGTCGCAGCGGAACCCCTGCAAGTGATCCCGGTCGGTCGCAACGCGCATTCCATCCGCGCGGACGAAAGCAACCGCAGCGTCTACGTGCCCACGCTGGGGAGCGACCAGATATTCCAGTTTGCATTCGATCCCGGCTCCGGGCGTCTCGCTCCCTGCGCACCCGCTGCGGTGCAAGTGCAAGCCGGCACCGGGCCGCGCCATTTCGTCACCTCGGCCGACAACCGCTTCCTGTATGTGCTGAGCGAACTGCTGGGCAGCGTCTCGATCTTCGCACGCGACAGCGAGTCGGGCGCGCTGAACGAAATCGGCACGGTCTCGGGTGTGCCGCCCGGCAGCGGACTCGTGCCCGGCGCGCCGCGCCTGGCGCCGAACCCGGCGGACACCGCGCCGCCGCGCAATCGCGAGCGCGATGTCTGGGCCGCGGACATCCACCTCAGGCCGGACGGAAGATTTCTCTATACCTCGGAGCGTACCGGCAGCACGCTCTCGACCTTCAGCGTGGACGCCGATGCGCTGCGCTATCTGGGCAGCACGACCACGGAACTGCAGCCGCGCGGATTTGCGATTGCGCCGGACGGCCGCTTCCTGGTCGCCTGCGGGGAGCGTTCGGAGGCGGTTTCGGTGCATGCGATCGACCAGGAGAGCGGGGCGCTTGCGCTGCTCGAGCGATACCCCGGCGGCAAGGGCGCCAACTGGGTCGAGATCGTCAGCTTCGACGCGTAGAGGGGTGCGCTGTTTCGCGGCCGATTCCGCCGGCGCTATTGAATGCGCGAGGGCTCAGGTCTTACGCGCGCCCTTGACGAAATACATGTCGATTTCGCCCTTGCCCTTGGCGTCGACCTTGCCGCGATACTCGCATTCGAACTCGTCGCGGATCAGGTCGTAGGTGTAGGCCGAGACATTGACCCGGCCGACCGCGCCGGAACTTTCCATGCGCGAGGCGATGTTCACGGTATCGCCCCAGATGTCGTAGGCGTATTTGCGCCGGCCGACGACACCGGCCACCACCGGACCCGAATGCACGCCCAGGCGCAGCGACCACTTGAAGGCGGATGTCCGGTTTCTGTTTTCAAGATAGTCGATCATGCGCAAGCCCGCGCGCACGCAGCGTTGCGCATGATCGGTACAGGCTTTCGGCAGACCGGCCGCGGCCATGTAGGCGTCGCCGACGGTCTTGATTTTTTCGACGCCGCACTCATCCGTGATGCTGTCGAAGGCCGCGAATATTTCGTTGAGCTCGCCCACCATGCGGTCCGCCGGCATGGCGGAAACAGCCTGCGTGAAACCGCTGAAGTCGGTGAACAGGATGGTCGCGGCCTCGTGCCGGGCCGGACGCGCATGGCCCGTCGCAGACAGTTCCTCGGCGATATCGACGGGGAGGATGTTGTGCAGCAGTTCCTTGGTGCGCACCTGTTCGTGCTGGAGTTCGATCGTGCGCTGCGAGACTTTTTCCTCGAGTTCGTGCTCCGATCGCTGCAGGCCTTCGATGAGCGCGGTCTGCGACTCGAGCAACTCGCGCGACTTGCGTTCGTTTTCCTCGGACAGGCGCACCACCACCGGATAGAGCGCGGCGCCGCACAGAAACGATGCCAGGCAGACCATGAGGGCCACGGTCAGGGAACCGGCGAAGAGCTGCTCCTCCTGCCACGCCGGGATGACGCGCACGCCCTCGAAGTAACCGGTGATCGGCCCGCTGATGTCGCTTGCGTTCTTGCGCAGCGGGACGAAGGTGCGCAGGACCCAGCCCTTCTCCGCAAGCCGGAAGCTCTTGTAGGACGCTTCGGTATAGGCGGGCTGGACGTGGTGCGGCAGTGAGGACTCGATCGCGGCGCCCTTGGTGGTCATCGCTTCGGCAAGCTTGCGTCCGCTGCCATCGTAGATTTCGGCGATGTCGAACAAGCCGCCGGAAATGGTTTTCGCGGCGTTCTCGGCATGCTGCGCGGCGTCCGGTCCGATCAGATTGGCCGCCTCGTGCAGTTCAATCAGGCTTCGGGATTCCTCGATGGCCAGGGATACGATGCTCTCCTCGGCTCTTTCGCGCGAGACATACCACGAAACCGGGCTCGCAATTGCCGCCAGAATGAGGCTGACGCCCGCGATGCGGATTGCTGTGCGCTTTTTGAAGGAATTCATCGCATTGTTCGTAGTCTGCGGAAAGTTCGGCTGTCATTCCGAACGTCGCGAGACAGGATAATCCATCTTCAGGCGATTGTGCCGGTCGAAGAAAAAAGCCGGTGGAACCTTGTGGGCGCCATCGGCTTAATTGCGGAGTTCCAGGAGAGAGTAAGAGGAGGTGAAGCCCCGCAAATCGATATTACAATCTGCCTGCTGCGCCGCAATCGTATTTATTGATCGCAGACATCAGCGATTCCGATTGTGCGGCAGCGGCGCGTATTGCGCAGCCGCGCTTGCTCGGGCCCTGGCGGAAATGCGAATCAATTCGGCGGCGCGGCGTGAAAGGTGATCGGAGCCTTGACCAACGCCGCACGGCAACTTCCGCGTTTGATCACATCGATCCGGATCAGCGTGCTTGCGTCCAGGGTGCGCAAGGCGGTCTCCCGCTGGGGTCCAACCCAGGGGCCGCGGAAGTAGGAGCCCAGATAAGACCGCCCCATGGGCGCGACGCCCTTCGCATCCACATAGAGAAATTCCCGGACCCGCGTCAGGGTTCGCGCGCAGGCGGTGCGAAACGGCTCGGCGCTGGCAATCTTCACCGCGACGACGATCTCGATCCGGTCCGGATTGACATCAAAGGAAACGCCGGCGCCGTCGATCGGGAAGGGCCAGTCCTTGATGCCGGTCAGTGCGGTCTCGAGTTTGAAACTGCCGAATTCGAGCCTGGACACCGGCAGGCGGTGAACTTCCTCGAGCGGCGTAGCCTGGAGGGTGCTGCTGAAAGTCGCGGTCAAGGCCAGGAGCAGAGCGGCAAGGGGCGTGTTCATTGCCCGCCATTATGCCAAACGCGGCGCATTGACGTTGCTGGACTGCGTTCTATCCTATTCGTGACTGCGATGCGCGTGCGTCCCGGTTGCGTTTGAAACTGCCGCGCTAACGATAAGCTTTCGCATTAAACAATTCTGGCGTAAAGTAATCTGCGTTCACGCAAGCAACTAGAAGAATCGGCGGTCAGAGCCGATCCAGGGCTCAGTGTTCGGGCCTTCGGAGCGCGTTTGTTTGTTGCAAACCGGCATCGGTTTGCGAACTAGCGATTCCGCTTTTGCGTACCGACGGCGGCTCTGAATTTCCCATGGGAGGGGAAACGTGAGACTGAAAAAAATCATCGAAGTGGAAGATGCGGTCGCCGTCATTCACAGCGGCGACGTCATCGCGTCGGCCGGCTACGGCGGCAACGGCACGCCGGATCAGCTTTTCGTTGCGCTGGAGAAGCGCTTTCTGGAAACCGGCACGCCGCGCGACCTGACGCTGGTATTCGCCGGCGGTCAGGGCGACATGAAGGACAAGGGCCTGAACCGGCTCGGTCACGCGGGACTGCTTAAACGGGTCATCGGCGGGCATTTCGGCCTGATTCCGCGCATCGAAAAGCTCGCGGTGGCCAATGAGATCGAGGCCTACAACCTGCCCGAAGGCATTCTCACGCATTTGTATCGGGACATCGGCGCCGGCAAGCCCGGAACGCTCTCGCCCGTGGGGCTGGGGACCTACATCGACCCGCGCCACGGCGGCGGCCGCATGAACGCGATGACCACCGAAGACATCGTGCGCCTGATCGAAATCGACGGCGAGGAGTTCCTGTTCTTCAAATCATTTCCGATCAAGGTCGCGCTCATCCGCGGCACCACAGCCGACCCGGATGGCAATATCACGGCCGAGCGCGAGGCGCTTACGCTGGAGAACCTGGCGCTCGCGATTGCGGCACGCAATTCGGGAGGCATCGTGCTCGCGCAGGTAGAGCGCATCGCGGCAGAGGGCTCGCTTGATGCGCGGCGCGTACAGGTCCCGGGCGTGCTGGTGGACTGCGTGGTGCTGGCCGAGCCGGAACACCACATGCAGACTTACGGCACGCAGTTCAGTCCGGCTTTCGCGGGAGAATTGCGCGTGCCGCAAAAGAAAGCGCAGGCGGCGGAACTCAACGAACGCAAGATCATCGCGCGGCGCGCGGCCCTGGAACTGTCGCCGAACTGCGTCATCAACGTCGGCGTCGGCACCGTCCCCGACCAGGTGCCGCTGGTCGCCGACGAGGAGCGCGTGCAGGACCTGATCACGCTCACGGTCGATCCCGGCATCATGGGCGGCGTGCCGATGAGCGGACTGGATTTCGGCGCTGCGGTCAACTACCAGGCGGTGATCGACCATTGCTCCGAGTTCGACTTCATCGACGGCGGTGGCCTGGATGCGGCGTTCCTCGGCTTCGGCGAGTGCGATGCCGGCGGCAATATCAACGCCAGCCGCTTCGGCAAGCGCATTCCCGGCTGCGGCGGCTTCATCAACATCAGCCAGAACGCGAAGAAGATCGTGTTCGTCGGCACCTTCACATCGGGCGGCCTCGAGGTGAAGATCGAAAACGGCGGCATGCGCATCGCCAAGGAAGGCAAATTCGCGAAGTTCGTCCGGAGCGTCGACCAGACCACGTTCAGCGCGGCCTATGCGCAGCGCCGCGGACAGGACGTGCTCTACGTCACCGAGCGCTGCGTCTTCCGTCTGGGCGAAGAAGGCCTGACGCTCACCGAGATCGCGCCCGGCGTCGATCTCGAGCGCGACGTCCTCGCGCACATGCCGTTCAGGCCGGCGATCGAGGGCCCGCGGCTGATGGACGCGGCGATCTTCAAGCCCGGGCCGATGGGGCTGCGCGAAAGCATGCTCGACATCAACATCGAAGACCGGCTCAGCTACGACGCCGCCTCGAACACGGTCTACATGAACTACGCGGGCATGCGCATCCGCGATGAAGCCGACATACGCGCGATCGTTGGGGCGGTCGACGCGCTGCTCGCGCCGCTGGGCAGGCGGGTGCATTCCGTCGTCAACTATGAGCGCTTTTCCTGCGACGAGGATGTGTTCAGCAAGTATGTCGATGCGGTCGAGTACGTCGAGGCGGCCTATTACCTCGACGTCAAGCGCTACACCAGTGGCGCGTTTCTGCGCCACAAGCTCGGCAGCGAGTTGGCGAAGCGCGATATCACTGCCGAAGTGCTCGATTCGCACAAGGTTGCGAAACAGCGGACCGCGTAAGGTTCGGAGTTTCGCCGGATCGCAGCACCAGGGAGCTAAAGGCGGCGCTCCGCGGCCGAAAAATCCATGCGCCGGGGTTTCAGCTGGCGGCGGCTAAGGCGGACGATGGCGGCGCTGCGCGCAAACAACTGCGCACCCCTGAGGGAAATATCGGCCAGGCGCAGTACCGCCGAAACATCTTCATCGGCGTCGGCCACGATGTTCAACGAGGTCAGCCGGTCTTCGATCTCGCTGAATGCGATGATGTCGGCAGGACTGGAGAATACTTCGATCACGCGCGCCAACCGCTCCTCCAGGGAGTTCGCGTGCCCGTGCAGGGACGCAAGCTGCCGGTCGTTTTCCATCAGCTGCTGGCGCGTATTCTGGAACGCCGCATGATCCGCTTCCGGGGGTTGATGCAGGACATCGAGCCCGGCGCGCGCGCGTTGCAGGAGTTTCAGGCGCTCGCGCAGCAGCGCGCTGATCCTGCCTTCGGCCAACCCGGTTTCGGTGATCCCGACAATGCCGGCAAGCGCGTCAATCGCCAGGTGCTCAAATGCGCGCCATTCGATCTCGCAGCGCAATTCGGCCTCGCTCGCACTGGGGGCAAGCAGTCGATGATGCGAAAAGCTCACTGTGCGCTGTACATTGTCCTTGCGCACGACGTCGCCGTAATTGGCCCAGCCCAGCACCTTTTGTTCGGTGCGCACCACCGATATCACCGCGAAAATTTCGTCGACGCCGGCTTGCGCGGCCTGTGCCGCAAACGCAAGCACCTCGGGAGAGCGGTCGAGCAGCCGGTCGATTTCCGCCGGCTGGGCGAACAGGGCGCGCACGCCCGGATTCTGGTACCAGGCATCGGGTAGCAGGTCGATCGGACCCGGAATCGCTGCTGCCAGCGCGCTGCAATGGGCCAGGGCGGTTTCCACCGCCGGCAGCATGCGATCGGCGTAACCCTCGACCAGGCTCAGCCGGGCGTCGACGCCGAGTATGGCAATATCGATTGCCTGCATGACGCGCAGGTCTGCATTCGAATCGCGCACTCGCGGAACGCCGTCACGGTGCAACCAGTCCAGAATGCTCATAGGAAATCCGCTTCTGCGCTCGCACTCTTGCAATACGGATTAGGTTGCGCCTAACTGTCGCGGCGGGCTTGATCAAGGTCAAATCTGCGCGCCTGACGGGAAACAAGGCGGGCGCGCGCCGCGATATGCCCCGGATCAACGCTCTGTCGACCGGCTTCCGGATAAAATGCAGGCAAGAATAATTCCCGGAAGACTCCCGCATGCTCCATCTGCTCGAACCGCTAAGCTTCAGCCATGGACCGGCCATGAAGAACCGCTTCATGCTGGCTCCCCTGACCAACCAGCAAAGCCATGAAGACGGCCGCTTGTCCGATGAGGAGTTCCGCTGGCTCACCATGCGTGCGGAGGGCGGCTTCGGCCTGACGATGACCTGTGCCTCGCACGTGCAGGCGATCGGAAAAGGCTTCCCCGGACAGCTGGGCATCTGGTCGGACGATCACCTGCCGGGATTGCGGCGGCTGGCGGGCGCGATCAAGGCGCAGAACAGCATTGCAATCGCGCAATTGCACCACGCCGGCATGCGCGCGCCCGCGGACGTAATCGGGGCCGCGCCGGTATGTCCGTCCGACAACGAAAAGACCGGCGCGCGCGCACTCACGCACGCCGAAGTGAAGCAGCTGATCGCGGAT
The DNA here is from genome assembly GCA_014860445.1 of Burkholderiales bacterium. Taxonomy (GTDB): domain Bacteria; phylum Pseudomonadota; class Gammaproteobacteria; order Burkholderiales; family SG8-39; genus 2-12-FULL-64-23. The sequence continues at coordinate 22,900 of JACZJT010000062.1, forward strand.
TTCATCGCGGCTGCCGTGCGTGCCGAGCGGGCGGGTTTCGACGGCGTGGAGCTGCACGGTGCCCATAGCTATATGCTGTGCCAGTTCTTCAGCGCCGAATTCAATCGCCGGGAAGACGAGTACGGTGGCACGTTCGAGAACCGCTCGCGCATCCTGTTCGAGATCATCGACGGCGTTCGCAGCCGGTGCCGCGAGGATTTCATGCTGGGCGTGCGCCTGACGCCGGAGCGCTTCGGCATCAAGCTGGCCGAGGCCGTTCAACTCGCGCAGCGTGTGTTGCGCGAGGACAAAATCGATTTTCTGGACATGTCGCTGTGGGATGTGTTCAAGGAGCCCGAGGAAGCCGAGTACCAGGGCCGCACCCTGATGAGTTATTTCACCGAGCTCGATCGGCGCAATGTGCGCCTCGGTGTCGCGGGTAAAATCCGCACGCCTCGGGAAGCCGAAGCGACCCTGGCGGCGGGCGCCGACTGGATCATGCTCGGGCGCGCGGCGATGCTGCAGCATGATTTTCCGAATCGTTACAAGGCGGACCCCGCGTTCAAGCCGGTGCCGATGCCGGTGACGCGCCAGTACCTGAAGGACCAAGGCCTGTCGGAGAAGTTCCAGGCCTATGTTCAGGGCAGGTGGCCGGAATTTTTTGCGGACTAGTCTTCCAGCGGACGCAGGCGCGCAATCATTTCATTCCACGCATCGACGGCGGCGGCGATGGCGCTGGCTTCGTCCTTGCCTTCGGCCGGAATCGCCGGTCCGAGCTGGCCGCAGACCGGGCAGATCACTCGATAGACAATTTCGTCACGCCCGTCCGATGTGCGGCGCGTGCCGCGGCGCACATCGGCTTCGGCCCCACAGGTACAAAGTCTCTTTCGCATGATTCAGTATAGTAGAACTGCGGATCGCTGATCAGGTGCTTCCGCTAGCCGATGGGCAGGCAGAAAAACATGTCCGCCGTCGTTTCGTGGCAATATATCAGGCATGGAACTCATCCAGTGGAATGACCGGCTCAAGTTGGGGATAGAAGTCGTCGACCGGCAGCACGAACGACTCGTGGAAATCATCAATCGACTCAACGAGGCGATGACGCAGGGCAGGGGCGCGGACGTGATCGGCGAAATACTGGATGAGTTGATCATATACACAGCGACGCATTTCAGCATGGAAGAGAAGTATTTCGCCCAGTTTGATTATGCAGACGCCGCGGAACACAAGCTTGAGCACGACGCGCTGATAGAGAAAGTCACTGCCTTTGCGGATGACCTGGAAAAAGCGCAAGGCAGCGTGCGGTCGGCCCTGGCCACGGAGTTGCTGCAGTTTCTGGGCATATGGTGGCGCTATCACATGATGGACACAGACTCGAAGTTTGTCGCGCTCTTCAAAGAGCGCGGATTGACCTAGAGGGCGAAATCCGTCCGCGTTTCAGAACCGCAGGATCCACAGCGTGATGGCGGGAAACGCGACAAGTACGCAGACGCGCAGAAAATCGCTCAGCACGAATGGCCACACGCCGCGATAGGTGTCGCTGATGGATATGTCCGGCGCCATCGATTGAATGACAAACAGGTTCATGCCGACTGGCGGCGTGATGAGGCCGACTTCGACCACGATCAGCACCAGGATGCCGAACCAGATCGCCGTGTATTCCGCAGTGAGGCCGAAGTCCAGTCCGGAAATCATCGGAAAAAATATCGGTATGGTCAGCAGGATCATGGAAAGCGAATCCATTACGCATCCCATGATCAGATAAAACACGAGGATCGCCCACAGCACCGAGTAGGGGCCGAGTCCGAGCGTGCCGACCCAAAGGGCGAGCTCCTGCGGCAGTTGCGACAGGGCCAGAAAATTATTATAGGCGGCGGCGCCGAGCACGATCAAAAACACCATCCCCGTTCCACTGGCGGTGCCCTCGAACGCCGCGAGCAAATTCTTTTTGGACAAGCCGCCGTTGCGCCAGGCGAGAAGTCCGGTCCCCACGGCGCCCACGGACGCGCCCTCGGTCGGCGTAAATATACCGGTATAGATCCCGCCGATAACCGTGACGAAGATCACGATGGCCGGCCAGACCGCGCGAAACGCGCGCATGCGCTCGGACCAGGGTACCGCCGGAATGCTGCCTGCCGAACCCGGGGCCACGCGCACATAGATGCCGATCACCGCCATATATCCCAGCGCTGCGAGAATACCGGGAATCATTGCGGCGGCGAACATCTTGGCGATGTTCTGTTCGGTCAGGATCGCGTAAATCACCAGAACGATGGACGGTGGAATCAGGATGCCCAGGGTTCCGCCCGCTGCGAGTGCACCGGTGGACAGGGCGCCTGAATATCCTGCGCGGCGCAATTCGGGCAGGGCCACCTGACCCATGGTCGCCGCAGTGGCGAGCGAGGATCCGCAGATTGAACCAAAGCCGGCGCAGGCGCCGATGGCGGCCATCCCGACGCCGCCCTTGCGGTGCCCGAGGAAGGCTTCGGCAGCCTTGAACAATGCCTGCGACATGCCGCCGATCGATGCGAACTGCCCCATCAGCAGGAACAGCGGCACGATCGTCAGCGAATGGTTGGAGAACTGTACATAGGCCAGGGTTTTCATCTGGTTCAGCACCGGCGGCAGGCTGCCATAGACCTGCCATGAACCGGCCAGACCCAGCAACAGCATCGCGAGCCCGATCGGAAACCGCAGAAAGATCAGAAGCAGCAGGACGGGGAACGACCAGGCGGCAAGTGCAAGTGCATCCATATCAGTGGCCGCCGCCGGCCAGGATGAAGTCTTCATGCGCTGCGACCAGACCCAGCGATTCGAGCAAGCGCCAAAAATAAATGACGCATCCGAGTACGGCCGGGATCATCGACGCGGCATAGCCCCACCATACCGGCATCTGCAGGATGAAGCTGACTTCTTCATTTGCCCGGTAGCCCAGCATCGCCACCCCCATGCGCCAGACCAGCAGCAGCCAGATGATCAGCATAAGTCCGTCGGAGGAGACCGAAAGCACGCGGCGCATGGACGGTGGAAAGAGCTGCCAGAACAGATTGACGTCCGCATGGCGTTGCTTGAGGTGGCACCACGGAAGAAAGCAGAACACGGCAAGCGCGGTGCCGGCCTCGACCAGTTCGAAATCGCCCGGCACAGGCCCCAGACCGGCGAAGCTGAAGGCGCGTCCGCTGATGCTGACGACGCTGAGCACCGCGAGCACGCTCAGCATGCCGCCGCCAAACCAGGCCATGATGCGGCTGGTGCCGTAGATGATCTTGCTCATTGTTTGTTGCGCAATCGAAAGCGCGGCGGGCGAAAGCGCCCGCCGCGCTTATCGGTGAATACAGCTACGGCTATTTGCCGGAATACTTGGCGACCAGTTTCTTGGCCTCGGCTGCGAGCTTCGCTCCGTCGATGCCTTTGCCCGACACTTCCTTGAACCAGGCGTCGTCCACCCCCGCCGAAGCTTTCTTCCAATCGGCGGCGTCGAGCATGTAAATCTTGTTGCCCGCTTTCTGCGCCGCCGCCATTCCGCCCTTGTCACCGGTATCCATGGCGCGGCCGAACAGGGCCGCCGTTTCGGCGCCGCTGTTGGCGTCGATGACTTTCTTGAGATCGGCCGGCAGTTTGTCGTAGGCGGCCTTGTTCATGACGATCCCGAAAGTCTGGGTGTACAAGCCCTTGTCGCCGGCGAACCCGGTATGGTTATGGACGATCTGCTGAACCTTCAGCGCCGGCACCACTTCCCAGGGAATCGTCGTGGCATCGATCACGCCCTTGGACAAGGCCTCACTGACCGCCGGAACCGGCATGCCGACCGGCGTCGCGCCGAGTTGCCCCAGCATGATGTTGACGATGCGCGAACCGCCGCGCACTTTCATGCCCTTCAGGTCCTCGAGCTTGTTGATGGGCTGCTTGCTGTGAAACAAGCCGGGGCCATGCACGTGTACTGCAATGAGTTTGACATCCTTGAACTCGTCCATCGCGTACTTCTCGACGTAATCCTGAAAAGCGCGCGAGGCCGGTTCGGCCAGACCGCTGAAGAACGGTAGTTCGAACACCTCGGACTTCGGAAAGCGGCCGGGGGTATAGCCGAGCACCGTCCACACGATGTCGGCCACGCCGTCCTTGGCCTGGTCGAACAACTCGGGCGGTTTGCCGCCCAGCTGCATGCTCGGGAAGAGCTGCACCTTGATGCGCCCGCCGCTTTCCTTCTCGACCTTCTGCGCCCAAGGCGTGATGGCCTTCGACGGGATCGTCGCCTGCGGGGGCAGGAACTGGTGAAAGCGCAGCGTTACGTCCGCCGCGTAAGCGGTCTGCAAAAGCAGCACGCCGATTGCCGCTGAAACAATTTTACCGATGAGCTTCATGGTGTTTCTCCTCGCTAGGTTCTAGTGAATGCCGCCAGTTTTTATTGTACTTAGTCTATTTTTATCAGTTTGAATTCCAACATACTCGCTACATGATCGCAAGTCCATGGACAATAATGGAATTGGGCAAAATTTCAATAGACGTGTTCGAATAACCGTTATTTGATCTTGTGATAAAGGTAAACGGCACAGTTCGAACAACGGCGGCTTCGCATAAAGGCAGGAGTCGCCGACGCGAGCCGCAGCCGGATCGCAGCGAAAAATCGGGGTATTGATCCGCGTACCCACTGCGGTCTACTTCCCGCTACTGTACATCGACGCTCCGATTTTCCATTCGTCCACCGCGTCGTTGAAATGGTTCGCCACGACTTCACGCAACCAGATGATTTTCGGGTCGTTGTGGTATTTGCGATGCCAATGTTGCTTCAATTCAATGTTCGGTATTTTGAATGGCGGCTTGACCATTTTGATGTTGGCGCCGGAGCGCGCGAAATACATGCCCAAAGCGTGCGGCACCGTTACCACCAGATCGGAGCGGGCGATCACCGTCGGGATGCTCATGAAGTGTTGCGTCCATAGTCCGATTTTGCGCCGGATCCGCTTTTTCTCCAGGAACCGTTCGAAAATCTCCTGGCTGCGCCCTTCGGCAAGCACCACCGCATGATTGAGTTCCAGAAACTGCGCCAACGATAGCTTCGGTCCCTTGATCGGGTGGTCGGCCCGAAGCAGGCAGACGAAGTAATGGGTGAATAGCCGCTGCTGGAAGTAGTTGTTCTTCTTCAAGTCCGGAAAATAGCCTATCGCGAGATCGATTTCACCGCTTTCCAGTCCGCTTTCCACCCGCGCTGGCGAAGTGGAAACGGACCGCACGAATGCGTGAGGCGCGTTCGTCTGAAAGTAGTCGAGGAGTTTCGGCAGAAATACCATTTCGCCGATATCGGACATCGCAAAGGTAAAGGTCTCGCGTGTCGTGGCCGGGTCGAAGCTCAACTTCGAGAGCAGGTCGCGGTTGACCCGGTTCAGGAGCTCGCGCGCGGTGGCGACGAATTCGATTGCTCGCGGTGTCGGCTCCATCCCGCGGATAGTCTTGACGAACAGGGGGTCGCCTACCGCAAAACGCAGCCGCGCGAGCGCCGAACTTGCGGCGGGCTGACTAATCCCCAGATTCCTGGCGGCGGCACTGACGCTATTCGTGTCAGCGACTGCCACCACCACGCGAAGCAGGTTCAGATCCAAATGCGCCATAGATCACTATCACCTGATCAAATAACCGTTATTCAAGTAATTCTATTGAATTATAGGCCAATTCCATTATTGTCCGGCTGTGCGTTAGTCATTGAACGGGATTGCGCTTTGCAGTCCGGTCGATGGCGCGCCTGGGTGGACGCGCCATACGGTGCGGAAATTCCCTAAGCACCCATGAACCGGGCGTCGACCCGGATTGCGAGGAGGAATGCCGGAATGAACGCTGCTGAATTGCTGCTCGGCGGTGAGGCCGATGCTGTCGCGCTGATCGAGGGCGCGCGCAAAGTCAGCTATCGGGAGCTGCGCGATGCGGTCAGACAATCCGCGGCGGCGTGGCGCAGTCGCGGGCTCGCGCCTGGCGACGTCGGTATCGTCGCGATGCTGGACGGAATCGACCTAGTCGCGGCGCTCCTGGGCCTGATGTGGATCAACGCGATCCCGGCGCCCATCAGTCCGCGAACCGAGGCGAAGCAGATCAAGGAACTCCTGGCGGAAAGCGGCGCCAAGCTGCTGCTGTGCGAGGACGCGCTTGCGAACGAGCTTGCGGACGCGCGCATACTGCGCCGCTCCGCGTGGCTGGCAGGGCTCGCTTCGACGCGAGTGGACGCGGCGACGGCGGGCGAGGCAAAGGCCGAGGCGCCGTGTTTCATGCTGTTTTCGTCCGGGACGACGGGAAAGCCGAAGGGCATCGTGCATGCCCACCGCTGCGTTGCCGAGGCGCATGTGTTCGCACGCGACGTCCTGGGCGCGACCCCTGCAGATCGATTCATGTCCACCTCCAAGCTGTTTTTTGCCTACCCGATGGCCAATTCACTTTTCGCGGGATTGCGGCTCGGCGCCAGCGTCGTCCTGGACCCCGGATGGCCGAATCCCGAGGCTGTTGCGATCCTGGCGCGCGAGCATGCGCCGACCCTGTTCTTCAGCGTGCCGACGCTCTACCAGCGGTTGCTGGAGGCCGGGGTCGACCTCGCATCGGTGCGTCATTTCGTGTCCGCCGGGGAGGCCTGCCCACCGGCACTGGCCGATGCCTGGCAGCTTCGCCACGGGCAGGCGCTCGTGAACGGCTACGGCACCACGGAAACGCTGGCGCTGATGCTATATCGCACGGCGGAAATGGAAAGCTTCCAGCCCACGCCGCTTACTGCGGTTCGGGAAGAATCGTCCGACCCTTCCGATACGGACGCCAGCCTGCGCCTGTGGTTCTCCCACCCGTCGGTGTCGCTCGGCTATACCCGGGTCGTGACGCACGATAGCGCCCGCTTCGGCGAACAGGGGTTTTCGCCCGGCGACTTGTTTCGACGCCAAGGCGCCACAGGGGATTGCGGCTGGGTATTCACCGGCCGTTCCGACCAAATGCTCAAGGTCTACGGCCGCTGGGTGGACACTGTCGCGCTGGAGCATTGGCTGCTGGCCAAGATGCCGCACGCGATTCGCGAGTTGAGCATCGTCCCGCACGATGCTGATGGCGGAACGGTCAGCCTGCATTTGTTCGCGGTATCGCTTGGAGGGCAGGAAGACCAGGTGAGGGCGCTGGTGAGATCCGTGTGCGAGGAGTTGCCCGCGTTCAAACGGCCGGCTGTCGTGCACCTGCTCGGCGAACTGCCGCGCACCGAAACCGGAAAAATCCGGCGCGGCCATCTAAAGAACCTTGCACACCAAATATAGTGGCGGCGATGCCCATGATCGAACTTGCATTCGGCCTGTCCTTCGACGAGCTTTATTCTCGCGCAGGACTGCTGCGTTTGGACGCGGCGTTCCTGGAATTCCTGCGCGACGCCGACGGCGACCTGTATGCGCGTCTGGCCGCAGGCCGCGCCGATCCAGGCGCGCTGGCTGCCAGGGCGGAATCTGCGCTGATCCTGGAAATTGCACCGCATCTGGATCGTTTCATTTCCCGGTTGTTCAACATCGCCGACGAGATTCAGGCGCTACGCCAGCGACACGAGGAGCAGGCAGCGCTGTTTGCGATCAAGCGCCAGTTCGTCCAGCGCCGCGCGGCAAGCAGAATCAAACCGGAGGAAGCGCAGCTCGTCGACGGCCCCGCGACCGAGCGCGAGCTGAGACGGCTGTTCGGCGGACGCTTCGACGAGCTGACGTTCGCGCAAAACGTGACGCGCTGGCTGGACGATGAGCCGGGGCGCCAGCGCGAACTCGACCTCGCCATGCGCTATGCAGCCTGGGCGCTGCACACGGAGGCCGGCCGCGAATTCACGCGGTCCGGTGTCCTGTTCAAGGCGCCCGCCAAGACCGATCCGACCGATCTGCTCCATCACAAGGAGGCGTTCAGCCTGCAGGGCGCCGCCGCCTACCGGATCCAGCCCGCCCATCTGCGGCGCCGCGACGGATTCAAGCTCACCGACCAGGGCGCGAGCCTGGTCAGCGCGCTCGACGAAACCAACTACTGCATCTGGTGCCATGCGCAGGGCAAGGATTCCTGCTCCAAAGGACTGCGCGAGAAACCCTCCGCGGCCGAGCCGCAAAAGATCGTATTCAAGAAAGGCGCTTTCGGCGTCAAGCTCGCAGGCTGCCCGCTCGAGGAGAAGATCTCGGAATTCCAGACGCTCAAGGCCGCCGGCGAGGCGATCTCGGCGCTCGCGGTCATCTGCATCGACAATCCGATGGCGGCCGCGACCGGACACCGCATCTGCAACGATTGCATGAAGTCGTGCATCTACCAGAAACAGGAGCCGGTCGATATTCCGCAGGCCGAAACCCGCACCCTGCGGGATGTGCTCGCGCTGCCCTGGGGATTCGAGATATACAGCCTGCTGACGCGCTGGAATCCGCTGAACCTGCGCCACCCGCTGCCCAAACCGCCCTCCGGATACCGGGTGCTCGTGGTCGGCATGGGCCCCGCCGGTTTCAGCCTTGCGCATCAGCTTATGAACGAGGGGCACGAGGTCGTGGGCATCGACGGCCTGAAAATCGAACCGCTGCCCGAATCGATCTCGGGCGTCAGGCCCGATGGCGGGCGCACGCCGTTCGAACCGATACGCGATGCGATGGGCATGTACGAATCGCTGGACGAGCGCGTGCTGGCCGGTTTCGGCGGCGTCGCCGAGTACGGGATCACCGTTCGCTGGGACAAGAATTTCCTCAAACTTGTGCGCCTGCTGGTCGAGCGGCGGGCCGAGTTCGCGCTGTTCGGCGGCGTGCGCTTCGGCGGCACGATCACGCTGGAAGATGCGTTGGAGGCCGGTTTCGATCACGTCGCGCTGTGCATGGGCGCAGGCAAGCCGACCACGCTGGACATTCCGAACGGTCTCGCCCGCGGCGTGCGCACAGCGTCGGACTTCCTCATGGCGCTGCAGCTCACGGGCGCAGCCAAACGCGATTCCATCGCCAATCTGCAGATGCGACTGCCGGTGATGGTGATCGGCGGCGGCCTGACGGCGATCGACACCGCGACCGAGTCGCTCGCCTACTATGTCGCCCAGGTGGAGAAATTCCTGGTCCGATTCGAAATCCTGGCCGACGAACTGGGCGAAGATGCCATCCGCGACCGTTGGAATGACGAGGAGCGGGAGATCGCCGAAGAGTTCCTGTCGCACGCGCGCGCGATTCGCAGCGAGCGGCGCAAGGCGGCGCGGGACGGACGCGCGCCGCGCATCAGCGAACTGCTGCGCCACTGGGGCGGCGTGACCGTCGCCTATAGGCGGCGGCTCATCGACAGTCCCTCCTATACGCTTAATCACGAGGAGGTCGAGAAAGCGCTGGAGGAGGGAATCGTGTTCGCCGAAGGGCTTACGCCGCTTGCGGTGGAACTCGACAATTACGGCGCCGCGAGCAGCATGCGCTTCATGCGCCAGGTTCTTGGTGACGACGGCAAGTGGCAGGAAGGCGGCGAAATGCAGCTGCCGGCGAGCACGGTGTTCGTCGCCGCCGGAACGCAGCCGAACACGGTGCTGGCGCGCGAGGACGCGCAGCACTTCGCCATGGACGGCAAGTATTTCCGGGCGTGCGGCGAGGACGGCAATCCGGTCAAACCCGAGTATGCCCTGTCAAAGACCGAGCGCGCCGACGTTCTGATTTCGCGACTGCCTGATGGCCGGTTCGTGTCGTTCTTCGGCGACCTGCATCCCTCGTATTTCGGCAACGTGGTGAAAGCACTTGGTTCGACCAAGCAGGGCTATCCGGTGGTCTCGCGCGTGCTGGCGCAGCGGCCACCGGTCGGCACCATCAGCCTCGACGCGTTCTTCGCGGCCCTCAATCGCGAGCTGCGCGCGAGCGTGCATGAGATCAAGCGCCTCACGCCGACCATCGTCGAAGTCATCATCAAGGCGCCCGCCGCAGCGCGCCGTTTCCAACCCGGCCAGTTTTTCCGGCTGCAGAATTTCGAGACCTTGGCTCCGCTGGTCGCTGATACGCGCATGCAGATGGAAGGCCTGGCGCTGACCGGCGCCTGGGTCGACCGCGATGAAGGGCTGGTGTCGACGATCGTGCTGGAGATGGGCGGGTCCTCGAATCTGTGCGCGATGCTCGCACCCGGCGAGCCGGTGGTGCTGATGGGGCCGGCGGGCAGCCCGACGCATATCGCAGCGGGTGAAACCGTACTGCTTGCGGGCGGCGGCCTCGGAAATGCCGTGTTGTTTTCGATCGGCCAGGCGTTTCGCGCGCGCGGCTCCAGGGTGCTCTATTTTGCAGGCTATAAGAAAATCATCGACCGCTACAAGGTTGCCGAGATCGAGGCGGCGGCCGACCTCATCGTCTGGTGCTGCGACGAGGCCCCGGGGTTCCAGCTGGAAGGCGCGCGGCCGCAGGATCGCAGCTTCGTCGGCAACATCGTCCAGGCGATGGACGCCTATGCCTCGGGCCGGCTCGGCGCGCCGCAGATTGCCTTGTCGGACGTTGACCGCATTATCGCCATCGGTTCCGACCGCATGATGGCTGCGGTCGGCAGGGCACGGCATGCCGTGCTCGCGCCCTACCTAAAGACCGAGCACTACGCCATCGGCTCGATCAATTCGCCGATGCAGTGCATGATGAAGGAAATCTGCGCGCAGTGCCTGCAGCCGCAGCGCGATCCGCGGACCGGCGCGGTGAACTACGTGTTTACCTGCTTCGACCAGGACCAGCCGCTGGACTGCGTTGATTTCCACAGCCTGTCGGACCGGCTCAGACAGAATTCGCTTCAGGAAAAACTGACTGCGCAGTGGATACAGCATTGCATGCCCGAATTGAGGAAGCGGCGCGAACTTGTATAGCATCGCGCGGGTTCGTCAATTATCCGTTTGTTCCTCAAACTTTTTCCAGGGTTGCATGTGTGAATCCGGCGCACGCCGCGCGGGTTGACACGCCAAACGTAGCCGGTCTGCGGGTTCTCGATAAAGCGTGCGTCCACCCTCCGTTTTGGAGGATACTTGGCGGGCGGGACAGATCCTTTGGAGGAGACCTGACGGGAGACCTTTATGGCAAGCCAATCCTCGACGCAGATTCGTCGCGCCCTGCACCTCGCGCAGACCGGCGCCGCGCTCGAACCCGGGTCGGCCGGAATTGTCCAGCTCAGAACCGAGTGTTCTGCCTGCAATTTGCGCGAACTATGCGCGCCCTGCTGCGGTCTGAACCAATCCGAACGGAATGTCGCCAAGCGGCTGGTCTTCAAGCGCATGCGGCTGCGGCGCGGCGAAAGCCTTTACCGCACCGGTGACCACTTCACTTCCATCTATGCGGTGCGCAAGGGCTTCTTCAAGTCCGTTCTCCTGCTGGAAAATGGCCACCGCGCCCAGGTGATCGGGTTTTCGATGCAGGGCGAGGTACTGGGTCTGGATGGCATCGGCGCGGGGCAGCACAACTGCAATGCGATTGCCGTGGAGGAAAGCGAGATTTGCGCAATTCCTTTCGCCGGCTTGCAGCTGCTCGCACACGAAATACCCAGCCTGCAGCGCCATGTGCGCAGGATGATGAGCCGTGAAATCGTGCGCGAACAGGGCGTGATGCTGCTGCTGGGCAATATGAATGCCGAGGAACGCCTGGCGGTATTCCTGCTCAATCTGTCGCGGCGTTACGCGGCGCAGGGCTACTCGCCGTCCGAATTCGACGTGCGCATGACGCGCGACGAGATCGGCAGTTACATAGGCGCAAATCTGGAAACGGTCAGTCGGACATTCTCCAAATTCCAGAAAGACGGACTGCTCCGCGTGCGGCACAAATCCATCCGGATTCTTGACGGTGCCGGCCTGGAGGGGGTGGCCGGGCGCTGATCGGGTTGCGGATGCGGAAACGTCCCGAAACCGCCCAGTGCCGATGGTGCCCAGCGGCATCGGGCGTGGCTAGGCCGTCCCCGCCCGCTTAGCCTGGGGGTTCCGCGGCGGCAGCTTGCTCATGGCGCGCTCGCTGATCGCGGTGATCGACAGGGACGGGTTGACGCCGGGGTTGGCCGAGATCATCGAGCCGTCGCAGACGTAGAGATTGCGATAGCCGAACACGCGGTTGTCGCTGTCGATGACGCCCTCGCCGGCGTTGCGTCCCATGCAGGCGCCGCCGAGGATGTGCGCCGTAGACGGTATGCCGAACAGGGATTCGCTGACGAAGGCCATGGGTTTGCCGCCGACGATGGCCGCGTAGCGCTCGGACAGGTCGCGCGCCTCGGGCATGAACGCCGTAGGCGCCGGGCCGACGTCGAGCTTCGTTGACAGCCCGAAGCTGCCGCGCACCATGCGCAGGGTGCTGTCTATGGTCTGCATGAACAGCAGCACCTGTGTGCGCTTGGCCCAGTCGTCGACGAACAGCACCTTCAGGTTCATCACCGGGTGCAGCAGCCAGTCGCCGAGCAACTTGAGCAGGCGCACTGCGCCGCTGCGGTGATACACGCGCGGTCCCGAGCCCAGTCGCCAGAATCCCGAACCGGCAGAGTAGCGCACGGGTTCCAGATGCGAATGCTCGTCGGTATGCAGGATCGAACCGATGGCGATGCCGTCGGAGAACACCGACTTGCGATCCGGCGTGGTCACAAAAACCAGCGCCTCCGAGTTCGTGCGCACGCCGTAACCCAGGCGGTCCGACAGTCGCGGCAGCGAGCCTTGCTTCAGCTTGAGCATAAGTTCCAGTGTGCCGAGCACGCCGCCGGCGAACACGGCGCCGCGGCAGCGCAGCGTGCCTCCCGCACCCTTGCGTGTCGCGCTGGGTTGCCAGTCCACCGCATAACCGTCGGCGCCATCGCTTGCGCCCAGCGGGCGCACGTCGGTGACCAGCGACTCGGCCTGGATGACCGCGCCGAGTTGTTCCGCGAGGTGGAGGTAGTTCTTGTCCAGCGAATTCTTGGCGTTGTGGCGGCAGCCGGTCATGCAGCCGCCGCAGAAAGTGCAGCCTGCGCGCGCCGGCCCTTTACCTTTGAAATACGGATCGGGCACGGTCTTCCCGGGTTCGCCGAAGAACACCGACACCTTCGTAGCCTCGAAATGCTGTTCCATGCCGATCTGCCTGCCCAGTTCGCGCAGGGCAAGGTCGCCGGTTTCCATGCGTGGATTGGTCGCGGCGCCGAGCATGCGCAGGGCCGTTTGATAGTAGTCCCGCAGTTCCGTCTCCCAGTCGGCCAGGTGTGCCCAGGAGGGCGAGGTGAAAAAACTTTTCTTCGGTATCGGCAGGGTGTTGGCGTAGACCAGCGACCCGCCCCCCACGCCCACGCCGGAGAGCACGCCGACGTGGCGAAAGAACGTCAACTTGAACAGGCCAAAGCAGCGCATGGAAGGCAGCCACAGCCAGCGTTTCACGTTCCAGTTCGATTTCGGAAAATCCGCAGCGCCCATGCGCATGCCTTTTTCCAGCACCAGCACCTTGTAGCCTTTCTCCGACAGGCGCAGGGCCGAGACCGCACCGCCGAAGCCGGAGCCGATGATGATGTAGTCGTAATCGAAGGAGGCGCCGCCGTCGCTGCCGGATTTCATCATGGACTCAGTCTTTAGGATTGGGCCGGGTCATTACTGCAGAACCGACAGGGCCGCGCCCGCTATTTCAGCACACTGTTTGCGTATCAGTTTACCAAACCGTGGAGATGCTCTGCAGCTTGCGCAGCTTCGCGTCCGACGTGACCAGCGGGGCGCGGTGCAGCAGGGCGGTGGCGGCGATCAGCCGGTCGGCAGGATCACCGTGCGCAAACGCATCGGATTGCGACAGCACCGCGATTTCGGAGGTGATAGGCAATACTTGCAGGCGCCGCGCGGCAATCAGGTCGTCGAGAAACTGTCCCGCGTCCATGCCCGGATCGAGCCGGTCGCGCGCGATCAGCATGGCGATCTCCCACAGACTGATGTCGCAGCAGGCGAGTTCGCGCTTTGCGGCGGCACCCTCTATCGCCTTGCGCGCTCGCGCCGAAAGCCGCGCCGGCGCGAGCGCGTCGTAGATGAGCGCATGGGTGTCAAGGACCAGCACGTTCTGCGTCCCAGTCTGCGCCAGTCGTACTGAGGACATCGCCGACGCGGCAGCGCTTGCGCGCAGCGAGCAGGCGCGCAAGCGCATCCTCGTGGGTTTCGCTTCCCGCGACAATGCGCGCAATCACCTTCCCGCGCGAAGTCACCTCGATCTCCCTGCCCTTTTGCACTTCGACCAGGTAGGCGGGGAGATTCTGGCGCAGTTCCGTGACATTGACCTTGGACATTGCATGTTCTCCGCTTGCATTCCGTACGTTTTCCTTATGTACAGATGAAGTGTACAGAATTGTGCGGCCGACGTAAATGCCGACAGGAACAAGACGAATCTTGTCAGCCGGGATTCACCACCCGGCGAAACGCGGCCAGGTGGCGCCGACCGTGTCGCTGCCCTCGCGCACGACCTGATACGCCTGATGCTGCGCGCCCGTGGCGCAGGCGTGGTTGGGCAGGATGCGCAGCAACGTGCCGAGCGGCAGGTCCGGCAATGCGGCGCGCGCGCCCTGACGCAAGGCGATGACGCCGTGTTCCTGGTTGGCGTCGGTCATGATCAGGTCCGGATAGGGCTCGCCTTGCGCATTGCAGACCAAGCCGTAGCCCTGATCGATTTTCTGCTTCGCGCTGCCGCGATCGCGCGACATCGCCATCCAGCCGGCATCGACGATAATCCAGCCCTTCTCGCGCTGATGGCCGATCACGCTCGCGAGCACCGAGAGGGCGATGTCGTCGAGCGTGCATACCTGCAAGCCGGCCATCACCAGGTCGAAGAACACGAACACGCCGGCACGTACTTCGGTCACGCCAGTGAGGTTCCCGGCGCAGGTGGCGGTTGGTGTAGAGCCTACGCTTACCACCGGGCAGGGCAGTTCCGCAGTGCGCAGGGCCTTCGCGGCGTTCAGGACTGCGTCGCGTTCCTGCAGGGCCATCGCTTTGATCGCCGCCACGGTAGTGCAGTTGTAGGAGCCGCCCGCGTGGGTCATCACACCACGCAGTTCGCAGCCGCCGTCGGCGAGCACGCGCCCCGCCTCGATCAGGGCAGGGTCGCCCGGCAGCATGCCTGAACGATGTCCATCGCAATCGATTTCGATCAGCACCGGGATGCGGTCGGCGCGCGAGCGCGCGTGCGCGGCAACGGCGTGCGCCGCCTCGACGCTGTCGAGGATGAGCGCGAGCCCCGCGCCGCGCCGGCGCAGGTCGGTGACGTGCTCGAGTTTGTTCGGCGTCATGCCTACGGCATAGAGGATGTTCTGCACGCCGTTGGCGAGGAAGTATTCCGCCTCTTTCAGTGTCGAAACGGTGATCGGGTCCTGCGGCGAGCGCAGCACGCGGCGCACCACGTCGATCGACTTGGCTGTCTTGACGTGCAGGCGCAGATTCACGCCCAGACTATCCAGGTGCGCGCGCATGCGTGCAACGTTGCGCTCGAGCCTGGATTCGTCGAGCAGCAGACAGGGCGTCTCGAGTTGGTCGAGTTTCATCACTTGCATCGGACCGGCAGATCGCGCCGACTGCGCTCCGGCTTGCATTCGCGCAATTTCAGGCCGCCATCATGCGCCCGAGCCGCGCGGCGATGATCGCCTCGGCATCGGCGACGATGCGCGTCACCAGTTCTGCGCAGGTCGGAATGTCGTGGATCAGGCCCTGGATCATTCCGGCCGACCAGACACCGACATCGGGATCGCCTTCCTCGTAGACCGCGCGGCCGCGCTGGCCGGCGACCAGGTGCCTGATGTCGTCTATGGTCGCGCCGCCCTTGCGCTCGATCGCAAGCACTTCCTGGCTGACGGCGTTCCTCGCGACCCGCGCAGTATTGTGCAAGGTGCGGAATATCAGATCGGTCGATCGCTCGTCGTTGGCGACGATCTGTTCCTTGATCTTCTGGTGGATCGGCGATTCGACGGTGCACATGAAGCGCGTTCCCATATTGATGCCCTCTGCGCCGAGCGCCAGCGCGGCCGCGAGGCCGCGTCCGTCGCCGAAGCCACCCGAAGCAATCATCGGTATGCTCACCTTGTCGGCGGCGGCCGGTATCAGGATCAGGCCGGGTATGTCGTCCTCGCCAGGGTGGCCTGCGCACTCGAAGCCGTCGATCGAGATGGCGTCGGCACCGATTTTCTCCGCCTTGATCGCGTGGCGCACCGCGGTGCACTTGTGGATCACCTTGATGCCGTGTTTTTTCAGTTCGGCAATGTGCTCCTGCGGATTGTAGCCGGCGGTCTCCACGATTTTTATGCCTGAATCGATGATCGCCTGCCGGTATTCCGCATAGGGCGGCGGTTTGAGCGCCGGCAGGATGGTGAGGTTGACGCCGAAAGGCTGGTCGGTCAGATCGCGGCAACGCTGGATTTCCTTTTCGAGTTCCTCCGGCGTCGGCTGCGTGAGCGCGGTGATGAAACCCAGTGCGCCCGCGTTCGCCACGGCCGACACCAGCTGCGCGCGCCCCACCCACTGCATGCCGCCTTGCACGACAGGATGCTTTACGCCGAACATTTCGGTAAATCGGGTTTTCAACATTGAATTCTCCGTGGATATTTCGCTCGATTGTACCAAGATCGATCAAGCGGCCATTGCATGCGCCATTGCGTGCGCGAATGCTGGCCTGGGCGCAATGAAACAGGTAGGGTAGAGGGAAGCAGGGGGAAAAAAGATGAAACGTTATGCGCGTCGTGAGGAGATCATAGGAGCATGCTGAAAAAAACCATAGCCATATTGCATCCGGGCGAGATGGGCGCCGCCATCGGCGCCGGCCTGGTATCGAAGGGGCATCGCGTGCTGTGGGTGTCGGAAGGCCGCGGTGCCGCCACGCGCAGGCGCGCCGAGAGTAGCGGCCTCGAAGACATCAAGACGCTGGCGCGTGCCGCGCAGGAGTCGGACATCGTTTTTTCCGTGTGTCCGCCGCATGCCGCGATGGAACTCGCGCAGGCCGTGGCGGCTTGCGGATTCGGTGGCGTCTACGTCGATGCGAACGCGGTTTCGACCGAAACCACGCGTGCGCTGGGCCGGGTGGTCGAAGCGGCGGGCGCGAGCTACGTCGATGCCGGCATCATCGGCCCGCCACCCGTCGCCGGCGCCAGCGTTCGGCTCTACGTCTGCGGCAGCCGCGCAATCGAGGTCGCGGCGCTGTTCGAAGGATGCATCATGCAGGCGCATGCGCTCGAGGGCCCGGTGGGCGCGGCTTCCGCGCTCAAGGTCTGCTACGCCGCCTGGAACAAAGGTGCCACCGCCTTGCTCGCGGGCATACGCGCGCTGGCCGAGCACGAGGGCGTTGATGCGGCGCTGCTCGACGAATGGAAAATCTCACTGCCCGATATACCGAAACGATCGGAACTGGTCAGGAAGAATGCACGCAAGGCCTGGCGCTGGATCGCGGAGATGGAGGAAATCGCGGCGAATTTCGAGGCGGCGGGCTTGCCCGCGGGTTTCCATCTCGCCGCGGCGGACATCTATCGCAAGCTGGCGGGTTTCAAGGATGCCGCCGAGCCGCCGCCGTTGGCAGAGATCAAGGCGGCTCTGCTGCGCAGACCTTAAACGCCGGTATCAACGCGTCAGCGCGAGGCGGATGCCGAAGCCGATCAGAAACAGTCCGGCGAGCTTTTCCAGGGAACGCGAAATCAGCGGATTGGCGCGCAGTCGCGCGGCCAGAAAGTGGGTCAGCAGCACGGCGCACAGTCCGTAAAAGAACGTCAGCACCGCGATGGTCGCCGCCATGAATGCGAAGGTGACGATGCCCTGATGCCGGGTCGGGTCGACGAACAGCGGCAGGAACGCCATGTAGAACACGATCGCCTTCGGATTGAGCAGGGTGATCATGAACGCCTGGCGCAGGTAGTGGCGCGGCTTGATGTGCAGCACCGGCGCGCTTCCCGCTTTGGCGAGCAGCAGCTTGCCTCCGAGCCAGGCGAGGTAGGCCGCTCCCAGCCATTGGACTGCGTAAAACGCGGCGGGGTAGGTGCCCAGCACGGCGGCGACACCGGCGAGCGCCATCCACAGGAGCGCCTGGTCTCCGAAGATCACGCCGAAAGTGGCTGCTATGCCGCCCTTGATTCCGCCCTTGCCGGTCGAGGTGATCAAGGCCAGATTGCCCGGGCCGGGAAGCAGCAGGAACACAAGGATGGCGACGACCAGCGCGCCGTAGTCGGTGACACCGAGCATGGGGATTCTCTACTTAGAGGCCATATTCAAAATAACCTGTCATTCCGAAGCCGTAGGCTGAGGAATCTGCTTTTTTCGTTAGATTCAAAAGCAGATTCCTCGCTCCGCTCGGAATGACAATGTTCGCAATTTCAATTCTGCAATTCGCTCTTAGAGGCGAGGGACGAAGTTTAACGGCTTTTACATCGCAGTCGCGCTAGGCGAATCCGTATTTTTCCAGCGATTCGCGCCATGGCCCCTTGGCCAGCTTTTCGAAACCCCTGGAATTCGGATGCAGTTCATTGTCCCAGTCGTTGTCGATGTCCAGGCAGCCGCGGCTGTCGACCAGATGCACCAGGCGCGCGTCATCGTCGTAGGGCGCAAAGGTGTCGTGGATGCGGTCGATCAGGAGTTTGACCAGGTCGCGGCGAAATTCGGGGTCGTCGCGCACCTGGGCCCGGTCCATCGCGGGTTTGAGCCAGGGACCGAATGGCAGCGGGATGCCCGCGATCTGTGCGGCCCGGCCGTCGGGCGGGGCGTAGTCGTAGCAGTGGAGGAACACATGCGGCTGCCGCAGTGCGGCCGCGGCGCTCCACGCCCAGCGGATGTCGTGGATCATTCTTCCCATCCAGCCGCTCAGCTTGCGCATGAGGCCGTCGAAACTCGCTTCGTCGAAGCATTTCCTCGGAGAGCCGATGCCGGTGCACCGGGTCTTCAGCGCGAGAGAGTAATCGACTGCATCGTTGCCTGCGCCGCTGATGAGGACCGCCGAGTAGTACTGCGCATTGAGCGGTTTTAGTTCTTCCTGGAATCCGTCGGCGTAGCGGCCTTCGACATAGTCTTGCAGCGTGGCGCCGACGTAGCCCAGCGACAGGATGTTGGCGTAGTCCGGCTTGAGCACGTGCTCGGACAATTGCTGCAGCAGGTTGTACCCCGTGGGCAGGGGATACCAGAACCAGGAATCGCCGATGGCGAGCATCGCAGGAAACGCGCCAGGCACGATCGGTGTTCCGCTTCCGTAGTAGACCGGCATGATGTTCTCCTTCGTAGCAGCCAGGACAAACGTGTATGCTCCGCGTTTTTACAAGTTTTGCCGCGATGACCTACTCGGTCAAGGAAATCTTTTACACGCTGCAGGGAGAAGGCGCCAACAGCGGCCGGCCGGCGGTGTTCCTGCGCTTTGCAGCCTGCAATCTGTGGTCGGGGCGCGAAGCGGATCGCGCCGAGGCCGTGTGCCGCTTCTGCGATACCGAATTCGTCGGCACCGACGGCGAGGGCGGCGGGAAGTTCGCGTCGGCAGACGCGCTCACCGCCGCGGTCGTCGCGGCCTGGCCTGCGCGGGCCGCGGCGCAAGGCTTTGTCGTCTGTACCGGCGGCGAGCCGCTGCTGCAGCTAGACGCGACGCTGGTCGCCGCGCTGCGCGCACGGGGATTCACGGTTGCCGTGGAAACCAACGGCACGCTGGCACCGCCCGCGGGAGAACTGTGGCTCACGGTGAGCCCGAAAGCCGGTGCGCCGCTCGCGCTCATGCGCGGCGACGAACTGAAGCTGGTGTACCCGCAGACCGGCGCCGAGCCGGAACGCTATGCTGCGCTGGATTTCCGGCATTTTTTTCTGCAGCCCATGGATGGGCCGGAAAAGGCGCGCAATACGCAGCTCGCGATAGAGTATTGCCTCGCACATCCGCAGTGGCGCCTGTCGCTGCAAACCCACAAACTCATGGGGATTCGTTGATGGAAATCTGGAAAGCGTTCACCCTGGAGTCGGCACACCGGCTGCCCAATGTGCCCGAAGGGCACAAGTGCGCGCGCGTACACGGCCATTCGTTTCGCGTCGAAATCCATGTGAGCGGCGAGGTCGATGCACATATCGGCTGGGTGCAGGACTTCGCCGATATTTCGGCCGTGTTTCAGCCGCTGCACGAACAGCTGGACCACCGCTACCTCAACGACGTGCCCGGACTGGAGAACCCGACCAGCGAGCATCTGGCGCGCTGGATCTGGGACCGGTTGAAGCCGGTGCTGCCGCTGCTCGCGCAGGTGGTGGTGCACGAAACCTGTACCTGCGGCGCGATCTATCGCGGCGAGAACGGGAAAGCATGAGTGCAAACCTTGCAATCGACGTGAAGGAAATCAAATGACCGATACGCCCGCGAGCGCAAGTGCGGTGGATTTCATTGTCCGGCGCGACAATTTGCACGAATGCAAGTCGCTGCGCGCGCAAGATCCGGGCGCGGTCGACCTGCAGTCCGGGCAGGTCCTGATGCGCATAGACAATTTTGCTTTCACTGCGAACAATATCACCTACGCCGCTTTCGGCGCGGCCATGTCCTACTGGGATTTCTTTGCCGCGCCGGAGGGCTGGGGCCGCATCCCCGTGTGGGGTTTCGGCGATGTGATCCGTTCGAATCACGAAGCCGTCAAGCCGGGTGAGCGTTACTACGGCTACTACCCGATGTCCACCCATGTCGTGCTGCAAGCGGCGCGCGCCGGCGCGGCCGGTTTTTCCGACGGCGCCGAACAACGCAAGGCGCTGCACCCGGTCTACAACCAGTACCTGCGCACCGCGACCGACCCGGGTTACGACGCGGGCCGCGAGGACCAGCAGATGCTGCTGAAGCCGCTGTTCGTGACTTCGTTCCTGATCGATGATTTTCTTGCCGACAACGCGTTCTTCGGCGCGCGCGCCGTGCTGCTCTCCAGCGCGTCGAGCAAGACCGCCTACGGCACGGCGTTCCAGCTGGCGCGCCGTGGGGCAACAGGCGGGCGCTGCGAAATCATCGGACTGACTTCCCCCGGCAATGTCGCCTTCGTCCAGAGGCTGGGCTGCTACGACCGCGTGCTCAGTTACGATCAGATCGAGTCGATTCCGGCTGATCTTCCGCTGGCGTATGTCGACATGGCGGGCAATGCGGAATTGCGCAGCACGCTGCATCATCGTTTCGGCGACAGCCTGAAATACAGCTGCGCCGTGGGCGGTACGCATTGGGATGCACTGGGTGGCGCGGGCAAGCTGCCAGGCCCGCGCCCGACACTGTTCTTCGCCCCGGCGCAAATCAAGAAGCGCGCGCAGGACTGGGGCGCGGCCGAGTTCCAGCGGCGCCTGGGCGCAGCCTGGCTGCAATTTCTGGGGGCGTCCGCGGCGTGGATGCGGGTGATCCACGCGCGCGGACCGGCGGCAGTCGAGCGCGTCTATCTCGAAGTGCTCGAAGGCCGCGCGCGGCCGGATGAAGGCCATGTGCTCACGCTGTTCGAGTAAGCGGGCCCATAGGTATTTGCGCAGAGCGCGCGCTTGTGTTCGTTAAACGATTGAATCAGGCAGGGGGGCAAATGGATCTGGAACTGAAAGACAAAGTCGCGATTGTCACCGGCGGCACGCAGGGCATAGGCAGGGCGACCGCGTTGCGGCTGGCAGCGGAAGGCGCGAGCGTGGTGATCGCGGCGCGCGGCCGGGAAGGGCTGGATGCGGTCGCAGCGGAAATTCGCGCCGCCGGGGGGAAGGTTGCCGCAGCGCAGGCGGATGTGAGCCGCGCCGAGGATTGCGCAAAGCTGGTGAGCGAAGCCGTCAAGGCATTCGGTCGTCTCGACATTCTGGTGAACAATGCGGGCACCTCGGCGGTGGGTGACTTCGAATCGGTGACCGATGACATCTGGCAGGCAGACTTCGAACTCAAGCTCTTTGCCGCGATCCGGCTCGCGCGTCTCGCGATCCCGCACATGAAACAGCAGGGCGGGGGGCGCATTGTCAACATCACCAATATCGGCGCCAAGCAACCGCGCGCCAAATCGATGCCGACCACGGTCACGCGTGCCGCCGGCCTCGCCTTCACCAAGGCGCTGTCCAAGGAATTCGCGCCGCACCAGATCCTGGTCAATACCATCTGTATCGGACTGGTGCGCGCCGGACAGCATGAGAAAAAAGCCGCCAAGGCGGGCAAGACCGTCGAGCAACTCTACGCCGACATGGCCAGGGACATACCGCTGGGCCGCGTGGGGCGCGCCGAAGAGGTCGCCAACGCCATCGCGTTCCTCGTCTCGGGCGCAGCCAGTTTCATCACCGGCAGCAGCATCAATCTGGATGGCGGCGCCTCGGCGGTTCTGTAGGCGGCCTCGCGGCATTCATGAGATATCAGGGAGAGACTGCGTGAGCAAAGCATTCGATCTTTCAGGCCGGGTCGCGATCGTCACCGGCGGCAATGGGGGCATTGGCCTTGGCATGGCGACGGGGCTCGCGCATGCGGGGGCGTCCGTGCTGATCGCCGGGCGCAACGCCGGGAAGAACGCCGCCGCGGTGAAGGCGCTCCACAAGCAAGGCGCGAAAGCCGCGGCCTTCGAGGCCGACGTAACCGTGCAGGCCGAGTGCGTCGCCTTGATCGCCGCAGCAAGCAGGCAGTTCGGCAGGCTGGACATACTCGTCAACAATGCCGGCATCAATATTCGCAAGCAGCCCCAGGATTACACCCTGGACGAATGGAAAACCGTGCTCGACACGAATCTCACCAGCGCCTTTCTCTGCAGCCAGGCCGCCTATCCGGCCTTGCAGAAAGCGGGAGGCGGCAAAATCATCAACATCGGTTCGATGCTGTCGATATTCGGGGCTGCCTTCGCCGGGCCGTACGGCGCGAGCAAGGGCGGCATCGTGCAACTGAGCAAATCGCTCGCCTGCGCCTGGGCCAAGGACAACATCCAGGTGAATGCAGTGCTGCCGGGCTGGATCGATACGGAACTGACCCGCCGGGCGCGCGAGGATGTGGCTGGCCTGCACGAGCGCGTGCTCGCGCGCACGCCCGCGGCGCGCTGGGGAGATCCCGCGGATTTTGCCGGTATCGCCGTGTTTCTCGCCTGCAGCGCGTCGGATTACGTGACCGGCGCGGCAATTCCGGTCGACGGAGGCTATTCGACGCAGGTTTGAATTTCTGCCGGTCGCGCAGGGGACGATCCGCCGCACGGCGGTTGCAAATCCGGTCCGCAAGGCATAAAATTGAACGATGGTTCAGTTTCTGAATAAGAGTTCCAATCCCGGTTCCGGCAAAACGGTCTCAGAGCGCATGCGGCGCAAGAGCGAGGCGCGTCGGCTGGACATATTGCACGCTGCGGCACGCGTGTTTCGCCGCAGCGGTGTGGCCGCTGCCGGCATGCGCGAGATCGCCGAGGAGGCCGATCTGTCGCCGGGCAACCTCTACTACTATTTCTCCGGCAAGGACGAGCTGCTGTTTTTCTGTCAGGACCGTACGCTGGACCGCATGCTGGAGGCGGCCGAAACCGCGCGCGCATCCACCATCCCCGTTGGCGACCAGCTGCGTGCCGTGATCCGCGCCCATTTGCATTACACGCTGGATGAACTCGAGGGCGCGACCGCGCACCTCGAAATCGACATGCTGGCCGAGAATCTGCGCCGCGGCATCATCGACAAGCGCGATAAATACGAGCTGGCGGTGCGCGCGCTCATCACCAAGGGGGTCAAGCGCGGCGAGTTCGCCCCCTGCGACGCGGCCCTGGTGGCGCGGGCCATTCTGGGCGCGCTCAACTGGACCGTGCGCTGGTACCGCCCCGACGGCGCACAGAGCGTCAGCGCGATCGCCGAGGGGCTGGCCAACTACCTGGTGCGCGGCATCGCCGCGCATCCGCAAGAAACAACCGTGCCCGTCAGGGCCCAATCCGGAGGTCGAAAATGAATGCCGTAGCGAAACCGACAGCGCAGCGCAACGCCCATATCAGACTGCGCGTGAACGGAGAGGAGGTCGAAGTCTCCTTCGCGCCTTACAAAACCCTGCTCGAAGTGCTGCGCGAGGACCTGGACCTCACCGGAACCAAGCACGGCTGCGAGCTGGGCGAATGCGGCGCCTGCGCGGTGCTGGTCGATGGTGAGCCGCTGCTGTCCTGCCTCAAGCTGGCGATCGAGTGCGACGGCAGCGCGATCGAGACCATCGAAGGCCTGGCGGCAGGTGCGGAACTGCACCCGCTGCAGGCGGCGTTCTCCGATCACGGCGGCTCGCAGTGCGGCTATTGCACGCCGGGGGTGCTGATGACCGCGAAGGCGCTGCTCGATGCGGAGCCCAATCCCAGCCGCGAGCGCATCAAGGAGGCGCTGTCCGGGAACCTGTGCCGCTGCACCGGCTATCAGCAGATCGTCGATTCGGTGGAAGACGCGGCGCGCATTATCAACGAGACGACGATCAACGAGACGACGGCAAACCAAAAGAGGGCAGGAGCATGAACGCGCCGAAGAAGTTCGATGTCATCGGCCACGCGCGCAGGCGCGTCGACGGCCGTGACAAGGTGACCGGGGCGTTGCGCTACGCCGACGACCTGAAGCTGCCGCGCATGCTGCACATGAAGCTGCTGCGTTCGCCGCACCCGCATGCGCTGATCGAAGCGATCGACGTTGCGCGTGCGCAAGCGTATCCGGGCGTGCACCTGGTGCTCACCGGCAAGGACTTTCCGGTGCCCTTCGGCATCATGCCGGTGGCGCAGGACGAACACCCGCTCGCGCCGGAGCATGTGCGCTACGTAGGCGATCCGGTGGCGGCAGTGGTGGCCAAGGACGAGCAGACCGCCTCCGAGGCGCTGGCGCTGATCGACGTGAAGTACAAGGCATTGCCGACGATCTCGACGCCGGAGGAAGCGCTGGCGCAGCCCGAAGCGCGCATTCACGACTATACCGACGCGGGCAACATCCATCGCAACCAGTCCTTCGAGTTCGGTGACGTCGAGGAGGCGCTGGAGAAGTCGGACCACGTTTTCGAAGACCTGTTCTTCTACGAGGGCGACAACCACATGGCGATGGAGCAGCACGCTTCGCTCGCCAGGGCCGAGGGCGATGGCAAGCTCACCATCTGGTCGAGCACCCAGGACCCGCACTACCTGCACCGGCAACTCGCGCGCGTGCTGCAGATGTCGGCCGCGCACATACGCGTGATCGCCTGCGACAACGGCGGCGGCTTCGGCGGCAAATGCGATCCGGCCGGGCATGAGTTCGTCGTGTCCAAGGCGGCGCTCATGCTCGGGCGGCCGGTCAAGATCTGCCTCACGCGCGAAGAAGTGTTCTATCTGCACCGCGGCAGGCATCCGGTGCTGATGAAATTTCGCACCGGCGTGACGAAGGAGGGCAAGCTCACGGGCATGCATTTGCAGACCCTGCTCGACGGCGGCGCCTACGGCTCCCACGGACCGGCGAGTACGTTTTACACCGGTGTGCTGACGCCGTTGACCTACGAGCTGCCGCGCTTCAAGTTCGAGGCCTGCAGGATGTTTACCAACAAGCCCGCCTGCGGCCCGAAGCGCGGCCACGGCACGCCGCAACCGCGCTTCGGCCAGGAAATCCAGCTCGACAAAATCGCCGAAAAACTCAAGCTCGATCCGGCGCAACTGCGGCTCAATATGGTGACCAAGCCCAACACGCTCACCGCGAGCTGGCTCAAAATCGGCAGCAACAGCCTCGCGGAATGCATACGCCAGGTGGTCGACGGATCGGGTTGGAAGCAAAAGCACGGCAAACTGCCGCAGGGCCGCGGCGTAGGCATCGCCTGCAGTTCCTACATGACCGGCGCGGGCGTGTCGATCTACTGGAACAAAATGCCGCATACGGGCGTGCAACTGAGCCTGGACCGCAGCGGCCAGGTGACGGTGTTCTGCGGCGCGACCGAAGTCGGGCAGGGTTCGGATGATGTGCTTGCAGCGGTCGTCGCGGAAACCCTGGGCATCACCACCAGGGAAGTGCGCTGCATCACCGGCGACACCGGCATCACGCCGATCGACCTCGGATCGTATTCGAGCCGCGTGACGCTGATGATGGGCAATGCGGCGCTGCAGGCGGCGGGTCGCGCGCGCGAGATGCTGGTCGCGGCGGCGGCCGAACAACTCGAGGTCCTGCCCGAGAGCATCGTGCTCTCGCAGGGGCGCGTGTTCGCCGCGGGCGACGCGAACAAGAGCATGAGTTTTGCTGAATGCGTGGTCTATGCGGAAACCAAATTCGGCACGCTCGGGACGGTGGGTTCCTACACGCCGCCCAAGCCGCCGGGCAAGTTCAAGGCCGCGGGCGTGGGCCCGTCACCCGCGTATTCCTTCTCTGCCTGCGTGGTCGAGGTCGAGGTCGACGAGCATACCGGCTGGATTACCGTACCGAAAATATGGGTCGCGCACGACATCGGGCGCGCGCTCAATCCGACGCTCGCACACGGCCAGGTCATCGGCGGGATCTACATGGGACTGGGCGAAGCCCTGATGGAAGAGCAGGTGTTCCGGCGCCTGCCACCCAAGCTCTCCAATGCACTGGTGCACAAGATTCCCTCGCTGCTCGAATACAAGAGCATCACGTCGCTGGACATGCCGGATGTCGAGGTGTATCTGGTCGAAGACCCGGACCCGAACTGTCCCTTCGGCGCCAAGGAGGTGGGGCAGGGGCCGCTGCTGCCGGTGATGCCGGCGGTCGCGAACGCGGTGTTCGATGCAGTCGGGGTGCGCATCGACGAAGTGCCGATCACCCCGGAAAAAATCCTGCGCGCGCTGCACCTGAAGCGTGAAGGCAAGAACCCGCGCGTCGGGCCGGATCATTTCCCCGATGTGCCCTACGTCGAGCCGACCTACGTCATTCCTCCCGGCGAAGGTGGCGACGGCACGGAAAGCAAAATGGCGGTGCGAAAATCCGCGAACACACGCGCGGAAAGGGCGGCATCATGATGCGTCTGCCGTGGTTCCAGTATCAGGCGCCGAAGAGCGTGGCGGAAGCCGCGCGCATGCTCGCAGGCGAAGGGCCGCGCGGCATGCTCATCGCGGGCGGTACCGACCTTCTGCCGAATATGAAGCGCCGCCAGCAGACGCCGGCAACGCTCATATCGCTCAAGCGGGTCGAAGGGCTCAAGAAGATCGCCAACGGTTCCGGCCTCACGCTGGGCGCCGGCCTCACGCTGACCGAGGTCGTCGGAGCACTCGCCGTGCGCGAAAAGTATCGCGGCCTCTGGCAGGCGGCCGCGCAGGTGGCTTCCCCGCACTTGCGCAACATGGGCACGCTGGGCGGCAATCTGTGCCTGGACACGCGCTGCAATTACTACAACCAGAACGAGGATTGGCGCGAAGCCATCGGGTACTGCATGAAGAAGGAGGGCAAGACCTGCTGGGTCGCGACCGCCAGCAAGCGCTGCCTCGCGGTGTCGTCGACCGATACCGCGCCGGCGCTGATCGCGCTCGGCGCCAAAGTGCGCCTGGTTTCCGCTGCAGGCGATCGCGAACTCGAACTCGCGAGCCTCTATAACAACGACGGCATGGACTACATCACGCGCAAGCCGGACGAGATCCTGACCGAGGTGGTCCTGCCGGATTCCGCCGGCTGGAAGAGCACGTACTGGAAACTGCGCCGGCGCGGATCCTTCGACTTTCCGCTGCTGGGCGTGGCCGCGGCGGTGCGCGCCGCGGCGGATGGCACGGTCGAGGAAGCGCGCCTGGTACTGGGAGCGGTGGCCTCGCAACCGATCGTCGCGAGCAAGGCGAGCGAGTTTCTCGTCGGCAAAAAGCTGACGGACGAGCTCATTGCCGAGGCCGGCAGATTGGCCGCGTCCCGCGCCAAGCCCATGGACAACACCGATCTGGATGTCTACTGGCGCAAGGAAGTCGTGCCCAGTTTCGTCGGCTATGCGCTGCGCGAAATTCGCGGCGACGACATGCGCGCCGTACGCATGCAGACGGCCCGCCAGGCGCTTTGAGCCCGGCGGTCGGACGCGCTGTTCACCGCGTTTCGGCGGCTGCAGTCGGCTCGCGATTTTCCCGGTTCCGGCATTAGTCCTGCCGCGGTTGCGCGTATACTTCACCGACGCGGCAGAAAGGCGTGGGCGGAAACTCGCAGGGGCGAAGACGCCGGCTTTTCTTTTTCCATGCACTGAATTGGAAGTGCGCATGAAATCAATGCGATCCGAAGTGGTCCAAGGCGGGCTTGCAATGCTGCTCTCCGGCGTCTGCCTGTCCGCAGCGGCGACCCTCGGTGAGGATGCGGGTTCGGTGGCGGTCGATCAGGCGCAACTGCAGGCCGGACTCAAAGTCAGCGGCACTGCGAAGTTTTCAGTACACCAGCTGCAACTGTCTTCGGGCACCATGGTCAAGGAATATGTGTCGCCGGCGGGGATGGTGTTCGCCGTGTCCTGGCAGGGCCCGTCGATCCCGGATCTGCAGCAGGTGCTGGGCCGGTATTTCGAAGCGTATGTGGACATGTTGAAGAACCGTGGCAACGCGGGCGGTGCAAGCGCGACGCAGCAGTCCGGGCTCGTCGTGCAAAGCGGCGGGCATATGCGCGCCTACTTCGGCCGGGCGTACATTGCGCCGATGTTGCCGCGGGGTGTTGCCGCGGAAGAAATCGAGTAGGGCCCGGCCGCATGCGCTACGGACTTGCGTCGGCATTGCTTGCAGCCCTCACCCTGATCCAGGGTTGCGGCGGCGGCGGTGGGGGCGGCGGCGACGCTGCAGCGCCGGCGCCGACTCCGGCTGCCGCGCCTAGTGCCGTCACGACCGTTTCCACGGCGGCGAATGTACACCCGATATCCGTCAATCCCGGATTGTCAAACAACATCAATCTGGCGTTCACCAGCGTAACGCTGTGCGCACCGGGCAGCAGCACCAACTGTCAGACCATAGACAATATCGTCGTAGACACCGGGTCCAGCGGGCTGCGCGTACTATCTTCCGCGCTGTCGGCTACGCTGGGCCTGCGGCAACAAGTCGATGCCGGCGGCACGCCACTGATCGAATGCGCGCATTTCGTGGACGGCTATGCCTGGGGCCCGGTCAAGCTGGCGGACCTGAAACTCTCAGGCGAACTGGCGAGTTCGCTGCCGATCCAGGTGATGGGCGATCCGAATTACCCCGGGGTGCCGACCCGATGCGCGGCCACCGGCCCGTCGAAGAACAGCGTACAGGAATTGCGCGCCAACGGAATACTCGGTGTCAGTGTGTTCCGGCAGGACTGCGGCAGCGCCTGCACGCTGCCCAACAACCGGGGCTTGTACTACGCCTGCCTCTCGCCTTTCTTTTGCGCGCAGGCAGCGGTCCCGCTGGCGCAGCAGGTGCAGAATCCGGTATCGATGTTTGCGGTCAACAACAATGGCGTGATCATCCAGCTGCCCTCGGTGCCGGCGGTCGGCGCTGCGACCGTGAGCGGTTCGCTGGTGTTCGGCATCGGCACGCAGTCCAACAACGCGATCGGAGCGGCAACCGTGCTGGGCGTGAACCCGGCCAACGGGAATTTCACCACGCTCTACAAGGGCAGCAGCTACACGGCCAGCTTTTTAGACAGCGGGTCCAACGGGCTGTTTATTTCGGACAGCATTGCCGTCTGCGGAAGCGCGACGGCGGCACCGGGATTCTACTGTCCCGCTTCGACCATCAACGGCTCCGCGGTGCTTCAGGGGACCAACGGGACCAGCGCAACGGTCGATTTCAGCATCGCCGACGTGGGAAGCCTGCTCGCCGCAAATCCGGGCTTTTCCGCCTTCGCGAATGTGGGAGCGCCCTTCCTCTCGAACAGCTTCGACTGGGGTCTGCCGTTCTTCTACGGACGCAATGTCTACACGGCGATCGAAGGCGCCGGCACGCCGGCCGGACCCGGGCCTTATGTCGCGTTTTAGCTTGCGTTTTAGGTCGCGTTCTAGCCCGCATTCGGGGCCGGCCTATGGCGCCGACGCGGCAGACTGCACACGCCTGCGCGCATGCGCATAGTTCCGGCCGAACTCGCATTCGACGCCGAAGGAACGCCGACCTCGCCAGTCTACGGCGACGTCTATCACAGTGCCGAATCCGGTCCAGGACAGGCACAACATGTATTTCTCGCGGGCAACGGCCTGCCGGGCAGATGGGCGCGTGCGCGGGTTTTCACGATAGTCGAGACCGGATTCGGGCTGGGCCTGAATTTTCTCGCCACCTGGCGCGCCTGGCGCGCCGACCCGGAGCGCTGCGAGCGTCTGCATTTCGTATCCATCGAAAAGCACCCGTTCGATCGCGATGCGCTCGCGGCGCTGCATCGGCGCTACGGCGAATTCGCGTCCCTGGCCGAACAGCTGCGGGATGCGTGGCCGCCGCCGGTTTCCGGACTGCACCGTCTGCATTTCGAGGACGAGCGGCTGATGCTGACCGTGGCCTTCGGCGACGTAAACGATCTCGCGCCGCGGCTGCGTCTGCACGCCGACGCTTTTTATCTGGACGGTTTCTCGCCGCGGCTCAACCAGGACATGTGGTCGCCGCTGCTGATGCGCAGTCTTGCGCGGCTCGCCCGTCAGGGTGCCACGCTTGCGACCTATTCGAGCGCGGCCCCGGTGCGCCAGGCACTGGAGGCGGCCGGGTTCAATATGGAGAAGTGTCCCGGCTTCGGGCGCAAGCGTGAAATGCTGCGCGGCAGCTACCAGCCGCGGCGTGCGCAGGCGGGGCAGGCGGTGGCCGGCGCGCGCAGCGGCCGCCATGCGATCGTGATCGGCGCCGGTATCGCCGGGGCGGCAATCTGTGAGCGTCTCGCGCGGCGTGGCTGGGACATCGACCTGATCGAAGGCCGCGCACCGCCGGCAGGGCAGGTGCCGGCGAAATATGCCGGGGTGTTCCACCCGCACATTTCACGCGATGACTGCATTCTGTCGCGGGCGGCGCGCAATGGATTTTTGTATGCCATCCAGCGCTGGCTCGCGCTGGAGCGTTCAGGGCTAAAGCTGAGCTGGTCGTGTTGCGGCGTGCTGCAACTCGCCGGCGGTCCGGCGCAGGCGCAGCGGATGATCGCGGCAGTTGCGGCGATGGGCTTTCCAGCCGATTTCCTGCAATACCTCGAACGCGAGGCAGCCGAGCAGCATGCCGGCTGCGAACTGGGCAGTGGCGGCTGGTGGTATCCCGGTGCAGGATGGATGCGGCCCCTGAGCCTGATCGCGGCGCAACTCGCCGCGGCCGGTCGGGGATTGCGAATGCACTACGGCGCCAGGGTGGAGACCATCCATCACGAGGGCGAGTGCTGGCACGCCTTGGACGCAGGGGGCAAACGCCTCGCCGCCGCCCCGGTGCTGGTGCTCGCGAATGCGAACGATGCGGTGCGGCTCGCCCACATCGCGCAGCCGCTGCAACAGACCCGCGGACAGGTCAGTTACCTGCCCGAAGCGGCGATGCGCGCGCCCCGGGCAGTCCTGACCGGTTCGGGATATGTGCTGCCGGCAGTCGACGGCGTGATCGTGACCGGCAGTACCTACGATCGCGACGACAGCGACCCGGAGCCGCAGGCGCGCAGCCACGCCGAAAATCTGCACAGCCTCGCACAGATGATGCCGCACACGGTCGTGCAGGCCAACGCGGCGGAACTCGACGGCGCAGTGGGCTTTCGTTGCGCCGCGCCCGATCACCTGCCCCTGGTGGGCGCGCTGCCCGATGTGGACGCGGCGCGTGCCGGCAAGACGGCGCTGACCGGTGCGCAGCTGGCGGATCTGCCGCGCCGCGACGGGCTTTACTGCGCAAGCGCTTATGCTTCGCGCGGGCTGGTCTGGGCCGCGCTGGCGGGCGAAATGCTCGCCAGTCAGCTTGAGGGCGAACCCATGCCGCTCGAGGGCGATCTGATCGATGCGCTCGATCCTGGCCGTTTCGTGATGAAACAGGCGCGCCGCGGAATCCTGTAGTGCCTGATCGTTCTAGCTAGGATCGGCCCCGATGCGGGCCGCGGGGGTCCCCGTGTTAGCAGGGGCATAGGCGCTCCGGTACACGACCGTTGCGACACACGGTCGATTGATGATATAGATTGCCGTCCATTCGCTGCAGCAGAGGAGTTTAAAATCGACGCGAGTACGTTCCCGCCCGGTCAAAGGGCGCGCAAGCTGAATCCGAGCGCGGCATGAATCGCTTGCGCATGCCGCGGGTAGTTGCGTGCCGGAGACCGGCTTTGCGCACTGTTCTCGTACCTATCGTGCTTCTGGCGGCGTTGGCGGGGTGCGGTGCGGAGTCCAATGGCAAACCCGCCGCCCGGCAAGCGCGTGCGCATCTGGTCGAACTGGCGGTGGCGGAACCCGGGCGCCTGTCCTATACGGCCGACCGCGCGGGTAGCCTGCGCGCGCTGCGCGAAGTGATGATCGTCAACCAGGAGGAGGGCCGGCTCACCGAACTGCGCGTGCGCGAAGGCGACCGCGTCAAGGCTGGCCAGGTGCTGGTGCGCTATGACGACCAGATCCTGCGCGCCCAACTCGACAAGGCCAGCGCCACACTGGGACAGGCGGAACTGGACCATCGCCGCAATCAGCAATTGAAGGCGAAAGGTTTTGTCAGCGAAGACGCGGTCGCGCGCGCAGCGACCAACCTCGAGATCGCGCGCGCCGAGGTGCGGTTGCTGCAAACGCGGGTACAGCACATGACCATCGCTGCGCCTTTCTCCGGCGTGGTTGCGAAACGCCTGGTCGAGCCGGGCAATGTGACGCCGCAGCACACGCACCTGCTCACTGTGATCGATCCCTCGCAGCTGGTGACCGATGTGAATGTCTCCGAACTGGTGATGCCCTATCTGTCGGTGGGGGCGTCGGCCGAGGTGCGCATCGATGCGCTGGGCGAGGCGCTGCACCCGGGCAAGATCGTGCGCATCCACCCGACCATCGATTCCGCCACGCGCACCGGCCGTGTCGAAGTGGTGCTCAATCCGGTGCCGCAGGGTGCGCGGCCCGGCCAGTTCTGCCGCGTGCTGCTTTCCACCGGCAGCCGCGAATGGCTGGTGGTACCACTGGCCGCACTGCAGCGCGACGCGCAGGGCGAATTCGTTTATGCCTACCAGCAGGACAGCACCGTGCGCCGGGCCGGCATCACGAGCGGCCTGCGCCTTGCCGACCGCGTGGAAATTCGCGCGGGACTGGAACGCGGCGCAAAAGTCGTCGTGAAGGGCTTTCTCGGGCTTGCGCCCGGCCAGAAGGTGAAGCCGGTCGAAGCGCGCGCGGCGAAGGATAGTTAGCGTGCGCCGCGGCGGCATCGCGGTCTGGTGCATCCATCACCCCGTAAGCACGCTGATGCTTACGCTGACCGCGATCGTGCTCGGCGCGTTTGCGCTCAGCCGGCTTTCGATCGACCTGCTGCCGCAGCTTATCTATCCGCAGATCGGGGTGCGCATCCTCGATTCCGCGGTGCCTGCGAACATCATGGAGGATCAGGTGACGCGCCAGCTCGAGGAGCAGCTGGCGATTACCGAGGATTCCAGCGGCGTCGAGTCGACCACGCTCGAGGGCACCACCGAACTGGAGCTGTATTTCGATTACGGCAAGGATATCGACGTCGCGCTGCGCGACGCGAGCACGCGGCTGGATCGCGCCAAGCGCTTCCTGCCGGCCACCATCGATCCGCCCATCATCTTCAAGCGCGATCCCTCGCAGATTCCGGTGATGGAATTCGTGGTGTCGTCGCCGTTGCGCGACGTGACCGAAATGCGCACCTGGACGGACGATGTGTTCGCCAAGTATTTCCTCAATGTCCCGGGCGTGGCCGCCGTCGAAGTGGGCGGCGGGCTGGTGCGCGAGGTGCAGGTGCTGCCGGACCAGCGCCGGCTTGCCGGTCTGGGGCTCTCGGTCGATGCAATCGTGCAGGCGATCGAGCGCGGCAACGTCGACGCGCCCGCCGGCCGCTTGCGCATGGCAGGGCAGGAGTATTCGAGCCGCACCGCGGGCCGGATCACCAGCGTTGCGGCGCTGGGCGCACTGCCGATCCGGCTGCCCAAAGGCGCGTCGGTGCCGCTTTCGGACATTGCGCAGGTGATCGATACGCACGAGGATGAGCGCATCCGCGTGCGCTACAACGGCACGTTGGGCGTGCGCGTGTCGGTGCAAAAACAGCCGACCGCCAATACGGTTGATGTCGCCGAGGGCGTCAATGCGCGCCTCGCCGAGTTGCGCGAGCGCAGCGTGGTGCCCGCAGACGTGCAGGTCGATATGGTGTCGAACCAGGCGGTGTACGTGCGCCAGTCGATCGACAATGCCACCCTGGCTGCACTGGCCGGCGCCCTGCTCGCGATGCTGGTGGTGTATGTTTTTCTTGGCAGCGTGCGCGGCACGCTCATCATCGGCAGCGCAATTCCGATTTCGATCATGATCGCGTTTTCCATCATGGCGCTGGGCGGCCTGTCACTGAACCTGATGACGCTGGGCGGGCTCGCGCTCGGCATCGGCATGCTGATCGACAATACCATCGTGATGCTGGAGAACATCGAGCGTCACCAGCGTGAAGGCGAGGGGGCCGTCGAGGCCGCGGAGAACGCCGCCGCCGAAGTGAACAGCCCGATCATCGCCTCGACCAGCACCAATCTCGCCGCGGTGCTGCCGTTCCTGTTCATCAGCGGGCTGGTCGGGCTGCTGTTTCGCGAATTGATTTTCACCATTTCGGCCTCGATCGTCGCCTCGCTCGTCGTGGCGGTAACGCTGGTGCCGGCGCTCGCCGCGCGCGGCCGGCCGGCGCCGCCGTCGCGGATTACCCGCGCGGTGCGCGGCATGGTCGCCGCCGCGCAGCGCGTGTACATACCGGCCGTCTCGGCCATTCTCAAGGCGCCGTGGCTGTCAGTGGTGGTGGCGGTCGCGCTGCTCGCCGGCTTTGGCACGCTCTTTTTTCAGCTCGCGGGCAAGCAGGCATTTCTCCCGAAAATGGACGACGGCCGCGTGCAGGTAACCGTGTTCACCGATCCGGGCGGCTCGCTCGAGAAGATGGACCGCACGGTGTTGCGGCTCGAGGAACTGGCGCGCGCGCAGGGCGAGGTCGAAGGCATTTCGGCTCTCGTCGGCGGGTCGATCTTCGGGCGCTCGCAGCGCGAACGTCCGAGCCGGAGCACGCTCAGTTTTCAGCTGGTGCCGGTGGACGCGCGCGCGCGCAGCGTAGAGCAGTGGGTGGACGATTATGCGCGCGCGGTCGCGGCCGAGGAGCTTGCCGGGGTCAAGGTGCTCGCGCGCGCCGCGGGTATACGCGGCGTGCGCACGTCGCGCGCCGACGAGGACGTGAGCGTGCGCGTGCAGGGGCCGGACCTCGCGGTCCTCGCTTCGCTTGGAGACGCGCTGGTGAAGCGCCTGCGCGGCAGGCCCGGCCTGCGCAACGCACAGCACTCGGCCGAGGAGCGGCGCCAGGAGTTCGCGGTACGCGTCGATCGCACGCGCGCCGCCGAACTCGGCGTCGACGTGACACAGATCGGACGCGCACTGCGTTTCGCGCTCGACGGCATCGTGGTGAGCGACTTCATCGAGGCCGACCGCGTCTACGACGTGCGCGTGCGTCTGCCGCGCGGCACCATCGACAGCCCGGCTGCGATGGAGGCGATACTTCTGTTCGGCGCGCAGGGCGGCAAGCCGGCGATCTATCTCGGCGATGTCGCGCGCGTCGATCTGGCGGTGGCGCCCACAGAGATCCGGCGCGAGAACCAGCGGCGCATCGTCGAGGTGAGCGCCGCGCTCACCGGCGATCTGCCGCTAGGCGCGGTACTGGCAAGCGTGCGCGAGGATCTGCGCGACTTCAAACTGCCGGACGGATATTCGCTCTACTTCGGCGGCGCCTACGAGAGCCTGCAGCGCGGCAACGTCCTGGTGGCCACGCTCGCCTCGCTGGCGCTTTTTCTGGTGTTCGTAGTGATGGCGGTGCAATACGAGTCGCTGCGCAATCCGGCGGTGATCATGCTGGGCGTGCCTTTCGCGCTGATCGGCGTGGTGATTGGACTGCTGGTCACCGGGCTGCCTTTGTCGATGCCGGTGTGGCTGGGGATCATCATGCTGATCGGGGTGGTGGTGAACAACGCCATCGTGCTGGTCGAGTACATCGAACTGCTGCGCGCGCGGGGCGCGGGCGTGCGCGAGGCGATCATCGAATCGGCGCGGCTGCGCCTGCGGCCGATCCTGATGACCACGCTGACCACCGTCGCGGGCATGTCGCCGCTCGCCTTCGGCCTGGGCGAAGGCTCCGAAATGCTGCGGCCGCTAGCGGTGTGCATGGTATTCGGGCTTGCATTTTCGATGTTCGTGAGCCTGTTGCTGATTCCGTCGATCTATTTGCTCGCGCAGCCGCGCGCGGCGCGTTCCGAACTTGCCGCTGCGCTTCCCGCGGCGGCGGGGGATTCTCTATGATGTCGGCAGCCATGGAAAGGAGAAATGCCGCATGAACAGCAGATCACCGTCGTCCGCCAAGGACGCGCCGCCCATATTGAACTTCATCGGCGGCGAATTCGTCGCCGCAGGCTCGGGCAAGACCTTCGAGAACCGCTCGCCGGTGGATGCGCGCCTGCTCGGGCTCGTGTCCGAGGCCGGCAAGGCGGAGGTGGACGCGGCGGTGAAGGCGGCGCGCGCGGCGCTGGCCGGGCCCTGGGGCGCGCTCGAGATGAACGAACGCACCGAACTGCTCTACGCGGTCGCGAACGAAATCAATCGCCGCTTCGACCAGTTTCTCGAGGCCGAGGTCGCCGATACCGGCAAGCCGGTCAGCCTGGCCAGGCACATCGACATTCCGCGCGGTGCGGCGAACTTCAAGATCTTCGCGGATGTGGTGAAGAACGTGCCCAGCGAATTCTTCCAGATGGCGACGCCAGACAAAAAAGGCGCGATCAACTACGCCATTCGCGTGCCCAGGGGCGTGATCGCGGTGATCGCACCGTGGAATCTTCCGCTGCTCCTGATGACCTGGAAAGTCGGTCCCGCGCTCGCCTGCGGCAATACCGTGGTGGTCAAACCGTCGGAGGAAACACCGGCGACGGCGACGCTGCTGGGCGAAGTCATGAACGCGGTCGGCGTACCCCGGGGCGTGTACAACGTGATCCACGGTTTCGGCCCGGGTTCCGCGGGAGAACTGCTCACGCGCCATCCCGGCATAGACGCGGTCACCTTCACCGGCGAGACGCGCACCGGCGCCGCCATCATGAAAGCCGTCGCGGACCGCGTGCGCCCGGTGTCGTTCGAACTCGGCGGCAAGAACGCGGGCGTGGTATTCGCCGACTGCGATTTCGATGCGGCGGTCGAAGGCATGGGGCGCGCGGTGTTCGCGAACTGCGGACAGGTGTGCCTGGGGACCGAGCGCGTCTACGTCGAGCGGCCGATATTCGACAAGTTCGTCGCCGCACTCAAAGCCAGGGCCGAGAGCTTCAAGCTCGGCCGTCCCGAAGACGCGAGCACCGGCCTGGGGCCGCTGATCAGTCCGGAGCACCGCGACAAAGTGCTCTCCTACTACGAGCGCGCGCGCAAGGAAGGGGCCACCGTGATCACCGGCGGCGGCGCACCGAAGATGGAGGGCGAACTCGCAAAGGGTTGCTGGGTCGAGCCGACCATCTGGACCGGGCTGCCCGAGGATTCCGCCGTGGTGCGCGAGGAGATTTTCGGGCCCTGCTGCCACGTGCGGCCCTTCGACACCGAGGAGGAGGCGGTGCGGCTCGCCAACGACACCCAGTACGGTCTTGCGACCACCCTCTGGACCACGAATCTCGCGCGCGCGCATCGCGTCGCTGCGCAAATCGAAGTCGGCATCTGCTGGGTCAACTGCTGGTTCCTGCGCGACCTGCGCACGCCCTTCGGCGGTTCCAAGCAGTCGGGCATCGGCCGCGAAGGCGGCGTGCATTCGCTGGAGTTCTATACCGAGTTGCGTAATATCTGCGTGAAACTCTAGGCGCGCGATCGGACCGTGTGCGGCCGCTACAACATCATCACCGATCCGCAGGCGCTCTATGATGCGTTTCAGGTCGAAGTCGAATTGAACGCGTCGCCTTTGGCGCGCTACAACGTCGCGCCGGCCACCGATCAGCTGGTGGTCCTGGAGGAGGACGGCCGCAGGGCCGCACGCTGGCACCACTGGGGGTTGATCCCGCATTGGGCCAAAGACATGTCCATCGGATACAAGACCATTAATGCGCGTGGCGAAAGCGTCGCCGCGAAGCCGGCTTTTCGCGCCGCATTCCGGCAGCGACGCTGCCTGGTTCCGGCGAGCGGGTTCTATGAATGGAAAGCGCTTGCGGGCGGCAAGCAACCGTATCTGATCCGGATGCGCAGCGGGGAGCTGTTCGCCTTCGCCGGGTTGTGGGAGTCATGGGCCGGCCCCGAGGGGGAGCGGCGTTCGTTCACCATTGTCACCACCGCGCCGAATGCCTTGATGGAACGCATCCACGACCGCATGCCGGTGATCATTCCGCGCGCGCAGTACGCGCGCTGGCTGGACCCCGCCTTGCGGGACCCGGCGCAAGTCCAGGCGATGATCGCAAGCTACCCGGAAAGTGAATTGGAGGCTATTCCGGTCGGCCGCCAGATTGGCAACGTCCGCAATCAGGGGCCGGCGTTGATCGAGCCGGCGGGCGCGCCGCTAGCTTCAGGTCCGCCCGGATAGGCATCGGTTAAACTCGGCGGGCACAAGCCACCTATCGGCGCAAAAAAGGAGTTGCATGTTGCAAAGCGCGCAAGCGGCAGGCGCACCCGCTGTGAAGCGCCCCGGGCTGGGTACCTTTGCCGGCGTGTTCACGCCGAGCATACTGACCATCCTGGGCATCATCCTTTTCCTGCGGCTGGGTTATGTCGTCGGGCACTCGGGGCTGGCACGGACGCTGGCGATCATCGCTGTCGCGCATGCCGTGTCCCTGCTCACCTCGCTGTCGCTGTCGGCAATCGCGACCAATCTGCGCGTCAAGGGCGGCGGCGATTATTACCTCATTTCGCGAACCCTGGGCGTGAGTTTCGGCGGTGCCATCGGTCTGGTGTTGTTTCTCGCGCAGGCGGTATCGGTGGGTTTCTATTGCATCGGCTTCGCCGAGGCGGTCGGCGCCTGGTTGCCCGAACGCAACGAACTGCTGCTGCGCGAAATCGGTGGCGGCGCGGTGCTTGCCCTCGGCCTGCTCGCCTGGCTGGGCTCGGATTGGGCAACGCGATTTCAGTACGTGGTGATGGTGGCGATCACCGCGGCAATCGGCGTATTTGCGGTGGGCGCGCTGGGCGCGTGGAACATGGACACGCTCGCCGCGAACTGGCGGCCTCCGGCCGGGCATCTCTCGTTCTGGGTCGCCTTCGCGATCTTTTTCCCCGCGGTCACGGGTTTCACCCAGGGCGTGAGCATGTCGGGCGATCTGGCCGATGCCGGGCGCAGCATTCCGCGCGGCGTGCTCTGGGCGGTGGGTTTGTCGTTGCTGATCTATGTAGGCGCGGCCGTGCTGTTCGCGGCGGCGCTGCCCAACGCCGAACTGTCTGCCGACTATGACGCCATGCAGCGTGTAGCCAGCTACGCGCCGCTGGTCGTCGCGGGCGTGCTTGCGGCGACGCTGTCCTCGGCGCTCGCCTCGTTTCTCGGTGCGCCGCGCATTCTGCAATCCCTGAGCGCGGACGGCATTTTCCCGGTGCTCAAGCCCTTCGCCGCCGGCAGCGGCACCAGCAATAATCCGCGTCGCGGCGTGCTGCTGACCTTCGTCATCGCCGCCGCGGTCGTGGCGCTGGGCGATCTCAATGCCATTGCTTCGCTGGTGTCGATGTTCTTCCTGCTCTCTTACGGCTTGCTGAACTACGCCACCTATTTCGAGGCGCGCACGCACAACCCGTCGTTTCGTCCGCGCTTTCGCTACTTCGATCAGCGCGCGAGCCTGGTCGGCGCGCTGCTGTGCGGCGGCGCGATGCTTGCCATCGATCTTTCGGCCGGCGCGATTGCAGTCACTGTGCTGTTCGGCATCTATCAATATCTCGAACATAAGGCCGCGCCGGGAGGCTGGGCGGACAGCCGGCGTTCCAGCCACCTGCAACAGGCGCGCAAGCACCTGCTCGCCGCTGCCGCCGAACCCGAGCATCCGCGCGACTGGCGACCGCAACTGCTGGTGTTCTCGGACACCGCGCGCCGCCGGCAGCGCTTGGTGCAGTTCGCGTCCTGGATAGAGGGCGGCAGCGGGCTGACTACAGTAGTGCGTGTGCTCCAGGGCCAGGGAGCGGAAATGATCGAGCAGCGCAAGGGCGTACTCGAGGAGCTGGCCGAAGAATTGCGCGAGTCCAAATCCACCGCGTTTCCGCTGGTGGTCACCGGCGCCGCGCTCGATCCGATGCTTTCGGCGATTGTGCAGGCGGCGGGAATAGGCCCCCTGCGTGCCAATACCGTGGTAGCGAACTGGATCGAGGACGCTTCCACTTCCGTGCATGCGCTAGGCGTGAATCGCTTCGGGCAGAATCTGCGCACGGCTTTTCGCCTCGGCAGCAATCTGCTCATTCTCGATGGCAATGAACAGGAGTGGAGCGAGGTGACCGGACGCCCGGCAAGCGAGCGTGTCATCGATGTCTGGTGGCGCCCGAATCCGACCGGCGAGTTGATGCTGCTGCTCGCGCACCTGGTCACGCGCAGCCATGACTGGGAGGGTGCGCAGATTCGCCTGCTGGCGGCGCCTGAGGAAGGCGAGAACAAGGAGAGCGCGTCCGCGGCGCTCAAGGCAACGCTGAAGGAATTCCGCATCGAAGCGCGATTCGAGGTGATCGATCATCTCGACGCAGAGGCGATCGCCGCGCACTCTCGCGACAGTTCCCTGGTGTTCTTGCCTTTCGGCATTCACGGCGGGCGCTTCTACGGCCCGGCTGGAGGCGATCTGCGGAGCCTGCTGCAGGCGCTTCCCCTGGTGGCGATGACCATGGCGGCGCAGGATGTGGATCTGGACGCCGATCCGGACATTGATCCTGAAAATGCGCCGGATCAACCCGCCGGGCAGGTCTCACCCGGCTAGGGCCACGCCCGCTCGATGCAAGTTCACGGCACAGGGTCGGCGCCCCGGCTGTGGGCCGGCGTAGCCCAATCGGGATGGCAAAGGTTAGAATGGCGCCATACCAATCGACGATGCGCAATGGAACAAGCCTGATGGAACAGCCGTTTGAAATGGATCTGAGCTTACAGATCGGCAAGTACGACATCCGCAAGCAGCTCGGCAAGGGCGCGACCGGTACCGTCTATCTTGCCGTGGACACGTTCTCGGGCAAGGAAGTCGCGCTCAAGGTGATCGAGCCCGAGGTGTTCAAGGACCCCGAGTTCGGCGCGGTGTACCGCTCGCAGTTCCTCAACGAAGCTTCGCTGGCGGGCAAGCTCAAGCACCCGCATATCGTGAGCATCCTCGACGCCGTGGTGCAGGAGGACGCCGGCCACATTGCGATGGAGGTGGTCGGCGGCGGCGACCTGTCGCAGCATGTCAGCGCCGACACGCTGCTGCCGGTGGCGGATGTCCTGCAGATCGGCTTCAAGTGCTGCGGCGCGCTTGCCTATGCATTCGAGGAGGGCATCGTCCACCGGGACATCAAGCCGGCGAACATCATGATCGCGCAGGGCACTGACGTGAAAATCGCCGATTTCGGCGCGGCCCTGCTGCGCAAGGCACAGGCGGTGCAGACGGCCAGCATAGGTTCGCCCTACTACATGTCGCCGGAGCAGCTCGAGGAGGGGCCGCTCACGCATCACAGCGATATGTACTGCCTCGGTGTCGTGCTTTACGAACTGCTGACCGGGCAAAGACCGTTTACCGCCGACAGTCTGCAGATGCTGGTGCAGAAAATCCTCAGCCAGCAGCCCGCGCCGCCGAGCAGCCTGAAGCCCTCGCTGCCCAAGGAAATCGACCGCGTGGTGTTGCGCGCGATGGGCAAGAAGCCCGAATTCCGCTACGAAACCTGGGCCGATTTCGCGCTTGAGCTGTCCAACGTCGGCAAGCTGGTGCTGCCGCCGGAAGCCATCATGGACAGCGAGAAATACGTGGCCTTGAAGAACGTGGAAATGCTGGCGAACCTGTCCGACGCAGAACTCTGGGAATTGACGCAAGCGGGTCGCTGGACGCGCGTCGCGGCCAAGCAGGCCATCGTGCGCGAGAACGAACCCGGCAAGAGTTTCTTCTTTCTCGCGCAGGGGCAGGTCAAGGTCACGCTGGAAGGCCATCTGCTCAATACGATCAGCGAGGGCGAGAGCTTCGGCGAAATGGCTTATATCCGCGGCGGCGAAATGCCGCGGCACGCGACCGTCGAGTCGATGACCAACATCCTGCTCGCCGAATTCGCGCCGGACGCCCTGGGTCAGATGAGCCTGGGCGCGCAATTGCAGCTTACCCGGGCGCTGGTGCGCAATCTCGTCGATCGTCTCGAGTTGGCCAATGCAAGGCTCGCCAAGTGAACTCCTGCTCTGCGCGCGCGCCGCGTCCGCGACCTGTCGATTGATTTCCTGCTGCGGTTGAGGATGCGAACCACGAATCAACGACAGGGCACAACCGCAGGCTGAAGGAGAATCAGCGAGCATGCCAAAAAATGTAGGAGTCATCGGTCTGGGCGCGATGGGCCTGGGCGTTGCGCGGTCGTTGTTGCGTGCAGGATTTCACACCCACGCCTGCGATGTGCGCGCCGATGTGCTGGCTGCGTTTGCAGCGGAAGGCGGAATCGCCTGCGCGACCCCGGCGCAGCTGGGCGCCGCCTGCGAGGTGGTGCTGACCCTGGTCGTGAATGCGCAGCAAACCGAGGCGGCGCTGTTGGGGGCGCAGGGTGCGGCCGCAGCGATGCGCGCGGGATCGGTAGTGATTGCGAGCAGCACGGTCGCACCCGAATTCGCCGAATCGCTCGCGAGCCGGCTCGCTGCGATGGGCATAGGCATGATCGACGCGCCGGTGTCGGGCGGCGCGGCCAAGGCGGCCAGCGGGCAGATGACTGTGATGGGCGCGGGCGCGCCGGAGAATTTCGCCAAGGTCGAGGACGTGTTCAAGGCGATCGCAGAAAAGGTGTACCGCCTGGGCGACGCGCCCGGCGCCGGATCCAAGGTCAAAATGATCAATCAACTGCTTGCCGGCGTGCACATCGCCGCGGCGGCCGAAGCCATGGCCATGGGCATCCGCGCCGGCGCCGACCCGGCGGTGCTCTACGAGGTCATAACGAACAGCGCGGGTTCATCGTGGATGTTCCAGAACCGGGTTCCCCACATACTCGCAGGCGACTACACGCCGCTGTCTTCGGTGAATATATTCGTCAAGGACTTGGGCATCGTCCTTGACACGGCGAGGAAGGCGGCGTTTCCGCTGCCGCTCGCAGCAACCGCCCACCAGATGTTCTTGGCGGCCGCCGCTGCCGGCCGCGGCGGCGAAGACGATTCCGCGGTGGTCAAGAATTTCCCCGGCATAGAACTTCCGAAAAAGAAAGCTTAAGCCATGCTGCTCGGCTGCATTGCCGACGATTTCACCGGAGCCACCGATCTTGCCAACAATCTGGTGCGCAGCGGCATGCGTACGCTGCAGACCATAGGCGTGCCCACTGCGCCGCTTGCAGGAAAGATCGATGCGGTGGTGGTGGCGCTCAAGTCGCGCACCATTGCGGCTTCCGAGGCGGTCGCGCAATCGCTGGCCGCGCTGGACTGGCTCAAGCGCCAAGGCTGCCGCCAGTTCTATTTCAAGTACTGCTCCACCTTCGATTCCACGCCGCAGGGCAACATCGGTCCGGTGGCCGAGGCGCTGATGCAGGCGCTGGGCGCGACCATCGCCATCGCCTGCCCCGCGTTTCCGACCAATGCGCGCACCATCTATATGGGCAACCTGTTCGTGGGCGAGTTGCCTTTGTCCGAATCGGGCATGCGCGATCATCCGCTCACGCCCATGACTGACGCGAACCTGGTGCGCGTGCTGCAGGCGCAGTCGCGCGCCAGGGTCGGCCTGGTTCCCTGGCCCGTCGTGGC
Organism: Burkholderiales bacterium; assembly: GCA_014860445.1. Lineage (GTDB taxonomy): Bacteria > Pseudomonadota > Gammaproteobacteria > Burkholderiales > SG8-39 > 2-12-FULL-64-23. The sequence continues at coordinate 66,592 of JACZJT010000062.1, forward strand.
CGCGGGTGCAGCGGCGATACGCGCGCGGTTCGCGGCCCTCGAGGCCGATGGCGCGCGACTCGCGGTCGTCGACGCGATCAATGACGCGGACCTGCATGCGATTGCCGCGGCTTGCGCCGACCATCTCCTGATTACCGCGGGCTCCGGCGTCGCCGTCGGCCTGCCGGAGAACTTCCGCCGCGCGGGCCTGCTGCCGCTGCGCGCTGACGCGGACGAATTGCCCGATGTGCCGGGACTTGCAGCGGTAGTTTCGGGTTCATGCTCACAGGCCACCAATGCCCAGGTGGCGCACTGGATGGAGTCGGGCCGCCCGGCCATCCGTATCGATCCGCTCGCAATCGCGCGTGGCGAGGACGTCGCTGCGGCAGCCTTGCAGCAGGCATCGCCGCTGCTTCCGTCAGGACCGGTATTGTTCTACGCGACGGCCACGCCGGAAAACGTAAAAGCGGTGCAGTCGACACTGGGCGTGGCAGAAGCCGGCGCCCTGGTCGAGCGCGCGCTTGCCGCCATCGCGCAAGGCCTGATGACGCGCGGCGTGACGCGCTTGGTGGTGGCGGGCGGGGAGACATCCGGCGCTGTCGTTCAGGCACTGGGCGTCGTCGCGCTCAAGATCGGGCCGCAGATCGATCCCGGCGTGCCCTGGACCGCGACGCAGGGCGAACATCCCATATTGCTCGCGCTCAAGTCGGGCAATTTCGGCAGCCGCGATTTTTTTGAAAAATCGCTGAAGCAGTTGGACCGGACGGCGGGCACGCGATGAGCGAACAGCGCTTGCGCGAGCAGATTTGCGAACTGGGACGCTCTATTTTCCAGCGCGGGCTCACGCACGGCAGCACCGGAAACATCAGCGCTCGCTGCGCAGACGGCTGGCTGCTCACGCCCACCGGTTCCAACCTGGGTCAGCTCGATCCGGCGCGACTGTCGAAACTCGACTGGCAGGGCGGGCTTGTTTCGGGCGACGCACCGTCGAAGGAAAATTTCCTGCATCTCGCGATGTACCAGGAGCGCGAGCGCAATCAGGCGGTGATCCATCTGCACTCGACCCACTCGGTGGCCGTATCGGTGCTTGCGGACGTGGATCCAGCCGACGTGCTGCCGCCGCTCACCGCCTACTACGTAATGCGCATCGGCAGCCTGCCGCTGGTGCCTTATTACGCGCCCGGTGACATGCAACTGGCCGCGGCGGTGCGCGGTTTCGCCGGTAAGCACCATGCGCTGCTGCTCGCCAATCACGGCCCCGTGGTCGCGGGCGTGAGTCTGGCAGCCGCCGCCGATGCGGTGGAGGAACTCGAAGCCACGGCGCGCCTGTACCTGCTGCTTCAGGGGCAGCGCGTGCGCGCGCTGACGCCGGAGCAGGCTGCCGACATTCGCCATCGCTATCCTGCGGGCTGAACCTCTTTTCAAGGAAGCGCGCCATGCCACGATTCGCCGCCAACCTGTCGATGATGTACCAGGAGCACGATTTCTTAGACCGCTTCGGCGCTGCCGCAAAGGACGGTTTCAAGGGTGTCGAATTCCTGTTTCCCTACGCCTACCCGGCGGCGGATCTGCGCGCGCGCCTCGATGAACACGGCCTGACCCAGGCGCTGTTCAACGGTCCGCCCGGCAACTGGGAGGCGGGCGAGCGCGGCCTCGCTTCGCTGCCCGGACGCGAGGACGAATTCAAACAGAGCGTCGCGAGCGCACTCGAGTACGCGAACATCCTCGGCAACGAGCGCGTGCACATCATGGCCGGGCTGATCCGGCCGGGCGAGGAGCGCGCGCGCCACCGCGAAACCTATGTGCGCAATCTCGACTACGCGGCGAAGCAAGCCGCCGCGGCAGATGTGACCGTGGTGATCGAACCGATCAACACGCGCGACATTCCCGGTTTCTTTCTGAACCGCCAGGACGAGGCGCATGCGGTCTGCGCCGAAGTGGGCGCGCCCAATCTCAAGGTGCAGATGGATTTTTATCATTGCCAGATCGTGGAGGGCGACCTCGCAATGAAGCTGCGCAAATACATCGCGGGCGTCGGCCATGTCCAGATTGCCGGCGTGCCCGAGCGCCACGAGCCGGACCTGGGAGAGATCAACTATCCCTACCTGTTCAGGCTGATGGACGAACTCGGCTACGCCGGCTGGGTGGGTTGCGAATACCGGCCCAGGGCCGGGACCAGCGCCGGGCTGGGTTGGCTTAAGCCTTTCCTTTGATCGTGTACGGGTGAGGAAAGCAGTGCCCACGCAAAGCAACGACCAAGCAGGGGAAGGCCTGCTGCGCGTACTCGCGGACAACGTGCCGGCGATGATCGCGTACTACGAGCCGAAAAATCTGCGTTGCGTGTTCGCCAACAGGGTCTATGCGGAGTCCAACGGTTGCAGCGTGGATTCGATCGTGGGCAAGACCGTGCGCGAAGTCGTCGGCGAGGAAGCGTGGCGCCTGATCGAGCCGCAGGTCGAGCGCGTGCTCAAGGGGGAAAAGGTCGAGTACATCCGGCCGATGACACTGCCCGGCGGCGAACAGCGCTACATCGAAGTCAATCTGATACCGCATCTGGATTCCGAGGCGCAGATGCTCGGTGCGTTCGTGCTGATCACCGACATTACCCGGCACCAACTCGCCGAGCGCGCGATACGCGAAAGCGAGGAACGCATGCGCAAATTCGCGGCCGCGACCAGTGAGGGGATATTCTTCCACAAGGACCGTGTGCTGACCGATGTCAACGAGGCGCTGCTCGCGATCATGGGATACAAGCGTGAGGAAATGATCGGACATGACACACTCGAGTTCGTGCCGCCGGAATGGCACCAGACCATGACCGATTACATTCGCGCCCAGCGCGAGGACCCCTACGAGGCGGAGGCGCTGCACAAGAGCGGACACAAGATCGCGGTGGAACTGGTGGGCAAGACCATGCATATGAAGGGCGAGACGCTGCGCATGGGCGCACTGCGCGATATTACCGCGCGCAGGCACGCCGAGGCGCGCATCCAGTATCTTGCGCACCATGACATGCTCACGGGCCTGCCCAACCGCGCTTATTTGACCGAACGCCTAGCCTCGATTCTGGCGCTGGCGCGGCGCCACGGCACGCTGGTGGCGATCATGTTCATCGACCTCGATAACTTCAAGACGGTCAACGATTCGCTCGGACACCACGTGGGCGACGCACTGCTCAAGCAGGTGGCGACGCGCATCCGCGAAGTGCTGCGCGAGGCGGACATGGTGTCGCGCCTCGGCGGCGACGAGTTTCTGGTGATCCTTGCCGATTTTTCCGCCCCCGACGACGCGGCCAATGTGGCGAGCAAGCTGCTGCAGGTCATTGCGACGCCGGTCGAATTCGAAGGCCGGCAGGTTTGCGCCAACGCCAGTATCGGCATCAGCGTGTTCCCACGCGACGGCGACAACGCCGACGACCTGATCCGCCATGCGGACGCGGCGATGTACAGTGCGAAGGAACACGGCCGCGGCCACAGCCGCTTTTACGCGCCGGGCCTGTCCGACACCGCGGCCGAGACGCAGGCGCGCGAGTCGAGGTTGCGCGAAGCGCTGCGGCGCGGGGAATTCGTGCTGTTCTACCAGCCGCAATTGCGCGTAAGCGACCTGCGCCTGGTCGGCATCGAGGCGCTGGTGCGCTGGCGCCACCCGGATCGCGGTCTGACCGACCCCTCGGAATTCATCGAATTCGCCGAAACGCGCGGCCTCATCGACGAAATCGGCCAGTACGTCCTGCGCGAAGCGTGCCGACAGAACAAGGCCTGGCAGGATGCCGGACTTGCCGCGCTGCCGATATCGGTGAATGTGTCCGCAGTGCAGTTCCGGCGCGGCGATCTGGTGGCCGAGGTGAAGCGGGCGCTGGACGATACCGGGCTCGAAAGCCGCTATCTCGAACTAGAACTCACCGAGGGCATACTGATGGATCAGGACACCGTCGGCAGCGCGCTTGCGGGTCTGCGTGCACTCGGCGTCAAAATTACGATCGACGATTTCGGCACGGGTTACTCATCCCTGAGCTATCTGAAGCGCTACCCTATCGACAAGCTCAAGATCGATCGCTCTTTTATCGACGATCTGGGCACCGACGAGGACGAGCGCGCCATCGCCATCGCGATCATCAATCTGGCGAAAACCCTGAAGCTGACCGCATTGGCGGAGGGCGTGGAACGCCAGGAACAACTCGATTTCCTGCGCGCGCACGGCTGCGATGAATTCCAGGGCTATCTCGCCGGTAATCCGGTTCCGGCGGAGGTATTCACCGCGTTTTCGCGCGGCTGAACCTTATTTTCCCTTGAATACCGGCTTGCGCTTCTCGTTGAAGGCCTTGATGCCTTCGTAACGATCCTCGGTTTCAACCAGATGGTTGTAGGCCTCGACTTCGAAGCGGTAGGCCGTTTTCAGTTCCATTTGCATGCCGTAGCGCACCGATTTCTTGACCTGGCGGATCGACAAGGGGGCATTGCCCGCGATGGCCTGCGCGGTTTCGAGCACTTTGGACATGAGTTCGCCGGGCTCGCATACTGCATTGACCACGCCCCATTCGAGCGCTTGTTGCGCGCTGAACGGGCGGGCGGTCATGATGATCTCCTTGGCGCGGCGCTCGCCGACCGCGCGCGGCAGATTCTGCGTGCCGCCGGCGCCGGGCATGATGCCCAGCGTCACTTCGGTGAGTGCAAAACGCGCGGTTTTCACTGCGTAGGCGAAATCGCAGGACAGCACGGCCTCGAATCCGCCGGCATAGGCATGGCCGTTGACCGCGGCGATGATCGGCACGGGCAGGTCGGTCATCGCCCAGTAATGGCGCTCGAACAATTCGTGCTGGCGCTGCCATTGCTCGCGCGTCATGTCCTTGCGCTCTTTCAGGTCGGCGCCGGCGCAAAATACCTTGTCGCCGGCACCTGTGAGTATCACGCAGCGCACTTCGCCCGCATCCTCGGTCAGGCGCGTCCACAGGTCGAGAAAGTCGCGGCCCATCTGGGTGTTGAGTGCGTTCGCGATCTCCGGGCGGTTGAGTGTCACCAGCAGCACATGCGGCGCAGGTGTTGCGGTCTTGAGGGTTTGGTAGTCAGGCAGGTCCATGGTTTTACGGTTCCTTGATGGTCGAATCAGTTCTGCGCTTGCCGCCGTCTCAGCGCTCGGCGTTGCCGAGGAAGTTTTCACCCCAGCGCGCGTAGTCGGCATCGCGGCTCACCTGTTTGATGAATTGGGCCGAAGCCACGTTCGAGAGTTTCGCGGGCGGCGTGCCGGCGCGCAGCGCTTTCAGGGTTTCGTGCACGGCTGCGACCGCGGCCATGAACGGCTGGTGGCCCTGCAGGCAGATGCGCACGCCCTGCGTGGCGAGATAGGCGAGGTCGATGAGTTCGGCGCCGGCGCCGCCGAGCACGATGGGCACGCGGCAGGCGGCGGCGATCGCCTGCAGTTGCTCGCGCGTGCGCGCGCCCAGGATGAACAGCGCGTCCACACCCGCCGCCTCGTACGCCCTGGCGCGCGCGAGGGTGTCATCGAGTCCCGAGACGGACAGGGCGCCGGTGCGGCCGACGATGGCAAGCTTCGGATCACGCCTGGCTTCAACCGCAGCCTTCATCTTGGCCGCGGCCTCGTCCAGTGAGATCAGCTGCGCGGCGGCCCCTGCTCCGTAGGCCTGGGGCAGGGCGGTGTCTTCGATGGTGAGGGCGGCGATCCCCGCGGTCTCGAGTTCCTCCACGGTGCGCATGACATTGAGCGCATTGCCGTAACCGTGGTCGGCGTCTACGAGCAGCGGCAGATTGCCGGCGCGGCATATGCGATGCGCCTGTTCGGCGAATTCGGTGAGTGTGATCAGCGTCTGGTCGGGCGCGCCCAGCACCGTCAGCGACGCGATCGAACCGGCAAACATGCCGAGTTCGAAGCCGAGGTCTTCGGCGATGCGGGCTGAAACCGGATCGAATACCGAAGCCGGATGAATGCAGGTCTTGCCTTCCAGAATTGCGCGAAACGCTTCACGTCTTTGAGTCCATCGCATGGTCGTGGTTCCTATATCCGGTGTTGGAATTCGAGAAAACTAGTGAAATTGCCTGAATAT
>JACZJT010000063.1 GCA_014860445.1 Burkholderiales bacterium
GCGCGACAGCGGGTTGGGTCTAATCTCGGTGTTCGCCCTGACCGGCTTCATGGGCTACACGCTCGGGCCGATCGTCAGCCACTACCTGGCGATGCCCAACGGGCATCAGGTAGTGATGATGGCGATGGGTGGCACAGCCGCCATCTTCTTCGGGCTATCGGCTTACGCGACGGCGAGCCGCAAGGATTTCAGCTTCATGGGCGGCTTCCTGATCGCAGGCATCATCGCGGCTTTCCTGGCCGGATTAGGGGCGATCTTCTTCGCCGTACCGGCCCTCAGCCTTACCGTTTCAGCCGCCTTCGTGCTGCTGATGGCCGGCCTGATTCTCTACCAGACGAGTGAGATCATCCGCGGTGGCGAGAGGAATTACATCATGGCCACGGTGACTCTCTACGGCTCGATCTACAACCTGTTCACCAGCTTGCTGCACCTCCTGGGTTTTGCCAGCGGCGATGAGTGAGCGGAAGGAGGGCGTCGGAAGGCCGGCATCGCTTGGGTTCACGCGGAATCGCCGGTGACAAACAAGCGATCTCTGGCTGCTCCGGCGATGGCGACGACGCAGGGGTGGGTTACACGACGTTCGACGGAAATCGCGAAGAACTCCTCCACGATTTCCTTAGCTCTGCCGATCGTCTTCACGCCGTACTGCCTTTCGATTTCCGATTCGAGAACGGTGGGTCCGATGAACACTCCCGCGCCGCGCTGTCCGAACGCCTTCATGAGGGCGCTATCGTCGAACTCGCCGATCACCCGAGGACTTATTTTGTTTGCGTCGCACCACCGATCCAAACGCGATCTTACCGCCGCTTCTCTACCGGGAACCAGCATTGGAGCATTGTCCAGGCACGCGGGAAACTTTCCTTTGTAGTTCTTGAAGAGTGCAGCGGATGCAAAGAAGCTTGTTCCCGATTGTCCGAGCCGGTGGTTGAACGCGCGCACGCTCACCGAATGTGGGGTGGGTGCGTCGGCAATGACCAGATCGAGCCGATGGACGGCAAGTTCCCCAAGCAGGCTATCGAGCTTCGATTCCAGGCACACGATGCGCACGGGCGTAGGCAGTTGGGTCGCGGGCCCGATCAGGTGATAGGCGATCGCTTTAGGAACGGAATCGGCAACGCCGACCCGGAATTCCACTGGCCGGCTCCCCGCGGGGTAATTCCGCAAGGATTCCACCAGTTCTGCGCCAAGCGCAAAGATGTCCTGCGCATAGTCGAATGCAAGCCGGCCTGCGTCCGTCAATTCGAGGGTGCGCCCACTCTTTGCGAATAGAGGCGCACCCAAGTCATCTTCGAGCAGTCCTATCTGACCGCTGATTGTCTGGGGTGTCACGTGCAATTTCTCGCCAGCGCGTGCCACTCCGCCCGTCTTGGCGACCCACCAGAAGTAGTGCAGGTGTTTAAAATTCATCCTTGCTCTCTTCTATGTTTTACGAACAATCGATAAGAATAAAACGAATTTACCCGAAGTGAAAGCGGCCCTAGAATCGCCTCCGCAGTGCTCTCAAAGACAACAGAAACCACCCAGCAAGTGGAGCCATTCATGATCGCGGTCACGCACACCGGTACACCTGTCCTTTACCTCGGCTTCAGCATTCTCGTCGCGGTATTCCTCGCGCTCGACTTTGTGCTTCTGAACGCGAAAGGGAAATACAAGGTGCCCGTCAGGGAGGCTCTTGTCTGGGCGGCAGTGTGGTTCGTCGCAGCAATGGTGTTTGCCGGCTGGTACTGGTGGTACGTAGACGGGGTCCACGGGCGCGAAGTGGCGAACACAAAGGCCATCGAGTACGTGTCGGGCTACCTGATTGAGAAGGCGCTCGCCACGGAAAATGTCTTTGTCTGGGTGACGATATTCACGTACTTCGCCGTACCGCCCGAGTTCCAGAAGCGGGTGCTTCTCTACGGGGTTATAGGCGCGATCGTCATGCGGGCGGTGCTAATCTTCCTCGGTCTGATGTTGATCGAGAAGTTCGACTGGATGTTTTACGTCTTCGGTCTGTTCCTGTTCGCCACCGGAGTGAAAATGCTGCTTGTCGGCGGACAGAAGCCTGACCTTGGGAAGAACCCGGTAATCGGCTGGATTCGCAGCCACATGCGCGTCACCGACGCCTACCACGGTGAGCGTTTCCTCGTGATGCAGCAGGGACGGCGCTACGCGACGCCGCTGTTTCTAGTGCTGGTTCTCGTCGAAGTCACCGATCTGATCTTCTCCGTCGACAGCATCCCAGCGATCTTCGCCGTCACGACCGACCCGTTCGTGGTCTTCACCTCGAACATCTTCGCGATCCTCGTCCTGCGCGCGATGTATTTCGTGCTCGCAGATATGGCGGAGCGCTTTCATCTGCTCAATTACGGGCTCGCACTCATTGTCATGTTCATCGGTGTGAAGATGCTGATTGTGGACCTGTACAAGATCCCCATCCCGGGGATGCTAGGCACGGTCTTCGCCATCCTCGTGGTATCGATCGGGGCGAGCCTGCTACTCCCACCGGCTCGAGATAGAAATAGCGGCGAGGCGAGATGAGCATGGTCGTCGGTACGCCACTTGCTTGGCGCTACTGGCTCGGCTTCGTCTCCGCGTATCCGCCAAGGCAAGAAGGCCCCGCAAGCATTGCGGCGACGAGGCGTCCTGTACTTCTTGTGCGCTGGCTCCCCGATCGAGGCGAATCTGGGCAGTGGTGCGAGCTTATTCCCCTTGCCTAGACGGCCGGTGACGACCCTCTGCTGCCGTTCGATGCAAGCGGCCAGTGTCAGCAATACAGCGATTGCAACCGCTAGCCCTGGCTGGACGGACTTCAACACCAAACCGATTGGGAACATTGAGAGGTACGCCGAATCAGCCCGCACCCTGCATAGAACGAAGGTGCACTGACATCCGAGACTGACCGTGCCACGGGCTCGATGGGGCCGTACCGGCCTGCAACTCTGAGTGAAGTTTGCCTGGCACGAGCACAGCAAGTCCTCATATTCGGGGCCCGCTCGATGGCCTAGTTGACGCCGCATGAATCTTGCGTACAATTGCGACTAGACCGAACGGTCTAATTTGCTCAAACACGATGAAAAAGGAGAAGCGACCATGCATGTGGCTAAAGATAACGTGGAAGTTAGGATGGAGATTCCAGGTGCAGTGATTCGTCAGCGGAAGGACTTTGGTGTGGGGAGTGGAACGAACTCGATCAGCGGCGAGTACTTCACTCTCTCAGCGGGTGTCGATACGACCCCACTCTTCCAGGGATTGGAAGGCGACCTGTGTCAATGCCCTCACTGGGGCTTCGTCATACGTGGCCAAATCACCACCACCGACGCG
>JACZJT010000064.1 GCA_014860445.1 Burkholderiales bacterium
GTCCGTGCCCGCAAGGGTATGCAGATCGGCGAGTTTCAAACCGCACCAGGGCGCGCGCAGGATCGCGAGCCAGGCGAGTCGGTCGCCGCTATGCGCGAGCGCGCGTGTGAGCGCCAGCAGGTCCTGCACCACGGGCCGGTCGTCGAGTCGGTCGATTTCGATGGCGCGAAATGCAAGGCCCGACTGTTTCAGTTGCGGCACGATCTCCGACAGATGACTGCGCCCGCGCACCAGGATCGCAATGCTCGGAGTGGTTCCCTGCTTCGCATTTTCGGCCGCGATGCCGGCGACGATGTCCGCCACCTGCGCGGCCTCGCTGGACGCACCGCCTGCGATGCGCGCACGCACCTCGACCGCTGCACCCGGCAGGCGCGGATGCACCGCAGTGGATTCCGTGTAGGCGACCGCGCCCGAGGCGATGTCCTCGTACTCGGGCATCACCTGCACGAAAGCCTCATTCACCCAATCGACGATGCCCGCCTGGGAGCGGAAATTCGCCGACAGTTCCAGCGCTTCGAACAGCACATTGCCGATGCCCAGGGCGCGCGCCCGCAGGAACAGTCCGACCTCGGCCTCGCGAAACCGGTAGATCGACTGCATCGGATCGCCGACCGCGAACAGCGTGCGGCCGTCGTCGGGCGTCCATCCCGCGGTCAGCTTCGCCACCAGTTCGAACTGGCTGATCGAGGTGTCCTGGAATTCGTCGATCAGCAGATGACGTATCTGATAGTCGAGCCGCAGCGCGAGTTCGGTCGGACCCTCGCTGTCCCCCAGCGCAAGCAGGGCGCGCTGCGACACTTCGGTGAAATCGACCTGGCCGCGCGACTGGAACACGAGCTTCAGCTGCGCTACCGCGCGTTTGAGCAGTTCGGTGATCGCTTCGAGCACCTGCCATTGTTCATCGTCGTAACCCGCAGCGGGCAGCCTGCGCGCGTCTGCGAGTGCCGCGCACAGCGCATTGCTTTCGCCCAGGCGCGCGATCAGCGCGAGTGCCTGCTGCTTGCGTGCCGCGTGCGCCGGTCCCGCCGGAAAGCCGTTGTTCTTCGTGAGGCTCTTGCGCCAGCTGTCCTTCTCGGTCAGGAGCAAACCGGCCAGCGCCTTCCAGCCCTCGGCATCGTCGGCGCCGGGCAGTGTGCTCAGCGGCGGCCGCCCCAGATTGGCATAGGCGAAATTCGCGATTTGCAGCAGTTCGCCCTGCGCGTCCGCCGGCAGCTGCGCACGCACCAGAGTGAGCACACGCGCGAGCACCGCATGGCGCTCAGCGGCGAGCGCGGCTTGCAGATCATCGCGCCTCAAGCCCAGCACATGACGCAGCCAGTGATCGCGCCGGCTCAGCATGTCCACGAGCAGTTGCTCGACGCGCTCCACATTGTTGTCCAGATGATCGAGCAGCCGCGCGACATACTCCGCAGCCGCATCCTTCGCCTCGATCAGCTCGATCGTCGCGCGCGCGGCCTCGGCATAAAGCGCACCGGCATCCTCGACGCTCTCCGGCTGCGAACCGAATTTGGACAGCACCGGCATCTGCCGCGTGAGCGCAGCGCACAGGGAATCGATGGTCTGGATGCGCAGCCGCGCCGGGCTGTCATCGATGCGCCAGCCGCGCGCGCGGTCGCGTGCCAGCGCCGCGCGGGCGAGCGCCTGCGTGCGCCGTTCGTGGTCGGATTCCGGCGGCTTGCCCGCGCCCACGTCCGCAAACGCTTCCAGCACGCGGGCGCGCATTTCGGCCGCTGCCTTGCGCGTGAACGTAATGGCGACGATTTCCTCCGGCTCGTCGACGGTTGCGAGCAGCCCGAGGTAGCGCTGGATCAGAAGTTCGGTCTTGCCCGAACCCGCCGGCGCCTGCACGATGAACGAGCGCGTCGGAGCGAGCGCCGTTTCGCGCGCGTGCAGATCGGCGATTTCCGCCGCATCAGTCATGCGCTGCACTAAACTTGTCAAATATGGCAAGTCTATGCGTCCGGAACGTAGATATTTCCTTACCTTTGGAAAATGAAAGTTCAAGATTCTTCATCGCCGTCCCTGTCGAGAACCGCCGCGCCGAGCCGCTCGTGGATGCGGCATAGCGCCTGCACGTCGCAGTTGCGGCAGCTCGTTCGCGGATTTTTCGGATGCACGGCTGCCGCGCCCGCTGCGAACTGGGTCGCGAGCCGCTCGAGCACCGTGCGCCATGCGGCCACCTGCGCGTCCCAACCTGCATCGGGCAGGGATTTCTTCACGGGCAGCAGGGTCTCTTCGGCGGCGAGCGCGGCGAACTTCATCTCGCCCGCCTTCACCTGCGCAAACGCGATCGCCACGCCTTCGGCTTCGCTCGCAACCAGATACAGCGGCAACTGCGGCGCGTCGGGTCGTTCGCCCAGCCAGGCACCCGTCGGATCGGCGGTCGATTTGTAATCGATGACGATGCGCCGGCCGTCTTCGAGCTCGTCCACGCGATCGAGCTTGCCGCGCAGCGTGAGCGGGCCGATGACCATGCGGCGCTTGTCTTCGACCGCGGCGACGCGGAAATCGTCGCCGCGCGCCTCGCGCTCGAATTCCAGCCAGGCGCGCGCGAGGCGCTGCAGCCGGCCTTTTTCCACTTCGGCAAAGCGGCCCGAGAGCGTCGCCGGCCGGTCGCGCCGCAAGCGCGTCACCGCCTCCTCCGCCGCCGCGGCGAGCAGTGATTGCAGATCGCCCTCGCCGATCGCATCGAGCCTGGCCTTGGTGTTGAGTTCGCCCCAGGCGCTGGCGAGCACGCGGTGCACGAGTATGCCGCGCTCCATGGCATCGAGCCCCGCGTGCGGCGCCTCGGGTGAGCGCGCATCGAGCCGGTGCCGCGCAAACGCGCGAAACGGGCAGGCCGACTGGTCGGTGATCACCGCCGCACCGCCGGTCAAGGCCGCCCCCGCAGTGAGCGGCGGTGCGATCGCGTCCTCGATAGCCTCGATGGCAGCCGAGGCATGGATGCGCTCGCGATGGCCTTCATAGACAGGTAGCGCAAGTTCGCTCTCCGGCAGTTCACGCAACAGCGGACTGGGCAGGAGTTTCCGCTCGCCTTCGGCTTTGGCATGCGAGAGCACCACCTCGCCCGCGGCCCCCAGCCAGCCGCGCGTGATGGCGGCATCCAGCGCGAGCGTGGCTTCGATCGACGCCTCGGGTACGCGCGCATTGCGTTGCGCCGCGAGCGGCAGGAAGGGATTGGGACGCGGATGGATGGGCCAGGCTTCGTCCGTGAGGCCCATGACCCACAGATGATCGAACGCCATCCCGGCGGATTCGAGCACGCCGAGAATTTGCACGGGCGCATCCTGCGCCTCGGGCTGAAACAGGGTCTGCGCAGCCATGCGCCGCAGCCGCGACAGCGCCTGTGCATGGCCCAGCTTCGCACTCACCCGGTCGAGCAGCGCGAAGCCTGCGACGACTTCGTGCCATTTCTTCAGCGTCTGGTATTCAGTCGAGTCGAGACTGCGGCCCTTGTCGGGAAACCCCATGAGCTTCAAGGCCTCGGTAAACGCTTTCGCCCAATCCGAGGGCGCGCGCGCGGCAAACAGCTCGGACTTGCGAAACGCGGCGAGCTTGCGCAGGCGCTGCACCAGCTCGGACGCCTGCGCGCCGCGGTCGGCGGCTTCGATGGTGGCAAGCAGCCGCTCCAGCGTGATCGTCGGCTCGGCGCGGCGGCGCAATTCGAGATCGAGCAGCGCGCGCCCGGCCGCTTCGCTTTCGGCCGCCGCAATAAAGGGCGAGCGCAGCAGCAGGCTCGCGCGTCCGAATTCCATTTCGCGACCCGCGAGTTCGAGGATGAGGCAGGCCGCCTGCACCAGCGGATAGCTGTCCAGCGCGGCTCCCAGAGAAACATTGAAGGGCGGCGCGTCCTGATCGGATCCCGGCAGCATCGAGGCGGGCGCCATCAGACTGCGAAAGATGCGCAGGATCGCCTTGCGTTGTTTGTTGAGATCGGGCACGACGACGCCGATGCGCGCGCGCGGATCCGCTTCGAGGCGCGCGCGCGCCCAGCTGGCGGCGCGCGTGAGCTCGTCGCGCGCATCGACGCAGGCGAGGCGCAGCACGCGCGCCTCGCGCACGGGCGGCACGCACACCAGCAGCTGCGTTCCCGCGCGCTGCAAGGCATCGAACAAAGCCTGCTGCTGCGGCGTGCGGATGTCGAAGCCGTAGATCGCCAGCGCCTGCGGCCTGCGTATGTCCGCGCCGTTCACGCGCGCCGCGACGAGATCGGAAAGCGATGCCGCGTCGCCATGCCCGTCGCGCTGGCAGCGCAGCGAATACTCAGCGCACCAGTCGCGAAACGCCGACGCATCCTCGTTCAACTGGTCCGAGCGCAGGCTGTCGAGCAGGCGCCAGGCGTGCGCCGTTTTCCACGCATCGGCGGCCAGTGCCGCGGTCTCGGGCAGCGCGAGCAGTGCGCCGCCCGCGTCCGAACGCCGGATGATGTCTTCCCACAGCGCGAGTTCCTGCGCCGGCGTGAGTGGCACGGGCAGCGCAGACGCGGACCCCGAGTAGAGCGCGTCCTCGAAGCAGCGCTGCACGAATGCCGCATAGGGCAGGATGTCGGCCGACTCCCAGGCGCTGCGGCCTTGCGCGGCCTGCTCCGCGTCGAATTCGCGCGCGAGCGATTGCGCCAGGCGCAGATTGGGCGTGATGACCGTCAGCTCGCCGGCGAGGCCCTGCGCGAGGCGCGCGTAGAGTTGCGCCTTGGAAATCACTGCGAATTCTGTGCCGGACATGGTTGCCTATGATAAGTCACGATCGCCGGCGGGCGACCGGATTTCGCGCGGGCTCAAGCAGCGCGGGAAACACGCTGGAACGGCGAACGCGGGTGCCCCCAGAACCTGCTGACGTGACTGCGGTCACATACATGGCGCCCTGATCGCGCTATGCTAGGGACAGATTTGCTGAAACCCCGACCCCATGGACAACCCTGACCTGCTGCTGCTTGCGCGCGCCCAATTCGGGCTGAACATCGGCTTTCACATACTGTTCCCCAGCCTTACCATCGCGCTGGCCTGGTTCCTGGTGTACTTTCGCATCCGCTACGCGAGGAGCGGCGATGCAGCCTGGCTCGCGACCTACAAGCTGTGGACCAAGGTGTTCGCCCTCTCGTTCGCGATGGGCGTGGTTACGGGCATCACCATGTCCTTCCAGTTCGGCACCAACTGGCCGGGCTTCATGAATCACGTCGGCAACATCGCGGGCCCGCTGCTCGCCTTCGAGGTGCTGACCGCATTCTTTCTGGAGGCCACCTTTCTCGGCGTAATGCTGTTCGGCATGAACCGCGTGCCCGCCTGGGTGCACATAGGCGCGACGCTATTGGTCGCGATCGGCACCCTGTTTTCCGCGTTCTGGATACTCGCGCTCAACTCCTGGATGCAAACACCCACCGGCCAGGTGATGGAGGGCGGCGCGCTGATCGCGGGCGACTGGATGCAGGTGATCTTCAATCCCTCCTTCCCCTACCGCATGACGCACATGCTGCTCGCTTCCGCGCTCACCGCCTCCTTCGTGGTGGCCGGACTGTCGGCCTGGCGCCTGCTGCGCGCGAGCACGGACGCCTCGGCGCTGCGCACACTGCGCACCAGCATCATGGTGGCCGCCGTGATCGCGCCGCTGCAGATTTTTGCGGGCGATCAGCACGGGTTGAATACGCTGGAACACCAGCCTGCCAAGATCGCCGCAATGGAGGCCTTGTGGAACACCGAGCGCGGCGCGCCGCTGGTGCTGTTCGCCGTCCCCAACGAAGAAAAGCGGCGCAATGACTATGCCATCGAAATTCCCAGGATCGCGAGCCTGATACTCACGCACGAGCTCGACGGCGAGGTGAAGGGCATAGACGCTTTCGCGCCCTCCGCACCCGGTGCGGACCATCTTGCGCCGCCGGTGGCGCCGGTATTTTTCGCGTTTCGCATCATGCTGGCCATGGGCGTACTGATGCTCGCCGTGGCGTGGGGCGGCGCCTGGCTGATGCGCAAGGACCGCGCGCCGCCGCGCTGGCTGCTGTGGATTTTTGCCGGCGCCACCTTCTCCGGCTGGATCGCCACGCTGGCAGGATGGCTGGTGACTGAAATCGGGCGCCAGCCCTGGCTGGTCACGGGAATACTGAAGACTTCGCAGGCGGTGGGACGCATCCCCGAAGCGCAAATGGGTGCAAGCCTCACCGGTTACGTGTTGGTCTACACGCTGATGCTCGGCGCCTATATGGTGGTGATCACCCACCTCGCCGGCAAAGGCGCATTACCGGTGAAAACGCCATGAACCTCGACCTGCCGCTGATCTTTGCCGCACTCATGGGCGTGGCCGTCCTCGCCTATGTCGTGCTCGACGGCTACGACCTCGGCGTGGGCATGCTGATGCCCGCGGCGGACGCGCGCGAACAGGAACTGATGGTGTCCTCGATCGGGCCGTTCTGGGACGCGAACGAAACCTGGCTGGTGCTGGGCGTAGGCATCTTGCTGGTCGCGTTTCCGGCGGCGCACGGCGTGGTGCTGGGCGCGCTCTATCTGCCCGTGGCCGCGATGCTGATCGGACTGATGCTGCGCGGCGTGGCCTTCGAATTCCGCGTCAAGGCCGAAGGCTGGCACCGCGAACTGTGGAACTGGTTGTTCTACCTCGGTTCGTTCCTGGCTTCGTTTTCGCAGGGCCTGATGCTGGGTCGCTACATTACCGGTTTCGAATCCGGCTTCGGCTATCTTCTGTTCGCCGTGGTGGTGGGCGCGGGGCTCTGCGGCGGCTATGTGCTGCTAGGTGCGACCTGGCTGATCTACAAGACCGAAGGCAGCTTGCAGAAAAAAGCGCTCGCCTGGGCACGCTGGGGATTGCTGTGGGTCGCACTGGGCGTCGCTGCGGTAAGTTTGGCGACGCCGCTGGTGAGCAACACGGTACAGATGAAATGGTTCGATTTCCCGCAGACGCTCGGGCTGATGCTGCTGCCGCTGGTGACGCTCTTCGCGTGGATCTGGGTGTGGCGCTCGACCGGGCGCTTGTCGCGCGGTGTCGAGGGTGCCGCGCACTGGGCGCCCTTCGCGGGCGCGGTGGCGATCTTCGTGCTCGCCTTCATCGGCCTCGCCTACAGCCTGTTTCCGTATGTGGTGATCGACCGTCTGACCTTCTGGGACGCGGCCGCGCATCCCTCGTCGCTGAAAGTGGTGCTCGTCGGCGCACTGATCGTACTGCCCTTCATCGTTGCCTACACCGCGTTTTCCTACTACGTATTCCGCGGCAAGGCGCGACCCGGCCTGTACGACTAGCCCGGGGACCGGGCGCGGCGGCGCAAGAAAAAAAGCCACAGCGTGCGCTATCCCACAGATGGCGCCGCGCCGAACGGGTAGATTCTCCAGAATACGCGATCCATAAGGGGTCGATTCGTCCACCCGATTTTTCAAGGAAATTTCACATGCTATCGAATCGTGAAGGCCAACGCGTCCCGAACGTCACTTTCCATCTGCGCGCAAACGATGCGTGGCAGCGCGTCACCACCGACGACCTGTTCCGCGGCAAGACGGTGATCGTGTTCTCGCTGCCCGGCGCGTTTACCCCGACCTGCTCGTCCACACACCTGCCGCGCTTCAGCCAACTCGCGCCGGCATTCAAGGCCAACGGGGTCGACGACATTTTGTGCCTGTCCGTCAACGACGCGTTTGTCATGAACGAGTGGAAGAAGGATCAGGCGGCGGACAACATCACGCTGATCGCCGACGGCAATGCGGAATTCACCGAAGGCATGGACATGCTCGTGGACAAGCGCGACATCGGCTTCGGAAAGCGGTCCTGGCGTTACTCGATGCTGGTCAGAGACGGTGTGATAGAGAAGATGTTCATCGAACCGCAGAAGCCCGGCGATCCCTTCGAAGTGTCCGACGCGGACACGATGTTCGCCTACCTCGCGCCCAAGGCGAAGAAACCGCCGAAAATCGCCTTGCTGACCAAGCCGGGCTGCCCGTTCTGCAAGAAAGCGAAGGACCTGTTGCGCGACCACGGTGTTGCCTATAGCGAAGTGCTGCTGGAGGACCGCCTGCGGCTGGCCGTCGTAAGCGCAATCACGGGCGCGACCACCACACCGCAGATGTTCGCCGACGGCAAGCTGATCGGCGACTCCGAGGCGATCGCGCAGTGGATCGGACAAACCGAACGCAAAGCGGCCTAGGGCTGATTAAAAGACGAGGGGATATGTCCCCGCGTGATCCCCTATATCCGAGGTCATTTCGGTAATTCTGAAATGGCCTCGTAATACGTAATACGCGCGCGTGGCGGTGTCGCGCGCGCGACCGGGCAATCGAACAGGAGCCCACTCCATGACGCCGAATCAAATCGACACCGACATCGCCATCATCGGCGCCGGCACCGCCGGCATGGGAGCCTACCGCGCGGCGCGCGCACACACTGATTCGATCTTGCTGATCGAAAGCGGCGCCTACGGCACCACCTGTGCGCGCGTCGGCTGCATGCCCAGTAAACTGCTGATCGCCGCAGCGGAGGCGGCGCACGCCGCCGGCCATGCGGAAGCATTCGGCGTGCATGCGCAAGGCGTCAGCGTGGATGGAGCCGCGGTAATGGCCAGGGTGCGGCGCGAACGGGACCGATTTGTCGGATTCGTGCTGGAGACCATCGAAGCCTATCCCGAAGCCGGCCGTTTCAAGGCGAAGGTTCGGTTTCAGGACGCGGGCACTCTGGTCACGGAGCAAGGTCAGTTGATCCGCGCCCGGCGTATCGTGATTGCCAGCGGCAGCACACCCTTCCTGCCGCCCATGCTGCAAGGCCTGGGCACGCGCTTGCTGAGCAGCGATTCGGTGTTTGAATTACCCACCCTGCCCAAGCGTCTGGTGGTATTCGGTCCGGGTCCGCTCGGCCTGGAACTGGCGCAGGCCATGAGCCGGCTGGGAGTCGAAGTCAAGGTGTTCGGCGTCGGCGGCGGCATCGCCGGCATTCGCGACGAGGCCATGCGCGCGTATGCAGACAAGATTTTCAATGAAGAGTTTTATCTGGATGCAGCGGCCCAGGTGGAGTCGGTCAGCGAGACGGCGGCCGGCGTCGAGGTCCGCTATCTGCATCGCGACGGCGACCATCGGACCGAGCAATTCGACTACGTGCTGGCGGCGACCGGTCGCACGCCCAATGTCGCAGCTCTGGCGCTGGACAAGACCGGTCTGCAACTGGACAAACGCGGCGTGCCTTTGTTCGACCGCCACACCCTGCAGTGCGGCGACAGTCCGATATTCATTGCCGGCGATGCCAGCAATGACGTTCCTCTGCTGCACGAAGCCGCCGACCAGGGCCGCATTGCAGGCGACAACGCCGGACGCTATCCGAAGGTGCAGGCCGGCTTGCGCCGCGCGCCGCTGGCCGTCGTGTTCACCGAACCGCAGGTCGCCTCAGTCGGATTGAACGTGGAACAGATCCGCCTGCGTTCGGCCGGCGCTTTCGCGGCGGGCGTCGCGTCCTTTGAAGACCAGGGCCGCAGCCGTGTGATGCTGCGCAACAAGGGCTTGCTGAAGGTATATGGCGAGATGGGCAGCGGCCGGTTCCTCGGCGCCGAGATGTTCGGCCCGGACGCCGAACACATCGGGCATCTGCTCGCCTGGGCGGTGCAAAAACAAATGACGGTTTCTGAAATGCTGGAGATGCCCTTCTATCATCCGGTTGTCGAAGAAGGGCTGCGCACCGCCTTGCGCGACCTCAACCACAAGCTCCGCATCGGCCCGAAACCGGTCGAGCGCTGCATGGATTGCGGGCCGGGGACCTAGGGGACCTGGGGCCCGCCGTCCGGCTACTTCTCCAGCAGCTTCTTCTTGTCCTTCACCTTGGCCCACTCATCCGCATCGGGCGGCGCATCCTTGCGCTCGATGATCGGCTTCCACAGCTTGCACAATTCGGCGTTGATCGCCGTATATTCCTTCATGTTGTCCGGCACATCGTCCTCGGCGAAAATCGCCTCCACCGGGCATTCGGCCACGCACAGGGTGCAGTCGATGCATTCCTCGGGATCGATGACCAGCATGTTCGGCCCTTCGCGGAAACAATCCACTGGGCAAACGTCAACGCAGTCGGTGTATTTGCACTTGATGCATGCTTCGGTAACAACGTAGGTCATGGCTGAGGTCCTGAAAAAGCGTCCGTGGAACGATCCTCGAATCGGGAGGCACGAATTTTACCATAGCCGTCCGGCGGTCCGATACTTGAAACCCTGCAGCCCGCCTCAATATACGGGATACGGCCGACTCCATGCGGCGGGACTGAAATAGGGCTAGAATCGGGGCTCACCCCTTCCCCGCCTTGACGGCTGCGAGTCACGAGCAGGCAAACAATCACAATTTTACGAACGCGAGAACAAGAGGAATGCATGAGCGATAACATCCAGCATGTAACAGACGACACATTCGAAGCCGAAGTACTGCAGGCGCAAAACCCGGTGCTGGTCGATTACTGGGCCGAGTGGTGCGGGCCCTGCAAGGCCATCGCCCCGACGCTTGAGGAAGTCGCCAAGGAATATTCCGGCAAGCTCAAGGTCGCCAAGGTCAACGTAGACGAGAACCAGGAGATTCCGCGCAAGTACGGCATCCGCGGCATTCCCACCCTGATGCTGTTCAAGAACGGCAATATCGAAGCCACCAAGGTCGGCGCGCTGTCCAAATCACAGCTCACCGCCTTCCTTGACAGCAACATCTAGACCCTCTATCCTTGCCCCAGAAGCGTCACCGGCAGTTTTTCTCAGAGGTCGTTTCAGCATAACCGAAGCGATCGCTGACGTAGGGGAGCATGAGGGGAAACACCCCCCCATATCGTAATCACCCCAGCCGGATCCGGACGCCGGATCCTCCCTGTTGCAACTCTCAAGGCCTCTTTTGCCTTTTCGTTCCACATGATTTTTTTCGTTCTTCACGAGCGCTTTCCGCATGCAATTATCCGAACTTAAGACACTGCACGTCACCGAATTGGTCGAGATGGCGGTGGGACATGAAATCGAAGGCGCCAACCGCCTGCGAAAACAGGAACTGATTTTCGCGCTGCTTAAAAACCGCGCGAAGAAAGGCGAATCGATATTCGGCGACGGCACGCTGGAAGTGTTGCCCGACGGTTTCGGTTTCCTGCGTTCGCCGGACACCTCCTATCTTGCCTCCACCGACGACATTTATGTCTCCCCCTCCCAGATCCGCCGCTTCAATCTGCATACCGGCGATTCCGTCGAGGGCGAGATCCGCACGCCCAAGGACGGCGAACGCTATTTCGCGCTGGTCAAGGTCGACAAGGTCAACGGCGACCTGCCGGAGAACTCCAAGAACAAGATCCTGTTCGAGAACCTGACGCCGCTGCACCCGGACGAAGTATTCAAGCTCGAGCGCGACATCAAGGCCGAAGAGAACATGACCGGCCGCATCATCGACATCATCGCGCCCATCGGCAAGGGCCAGCGCGGGCTGATCGTATCCCCGCCCAAGGCCGGCAAGACCGTGCTGATGCAGCACATGGCGCATGCCATCATCGCCAATCATCCCGACGTGGTGTTGATCGTGCTGCTGATCGACGAGCGTCCCGAGGAAGTGACCGAGATGACGCGCACCGTGCGCGGCGAAGTGGTCGCCTCCACCTTCGACGAGCCGGCCACGCGCCACGTGCAGGTCGCCGAAATGGTGATCGAAAAAGCCAAGCGCCTGGTCGAGCACAAGAAGGACGTGGTGATTCTGCTCGATTCGATCACCCGCCTCGCGCGCGCCTACAACACCGTGGTGCCCGCTTCGGGCAAGGTGCTCACCGGCGGCGTCGACGCCAACGCGCTGCAGCGGCCGAAGCGCTTTTTCGGGGCGGCGCGCAACGTCGAGGAAGGCGGCTCGCTCACCATCCTCGCCACGGCGCTGATCGACACCGGCAGCCGCATGGACGACGTGATCTATGAGGAATTCAAGGGCACCGGCAACATGGAGATTCACCTCGACCGGCGCATGTACGAAAAGCGGATCTTCCCGGCGATCAACGTCAACCGTTCGGGCACGCGCCGCGAGGAATTGCTGATCGCGAAAGAGGTGCTGTCCAAGGTATGGGTGCTGAGGAAGCTCCTTTACCCCATGGACGACCTGGAAGCCGCGGAGTTCCTGGTGGACAAGATCCGTGCGACGAAAAACAATGCGGACTTCTTTGATTCCATGCGCAGGGGCTAGCGCTGCTTGCTTAGCGCATTGATTTCTGGGATAATTGCCGCCTTTTGCGGCTCCTATTCCCGGACCGCGCCGAAGTAAAAACGAGGAAATACCATGAAAACAGGCATACATCCCGAATATCACGAAATTCAGGTCACCTGCAGCTGCGGCAATACCTGGAAGACGCAATCGACCATGGGCAAGGCCCTGACCGTCGAGGTGTGCTCCAATTGCCACCCCTTCTACACGGGCAAGCAGAAGATCATCGACACCGCGGGTCGCGTGGAAAAATTCCGCCAGAAATACGCGAAGAAGCCGGTCGCCGAGGCTGCGCCCAAGACCGCCTGAACTGAGGTCGGCGCGGGCAGGAAAAGGCAGCTACGGCTGCCTTTTTTGTTTTCCGGCCGAGTAAAATGCGCCCATGACTCCCAGTGAGACAGCCAGGCTGGCGCGAACACTCAGGGCGGTCGCCTAGTGTCCGGATTTCGCATCGCGCTGCCACTGGCACGCATCCCGCTGCTGATTCTGATCGCGATTTACCTGCTGCCCGGCCTGGTCGGCCACGATCCCTGGAAAAACGACGACGCCATCGGCATCGGCATTGCGCACCAGTTTGCCAGCCACGGCGATTGGCTGCTGCCGCGTCTAGCCGGCGAGCACTATGCCAACGATGGCCCGCTGTTCTACTGGATCGCCGCGGGGTTCGCCAAACTGCTGGGCGGCCTCCTTGCGCAACATGACGCGGCGCGCCTTGCGGCGGGCGTCTGCATCGCCCTGACCCTGGCCTTCCTGCGCCTGGCCGGACGCGCCTTCCACGAAAAGAACTACTACGACGACGACAGCCGCGGCGAGGACATGAGCCTCCGGGGCCACGGCGTCATGCTCATGTTCATGGGCTGCACCGGTCTGCTGATGCATGCACACCAGACGATCAGCGAAACCGCCCTGCTCGCGGGCCTGGCCTGCGCGTACTGGGGCGCCGCGCTGGTCGGCAAACGACCGTACGCGGCGGGCATCGCCCTGGGCTGCGGTCTGGGCGCAGCGTTCCTCGCCACCGGGCTCCCGCACATCCTGCCCTTGCTCATCGCGCTGCTTGCGACGCCCTTGTTCGTGGCGGACTGGCGCAGCCGCAACACCACGCTTGCCCTGGCATGCGCGGCGCTGGTGCTCGCGCCCTGGCTCGTCACCTGGCCCGCGCTGCTCTACGCGCGTTCGCCGGTGCTGTTCGCGGCGTGGCTGCACGAAAACAGTCTGGCTGTTCTGGCGCAGGCACCGAGCCTGGATGCCGCCACGCAGGTACTGCGCACGCTCTCCTGGTTCGCATGGCCGGCCTGGCCGATCGCCCTCTGGGGCTTGTGGCTGTATCGCAGAAAATCGCATTCCGCCGCAGTGGTGCTGCCGCTGATCGCACTGGTCGCGGAACTGTGCCTGAGCGTGCTGGCGCCTGCCCGCGGGGAATTGCCGTTGCTGCCGCTGCTGCTGCCTCTCGCGCTGCTGGGCGCACAGGTATTGGGCGATTTGCGCCGCGGCGCGGCCAATGCGCTCGCCTGGTTCGGCGCCATGACCTTCAGCCTGCTCGGCGGCCTCATCTGGGTGGGCTACATGGCGCTGCAGACCGGTTTTCCGCCGCGCATTGCCGCCAATGCCGTGCGCATCGAGCCGGGCTTCGTCGCGCATTTTTCATGGCTGCCCCTGATCACCGCCATCGCGGTTACGCTCGCCTGGATCACGCTGCTCTGGCGCAGCAAAAACGCATCCCATCGCTGCGTCACCTTCTGGGCCGCCGGACTTGCCACGTTCTGGGCACTGACCATGATGTTGTGGCTGCCATGGATAGACTACGGCAAAAGCTATCGGCCGGTGGCGCGCGCGCTGCAGGCCAACCTGCCCAAACGGCACGGCTGCATTGCCAGCCGCGGCCTGGGTGAAGCGCAACGCGCCGCGTTCGACTACCATGCAGGCATCGTCACCGAACGCGCCGAAGTCCATGCAGGCCGTCGCTGCGCGCTGCTGCTGATCCAGGAAAACGCCCGCCTTCCCGCCGCGAACCCGGGGGTATCATGGAAAAAACTCTGGGAAGGCAATCGCGCGGGCGATCGCACCGAGAAATTCCGCCTTTACCGCAAAGACAAGTCAATATCATGAACACACCAAGCTCGAACACGCTGACGCAAAGCCCGGCATGGAAAGCGCTGCAGGCGCACCAGGCGGAGATCGCGAATGTCCGCATGGACGAGTTGTTCGCGCGCGCGCCCGGGCGCGCGCGCGAATTTTCGCTGACAGCGGGCGCGCTGCTGCTCGATTACTCCAAACACCGCGTGACCGGCACCACGCTCGGACTGCTCGCCGACCTCGCGCGGCAGGCGGATGTCGAAGGCTGGCGCGCGCGCATGTTCGCGGGCGAACACATCAATGCGAGCGAGGACCGTGCCGTGCTGCATGTCGCACTGCGCTCGGCGCAGGCGGTGTTTCCCGCCGGCGGCGACGTGATGCCCGTCGTGCGCAAGGCGAAGCAGGACATGCGCGCCTTCAGCGACGCAGTGCGCGGCGGGCGCCTGCTGGGCCATACGGGCAAGCCCATGCGCACGGTGATCAACATCGGCATCGGCGGTTCCGATCTCGGCCCGCGCATGCTCACCCAGGCCCTGTGGCGCCACGCCGACGCGCCGCAGGCCGTGCATTTCGTCGCCAATGCCGACCCCGAAGATCTGGCGCACGTGCTCGCTGCGGCCGAGCCGGACACGACCTTGTTCATCGTCGCCTCCAAGACCTTCACCACGGTAGAGACCCTGGGCAATGCCAATCTGGCCAGGGCCTGGCTGGTCAAGGCGCTGGGCAGCGAGCAAGCCGTGACCCATCATTTTGCGGCGGTCACCACCAATCTCGTCGCTGCCGCAAACTTCGGCATCGAGGGCGAGCGCTGTTTTCCGCTATGGGACTGGGTCGGCGGGCGTTATTCGGTCTGGGCCTCGGTGGGATTGCCCGTGGCCATTGCCATCGGCATGGACCGGTTCGAGGAATTGCTCGCCGGCGCGCGCGATATGGACGCGCATTTTCTCTCGGCGCCGCTGGAAGCCAATATGCCGGTGCTGATGGCGCTGCTCGGCATCTGGTACGCCAATTTCTTCGGCGCCGAATCGCACGCAGTGCTGCCCTACGCCGAGGCGCTGCGCGAGCTGCCGGCCTACCTGCAACAACTCGAAATGGAATCGAACGGAAAAAGCGTGGACCGCGACGGCCGGTCGGTGGACTACGCTACCGTGCCCGTGGTCTGGGGCGCGCCCGGCACCAACAGCCAGCACGCCTTCCACCAGATGCTGCATCAGGGCACGCACCTCGTGCCCTGCGATTTCCTGGTTCCGGTCGCGACCACAGGCACCGCGGCGGAGAACGCCTTGGCCCAGGGCGCGGCGCTGATGGCGGGCAAGGATGCCGTTCAGCCGCAGCGGCGCTTCGAGGGCAACCGGCCGTCGTCGACCATACTGTTCAAGCATATCGATCCCTACACCATGGGCCAGTTGCTGGCGCTCTACGAGCACAAGGTGTTCGTGCAGGGCATCATCTGGAACATCAACAGCTTCGACCAATGGGGCGTGGAACTGGGCAAGGAAATCGCACGCACCCTCGCGGCGCAGCCTGCCGGCGGTGGAACCATCGCCGGCCTGGACGCCTCCACCAACGCGCTGCTCGCGCGCGTGCGCGCCTGGCGCGCCTGAGGTGACCCCCATCGACACGCACATCAAACCACTCACTTCCTATCGCAAGCACTGGGCGCAGCGTTTCGGCATAGCGCCCTTCCTGCCGATGTCGCAGGACGAAATGCGCATGCTCGGCTGGGATTCCTGCGACGTCATCATCGTCACCGGGGATGCCTATATCGATCATCCGAGTTTCGGCATGGCGCTGGTGGGGCGACTGCTGGAAGCGCAGGGCTTTCGCGTCGGCATCATCAGTCAGCCCGACTGGCATTCGGCCGCCGACTTCAGGCGCCTGGGAAAACCGAATCTGTTCTTCGGCGTGACCGCGGGCAACATGGATTCCATGGTCAACCGCTACACCGCGGATCGCAGGACACGCTCCACCGACGCCTACACGCCCGACGGCGCGCCCGACAAGCGCCCGGATCACGCACTGACCGTGTACGCCCAGCGCTGCCGCGAAGCCTATCCCGACGCGCCACTGGTCATCGGCAGCATCGAAGCGAGCCTGCGACGCATCGCGCATTACGATTACTGGTCGGACACGATGAAGCGTTCGATCCTGCCCGATGCCAAGGCCGACCTGTTGCTGTTCGGCAACGCCGAGCGCGCGCTGGTGGAACTCGCACACCGGCTCGCGGCCGGCGAAAACATCAAGACCATCCGCGACCTGCGCGGCAGCGCCTTCATGGTGCCGCACGGCTGGCGGCCCGAGGGCTGGAGCGAAGCGGACTCGACCACGGTGGATACGCCGGGCGCGCTCAACGTGCGTCCCGATCCGTACGCGATGGTGCAAAAATCACCGGTTGCAGCCGCGGCCGCGCCGGCCCCGGTAACACAAACCATCCGCTTCCACGGACGCGAAGCGCGCCTCGCAGCGCGGCGCGAGGAACGCGCGCGCACGGTCCTACGCCTGCCGTCCTACGAACAGGTCAAGGCAGACCCGGTGCTCGATGCGCACGCCTCGCGCACTTTCCACCTCGAATCGAATCCCGGCAATGCGCGTGCGCTGGCGCAGGGACACGGCGACCGGGACGTGTGGCTCAATCCGCCGCCGATCCCGCTCGGCACACCGGAAATGGATCATGTGTACGGACTGCCTTATGCGCGCGCACCGCACCCCGCCTATGGCGCCGCAAAAATTCCCGCCTGGGAAATGATCCGTTTTTCGGTGAACATCATGCGCGGCTGTTTCGGCGGCTGCACCTTCTGCTCGATCACCGAGCACGAGGGACGCATCATCCAGAGCCGCTCGGAGGAATCGATCCTGCGCGAGATCGAGGAGATCCGCGACAAGACGCCGGGATTCACCGGCGTGATATCGGATGTCGGCGGACCGACCGCGAACATGTACCGCATGGCTTGCAAGGATCCGAAAATCGAATCCTCCTGCCGGCGTCTGTCCTGCGTCTACCCCGGCATCTGCGAGAACCTCAACACCGACCACGCGCCGCTGATTGATCTGTACCGCAAGGCGCGCGCCCTGCCCGGCATCAAGAAAGTATTCGTCGCCTCGGGCCTCAGATACGACCTCGCCGCGCGCTCGCCCGAATACGTGAAGGAACTCGCCACCCACCACGTCGGCGGCTATCTCAAGATCGCACCCGAACACAGCGAGGAAGGGCCGCTGTCCAAAATGATGAAACCGGGCATGGGCAACTACGACAAGTTCAAGGCCCTGTTCGACAAGTTCTCGCGCGAAGCCGGCAAGGAACAGTATCTCATTCCGTACTTCATCGCCGCGCATCCCGGCACCAGCGATTCCGACATGCTCGCGCTCGCACTCTGGCTAAAGCGCAACGGCTTTCGCCTGGATCAGGTGCAAACCTTCCTGCCCACGCCGCTGGCTCTGGCGACGACCATGTACCACAGCGGCAAAAATCCGCTGCACAAGGTCTCGGCCACGTCGGAGAACGTCACTGTGGTCAAAGGCGGACGGCAGCGGCGTTTGCACAAGGCTTTCCTGCGTTATCACGATCCGGATAACTGGCCGCTGCTGCGCGAGGCACTGCAAGGCATGGGCCGCGCCGATCTGATCGGCAACGGCAAGAAACACCTGATTCCCTCGTTCCAGCCGGCGGGCACCGGCAGACCGCTAAAGCGCGCCGGCAGCGGTAAATCTGTCGGCCGCGCCGCGCCTGCGCGCCGCGCGGTGGCACCGATAAAACCCGGCACCCGGCCGAAACGCGCGCGCCGATCCTAGCTTGAGCGTTGCTGCTCGCCGATATATCGCGTCGGATTGCGCCGCAGGCGATCCAGATCCTTGTTTTCGAGCAGGGTCTTCAGATAACCGAGATTGCGCTGGATCGCCTCTTCCCAGGGATCAGCGCCCGTCATATGTGCGCGCAAATAGCGCCGCACTCCCTGGAAATCAACGTCCATGCGCTTGTGAAGGTAGCCCTCGATGAATGCCGGCGTCTTTTCCAGCAGAGTCCGGCTGTCGGGGTAGGGGCTGTCCGGCTTGCCGGCCAGGCCAAACGCGCTGAACTCGAGAAACAGAAAATCGCGGCACTTCTCCAGATAGCATCGATCGGAAAGCTGGCTGACCAGGTCGGCGGTGGCAACCATGCCGGCCAGCCTGCGTTCCTCCGCCGTCCAACTCTCGGGAAACATAAAGACGAGCTTGGTCGCCATGATCAACTTGCTCTCTCCGATTAGCGGTGCGAGCGTTGTTCCCGGTAGATAGGCGTACATGAATTCGACGCCCCGCTCTTCATGGATCGGGGTCAGGGACGGGCCCCACAGATCGGCCTCGGCGTCGCGCCGCAGCAAGCCGATGTCGTGAAAAAGCGCCAGCAAAATGGCAAGCAGCGCATGATCGGCATCGATGTCGGCGGCACAGTCGTCCTGCGCGTGATGCGCCGCGTACCCGTCGATCAGGCGCGCCGTCGTAAGCGCGGTTTCCAGCGAGTGGCGCAGATCGTGGTACAGGGCGTCGCAACGCAGCAGGCCGGGGTATTCGCCACGATAGGCACGCACGACATCGTCCATGGCTTTGCGCAGCAGAGCGGCGTCATACCTGCCGGCGTAGCGCCGGTCCAGAATCGCGCGCACAGCCCGCTCGACCGCATTCAAATCCTCCAGGTCGACGCCACCTGTAGGATCGAAATTCGACCGACGTTCCGTCTGGCGAACCGGACTATCCATATTCATGAACTCGCTTTTTCCATATGCCGGGATTCAGATTGGGCGCCTGCCCGTCAAGGCCGTCAATAGACCGTTTGATTATTTTTGCAATAGTTCACATTTGGATACCGCCGACCGGACTTTGGTTCCCGAGCCGAAGTCCGAAATTGTAGCCCGCCGCCCCGGCATCGGCGCATGAATTCCTGTAGCATCGCCGTCCCTTCCCTCCGGCTGCTTCCCTCAAAATGAACATCCTGCGCGGCCCGGCTCGTCTCGCTCTCAAACTCATGGGCTGGACACTGCTCGACCTTGCCGAGCGCCCCGCCAAGGCCGTGGTCATAGCCTATCCGCACACCTCGAACTGGGATTTTCCGGTGACACTGCTGGCGCTCGCTGCTCTGCCCTTCGACGCCCACTGGGCGGGCAAAGACAGCCTGTTTCGCGGCATATCGGGCCCGATCATGCGCAGCCTGGGCGGCATACCCGTTAGTCGCAGCGAGCGCACCGGCTTCGTCGCCCGACTCTCCGAGGAATTCCGGCTAAGAGATCAATTTCATCTGGTGATCGCAACCGAAGGCACACGCGGACTGCAGAAAGGGTGGAAATCCGGCTTCTACAGGATCGCCGTCGCTGCCGGCGTACCGGTCATCCTCGCGGTCGTCGACTACCCGAAGCGAGAGCTGGGCTTGTTGTCCTGCATCACGTTAAGCGGCGACGAGGACGCCGATATGGCGCAGATCGCCGTCCTTTACGCGGGCCGTCAAGGCTATCACCACGAGCAAGCCTCGCCCATACGGCTGCTGTGACGCTGCGGCGCGCAGGTCGCGCAGAATGGCCATTGACGGGTTCCCGCGTGCGACCACTTGCGGATATACTATTTGGGCAGCAAGTAATGGCGCAGCACCCCCAGCATTCGGCCGGTCCGAGCGAAATGCGGAAGAATATCAATCAGAGGAGAAAACCATGAGGAACACAGCCGCAATCCCGTTTCGCGTCCGCGTGTTGCAGTTCACAGGCGCACTCGTATTCGCAACCATCGCCGGTGCCGCTTCAGCGCAGAGTTGTCCGCATGGCACCCTGGACGCGCGCTTCTGCGACGTCGACGGCGATCTGGTTGCCGACACCCCCACCGACAAGAGCAAACTGGTCAATCCCCCGACCCTGATATTCGCCTATACGCCGGTAGAAGACCCGGCGGTCTATGCCAAGGTGTGGGACGAATTTCTGAAGCACCTCGAGAAGGTGACGGGCAAGCGGGTGCAGTTCTTCCCGGTGCAGTCGAATGCGGCACAGATCGAAGCGATGCGGGCCGGGCGCCTGCATATCGCGGGCTTCAACACGGGCTCGAATCCGCTCGCCGTCAACTGCGCAGGCCTCGTGCCGTTTGCGATGATGGCGCGGGCCGACGACAGCTTCGGCTACGAGATGGAGATCATCACCTATCCGGGCAGCGGCGTGAACAAGGTCGAGGACATCAAGGGCAAGACGCTCGCGTTCACCTCGCAGACCTCGAATTCGGGTTTCAAGGCGCCGTCGGCGCTGCTGAAGGCCGAGTTCAAGATGGAGGCGAACAAGGACTTCAAACCTGCTTTCTCCGGCAAGCACGACAACTCGATACTTGGCGTCGCCAACAAGGACTATCCCGCGGCATCGATCGCGAATTCAGTCTTGAAGCGCATGATTTCGCGCGACGTGATCAAGGCGGAGCAGGTGAAGACGATCTACAAGTCGCAGACCTTCCCGACGACGGGTTACGGATACGTCTACAACCTCGAGCCGGCGCTGGCCAAGAAGATCGGCGAAGCGTTCTTTTCGTTTCCGTGGGAAGGCTCGGCGCTCAAAAAGGAATTCGAAAAATCCGGCGAAGCGAAATTCATTCCGATCACCTACAAGGGCCACTGGGACGTGATCCGCAAGATCGACGCGGCGAACAACGTCAGCTACACCTGCAAGTAAGCCGGTCCCCCTGATGCTTCGCCTCGAGGGCCTGAGCAAGCGCTACAAGACCGGCGACCTGGCACTGCAAAATGTGGATCTGCGGGTGCCGGCCGGGCAGGTAATGGCACTGATCGGCCCCTCCGGGGCGGGCAAGTCCACGCTGATCCGCTGCATCAACCGGCTGGTCGAACCTACGGCCGGCCGGGTCGTGCTGGGTGACACGGAGATCACGGCGCTCTCGCGCAACGAATTGCGCCGCGCTCGGCGGCGCATGGGAATGATCTTCCAGGAATATGCGCTGGTCGAGCGGCTGACAGTGATGGAGAACGTGCTATCGGGGCAGCTTGGCCACGTCGGGTTCTGGGCGAGCTACTTCCGGCGTTTTCCGCAGGCTGCGGTAGACGAAGCCTTTTCGACCCTGGATCGCGTCGGCCTTTCCGAGCATGTGGACAAGCGAGCCGACGCCCTCTCGGGCGGGCAGCGTCAGCGCGTGGGCATTGCCCGGGCGATGCTGCAGCGGCCGGAGATCCTGCTCATCGACGAGCCGACCGCGAGCCTTGATCCGAAGACTTCCCGCCAGATCATGCGTCTGATCTGCGACCTGTGCGCCGAACGCGGGCTCGCAGCGGTCATCAACATACACGACGTGCAGCTCGCGCAACTGTTCGTTCAGCGCGTGGTCGGATTGCAGGACGGCAAAATCGTGTTTGACGGGCCGCCTGGAGATCTGACCTCCGAGGTACTGACGCAGATTTACGGCGAAGAGGACTGGACTGCGACGGTCCGGCGCAAGCGCAAAGCGGTCGATCCGGACGATGAAGATCCGGTACTGGACGAGGAACGCCTGGCGGGGAATGTGTGAGCGTCGCTTCGGGAACAAGGTGGCATCCGCAGCCGCTCATCGCCGATGCGCGGGTGCGCTGGGCGCTGATCATCGGCGCGACGCTCTACCTGATTCTCGCGCTCGCCTCGATCGATGTGAACTGGAGGCGCGTCGCCGAGGGCATTCCGCGCGCCATTCGCTTTATCGGCGCATTCCTTCCGCCGGATTTCACCAGCCGCTGGGGCGACATCTGGGCCGGGCTCGCCGAGAGCCTTACCATGACGCTCACCTCTACGGTGGTGGGCATCCTGATTTCGATTCCGATCGGCGTCGGCGCCGCGCGCAACGTCGCCCCGGTGTGGGTCTACCTGCTGTGCCGGTCGATCATTGCGATTTCGCGCAGTTTTCAGGAGGTGATCATCGCAATCCTGTTCGTCGCGCTGTTCGGATTCGGTCCGCTGGCCGGCTTCCTGACCCTGTCATTCGCGACCATCGGCTTTCTGTCCAAGCTGCTTGCCGAAGACATCGAAGACATCGACCCGGCATCGGCCGAGGCGGTTCGCGCGACCGGTGCCTCCTGGCTGCAATGGATGAACTACGGCATCCAGCCGCAGGTGATGCCGCGGCTGATCGGCCTGTCGCTGTACCGGCTGGACATCAATTTCCGTGAGTCAGCGGTCATCGGCATCGTCGGAGCAGGCGGCATAGGGGCCACGCTGAATACCGCCATCGATCGCTATGAATTCGATTCCGCGGCGGCCATCCTGCTGATCGTCATCATTATCGTCATGTTCGCCGAATACAGCTCGAGCTGGATCCGGCAAAAGGTGCAGTAATGACGATAGAGCGTATCGGGGACCACATCCTGTGGAAGCGCCAGCCGCCCGCGGTCGTAGCAGCGCGGTTTGCGGGCTGGCTGGTGCTCGTCGCGGCGACCCTGTGGTGCTTCGAGATCATGACGCGCGATACGATCTGGTCCTTCGTGCTGGATGCACCGCGTCAGGGCGCAGATCTGGTCGGGCGCATGGTACCGCCGCGCTGGGGCTACATTCAGGAACTGTGGTGGCCGATGTGGGAGACTCTGAACATCGCCACGCTCGGCACGATGATCGCAATCGTCATGGCCTTGCCGGTCGCGTTCTGCGCGGCGCGCAACACCACGCCGAGCGTCCTGTTCGTGCGGCCGATCGCGCTGTTCATCATCGTGTCCTCGCGTTCGATCAATTCGCTGATCTGGGCGCTGCTGCTGGTTTCGATACTCGGGCCGGGGTCTTTTGCGGGAATCATTGCGATCGGGCTGCGCTCGATCGGCTTCCTCGCGAAGCTGATCTACGAAGCAATCGAGGAAATCGACGCCAGCCAGGTCGAGGCGATCACCGCGACCGGCGCGAGTGGTGCGCAAACCCTGGTCTACGGCATCTGGCCGCAGATCCTGCCTGCGTTTGCGGGCGTATGCGTGTTCCGCTGGGACATCAACATCCGGGAATCCACGGTACTGGGCCTGGTGGGCGCAGGCGGAATCGGCCTGAACCTGCAGGCCTCGCTCAACGTGCTGGCCTGGCCGCAGGTGACACTGATATTCATCGTCATTCTCGCGACAGTGGTGCTGAGCGAGTGGGTCTCGGCGCGCGTGCGCCACGCTTTCATCTGATCCAGGTGAAATTCCGCCTGCGCCGGCTCCGCACCTTTGCCTCGATTTTCGTCGGAGGCGTCCTGATCCTGGCCTTTGCGGGCGCCTGCTCGACCCGGGGCGACTGGCGCACTGCCAGTTCCGAACCCACAGGGCTTGCGCCCGACCCCGCCTCGGCACGCGAAGCGCTGGTACAGGTCTATGCCGCCCGCACCTGGGGCTGGCGCGGCTATTTCGGCGTGCATACCTGGGTTGCCGTCAAGCCGGCCAATGCGGATGACTACAAGGTCTATGAAGTGATCGGATGGCGCTTGCGCTCGAACCGGTCGGTCGTTGCCATCAGCGGGCGCCACCCCGATGCCCGCTGGTACGGGAATGCGCCCGAACTGATCGCGGAGAAGCGCGGGCCGGGCGTCGACGCCATCATCAAACGCATCGATCAGGCGGCTGCGACCTATCCCTATGCCGACCGGTACACACTCTGGCCCGGCCCGAACTCCAACACGTTTACGGCCTGGTTGCTGCGGGCTGCGCCGGAATTGAAAGCCGATCTCCCGTCGACTGCCATCGGCAAGGACTATCGACTTGATGGCATCGCTTCGAGCGCCCCCAGCGGCAGCGGCTATCAACTTTCCCTTTGGGGTCTGGTCGGTGTTGCAGCAAGCCGCGTCGAAGGACTCGAAGTCAACCTGCTGGGCCTGAATTTCGGGATCAACCCCTTCGATCCTTCCCTGAAGCTTCCGTTCGTGGGGCGTATCGGCGCGGAGCGCCGGATCGATACGGCCGTCGCGACGCCGTAAAAAAACCCCGCCGAAGCGGGGTAATCTCTGGAGGAGATCTAACGTGAAGCGTTCGCAGTGTAGCTGACCCAGCCGAAGAGTCTATTGGCCAAACGGCCTAGTCGCGCGCTGCCTGCTGCAAACCGGCAAACGCTCAAACCGCCGGGCGGTATTCGGGAACGACGTAAGGCCCCTCGGGAATCACCGCTATATGCGTGTCGCCGCTGCGCTGCACGCTGGCGCGTATGGCATCCGGAACGGAATCGATTCTGCGCACGCCGGTGAGCCCCCAAGCTTCCGCGGCAAGCTTTTCGCTGTAAAGATGCACCGAACCTGACCGCATCGGCTTTAACTGCATCTGCGTCTGCCACTCGTCGATATCGGCGTGGCGTTTTGCGTTGATGTCCGCCATGAAACCTTCCGGTCCGAGTCCGAGCAGCCGCCGCTGCGCCTCCACGTACTCGGGCGAGCCCATGCCTTCGGCGCACTCCGACACGATCAACAGGTCGCCACCCGGCGCGAGTATGTCGATCGGCGCCACCATGCCCTTGACCGTCTGGTAATAGGTCTTGTCCAGCGGATAGCCGGCCGCGCTGGTCACCACGGTGCCGAATTTGCGCTCAATGGGCACCACGGCGTAGCGGCGGATGAAATCGACGGCCAGCAGATGGCTTTGCACCACTTCGCCGAAGTTCACGAAGGACAGATTGCGATGCTCGTCGATCACCGTGTTCAGCGCCAGCGCATGGCCCAGCTTGCCCATGATTTCGAGCTGCTCCTCGTGCAGCGGGTTGCCCTCCAGAACGCAATTGGCTGCAAGCGGATGGCCCATGAAGCGCGCGCTGTGGAAAGTGGTGATCGTGTCCTTGTGCGCGACACCCGGCGCGATCACCTTGCGCCCGCCCGAATATCCCGCCATGAAATGCGGCTCGACCAGGCCGGTCGCAATGCGCACATCGGCTTCGACGAAGCGCCGGTCCAGTTTCACCGGCGTGCCGCGCGCTGTCGCGCCCAGGTCGACGTGATCGGCGTCGTTGCGCGCGTAGTGGTTCTCCACCCGCACGGTCTGCATCACCCAGGGATCGCCCACCAGTTCGGCCAGTTCATCTCCTTCATTGGGCCGATGCAAGCCCGTCGCGACCAGGATGGTGATACCCGATGCCGGAATGCCGGCATCCATGAGCGTACGCACCAGCTGGGGCAGAAACAAGCCGTTGGGCACGGGACGGGTGATGTCGCACACCAGGATGCAGGCACTTTTCGCGCCACGTGCCTCTTCGGCCAGCGGACGGGCGCCCACCGGTGCGGCGAGCGCCGCGCGCACCGCGCCCACCGGGTCGGCAAGCAGAGGCATGTCGGGCTTTCTGATCACCGTGACGTCCCAGTCCGGATCCAGTTCCAGGCGGTGGATCCCTTTGCCGTATCTGAGGTCTATGTGCATTTGCTCTCCTCCTGCAACGCCAATTATGTCATTCCGAGCGTAGCGAGGAATCTGCTTTCTTCGCTAAAAAAAACAAAAAGCAGATTCCTCGGCCTTTGGCCTCGGAATGACAAGTTTTTTGAATTTCTACAACTCACGCGGGCGGTCCAATGACGTGCAACATACGCAGTGCAACGCAGGCGGCGCCGTAGCCGTTGTCGATATTGACCACCGCCAGTCCCGGCGCGCAGCTCGCGAGCATCGCGTCCAGCGCAACGCGTCCGCCGCTGGCAACCCCGTAACCCACCGATGTCGGCAAGCCGATCACGCAGGCGCGCACCAGTCCGCCCACCACGCTGAGCAATGCGGCATCCATGCCGGCGACGACGATCAGCACGGGGTAACGACGGATTTCCTCCAGGCGCTCGGTCAAACGCCACAAGCCGGCAACGCCGATATCGTGAAATTCTGCGGCCGGCTGGCCGTACCAGGCCAGCGTGCGCTGCGCCTCGCGCGCCACGGGCAGGTCCGAGGTGCCGGCGGAGAGTATGGCGACACGGGGTTCGCCGGGGCCCGCCGGCGACGCACCGAGAAAAGCGGTGCACGAGAGCGCGTCGTAGTCGAGCACTGCCAGGGCATCCGCGGACAATGCATTCAGCTTGTCGGCCGCGAGGCGCGTCAACAGCAGCCGCGCATTGCGCGAGCGCGCATCGGCGAGAATCGCTTCGATCTGGCTCGCGCTCTTGCCTGCGCAGAATATCGCCTCGTCCAAGCCGACGCGATCGCCGCGGCCTGCATCGGGACGCACCTCTGGAACGTTCATTGCCAAGGGCCAAGAATTCTCGTCATAAATTGCTTCCTATTCCAGCGAAGCCGGCGCGCGAACTTGTCGACGAAACGCAAGGCTTCGATTTTATCACCGCCTCCTCGACCCGCACCGGCGCGACGATTAAAAGCGTTTCAAAAAACAAAGAATCCACGATTACATTGTGTGTATGGAACCGAACATAGCGCGACAAGAACAATAATTTGCTTGTCTTACATGCGTTCTTAGATAAGAATCCTGCCGCCACTATGCTAATGGTAGTCAGTAGCAATCGGATCTGCGGCATGCGGGTGGATCAGTAGCGGTCATGAGTCGGTCGATCTATCAGGCTAGTCGATATTTCGTTCTTTCCATGCTGAAGAGCACCGATCAAAGTGCTCGAAAAATATATTTATAAAAATGGGAGAAACAAATGAAATATTCGTCAGCCTGCAAGATTGCAGCGAGTTTGCTGCTGGCTGGGGTTCTGTCTGCCTGCGGCAGTAGTAACGATCCGGCGCCGGAAACCGCAGCGCCTGTTGTAGCTGCACCCACCACCTTCGCCGTATCCGGCACGGCCGCAACCGGCGCCGCATTGGATGGCGCGACCATCACCATCACCGGCAGCGATGGCAAGACCTACCCCGCCGCCGGCGAAGCGCCGATCGTTACGGGTACCGACGGTAGCTACACTATCACCCTCCCCCTCACAGCGAAGCCGCCATTCGTGGTCACGGCCGTAAGGAGCGACATCAGCCTGGTCAGCGTGATCGCGGAGGCGAAGGACAGCACGGCCAACGTTACCCCGGTCACCAATCTGATCGCCTCGCGTTTGTCGAGCTCGGGCGATCCGGCCAAGCTGGCCGCTGAGTTCCTGGCCGACCCGACCTTGCTCGACCTGGCGAAGATCACCGCCAGCGTCGCCGAGGTCGTCAAACTGATCCAACCGCTGATGGACGCGGTCGGCGACAGCACTAATCCGCTGAGCGGCAATATCCAGCTTGCCGTTACCAACGGCACGGGCGCCGACAAAATGCTCGATTCCCTGTCGATCAGCATCGTTCCTTCAAGCGATAAGACGGTCAATATCGCAGTGTCGGTGAAACAACAACAAGCTGAGGGCGCGCAACCCGTGGTTATCGCGTTCAGCGGCGGTACCGGCGCCACGGCGCCCGCAGCGACGCTCCCGACCGTAGTGGCCACCGACCTGGTTGACAGCGGCAATGCTGTCCTGATCGCCGACCTGCTCAAGCGCATGACCGCATGCTACGCACTGCCGCAAGCCGATCGCGTGGTTTCCGGTGGAACGGTCGTCGTCGACATCAAAGCAACCGCATGCAAGGACATGTTCGTTGGCAATGACGCCGCAAACTACCTGAACAGCGGCGCGAAAGTGAGTTCCACTGGCGCCTTTGCCGGTCTGTTCGGCACGGGTACAGGCGCCACGTTCGATCTGGGCAGCTATGAGTTCACGCGCGGCAACGGTGATTGGGTGATCGCCTATCGCCTCACTGCCTCAGGCAACGTGAGCTACAACACCCTGGCAGTCAGGGTCGACACCGACAAGAAGCTGCGCGTGATCGGCAACCAGTACAAATACAACGGCGGCGTGAATGCCTACCAGCAGGTTCGCAATTTCGTTGCCCAGCCGGCAGCGGACTATTACAGCACCGGTTACAACCTGACCGTCAACAACACGGCCGACGTCGCCGATATCGTCAAGGTCGTCGTGACCTCGCCATCGGGCAAGACCTTGCTGTTGAAACGGAGTGCGGCCTCGTCCTATTTCCCCATAGTGAAATCCGATAACACAATTACCGGCACCAGCTTCGTGCGTCTGGCAAGACAATTTCTCGACACCGCCAACACCGGTGATCCGGCCCTGGCCGATCTCGGTACCTTCTTCTCCACGGATCGGTATGCCGCTGCAGACATTATTGCGATTCCGGCGCAAGCCAGGTGGAAGTTCGAATATTTTACGGACGAGACCACAATCGATGCGACGCAGTACTACACGACCCGCGCGCGCGCGATGACCATCGCCGAGTTGCAAACGCAGCCTTTGGCTAACCTCCCGGCTGCTGACATCGCCGAGGCGAAGTCAAGTATTGTCAGCAATACTGCCGGCACTACCTGGTGGCTCCCGGTCGATGGCACGGTAGATGTTGACTGGGAAGTGCCCACGGGCGCTCTGGCTCCGACCAGCATTCAAGTGTACGGAAACTACGTGACCGGCCCAACGACGCGATCCGGTTTCAATGACAAGACAGGTGTCAAGTCGACGGACCGCAAGGGTACTATTCCTTGCAGCAACGGCGGATCCGGTGATACGCATTGCGACAGCGCGGGTAATTATGCAACCTCCGACCACTTCAACGGCATCCATCTGTGGGCACAGGACGCGACGGGACGTGATTTCGCGCACTTCTACGCGTTCTACAAAATTACCTTGCCTTGATAGCAGGGAATCGACCAGCCTCGGACCCGGCCATCGTCGGCCGTGTTCGAGCGTAGTCTGGACAGACAGTAGTTCTTTGAGATAGTAAGGCCGCCTGATTCAGGCGGCCTTATTTTTTGTCCGAAGGAAACGGGGACTCAAGTACGCCGAGGAAGATCGAATTTCATGACCGTCGGGGCGTCGGCGCCGCAATACACGCTTGCACTCACGCTCCAGCCGCGTTCTGTGGGATTGACGCCCACCATGGTGAAGCTGTCGCCTTCGGCTACAAGCTTGCGCTCATAGCGCATGTTCGCGCTACCGGCCGGCTCGAGCGGCAAAGCGCCGTCATCGACGAAGTCCTCCGCCTTGGCGTTGGCGAAAGGATAAGGCGCATAGAAGGGCGAAGCGACGATGCACAGCGCGCGCAGGCCGGAGACGCCCTCGCCTTCGAACGTAATCTTGCTGGCCATGGACAAATGCGGATCGCCGCAAAGGAACACCACGTTTTGGATGCGTTTTTCGGCGATAAACGAGAATAGCGCGCATAGCGAGTCTGGGAAACCATCCCAGCCGTCCGAGCGCGCCGCGTAGGCGTCGCCGCCGCGCGTCGCTTTCAGGAAAGGCACTACCACGCTGGGAGACAGCACGAACTTCGGCCGGTCGCCATAATTGCTGTCCCCTTGCTTGCGCTCCAGCCAGCACGTCAGCGCAGCGAACTGTTCATCCGACATGATCTGCTTCCGATCCTTGCGGCCGGTGCGCGTATCGCAGGCGAAGAAGCCGAAGCCGCCGGCATCGAACGAATAAAAATAAGCGGGAGCTTTTCCCGTTGCGCCTACCGGGAGCGGCACGCCTGCTTCCTCGCAAAGTTCCGCTGCGTTGTTCGGCGAATGCTCCAACTGGTAAGCCTTGACCGCGCCCAGACCCCACTCCTTGTTGCGCTCGCGCTCTTCGTCGCACTCGTCTTGCGGGTGCCAGTCGTCGCACACCTCGTGGTCGTCCAGCATCATGTAGGTGGGCAGCTGCCGCAGCACCTCGCGTGCGTTCGGTGCGGTCCATACCTCTCGGTAGGCGTCGTAGAAGCGCGACCTGCGGTCCTTTGGATCGAACAGCCCGGCGGTGGCATCGGCGTAAATCTGATCACCGGCGAGCAACAGCAGCGAGGGCGCGTCCGGTCCCTTGGCATCGATCAAGTCGCGCAGCCGGCCGAAGCTCGCATCCGCCCGTTCGCGGTCCACCATCGCCGCCGGGTAGCGGCAGCTTCCGACGGCAAAGTTGATCGATGTACAGCTCGGATCGAGCCGGTCAAGCAGCTTCCGCGACAATACGACTGAATCGCGGCGCGCCTCGTAGCCGAGGTCGCAGACGCGGCGTGCTTCCGCGCCTTGCTCCATCTTGCCTTCCCAGTGCACGCGTTCTTCCAATGTACTTTCGCCGTACCCGGCGCGAAGTTGGCACACGCCCTTCGCCAGTCCCGGTACCGATGACGGGTCTACACATACGTGATGGTGAGCTTTCTTCGCA
This sequence comes from Burkholderiales bacterium, assembly GCA_014860445.1. Lineage (GTDB taxonomy): Bacteria > Pseudomonadota > Gammaproteobacteria > Burkholderiales > SG8-39 > 2-12-FULL-64-23. The sequence goes on from JACZJT010000064.1 coordinate 30,303, forward strand.
CCGACAGCTGCGCTTTCTTGCAGCAGCTGCACCGACGGCCTGTCGCTCTCCTTGGTATCGCGTTCGACCGAGGCGTAGGCGCCCACCATAAGAATCTCGAAATCCTGGTCAGGCAGCCCTGGGAGTGGAATGTCATTCACGCACAGGATGTCGGGCACCGGCCGCCGCGCCATTCGAAGATCCATCTTGAACGCGTACCCCGGGACGGGAATGCCGTGCGTATCGAGTACGACCGCAATGACGAAATGTGCCGGCACATATTCGTCGTCCGTGCGGCACCAGATCCGCGCGATCCACTGGTCGCCCTTCTTGCACGTCCAACCAAGGACCGGGCCGATGAGAGGAGGCAACGCAAAGCGCGGGTGTCGATCCAGCGGCTTGGACGGGTCGAGCTTGGCAGCGGCATGGAGAAACTTGGACATGTCTCCATAAACATCGTACTCGGCGGTCTTGCCGATCAGTGGATCGAGGTGGCCGTAACCTGGGATCAACTTTCGATCCCGGCGCTTGGCATCGGAGCCGAATATATCCACCAGCAGCCTTAACGAACGTTCCGTTGTTTTAGGATGGAATACATCGTTCTTTTCTCCGTGCATGAACAGCACCGAAAAGCCGAAATGCTTCTTGATGTTTTCGTCCGTGACGTAGGTATTGCAGCCATCGTAGTCCGTTAGCCGCATGGAAAGCGCGTACTTTCCCGTCTGTTCGAAGGTCCTGATATTGGTGTGCCCGAGCATGTCGCCGAGCGCGTCGAGCATGCTTGGGTCGACGTTTTCATGTTGGAACAGGCGCCCGAACACGCCGGCCGAACGGTTGCAGTTGGCGATGTGGGTGTCTAACTCGCACGGAGGCCAAGGCTTGTGCGCAGAGAGCTCCGATTCCGGGTAGGGATAGGTGTACAGGATACGATCGAGCAGCGCATCCTTCCAGTCTGCACTGCTGTCGACCGAGCTATAAAGGAAATCCGCCGCCATATAGCGGCGCATGGCCGCGGCCATATAACCACGGAACCGATTGCCTTCCGAGAGCGTGATCAGCGGCCCGACCTGCAACAGCACCGCGCTGCGCACCTGCTGGTCCAGCGTGCCAGCGAGGGCGGCACTGCAAAACATCGCCGAGCCGATGCAATGCGCGACCACGTCGAGCTTGTCGTGCTTGCTTGCCTTCAACACCTGTTGCACGATGGCCGGAATGTCGTTGCGCGCGACTTCGTCCAGCGTCCATTGATGGAAGGACGAGGGTACGGCGATGCTGGTGCGCAGTTCCGCCACCCAGACGTCGAAGCCGTTCTCCGCCAGATGGCGCACCAGATTGCGCTCCAGTTTCGGGTGGCAGAATTGGATGCCGCCGGAACCGAAACCGTGGATTAGAAGCACGGGTAACGCGCCCGGCTTCGTCTCGTCCCGGTAGCGAGTCAATGGCAGGACCAGATTTCCTTTCGACCTGGACGAAGACACCGGAGCGGTTACGCTGTGATGCTCCATCTTCAATCCGTCCAGCGCGCCCGGCGTGCGCCGACGAATACGCTCGTCCTCCGTAAGATGCTTTTCGTACACGGGCAGGCGGAAACTCCAGAAGTGCACCTTGGCCACCACGCGGGCGAGAAACAACCCGATCGAAGCCAAATCCATGAATGCGCTCGGCTGGTCGAGATGGCGGACGATCTGCAACTGCGCGGCGAATCTGCGCACCATGTGCGCGAGGTCTATGCTCAGCTTGCCCACCTCGCGTGGAACGCCGCAGGGTTGGGTAACCGTCACCGTCAGTTCGGACAATTGACGCCAGGGATTGCCGTCGCTTACATACGCCAGCGTTTTCAAGCCGACGATGTGCGTATCCTTGGGAAGCAGGAGTGCACCTTTGTGCTTTAGGTCGCTCTGCAGCTGCATTTCGTAGCGCAGAAGGCGCACCTCGCCGACGTTCGATCCCAGATTGAAAAACAGCTTGGCGCTCGCCCAAAGCGACTTCCATGTTTTGAGCTTGAGCAGAGACGTCCATCCTTCCCCCTTTCCTTCGCGTCTCCGCTGGAAGAAATCGCTGATTCCGCGCGCCCAGAGCCAGGTCCAGAATACCTTCAAGCTGCGGCCCCACGGTCCCGTCTCGTCGCGTTCCATCCAGTAGACGCTGCCTGTGACGGACGCAGGCTCGCCACCAATCGCGCTAAGGCTCGCTTTCTCCAGCTTTACCGTGTGCGGACCGGTGCGCAGGAATTCGCGGATATCACCGATCTCGGCGAACTCCACTTCGAGTTCCATGGCGACCGGTTTCCCCGGGGTCGGCAACAGGGCCAGGTCGCCTTTCATCTTCTCGGCGAAGCGAATCGCAGTGTTCGATTTTGCAGCCGGCTTGACTTGCGGCGTTTTTGGCAAGTCCGGAAGCTTGCCCGGAGTCCTTTTGTAATCTATCTCCCAGCCCCGGTCGACGGCATAGCGTGCAATCGCGCGCTCCGCGAGCGCGGTAATGGTAAGCAGCGGATTGATGCCCAACGCAGTCGGCACGATTGCACCGTCCAGCACCAGCAGCCCTTGGTGAATGCGGGTTCGGTCCGAGGGCACCGTCGGGTCGTAGACGCGACCGATGTGATCCACCACGCCGGATCCCCAGTCATCACCCATGGCGCAACCGCCCAGCGGGTGCACCGTCAGCAGCTTGCCCTGGGGTTTCTCCCCGGAAAGAATCCCGGAAACCTCCTCGGGCAAAGGCCGCCACATGGGATTGCGCAGATAGCTACCGCCCAGAGCTTCGGATTTACGCAGGATCTCGTCCTGACGCTGGTAGACCGCTTCGGCGCCGGCGTTATTCCACTCCATCTTGATCGCACCGCTGCCGGCTGCGCTTTCCCAGCCATCCACCATTTCGAGACGGCCCCGCGCGCCGTCGTCACCCATGGCCGCAAAAATCTGGGTACGCTCTATTAGGTCTGGATCCACTGCGACCGGATCGAGCCCGTCCGGATGGTGCGTGCTCCCATCGAAGCGTACGAGACCCACAGGCAGCGCGCCGGTGGTGACGATCTCCTCGAACACCCGGCGCAACGGCGAGGGGATACCCAATTCCTCGATCACGATGCGATCTGCGCGGGTACTACCTGTCTCTATCACGCCGATGATCGTCGGCCCGACGTCGCGCTCTATTTCCGCGTCCTCCTCAGGGGCTGCGTTCACGCGGTCACGCTGCCCGTAGAGCACGCTGATCATGTCTCCATTTCCGGAGAACCGAGCACCGAGTTTTTCCGAAAAACGCAGACCCGGAGCACGCGAGCGCATCAGGATTTCAGTCGAACCCAGTGTGCCGGCCGCAAGCACGACATGGCGCGCGCGCACAAATCTGTCCTGATCGTCTTGCGGATGGCGCTGGCTGGTTTGACGGACGTGAACCTGCCAGGTTGGCGCAACGTTCTCCCCGCCAATCTTCTGCACATGCGTCACGGTGGCATTGACGAACAATCGTGCGCCGCAGCGTTTCGCCAGCGGCAGGTAATTCATCGCCAGCGTATTCTTCGCCCAGTTATTGCAGCCTGTGACGCAGTTGCCGGTGCGCAGACAGGTCTGTTGCATGACCCCCTGCGCGTTGGGTTCTGTTTTCCCATTTCTATCTTTTGCGACTTCGAACGTGACCGCCACCTTGGCCCGGCGCGCGCGCTCGCCGATCGTCTTTGCGAACGCTTCCAGTTGTTCGTACTTGGCCGCCCCTCCAACCTCGGCCTCGACCACGCCGAGGATCTTCTCGGCGCGGTCGTAGCACGCTTCCAGCGTCGTCAGATCGCGCCGCAATTCCGCCGGCCAGGCCGGGTCCGCGAATACGTCCTTGGTGGCGCGCTCCGCCACGCTCGCATTGATCAGCGACCCACCCCCCAGGCCATTGCCGACCAGCACGCTGATGTCCGCGCCCAGGCGAAAATCGAACAGGCCGTCGGCCTGCCCTTTGGACTTCGGATCGTCGTAACGGCTGAAGCGCACGCAGCCGGGCAACTCGGAGAAACTGCCTGGGAAAGTACCGGGGACATACTCCTGCCCGCGTTCGAGCACGCAGACCCTGAGCCTCGTGCCGTTGTCGTCGATTGTCGCCTGCGCCAGCCGCGCCGCGGCGACCGCACCACCGTAGCCGCTGCCCACCACGACGACGTCGAAATCGACTTCCTCGTTCGCGCTGCTATCGAGCGCGCTAAACAAATCCTCGACACCTTCTGCCAGCCATTGCGGTCGGTAGTTCATGGCGATGCCCCCTCCTTGCAAGCCGCGTCTTGCGCGGCGTATTTCTTCTTATCGTGCCAGTACTGCGAGCATGGTCTGCTTGAGCTTGTCGGCGGACACCGGTTTGTGCAAAAAGGGCAGGCCGCTCTCCTGCGCCTCGCGCAGCCGCTCCGGTGCCGTGTCACCGCTGACCATGAGCGCCGGCACATCGCCCAGGCGTTCGCGCAGCCGGCGTACGGTTTCAATGCCATTCTCGTGCTGCGGTAAGCGGAAATCGGCAACGATCAAGTCGATCTCGAGCGCGTGCTCATCGAGCAGGCGCTGCGCTTCGACATAACCGCTGCAGGCCCTGACCCGACAGCCCCAGGATTCGAGCAAAGCGCGCATGCCTACGCGCACGCTCGGCTCGTCGTCGATCACCAGGACCGTGACGCCAACGAGCGCAACCGCGTCCTCGCCCGCGGTTGCGGGCGGCGGATAGGGGAAGACGTGTCCACCTTCCGCCCTTGGCAGCGTGACGGAGAATGTCGAGCCGCGCCCGGATTGGCTCACCAGTTTGACTTTCAGCCCGAGCAGACGCGCCAGTCGCTTCACGATCGCCAGTCCCAACCCCAGTCCTTGCGTGCGGTCGCGCTCCGGATTGCCCACCTGGTAGAACTCTTCAAAAATGCGCTCGCGCTCGGAATTCGGAATGCCCGCTCCGGTGTCGCGCACCGCGATGCATACCGAGCTCTCGTCAACTTCCACGTCCAGCGCGACATCGCCCACGGCAGTGTATTTGAACGCGTTGTCCACCAGATTGCGCAGCATGCGCTCTAGCAGCACCGGGTCGGTTTCCATAATTGCATCGACCGGTGCGACGCGAAACGCCAATTTCTTCTCGCGCGCCACCGGCCGGTAATCGGCCTCGATACGCTCGATCAGTTCCTTCACGTTTACGCGCCGGATTTCCGGCGATACCGCACCCGCGTCGAGCTTGGAAACATCCAGCAGCGAATCCACCAGCGTGGACAGCGACGCGAGCGCTTGATTGATGTGGCCGGCGATCTCGCTGGTCGTGGCGTCCACGGCGCGCATGGTCAGCGTTGCACTGTACAGCGACAGGGCATGCAGCGGCTGGCGCAGATCATGGCTGGCCGCGGCGAGAAATTGCGACTTGGCGCGGTTCGCTGCTTCCGCGTGGTCGCGCGCGAGCATCACCTCCTGTCGCTCGCGCTCCAGCGCTTCGAGCAGCCTCTCGTTTTCGTAGCGAATCAGGAAGGATTCACGTACCACACGCTCGTTGTCGCGCACGAAAAGTACCTGGATCAAACCGAACAGGACGATCAATACCGCCACCGCCACGCTTTGCGTATCGCCCGTCATCACCCATAACAGCACAAGCGGCAGCAGGGCCGGCGCGACGTAAGCATAAAACACACGCGCATAGGCGGCCGCGGTGGATACACCGCCCGCGGTCCAGCACACAAGGATCATGGTGAGCAGCGCCCTTTCGACGTCGGGCAAACGTGAAAAAAACAAGGGCCCTGCCGACCCCGTAAACAGCCCGGCGCCGAACGCAAACCACATCATATGTCCCAGGGCGCGCTGTACGTCGACGGGTGGCTTGTTCAACTGGCGCAGTGCATATGCGCGGCGCACGAACAATAGCGCGACCAGCGCCACTGCCCACAAAACCACCTGATACACGGGCGCATGGCCGGACACTATGTACGCGAGTACCGTCGCGACGATCGCGATCACAAAGGGCGAGCGCGTCGCCTGTCGCGCGAGCAGGTTGAACTGCTGTCGTCGCAGGTGCGTAAACCGGACCGGATCCTGCTCCACCGGCAGAAGCTCGGCTTTGCCTGAAATGGCCGCGCCCAAGGCGACCGCCTCAGCCAAGGCGCAGCCCCAGCTTTGCGGCAGCGTAGACCGCTTCGGTGCGATTGTGGACGTCCAGCGCGAGAAATACCGCGGAAAGGTGGGCCTTGACCGTACCTTCTGACACATCCAGTTCGCGTGCGATGACTTTGTTCGGTTTGCCTTTGATTATGCAATGCAGCACGTCCATCTGCCGCGGCGTGAGACCCGGCAGCGCGCCCTTGCCCGGGTTCTGATCAGACGACGACACGGATGCAGAGACCGGATGCGCCGCGTCGAGTACGGCGGACGGCAGGTACACGCCCTGTGCCAACACCAGCCGCAAGGCCTGGATCAGCACTTCGGGCGTCGACGACTTGGGGATGAAACCCATCGCGCCTGCGTCGATCGCCGCGCGCACGACGCGCGGATCCTCCTCGGCTGAGAGAACCACCAGCGGCGTGCCCGGAATCGCGGTTCGCAGCGCGGCGAGCGCGTCCATGCCGTTCAGGCCGGGCATCTTGAGATCGAGCAGCACCAGGTCATATGGTCGCGCGGCGACAAGATTCAGCGCATGGGCGCCGTCACTTGCCTCGTCCATTTCCAGATCGGCATCGAGGCTGCGCAGCAGGTAGCGCATACCTCCCCTAAGCAAGGGATGGTCGTCTATCAACAGAATATTCATGGCCTGCGCTCATGCGTATAGAAGACGACGCGAGCATACCCCAGCTTGCCGCGCGCCGCACCCTAGCCAAATGGCTAGGTCCCTTGTCCGCTCACTGGCGCGACTCAGGAACTTCCTTCTCATACAAGACGATTTCGCCCCTGTTCTTGTGAGAAAATTCAGCCTGTCGTCAAATCGCCGGAACCGCAATGCAACTGCCACTCGAAGGAATCAAAGTGCTGGACCTGAGCCATGCGCTCGCCGGGCCGTTTTGCTCGACCATGCTTGCCGATTACGGCGCGCAGGTGATCAAGATCGAGCCGCCCGGCCTTGGCGATATCGCACGTGCCTGGGGCACGCCGCTGCCCGGCGGGGAGACGGATTACTTCATCAGTCTGCATCGGAATAAACAGGGCATGGTGCTCGATCTGAAGAAACCCGAAGGCAAGGAAACCTTCCTGCGTCTGGTCGAGCGCTGCGACATCGTGCTGGAGAACTACCGTGCCGGCGCGCTTTCGCGCCTGGGCCTGGACTATGAAACAGCGCGCAAACGCAATCCCGGCATTATCTACTGCTCGATTTCTGGTTTCGGTCAGGACGGACCCTACCGCGACCGCCCTGCGCTGGACCTGATTCTGCAGGCCGAGAGCGGTATGATCAGCGTCACAGGAGAGGCCGGCGGACACGGCGCGCGCGCCGGCGTATCGATTGCGGACCTGACGGCGGGAATGAACGCCGCGTTCGGCGTCATGCTGGCGCTGCGCGCGAAGGAAAAGAGCGGCATCGGCCAGTCGATAGACGTGTCGATGATGGAAGGCCAGATGGCGCTGCTCAGCACCATGCTGGGCAACTACTGCGCAACCGGCGAGATTCCCGCCCCCATGGGCACCGCCTACAAGGCGCTGCTGCCGTACCAGACGTTCCAGACCAAGACGCGCGACCTCGCGCTGGCCGTGGGCAGCGAAAAGCTGTGGAGAGCTTTCTGTCCTGTCATCGGCTGCCCGGAACTGGCAGACGATCCGCGTTTTCGCAGCAATGGGGATCGCAACCGCAATCGCGAAGCACTGGTCGAAACGCTGCAGCAGGCCTTCCTCACGCGCAGCTACGAGGAGTGGGAGGAACTTCTGACCAAGGCCGGGATTCCGGTGGGCGCAATCAACAACCTCGCGCAGGTGGTCGACCATCCGCAGGTAAAGGCGCGCGGCTCCATCGTCGAGATCGACCATCCGCGCGCGGGGAAGGTTCGGGTCGTGGGCGTTCCGGTGCGCCTGTCGGCGACGCCGGGCTCGATACGCGAGCCGGCACCGGCGCCGGGAGAACACACGGCGGCGGTGTTGCGGGACGTGCTCGGATTGGGCGCCGAAGAAATCGACGCGCTGCGCGTCGCGGGCGCGCTGGGCTGAACCTCAACCCAGACCGCTATCGCGTTCCCGCTAGTTGTTTTTCGCGCCCTCGTTCACCCAGACCTTGAGGATTTCGATGTCAGCGTCGGGGAGCTTCTCCCGGCCATGGGGCATGCGGATCGAAGCATGCGCGCGACCTTCCACCAGCATGTTGAGCGAACTCGACAGCGCGTCACCGGGCTTGACCAGCGGCCCGAACTTACCGCCTTTCATGAGCGACGGATAATTCGTGGTATCCAGCCCGCTCGCGATAAAGCCCTCTTTCCCGGGCGCGTGGCATTCGGAACAATTCTTCGACAGTATCGGCTGTACGCCCTTGCTGTAGCTCACTCCCGAAGGCGCGCAGGCGGCGGTGGCGAGCAAGGCCACCGCGGCTAGCGAGCATCTGGATACCGCTTTGAAACCGGCGCTCATGACTCATCTCCTGATTGCTGACCTTGTGAATCTACCCCAGCGCACAACTTATGGCAATTGATCCAGGTCAGGCTTCAATGCCAAATTCAATGCCAAATGCGCGCTTCATGCCGCCGGCTCCATGGCCGCCCGCCGATCACCCCGCCGCGACTACTTGCTCTGCATCACCCAGACGCCGTCCCAGCCCTCGCCCGGAGGATTTCCGGCCAGGTGCTGGCTGCGCTCGACATAGAGGCTGGCGGCCTTGTCCGCCGGATTTATCGCAAGGACTTCGGAAAACTGTTTAATCGCGTCGCTCCACTTGCCCTGGCGGTATTTGGATAAACCGTCCCGGAAGTAGCCCAGCGCATCGGTCAGATGCGGGTAGGTCTCGTCTGTGTGGTAGTCGAGAATCTCGTAGATTGCGACCGGTCTGGTCTTGCCCTTCACCACCACCAGATCCAGCTCGCGCGTGCGGTAGGTGCCGCGCAGCTTGGCGTGGGTGAACTCGCTCACCAGGACATGGCTGCCGTATTGCTTGCACGCCGACTCCAGACGCGAAGCCAGATTCACGCCGTCGCCGATGATGGTGTAGTCCATGCGCTTTTTCGAACCGATGTTGCCTGACACCACCATGTCGGTATTCAGGCCCACGCCCATGTCGACCGGCGGTTTGCCTTCGGCAATGCGCTGCGTGTTCCACGTCCGCAAATCGCGCAGCATCGAGATCGAGGCGCGCACCGCGCGGTCGGCGTCGTCTTCGTGCGCCACCGGTATGCCGAAGGCCGCCATGATGGCGTCGCCGATGAATTTGTCCAGCATGCCCTCTTCGCGCTGGATGCAATCGACCATGAGCGTGAAGTATTCGTTGAGCAGCGCAACCGTGCCCTGCGCGCCCAGCTGCTCGGTGATGGTGGTGAAACCACGAATATCGGAGAACAGCATGGTCGCCATCACCGCCTGGCCGCCGAGCAGTTCTGCGCCGCTCGCCACCAACCGGTCGGCGATGCCCGGATCCATGTAGCGCGACATGGTCGATTTCATGCGCTTTTCGCTGCTGATGTCCTCGATCAGCAGCATCGAACCGAGGTGCTTCTTCTCCATGTTCGACAGCGGCAGCATGGTTACATTGGCGGACACCTTGTCCTCGCCGACCAGAAGCTCGGCGTCCATGAGCATGTCCGCTTCGCCGGATGCGTCCACCTGTTTCAATCTTTCGATGATCCAGGCATTTTCGCCCGTAAAAAACTCCGCAACCGGCCGCTGCAAAATCTGCTGCGGCGATACTTTCAGAATTTTCAGTCCCGCCGCGTTGCAGGTTGCGATCTTGCCGCCGTCGTCCAGGGTAAGCACCGCGTTCGACATCGATTCCAGCATCGCCTCGTTGTAGTTTTTCATGTTGTGCACGTCGGCGAACAGCTTGGCGTTCTCCAGCGCAATCGAAATCTGCGCGGTGAACGCGCGCAGGCGCGATTCGTCCTCGTTGGTAAACGGCCCGCCGTGCTTGTTCAGGACCTGGGTAACGCCGATGGTCTTGCCGTGCTTGTTGACGATGGGGACGCACAGGATGGAGCGCGTAAAAAAACCGGTCTTCTTGTCGAACGCCGGGTTGAAGCGCAGGTCCGCATAGGCATAGGGAATATTGATCGCCTTGCTGGTGGTGAACACGGCGCCCGCGATGCCCAGGTGATTGGGCAGCCGGATCTGCACCGATTCCAGCCCCTGCCCGACCTCGGACCACAGTTCGCTGGTTTTTTCGTCGTTGAGGAACAAGGTCGAGCGCTCGGCGTTCAGCATGCGTGTCGCCTCGCCCATGACTTTTTGCAGCAGCGAGCCGAGCTTGATGTCCGCGGTCATCTCGGACACCACGTCCACGAACTCCATTTCCTGCTTGCGCACCGCCTTCATGCGCTCGATAAATACCGCGCCCTGCAGCGCCAGCGTGCCCTGGGTGGTCATCGCCTCGAGCACGGCAAGGTCGCGCTTGGTGAAGTCGCCCTTCCTCTTGTTCAGCGTCTGCGCGACGCCGATGATTTCGCCCTTCACCGTGCGGATCGGAGTGCACAGAATATTGCGCGTAATAAATCCGGTCTGCTCGTCGACGGAGCGGTTGAAGCGCGAGTCCGAATAGGCGTCATCGATAAGAACCGATTCCCCGGAAGTAAACACGTAACCTGCGATGCCGCTGGAATTCAGAATGCGAATCTCGCGTTTGATATTGCCCTGGGCCACGCGCGAATACAGCTCGTTGGTCTCCGCATCGTTGAGAAACAGCGTGCCGCGGTCGGCGTCCAGTTCCGTCGTCGTCATCTCGACCAGGGTGCGCAATACGTCGTCCAGCGTGTCATGCGCGGCCATTCTGCGCGATACTTCGAGCAGAAGCTCGACCAACTTCAGGCGTCCGCGAACGGCCGAGCTGGCCTTTTTCTTGGCCGGCTTGCGCCGCGCGGGGAGGCGCGTGACTTCGGCGGTCGGTTTGGGCTGTTCCATGTTTCCTCGTTTCCTATTTCCTACTTTGCCTGTTTGGCGGGCGCGGCCGGAAGTTGATCGCGCAGCGCGCGTACCGTCGCCTGCAGTTGCACGAGTTCGGCGTGATCCTGAGCTCGCGCCGCCGCGATCTCGCTTTGCTTGGAGAACCCGGCCTGCTCCAGGGATGTGCGCAAAGTGCTTGCGGTCGTGCGCAGCTGCGCAATTTCGTCCTGTGCGCCGACCATCGCCTGGCGCACCGCAGTCTCCTCCTGCAGGCGCGCCGCTTCGAGCGCATCGCGCAGCGCCGCGACCGTGTCCTTGAGCTGCTTAATCTCGTCCAGATTCGCCGCTTGCGCCAGTCTGGCGGCCTCGTCGCGCCTGAGCGGCCATTCCTGCAATTCGTCGCGCAGCGCGCTGATAGTGGCTTTGAGCTGCGCGATTTCGGCATTCGCGCCGGAAACGCCCTGTCGCACTGCTTCCGCGGTATCACGGCGCGAGCGCTCCAGTTCCTCGCGCAAAGCGAACACCGTCTTTTTCAGGTCGCGCACCTCGGCACTGCCGTTGGACGCGGTTTCCGTGTCTGCACTCATCTGATTATTGTAATCCCGCCGCACAAATCGAGATACCTCGAAGCTTCATGCCGTGATCCGGCAACCACCCGCGTGCGCCGTCTCGGGCCGATCAGCCTTCGACCACGCCGCCGCCCAGTTTGAGGCGCGGCATCTCGAAGCGGTCGGTGATGCGGGTATAGCCGCCCCGGCCACCGAGGCGGCCTATCGGATCGATCTTGCCGGTGTCCACGTAGTACCGCTCGTCCACAATGCCCTCGTGGTAGTGGAAATAAACCACCTGACCGATCACCAGATGGTAGGGCACATGGCCCAGTTCCAGCGTCTGCAACACGCGGCACTCAAACGCGACCGGCGCTTCCGCAATGCGCGGCGGCCGCACCTTGCGCGACGCGACTTGCGTAAAGCCGGCTTCGGCGATTTCGTTGACGCCGCGCGGGTACTCGACGGCGCAAATGTTCATCTTGTCCCTGATCGCGTCGCTCACGATATGGACCACGAATTCCGGGATCTCGCGGATGTTCTGTATCGTGTCCTTGACGCGCCCGCCCGTGTCGCCGACCGAAAACATGACCATGGCAGGGTCGGAGCCCACGCCGTTGAAAAAGCTGAACGGCGCGGCGTTCGGCCCCTGGGCGCCGAGCGTGGTTACCAGCGCGATCGGCCGCGGCGTAATGCTTCCTATCAACAGCTTGTACTGCGTCTGCGCGCCCAGCGCGGCGGCGTCGAATTCGGTCATGTCGCTCCCTTTTTTCCTGCAGTGTAAGAAAAGTCGCTCCAGATGCTGCTTGTTTCAACACCAGGGAGTCGGCGCAGGCTGCAAAATTGACCCCGGGTCGGCGCATCGGCGCACGGTACGCATTCTAGCGGTGTCACCACTTCCGCGCGACCGTTTCTCATTGCGGTGCGGTCCCGCATCGGGCGCGCAATTGCTTTGCCCGTCCCGCCCACAGCTTCTATAATTGCATTCCGCCCCCCGAAAACGGTGTTCCATGAACCAGCCCCGCGAACTCAACGCCACGCTCGTCAACGAACTCAAGGCCCTGCTGGGCGAGCGCGCCACGACGGCGCGCGGCATCCGCGACCAGCACGGCAAGGACGAATCCTACTTTCCCTACGCCGCACCCGACGCCGTAGTGTTTCCCCTGACCACCGAGGAAGTGCGCGACATCGTCAATATCTGTCGCAGCCACCAGGTCCCGCTGATTCCCTACGGTGTCGGCACCTCGCTCGAAGGCCATATCCTGGCGGTGAAAGGCGGCGTATGTGTAGACATGAGCCAGATGAACCAGGTCCTCGCGGTGCACGAGGCCGACCTCGACGCGGTGGTGCAGGCGGGGGTGACGCGCAAACAACTGAACGAACACATCCGGCACACCGGACTGTTCTTCCCCATCGATCCGGGTGCCGATGCCACGATAGGCGGGATGACGGCGACGCGCGCCTCGGGCACCAACGCCGTGCGCTACGGCACCATGCGCGAGAACGTTCTCTCGCTCACCGTGGTGCTCGCCGACGGGCGCATCATCAAGACCGCGCGGCGCGCGAAAAAATCCGCGGCGGGTTACGACCTGACGCGCCTGTTTGTAGGGTCGGAAGGTACACTTGGCATCATCACCGAAATCACGGTAAAGCTGTATGCCGTGCAGGAGGCCATGTCGGCCGCGGTATGCGCCTTCGACACGATCGACGGCTGTACCCGGACGGTGATCCAGACCATACAGGCGGGCGTGCCGATAGCGCGCTGCGAAATTGTCGACGCGACCGCGATCGATTGCATCAACAAGTACAGCAAGACCGAGTATCGCGTTGCGCCGACCCTGTTCTTCGAATTCCACGGCACTCAGGCGAGCGTCGTCGAGCAGGCCGAGATGGTGCAGGAGATTGCGCGTGAAAACGGAGGCAAGGATTTCCAGTGGGCCACCAAAGCCGAAGATCGCACCAAACTCTGGGAAGCACGCCACAACGCCTACTTCGCCTGCCTGCAGCTGCGGCCCGGTAGCCGGGGGATTTCGACCGATGTGTGCGTGCCGATTTCACGACTGGCCGAGTGCGTATCCGAAACCATGAAGGACGTGGCCGACTATCTGTGTCCGGTACCTTTGCTCGGTCATGTCGGCGACGGCAATTTCCACCTGGTCTTCCTGGTCGATCCGGCAAAGCCGGAAGACCTGGAGCTGGCCAAATCATTCAATAAGCGGCTGGTGCGGCGCGCGCTGGCCATGGAAGGTACCTGCACCGGCGAGCACGGCATCGGACTGGGCAAACAGGGCTGGTTGCGGGAGGAACTGGGCGAAGCGGTTGATGTGATGCAGGATATCAAGCGGCTGTTCGACCCGGACAACCTGCTGAATCCGGGCAAGGTGGTGCCGCTTTAGGCCTGGCAGGCTGTTGAAATTCGCTTCCCTGCTGCCGTAAGGGGAGTAAGGTCAACGCCGTCGCAGAGGGAAGCGGATTTCGACAGCCTCTAAATTGGGGGATATAAAAGGGTGCGTGCCCCCTTTTTCAACACCCTGCTAGACTTTCAGGAAGTGCTCGCGGTAGTACTTCATTTCCTCGATGGACTCGTAGATGTCGGCAAGCGCCTCGTGCTTGCCGTGCTTGGTCAATCCCTTGGCCAGTTCGGGCTTCCAGCGCTTGACCAGTTCCTTCAGCGTGCTCACGTCGAGGTTGCGGTAATGGAAATAGGCTTCCAAACGCGGCATATGGCGCGCCAGGAATCTGCGGTCCTGACAAATCGAATTGCCGCAGATCGGCGAAGTCCGGATCGGCAGGTGCTCGGCAAGGAAACCCAGGTATTGCTGCTCCACTTCGGCCTCGGTCAGTGTTGAAGCTTTGACCTTTGCGATCAGTCCCGATCGAGCATGCGTGGATTTGTTCCATTCGTCCATCGCGTCGAGCACGCTGTCGGCCTGATGCACCACCAGAACCGGCAATTCGGCGACGGTATTCAATTGCGAATCCGTGATCACGAAGGCGATCTCGATTATTCTGTCGCGGTCGGGATCTAAACCGGTCATTTCCATGTCCAACCAGGCAAGATTATTCTGATCTTGGGGCATGATGTCGGTGTTTTCCGCGTAAATTGATCGAAGGCCTTTATTGTGTCATATTTCAGCCAGATGCAGACTTTCACAGCCGTTTTTCTCGCAGCGCTCGCGCTTACCGTAGGCCTGCGCCTATGGCTGGCGCGGCGCCACATTCAGCATATTGCGCAATGCCGCGACAAGGTCCCCGAAGACTTCTCCGAACACATCGGCCTGGCTGCGCACCAGAAAGCGGCAGATTACAGCACCGAGAAGACGCGCCTGGGCATGGTCGATCTGGCGATCGGCGCGCTGTTCCTGCTCGCGCTCACCCTGGGCGGCGTGCTGCAAACGCTGCACGATGTCTGGCTGCGCGTTTTCGATTCGGGCAGCCACGCGCACGGCATTGCACTCATCGTCAGCGTCGCCCTGATTTCCGGGCTGATCGACCTGCCGCTGTCGCTATACCGCACATTCGTCACCGAAGCGCGCTTCGGATTCAACAAAATGACCCTGGGACTGTTTTTCGCGGACCTTGCCAAACAGACCCTGCTCGGCGCCGCGCTGGGCTTACCGCTGCTCGCGTGCGTGCTATGGCTCATGCAGCGCATGGGCGAGCAATGGTGGCTCTACGTCTGGGTCACCTGGGTCGCGTTCAATCTGTTGGTGCTCACCGTCTACCCGACCCTGATCGCGCCGCTGTTCAACAAGTTCACGCCGCTGGCGGATGCGGGTCTGAAAAGCCGCATCGAAACCTTGCTGGCCAAATGCGGCTTCAAGGCGCGCGGCCTGTTTGTCATGGACAGTTCGAGGCGCTCGAGTCATGGCAACGCCTATTTCACCGGTTTTGGCGCTTCCAAACGCATCGTGCTGTTCGATACGCTGCTTGCGCGCCTCGCACCCGCGGAGATCGAGGCCGTGCTGGCGCATGAGTTGGGACATTTCAAACACCATCACGTCTGGAAACGCATGGCTGCACTGTTTGCGATGAGCCTCGCCTTTCTCTGGCTCCTGGGCTACGCGATGAAACAGGATTGGTTCTACGCCGGACTCAATGTGCAATCCCACTCGACCGCGCTCGCCCTGCTGCTGTTCTTTCTGGTGGTGCCGGTGTTCACCTTTCTCCTGCATCCGCTGACCAGTCTGTATTCGCGCAAACATGAATTCGAAGCCGATGCGTATGCCGCGCACCACGCGTCGCCTGCAGACCTGGTCCGCGCGCTGGTAAAGTTGTATCAGGACAACGCGGCCACGCTCACACCCGATCCGCTGTACTCGGCATTCTACGATTCGCATCCGCCGGCGCTCGCGCGCATCGCCCGATTGCAGGATGCGAGCATGCAGGTGCAAGCCCAGCCGGCATGAGCATGGAAAAACTCGAACAGGGAAACTGCCGCGCCCTGCCTGCGGGCACCCCGCCCATGGGGCAGGCGCAGATCGACGCCGGCCTCGCGCAACTGCCCGGATGGGCGCACCGGGATGGCGCCATCGGCAAAACCTTTGCGTTCAAGAATTATGCCGAAACCATTGCGTTCGTAAACGCCGTCGCGGCAATCGCGCAGCGCGAAGACCATCATCCGGACCTGTCGGTAGGCTACGACAAGTGCCGCGTCGCATACAGCACGCACTCGGTCGGCGGCATTTCCGAAAACGATTTCATCTGCGCGGCCAAGGTCGAGGCGCTTTGCCGGACATGACGCTCGCGGGCCAGGTGATTGCAGCCTACGGCCGCCACTACCTGGTTGAGACCGGGGACGGTCGTCGTTACGCCTGTTTTCCGCGCGGCAAGAAAAGCGCGGTTGCCTGCGGGGACAGGGTCATGTTCGCGCAAACCGCGGACGAGCAAGGCGTGATCGAAGCGGTGGACCCGCGCTCCTCGCTGTTTTCGCGTTCGGCAGCCCACAGGCAGAAGCTGATCGCCGCCAACGTGACCCAGCTTGCCATCGTGGTCGCCGCGGAGCCCAGCTTCAGCGAAGAGCTGATCAATCGCTGCCTGGTGGCAGCCGAATATCAGGACATGCGCGCGTTGATCCTGCTGAACAAATGCGATTTGAAGGACGCGGCCGCCGCGGCGCTGGCGCGTCTCGAACCCTACACGCAAGCCGGATATCGCGTGGTCGAGTTGTCGGCGCTCGAGGACGCGGAACTGCTGCGCCCCCTTTTCTCGCATCAGGCCACGGTGCTGGTGGGGCAGTCCGGCATGGGCAAGTCGACCATCGTCAACGCCTTGTTTCCGGATGCGCAGGTGGCCACCCGGGAGATTTCCGCCTTCCTCGCATCCGGCCGCCACACCACGACCCAGGCCCGGATGTACCGGCTCGATGCCGGCAGTACGCTCATAGACTGCCCGGGCCTTCAGGAATTCGGACTGCACCACCTGTCGCGCCAGGACATCGAATCGGGCTTCATCGAATTCCGCCCCCTGCTTGGACACTGCCGCTTCCAGAACTGCCGTCACCTGAGCGAGCCCGGTTGCGCCCTGACGAAGGCCGCGGCCGAGGAGACGATCCATCCGCGCCGGCTGGACATGTTCCGCCGCATCAGTCTTGCGGAAGCCGAACAGAGATAGGGTCTGTTTACATTCAGCACATGAGCGCGACGGGGGCAATTTTGGATACAGCACAAGGCGTGAGGAGCGCCGTTTGGTCATTCCAAACAAGCGACGAGCAACGCCGTGCTGTGCCAAAATTATCCCCCGTCCCTTCGGGTTGCCTCCAAATGCGGCGCCTGCGGTGGATGTAAACAGACCCTAGCCATGCAGTTGCTGTACAGCTCGCTCAATCTGCACGAGATCCACCATCTCAAGAACCTGCTTGAGGCGGAGGGCATCCGCTGCCAGGTCAGGAACGAGCTGCTCAGTCGCCTCGCGGGAGAAATCCCGTTTACCGAATGCGCGCCCGAACTATGGTTGCTGGATCCGCGCGACCTGGACCAGGCCCGGCGCATCGTAACGGACTTTGGCCGCCCTGCCGTCCCCAAGCCCTCATGGCAGTGTCCGATCTGCGGCGAGAACCTGGAAGGCCAGTTCAGCGCCTGCTGGCATTGCGGCGCGCCGCGGCCCGCCGGCTAAAGTGCGGTTGCCGGGATAAGTACGATGTCTCCGAAATGATTTTGTCCGCGAACTTTTAATTTTTCAGGCGGGCGATTAGTATTCGAGCCGCGCTGTCCGGACTCGATATGCGAAGGAGATCCCCATGCTGGAGCTGAATGTAAACGGTCGCATCCATCGCGTCGACGTCGAAGCAGAAATGCCTTTGCTCTGGGTCTTGCGCGACCATTTGAATCTGCATGGCACCAAGTACGGCTGCGGGATTTCGCTCTGCGGCGCCTGCACGGTGCATGTGGACGGTGTAGCGGTACGCTCGTGCTCGCTGCCTGTGGCACGCGCGGCCGGAAAGAAAATCGTCACCATCGAAGGCCTGTCGCCGCGCGGGCTGCATCGCATCCAGGAAGCCTGGATCGAACATCAGGTCCCGCAGTGCGGCTATTGTCAGACCGGGATGATCATGTCAGCCGCCGCCCTGCTTGAAAAAAAGCCGCTGCCCACGGATGCAGACATCGACGAGACCATGAGCAATCTGTGCCGCTGCGGCACCTATGCACGGGTTAGAAAGGCCATTCACGCCGCGGCAGGCGGAACGACCAAGCCCGCAGCACCCGGCAAAGCCTGAGGCCCGCCGCCATGAGCCTCAGACTAAGCCGCCGCCAATTCCTCAAAGCCTCCGCCGCTGCGGGCGGCGGCCTCGCGCTCGAATTCAGTTTTCCCATGTGCAGCTCGGCAGCCGCGGGCGGGGCTGCCACCGAAGTCAACGCGTGGGTGGTGATCCACACGGACGACCGCGTTGTCGTGCGTATCGCGCGCTCCGAGATGGGGCAAGGCACCTATACCGCACTGGCTCAACTCGTCGCGGAAGAGCTCGACTGCGACTGGACGAATGTAAGCGCCGAGTTCGCCTCACCCAATGAACATATCCGCAGAAACCGCATCTGGGGTTCCATGTCCACCGGCGGCAGCCAAGGCGTGCGCTCGTCGCAGGATTACGTGCGCAAGGCAGGCGCGGCCGCGCGAACGATGCTGATACAGGCAGCGGCCAACCGCTGGAAGGTTCCGGTATCGGAGTGCCGCGTGGACAAGGGTGTCATATCGCACCGGCCATCGCAAAGGACGCTTCGATACGGGCAGGTCGCCGCCGAGGCGGCCCGACTTGAACCACCGAAAGCCGTAAGCTTGCGCGACGCCGGGAACTGGAAAATCGCAGGCCGGCCGCTGCCGCGGCTCGACATTCCGGACAAGGTACTGGGCAAGCCGGTTTTCGCCGTCGACGTCGCATTGCCCGGAATGCTGCATGCATCCATCGCGCAGTGCCCGGTGTTCGGCGGCAAAGTGAAATCCCTGAACGCGGATGCCGCACAAAAGATGCGCGGTGTAAAAAAGATCGTACGCGAGGAGCGCTTCGTCGCCGTCATTGCCGACAGCTGGTGGCGCGCGAACGAGGCGCTGAAGCAGTTGAAAATCGAGTGGGACGAGGGCGCCAACGGCAATGCCTCGAACGAAACCATCGCCGCGATGCTGCGCGAGGGCCTTGCCGACCCGAATTTGCCCCAGGCACGCAAGATCGGCAACGCGGACACGGCGCTCGCTTCCGCAGCGACGGTGATCGAAGCCGAGTACCAGTCGCCCTATCTCAACCATGCGACCATGGAACCGCAGACCTGCACTGCATGGTTCAGACCGGACGGTTTCCTCGAGGTGTGGACGTCGACGCAGAATGGCGAGGCGTCCCTGGCGGTCGCCGCCCGGACCGCCGGCCTGCCGCTGGAGCAGGTCGAAGTCCACAAAATGATGCTAGGCGGCGGTTTTGGCCGTCGCGGTGGCCCCCAGGATTTCGTCATTCAGGGTGTCACCATCGCCAAGGCTATGCGCGGTACCCCGGTGAAAATGATGTGGTCGCGCGAAGAGGACATGCAGCACGGCTACTACCGCCCGGCCAGCGTGGTGAAAATGAAAGCGGGCCTGGATGCGCAAGGCAGGCTCATCGCCATGCATACTCGCATCGCCTGCCCGTCAATACTCGCCTATCTGGGTATCAGCAGAGGCGATGCAAGCATCGACTTCACCGCCGTGCGCACCCTGAGCGACATGCCCTATGCCGTGCCGCACCAGCAGGTCGATTACGCGATGCGCAACGGACATGTCCCGGTCGGCTTCTGGCGCGCGCCGGGCCAGCAAAACGGATACTACCGCGAGTGTTTCATCGATGAACTCGCCGCGGCCGCCGGCAAGGACCCGGTCGAATTTCGTCTGGGAATGCTCGCGGAAAACGACAAGGACAGGCTGGTGCTCGAGGCCGTGTCAAAAGCCGCAGGCTGGGGTACGCCGCCACCGCCGGGCGTGCACCGCGGCATCGCGGTGGTCAGCGGCTTCGGCAGCTATGCCGCGACCGTGGCCGAAGTATCCGTGAGTGCAAAGGGCGAACTCAAGGTGCAGCGCATTGTCGTCGCCATCGACTCAGGCTACGTCGTCAATCCTGACAATTGCCGCGCACAGGCGGAGAGCAACGTGGTCTACGGCCTGGGCAGCATCCTCTACCAGGAGAACAACGTGAAGGACGGGCGTATCGTGGAATCGAATTTCCACGATTTCCGCCTGCCGCAAATCGCCGAAATGCCGAAGGTCGAAACCGTGCTCGTGCCCACGGGCGGCTTCTGGGGCGGGCACGGCGAACCCGGCATCCTTCCCCTGACGCCCGCCATCTGCAACGCCATATACGCAGCCACCGGCAAGCGCATCCGCGCGCTGCCTCTGACGCACCACGACCTGCGCCGGGCATAGCTATTCGGTTAAGCGCGCGCCACTAAAGGATAGCTAACTTAATGCTCTGGCGATCGCCAGCAGCAGCAATACAAACAGCATCACGACCAGCGCACGCCAGACCAGCCCGATGGTGCTGTCGAGAAAGCCGACGTCGGCGTCGTCTCCCAGTCCCATTTCCGGCCGGTCCACCGGATTCTCTTCCGCCAGAAAAGGCATGCCCAGCCGCACGCCCATCGCTCCGGCACCGCTGGCCAGCACCACGCCCAGAGAAGGGTCCGGCCACTTTGCAGCCTGCCCGCGCCAGCAATATGCGGCGTCTTCGAAATCGCCGACCACGGCGAACGCGATCCCGGTCAGCCGCGCAGGCGCCCAGTCGAGCAGCCGGAACACCTGCCCGGCGAAGTCGCCGAACGCCGCCAGTTCGGCATCGCCGCGTTCGGCCCAGCGCTGGTGCAGGAACGCCGACAGGCGGTAGAGAATCGCACCGACCGGCCCCGGCAACAACACGAACCAGAACACCACCGCGAACACATGCCGGTGCGAGGCGATCAGGGCTTCTTCGATGGTGAGGCGTGCAACCTCTTCGGCATTCAGACGTTCGCAGCTCGCGCCGCGCCACTCACCCAGGATCACTCGCGCCTCGGCCAGATCACCATTCTTGAGCGCCCAATGTATGTCTGTGAAATAGTGGCTCACCTGGCGAAACCCCATGGTCACATAGAGGATGAGCACATTGAAAGCCAGCGCCAGAAACGGCGATACGCCATAGAGCAGGTAATAAGCCACAATCGCCAGGAGCATCGCAGGCACCACGCCGAGCATCCAGGCGATGATTCCGTGCGATCGCTCTCCCGCATTGAAATGCTGCTGCAGGAAATCTGCAAAACGGCCGGCCCAGGACGCCAGTTCCTTGCGTTCGGCGAGCGGTCGCCACTGCTCGAGCAAGAGGGCGATGATCAGGGAAACGAGGCTCATTGTTGGGGCGGGATTCTCGGACGATGATACGGGACGGCAGGCAGGATATTATACGCACTCCCACTGCTTCAAACGCAGCGCCGGGCACAGACGATGCGCGCCGGACTAGCTAGCGGTCAGAAACGCATAGAAGTTCATCAGCATGCCCGCGGTCGCGCCCCAGATATAGCGCTGTTCATAGGGCATGACGTAATAGTACCGGGTGCGGCCCTGATACTGCAGCGTATTGCGCTGGTGGTTCCCCGGGTCGAGAAAAAACGCCAAGGGCACCTCGAACGCCTCCGCCACCTCGAACGCGTCCAGAGTCAATACCGGCGGAGACCTCACCAATCCGACTACCGGCGTTACATGGTAGCCGGTAACCGTCGTGTATTCCGGCAAAGCGCCGAGTATTTCGACATGGGTGTGCGGCAGACCGATTTCCTCATACGTTTCGCGCAGGGCCGTCGCCGCCGGGGATGCGTCGCCTGCTTCGCTGCGTCCGCCGGGAAAGCTGATCTGGCCGGCGTGATCGTACAGGTGGTCGGTGCGCTGGGTCAGCAGGACGGTAAGCCCGGATTCCCTTACGACCACGGGTACCAGCACCGCCGCGGGTCGCAGCGCCTCGCCCTGCCGCCAAAGGTGTCCGTCCCCCGTAGCGATCGGCGCCACGGCGCGGCCGGGCGCGAAGCGCTGGCGCAGCCAGGCTTCCGCTGCGGGTGCGCTCATTTCGATCAGTTCGCTTGCATCAGACAGCATGTTTGGATTCATGTTCTGCAGCGCCAGCACACCCCGGGAAAAGCGATCGGCATCGGATCTGCGCCGACGTTTCGCCGGAACCGGGCGCGGCGCGACCGGGACGCTGATTTTACTGAATTGCCGACTTCGGCGTGGCGAGCAGCCGGGTGACCTGGATCTTTTCGCGGATGATCATGCCGTCATTGACCGGCTTGATCTCATTGATCCAGGTCGGGCTCTCGTACATCTCCGCATACAGGCGCAGGCGCTCCTGCTCGCTTTCGAAGCGACGGAGCCAGACATAGATATCCGGATCTTCTTCGGCGATGAAACTGCCCAGCACCGTCACGCCGAGTGAAACCTGATAGGGAATGATCTTTTCCTCCATCCATTTCACCCAGCGCTCGCGCTGGCCGGGTTTCAACCGGTACTGGCGCAGTTCGAATATCATCGCCC
>JACZJT010000009.1 GCA_014860445.1 Burkholderiales bacterium
GAAGAGAGCTATCTCTCCAGTTCGAAGGTTTCCACTTTCGCCGCTATTACCAGGGCAAACGAGACCGCGAGCGCGATTTTGGTTTGATGTCGCTTTACCCAGCCGGTGGCGCGGTCCATTACCGAGTCGAAGTGGATTTCCACCGCCTTTTTTAACGCAGCGACCTCTCCCTTTGCCTGCGTCTCGCGCGCCGCGAGCAGGCCCTTGATGCGGTTGCTCTCGGCCGTGCCCGGCAACTTGTTCACCGCTTCTTTGACGGACATCGCCGCATCGTTGGCGGTGAGAAGCGAGTGCACGACCTGGGAAACGACCTTCGGCGGGATATAAGTGGGTCGCCCTTCGGTACCGAAGCTGAGTGACTGCACCAGCGGATGCGCGTAGAAAGCCTTGACGAAAGCCTGGTTGGGCGCGAGGCTCCCGTCCAGGAATTCGTTCATGGCTGCCTCGAGTTTGATGGCGCGCAGCTTCGAAATCCCGGCGATTGCTTCGACTATGGCGGTGCAGGCGAGCGCCATGGTCAGGTACACCGTTACCAGCCCGATCAGCAGGTCAAGCGATCCCAGTCCGAACATTTTGCTTCCCTCCTTTCATGGCGCGCTTGGCTGCGGGCGGCTCCTCATGCGGGCATGCTGACAATTCCGTTGAGATAGCCCGTGCCTTTGAAAATCGACAGTTTCTCGCGTTGCGGCGCTGCGTCGTCCGGCGGCAGTCCCAGGTGCACCCAGGCGCCAAATTCGTGGATCACCTGCTGGTAAGCGATGTCGGAGGCGGCGACCTTGCGCGTCACCTGCAGCACGGTTCCATAGGCGGGCGCGGTGAAGTCGGCCGCCAGTCCGAGCATGTGGGCGCTGTTCTTCGCGCCGCCGACCGCCTTGTTCAGGGCCGGACTGCGATAGCCGCTGCTCACCAGGATGGGCGCGCCGCCGAGGAGTTCGCGGACCTGTTCGAGCGCCTGCGCGAGCTTGCGCAGGTTGGCTACGACCTGCGGGGGCGGCGTGTTGTCTATACCCTTGCGCGTAGCCGTTTGGCTGAGTATCAACTCTTCCAGCGTGAAGTGATCGCTGAGTTTCTTCGCCATGGCGTCCCTTTCTCAGAAAAGGTTTTCGAATATCCGGTACGTCAGGAACTGGGACCGGAAACGATTTTCTGCAGATGAGATTCACCGCTGCGCGCAACCATTTTCACGCGCCGCGGTCCCCTGCGTCGCCCTGCGCGCCGGCGGCGAAGGTGTATTCGTATTCAAGCTTGCAGAAGCGCGGGTCTTCAGGATCCGGCTTGCAGGAGAGCACCCTTATGTCGCCCGCCGCTTCCATGAGCTGCTTTTCGCGATCGCAATCGGTACACAACACCCTCTTTTCTTGCGTCATCGAACGAATCCTCCTGAAGTCAATTGGCGGCCAAATTTTTCAACAAGTCGCAGACATAGACTCGGTGTCCTTCCAATCGCCCAGTCCTGTCGGGAGGGTCCACATTGACATTCGTCATCACAGTCAGGTACTGGGCGCGCGCCGCCTGCTTGTCTGTGGCAGCAGTCTTCTTAATCGCGGCGTAGACGTCTTTTCCGCCGTAGAGGTCAAGCTCATTGGCGTTATCCAGCACCGGGTCGAGTTTGGCAT
>JACZJT010000065.1 GCA_014860445.1 Burkholderiales bacterium
GCGCCAAGGTCGGCAATGACGGTGTAATCACCGCAAAACTCGGCTCTGTGACGCTGGCCGCGGGCAATGCGATGACGCTGGACGTGGCCGGGGACGGCCTGCTCAATGTCACGGTGAACCAAGGTGCCGTCGACGCGCTGGCACAGAACGGCGGCCTGATCCAGGCCGACGGCGGACAGGTGCTGCTGACTGCGCGCTCGGCGGGGAACCTGCTGCAAAGCGCGGTGAACAACACCGGCGTGATCCAGGCGCAGACCATAGAGAACCACAACGGCACCATCAAGCTGATGGGCGACATGCAAAGCGGCACCGTCAACCTGAGCGGCACACTGGATGCTTCGGGCAGGGGCGCGGGGCAGACCGGCGGCAGCGTCACGGCCACCGGCCAGCACGTCGGCCTGTTCGGCGGGCGCATCGACGCCTCCGGCGACGCAGGCGGCGGGACGGTGCTGATCGGCGGCGGCTATCAGGGCAAGAATGCATCAGTACAGAACGCCTCTGCGACCTACATGAGCGCGGACTCGACCATTAGCGCCGACGCGATCAACAGAGGAAACGGCGGCACGGTCGTGCTGTGGTCGGACGGCTCGACGCGCGCATACGGCACGGTTACGGCGCGCGGCGGCGCGCAATCGGGAGATGGCGGCCTGATCGAAACTTCAGGCCACTGGCTCGACGTAGGCGGGATCAAGCTCAGTGCCGGCGCACCGCGCGGCCAAAACGGCACCTGGCTGCTCGACCCGGCCGACGTGACCATCACGGGTGCGGCAACGTCCAGCGCGACGAACACCGGCGGCGTCTTCTCGCCGGTTACCGGCGCGAGCTCGTCCAATATAGCCGTCTCCGACATCACGACTATCCTCAGCGGTGTCGGACCGCTAGGCACCAACGTCACGATCACTACGACGAACACCGGCGCAAGCGGAGGCGGACTTGGCGATATCACCGTAGCTGCGGCGATCACCTGGAACGGAGCCGCGAGCGCGGCTGGTTCGACGACACTGACCTTGAACGCCGTGCGGGACGTGAACATCAACGCGGCGATTTCAGCCACCAGCGGCAATCTGGTGGTGTGTTGTGGACGCGATATCACCGTGGCGCAGCTTTCTCCTTTTCCTGCCACGCAGACGATCACGACGACCAATGGAAGCGTTCTATTGAGCGCGGGACGCAATATCATTATGAATGGTGCCATGACGACAACCGACGGAAACGTTGCACTTTGCGCCGGAGGCGACATAAGCATTACTGGGGCCATGACGCTGACCAGAGGCAGCCAAATTGCCGCCCAGTCGCTCGCCAGCCTCGGCGTATTGCAAGGCATGACGCTGAGTGCCGGCACTGCTGCGAGCGGGCCGGGACTAGCCGGCGGCGGCGGCGCGGTGAACATTACGCCTGCCAGCGGCACCATTACCGTTACTCAGGGGGGCGGACCGACAACGGCCGCACCCGTCAACATTATTTACAATCCGCTCTCCTACGCGACGCCGGTGACCGATTTTTCGGGCAGCTTCACCGCGGGCACCCCGATAACGGTAAAGAGGCTGGTGTTCCCCACTGGTCCGGACAAGACGTTCGACGGCACGACCACGACAACCCTCACGGCATTGTCGGGCACCCCGGCAGGCGTGACCCTGGTTCCGGGCGCCACGCCCGTTGCCAATTTCGATACCGCGACCGTAGGCGTGGGCAAGCTCATCACCTACAGCGGCTATGGCCTCGATGCGACGGGCGGCCTCACTTTTGCCCTCCCGATTCCCTGCTGCGCGCCTGTGGTTCAAAGGACGACCGGGAATATCATCGCCGCGCCTGTAATAGTCGTGCCGCCGGTCGTCGTAGTGCCGCCGGTGGCGCCGCCGGTTGTGGTGGTACCGCCGGTCGTCATTGCGCCGCCGGTTGTCGTAGTGCCGCCGGCCGTCATCGTGCTGCCGGATGGCACAGTAGTGCCCGTTACAGTGCGGCCAGATGGAACGGTAGTGCCCGTTAGTTCGGCAAGCGTTTCACCCGAAGTGCCGCAACTCGAACTGGCGCCGGTGCTACCGCTGCAGGATCGCTTGAATCTCACCGTGGTAGGTACGGGCGTCAGAATGCCGGAGGTACTGCCGCCGGCACCGGTGATCGTGCCGCCGCCGGTCATCGTGCCGCCGCCGGTTGTCGTTCCACCCCCACCGCCGGTCTACGTGCCCCCGGTGCTTCCGCCCAAACCGGAACGCGGTTAGGCGCTGCTGGTCCGTTTCATTGCTTCGACCTGCTGGCCGCGGCGGCCGTTCCGCGCTGAGTCCGGCTGGCCGTAGAAAACGGCGCCCGTCGGCCGTACTCCGCTGAACGCGAGGTGCCGATAGATCAAACTTGTTTTAATCCTTCTGTATGCCACCGCGGCGATAATTCGGACGCTGCGCGGATAGAACAAGGTTGTCCCAGACCGGACGCAGTGCCGCTTGGAGGTAGAATGGGCCGTCTTCATCACTCCAACGCGAGGTAGTCATGAAACGACTGTGGCTGGTAGTGGCGTCAGTCCTCATATTGATCGCGATCGGCGCCTATTTCCTGCTGCGGCCTGCGCCGCCGACGGCGCCGCCGGTCGCGATCGTGTCACCCGCCCCGATCGCGCCGCCCCCCGCGGCCACTGCACCGGAGCCGGCCATCCTTCATCCCGTCCCGGTGCCGCCGGGCATGACCGACGTGCCGCCGGCGGCGCAGTCCGGCGATTTCGTCGCGAAAAAGATCACCGAACTGCTGGGGAAAAAAGCGGTGCTCACCCACCTCCAGATGGACGATTTCGTGCGCCGCATCGTCGCGACCGTGGACAATCTGCCGCGCTCGCTCGCACCGCCGCGCCGCTGGCCGATCAACCCCACGCCCGGGCGCTTCAGCGTCGATGCGGGCGATGGAGGCAAAGTCATCAGCGCGAACAACGCCGCCCGCTACGCGCCTTTCGTCGCGCTGGTCGAATCCGTGGACGCGGCGCGCGCGGTTGCGCTCTACCAGCAGCTCTACCCGCTGTTTCAGATCGCCTACGAAAATCTCGGCTATCCGCGCAAACACTTCAACGATCGCCTGGTCGCGGTGATCGACCATCTGCTCGCGACGCCCGAACCGGCGGGCGCGCTGAAAGTCGAAGTGCCCGTAATCCAGGGCCCGCTCAAGACGACGCGACCGTGGCTGCTGTACCAATTTTCCGACCCGGCCCTCGAGGGCCTGTCCAGTGGACAGAAGATCCTCCTGCGCACGGGATTGGACAATGAAAAGCGCCTGAAGGCGAAACTCGCCGAGTACCGCAAGCTGCTTGCGAGCGGTAACACGCGTCGCTAAGAGCGGATTCCAGAATGAAACTTTCAAGCTCTGTCATTCCGAGCGAAGCGAGGAATCTGCTTTTAGATCCGATAAGAAGCAGATTCCTCAGCCTACGGCTTCGGAATGACAGTTGATTATGGAATGAAGTCTTAGCGTAATTTTCAGGAGCTTGCACCATGTCGCGACTGAAGATGGTTTCACCCGAGCCCGAGGATCCCGCGCTCAAGCAGATGTTCGATGAAGTCCGCGCGCGCGGCACCGCGCTGCCCAATCTGTATCGCGTAATCGGGATCGCGCCGCCGATGCTGCGCGCCTGGCTGGATTTTGCCTGGCCGCTGCGCATGCAGGCGAAGACGCCGCGGCGCCTGCGCGAGCTGCTGATCCTGCGCGGCGCGCAAATTGCCGGCGCCCGCTACGAATGGGTGCATCACAAGTCGATGGCGCTGACGGCGGGCGTGACGCAGGCGCAGATCGACGCGCTCGCCGGCTGGGAGCAATCCGGATTGTTCGACGCGCGCGAGCAGGCCGTACTGCGGCTCGCCGAAGAAGTGACGCGCGGGCCGGCTGCCTCGGCCGCCTGCATCCAGTCGCTCAGGGATCAGAACTTCAGCGAAGCCGAGGTCGTGGAACTCACGCTTACCTCGAGTTTTTACGTGTGCGTGGCGCGCTTTCTGCAATCGATGGACGTCGACCTGGAAGAGGGGCTGAAGGACGACTGAAACGGCGCGGTGCGCGAAGCGCTAACAGGCTGTTGAAATTCGCTTGCCGAAGGGATTGCACGCAAATTTGGCAAGGCGGTCTCAGAGGGAAGCGAATTTCGACAGCCTCCGAATTGGGGGATATGAAAGGGGGCATGCCCCCTTTTTCAACACCCCGCTATTTGTTCAGGCGCTCCAGGCGCTTCTCGATTTGCGTGCGCCACTCCGTCGACAGTTCCGGCACCTCCAGCGCGCGCGACAGGATGCCCGCGGCGTCCTTGCCCCCGCGCCGCATGTAGGCTTCGAACAGCGCCTTTATCGCAACCCTGCCGCGGCCACGCGCCACCCGCTCCACGGGATCACCCGCCGCGATCTCACCTTCACGCAGCACGCTCAAGTAGAAACCGGTGCGCGCGGATTCGGAAAACAACTTTGGAACGGTCTCGTCTCCGAATCGAATGCCGAGCTTGAAACAGGGCACTCTGGGCTGGCTGATCGCGAACAGGGCGCTCCCTATCTCCAGCTGGTCGCCGACGCAGCACCGGGATTCATCCAGCCCGGCAACGGTGAGGTTCTCGCCGAACTGGCCGTAGTCCATTTCATCCCGGCCGAGCAGCGCGCGCCAGTAGGCATAGTGATCGAGCGAATAGGCGTACACCGCCTTGTGCGCGCCGCCGTGGTTGTCCAGGTCGGCCTGTCCGTCGCCCGCAAGATTGGTTCGCCCGACGCGCACGGGACCGCTCACCGCCGCCTTGAAGATGCCCGTCTTGATCAGGCTGTTTCCATACTGCACCTCGGTCGGTGGCGACACGTTCACGGATTTCAGCAGCATGCTCATTGCCCGTCTTCCTCGCTTGGTCCGGCCGTTTCAGGCCCGCTTTGCGCGCTTCGGTTCCCGCGCGTCCCACAATCGAAAGCCGCCCAGGAACGCATGACTGTTGTCACCGAGGCGGGTTTGCGGCGGCAGTGTTCCCAGCTTGCGCGCATTGCCTCCGCCGAGCACGATGTAATCGGGCAACAGGGCCTTGCGAAACCCCTCCACGACCTCCCTGACCTTGCCGCGCCATTTCTTGTTGCCGAGGCGCTCGCGGCCCAGTTTGCCGACACAGTCTTCGTAGGTCAGGGTGCGCGAGTAGGGCAGATGTCCCAGTTCCAGCGCCGCGATCGCGCCGTCGATGATCAGCGCAGAGCCCAGGCCCGTTCCCAGACCGAGGAACAGCATCTTTCCGCCTTCGTAGGCGCCCAGCGCCTGCATTGCCGCATCGTTGATGAGCTTTACGCGGCATCCGAACGCCGCCTGAAAATCGAAGCCGACCCAGCCCGAACCCAGGTTATGCGGTTCGACCGCGATTTTCCCGTCGCGAACCACGCCGGGATAGCCGATCGTCACCGCATCGTAGCGCCAGCCCTTGGTGATGCGCAGCGCCCGCCGCACCATGCCGGCGGGGGTGAGCTTCGGACCGGATCGGAACTTGACCGGGCGCTTGTGGTGGGTCGCGACGCACTTGACGCTGGAGCCGCCGACGTCGATCACGAGTAGGTTCATCCGCTTTTCCATACCGACACATTTCCTATTCTCGCCTCGATCGAACATTGCCGGGCGATCGTTTGTCAAATCAGGCCATCGACTGGATTATCCTACATCGCCACCGCCTTGCCGCGCGCGCTGCGCTTCGCCGCATCCATCCGCCTCCTGCCGCTGCTCCGGAACTGCATCGCGATATATCGTAAAACGCCGAAACTCCAGTATCCATGCGGTTCTTCACGATATGCCCCAATTGCCACCGCGACGCCTGATGGCGCTGACTCTGAAGTCCATTCGGCGTAAAATTCGATTCAATGACTGAACCGGTAAAACTCCCCGAAGGCCGGGAACCCGTGCTGCGGGTGCTGCCCATGCCCGCCGACGCCAACCACCACGGCGATATTTTCGGCGGCTGGATCATGGCGCAGGTCGACCTTGCCGGCGGAATTCTCGCCGGGCGCCACGCGCGCGGCCGCGTCGCCACGGTGGCGGTGAATTCCTTTCAGTTCAAACAACCGGTACAGATCGGCGACCTGCTCTCCTTCTACGCGGAGATCGTGCGCGTGGGCAACACTTCGATCACCATCAATGTCGAGGTATATGCGCAGCGCAACCCCGAGGAAATCGAAGTCGTCAAGGTGACCGAGGCCACGCTCACCTACGTTGCGACCGACAAGGACCGCCGGCCGCGCAAGGTGGAGCCGCTGGCGGCGAAAAAATAGACCGCGCTCACCTGCTTTGGTCCTTGCAACATTCGTTTTGCGGCGGCTTCCTGGAGAGCATTCCAGAACGAAGGATCTAAAATTTGTCATTCCGAGCATAGCGAGGAATCTGCTTTTGAATCGAACAAAAAGCAGATTCCTCGGCCTGCGGCCTCGGAATGACAGTTACCTGTGATAGAGCTTCTTAGTATCATGCTGCTTTCTTTTCACGGCGGAGTGTTCGTCCCATGAAAGACTTTCAAGGCAAGGTGGCGGTCATCACAGGCGGTGCGAGCGGGCTCGGGCGCGCCATGGCCGGGCGATTCGCGCGCGAGGGCATGTGCATCGTGCTTGCCGACGTCGAACCCGATGCGCTCGCCAAGGCCGAAAAGGAAATGAAGGCCGCCGGCGCGAAGGTCATCGGCGTGCGCACCGATGTCTCCAAGGCAGCCGAGGTCGAAGCGCTGGCGCAAAAAACCCTCGCAGCCTTCGGCGCGGTGCACCTGCTGGCGAATAACGCCGGCGTCGCGCCGCTGGGCAACGCCTGGGAGAACAGCGTCGCCGACTGGGAATGGATCATGGGCGTCAACCTCTGGGGCGTGATCCATGGGGTGCGTGTGTTCACGCCGATCATGCTCGCGCAGAATAGCGAAGCCCACATCGTCAATACCGCTTCGGTCTCGGGCCTGCTCTCGCCGCCGGGTTCGGCCATGTACAACGTCACCAAGCACGCGGTGGTGACCCTCACCGAAACCCTGTACCACGATCTGGCGCTGAAGCAGGCGCGCATAGGCTGTTCCGTGCTCTGCCCGGCCTATGTGCCGAGCGGGATCGTCGATTCGGAACGCAACCGTCCGGCAACGCTGCAAAATCCGGCCGAGGAAAAGACGGTGGAGCAGCAGGCGCGCGAGGCGCTGCTGCGCAAGGCTGTCACTTCGGGAAAAATCTCGGCCGATGACGTGGCGCAAAAAGTGTATGAGGCGGTGCGCGACGAGCGCTTCTACATCCTCACCCATCCGCGCATCAAACCCTCGATCCAGTGGCGCATGGAAGACATCCTGCAGGAGCGCAATCCCACCAATCCGATGGGCTGAACCAAATTCGCTTCGTGCCTAAAGCATGGGCCCCGGCTTTCCGAGCGCCTGCTCGGTGAGCTGGCGTATCAGCCAGTCATAGGCCTCGTCCACCGAATCGGTGCGATGCACCAGGTTCACGTCCTCCGCCGCGATGGTGCCGTGGCGCACCAGCGCGTCGAAGTCGATCACCTCGCGCCAGTACTCCGTACCGAACAACACGATGGGCATGGGTTTGGTCATGCGCTTGGTTTGCACCAAAGTCAGGATTTCGAAGAGTTCATCGAGGGTGCCGTAACCGCCGGGGAAAACCACGACCGCCTTGGCCATGTAGGCGAGCCAGAACTTGCGCATGAAGAAATAGTGAAAATGGAAAGCGAGTTCCCGCGTCACGTGGGTGTTGACGCCCTCCTCGCGCGGCAGGGAAATGCTCAATCCGACATTGCGCCCGTGTGCCTCGGAAGCGCCGCGGTTCGCGGCTTCCATGATGCCTGGCCCGCCCCCGGTACACACGACGAAGCGCCGCTGCGCCACCGGATCGAGCCCCTTGGACCACTGGGTCACGCGAAATGCGAGGGAGCGCGCGGCCTCGTACCATGTCGAGCCCTTCGCGATGCGCGCCGAGCCGAAAAACACGATGGTGTCTTCGACGTTCTCCGCCTCGAGCCGGCTTTTCGGCTCGAGATACTCGGCCAGGATGCGCAGTGCGCGCGCCTCCTTGCTGTTGATGAATTCCGGATTTCGATACGCCTTGATCGGTTTCAATTTCGCACCCTTGATTGACTTTCACGGTTGTCGAGCCCCGGCCGCCGCCGACCGTGACGTTCGCATAGAGGGCAAGTCTACGCTTCGACCGCCGGTTCGGGGGCGCAGGCCAATTGCCCCTCTGCGTCCAAGCTGGCATGATTCGTCAAAGGACCAAAGATCGCCAGAATGCGAACCCCCGCTTTCAACATCGAAGATGCCTGGTTCAGGCAACTATTCGAATTGTCGCCGGATCCGACCTGGATCATCGAAGGGAACCGTTTTGTCGAATGCAATGAGGCCGCCCTCAGAACCCTGGGTTATGCAAGCCGTGAAGCGTTCCTTAACGTCCATCCGTCGAAACTCTCTCCACCGGCACAGCCCGACGGCGAAGACTCTTACGCCAAAGCGGAACGCATGATGGCCCTCGCAGTTGAACAGGGCCTGCATCGATTCGAATGGATGCACACCAAGGCGGATGGCACTGATTTTCCCGCAGAGGTGACGCTCTCGGCGATCGATCTTCACGACCGGAAGGTCATCTACTGCGTCTGGCGCGACATCACCGAACGCAAACAGATGGAGGAGGAGGTGCGCCAGCTGGCGTTTTACGACGCGCTCACCCACCTGGCCAATCGACGGCTGCTCTACGACCGGCTGAGCCAGACCATCGCCGCCAACAAGCGCAGCGGCCGCCACGGCGCCATGATCTTTCTGGATCTGGACAATTTCAAACTGCTCAACGACACACACGGACATATGGTCGGCGACATGCTGCTGATCGAGGCGGCGAATCGGCTGAAAAGCTGTGTGCGCGAAATGGACACCCTGGCGCGGTTCGGCGGCGACGAGTTTGTGGTGATGATCGCCGAACTCGATGTGGACAGAGCAGCCTCCGTGGCGAGAGTCGGCGCCATCGCCGAAAAAGTCCGCACGGCGCTGGCCCGACCCTATACGCTCAGGCTGCGCCCGGAAGGCGAAGCGCCGGCGACAATCGAGCACCAGTGCACGGCAAGCATCGGCGTGGCTTTGTTCGGCAAGGATGAGATCAGCAGGGAAAGCATACTCAAATGGGCTGACACGGCAATGTATCGTGCCAAGGAAGAAGGGCGGAACCTGATTCGGTTTTACGAGCCCTCGGACTAGATTACGCCGGCCACGCCTTCCAACTGCATCACCGCCAGACTGCGTGCGACGACCGTGCAGTCCGGGCCCACCGCGTGAGCTACCGCGTCCCCCGCGCTCGACAATCGCCGGCTCCACCGGCCTGCGGGCAATTGAAACGGTACCGGGTTAGCCGAGCTGTTGACCAGGATCAGCCAGTCGCCCGACAGACGTATCATCAGCGCCCCGGCAGCCGTATCGTCCCACTCGGGCACCTGCAGCGGCAGGCCTGAGGGCGCCAGCCATTCCACATCGCTTGCGCCCCCGGAGTCTGGCTGCCCGTTCCACCAGCGCCGGGACGCGAGTGCAGGTATTACCGCGCGAACGCGCTGCAGCTGCGCCACAAAGTCGATCAGATCGGTGTCGGCGTTCTGCCAATCCAGCCAGGTGATGGCGTTGTCCTGGCAATAGGCGTTGTTGTTCCCCTGCTGGCTGTTGCCCAGTTCATCTCCCGCCAGCAGCATGGGCGTACCCTGCGCGAGCAGCAGCGTCGCCAACAGGGCTTTGCGCAGCTGCAAGCGCAGCAGGCGCACCTGCGGGTCGTCGCTCGCGCCTTCGACGCCGCAATTCCAGCTCAGATTATTGTCATTGCCGTCTCGGTTTTGCTCCTTGTTGGCCAGATTGTGCTTGTGCTGGTAGCTGGTCAGATCGGCGAGCGTAAAGCCGTCATGTGCGCTGATGTAATTCACCGACGCGGACGGTTCGCGCAGGGGTGCATGAAAATGGTCGGCCGAGGCCGCGAAACGGCGCGCGAACTGGGCGCGGCTTACGCCCGCGCCCAGCCAGAATCCGCGCATGGTGTCGCGAAAACGGTCGTTCCATTCCCCCCAACCGGCGGGAAAGCGGCCCAGCTGGTAGCCGCCCGCGCCTATGTCCCAGGGTTCGGCGATAAACTTGCAGCGCGCCAGCAGGGGGTCCTGCACCAGCGCGGCCCACGGCGGCGCAGCCGGATCAAATGCGCCGCGCACCCGGCCCAGTGTGACGGCCAGATCAAAACGAAAGCCGTCCACGCGGCACTCGCCCGCCCAGAAACGCAGGCTGTCCATCACCAGCTGCAGCACACGCGGATGCTCCAGCTTCAGCGCGTTGCCGCAGCCGGTGACATTTTCATATTCGCCATGCGGATCGAGGCTGTAATAGCTGGCGTTGTCGATGCCGCGCAGCGACAGCGTCGGCCCCTGTGCATCCAGTTCCGCGCTGTGGTTGAACACCACATCGAGGATCACTTCAATGCGCGCCGCGTGCAAGGCGCGCACCATTTCCTTGAACTCCTGGAGCGGGGTAATGCCCGGGCGGCCGCTCGCATAGCGCTGCGCCGGGGCAAACCAGGCGACCGGGTTGTAGCCCCAATAGTTGACCAGCCCGTTGTCCTGCAGGCGCGGCTCGTCCAGGAAATGCTGCACGGGCAGTAATTCGACCGCGGTGACGCCGAGCTTCTTCAGGTGTGCAATGACCGCCGGGTGCGCAAGGCCCGCGTAGCTCCCGCGCAACTCGGGCGGCAGTTCCGGATGCAGGCGCGTCAAACCCCTTACGTGCGCCTCGTAAATCCGCGTCCCGGCCCAGGGCGTATGCGGATGCACATCGCCCGACCAGTCGAACTTTTCGTCGACCACGCAGGCCTTGAGCGCAATGTCGGCGTTGTCGGCCCGATCGATTTCATGCGGCGCCTCTGCATCGAAGCCCAGGTTGCGCGGATCGTTCCGGTACTCGCCGACCACGGCGCGCGCATAGGGGTCGAGCAGCAATTTGTTTGCGTTGAAGCGGTGTCCGCGCTCCGGCGCATACGGACCATGCACGCGGTAGCCGTAGAGCAGGCCCGGCTCGGCGCCTGCGAGGTAGCCGTTCCAGACACCGTTGCTGTGCGCTGCCAGGCTGTGCCGCGCGATCTCTCGCCGGCCGCCGCCATCGTACAGGCATAGCTCGACGCCCTCGGCGTTAGCTGAAAACAGCGCGAAGTTGACGCCGCGGCCATCGAATGTGGCCCCCAGCGGGAATGCGGATCCTGGCGGAAGCGGATTGCTCAAGGAAAGCTCATTTCACTATTGATCTTTCCGAAATTTCGTTACATGGCTCACCCGGCTATTGTCATTCCGACCGCAGGGAGGAATCTGCTTTTTCTGACGCTCAAAAGCAGATTCCTCGGGCTTCGCCCTCGGAATGACAATATCGGATTGAATTTGTCATTTATTGCGGAAAACTCGATAAGCGACTATTGCAGGACGGGGGAATCGCGCGCCTGCGTTCTGCGCGCCTTTAGCCCTTCTTTGCCCGCGCCGCCGCCATCGCCTCCGTCGCGCGCTTGCGGTCCTCGTTCATCTTCATGAACGCGGGACGTTCGTTGAGCATTTTCAGGTAAGGCTTCACCTGGGCGCAGTCCGCGAGCACGTCATGGCCGAGTACGATCTTGCTCGACAGCGACACCAGCGGCAGATGCACGCCGGCGGCGCAGTCGGCGTAGGAGAGTCCCGAGCCTGCGACGAAGGGGGAGAACCGGGCGAGTTGCTTGAACGCGCGCACGCCCTTGGCGAGTTCCTTTTCCACCTGTGCTTTGGTTTCGTCCGAGGCAGTGCCGCCGAAAAACGCCTGCCCGTACAGCCGGCGCGCGACCAGCTCCATGTGCAATTCCAGGGTGGCGAGGAGTTCGCGCACCCGCGCGCGCTCCAGGGCGTCTTTCGGGTAGAGCGGCGTCTGCGGAAAGCTGTCTTCGAGGTATTCGCAGATCACCTGTGACTCGCACAGGTACTGGCCGTCTACATCGAGGTAGGGCACTTTGCCCATGGGCGAGCGCTTGCGGTATTCCTCGTCCTGCGAAGTCGGGTGATACGCCTCTTCGAACGCGATGCCCTTTTCCAGCAACGCAACCTTCACCTTGTTGTAATAGTTGCTGACTGCAAATCCGCCCAGCTTCAACATTGTGACTCCCTTCAATTGGTGACAAGCATTTCTAACAGTGCCGGTTTATGGCGAATTGCAAAAACACAAGCGCAAAAAATTGTCATTCCGAGCAAAGCGAGGAATCCGCTTTTGAATCGTGGAAAAGCAGATTCCTCGGGCTTCGCCCTCGGAATGACAGGTCCTGGACATCACGCCATATTCAAGCTGTCTTCGCCGTCTTGGGCACGCTCATGTGCTTGGACAATTCCAGCTTGGCAATGGCGTTGCGGTGCACCTCGTCCGGGCCGTCGGCGAAGCGCAGGGTGCGCGAATGCGCGTACATCATGGCGAGCGGGAAGTCGTCGGACACGCCGGCGCCGCCGTGGGCCTGCATCGCCCAGTCAATCACCTGCAGGGTCATCGTGGGGGCGAGCACCTTGATCATCGCGATCTCGGCCTTGGCCACCTTGTTGCCGACCGTGTCCATCATGTAAGCGGCGTTGAGCACCAGCCAGCGCGTCGAGTCGATCATGATACGCGCCTGCGCGATGCGCTCGCGCGTCACGCCCTGCTCGGCGATGGGCCTGCCGAAGGCGACGCGTGCGAGCGAACGCTTGCACATGAGTTCGAGCGCGCGCTCGGCCACGCCGATCTGGCGCATGCAGTGGTGGATGCGGCCCGGCCCGAGGCGGCCCTGCGCAATTTCGAAGCCGCGGCCCTCGCCGAGCAAAATGTTCGACGCCGGCACGCGCACGTCCTTCAGGTGGATTTCCATGTGGCCATGCGGCGCATCGTCGTAGCCGAACACCGACAGCGGGCGCACCACCTTGACGCCGGGCGCGTCGCTGGGCACCAGGATCATCGATTGCTGGCTGTGCCTGGGCGCATCCGGGTTGGTCCGCCCCATGACGATGTACAGCTTGCAGCGCGGGTCGCCGCCGCCGGAGGACCACCATTTGCGCCCGTTGATGACGTAGTCGT
The DNA here is from genome assembly GCA_014860445.1 of Burkholderiales bacterium. Classification (GTDB taxonomy): domain Bacteria; phylum Pseudomonadota; class Gammaproteobacteria; order Burkholderiales; family SG8-39; genus 2-12-FULL-64-23. The sequence continues at coordinate 13,055 of JACZJT010000065.1, forward strand.
TGCCCTGCTTCTCGATGCGGCACTGGATGTTGGTGGCATCGCTCGAAGCGACGTCCGGCTCGGTCATGAGGAAGGCCGAACGCATTTCGCCGCGCAGCAGCGGCTCCAGCCATCGCTGCTTGTGCTCCTCGCTGCCGTAGCGCTCTATCGTCTCCATGTTGCCGGTGTCGGGTGCCGAGCAGTTGAACACCTCGGCGGCGAAGGTGACGCGGCCCATGATCTCGCACAGCGGTGCGTATTCGAGGTTGGACAGGCCTTCGGGCGCGCGCTTGGAATGCGGCAGGAACAGGTTCCACAGCCCGGCGGCGCGCGCCTTGGGTTTCAGCTCCTCTACGATTTTGGTCGGGATCCAGGGATTTCCCTTCTTCCGGTTCTCCAGGATTTCCGCATGGAAGCGGTGCTCGTTCGGATAGATATGCTCGTCCATGAAGGCGATGAGTTTGGCCTGCATGGCTTTGACTTTGTCGGTATATGCGAAATCCATGGTCTTGCCCTTCCCAGAAAAAATGATTGTGCGGAAGCTGCCGGGCTATTTTCCGGCGGCGATGACTTTTTGCGCGTACTCCCAGGCCATATTCGCCAGCGGCGTGACGCGCGCGCCGGCGTCGGCCGCATGCGCGCTGGCGGCGGTGCCGTCCACCGAGCGCTTCTTGATACCCTGCAGGATGGCGGCGATCCGAAACATATTGTAGGCGAGATAAAAATCCCAGTTGTCGATGCGCTCGCGCCCGGTGCGCTTGCAATAGGCGGCGACGTAGTCCTGTTCCATGGGGATGCCCAGCGCCGCCAGGTCGAGCCCGGCGATGCCGCGAAACTGCCCCGGCGGAATGCGCCAGCTCATGCAGTGATAAGAAAAATCCGCAAGCGGATGGCCCAGCGTGGACAGTTCCCAGTCGAGGATGGCGAGCACCCTGGGCTCGGTCGGGTGGAACAGAAGATTGTCCATGCGGTAGTCGCCATGGACGATCGCGGTTTCGTCTCCTGCCGGAATATTGTTCGGCAGCCAGGCGATCAGATTGTCCATCGCCTCGACTTTATCGGTTTCCGACGCCTGGTACTGCTTGCTCCAGCGCCCGATCTGGCGCGCGAAATAATTGCCCGGCTTGCCGAACTCGGCGAGCCCGATGGCGGCGTAATCGACACTGTGCAAAGCCGCGATCACCCGGTTCATCTCGCCGTAGATCGCACCGCGCTCGGATGTGCTCATGCCGGGCAGCCCCTGGTCCCACAGGACGCGGCCTTCGACGCAATCCATGATGTAGAACGCGCGCCCGATCACCGCCTCGTCCTCGCACAGCGCATAGGTCCTGGGCACCGGTATGTCGGTCTTGCCGAGCGCACTGATCACCCGGAACTCACGGTCCACGGCATGCGCGGAGGGCAGCAGCTTGGCCGCCGGTCCGGGCTTGGCGCGCATCACGTAGCGCTTGCCGCCTGCGCTGAGCCGGTAAGTCGGATTGGACTGCCCGCCCTTGAACTGCTCGACTTCCAGGCTGCCCGCGAACCCTTCCACATGCGCGCGCAAGTAGGCTTCCAGGCGGGCAACGTCGAAACGCTGCTTTTCCGCCACCGGCATGGTGCCGATGAAATGCTCCATCACCGCGACCCTTTGTCCGATTGTCTCAATTGTCTATTTGTCGGTTTCATTTTTCCTGCCCGCAATCCTAGCACGGCTGGCACCCCCGCTCGAAGCCGGACACCAGGTTCCTGAATCTGCGCGCCGATCAAATTTGCGTTTGCGCAGCGGCTGCAGGCATACTCTGAGCGCCGAAGCAATTTGACAACCGTCTTTCCAATGGAGAACAGCCATGCCCCTGATTCAGGTCGATATGTTCGAAGGCCGCACAGCCGACATCAAGCGGGAATTCGTCGAAGGCATCACGCGCGAAACCTGCCGCCTGCTCAAGTGCGAACCCGCCTCGGTGCAGGTCATCCTGCGCGACGTCAAGAAATCCGACTGGGCTACGGCAGGCGTACTCTGGTCGGAAAAAAAGTAGAAACACAGGGCGGACTGACCCTGGCGATAATTGTCATTCCGAGGCCAACGGCCGAGGAATCTGCTTTTTGCCTGACTTAAAAGCAGATTTCTCGCTGCGCCCCGGAGGAAGTCCCCTTGGGGGGCGCTCGAAATGACAAGCGGTTTTTCGCTTGGCCACCCAATGGCGCAAATACCCGTTTATCACAGCGGACCTAGCGCAGCGCGCCGCGCGCGCTGACCGGCCATAGCGCCTCGACCACGCCGCGGCGCACACACACATACCAGTCGTACAGATTGACCGTGGGGTCGCAGTGGCCGGGCACCAGGAGCAGCTTCGCGCCCAGGTCCGGGGCTCTCGCGTCGGCAGCGATGCTGAGCACGCCGTGCTCGTCCGAGGCGTTGACATAGTCCACACCCGGCAGTTTCCAGACCTGGGGCATGCCTGAATCCACGCTCGATGCCTTGAGCCCGGCATCCACCACCGCGCGCGCCGGCGCAGGCCGGCTCATCACCGTGGTCCACACGAACAGGCTCTGCTCGAAACGCGGCCAGGTTGCGTCGAATTCGTTGCGGTTATAGTCGGCGTCCATGAAAATGTAGGAGCCGGGCTGCAATTCGTCGTAGGCACCGCTCGCAAGTTCCAGCGGAAAGCTGCCGGTGCCCGCGCCGGTGACCGTAGCGCAGGCGATGCCGCTTCGTTCGATCAGCGTACGCGTGGCCTGCACCATGCCGACCGCGCGTCCGATCGCGCCGCGCCGTTCCGCCACGCTGCGCAAATGCTGCGCGCCGCCGTGATAGGCCTGCAGGCCTGCGAAGCGTAGGTGCTCGCAGACCGCGATCGTGCGCGCGAGCGCCAGTGCCGGCGCGCCGGGTTCGACGCCGCAGCGGTCGGCGCCGACGTTGACCTCCACAAACACATCGAGCCGCACGCCGGCGCGCGCCGCAGCCGCGTCCAGCCCCGCCACGTTTTCGGCCGCGTCCGCGCATACCGCCAGCTTCGCCTTGCGCGCAAGCGCGGCGAGGCGCGCGAGCTTGTCCTCACCTACGATCTCGTTTGCGATCAGGACATCCTCGACGCCGCCGGCGACCAGCACCTCGGCTTCGCCCACCTTCTGGCAGCACACGCCAACCGCACCGGCGGCAACCTGGCGCAGCGCGATCTCGGCACACTTGTGGCTTTTTGCATGAGGACGCAGGCGCACCGGCCGCCCGCGCACGGCATCGCTCATGTGCGCAAGATTGCCCTCGAACGCGTCCAGATCGAGGATGAGCGCCGGCGTATCGACATCGGCCAGCGGCATGCCGACGCTGGCAGCAGGGGATGGTTTCATGCGGATGCAGGTTTGCTGTCGGAAGGAGCCACCATTCTATACGGTCGGCAGCCGCGCGGAGCGCGCTTGCGGTAACATTGCAGCGTTCGCGCAGCACCGCCGACCGGCAAGCCTGGCGCGGAATTCTCTCGCAAAGGACAAATCATGTTCCAACCCGGATTGTTCAAAGGCAAGCGCATTCTCGTCACCGGCGGCGGTACCGGCCTGGGTCGCGAGATGGTGGACCGGTATCTCGAGTTGGGCGCAGACATCTACATCTGCGGCCGGCGCAAGGAGGTGCTCGACCAGACTGCGAAGGAACTGATGCAAAAGCGCGGCGGCTCGGTAAAGACCCGCGCCATCGACATCCGCGATGCGGAAGCCGTGGACAAGATGATCGAATCCATCTGGAACGACGGCGGGCCGCTCACCGGCCTCGTCAACAACGCCGCCGGCAACTTCATCAGCCGTACCGAGGACCTGTCGCATCGCGGCTTCGACGCGATCGCAAATACCGTGTTCCACGGCACGTTCTACACCACGCATGCCGTGGGCAAGCGCTGGATCAAGGGCGGCGACAAGGGCAGCGTCGTGTCGATCGTCGTCACCTGGGTCTGGACCGGTTCACCTTTTGTCGTGCCGTCGGCGATGTCCAAGGCCGGCATCAGCGTCATGACCCAGTCGCTGGCGGTGGAATGGGGGCGCTACGGCATACGCCTGAACGCGATCGCCCCGGGACTGTTTCCGACCGAGGGCGCGGGCAAGCGCCTGTACCCCGGCAAGGACGGCAAAGACCGCGACGCGGCGCAAGCCAATCCGATGCGCCGCTTCGGCCGCATGCCCGAACTGCAGAACCTCGCGAGCTTTCTGATGGCGGACGGCTGCGAATGGCTGAGCGGCCAGACCATCGCGCTGGACGGCGCCGGCTGGCAGGCCAACGGCGGCGGTTTCTCGCAGATGTTGAGCTGGGGCGACGCGGAATGGGAACAGGCGCGCGCCCTGATCAAGGAACAAAACGCCAAGGACAAGGCGCAGCGCTCGGTATGAAGCGGGCCATGCGCATAGGCATGGTGGGACTGGGACGCATGGGCGCCAATATGGCGCGACGCCTGGCGCGCGGCGGCGCGCAGGTACTCGCATGGGATCGCGCCTTGCCTGCGCGCCGCAGCCTTGCACGCGAGCGCCGTGTCAGCGTCGCGACGGACCTGGCGGCGCTGGTTCAGGGACTCAAGGCGCCGCGCGTAATCTGGCTGATGCTGCCTGCCGGTAAAGCGAGCGAAGCCCTGCTCGCACGACTTGTGCCGCTGCTCAGCAAGGGCGACGTGCTCGTCGATGGCGCCAATGCGCATTACAAGGACAGCATCCGCCGCGCGGCGGAGCTGGCCGCGCACGGACTGCACTATGTCGACGCCGGCGTCTCCGGCGGCATCTGGGGCCTGGACCTTGGCTACACCATCATGCTCGGCGGCGAGGCACGCGCGGTGCGGCGCGTCGCGCCTTTCGCCAAAATGCTCGCGCCGCCCAAGGGCTGGTTGCATTGCGGGCGCAGCGGCGCAGGCCATTACGTGAAAATGATCCACAACGGCATCGAGTACGGGATGATGCAGGCCTACGCCGAAGGCTTCGCCCTGCTCGCCGCCAGGTCCGAATTCGACCTCGATACGGCAGCGGTGGCGGAACTATGGCGACACGGCAGCGTGGTGCGCTCCTGGCTGCTCGATCTCCTGGCCGAAACGCTCAAGCGCGATGCATCGCTCGAAAACATTGCGCCCGTGGTCGCCGACTCGGGCGAAGGCCGTTGGGCCGCAATCGAAGCGGTCGAGCTCGGCGTACCGGCGCCGGTGATCAGCCTGGCGCTGGCGATGCGCTTCGCCAGCCAGGGAAAAGGCGATTACGCGGCGAAACAACTGGCGCTGCTGCGCAATCGCTTCGGCGGCCACGCCGTGAGTAAAAACAAAAAACCGTGAGCGTCGTCCTGATGGGCGTGACGGGCTGCGGCAAGACCACGGTCGGCTCGCTGCTGGCAAAAGTCTGCGGCTGGGAATTTCACGACGCCGACGACTATCACTCCGCGGAAAACGTCGCCAAGATGAAAAGCGGCGCGCCGCTCACGGACCAGGATCGCTGGCCCTGGCTGGAACACCTCAATAGTTTGCTAATCGATAGCGATCGGCAGGGGCAGAACCTGGTACTCGCCTGCTCGGCGCTGAAACAGGCGTATCGCGATCGCCTCGCCCGCGGCTGCACAGCGGCGCACTTCGTCTTTCTCGACGGCGACAAGGATTTGATTCGCGCGCGCCTCGCAGCGCGCAAGGGGCATTACATGAACCCGAAGCTGCTCGACTCACAGTTCGCCATCCTCGAACGGCCGCAGGACGCGCTGCGTCTGGACGCAGCCGAAGATCCCGAGATTCTAGTGCGGCGCATCAGGGAAGCCCTCGCGGTCTGATCGAAAAACATGCCCCTGCGCTAGTCGGCTGCTGCCGAATACAAGCCCAGGTTCACGCGGGTATGCGGGTTGAGTTCCTTCAGGCTGCTCACGAACTCGTCCAGCGGCAGATCGTGGAGTTTCTTCAGATGCTTCGCGCGTTTTTTCAGTTCGGCCCAGGATAGTTCGCGCGGGTGGCGCTTGAAAGCCAGCGCAATACGATTGACCCGGTCGGCCGCCATCAGGCAGACCACCCGGCCCGCGAAACTCGTTTCGATGCGCTGCAAAAAGACATCGAGTTTCTTTTCTTCCGCCATGAAATTGACCGACATCACCCCCCCGTCGCGAAGCGCTGCGTAGCACGCATCGTAAAACACCTGGGAACACAGGGCCGCCGGCTGTTTGCCGTCGTCGAAACCGTCCACCAGCAGTACGTCGGCCGAATCGGCATGCTCGGCCACGTAATCGGCGCCGTCGGCAATTGCTACGCGCATGCGTGCGTCGTCCGCGGGAAAATGGAACATGCTGCGCGCCGCCGCCAGCACCTTGGCGTTGATTTCCACCACGGTGGTGCGTGTTTCCGGCATGCGCTGGTGGATGTAGCGCGCCATCGACCCTCCTCCGAGGCCGATCATGAGCACGTCCCGCGGCTGCGGCTGAAACAGCAGGAAGGCCATCATCGCGCGCGTGTAATCGAGCGCAAGCTCGTCCGGGCGCGACAGCCGGATCGAGCTCTGGATCGCATCCCCGCCCAGGTGCAGCGAGCGCACGCCGTCTTCCTCGCTGACCTCGACGCTGGCGAGCGCGCGCGCCGACCCGCTATTGGCTCTTGTCATTTATCCGGTTGATGCGCAAACTGGCGCACTGTTCAAATTGAAGCGGCTGATTATCATGCATTGCGCAAAAAAATGTGGCGTGTTTTTGCTGCTCGCGTTCCTGCTCACCTCGGCCGTCTCCGCCCTCGGCCTGGGTTACGTCGCGGACTGGCTCAGCGTCGCGGACCAGGCGCAAAAAGCCGACGCCATCGTCGTGCTCGGCGGCGGCTACGCGCGACCGTTTCAGGCGGCGGACCTCTACCGCCAGGGGCTCGCTCGAAAAATCTACATTACCGCGCCGGCGCGCAGAAGCGAGGAAAGTCTGCTGGACGAGGCGGGCATTCCGTTTCCGCACGAAGAGGACGTGGTGCGCCAGGTGCTGATGAAAAAAGGCGTTCCAGCCGGCGCTATCGAACTCCTCGGCAAAGAACTGATCAGCACCGCGGACGAGGCGCAGGCCACGCGCAGGCTGTTCGCCAGGCGCGCGCCAAGGCTGCTGGTGGTGACCTCCCCCTATCATCTGCGCCGCGCAAGGATGATTTTCACCGACGCCCTGCCCGCTGCCGACATCCGCATGATCGCGACCAGCTACGACCCCTTCCCCTCTTCCTGGTGGAAAGACCAGAGTGCCGCGCGCAACGTGCTGCTCGAGCTCGCGAAAATCATTTTCTACCAGCTCGGCGGCCGCTACTGACCCGGCTTATTTGGACGCCAGGGCGCGCTCGACGAATTCGAGCCGGTCCTGGCCCCAGAAAATCTCGCCGTCGATCACGTAGCTCGGCGCACCGAATACATTGCGTTCGATCGCCTCCTGCGTATAGGCCGCGTACGCGGCCTTCACCGCGTCCGATTGCGCCGCGGCCGCTAGCGCCGCCGCGTCCATGCCCTGCTCGGTGCACAGCGCGCCCAGCGTATCGGCATCGGCGATATTGCGCTCCTCCGCCCAGCAGGCGCGCTGCACGGCGCCCGCAAGCCGCATCGCCGCGTCGCTGCCCCCTGCCTTGCCCGCGGCAATGATGGTTTGCGCCGCCAGGTCCCCGGGCGCGGGGAAAAACTTCGGCTGGAGATTGAGCGGGATCTTGAGGTGCGCGCTAAAGCGCTTGAGTTCCACCAGGCGATAGGCCTGGCGCTGCGGCGCGCGCTTGGGCAGCGGCAGACCGCCCGAGATCGGGAACACCTTGCCAAAATCGGTGGGCTTTACATTGACTAGGGCGCCGTGGCGCTTCGCCATGTCGGCAAAACGCGCGTGCCCGAGATAGGTCCAGGGTGATATCGGCGAAAAATAATAGTCCACGGTCTTGCCCATCGCATCTCCTCCGTCTGAAATTCCGTCATCTTAGAGCGTATTTCAGAATTACGGTGCCCAGAATTGTCATTCCGAGCGGAGCGAGGAATCTGCTTCTGAATCAGGAAAAAAAGCAGATTCCTCGGCCTTTGGCCTCGGAATGACACGCAATTTTGAAATGGGCTCTTAGTCGATAAACACGCCCGAGGCCGGGATAGCGATCACCTGCCGCCCGACTTGATGCATACTATTCCCTGAACAGATTCAGGAGCGCATCGTGAAACCATCCCTGTTGCAAACCACCATCGTCGGCAGCCTGCCCAAACCCGCCTGGCTGGCCGAGCCGAACAAACTCTGGGCGCCCTGGCTGCTGGAGGGAAAGGCGCTCACCGAAGGCATGCAGGATGCGGTGCGCCTGGTGCTGCGCGACCAGGAATCGGCCGGCATCGACATCGTCGGAGACGGCGAGCAGACCCGCCGGCATTTCGTCACCACGTTGATCGAGAATCTGGACGGGGTCGATTTCGCGAACAAGAAAACGGTGCGCATCCGCAACCGCTATGACGCCGATGTGCCCATGGTGACCGGTCCGGTGGCGCGCACCCGGCCGGTATTCGCCGAGCACGCACGCTTCCTGCGCAGCGCGACCGACCGGCCGGTGAAATTCACCCTGCCCGGCCCGATGACCATGGTGGACACGCTTTACGACGGCTATTACAAGAGCCGCGAAAAGCTCGCACGCGAGTTCGCCAAGGTGCTGAACGCGGAGGCGCGCGAGCTGGAGGCCCTGGGCATCGACGTGATCCAGTTCGACGAGCCGGCATTCAATGTATTCATGGACGAGGTGCGCGACTGGGGCATAGAGACGCTGGAGGCCGCCGCCGCCGGGCTCAAGTGCAAGACCGCGGTGCACATCTGCTACGGCTATGGCATCAAGGCCAACAACGACTGGAAGAAGACCCTGGGTTCGGAATGGCGCCAGTACGAATCGACGTTTCCGCTGCTGGCCAGATCGAAAATCCAGCAGGTATCGCTGGAATGCGCCAACTCCAGGGTGCCGCTGGAACTGATCGAACTGCTCAGGGGCAAGGACATCATGGTCGGCGCGATCGATGTCGCCAGCGATGAAATCGAGACGCCGGAGAAAGTCGCACAGATTCTGCGCGCGGCGCTGAAATACGTTGCGCCGGAAAAGCTCTATCCCTGCACCAACTGCGGCATGGTCCCGCTGTCGCGCGAGGTCGCGCGCGGCAAACTCAAGGCACTTGGTGCGGGTGCGGCGCTGGTGCGCAAGGAACTCGCCGGCGGCTGAAACGCCAGATACAAATCCCCACCGGCGCCAGTCCTGGCGCCGCTTCAAGCTGCTGCGCGAGCGCATGCGGCTTACATCTTGAAACAATTGCTTACCACTCCGGGCGCGCAAACTCGTTAATCTGGGTTCGTGTGCAACAACTGGAGTGGTGAATCATGAAAACATTGCCCAAGGTTTTGGGGGCCTTGGTCCTCGTATCGTGCGGGATGCTGGCGAGCGTTCCAGCCATGGCGGATTACGGCGGCCATCGCGGCCATCACCGTGGCGGCCACGGCGGAAGCGTGCGCTTCGGCATTTCCCTGGGTGTTCCGTTTTACGGCCCGCGCTACTACCCGGCGCCCTATTTCGCGTACCCCGCGCCGGTGTACGCCTATCCTCCGGTGGTACTGGCGCCTGCGGCACCGCCTGTCTACATCGAACAGGGATCGGCGGGCCAGGCCGCGCCGGCGCCGTCCCAGGCACAAGGCGACTGGTACTACTGCTCTGACTCGCAAGCCTATTACCCCTACGTGGCGGAATGCCCCGCCGGCTGGCAACGCGTGCCGGCGCAGCCGCAATCGCGTTAATTTCAAGGAGCATTTGATCATGTCAACATTGTTGCGCCTTTCACCGCTGGTGGCGCTGCTCGGCGTCGCTGCGTGTACGACCATCCCGACCGGCCCCAGCGTCATGGCACTGCCGGGTAGCGACCGGAATTTCAATCAGTTTCGCGCCGACGATGCCGACTGCAGGCAATTCGCGCAGGTTCAGTCCGGTAGCGCGACCGCCAATGAAACTGCCCTGGACAGCGGCGTGAAAAGCGCCGCGGCAGGCGCGTTGATCGGCGCGCTCGCCGGCGCGGCCATGGGCGGACACCAGGGCGCAGGCGTAGGCGCGGGAGTCGGACTCCTGGCCGGCGGCGCTGCCGGCACGGGTGCGAGCCAGGCCTCCGGCCATGGCGCGCAGAACCGCTATGACAACGCCTACGTACAGTGCATGTACAGCAAGGGCAATCGCGTACCCGTGTCAGGGCAGATGAGTTCCAGGCCCGCCCCGGACCGTTATGCCTCGCCCGCTGCAAGGAGCGCCTACGCGCCGCCCCCGCCGCCACCCGGCTACCCGCCGCCCCCTCCTCCAGGCGTGGTGCGCTAGTAGACTTTTGAACCGCCATTATCTTGAATCACGCACTCAACTTTTCAAAAATTTGGAGGCATCCATGAATAAGCTGCTCAGTTCCACCTTGATTTCGGTTTGCGTCGCCACACTCACGGCTACTTCGGCGTTTGCCCAAGCCACGCCGGACGCCGGTTCCCGGCCCGGCCAGCGCATGGAAAAGCACTACGCCGAGCGTCCGTTCTCGCGGCCTACGGAACGCGTTGAAGCGCGCCTGGCCTATGCCAGGACCGCGCTGAAAATATCCGATGCACAACAATCGCAATGGGAAGCCTATGCGAATTTCATGCGCAAGAATGCGCAGGAGCGGGAGCAAAAGTTCAAATCGCGGCAAGGCCACGAGCGTGGGCGCGCCGAACACCAGCGCTCCAATGTGATCGAACGTCTGGAAAAAGCGCAGTCCCGGCAAGCCGAGGCGGTGACGCGCATCAACCAGTATCTGGTCGTGGTGAAACCGCTCTATGCGGCGCTGTCACCCGAGCAGCAGAAAGTCGCCGACGTCGTGCTGAATCCGCGCTCCGGTTCGCGGCGCGGACATGAAAAGGGCGGGCACCGCAATTTCGGCAGGGGCTGAGCGGACAAAAGCCGGGGCCGGCACGCGCACAGCGTGCCGGACTTTTTTTAATACTTAATCAGCCAGCGCCTGGTAGACGAGTTGGCGCATCATCGCGCGGTAATGCCGGCGCAGATCGGGGGAGCACAGCATCAGCACGGCGATCAACTGTTCCTGCGGATCGACCCAGAAATAGCTGCCATAGACCCCGGACCAGTAGAAATCGCCGACCGAACCCGGCACCGGGTTGCGTCCCGTCTCCTTGCGCACGCAAAAACCCAGACCGAAACCCTGGCCGAATTCGGGCATCGGCGCCGACTCTTCGAAGCGTGGATAGGTGTCGGCGCTGAATCGGACCCCGGGCGGCAGATGATCACTGGTCATGAGCGCGAGCGACTTGCGCGAAACAATGCGCACGCCCCCGAGTTCACCGCGGTTGAGCAGCATCTGCGCGAAGCGCAGGTAATCCGGCGCGGTGGACACCATGCCGCCGCCCCCGGAAAGAAAACGCGGCCGCTGCGTCAGGTCGCGCGGCATCGGCGGGCGCGTGCCCGTGGCCGGATCGATCTGCGGTTCGGCCACGCGCGCCGCCTGTTCCGTCGTCAGGCTGAACCCGGTGTCCTTCATGCCCAGCGGGTCGGTGATGCGCGCGGCGATGAATTCGGCCAGGTCCATCCCCGAGATCACCTCGACCACGCGCCCGAGCACATCGGTAGACATGCTGTAATCCCAGACCTCGCCCGGTTGGTGCTGCAGCGGCAGGCGTGACAGCTTGGTGACGAATTCGGCGGTGGTCTGCCTGGGGTCGAACACGTTCGCCTCGCGATACGCTTTTTTCACCAGTGAGTCGCCGAACTGCCCGTAGGTCAAACCCGAGGTGTGGCGCAGCAGGTCCTGCACCGACATCTCGCGCCGGGCCGGCTCCAGTTTCAACTCGGGCTCGCCCAAAGCGCCGGTGACTTCGACCCCGACCTGCAGATCCTTCAACTCCGGAAGGTAGGTCGAAACCGGGTTGACCAGCCGCACCCTGCCCTCTTCGGCAAGCATCATGATCGCAACCGACACCAGCGGCTTGGTCATGGATGCGATGCGAAAGATCGAATCGGTCGCCATCGGCAACTTCTTCTCGCGATCGCGAAATCCGAAGGATTCCAGGTAAGCCAGTTTGCCGTGGCGCGCGATCGATGCGACTGCACCCGGTATCGTGCCCTTGCCTATATCGGCCTCGAACAAATCGTTGATATAAGCAAGGCGCGCAGCGATCAGCCCCTGTGGTTCAGTATTTGCCATGGAATGCAATCCTCGTTCGAAATGTTTTGTCAGCGCCGACTATCATGCGCCGCGTTTGCGATTGCAATTCGCAGAGCCCTGGTCGCGCATATTGTCGCCCGCAACGGGAAGAAACTCCCACGCGTATCCGGCAGGCTCCAGCCTCAGCTTGAGCACGCCGAAGTGAAAGGCCCCCGCAGCGAATGCATAGCCGCCGCCCGCGCCGCCCGTACCGACCACGAATTCGCGCATGCCTTCCGGATCGGGGACTCCGCCCGCGTTACGCGGCGCGAAGTTTTCGTAGATGTGCTCGTGGCCCGTGATCAGCAGGTCCGCGCCCGCCGCGCTCATGAGTTTCCACAATCCCGCCATGGTGTCGTTGTCGCCGCGCAGCGCGTTGGTGTAGCGCGGGTGGTGCCAGATGCCGAGTATGCATTTCGTCTCCCGGCGCCGCGCGGCGGCGAGATCGGCCGCCAGCCAGGCGCGCTGGCGCGCCACCTCAGCGGCGAGCGCAGTCCTGGCTTCCGGCGACAGCGCGCCATCACGCGCGAGTCGCATTTCGATATCGCTGTTGAGCGACACGATGTGCCAGGAACCCAGGTCCAGGCTGTAATAGCCCTTGCCTGCGGTGTCCGCGTTCGCCGCGGCCGCGCCGAAATAGCGGAAATAAGCGCTGGCCTCGTGCGGTTTGCGGCTGCTGCCATAGTCGTGATTGCCGGGTGCGGGCAGGGTGCGCGCCTTGATGCCCTGCCTGCCCCATGAGCGCGCGTAACAGTTAGCGAACTGCTCCCAGGTCCCGTCCTGATAGGTGTTGTCGCCCGTGGTGAACACCAGCGCATCGGGCTCGGCCTCGAGCAATTTCGCCGTGGCCTCGGCGTACGCGCCCTGTCCATGATCGCATAGCGCAATGTCGCCCGCGCCCACCAGCACCGGCGGTCTGCCGGCGCGCCGCGCCATATATTCCGCGGCCAGGCTGCGGGGATCCTTGACTGCGTCGGACGCGACATCCGGCTGCGCAGGCGAGGCGCTTGCGGCGACCGCGGCGAGCAGCGCAAGGACCGCGAGCAGCAGCGCTTGTATTCCAGTCGGGATGCTTCGAAGCAAACGCCTGTTCATCCTGCCGGTGCGCGCTCGACCTCGACCAGGCAATCGTAGTAGGTGGCGGCACCGCCCATGTCGGCGATCGCCTGCGAGGTGACTTCGTTTGCGTTGCGGCCATCGGGCGAGAGTTTCTTCCACCACACCGACGGCGCCGCCACCACTCCCGTACGCACGCGGTCGGATACACGCGCTTTCACGATGAAGCTGCCGCGCTTGTTGTAGATGCGCACCGGGTCGCCGTCGCCGATGCTGCGCGGTGCGGCGTCCGCCGGGTGTATATCGAGGCAGGGTTCGCCCGCTTCCTTGATCGCAAATGCAAGATTGGCAAACGAGGAATTGAGAAAATTGCGCGCCGGCGGCGAAATGAAGGCGAGCGGATACTGCTTTGCGAGCTGCGGCGCGCTCAGCGCCGATTCGCGCGGCGGCGTATAGGCGGGCAGCGGATCCAGTCCCATGTCTTTCGCCGTCTGGCTCCAGAATTCGCACTTGCCCGAGGGCGTGGGGAAATTGCCTTCGGCGAACGGCGCGAAGCGCGCCGGCACCTTGAGCCGCTGCCAGCCCTGCGCTTTCAAGTCCTCCCACTCGATGCCGGCCATGCGCGGGTTCGACGAGCTGAGCGCCTGGCGGCAGATGTCCTCGTCCGTGTCCTTGAAGCAGACCTCGGTAAATCCCATGCGCGCCGCGAGCAGGCGAAACACTTCGCTATTGGGCTTCGCCTCGCCCACAGGCGCGATCGCCGGCGTGTTCGCGAGCATATACAGATGGCCGTAGGACTTGTGCACGTCGTAGTGCTCGAGCTGTGTGGTGGCCGGCAGCACGATGTCGGCGTAGTCCGTGGTGTCGGTGAGAAAGATTTCATGCACCACGGCGAACAGGTCCTCGCGCCGAAATCCCGCGATCACTTTCTGCGAGTCCGGACACACCGCCACCGGATTGTTGTTGTAGACGTAAATCGCTCTCACCGGCGGGTCGGCCGCCGTAAGGGCGTCGCCCAGCGCCGACTGGTTGATGGTGCGCGGCTTGTTCGGAATCAGGTCGGCGCGCTCGAGCACGGTGTGGTTCAAGCTGTACCAGTCTGCTGTGGAGAGCAGCGCGCCCCCGGCCGCATCGCGCCAATGCCCGGTGAGTGCGGGCAGGCAACATATGGTGCGCACCGCCATGCCGCCGCCCGAATGACGCTGCATGCCGTAGTTGAGCCGGATCGCCGCCGGCCGCGTGCCGGCGTACTCGCGCGCAAGCGCCACGATGTCCCCCGCGGCGAGGCCGCAGATCGCCGCCACCTTTTCGGGCGGGTAGTCCTGCACGCGCTCGCGCAGTTGCGCAAAACCCAGGGTGTAGCGCTCCACGTAGTCGGCATCGTAGAGGCCTTCGTTGACGATCACATGCATCATGCCCAGTGCCAGCGCCGCATCGGTGCCCGGCAGAGGCGCAAGATGCTGATCGCATTTCGCCGCCGACAGGCTGCGGTAGGGATCGATTGCGATCACCTTCGCACCGCGCCGTTTCGCCTCCAGCACGCGCGACCAGAGGTGCAGATTGGCGACGATGGGATTGGTTCCCCAGATGAGGATCAGCCTGGCTTCGTCGAAGCGCTCCGGATCCATGCCCACGCCCGCGCCCAGGGTGATTTTCATGCCGCCCTTGCCGGCCGAAGAGCACAGGGTGCGATCGAGCAGCGTCGCCCCCAGCTTGTGAAAGAAGCGCCGGTCCATGGACGCATACTGCACCAGCCCCATGGTGCCGGCGTAGCTGCAGGGCAGGATCGCCTGCGGGTCGACCGCGGCAATCTCCTTGAACTTTGCCGCGATCGTGGTGAGCGCTTCGTCCCAGCTGATGCGCTCGAAGCGGCCTTCACCCTTGGCGCCGACGCGTTTCAGCGGATGCAGCACGCGCTCTTTCGAATAGGTGCGATCGAGATAGCGCGCGACCTTGGTGCACAGCGTGCCCTGCGTGAAGGGCATGTCCTTTGCGCCCTCCACTTTCACTGCAACGCCGTTCTCCACGCTGATGTGCATGCCGCAGGTGTCCGGACAGTCGTGCGGGCAGGCGGCCTTGACGATTTTGCGCTCGATGCCGGATTCGGGGTGTATTGCGCCCATAAATACCTCAGCGACGGGGAGCGACAATTGTAGCGCGAAGTCCGGCTCCGACCCTATTCCGAGCTATCGCGGATAGGTTTATCGGAAAACAAACGCAAGCGGGTAAAACAGCATCACGCCGACGAGTGCGATCAAAAACAGGATTGTGACGAGTCTGTCCAATGATGCCTGGCGAACTCGGCTCCATAGCCACTGCAGGTAGGAAGCTTTGTGCTCCCGAATCCATTCCGCCTTCCATTCTGCACGGGCGATCTCTGCGAAAGCTTTTGCTTCGCCCTCGAGTATCGCGCAGGCTCGCGGATAGTCATCGTCGGAGACCCATATCGCGTCCGCGCCAAACAAGCGAAAAGGCGACCGCGCTTCGCGATACGGAATACCCGCCTCCGTGAGCAAACGCATGATCTCGTCCTCCTGCCGCACGTCCAAAGGGAGCCCGACAAGGCGTCGCATGCTATCTGATGATTCCGCGAAATGCCGATGCGGTCAGAGACACCGTGTGAACCGCAGCGACAGGGGGGAAGCGGGGATTGTAGCGCGATTGCAGGCTCGATTTTTCGCCTGGCTATTCCTGCGCCAGCGGCCGCGCCAACAAACGCCGATACACGGGCCGCAGCAGCGCCGGCAGCATGTACATCGGCAGCTGCGCCATGGCGAAGAATACGATGACGTCGAAGTCGGCCTTGTCGGCGAGCGCCACCATGACCAGGCCCATGTTGCAGTTGCCGGTCATGAAGCCCACGGTGAGCGCCTGGCGCAGCCCAAGCTTCAGCGCCACCAGCGCGCCCAGCGCCTGCAGCGCAATATTTGCGATAAACGCCGCCAGCGTGACCAGCGCGACATAGCCCGGGCGCGCCAGTGCCACGGCGGTGACGCCGTCCATGATCGCCAGTATGAAAATGAGCAGGATCGCCACGGAAGCGCCGTCCAGCACGCGCGCATTGGCGGCGAGCTTCTCCCGAGGCACGAACTTCCTCACTGCGAGCGCGGCGGCAAACGCGCCGCCGACGATCAGGGTGAGGCGCAGCATGAAGGTGGCGAGGTCGATGTCGATTTTCAGCCCCAGCAAGGCCAGCGCGACCAGCGGCAGGGAAAACGGCATCAGTGCCGTGGCCGCGACGACGACGACCACGGCGAGCGCGGCGTCCAGCCCCATGATCAGGCTCAGTGCGGCGCAGGAAATGATCGGGGCGGCTGCCGTCATCAACACCAGCGCCTGCAGCAGCGAAGGCGGCAGGCTGAACAGCTTCAGGGCGAGCCACATCAGCGCCGGCGATATGACCAGCATCCATACGACGATGGCGGCGACCAGCACCGGACGCTGCGCGTACGCGGCAATGACACCCCAGTCCAGCCGCACGAGCGCTATGATCAGCGGCACCACGAGGCCGAGAATAAGCAGGGGACGCGCCAGTGTGGCGAGCTGTGGAACGAGCAGACCGAGGAAGGCCCCGCCGGCCAGAAACAGCGTGGCGTGCTGTCCGAGATAGTCTAAAACGCGATGCAGTGCGCGCATCGGGGTTCGGTGAGGCCGCTAGCCCGGCGCAGGATTGAACGCCAGTCTCAGACTTTGTCCGAGACGGTACAGAGCGTGGTTGGCCGCTGCGACCACGCCGCCCATGGTCAAGAAACCGTGCGCCATGCCTTCAAAACATTCGTACAGCACCGGCACGCCGGCGGCGAGCAGCCGGTCCGAATAAGCGCGGCCCTCGTCTAGCAGGGGGTCGTACCCGGCGGTGATGATGTGTGCCGGCGGCAGGCGTGCGAGATCCGGAGCGCGGATGGGAGAGGCGCGCCAGTCATCGTAGTCGCGGGGTGAAAGGTAGTTGTCGCGAAACCAGAGCATATTCTTGCGGGTCAGCAGATAGCCCTCGGCGAAGCTCGCGTGCGTAGCAGAATCCAGGCGCTGATCCGTCGCCGGGTAGACCAGCGCCTGGAACACCAGTGCCGGCCCGCCCGCGTCGCGCAGCATGATCGCCACCACCGCGGCGAGATTGCCGCCGGCGCTGTCACCCGCCACTGCGATGCGCGCGCCGTCGATGCCCAGGCTCGCAGCCTGCGCGGCGACCCAGCGCGTGGCGGCGAGGCAATCGTCCACCGCCGCCGGGAATTTGTGCTCAGGCCCCATGCGGTAATCGACCGAGACGACCGCGCAGCGTGCGTTGTTGGCGAGCGCGCGGCAGACGATGTCGTGCGTATCCAGATCGCCGATGGTCCAGCCGCCGCCGTGAAAATAAACGAGAACCGGCAGCGGCGCGCCGGCCGCCGTGCCCTGGCCACGGTACATGCGCAGGGCAATCGGACCCGCCGGACCGTCCGCTGCGAGTTCGCGCACCGCGTCCACCTCGGGTACGGGCGGTGAGAGAACCGCGCGTGTCTCCTTGTACAGGCGACGCGCCTCGGCCGCGCTCACGCTGTAGTAGGGCGGCAGCGCGGATCTGGCCGCGCGCTCGATTACCGACTGCATTTGCCGATCGACTGGCATGGCATCCCCTTCACGAAATGGGCGTTTCCTTGTCTAAACCGCCAGGCTTGCGCGCCGCCGCAGCGCAAGCCAGAAGATCGCCGCGGCAATCACGGCGAGTATCGGCAAGGCAGTGTAGTTAAGCATATCCCAGCCGTTGCGGTTCATCAGCAGGCCGGAGGAGAACGACGACGTCGCTGTGGTGAGAAACACCATGAAGTCGTGCGTGCCCTGCGCCTTGGCCTTCTCCGACGGACGGTAGCACTCGGTGAGCAGGGTGGTGCCGCCCACATAGAGGAAATTCCAGCCTATGCCGAGCGCAAGCAGCGCCCACCAGAAATTGGCCACCAGCACCCCCGACAGGGCGATGCCCACGCACAGCGACTCCAATGCGACACCGGCGGACATGATCCTGAGCACGCCATAGCGCTTGATCAGGGAACCGGTGAAGAACGAGGGCGCGTACATGCCGATCACATGCCACTGAATCACCGTCGCGGCCGAACTGTAGGGATGGCCGCACAGCCCCATCGCCAGCGGCGTCGCGGTCATCAGCAGGTTCATCACGCCGTAGCCCAGGGCCGAGCCGGTGACCGCAACGATGAAAGCGGGCTGGGCCGCCAGCTGCATCAGCGGGCGCACCGGCTCGCTGCGCTCGGCCACGCTGGGCGCGGGAATGCGGATGAAAGCGATCAGCACCATGGTGATGAGGCAGAACACGATCAGCGAGGCATAGGCGCCCAGGAAGGGCACGGCGAACATATCGCGCGTGTGCGTGGAGAGCTGCGGCCCGATGATGCCGCCGACGAGGCCGCCGGTGAGCACCAGGGAGATCGCCTTCGCCTTGAAGTCGTGACTGGCGGCGTCAGCGGCGGCGAAGCGGTAGTACTGGCCGAAGGCGTTGTACACCCCCAGCACCAGCACGCCTGCGCACAACAACCAGAAACTGTGCAGCCACAGGGCGAGGCAGCATACGAGGGCGCCGGCTATGCCCATGGCCGTGCCGACCTGGAAACCGGTCTGACGGCCGTAGCGCCGCATGAAATACGATGCCGGCAGCGTGGTCAGCGCGGCGCCGACGACGTAGGCGGTGGCGGGCAGCGTCGCCAGCATCTTGTTGTCTGCAAGCGAGAATCCGGCCAGCGCCGCGAGCGCAATCAGGGTGACGTTATTGACCAGCAGCATCGCCTGACAACCGGCGAGCAGTGCGACATTCTTCCTGGCGTTTTTCATTAACGGTGGCGCATCGCGCGCGCCGGCTGGTTCCGGGCGAATCACAGGCGCTCAAAGTGGGGCAGGCCGGATTATAGAAGACCGTGCGCAAACGCACCATGCAAAAAAATGCCTCGCCCATAGGCAAAAACAGCGCGATACCGATTGACAAATTGCGCAGGCTGATTCATTCTGCCGCTGCGTGTTCCCCACAAGAGCAAGCGCAGTCGCCGTCAATCACTTTAGGAGAGGAAAAACTCATGGCCACAAAGAAGAAGGCAAGCAAGAAAACCGCTAGCAAGAAAACCGCTAGCAAGAAACCGGCAAAAGCGAAAGTCAAGCGCAAACCGAATGCAGCATTCATGAAACCGATGACCCCGAGCGCTTCGCTCGCAGCGGTGATCGGCGCGGGCCCGATGCCCCGCACGGAAGTGACCAAGAAAATCTGGGCGTATATCAAGAAGAACAAACTGCAGGATGCCAAGAACCGTCGCATGATCAATGCGGACGAAAAGCTCAAGGATGTGTTCAAAGGTGCCAAGCAGGTGTCGATGTTCGAAATGACCAAACTGGTCAGCAAGCACCTGAAGTAAGACCCCGACTGCTTGAGACGACGAGGGCGGCCTGGAGCCGCCCTTGTCGTTTGTTGCGGCATGAAGGCTTGCGCCCGCGCCGGGGCGAACGCCATTCCTTCATTCTCGACGAGGGACACATTCACGCATGGACACGCAAGCGCGGACTGCCAGTGTGTTGTTTGCGTCGCTGCTGTGGCTGCTGTTCCCCGGCGGGAGCGCGGGCGCTGCCCCGGAACAGGCGCTAGACCGCGCGCAGGCGCTGCGCTCGCTGTCCGATGCCGACGCGCCGCTGCGCCGCCAGGCGGCCGGCCGGCTGGGCGAAGTCGGCGTGTTCACCGATACGCCGGAACTGCTGCGCGCACTGCGCGATGCCGACGCAGAGACGCGCGCCAATGCAGAGCAGGCGATATGGCAGATCTGGGGACGCTCGGACGACGCGCAGATCGACGCGCTGTACCGCAAGGGGGTCGAACAGATGAGCGCCGGCGAACTGCAGCCGGGCATCGCCACGTTCACGCGCATAGTCAGGCTCAAACCGGAATTTGCAGAAGGCTGGAACAAGCGCGCCACGCTGTACTTCATGACCGGCGAATACCGCAAATCGCTTGCCGATTGCGCCCAGGTGATCAAACGCAATCCGTATCACTTCGGTGCGCTCGCCGGTTACGGCCAAATCTATCTAAGGCTCAAGGACTACACGCGCTCCCTGGAATATTTTCGCCGCGCGCTCGAACTGAACCCCAATATGGACGGCGTCCGGCTCAGCATCCTGTTGCTCGAACAGCTGATCGAGCAGAGGCGCAAAGACATGATCTGAGCGCCATCCTCTAAAATGGGAGCCTCAGCCGGCGAGCAGTTCAGCGGCCAGCTGGCGCACCGCCTCGGCGGCGGCCTGCGGGCGCTCAAAGGGGAAGAGATGCCCGCCCTCGATGCGCTTGACGCGAAAATTCCTGCGCGTATTCGCCAGGCCCACCTGTTTCAGCACGTTTGAGTGGCGCCCGCCGATGAACCCGGCCGGCAGTTTCAGGCGGTTGCAGTAATAGACGAGGTCGTGGGGAACACTGCGATAAATTTGATATTCGATTTCCGGGTCGAACAGCAGCCGCACGCGGCCGCCCTCCCGCGCGGCCCCGCGCTCGGCGTAGTCCCGCAGGCAATCAGGGTCGAAGTCGCGGAAAATCTTGCGCCTGCCGAAGTGCGCGATCATCTCCTCTGTCGAAGTCCAGTCGCGCCGCCGCTCACGCGTGGCACGCGCAGGGGTGATGCGATCGACCATGCCCAGGCGCTTGAGCATGCCGAACGCGGTGCCCTTGAAGTGGCCGCTGATGGGCGCATCGAGCAGGATGATGCATTTGAACAGTTCCGGACGCTGCACCGCGGCCATGAAGGTGAGATACCCGCCGAGCGAATGCCCCATGCCGACCACCGGCGTGCGGTAGTGCGCGACCAGATGGTCGATCAGCTGCGCCAGCAGATGCGGCCAGCCGTCCGTCACCGGGTAGGCCGGGTCGTGGCCGATGCAGTTGATGCTGCCGATGCGGAAGTCGGACTCCAGATCGCCCAGGAATTTATGGTAACTCGCGGCAGGAAAACCGTTGGCGTGAGAAAAATGCAGAATGTCGCGGCTCATCGCGCGCGCCTACCAGTAATTTTCCACACTGATCTGCCCGTGGTCGCGCCGGCGGTGTTTCTTCAATCCGCGCTGCTCCAGCGCGAGCACGGTGTCCGCGACCATCGCAGGATTACCGCAGATCATCACGCGCGATGACTGCGCATCCAGTTTCATTGCCGCCCTGGCTTCCAGCCGTCCGTCCGCGATCGCCTTCGGGATGCGCCCGGCCAGCGCGAATTCGCTGGGTTCCCCGCTGACCACGGGCACGAACACGAATTGCCCGGCGTGCCGCTCCTGCAGGGACTGGATCTGATCCTGGTAACTCATGTCGGCTGCGCTGCGCACCGCATGCACCAGCACCACGCGGCTGAATCGCTGCCATGGCGCCCCGGTTCCGAGTATGGACAGGAACGGACCGATCGCCGTGCCGGTGGCGAGCAGCCACAGATGTTCGCCGGCCGCCACCTGTTCCAGCGTGAGGAATCCGGATGCCTTGGGCGCGAGATAGACGCGGTCGCCGGACCCTAGCCGGCACAGGCGCGGCGTCAGCGGATGTTCGGGCAGCACGACGTAATAAAATTCGTGCGGCCGCACTGAAGGCGCATTGACGAAGGAATACGGGCGCCCCACCATCTCTCCGTCTATCGTCAGCGCGAGCTTGGTGAACTGGCCGGCATGGAACGGCGCGATATCGGCTTCGATCTGCAGCGAATACAGCATCCCGGCCCAATGCCGCTGCGCCACCACGGTCCCTTCGACCCAGTTGCTCATTGGATCAGGAAAGGTTCGGTATTGAGCGATTCCACTTCGCCGCCAAGCATGACTATGCTGCCGCTGCGCCGGTTGTTGCCGGTATCGCTGAATTCAAATCCGTAGGTGCGGCGCAGCGCCATGCGCCCCTCTTCATTGCGCGCGACGCCGACCGCGACGCATTCCACCGTCTCGTCCAGGAACATCAGTCCGTCACGCATGCAGGCGCGCTTGCCCGTCGCAAGCGCGCGTTCGCGCGCGCGCATGCTGTCGAACCAGAGCCAGACGAGCGCAGCGAGGATAAGCAAAATGGAAAATTCCAGCATGGATGCATTCTACATGGCGGCCGCAGCGACAGGATTCAAGGCCCGCGCTTTGCGCGGACAATTTCGCGGCCATGCCCTTGTATGGCGTAGGGGATTTCCGCCGCATTCGGTCTTGCACGGCAATCACCCGGGCATGCAAAGGCGCTCCGCCGCCGGTCGCGATCCGCCGACGAAAATCAGGCCGAAGGGCTGGGATAGCGCTGATGGATGGCGTCGATCCCCGCCAGTGTTTCGGCGTCGAGTTCGACCTTGACACTGTCGATGTTCTGCTTCAGCTGCGCGAGGTCGGTCGCGCCGACAATGGTCGAGGCGACGAACCAGCGCGTGCGCACGAACGCCATCGCCATTTCAGTGGCGGTCAGTCCGCGGCTCTTCGCGAACCGGCAATATTCATCGGCCGCCGCGCGCACAAGCTCGCGCTTGTAGCGCTCGCCGAAATTGGCGTAGCGGCCCAGGCGCGATCGCGGCGGCATCGCGCCGCCCGCAAATTTGCCGGTGAGCATGCCCATCGCAAGCGGGCTGTAGGCAAGCAGCGGCAGCTTCTCGCGAAAACTCGCCTCGGCCAGTTCGCCGTCGAACATGAGGTTCACCAGGCTGTAGCAGTTCTGGATCGTCAGCGGCGGCGGCAGTCCGTGCTCGCGCGCAAGGCGCATGAATTCGCACACGCCCCAGGTGGTTTCATTCGACACGCCATAGTGGCGGATCTTGCCCGCCTTGATCAAGCCGGCCATGGTCTCGATCTGGTCGAGAATCGGCACCACCTGCGTCTCATTTTCCGGGTCGAAGCGCGTCACGCCGAACATCGGCACATTGCGCCCCGGCCAGTGGATTTGATACAGGTCGAGATAATCGGTGCGCAGCCGCGCAAGACTGTTGTCGAGCGCTTCGGTGATGTTCTCGCGCGTGAGCTCGGTGCGCCCGCCGCGCACCCATTCGCGCCGGCCCGGTCCGGCAACCTTGCTTGCGAGCACCAGTTTGTCGCGCTGTCGGCGCGCCAGCCAGGGGCCCAGATAGGTCTCGGTGCGCGCGTAAGTGCCCGCGCCGGGGGGCACCGGATACATCTCCGCGGTGTCGATGAAATTGATGCCGTGATCGAATGCAAAATCCAACTGCAAATGCGCGTCCCGCTCGCTGTTCTGCTCGCCCCAGGTCATGGTGCCGAGGCAGATTTCCGATACCTGCAGATCGCTTTCCCCGAGCTTGTTGATCTTCATCGAAGCCTCATCGGTACTTGAAATTGGCAAAGCAGCGCATCACAGAGTCCGAGCCTTTAATCAGCCTGCGCAAGCTTTTCGCGTAGGCGGTCCATTACTACACCTTCGCAGGATTCAAGCCCATGTGCATGCCGCTGTCGACCATGATGGTATCGCCGGTGATCAGGTCCGCGCCTTCGATCAGCCAGACGATCACGCCCGCGACGTCATCGGGCGTGGCCGGCTTGCCCAGGGCCGTGCCCTGCCGGTAGCGCGCCTCGATCGCCGCATAGCGCGAACCGTAGCCTTCGCGCAGCCACTTGGTGTCGACCATGCCGGGACACACTGCGTTGACGCGTATCTCCGGGCCGAGCACGCGGGCGAGGGACATGGTCATCGTGTTCAGCGCGCCCTTGGACGCGGCGTAGGCGATGCTCGAGCCCATGCCGTTCTTGCCCGCGATCGAGGACACGTTGACCACTGCGCCGCGACCGCCCTTTTTCATTGCCGGCGCGCAGGCGCGCACCATCTGGTAGGCACCGACGACGTTGACCGAATAGATGCGCTGGAAGTCCTCGGCCGTGAGCGCTTCGAGGTCGGAATGATTGGCGAACTTGGTCGCGCCGGCATTGTTGACCAGTGCGTCGATGCGGCCCCACTTGTCCAGCGCCGCCTGCGCGAGTCGGCGGCAATCCGCGTCCTGCGAAACATCGGCTTTCACCAGCAGGGACTCTCCGCCAAACTGCGCGCCCGCCGCCTCGCAGGCTGCGAGTGTCTCACGCGCCGCGCCCTCGCTCTTGCTGTAATTGACCACCACACGCGCACCACGACCCGCGAGCATGACGGCGCTGGCGGCGCCGATGCCGCTGGCCGAGCCGCTGACGATGCAGACTGCGTTTTTCAGGTCCATGATCGCGCCCTCTTGAATGAAAAGACTTGTCTCAAACCGTCGCCACCGGCGTCGCCGGCGACCCGACCGCGCCCGGCAATCTGAGCGGCGGCGCGGTGAGCAGGAAACGGCTGCGCCGGTTGGCGCGCAGCCATTGCGCCAATTCGGTCAGATACCACAGCTCGCCCAGATGCACGCCGAGCTTGAACAGGCAGTGCTCGTGCAGCGGCATGGCGGGATGCCTGCCGGGCACTTCCCGCGCCGGCAGCAGTTCCACCGCGTAGTTGTCGGCGATCAGCGCCGCCGCGCCGCAATCGCTGACCCATTGCAGCAGCTTGTCGTCGCGCCCGTCCAGACCGAGATAGGCGGCATCCAGCTTTTTCATGTCGACCTCGCGCCCCATCTCCAGCACCACGTCGCTCCAGCCGGTGTAAAAGCAGACCATGTCGCCGCTTTCCACCACCACCTTGTCGGCTTGCATTACGCGCATCAGTTCATCGTAACCCACCGCCTTGCGGCAGCGCCCGAAGTGCCCATGCAGGTCGATCATCACCGCACGGCCCTGCACGCAGCTCTCCGCCATGTTCTCTATGCCGAGGCGTCGCGCATCGCTGCCTTCGTAGCATCCCCAGGGCGAGACCTCGGCGTGTTCGGGTGCGAGGATGTGCTCGCCTGCGCGCCAGCCGTTGTAGTACACCGTCTCGGCCACGCCGTCGCCGTCGGCGTCGAACTGCGCGCCCACGTGGGCGAGGCTGTCCCACTGGGTCGAATACTGCAACCAGAGCAGCACGCCGTCGTCGCAGACCACGTCGGTATGCTGCGGGTTTTCACCGGACAGCAGAAAGTTGAAATTGGGGCGGCCCGAGCGCACCGTCGCGAATCGCCGCGGCGGCCTGCGGCGCGCATTCACCTGGTTGCCGCCCGGATAATCCAGCGGCAGCGACAGGCAGAAACGCAATCCGGCTGTTACCTCGGCCGCACCCTGCAGAACTTTCTCGGGCGTGATCAGGTTCATGCGGCCGCGCTGGTCGTCGGGGCCGAAATCACCCCAGTTCGAACCCGGGGGGCGCTGCTTCCATCGCACAGACATTTGCGCGTCCTCGAAAATCAAAAATTCCGGATACCGCTTGCGCTGATGACGTTCAGTTTGCCCTGCGCTGCACTTCCGCGCGGCTCATTGCGCCGGCTTGGTCCTTGCCGTCTCCTGCTCCTGCAAGGCGCGCCACATGACTTTGCCTGTGGCGGATTTCGGCAGGCTGTCGACGAATTCGATAATGCGCGGATACTTGTACGCGGCCATGTGCGTCTTGCACCACTCGATAATGCCCTCGGCGCTGGCGCTGTCCCCGCTCGCGGCCTTCCGCACCACGATTGCCTTCACCGTCTCGCCGCGGTGCGCGTCGCTGGTGCCGATGACGCAAACTTCCTGGATGTCCGGATGCGCATACATCATCAGCTCCACTTCGGCCGGCGACACCTTGAAGCCCGACGCGTTGATCATGCGTTTCAGGCGATCGACGAAAAAATAGTAGCCTTCTTCATCGTAACGGCCGAGGTCCCCGGTGCGAAAATACGTCTTGCCGCCGATGTCGATGAAGACCTGCGCCGTGGCCTTGGGGTCGTTCCAATAGCCTTTGAATATCTGCGGCCCGTGCGAAACGATCTCACCGACTTCGCCCACTCCCAGCGGCTCGAGTGTGTCGGGGCTGATCACCAGCGCCTCGGTATTGATGTAGGGGATGCCCAGGCATTGGCGCTTGGCGCGGTCCGGGTGGTTGTTGTGCGTGGCGCCGGAAGTCTCGGTGAGGCCGTAGCCCTCGGAGAATTCCAGCCCCGTCAGGTCGAACAGTTTCTTCGCCACCGCCTCGGGCATGGCCGCGCCGCCACCCGAGATGCCGCGCAGGCTCGCCAGGCTGTCGGCCTTGAAATTCGGACTCGCGAACAAGTCGATCACCATGGTCGGAATGTTGACCCAGCTCGTCACCTGATGGCGCGCCATCAGTTTCAAGGCCAGTTCCCGGTCCCAGCGCGTCATGATCACCAGTTCGGCGCCCAGATAAATCGCGCTGTGCATCAGGTGCACCATCCCGGTAATGTGGAAGAACGGCACCACGCACAGAATCACGTCCTCGGCCGAGCCCTTGTTCCAGACGCCCGCAGGCACGACGTTGGCCATGAGCGTGCGATGCGTGTGCATACAGCCCTTGGGTCGTCCGGTGGTGCCGGAGGTATACGGCATCGCGCACAGATCGTCGGGCCGCGCGAGTTGCGCGCCCGGGACGCACTGCGCGGCGAGCGCAACGCGCCAGGGCACAACCTCGGGCCGTTCCGTCTCCAGGGGAGGCAGTTTCAGAAAGTCGGGCTGCGCCAGGTCGGAGGCCAGGTCGGCATATTCGCCGTAGTTGGCGACGATGATCCAGGCGAGCGGACCCGCGGCGAGCAGCGGCGCGATGCGCGGCAGCAGTTCCTGCCCGATCAGCGCAATGCGCGTGCCCGCATCGTCGACGTAGTGCCGCAGTTCCTCGGTCAGGTTCATCGGATTGACGGGAACCACGACCGCGTCCGCGCGCAGCAGGGCATAGTAGGCGACGACGAACTGCGGACTGTTCTGCATATACAACAGCACCCGCTCGCCTTTTTTCAGGCCGCATCGGGTTTGCAGATAACCCGCGAGACGATCCGCCTGCTGCTTCAGTTCCCGATAGGCGAGCCGCCCGCCGTAGTAGGCAAGCGCGGTTTTTTCTGGATAGCGCTCGGCCGCCACCTCGAGGTTGTAGTACAGCGTGGTCTGCGGCACTGGGAGCGTGTGCGGGACCCCTTTGGGCCAGTATTGATAGTGGCGCAGCTGCATGTTCCGCCGCCTAACCGTACTGCCGCGTCACCCACTCCGCCACGCAGGCGGGCTTGTCCGAGCCCTCGCGCTCCACGGTCACGCCCCAGGTGAGTTGGCTCCCGCCTTTGATGTCTTCGAACTTGGACAGCACGAAGCGGGCGCGAATGCGCGAGCCGGCCGGCACGGCGTCGGTGAAACGCACCCGGTTCAGCCCGTAGTTGACGCCCATTTTTCTGTTGCTCACATCGAAGGTGCTCTCGAGCAGATGCGACAGCAGGGACAGCGTGAGAAAGCCGTGCGCGATGGTGCCGCCGTAAGGCGATTCACGCTTCGCCCGCTCGGGGTCGATGTGGATCCACTGCGGATCGACGATGGCGCCGGCGAATTGGTCGATGCGGTCCTGGCTGACCTGGAACCAGGGCGAAACACCGACTTCCTTGCCGACCTGCAGATGCAATTGTGAGATGTCGTTCATAGGCCGGCTATTTTGCCATGAAACACGTCGCGCAACGCCGCCGCGATTGCGCTGCGGCGCGAACCACCGCAGAATGCTCCCACTTGAATGCGCACACAACAATGGAAAAAATCGAGTCTCTGCCCCGCAGCGCGAGATTGTTCCTCGCGAGCGGCTGCATCGCAGCCCTGCTCGCGGTCGCCATCGGCGCATTCGGCGCGCACGCGCTGAAGGCGCGCGTCGCGCCGGAGTTGCTGGCCGTGTACAAGACCGGGGTCGAATATCACTTTTATCACGCGCTCGGCCTGATCCTCGTCGGCCTGGCTGCAATGCAGCTACCCAATTCGGCCTGGCTGCGTCGCGCAGGCTGGGCGATGCTCGCCGGTATCGTGCTGTTCTCCGGCAGCCTCTATCTTCTGGCCCTCACAGGGCTCGCCTGGCTGGGCGCGATCACGCCGCTGGGCGGCGCGGCCTTCATCGCCGCCTGGACTCTGTTTGCGATTGCAGTAATAAGAGCCTAGCGCAGGCTGCCACGCCGCGCGCCGTCGCCACTAGCGCTGCAGCAATTCGACGATGCTGCCATGCCCTCGCCGCCGCGCAATATCCAGGGCGGTTTCGCCCGCATTGTTGCGCAGCGCGCGCTTGGCGCCCTGATCGAGCAGCAGCCACGCAGTCGTTTCGTAGCCGCCATCCGCGGCGCCATGCAGCGCGCTGTTGCCGCGCGCATCCACCGCATTGATGTCGGCGCCGCCCTCGATCAGCAGTTGCACTACACGGCCCTTGCCGGCCAGCGCCGCCCAGAACAGCGGCCGTTCACCGTCGCGGTTGGCGCGGTTCACCTCGGCCCCGCGCTCGAGCAGTGATGCAAGCAACTGCGGATTGCCGTTCAGCGCCGCGGCATGCAAGGGGGTCTCGCCGTTGTTGGTAGGAATTTTCATGTCGGCGCCCTTCCCCAGCAGAAGTTTAAGCATCGCGGAATGTCCTTCCTGCGCAGCCAGGTAGAGCGGCGTTTCACCCTCCGCGTTGCGCGCGTTGACTACCGCCCCGGCTACTAGCAGGCGCTCTACTTCCGCAAGGCGATTCGCTGCGACCGCTGCGAACAGCGGATTGTCCTGCGCCCAGGCGGAAGACGCGCAGAGCAGCAACACGCATGCGGCAAATTTGAATCGATGGAGGATCGCGCTGTCTGGCCGGCGCACGCTCAGGCGCCCTTCTTGCCCGCGGCCTGATGGATTGCCGCGCGTATGCGCGGGTAGGTGCCGCAGCGGCAGATATTGCCGCTCATGGCCGCGTCGATGTCCGCGTCGCTCGGATTGGGCGTTTTCTTCAGCAGCGCGCTGGCGCTCATCAGCTGTCCGCTCTGGCAGTAGCCGCACTGCACCACATCGAGTTCCGTCCACGCCGTTTTCAGGGCCTCGGCCTCGCTGCCCTGTAGGCCTTCGATGGTGGTGATGTTGCGCGCACCGATCTCCGAGATGGGCGTCACGCAGGAACGCACGGGTTCGCCGTCGAGGTGCACGGTACAGGTGCCGCACAGCGCCATGCCGCAGCCGAATTTGGTGCCGTTCATATGCAGTTCGCCGCGCAGCACCCAGAGCAGCGGGGTATCCGGCTCCGCATCGACCTTGACCTCTTTGCCATTGATCTTGAGCATTAGCATTGCGAATCTCCGAAGGCGGGATCAGGCGAGTTTCAAGGGCAGCGCGCGCAGGCGCTGGCCGGTGAGCGCGTATAGCGCGTTGGCCACGGCCGGCGCAATCGGCGGCGTTCCCGGCTCGCCCACGCCCTCCGGATGTTCGCTGCTGGGAATGATGTCGGTCTCGATCACCGGGCAGGCATCCATGCGCAGCACCTGGAAGTCGTGATAATTGCTTTGCTGCACCTGCCCGTTCTTGATTTCGATTTCCTGGTAGAGCGCGGCCGACAGGCCGAAGACGATGGCGCTTTCCATTTGCTGCCGGATGAGATTGGGGTTGACCGGCATGCCGCAATCAACCACACACACCACGCGGTGCACCCGGATGCTTTTATCCGCCCCTACCGAAACTTCGGCCACCTGCGCCACCACCGAGCCGAAGGACTGGTGCAGCGCCACGCCGCGCGCGCGCGTCGCACCGTCGTCCCCGGGCGCCAAAGGCATTCCCCATCCGGACAGCTCAGCCGCGCGCTTCAACACGCGCAATTGGCGCGGGTGGCGCACGAGCAAGGCGGCGCGAAACTCCACCGGATCCCTGCCCGCAGCCGCCGCCGCTTCGTCGATGAAACTTTCCTTGAAGAAGGCGTGATGGGAATGACCGACCGAGCGCCAGAATCCCACGGGCACCGGAAGATCGACGATCTCATAGCCGATGCGCGCATTCGGCCATTCGTAGGGCTGGTCGAACGCGCCTTCATCGGTGGTCTTGTCCGGGCCCGCGCCGGGCAATCCGAAATTGCGTTTCAGACTAGACAGTACGATGGCCTGGCCGGCGGCGCTGTTGTGCCAGGCGATCAGATTGCCGGCCGCATCCAGGCCCGCCTTGAAACGCGATACGCAGGCCGGACGATAGTAATCGTGCGCCATGTCCTGCTCGCGCGACCAGAATGTCTGCACCGGCACGCCGCCGGCCTCGCGCGCGATCGCGGCCGCCTGGGAAACGACATCTACCTCCCACCGCCGGCCGAAGCCTCCGCCGAGCAATTGCTCGCGCACATCAACTTTCTCCGTCGCAATCCCCAGCACCTTGGCGGCGTGATTGCGCGCCAAAGTGGGGCTTTGCACCCCGGCCCACACTGTGGCCATCCCATCCTTGAACTGCGCGGTACAGTTCATCGGTTCCATTGCCGCATGCGCAAGATAGGGCGCGCTGTATTCCGCGCTCAGGGTTTTGGCCGCCGACTTCAGCGCCGCATCCGCGTCGCCGTGGCTGTAGTAAGCATGTCCACTTTCCTTGTCCAGAGTCTGCGTGAGCCGGCGGTACACCGCTGCACTGGACACGCCCGCTGCGGCGCCGTGATCCCACTCCACGCTCACTTTCTCGAGCGCGCGCATGGCATGGAAGGGGGTGTCCGCAATCACCGCCACGCCACCGCTGCCGCCGTTATAGGCGTCGATCGCCAGCACTTTTTTCACGCCGGGCAATTTGGCTGCAGCCGCACTCTCGAAGCGGGCCACCTTGCCGCCCAGGGTCGGGCACATGCTCACGCTCGCGTAGAGCATGCCCGGCAGCAGCACATCCATGCCGAACTGGGCCGTGCCATCCAGCTTGGATCGCGCCTCAATGCGGCGCACGGACTGACCGACGAGCTTGAAGCGTGCCGGTTCTTTGAGACTCACACCGCCCGGCAGCGGCTGCCTGCCCGCGAGCGCGGCCAGTTCGCCGAAGCTCGCACTCTTGCCAGAGGCATGCAGCACGCGGCCGGTTTCGGCGCGGCATTCGCCCGGCGGGACTTTCCACTGCTCGGCGGCGGCGCCGATCAGCATCGCGCGCGCCGAAGCGCCTGCTTCGCGCATCGGCAACCACAGATCCTTGATGCTCGATGAGCCGCCGGTGACCATGATTCCGATCTCGCGCACGGTCTTTTTGGTTATCCATCCGACGAGGCGCGTGATTGCGCTGTCGTCGTCCGGATGGAAGGGCAGCCCGTCGACCACCGCGGCGAGATTGTTGTATATGCCATCGATGGGCGACTGCTCTATCCTCACCCGCGCCCAGTCGGCATCGAGTTCCTCCGCCAGCAGCATGGCGAGGCCGGTGTAAATGCCCTGCCCCATTTCCGACTTGCTCATCACGACCGTGACGCTGTCGTCGGCCGCGATCTTGACCCAGCCGTTGAGCGCTACTTGCCCCTCGCGCACGGGCAGGGTTTGCGCCGTCATCAGGCGCTGCCGCGGCGGCAGGATGGACCAGCCCACCATCAATGCGCCTGCCGCGCCTGCCGTGCCCAGCAGGAAGGTTCTGCGTTTCATGCTCCTCGCGCTCCGAACGGAAGAATTGAATCAAGCATGCGCGCAGTTTAAACCGGCTTGCGTGTTGGGGGGCTAGACATCGCGCCGATGATTTTCCCGGAACGCGCTCATGTGAAAGCGCGCCTGCGCGCTCGAATAGCGGTAGTCGCGGCCGACCGGACAGGCGTGGCGCGGAAGGCAGCCGATGCCCATGCAGGCGGGTTCCGGCGCCGTCACCAGTAGGCGTGCGCAGGCCGGAACGTCGTAGGACTTGCCGTCGAACGCGCCTGCCGGGCAGGCGCTGAGGCAGGGTTTATCCATGCAACTCGCACAAGGGCTGGCGCGACGATCCGGCGGCGGCAACTCGATCGCAGCGTCAAACAGCAGCGCGCCGCGATAGCCGTGCCACAGCCCGTAGTCCGGATGGATGAGCAGACCCAGCGGCGAGGCATGACAGGGTTCGGCGCGCATCGCCCAGCGCTGAAACGGCAGGTAGGGACGTTCGAACGGAAAAACCGCATGCCCGCCCAGCCGAGCGGCAAGTTCGCGCAACACGCGTTCCGACCATTGGTCCAGGGTCATCGCACTGCCGGCTCGCGCGGCGTCGAAGGCGCGCCACATCTGCGGACCGGCGTTGCCGGCCAGCACCAGGGTGCGTGCAGGCCGGTCGGCCGCGAGCGGCGGCACGCCGTCGCCTGCCACGGGATGAAACGCGCCGCGCGGGGTCAGGCCCGCCTGCCGCAACGCGAGTTCGATTTCGCCCAGTTCGATACGATCAATCATGCCCGCATGATCGCAGAATATGGCGCCGACGTAATCCTTGAGCCGACCGCGCAAGCGGCATAGACTTGCCCTGGGTGCCGAATTTCAGCCGAGCCTGAGTTTTGGCCAGGCTCAATTTGTTCAAGGAGACCGATATGGCCGATATCGATGCCTACGCCGCGCCCGCGTCGCAGGCCGGCAGCTTCAATTCCGCAGGGCGCATCGTCGCCGCCGGACGCGGCTGGGACTGGATAGTCGAAGCCTGGGCGCTGTTTCGCAAGCAGCCCGGCATGTGGATCCTGATCATCGTCATCGCCGGCATTCTGTTCATCGCCATCAGCGTGATCCCGATTCTGGGTTCTCTCGCAAGTACGCTGCTGATGCCCATCTTTGGCGCCGGCCTGATGCTGGGCTGCAAGGAGCTGGACCATGGAGGCACGCTGGAACTCGCCCATCTGTTCGCGGGTTTCAAACAGAGGACCGGCGACCTGGTGATGGTGGGCGTTTTCAACCTGATCGGCGGGGTACTCATCGCCCTCGCCTTCACCGCCGTGGCCGGCGGCGGCGTGTTCATGGCCATCATTAGCGGCGGCACCGCGGGCCCGGCCCTGCCACTGGTATCGATAATGATCGGGCTGCTGCTGGTCGCGGGGCTGCTGGTACCGCTGACCATGGCACTCTGGTTTGCGCCCGCGCTGATCGTGCTGCACGAGATGGCGCCGGTGGCTGCGCTCAAGGCAAGCTTCTTCGCCAGCCTCAGGAACTGGCTGCCCTTCCTGGTATACGGCGTGGTGTTGCTGGTGTTGAGCCTGGCCGCCGCAATCCCCGCGGGCCTGGGCTACCTGATCCTGTTCCCGGTACTGGCCGCTTCCGTATATACCGCTTATCGCGACATTTTCTGCGGCGCGCCGGCTTAACAGCCGAAGGCGCGAGACGGCGTGCTAGGCGCGATCACCCTGCTGCTCGTGTACCAGTTGGTCGGCGAAGTGATCGCGCTCGCCTTCAAATTGCCCGTCCCCGGCCCGGTGATCGGCATGCTGCTGTTGTTCCTCACCCTGCTCGCGCGCGGCCGCATCTCCGACGGTTTGCGCAATACCGCCAACAGCCTGCTCTCGCACCTGTCGCTGCTGTTCGTGCCCGCGGGCACCGGCGTGATGGTGCACCTCGCGCGGGTCGCCGATGAATGGGTGGCCATCGCCGCCGCACTGATCGGCAGCACCGTGCTCACCATCGCCGTCACTGCGCTGGTGATGCGCGCATTGATGGCGCGCAAGGAGCAGGCATGACGCCCAAGGTGCTCGACATCTGGGTTTATCTGTCGACCACGCCGCTGCTCGGGCTCACCATCACCCTGGTGGTCTACCAGTGCGCGTACTGGGTCTATCAGCGCGCGAACTTTCACCCCCTGCTCAACCCGGTCGCGCTCTCCGTGGCGACACTGGTGCTGCTGCTGACGCTGACAGGCACACCCTACCAAACCTATTTTGACGGCGCGCAGTTCGTGCACTTTCTGCTCGGCCCGGCCACGGTGGCGCTGGCGATTCCGCTGTACGCGCAGATGGGCAAACTGAAAAGCCTGCTCCTGCCGCTGCTGGCCGCGCTGCTGGCCGGCGCCCTCACCGCAATCGTGTCCGCCGTTGGCATCGCCTGGCTGCTCGGCGCGAGCCGCGTGACCTTGATCTCGCTGGCGCCGAAGTCCGTGACCACGCCGATCGCCATGGGCATCACCGAAAAAATGGGTGGGCTGCCCTCGCTCACGGCGGTGCTGGTGGTCTCGACCGGCATCATCGGCGCGGTCACGGCCAAGTACGTGCTCGATTTCCTGCGCGTGCACGATCACGGCGTGCGCGGTTTCGCAGTGGGTATCGCCGCCCACGGCATCGGCACCGCGCGCGCGTTCCAGGTAAGCGAGGAAGCCGGGGCGTTTGCAGGACTGGGGATGGGGTTGAACGGGCTCGCCACCGCGCTCCTGTTTCCGCTGCTGATCTGGCTGTTCGGACTCGGCTAGCAGGTGAAATGGCGTAAGCTATGCGCCGCAGGGCAAACACCAAATCGAATTTATCGCACAGGAAACAAGACACGTGAACACAAATACAAAGCTGCTGCGCGTGGGCATACCCAAGGGCAGTCTGCAGGAGACCACGCAAAAGTTGTTCGTGCGCGCCGGCTATGACCTGCGCATCTCCGGCCGCTCCTACTATCCCGCGATCGACGATGCGGAGATCGAATGCATCCTGATCCGGCCGCAGGAAATGTCGCGCTACGTCGGGCAGGGGATCATCGACTGCGCGATTACCGGCCTGGACTGGATACTCGAAAACGACATCGATGTGGCGGAGATCGCCGATCTGCGCGCCCCCTGGCCGAATTACGGACCGGTACGCTGGGTGATGGCCTCCAAGGACGACTCGCCGTTCAACAGCGTGAAGGATCTCGGAGGCCGGCGCATCGCCACCGAGGCGGTGGGCATGACCAAGCGCTTCCTCGCGCAGCACGGCGTGGAGGCGAACGTCGAATTTTCCTGGGGCGCGACCGAAGTCAAGCCGCCGATCCTGGCAGACGCGATCGTCGACGTGTCCGAGACCGGCGCCTCGCTGCGCGCGAACAACCTCAAGATCATGCACGTGGTGCTGGAGAGCACGCCGCGCTTCATCGGCTGCCACGACTCGCTCAAGGACGATTGGAAGCGCGAGAAAATCGACTGTGTGCTGATGCTGCTCAAGGGTGCGATCGCGGCCGCGACGCGCGTGCTGCTGTCGATGAATCTGCCGCGCGACAACGTCGACGCGGTGCTGAAACTCCTGCCGGCGCTCGCGACGCCCACGGTGTCCACGCTGGCCGACCCGCACTGGATCGACCTGTCCACCGTGGTCGAGGAAAAACTGGTGCGCGAACTGATTCCGCGGCTCTACGCAGCGGGCGCGCGCGGCATCATCGAACTGCCGCTGAACAAGATCGTCGACTAGGGCGGGCCAGCGCCGCAGGCGCTTATTCGGGCAGCGTTTTTACAACGCGCCTGCCCGCCGCGACGAACACCGCGCTTGCACGCACAATGCGCTGCTCACCCACCAGGATGTAACAGTTCGCGAACGACAATCGGCTTCCCTGCTTCTGAATGTCGACGCGCGCTTCCAGCCAGTCGCCCGTTTTCGCGGTGCCCGCATAGTCCAGCGACAGGTTCGCCGTGACCAGATTGCCCGGTGGCTCGGTCGAGAACGCCATGGTGTATCCGAGGGCGACATCCGCCAGCGTGGCGAGTATGCCGCCGTGCACCGTGCCTCGGGAATTGCAGTGCTTGGCCTCGGCCCGCAGTCCGATTACAAGGCACTTGCCCTCTTCGCGAGAGTAAAGAGGGCCTATCAGGTCCAGCACCGGGCTGGTCCGGAACAAGGGCTTGAATCCGTGCGGTGCATTCATTTCTGCCAAACCCGGTTTTCTTCGACGCGCTTTGCAAAACGGCTGCCCGCATTATATAGGCGCGGATGCGTAGCCCGGCCGAACAGGGTCCGCAGACAGGCCCGGTGCATATAGGTGTAACTACACGCATATGCTAATATCGCGCCATGTCAGCTTCCGCCCGCGTCCCCAGTTTCGGCTGCACCTGCGCCCGGTTGCGCAAACTCGCGCGCCGGGTGACGCGCATTTACGACGCCTATCTCGCGCCGCAATCGATCAAGGTCACGCAGTTTTCCCTGCTGGTCAACGCCACGAGCCGTGAGCGCACCGTATCGGAGTTCGCCGCGGAACTGGAGATGGATCGCAGCACACTCAGCCGCAACCTGGCGCCGCTCGTCGCGCAGGGCTGGGTGAGCATCGCGATCGGCGCCGATACACGCAGCCGCAGCATCAGCGTCACCGCCGCAGGCAGGCGCAAGCTCAAGGCCGCTCTGCCCTTATGGCGCAAGGCGCAGTGCGAAGTCGAATCCATGCTCGGCACCGAGAGCGTGGCTCAATTGCACCAGAACATCAGGCAAGCCCTCGCCACACTCCCGAACCCCACAGGAAAACACGCATGAGCGCCAAACGCCAATACTGGATGCTGGTCATCTCCGCAGCGCTGATACTCGCCGTGACCATGGGCCTGCGCAATGCAATGGGCTTGTTCGTATCGCCGATCAACACCAATACCGGCCTGGGCATCGTCACAGTGAGTTTCGCGCTCGCCGTAGGCCAGTTCGTATGGGGCGCGGCCCAGCCGATTTTCGGCGCGCTCGCAGACCGTGCCGGCTCGTTCCGGATCATCGCGTTCGGTGCGGTGCTGCTCGCACTGGGCCTGGCGGCGACGCCGTTCATGACTTCCGGTCTCGGCCTGATTTTCTTCCTCGGCGTCGTTACTGCCGCGGGGGCGGGCGGGGGCAGTTTTTCCATTCTCATCGGCGCCGCGGCACAACGCCTGCCGGCGGAACGCCGTGCCTTTGCCTCGGGCTTCATCAATGCGGGCGGTTCCTTCGGCCAGTTCGTGTTCGCGCCCTTGGCGCAAGTGCTGATCAGCGCCTTCGGCTGGATCACGGCGCTGCTCAGCCTGGCCGCCTCCGCCCTGCTCACCATCCCGCTGGCGCTGCCACTGCGCGACAAACACCAGGGCGGCCCGACGGTGCACGCGCCCGGCATCAGCCTGTCGGAACAAACGCTGGTCGCATTCAAGGACCGAAGCTATCTGTGCCTGCATGCGGGGTTTTTCACCTGCGGCTTTCACATCGCCTTCCTCGTGACCCACCTGCCCGGCGAAGTCGCCTTGTGCGGGCTCCCCGCCTCGGTCTCAGCCGCCTCGCTAGCGATCATCGGCCTGTTCAATATCGTCGGCAGCCTGGGCGTGGGCTGGCTCGCGCAGACCTACCGCATGAAGTACCTGTTGTTCTGGGTCTATGGCATCCGTGCCGTCGCGATCACGTTCTACCTGATGGCGCCGCATACGGCGTTTACGTTTTATGTTTTCGCGGCCGTGCTGGGCCTGAGCTGGCTCGCCACGGTACCGCCGACAGCGGGCCTGGTGGGCAAGCTGTTCGGCGTGCGCTATCTCGCCACCCTGTTCGGGCTGACGCTGCTGTCACACCAGATCGGCGGCTTTTTCGGCGCGTGGCTGGGCGGGATCGCGATCGCCTCAAGCGGCAACTACGACTGGATGTGGTACGCGGACATCGCGCTCGCGCTCGCGGCCGCCCTGGTCAACCTGCCGATACGCGAAGCACAGCCCAAACTCGCCGCGGCGGCGGCTTGACCGCCAGTTGCATTGGGAGGGGATAAACCATGAGCGAACAAAAAGCCGTCCTGGTCGTGGGCGCCGGCGATGCCACGGGCGGCGCGATCGCGCGCCGCTTCGCGCGTGAAGGCTACATCGCCTGCGTCACGCGGCGGCATGCCGACAAACTCGCGCCGCTGGTCGCGGCGATTGAAGCCGCGGGCGGCGAAGCGCATCCCTTCGGTTCGGACGCGCGCAAGGAGAACGAGGTTATCGCGCTGTTCGCGCAGATCGAAAAGGACATCGCGCCGATCGAGGTCGTGGTGTACAACATCGGCGCCAACGTGCGCTTTCCGATCACCGAGACCACGGCGCGGGTCTACTACAAGGTCTGGGAAATGGGCTGCTTCGGCGGCTTTCTGGTCGGGCGCGAGGCCGCGAGAACCATGCTGCCGCGCGGGCGCGGTTCGATTTTTTTCACCGGGGCGACCGCCAGCCTGCGCGGAAGCAGCGGGTTTGCCGCGTTTGCCGGCGCCAAGCACGGGCTGCGCTCGCTCGCCCAGAGCATGGCACGCGAACTGGGGCCAAAGGGCATCCACGTCGCGCAGCTGATCATCGACGCGGCGATAGACACCGAGTTCATCCGCGAGAATTTCCCGCAGCGTTACGCCCTCAAGGACCAGGACGGTATTGTCGATCCCGATGCCATCGCCGAAAGCTACTGGCAGTTGCACCTGCAGCCGCGCAGCGCCTGGACCCATGAAATGGACCTGCGGCCGTGGATCGAATCCTGGTAAAGAGCACACCCTGACGGAGCGAACGAGATGACGAAAACAGTCGAGTTCTACTTTGATTTCGGCAGCCCCTATTCCTACCTGGCCTACAAAGCGCTGCCGGGAATCGCGGCGGCGCAGGGCGCGCAGATCGTCTGGCGCCCGATGCTGCTCGGCGGCGTATTCAAGGCCACCGGCAATCACAGCCCGATCGAGATTCCCGCGAAGGGAAAATGGCTGAGCCAGGATCTGCAGCGCTGGGCGAAGCGCTACCGCGCGGTGTTCAGGAACAACCCGCATTTCCCGGTCAACACGCTGGTGTTGATGCGCGGCGCGACCGGATTGCAGATGCGCGGGACGGACTTCGACAAGTACGTCGAGGCGATGTTTCGCGCCATGTGGGAGACGCCGCGCAATCTGGGCGAACCGGCGGAAATCGCCGCGGTGCTGGGCGAGGCCGGATTCGACGCCGCGGCCTTCCTGGCCCTCGTGAACGACGCGCAGGTGAAAGATCAGCTCAAGAAGAACACGGACGAGGCCGTGGCGCGCGGCGTGTTCGGCGCACCGACCTTCTTCGTCGGCGACGAAATGTTCTGGGGCCAGGACCGGCTCGATTTCGTCGCCGAGGCGCTGGCCGGTTAACCGGACCTGTGCCGGACCGTCAACCGGCCAAATGCGGTTTTTGTGAACAAGTTGGCATATTGACGCGAAAACATCTGCATATAGCCTCATTCGGCTATACGAGGTAGCATCGGGGGCATATTATGCGGCACCCAAGCGCGGGGGGCCGCTACTGCACGCGCGGAGACCTGAGTCGCGAAAGAGCACGGACCGCGCCGCGGCGAATGAATATTCACCAATTGAATCGGGATCATCTGCACCACGCCGCTATGCAAGACAAGCCCAAGCCCCGCATTCTGATCATCGATGACAATCGCGGCTTTCGCGAACTGATGCGCATCATGCTATCGAACGAAGGCTACGCGGTGCAGGAAGCGGAAGATGCCATTGAAGGCGGCAAGGCGATGCTCGCTGTCCAACCCGATCTGGTCATTTGCGACATCGACATGCCTTACATGAACGGCCTGGAACTGCTGTCGGCACTACGCTCGGATTCCAGTACCGCCTCCATAAAAGTACTGCTGGTCTCGGGACGCAAAGACATCGAGACCCTGACCAAGGCGGAGGAATTCGGTGCGCTGGATTACCTCGTAAAACCGGTCACCCGCGAACGACTGCTGGAATCGATAGAAGCCTGCCTGAAGCGAACCAGCGGTTGAAACGATTCGACTTCACACTGATCGACTTTCTCCACTAACGAGAACATCGAACCCGGGTGCGTCCGTCGGACGCGGGCCGAAACCGTTACCATGGGGCGCAGGCGCACGCCCCCAATACTCCCCATGGAAATATAGTCGATGACCAGCGTCCAGCTTCTGATTCTCGGTGGGGCGTTCACCGGCGGGTTTGTTTCGGGATTGACGGGTTTCGGCACCGGCCTGACCGCGCTTCCCTTCTGGCTCGCCGCGGTAACGCCGCAATTCGCCGCGCCGCTCGTGATGGCCTGCTCGCTGGTTGCGCAACTGCAAACGCTGCCGGCGATCTGGCATGCGATCGATTTCAAGCGCGTGCGGCCTTTCGTGTTGGGCGGGCTGGCAGGCGTGCCTTTCGGCGCCTACCTTCTGCCTTACGTACCGGTCGCGGCCTTCAAGGCCGGCGTCGGCCTGCTGCTCATCGCCTATTGCAGCTTCCTGCTCATTGGCCAGTTGCGCTTCAAGCTCACTTGGGGTGGCGCCATCGCCGACGGCATGATCGGCCTGGGCGGCGGCATCCTGGGCGGCGTGGCGGGACTGTCGGGACCGCTCCCGACGATATGGGCCGGCCTCAGGGGCTGGGGCAAAGACGCCAAGCGCGGCGTGTTCCAGGTGTTCAACCTGTCCATACTCGCCTTCGCGCTGGTATCCCAAAGCGTCGCCGGATTGATCAACGCGGACTGGGGCCGACTGTTTCTGCTTGCCCTGCCGGGCACGCTCGCGGGCGCCTGGCTTGGACGGCGTCTCTACGCAAGACTCAGCGACCGGCGCTTCGACAACGCGATTCTGATTCTGCTGCTGATCTCCGGCGTATCCTTGCTGCGTTCGGCATTCCGCTGAGCATTGCGCAGCTGCATGCCGCGAGAATAGTATGGCGTCTGCGGCTACAGCGTGAGGAGCGAGAATGGGTGCAGGAAGCAGCGAACTCATTTGGTTAACGGTTAGCGAAGCCGGGGCGCTTGCCGCAGCGTCACTGCTCGAAGAAAAATTTGCCATCGCCGCGCACATGCCAATTGAACCTGCCGGATGAAGCAGCACGTTTTCCGATTGCCACTCGGAAACAGTGCAGCCGGCTGCTCATGGACGAGGTCAATCGCGAAGCTGGCTGCGCTCAGCGTGCTGCTCGGGACGGCGATCGCCTTTGCACAATCGATTCCGGACCTCGGGTTCACCACTAAAGTGAGCTCCGCGCTCGTAACACGGTACACGAGCCGGTTTGGCCCGCCAGTCCCGCGGCG
This sequence comes from Burkholderiales bacterium, assembly GCA_014860445.1. Classification (GTDB taxonomy): domain Bacteria; phylum Pseudomonadota; class Gammaproteobacteria; order Burkholderiales; family SG8-39; genus 2-12-FULL-64-23. The sequence continues at coordinate 53,855 of JACZJT010000065.1, forward strand.
ATTCGCGCCGTGGATGCAATTCGCAAAGGAGCAGAAGTCGAAACCGTTCTCGCAGCACCTGGATTCTGCGCAGGGGCGCGAGGCCGACGCGCTTCAGATCGTCAACGACGCCATCAACAGCAAGATGAAATGGCTGGACGACAATGTGCACTGGGGCGTGGAAGACTACTGGGCGACGCCGGCCGAATCGATTGCCAGCGCAGGCGGGGATTGCGAGGATTATTCGATCGCGAAATACTATATGCTGAAGGAACTCGGCGTACCGCTCGCGCGCATGCGTATCACCTACGTGCGCGCCCTGACACTCAAGGGACAGGCGCACATGGTACTCGCCTATTTTTCGACGCCCGATGCCGAGCCGCTCATACTTGACAATCTGGATGGCCGCGTACGCCCGGCATCGCAACGCACGGACCTGGATCCGGTCTACAGTTTCAATGACGATGAAGTGCAAATTGTAAAAGGCGGAAAGCGCGGCAGGCCCTCACAAATCCGCAGCTGGCTCGCCGTTCAGGAGCGCCTTGTTGCCGAGAGCCGGACCTAAGTACAGGAGCAGGAACCCGCCATGACACTCGCACGCCAGCTTTTTGCCGGAATTTTCACGGCGTTCATCGCGCTGCTCATCGGCATCGAAGGCATATACGTCTGGTCGGCGCGCAGCCATCTGGAGGAACAGCTCGATGCCCATGCGAACGAAACTGCCACTTCGCTTGCACTGTCGCTGGGTGCGCGCGCGGGCACGCTAGACGCGTCCCTGGTCAATATCATGGTCAACCCGGTGTTCGACCGCGGCCATTTCCAATCGATCGAGGTGCGCTCGCCCGGTGGCGAACGCGTGTTCGGCCGCAAGCTGGAGGGCGGGGAAATCGACGTGCCCGGATGGTTCATCGCGCTCGTTCCGCTCCAGGGCCCGCGTGGGGAAGCCCTGATCACGGCCGGCTGGAAGCAACTCGGCAAGGTCATCGTTCAGGTCCATCCGGGTTACGCCTATGTGCAGCTCTACGACACCGCGCTCGCGACGCTGATCTGGCTCGCCGTGCTGTTCGCAATTGCGCTGCTCGCAGTTCGCCATTACCTCGCCGGTATCCTCAAACCGCTGCAGGAAATTGAGCAAACGGCACTTGCCATCAGCAACCGCAATTTCATCTCGATCGCAGTCGAACCCCGCACCCGCGAACTGCAACGCGTTACGCACGCAATGAACAGCCTTTCGTCGAAAATCCGCGACGCGATCGCGCACGAGTCCGAACGCGCAGAGCGCCTGCGCAAGGAAGCGTTCGAAGATCCGCTGACCGGTCGACTCAACCGGCGCGGATTCGAGCAGTCGGTCGCCGCAATGCTCGAAACCAGCGGCGAAATCCATTCCGGCGCGCTGGCGCTGTTTTTCGTAACGGGATTGGAGGAGGTAAACCGCGTGTTCGGCCTGTCAAGCGGGGACGATATCCTGAAGCACCTAGCCGACGCGCTTGCCGAACCTGGCTCGCAGGTTCCCGCTATCGTCGGGCGGTGGCAGGGACCGACGCTGGCAGCGTTCATGCCGAACATCGAGGCGAAGGCGGCGCAGGCATGGGCGGACGGCCTTTGCAGGGATTTCTCCACGCGACTGCGCGAACAGGGCATGGCCGAGAACGTCGTTCTATCCAGCGGCATTACCCATTTCCGGGAGGACACGGTCACGCTGGCCCGAATCGCGCAGGCCGCCGAGGGCGCACTCGCCGGCGCCATTAAAAAAGGCGGCGCGCTCATGGACCCACTGCAGAGCGGCGCGCGGGCTTCCGATGTGGACCTCAAATCGGAAATCGAGTCGGCGATTGCGGCAAACCGCATCACCCTGCTTGGGCAAAAAGTGATGTCTCTGCCCGATCGCGCCATTCTGCAGATGGAATTATTGTCCAGCCTGTCCGGCGGAGATGGCCAGGCCATCCCCGCAGGGACTTTCGTCCCGATCGCCAGCCAGCACGGCTTGCTGGCCTCGCTCGACAGAAAGGTGGTCGAACATGCCGTCGCGGCACTGGAGCGAATCAAATCGCTGCCCGGAACAGTGAGCGTGAACATATCCATGCAGAGCATAGGGGACAACGGCTTTCGCAGCGCGCTCAGGGACCTGCTCCTGAAGAAAAAAGCAATATCGGGACGACTTGTTTTCGAGATCACCGGCTACGCTGCCAGCCGCCTGCCCGACCTGACCAAGGCGTTCTCGAATGAATTGCGCAGACTGGGCGCTCGTGTCGCGCTCGACAATTTCGACCTCGACCGCAATTCGATGGCAATTGCGCACGAACTGCTGCCCACCTACATCAAACTGGCGCCCGCATTCACGCAGCAGATCGCCGTGCGCGACGACCTGCGCTTCATCGTCGAGGCGATGGTGAGGATGCTGCAACCGCTGGAGATTCCGCTGATTGCGCAGGGCGTGGAGGACGCGAGCACCATCGGCATTCTGGCCGAACTCGGTCTTTCGGCTTATCAGGGCTATGCAGGGGGCCGGCCGGAGCCCTTGCCCAAGTCCTGAGCGCCGCTTCCTTTTCACGCGCCGGCTCGCGGCAAAGCGCCGGCTGGCGCCTTGTAACGCACGCCACGGCACGCAAGCCCCGGTTCATGCATTTGCCTTGACAGTATCTGCCTAGGCAATTAGCATCCATTCCCCGATTCACACCGGTGTTTCGCGATGCAGGCCATTTACGACATCGAGACCTTCCGCCCCAGCCAGGCGATCGGCGCGCACATCGGCCGCGCGCGCCGCACCATCGTCGAGGCGATCAATCAGCAACTCGCGCCGCTGGACATCAGCCATGCGCAATGGATTGTGGTCATGCTGCTGGGAGACGGCGTGGCCACGACAGCCACCGAGTTGTGCAAAATCCTCATCTATGATCCGGGCGCGATGACGCGGCTGCTCGACCGGCTGGAAAAAAAAGGTGTGCTGCGCCGCGTGCGTACCGGCAGCGACCGCAGGGCGGTGCGCCTGCAACTCACCGCCGAGGGCAAGAAGCTGTACCCCAAAATCCTCGCGGCGCTGGTGCAGGTGTTCAACCGGCTGCTGCACGGATTCACTAAGACCGAGGTGCGCCAACTCGAGCAGCTCCTGGTGCGCATGGTCGCCAACGCATGATGCGGATTCGGATGGATGCCTTGCCGGTCCCCTTGCTCGCCTGTCTGGCTGCATCGGTGCTCGCCGCGGGTTGCGCGAACTTCGAGGGCATCGCGCCGCGTTCAGAGCGCACCGAGGCTGCGGCACTCGCAAGCAAGGCCGCGCTCGCGGACGCCAGGCCCTCGGGCACCTGGCCTGCTGCGGACTGGTGGAAGCGCTTTGGCGATCCGCAGCTGGACCGGCTGATCGAGGAGGCGCTCGCAGGCAACCCAGGCATGGCTGGCGCACGCGCGCGCATCGACCGCGCGCGCGCCCTGGCGGCAAACTACGGCGCGGCACTGGAACCGCAGGCGGGCGCCGGCGCCGGCATGGTGCGCCAGCGCTATTCCGGCAACGGCATCTTTCCGCCGCCGATCGCCGGCTCCTGGCATACGCAGACCGACATCGCCGCGAGCGTCAGTTACGACTTCGACCTGTGGGGCCGCAACCGCGCGGCCTACGACGCCGCGCTGGGGCAGGCGCGCGCGGCCGAGGTCGACGCCTATGCCGCGCGGCTGCTGCTCGCGACCGGCGTCGCACGCGCTTATGCGCAACTCGCGCGCAGCTTCGAGCAGCGCGAACTGGCGCAGGCGGTGCTGAAACAGCGCGAGGCCCTGTTCGATCTCACCCGGCAGCGCGTCACCGCGGGCCTCGATTCGGATCTTGAGCTGAAGCAGGCGGAGGGATCGATACCCGCGGCACGCCAGCGCATCGCGCAACTCGACGAGGAAATCGCGCTCGGGCGCAACCTGCTCGCGGCGCTAGCCGGACAGGGTCCGGACCGCGGCCTCGCGATCACGCGACCGCATCTGCGCACGCAGGCGGTCGCCCTGCCCACGGTGCTCCCCGCGGACCTGCTCGGCAGGCGCCCCGACGTGGTGGCGCAGCGCTGGCGCGTGGAATCGGCGCGCCGCGACATCGACGCGGCCAAGGGACAGTTCTACCCCAATATCAATATCAACGCGCTCATCGGCCTGCAGAGCATCCACCTCTCCAAACTGCTCAGCGCGCAAAGTGAAAACCCCTCGTTCGGCCCGGCGCTGCGCCTGCCGCTGTTCGATGGCGGGCGCCTGCGTGCCAATCTCGCCGCAAAGGACGCCGACTACGACCTCGCGGTCGGACAGTACAACCAGACCCTGGTCGACGCCCTGCGCGAAGTGGTGGACCAGCTCGCATCGCTGAAATCGGTGGACGCGCAGCGGCGCGAGGTCGAGCTTGCGCTGACTTCGGCGCGCGACGCCCACGCGCTCGCGCGCGAGCGCTACCGCGCCGGCATCGCGAGTTATCTGCAGGTGCTCGCGGCCGAAGCGCCGCTGCTCGAACAGGAGAACCTGCGCGCGAACCTGAGCACGCGCGAACTGGAGCTTTCCATCACCCTTATCCGCGCCCTGGGCGGCGGCTTCGAAGACACGCAGGGCGCGCGCGCCGCCGATGCGTCCTGATGCAACGACGGGAAAGACATTGAATGAGCCAAAACGATAAAGCCGGTGCAGCGCCGCCCAACGGCCGGCGCGTGCGCATGCTGTCGCTGTTGTTCGGGGCGTTTCTGCTTGCCGGCATCGGCTACGCGGTCTACTGGACGCTCGTCGGCCGTTACGTGGAGTCGACCGACGACGCCTACGTGGGCGGCAACCTGGTGCAGATCACGCCGCAGGTGGCGGGCACGGTGCTCGCCATCGGCGCGGACGACACCGATTACGTCAAGGCGGGACAGACCCTGGTCGAACTCGACCAGGCCGACGCGCGCATTGCGCTAGCGCAGGCGGAGGCCGCGCTTGCGCGCAGCGTGCGCCAGGTCAGGAATCTCATGGCGGGCAGCGCCTCGCTCGAAGCCAATGTGGCGCTGCGCCGGACCGAACTCGAGCGCGCGCGCGGCGATCTCGCGCGGCGCGCACCGCTGGCCGCAAGCGGCGCGCTGCCGGCCGAGGAATTGCAGCACGTGCGCGATGCGCTGGCGGGCAGCCGCGCGGCACTGGATGCGGCCGAGCGCCAACTCGCCGCACACAAGACGCTCATCGACCATACCAGCGTCGAAAACCACCCCGAGGTGCAAAGCGCCGCGGCGCGCCTGCGCGAGGCTTATCTCGCCTACGCGCGCACCGCGCTGCCCGCGCCGGTATCGGGCATCGTCGCCAAGCGCAGCGTGCAGGTAGGCCAGCGCGTCAACCCGGGCACGCCGCTGATGGCGGTGATTCCGCTCGATCAGGTCTGGGTGGACGCAAATTTCAAGGAGCGGCAACTGCTCAATCTGCGCCCGGGCCAGACGGTGAAACTGCGCGCCGACATCTACGGCAGCGCGGTCGAGTTCCACGGGAAGGTGGCAGGATTCGGCGCGGGCACCGGCAGCGCCTTCGCGCTGCTTCCGCCGCAAAACGCCACCGGCAACTGGATCAAGGTGGTGCAGCGCGTGCCGGTGCGCATTGCACTGGATCCCGCCGAATTGCTCAAACACCCCCTGCAGCTCGGCCTGTCGATGCTGGTCGAGGTCGACACGCACGAGCGCGAAGGCGAACTGCGCCCGCGAACCGCGCGCACCGAACCCGCCTATCAGACCAAGGCCTATGCCTCGCTTGCGGAAATCGCCGATCAGCGCGTCGCTGCGGTCATCAAGGCGAACGGCGGCAATCCCCGCGCTTTGCACCGTACGGGACAGCAGGCTGATCCGACCGCCGCAGCGAAGTCCGCCCCCCGCTAGGACAGCGGCAAGAACGATCCAGCATGGCCGGCACCGAGCACTATACCGAGCACAAGACGCCGGTACTGCTGACGCTGCTGCTGGCGATGGCGACCTTCATGCAGGTGCTCGACCTGACCATCGCCAACGTGTCGCTGCCGGCGATCACCGGGGACCTGGGCGCGGCAACCAGCCAGGGCGCGTGGGTGATCACCTCGTATGCGGTGGCCAATGCCATCACAGTGCCGCTCACCGGCTGGCTCTCCGATCGCTACGGCCAGGCGCGCATGTTCGTCATCGCGACCTCGCTGTTTACCTTTGCCTCGCTCCTGTGCGGTCTGTCATGGACGCTGCCCATGCTGATCAGCGCGCGCGTGATTCAGGGCGCCATGGCCGGATTCATGGTGCCGCTGTCACAGGCGCTGCTGATCGGCAATTACCCGCCGGAAAAGCGCGGCATGGCGCTCGCCATCTGGGGCATGACCGTCGTCGTCGCGCCCATCGTCGGCCCGCTGCTCGGCGGCTGGATCACCGACAACACGCACTGGTCGTGGATTTTTTTCATCAACCTGCCCATAGGCGTGATCGCGGCATTCGGCGTCTGGCAACTGCTCAAGGACCGCGAAACACCGCTGCGCCGGCGGCCGCTGGACCGCGTCGGACTCGCCCTGCTGGTGATCTGGGTCGGCTGTCTGCAGGTGCTGCTCGACAAGGGCAACGAACTCGACTGGCTGAGCTCGAATTTCATCGTGGCGCTGGCCGTGATCGTGGTGGTGAGCTTCAGTCTGTTCATCGTCTGGGAACTCACCGACGCGCATCCGATCGTCGACCTCGAGCTGTTCCGGCACCGCAATTTCGGCTGGAGCGTGCTCGCGCTGAGCCTTGCCTATGGCGTGTTTCTGGGCACCATGGTGATCCAGTCTCTGTGGCTGCAGACGCAGATGGGCTATACGGCGCAATGGGCGGGATATGCGCTCGCGCCCGTGGGCATTTTCGCCGTGCTGCTCGCGCCCTTTGTCGGTCGCGGCCTGCAGCACATCGACCCGCGCCGCTTCGCCACCACGGCCTTCGTCGTGTTCGCGATATGCTTTTTCTGGCGCACGCAATTCACCACCAGCGCGGACTTCGTCACCATCGCCCTGCCGCAGCTGCTCCAGGGCGTGGCGATTTCCATGTTTTTCGCGCCGCTGGTGAGCATCAACGTCGGCCGCATCGCGCCGGATCGCATGGCCTCGGCCGCGGGCACGCAAAATTTCCTGCGCACCATGTGCGGCAGCTTCGGCACCTCGCTCGCGATCGCACTTTGGACCAGGCGCGAGGCCATGCACCGCGCGCAGCTCACCGAACACATCAACGTCTACGCACCGCAAAGCACCCTGTACGCCGAGCGTCTGGGCGCGAGCGGGATGGCGCCCGACCAGGTCAACGCGGTGCTCGACCGGATACTCTCCGGACAGGCGAACATGCTCGCCACCAACGACGTTTTCTGGCTCTGCGGCTGGCTGCTGATCGCGCTGATACCGGTAATTTGGCTTGCCAAGCCGCCGTTCGGGCGCCCCAGCCCCGTCGCGGCCGATTGACCCGCGCAAGGGGCCCGATGCGGCATAATGCGTACTTTCCGCGACCTCAACTTGGAAGGCAAACCCTATGAGCGCACAAGCAGCCCCCGCCACGCCTGCCGACACGCTGGCCAATCAAACCAGAGACCTCGCCGCCCAGATTTATGTGCAAATAGCCGGTCGCGCGATGCTGCCGAGCGAAAAGGCCAAGCCCAACCCCGTGGATTTGGCGAAATACTGCTACAAACTGGCAGAAGCCTTCCAGAGCATCGAAGCCGACAAGCATAAGGACGCCCTAGCCAAGATGGCGAAGTACGACGTCAAGGTCGACGACATGGCCAGCTGGAAAAAATAGTCCGGTCGCGGCGCGGCGGCACAGCGGTCCTGAACTGCACGATACAATAGGCTGGAGAATGGCTCCAGCATTGACTCTCCGGCCGATTGCCCCGGCGGGAATACAATCACAAAACAAGGACCTTGCGTGGCGCCGATCATCTCCGTCCGGAACCTCACCAAGACCTACGCTTCCGGATTGCACGCCCTCCGGGACATTTCGCTAGACATCCGCCGCGGCGAAATTTTCGCCCTGCTCGGCCCCAACGGCGCCGGCAAGACCACGCTGATCAATGTCATCTGCGGGATCGTCAACCCGAGCAGCGGCAGCGTGCTGGCCGACGGCCACGACATCATCAGCGACTACCGGGCGGCACGATCGCAGATCGGCCTGGTCCCGCAGGAACTGTTCACCGACGCCTTCGAGACCGTCTGGGCGACGGTGAATTTCAGCCGCGGCCTGTTCGGACGCCCGCGCAACGCCGCGTTGCTGGAGAAGCTGCTGCGCGAACTGTCGCTGTGGGACAAGCGCGACAGCAAGATCATGACGCTATCGGGCGGCATGAAACGCCGCGTGATGATCGCCAAGGCGCTGTCGCACGAGCCACAGATCCTGTTCCTCGACGAACCCACGGCCGGCGTCGACGTCGAACTGCGCCGCGACATGTGGGACATGGTGCGCGGCCTGCGCGCCAGCGGCGTCACCATCATCCTCACCACGCACTACATCGAGGAGGCCGAGCAGATGGCCGACCGCATCGGCGTGATCAACAAAGGCGAGCTGATCCTGGTGGAGGACAAGGCCGCGCTGATGAAAAAACTCGGCAAGAAACAGCTGACGCTGCACCTGACCAGTCCGCTGTCGCGCATCCCGGATGAGCTCGCCGGCAATGCGCTCGAGCTGTCCGCGGACGGCGGCGAGCTCATCTATACCTTCGACACCCAGGGCAAGGGAACCGGGATCGAAGCGCTGCTGCAGCGACTCGCCGCGCTCGGCATCGCCTTCAAGGACCTGCAATCGAGCGAGTCCTCGCTCGAGGAAATCTTCGTCAATCTGGTGAGGGCGCGGCCATGAACGTGCACGCAATCCGCGCCATCTACATCTTCGAGATGTCGCGCGCGTTTCGCACCCTGACGCAGAGCATCGCCTCGCCGGTGCTGTCCACCTCGCTCTACTTCGTGGTCTTCGGTGCCGCGATCGGGTCGCGCATGGGTGAGATCGACGGCGTCAGCTACGGCGCATTCATCATTCCGGGGCTGATCATGCTCGCGCTGCTCAACGAGAGCATTTCCAACGCCTCGTTCGGCATCTACATGCCGAAATGGTCGGGCACGATTTACGAATTGCTTTCCGCGCCGGTGTCCTTTGTCGAGGTGCTTCTCGGCTACGTCGGCGCCGCAGCCACCAAGTCGGTGATCCTGGGCGTGCTGATCCTGGCGACGGCGCGCCTGTTCGTCGATTACGAAATCGTGCACCCGGTGTGGATGGTCTGCTTTCTGGCGCTCACCGCAGTGACGTTCAGCCTGTTCGGCTTCATCATCGGCATCTGGGCGGACGGCTTCGAGAAACTGCAGATCATCCCGCTGATGGTCGTCACGCCGCTCACTTTCCTCGGCGGCAGCTTCTATTCGGTCAGCATGCTGCCGCCGATCTGGCAGAAGATCACGCTGTTCAACCCGGTGGTCTACCTGATCAGCGGATTTCGCTGGAGCTTTTACGGCATCGCCGACGTCAGCGTGGCGCTGAGCCTGGGCATGACGCTGCTGTTCATGCTCGCCTGCCTCACGACCGTATGGTGGATATTCAAGACCGGCCGCAGGCTGAAAAACTGAAGGAGACGGGTTCGATGATGGACAGCAGCGCGTTTTACGCCGGTCTGCCCGTGCTCACCGAGTTCAGCGAAGTGGGCCGGCGCGCACGCTACGCGCCCTTGCCTGACGATTGGCAGGTGGTGATGTGCGACGTGCGCAACTCCACTGCGGCGGTGGAGGCCGGCCGTTACAAGAACGTCAACACGCTGGGTGCGGCCGTGATCACCGCGATGCTCAACGCCGCGGGCGAGACCGAAATTCCGTTTATCTTCGAGGGCGACGGCGCAATGCTGTGCGTGCCGCCGGATCTGTTGAACGACGCCCACGCCGCGCTGCTGCAAACGCAGACGCTGGCGAGAAAGTCCTTCGACCTGGAACTGCGCATCGCCAGCATGCCGGTCGCGCGCGTACGCGCGGCGGGTTTCGACATCTTGGTCGCCCGTTATCGCGTCTCCGACAATTACGTGCAAGCGATGTTCGCGGGCGGCGGCATGGCCTACGCCGACCGTTGCATGAAAGACCCGGCGATGGCTGCGGAATGCCGCGTGGAACCGGGCAGCGTCGCCCCGGGCGGGAATTTCGAAGGGCTGGAATGCCGCTGGCAGGACATTCCGAGCCGTCACGGTGAGACCGTCAGCGTGATGGTCAAGGTCCTCATCGAGGACGCGGGCGAGGCCGATGCGCTTTATCGCGCGCTGATCGCGAAAGTACGCGAAATTTACGGCGCAGACGAAGCCTGCAGTCCGGTCTGGCCGCCCAATCTCGCGTTTTCATTCAGCGGCCGCCAGCTCGGCAACGAGATCGGCGTGCGGGCGATGGAGCGCAGCGCCTGGGGCAAATGGCTGTACCTGATGAAAACGCGCGGCGTGGTGCTGCTCGGCTGGTTTCTGGTCGCATTCGGCATCCGCACCGAGAAGACCGACTGGGGACAATACAAGACCGTCCTCGCGCGCAATTCGGACGTGAAGAAATTCAACGACTGCTTCCGCCAAATCCTCGCCGGAAAGGCCGCGCAGCGCGAGGCGCTCACCGCCTGGCTGGACGAAGGATTCGCGCGACGACAGCTCGTCTATGGCGTGCACGTTTCAAACCGCGCACAAATGACCTGCCTGGTCTTCGATTATTCCGGCCGCCATCTGCATTTCATCGACGGCGCCGACGGCGGCCTGTCGATGGCCGCCAAGGCACTGAAGGAGCGCGCCGTAAAAATAGGCAGCTGAAGCGGCTGAACGCGCGCCCTGCCTCAGATTTTCGAATCTGCGCCTGCATCCCGCTTCTCATGCGCGAGCGCGCGACGAAACTGCTCCAGCCGGCCGTGGTAGTCCTCGGCGTCGCCGTAGTCCAGATAGCGGGTATATCGCGCGTGCGTGCCCAGCACTTTGCGTGCGTGTTTGATCGGGCAGAAATACTGTTCGGTGCGCGCAACGATTTCGGAGGCATAGGCAAGCAGGCCGTTGGCGTAGGCGCAGTATTCGCAATGCAGGCGCTCATAGAAATTGAGATAGCCGAGCTGATGGCGGTCGAACACGATGTAATCGGCGCGCGGCACCTTGGCGATGCGGTAGATCGGAAAGCTCAATGCCTGGTAGAGCGTGACCGTCAGGTCGAGCAGCGCCATCGGTATCACCATGAAGTAGATCACCGGTCCGGTGATCAGGTTCTGCGGCCGGTCGGTCACCAGCCAGCGCAGGAAATTGCGCTTGAGCTTGCGGTGCGCCGCGCGTACATCTTTTTCGAACTCGACGCGCTTGCCCTTGATCTGGAACGCGATGCGGCTCTCTTGCTCGTGCAGCGTCGCCTGCAACTGCTCTTCCAGCGCGGCGATCTGGCCGAGCAGATCGCGTATCTTGTCGTTCATGGGGATCCGGTTTCACTTGAAAGCCTGAGCGCCGGGTGGCGCGAGCAAAGGCGCATGCGAGTGTACGCCTATCCTGGCCGCGCGCCCTCGCCACCGCGGATGGCTGGCGTCAGGGTTGTCCAAATGCCGCGATCGCGCGCGCCGGGCCGCTGAGTTCGAGTATGTGCATGCCACCGCCAAGGCGGTCGACGCTGTAAATGTAGCCACGCCCGTCGACTTCGACGTTGTTGGTATAAGTCGCCGCGCTGCCGCCGGGCGCCGGAATGTAGTAGCCGATTTCCTTGGGATGACCCGGATCGCGGATATCCACTGCGCGCACACCGGCGTTGAAGTGCGCGAAAAACATAATGCGCCGGTAGTAAATCGGGGTAAAGCTTTCGTTCGACGAATGCGTGCCGAAGCGCCCGCTGCGGCGGCAGAAATCGCCGCTTGCCTCCTCCGCACCCCAATTGGCCAGCAGCCGCGGCCTGGCTTCGTCGCTCACGTCCACCATCCAGGCCTTCTGCCTCGGTTCGCGGCATGCCTCGGCCAGGGATTCGCTGGTGACGACGACGAAATCGCGCGCTCTGGCACGGTCATCGTCCAGCACCGGAAACGCGGTATGCGCGCCGGCATCGGGCCCGAAATCGAGCCGGCCGATCTGCGGAAAGAGCAGATTCTCGGACGTGGGTGCCTTCGGACCATTCAGGAGTTTGTCGCGGTCCACGATCTGCAGGACGCCGTGGCTGCTGGTGCCATGCGCGAAGTAGACGCGCTTGCCTTTCGGTCCGGTGGAAATCGGGCCGTGCAATTCGGTCGGCACCGGCCCGCGCGCGCCCGGCTGCTGCCCGGGCAGGCCGAAGTTGCGGACGAACACCGGCTTCGCCGGATTGCCCAGATCGAAAATCTGGGTCATGCGCGAAGTGCGCCATCCGGGCACGCCGGACACGAGGTAGGCGATGCCGCTGTCGCATTCCCACCAGTTTTTGTGCGTGCCCCGCAACCCGCGCGCAACCGTACTCACCAGGGTGGGGCGCGCCGGATCGGCTACGTTCCAGACTTCCTGCGCCGAGTTGCCGAAGGTGCGCAGCAGATACACGCTGTTCTTGTCGGCGCGCGGCAGTTCGGATCCGTCGCACACGCGCACCATCTGTGCGCCCGCGCCCGGCGCCCCGGGAATATGCGCCAGCCACTTGGGACTGCGCGGATCGCTTACGTCGAGGATCGCCGTGCCATTCGCTTCCTGCTTGCCGCTTATTGCGTTGCGCGCACTGCCGCCATGCAAGCCGATGTAGGCGATCCAGCGCCCGCCCTGCGCATGCACCAGCGGCTGATAGGCGCCGCGGCCCTGCAGGTCGTGATACGCCACGAGCTCCATGTTGCGCTTTTCCGTCTGACCCGGCGCCTGGGCCGATGCGTTCACGCACGCAGCCACAAGGATCGCTGCGCCCAGACGGCGAAGCATGGCGGCGTTCATGCTCACGTGGTCTTGTCGTTCACGAACGCCGACCCCTGGCGATAGGCGGTAAGCGCGATAAACGGGTAGCCGGCCTCCTCGCAGAAGCGGCGCGCCCTCGCTTCCAGGATGGGCGCTGTCTCCTGATCTGGCATCTCCCCCAACTCGACATAGACGCCCGGTTTGCGTATGCGCACGCGAACCGTGGACAACTCGCCCAGCGTTTGCTTCAGTTCGGATTCGAACGCATCGATGAAACTCAAGTCGTCCGCCCGTATCGGCAGTCCGGTTTCGACGCGGCTGGCCAAACAGGGCTGCGCGGGCAGATCGGAGTAGTCATGCAACGCATACACGCGTGCAATTTGCCGAATGCGCACTTTGTCGATGGCCGCATCGACAAAAGGATGGACCACGTTGCGTTCGGCAGCGGCCTGCAGGCCGGGACGATAATCCGACAGATCATCCAGATTGGCGCCCGATGCGATTCGCCGGTCCGTTATGCTGCGTATCGAACGGTAGAGATTGGACTTGCAGAAATAGCAGCGGTTGTAGGGATTCGCCCGATAGTCCGGATCAGCGAATTCTCCCGCCCCGATTTCCCTGAGATCCCAGCCTTCGCGTTCGGACAGTTCGCGAACCCGCGCACTTGCCGCAACCGGAACCGCGGGCGAGAGCGCGTGCACCATCAAGGGGGCGACCGGCAATACGCGATGCGCCACCGTCGCCAGGGTAATACTGTCCACCCCGCCGCTGACAGCAATGGCCAGCGGGGAATACGCTGCCAGAATGTCCTTCAGCCGTTGTTCGACGGCCGGCAATGCATCGTTCACGATGATCCCTCGGCCGCGGCCTTGGTCTGGCGGCGCAACGCCAGACTGGCCAGCGATCCAAGTTCGTCGCTTTCGATTTTCGACGTTGCGCTTCCATCGGGGCGCCGCACTTCTTTCACGCTCAGGCCATCCGCGGTGGAGCGCATTTGTCGCGGCAGCACGATTCGATCGAACATGCTCCAGCGCAGTCCGATGGTCGAAGTTTCCAGAAAGACAAGGCGGCTGCATGCCTCGAGATACGCGGGGTCGATCAGCAGATGAAACATCGTGACCGGGCGGCCCTTTTTTCCCTGCGCCGGAACCAGCAGCAAATCGAGCACGCCTTGTTCGCGCCGCAGGCGCTCGGCGGCGACGCCGATCTCTTCGCCGCTCATGTCGTCGATGTCAAACTGAACAACCGCGACGGTGGTTCTGTCCCCCTGCCCCTGCTGCGCCTCATCGAACACCATGACGCGCAGCACATTTGCCAGTTCCGCAAAATCTTTCGTTCCGGCACCGTAACCCCCGGCCGAGAGCCTGCCCTCCGGCTTTTTCGACAAACGTTCCGGCGGAATCAGGTAGCGCACGATCGCCGCGCCGGTCGGCGTGACACGCTCGCCCGGCACATCGTCGCTGCGCCACGGATACGTTTCCAGAATGCGCATTGTTGCCGGAGCGGGAACCGGCAGCAAACCATGCTGGGTGCGGACCTGCCCACTCCCCAGTGGCAGCGCTGAAACGCTCCAGGTCGCTACACCGAGCGCGGAGATTACGCTGCCCGCGGCCACGACATCCATGATTGAATCCCATGCCGCCAGTTCGTGAAAATGCACGTCTTCCAGCGCGACGCGATGAATCTGTGATTCGGCCCGGCCCAGGATTTCCAGAATCGCCAGCGCATGCGACGCGGTCGACCCCGACAGGCTCGCGCGCTCAATGAGTTTGCGTATCCCGGCGTAGTCGCTGACCGGCGCGCGCTCATGCGCCTGGTGTCGATGCGCGACCGGTTCCGGCGACGTTTTTTCATCCAGGCAAAAATGCAGCGCCGCGATGCCGTTCCTGAGCACATCCGACAAGCGTGGCGCTCCAAGCGCACCGGGAATGACCGCGGCGATATCGGCGAATACCCGCTCGCGCAGTTGCGGAAAGGCGTCGAGCATGGCGGCGACAAACATGTCGCCGGCAATACCGCCCAAGGGCTGAAGGTGAATATGCTGTCCGCTCATTGCGCCGCCGGCCCCAAGATAACGCCTGCAATTGCGAAAAGCACTAGTGGATTCATGGTGCGAAATCGATCCTGATACGGAACTGTCACCCCCCGGCCGAAACGCTTACCCGTCGGCGCGCGTTCAAGTTCTTGCCGGATGCGCTTGCCCGCCCCTCATATGGGCCGGCGTGTGGATTAGTGTACCGTATTCGCCGGTTTCGACGTTCCCGCGCGATTGTTGCTTTACGCTTGTAAGACTGTGACCGCCCTCACGCGCTCCGTTTCTTCAAAGCCTCCAGCATCGGCGTGATCAAGTCCATGGGCACCGGGAATACGATGGTCGAGGCCTTGTCGCCGGCGATATTGCTCAGGGTCTGCAGGTAGCGCAGTTGCATGGCCTCCGGCTGCCGCGACATCACCTGCGCCGCCTGCAGCAGCTTTTCCGAGGCCTGCAGCTCGCCCTCGGCATGAATCACCTTGGCGCGCCGCTCGCGTTCGGCCTCCGCCTGGCGCGCGATCGCGCGCACCATCGACTCGTTCAGGTCCACGTGTTTGATCTCGACGTTGGAGACCTTGATGCCCCAGGCATCGGTCTGCGCGTCGAGCACTTTCTGGATGTCGAGGTTGAGCTTCTCGCGCTCGGCCAGAAGCGCATCGAGCTCATGCTTGCCCAGCACTGCGCGCAGCGTGGTCTGGGCGAGCTGGCTGGTCGCACCCAGAAAATCGACTACCAGGATGATCGCCTTCTCCGGATCGACCACGCGAAAGTACACCACTGCGTTTACCTTGACCGAGACGTTGTCGCGCGTGATCACGTCCTGCGGCGGCACGTCGAACACCACAGTGCGCAAATCGACCCGCACCATCTGCTGCACAGCCGGGATCAGGAAAATCAGGCCCGGCCCCTTGACCGCCCAGAAGCGCCCCAACTGAAACACCACGCCGCGATCGTATTCGCGCAAGATTCGCAGCGACGCCACGAGCAACACGACGACGAGTATGACCGCGCCTAAACCAAAATTGAGCACCATAATTCAATCTCCTTTGTTTGATTCAGGAATGACCTCGAGCATCAGGCCGTGGATCGCCGCAACGCGCACGCGTTCTCCGGCCTTGAGCGGCGTCGCGGCGCGCACCTGCCAGTTTTCGCTGTGCACACGGGCCCAGCCTTCGCGCTCGAAATCTTCCAGCACCTCGCCCGCGGCGCCGATCAGTTCCTCGCGACCGCTCACCACCGGTCGGCGCCGCGCCTGGAGCAGGACGCCGAGCACCAGCAGCATGAACGCCGCGCTGGCTGCGGCGAAACCGCCGATCAGCGCAAACGGGATGCCGAAGCCGGGTATGTCAGTGTCGAACAGCATCACCGAGCCGATGACGAACGCGATCAGCCCGCCTATGCCCAGCGAGCCGAACGCGGGGAGAAAAGCTTCCGCGATCATGAAGCCGATGCCGAGCAGGATCAGCGCAAGGCCGGCATAGTTGACCGGCAGCATCTGGAAGGCATACAAGGCAATCAACGCGCTGATCGCACCGACCACCCCGGGGAGCACCATCCCCGGGTTATACAGTTCGAACAGAATGCCGTAAATGCCGAGCATGATCAGGATATAAGCCACGCTCGGGTCGGTGATCACCGAGAGAAAGCGCGTGCGCCAGTCCGGTTCGAACGCCGTCGCAGCCACACCGGCAGTGGCAAGCACACGTTCGGCTCCGCCGATTTTCAGCTTGCGGCCGTCCAGGTCTTGCAGGAGTTGCGGCACGTCCTCGGCGATGAGATCGATCACCTTGAGTTTCAGCGCCTCCGCCGAGGACAGGCTCACCGCCTCGCGCACCGCGCGCTCCGCCCACTCGGCATTGCGGCCGCGCATCTGCGCCAGACCGCGGATATAGGCCGATGCGTCGTGCACCACCTTGCGCGTCATTGCGTCTCCGCCAAGCACGCCGCCCTTGCCCCCGTCCTTGTCGTCCTTGCGGGCTTTGTCGGCTTTGTCGCTTTTGCCCGTCTTGCCCTTGCCGCCCTCCGCGCGATCCTCGTCCTTGCCCGCTCCCGATGTCCCGCCCCCGCCTATTTGCACCGGT
This sequence comes from Burkholderiales bacterium, assembly GCA_014860445.1. Lineage (GTDB taxonomy): Bacteria > Pseudomonadota > Gammaproteobacteria > Burkholderiales > SG8-39 > 2-12-FULL-64-23. The sequence goes on from JACZJT010000065.1 coordinate 70,751, forward strand.
GTCGCCGCACCGAGGTTGGTGGCCGGCGCCATGGCCGCGATATGACTGGCATAGAGCATGTACGTTCCCGCGCTCGCTGCGCGCGCGCCGCCCGGCGCGACGAAGGCGGCGACCGGCATGGGCGCGGCGAGAATGTCCTTGACGATGGCACGCATCGACGTGTCCAGCCCGCCCGGGGTGTCCATCTGCAGAACCAGCAGCTGCGCATTCATGGTGCGCGCGTGCTCGATGCCCCGATGCACGTAGTCGGCCGTCGCGGGGCCGATCGCGCCGTTGATCGTGAGCACAAGTACCGGCGCCTGCGCTGCAGCAAGCGAGAATGGCCCTAAAACCCACAGCGACCACAATACAGCCACCATGAAAAACATTTTTCGGCGCATGCAAACCCTCCGCAGCTCCCACTCCGTTTAAACTATAGCTTGTTTTGACGCATACGCCAGTGCTTCCGGTAGACTGGCGCTCCCGCACACCCTAACCCATAGATCAACCGATGCGCGAACCCGCACCCAAGACCATCTATCTGAAAGACTACAGCCCGCCGGCATTCCTGATTTCCAGCGTCGATCTCGATGTGGACATCCGCGAAGATCACACGCTGGTGCGCGCGGTTCTGGATATACGACGAAACCCGCAATCCGCCGATGCGGGCGGGGCCCTGCTGCTCGACGGCGACGAAATCGAGCTGGTATCGGCTTCGCTCGACGGCCGCGCGCTGGCGCCGGGGGAATACTCGCTGACGCCGGAGAGCCTCGCCATCGTCAACGTGCCCGCGCAGTTCCAGCTCGAAACCGTATCGCGTATCGAACCGCAGAAGAACACCCGGCTCGAAGGCCTGTATGCGTCGCGCAACGGTCTTTTCACGCAGTGCGAAGCCGAGGGTTTTCGCCGCATCACCTGGTTCATCGACCGGCCGGACGTGATGGCACGCTACACCACCACCATCCACGCCGAACGCGAACGCTATCCGGTGCTGCTGTCAAACGGCAATCTGGTGGCGTCAGGCGAGGAAGCCGGCGGCCGGCACTGGGCGAAATGGGAGGATCCGTTTCCCAAGCCGTCCTATCTGTTCGCCATGGTGGCGGCGAAGCTGGAGAAACTCGAGGACAGTTTTGTTACCCGCTCCGGCCGCACCGCCCGGCTTGCCGTCTATGTGGAACCGGGCAAGATCGACCAGTGCGGATTCGCCATGCAGTGCCTGAAGAGCGCGATGAAATGGGATGAAGAGGTGTTCGGTCTGGAACTGGATCTCGACGGCTACATGATCGTGGCGGTGAGTGATTTCAATTCCGGCGCGATGGAGAACAAGGGACTCAATATCTTCAACACCAAATACGTGCTCGCCCGGCCCGACACCGCCACCGACATCGATTACCAGAACATCGACCGCGTGGTCGCGCACGAATATTTCCACAACTGGACCGGCGACCGTGTCACCTGCCGCGACTGGTTTCAGCTGTCGCTGAAAGAAGGCCTGACCGTGTTCCGCGACCAGGAGTACGGCGCCGACATGTACTCGCGCGCGGTGCAGCGCATCGGCGAGGTGCGCGGCCTGCGCGCGGCGCAGTTCCCCGAGGATGCCGGCCCGATGGCCCATCCGGTGCGCCCCGCCGCCTACATGGAGATCCGCAATTTCTACACCATGACCGTGTACGAGAAAGGCGCGGAAGTGGTGCGCATGCAGCACACCCTGCTCGGGCCGGCCCGGTTTCGCAAAGGCATGGATCTGTATTTCGAGCGCCACGACGGCCAGGCGGTGACCACCGACGATTTTGTGCAGGCGATGCAGGACGCCGCGGGACCAGATTCGGGCGTCGACCTCACGCAGTTCCGCCGCTGGTACGAGCAGGCCGGCACGCCGCAAGTCGAGGCGGTGGGAGAGTACGATGCCGCGTCAAATCGCTATGTGCTGACGCTGAAACAATCCTGCGCGCCCAGCCCGGGCCAGGAGACCAAGCTGCCTTTCCACATCCCCTTCGCCCTGGGGCTGGTGGGGCCGGGTGGTCGCGACATGCCGCTGCAGCTCGAGGGCGACACGCTCGTGAGCCAGCGCGACGGCGAACAGCGCGTGGCCACTGAAACCACCCGCGTGTTGTCGCTGACCGAGCCGCAACAGCGTTTCGTATTCGTCAATGTCGAAGCGCAACCGGTGCCTTCCCTGCTGCGCAATTTCTCCGCGCCGGTGAACCTGCGCTATGACTACAGCGAAGCCGATCTCACCCATCTGATGGCGCACGATGCGAACGCCTTCAATCGCTGGGAGGCAGGACAGCGGCTCGCGCTGGGATTGATCCTGAAGAATATTGCGGCGTACCGCGCGCAGGGCCGGGTACCCACATCGGCAACACCACCCGGATTCGTCGCCGCGTTCGCGCGGGTGCTCGCCGACGCGGCACACGATCCTGCTTTCGCCGCCGAAGCGCTGGCGCTGCCGTCGGAAGTCTATATCGCGGAGCAGCTCGACGAGGTCGAACCGGACGCGATCCACGCGGTGCGCAACCGACTGCGTTGCGACCTCGCGCGAGCATTGAAAGATGAACTGCTCGCGACTTACCACGCGCAGACCGTGCCCGGCCCCTACAGCCCGAACGCGCAGGCGGCGGGCAAGCGCGCGCTGCGCAATCTTTGCCTCGGCTATCTGATGGAACTCGACGATGCGCAGATCCGCGCGCTCGCCCTCGACCAGTTCGAACGCGCCGACAATATGACGGACGCCATGGCTGCGCTGGGCGCACTCGCCAATTGCGACTGTCCCGAGCGCGCACCCGCGCTGGACGCGTTTTACGCCAAGTGGAAACACGAACCCCTGGTCGTGGACAAATGGCTGGCGGTGCAGGCAGGCTCGCGCCTGCCGGGCACCCTGGCCGAGGTGCGCAAACTGCTCGCGCACCCGGCATTCGACATCCGCAATCCGAACAAGGTCTACGCGCTGATCCGCAGCTTCTGCAGCAACCACGTTCGCTTTCACGCCGCCGACGGAGGCGGTTACCTGTTCCTCGCGGAGCAGGTGATCGCGATCGGCGCGTTCAACCCGCAGGTCGCCGCGCGCATGGCGCGGGCATTCGACCGCTGGAAGAAATTCGATACCGGCCGCCAGCAACACGCGCGCGCCGCGCTGGAGCGCATCCGCGATGCTCAGGGACTGTCGAAAGACGTCGCCGAGATCGTGAGCAAGGCGCTGGCCTAGGAACCGTTGTCAAAAATTGTCATTCCGAGGCCGAAGGCCGAGGAATCTGCTTCTTGCGCTCGACGAAAAGCAGATTCCTCGCGTCGCTCGGAATGACAGAACTGGGACGGTTAGTGTTTTCTCAACGAATCTGCGCCGCTTTTTTCTGCGCACGCTGATCGAAACGCTCGAGCGTCACCACCACGCGTTCGTGGGTGCCGTCGCCGATGGGCTCGATCGCGTCGGCCGCGACCACGCGGAAGGTCAGCAGGCGGCCGTCGATTTTGATCAGCTCGGCTTCAGCGCTTACGCGCATGCCCACCGGCGTCGCCGCGAAATGGCGCACGTCGAGGTGCGTGCCCAGGCTCTGCTGTCCCGGCGGCAGCAGATGTTCCACCGCAGCCAGCGCCGCCGCCTCGATCAGGTTGATCATCACCGGTGTGGCGAGCACATGCACGCGGCCGCTGCCGACTTTCGGCGCTGTGTGCTCTTCGCCCACCACCAGTTCGGCTGAGCCCTTGAGCCCGACGCGCAATCCGGCTACATCGACCATGCTGTTCTCCCCTAGTATCCCGAATCGCTAATTCGCTGAAGAAAAGACGCCGAGAAACGACGCCATACAGCGTTGCAAATGCTCGCAAGGTGTCCAACCTTGCTGCGCTTTGCGCCTTGTCTGGCGCCGTTTTCGCCGCTTTTCTGATTCAACCATTGTCTTCACACCTGGCAATTATTCAACGAACTAACGATTCGGGACACTAGCGGATGACCGATGCTAACCGATGCCGGCGCGAAAATCCTTGACCGCGGGCAAGCGCTCAGCCTTCTGTGCTCGCAGGAACGATGGCGGTCCGCCGATGCGTTACCATGGCGGTCGTGACGGTTGGCAGCGACGTCAAAAAGACAGAGGGAACGATCATGAAGTCGTACTGGATTCAATCCGATGCGGAACAAACGACGCTGGAGCAGCGCGAGGCGTCGATGCCCGAGCCCGGCCCGGGGCAGTTGCTGGTGCGCATGCGCGCCGCAGGGCTCAATCGCGGCGAGTTCATCGCGGCCCACGGCCTGACCAAACCGGGAGCGGCAAAGCCCGCCGGTGGTGAAGGCGCTGGCGAAATAACGAAACTCGGCGCTGGCGTGAGCGGGTTCTCGGTTGGCGCGCGCGTCATGGGCCGTTGCCCCGGTGCGTTCGCCGAATACGCGCTCATGGCTGCGCGCGAGGCCGTCGCCGTTCCGGAGCGCCTGTCGTGGGAAGAAGCGGCCGGCATCCCGCTCACCTTCATGGTGGTGCACGACATGCTCATTGCACAGGGAAAACTCGCTGCGGGCGAATGGCTGCTCGTGACCGGCATATCCTCGGGCGTCGGCGTCGCGGCGCTGCAAACGGCGAAAGCGCTGGGTGCGAAAGTGATCGGCACGTCGGGCTCGGACGACAAACTGGCGCGGCTCAAGGCGATCGGGCTGGATCTGGGCCTGCGCACGCGCGACGGCGATTTCTGCGATGCGGTGATGCAGGCGACCGGCGGCAAAGGCGCCAATCTCGTCGTCAATAACGTCGGCGGTTCGGTGTTTGCGGAGTGCGTGCGCGCCCTCGCCTTCCAGGGCCGGCTCGCCACGGTGGGTTATCTCGACGGCGTGCTGAAGGCCGAAATCGACATCGAGGCCCTGCATGCGAAACGCCTGGTGCTGTTCGGCGTGTCCAACAAGCTGCGCAGCGCCGAGCAGAAAGCCGAGTCCGCGCGCGGTTTCGTCACCGACATCCTCCCTGCGATCGCCGACGGCCGCATCCAACCGCTGGTGGACCGGGTATACGCCTTCGACGAGTTGCCCGCGGCGAAGGCGCACATGGAGGCGAATGCGCACCTGGGCAAGATCGTGGTGCGGTTCTGAGCTATCGTTCTTAGACAGGAGCAGCAAGCATGCGTATCGGCATCATCGGCGGCGGCGTAATCGCACGCCTGTTTCTCGAACACATATCGCGCGGCGACATGGGCGACGCCCGCGTGGTCGCAATCCAGGGACGCAGCGCGGCCTCGCGCGGCAAGCCGCTGGCGGAACAGTACGGCGTGTCCTTCGTCACCGATCTCGACGCCATGATCGCGGCGCAGCCTGAAGTGGTGATCGAAGCGGCCTCGCACGACGCGGTGCGCGAATTCGCGAAGCCGCTGCTGAAGCAGGGCATACCGGTGATCATTCTCTCCGGCGGCGCGCTCTGCGACGATGCCCTGCGCGCGCGACTGGAGGCGGCGGCGGCGAAATACAAGGCCCTGCTCTACGTACCTTCGGGCGGCATCGGCGGACTGGATGCGCTCAAGGCGGTATGCGTGGCCGGCGCCGATTCGGTCGAGATTGCCGTGACCAAGCCACCGGCCGCATGGAAAGGCATACTGTACGTGCAAAAAATGAACCTGGACCTCGACCATCTCAGCGAAGCGGTGACCCTGTTCGAGGGTACGGCGCGCGAGGGCGTGCCGCATTTTCCCGCCAATGTGAACATTGCCGCGGCGCTCGCCATGGCCGGCGTCGGCTTCGACCGCACGCGCTTGAAAGTGGTGGCCGATCCTGCGTTGATCTACAACACGCATTACATCAACATCCGCGGCAAGACCGGCACCATCAGCATCAAATTCGAGAGTGTGCCCTTTCCCGAAAATCCCAAGACCGCCATGCTCGCCTGCTACAGCGCGCTTGCGGCCTTCAAGCAGTTCAACTCGCCCGTGCGTTACGGCACATGATGCCGGCCGCTGAAATGAACAACGCCGATCTGATCGTGCGCGTCCTCAGGGACGCGGGTATCCGCCACGGCTTCGGCGTACCCAGCGGCAATGTGCTGCCGCTGATGGACGCGATGCGCTCGGGCGGATTGGGCTTCGTGCTCACCGCACACGAAGGCTCGGCGGGATTCGCCGCGGATGTCACGGGCAGGATGACGGGCGTGCCGGGCCTGTGCATCTCCACGCTCGGGCCCGGCGCGACCAATCTCAGCACCGGCGTGGGCAGCGCCTGGCTGGATCGCTCGCCGATGATCGCGATCACCTGTACGCTGAACCAGGCGCAACTCGGACGCCGATTGCAGATGTGGATCGACCACCAAACGCTGTTCAAACCGATCACCAAGGCGAGCCTGCGCCTGCGTCCGGGCGAAATCGTCGCGACGCTCACGCAGGCGCTGCAACTTGCCCTGTCCGAACCGCAGGGGCCGGTACACCTGGACCTGCCCGAGGACGTCGCGCTGGCGCGAGCCACCGAGGCGCTGGCACCGGCGACGGAGACACTGGGAGCGACGCCCGCGCCTGTTCCATTGGCAAGCGCGGCGGAGACGGCGATCCTGCGCGCAGGCGAATTGCTGCGCAGCGCGACGCGGCCGGTGGCGGTGATCGGCGCAAGCGCCATGCGCATGCGCGATCCGCGGCTGCTGCGCGCCTTCGTCGAGCGGCACAACATGCCGTTCATGACGACCATGATGGCCAAGGGTTTGATCGACGAAGACCATCCCCTTTCGCTGGGCTGCATCGAGCGCGCCATGCGAAAGTTGCAGCGCGCGCTGATCCAAAGCGCCGACCTGGTGCTAGGACTGGGCTATGACACCGTGGAAGTGGAGTACGAGGCCTGGGTAGGCAAAGTGCCGGTGCTGCACGTAGGCATCGAGCGCGCCGACGTCGACGCCAGCGTGAACATTGCGCACGAAATAGTCGGCGATCTCGACGACGCGCTGGTGCGGCTGACCGCGCTGCCGGCAGCAACGAACAGCTGGCCTGCGCAAGCCGCCCGCGCGCACCGCGACACCTTCCAGAATGCGCTGCGCCCGGCGGCGACCGGGTTCGCGCCGCACCAGGCCATCGATATCGTGCGCAAACTGCTGCCGCGCGAGGGCGTGCTCGCCTTCGACATCGGCGCGCATACCCACCAGATCGGCAGCCAATGGGCCGCGCATGCGCCGCGCACCTTCCTGATCACCAACGGCTGGTCGTCGATGGGTTTCAGCATCCCGGCTGCGATCGCCGCCAAACTCGCGAGACCGGATCTGCCGGTGGTGTGCGTGCTCGGCGACGGCTGCTTCCAGATGACTTGTGGCGAAGTGGCGGTCGCGCTACGCGAGCGCCTGGCCATCCCCATCGTCGTGCTCGACGATCGCTGGCTGTCGCTGATCAAGGTGAAACAGGGACGGCGCAGCCTCGCCTACTACGGCACCGAAGTCTCTCCACTGGAATATCGGCCGCCCCCCGCGCACTACTTCGGCGTCCCGGCGGTGGGAGTGAACAGCGCCGCGGGACTGGAGCGCGAATTGCGCAAGGCATTTGCCACAGATGGTCCCACCATCATCGAAGCACTGATCGACCCCGCGCATTACGCGCAGACGGTGTTCGACTAGAAAAGCGATCCGCTTGGGCAACCGACGGCGCGCGCTGAACCCTAGCCCGGTTTTCTCGCTGCGGCCGCTGGTCGCCTCTCGAGTATGACCAGCGCGATTCCACCGAGAATTGCCGCGGACGCGCCCATCAGTCGCAGACTGATGGGCTCGCCCAGGAACACGACGCCGCCCAGGGCAGCAATGACTGGAACACTGAGTTGGACCGTCGCGGCGCTGGTGGCCTTCAGCGCGGGCAATGCCGTGTACCAGACGGCGTAGCCGATACCGGAAGCCAGGGCGCCCGAGGACACCGCATACGCCAATCCGGCGCCATCGACAGACATGCCGCCGAGCATCAATGCGCTCAAACCGATGGATATGGGTACGGCGCGCAGGAAATTTCCTGCCGTCACCCTGGTGGGATCGCCCGCGCCCTTCCCGCGCAAGGAATAGACACCCCATGCAACACCCGCGCTCAGCATCAATATGGAACCGCCTAGCGGCGGCGCCGATAACCCCGGCAGCAACAGGCCGACCAGCCCTCCCAACGCAAGCACGAGTCCGAGGAACTGCAGTTTCAGCAGACGCTCCCCCTTCCATATGCCGTGGCTGATCATCGTCGCCTGGACGGCGCCAAACAGCAGCAGTGCTCCGCTTGCTGTCGGCAGACTGACGTAGGCATACGAGAAGCCTGCGGCATAGACGAACAGCGCGAACGCGGACAGCCAATTGCCGCTGCCGCCGCGTGCGCGCCGGCTCACGCGCGCCAGCACCCAGAGCGTCAGCGCTCCGGAGATCAGGCGAACCGCGGTGAAGCTGGCGGCATCGATATTGGTGTGTTTCAGAGCTAGCCGGCAAAGCAGCGAATTGCCCGCAAACGCGACCATGGCCAGCGAAGTAAGGAAAAGGATGCGCGCAAATGTCATGGGCAGTATTTCTCGGGACAGCAGTCGCCTGTTTTTCGACCGATTGCGGGCATCATTTTTGTATCCCTGCCCGTTTTCAGGATATCCCGGCGGCATCGGGTGAACAAGCTTATCTGCCATCAGGTCCGACCGGCTGTGCGACCGAGGGCTGAAAGCGCAACAAGCGGGTGGCATGTCGCTGCCATCGCCTGTAGAGTGCGCGCTTTACGTTCACCGACCCCGGTCACCAAGCTTGATCGACGGGGACAATGCGAGCATGCGCCCCGCCGACATCATCCGACTTGTCCTGCTTGCCGCCATCTGGGGCGGCTCCTTCCTGTTCGTGCGCATGGCGGTGGGCGCAACCGGACCGCTGTGGCTGACCGAACTGCGCGTGGGCATCGCCGCCGTTGCGATGCTGATCTATGCGCGCGCGGCGGGATTCGCACTCAATCCGCGGCAGAACTGGCGCCCTTATCTGGTGCTGGGCGTGCTCAACACCGCCCTGCCCTGGGCGCTCTATGCATGGTCTGGCAAGCATATCGGGGCCTCCTACATGGCGATACTCAACGCCGCCGCGCCCTGGTTCGCGGCGATCTGCGGCGCGATCTGGCTGGGCGAGAAACTCTCCTGGCGCAAAGTCCTCGGCCTTGCGCTGGGCATGTGCGGGGTGGCGCTGCTGGTCGGTTTCGGCCCGATCGCAGTGAGTGCCAAAGTGCTGCTGGCGGTGCTCGCCTGCATCGCCGCCACCGCCTGCTACGCGCTGGCAGGTGTGTACGTGAAAATGCGCGCGGGCAAGCTCGCACCGCGCGCACTGACCGTCGGCAGCCTGGTCGCCGCCAGCCTCGTGGTCATGCCTTTCCTGCCTGCGCCGCCGCCGGCGGCAGCGTTCACCTGGCCGGTCAGCCTGGCCGTGCTCGGCATTTCACTGCTCTGCAGTGCCGTGGCTTACCTGATTTACTTTCGGCTCGTCGCGGACATCGGGCCGACGCGGACTTTCACCGTGACCTTTCTGATACCGGTGTTCGGCACGCTCTGGGGCGCGTTGTTCCTGCACGAGCCCGTAGGCGCGAGCACGCTCGCCGGGGGCGCGGTGATCGTCGTCGCCACCGCGCTGGTGCTGGAAGTCGGCAAGCGGCGCCTCGCGCCGGATAGTGCTGGTTAGAATACCTTCATGCAACCCTCCCGGCACCGATGGTTCGATTCCCTGCTCGCCTGGTATTTCGTCGGCGTGTGGGGCTCGGGATTCATCGCCACAAAGATCGGGCTGCAGTACGCCCCGCCGTTCACCTTTCTCACCCTGCGCTACGCGTTCGGACTCGCCTGCCTGTTTCCGCTGGTGCTGGTGCTGCGCCCGGCATGGCCGGCCACGCGCGCGGAATTCGCGCACATACTGGTCGCGGGCGTGTTGATGCACGCGGCCAATCTCGGCGGCAGCCATTACGCGCAGTACCTCGGCATGAGCGCGGGCGTCACCGCATTGATTCTCGCACTGCAGCCGCTGCTTACCGCGCTCGTCGTCTCGCGCTGGATGCATACGCGCCTTGCCGCACGCCAATGGCTGGGGGTGGTGCTGGGGCTCGCCGGCGTAACATTGGTGGTCTGGCACAAGGTAGACATCCGCGCAGTCGGGTGGGCCAGCCTCGCCACGGTGGGCATCTCGCTCGCCGCGATCACCACCGGCACGCTCTATCAGCGCGTGTTCTGCCCCAAGGTGGATCTGTACGGCGCCGCGCTGCTGCAGTTCGCGATTTCGCTCGCCGTGGTGGCGCCGCTCGCGTGGATCATGGAAGGCATGCAGGTGCGCTGGGTCTGGCAGCTGTTCGCGGCGATTGCATTTCTGGTGATACTCGCGTCGATCCTGGCCGTGAATGCCTTGCACACGCTGATGCGCCACGGGGAGGCGACGCGCGTCACCAGCCTGCTGTATCTGACGCCGGTGATCGCGGTGGTGCTCGAGTTGCTGATATTCGGCGTGGTTCCCACGCCCCTGAGCATGGTCGGCATTGGCGTCACCTGCCTGGGCGTGGCGATGGTGGTCTGGACGAAGCGGCGTCCGGCGGCGATTGAGGCGGACTGACATGCGCCTCTGGCATCTGGTGATCCTCACCATACTCACGCACACGTCCTTCACCGGCAGCCGCATGCTGGTGTCGCTGTACGCGATCCAATTGCATGCTTCGGCCTTTACCGTGGGCACATTGATGTCCGCGTATGCGCTGCTGCCGATGCTTTTCGCGGTGGGCGCGGGACGGCTGATAGACCGCGGCGGCGCGCGCTGGCCGCTGTTCGGCGCAAGCGCCTCGTCGGCGCTGGGCGTGCTGCTGCCCTTTATCTGGCCGCGCATGGAGGTGCTCTATGTGGCGGGCACGCTGATCGGCGCCGGGTTCATGCTGTTTCACGTCGCGATCAGCCAGCTGGTGGGCGCGATCGGCCGCTCCGACGAGCGCGCCGCCAATTTCAGCTGGCTGGCGCTCGGATTTTCCGTTTCGGGTTCGCTCGGACCGCTGGTGACCGGTTTCGCCATCGACACGATCGGTCACGTTAACACCTTCCTGCTGCTGTTCCTGTTTCCACTCGCACCTTTGATTGTGTTCGCGCGCAACCGGCCGACCCTGCCGAACGCCGCGGAGCGTCGAGCGGACGCGGCCGAGAGCCGCGTCATGGACCTGTTGCGCAGCCCCGCCCTGCGCCGCGTAATCATCGCCAGCGGTTTGCTCAACATGGCCTGGGATTTGTATATTTTCGTCGTCCCGATCTACGGATCGCGCATCGGTCTGTCGGCGTCCACCATCGGTATCGTCATGAGCAGCTTCGCCGCCGCCACCTTTGCCGTGCGTCTGACCTTGCCGCTGCTGATCCGGCACGTCCGGCCCTGGCAGGTCATTACCGCAGCCCTGTCGATTTCGGCAGCCGTCTATTCCCTGTTTCCGCTGTTTACCAACGTAACGCTGCTGGTGGTGTTGTCCTGCACGCTCGGCCTCGGCCTGGGTTCGTCCCAACCCATGGTGATGGCGCTGCTCTATAACACTGCACCGTCCGGGCGGCAGGGTGAAACCTTGGGACTGCGCACGACGGTGATGAATGCGAGCCATACCGCGCTGCCGCTCGGTTTCGGCGCGCTCGGCACGGCGCTGGGCATGGTACCCGCCTTCTGGGCGCTGGCGGCACTGCTGGCAGCGGGCGCCTATTTCGTCAACGCCCGGCGGGAACAGGGCTGACCCATTGACGTATTTGTTTTGCATCGCGGGACCCGATCGAACGCTCCGACCTCCGATCTGAGGTAGAGTTTGGCGTCAGCCGTTTCCCTGGCCGATCATCCCGCACCAAGCGCCGCGATTTCGATGTGGCGAGACGGCCACGTCCCTGAATATGGAGGCAAGCACGCATGAACCGCCGCCACCTCACGCTTGCGGCGATCGCGCTGACGCTGGGTCTGACCTATGGCGTGTGGTACTCGTACAGCGTGTTCCTGGTCGCCCTGCTCAAGGAGTTCGGCTGGAGCCGCTCCGTGTTGGCCGGAGCGTTTTCGGCGTTTACCCTGGTGCACGGCGCGGCAAACCCCTTCATCGGCATACTCTGCGACCGCATCGGACCGCGCCGCCTGGTGATCTTCGGCGGCGCAGCGCTCGGACTTGCGCTCTATGCGAACGGCTACATCGATACGCCGGGCCATTTGTACCTCGGCTTCGGCGTCGTCACCGCGCTCGCGGTCGCATGCTGCGGCTGGGTACCCGCGGTGATCCTGGTGCAGCGCCAGTTTATGGATCGGCTCGGTTTTTCGCTCGGCATCGTCAGTTCGGGCATCGGCCTGGGGATGCTGTTCGTGGTGCCGCTGTGCCAGCTGCTGATCGAGTCGCTGGGCTGGCGCGCAGCGTGGCAAATCCTCGGCGCGATCTGCGCCGGTTGGATCGTGCCCGCCGCCTGGTTCCTGCTGCGCGACGAGGCGCCGCGGCCGGTCGCCGCGCCGCGTACGCGCACGCCGAAAGCGCAGGGAACAAGTGCACGGGAAATGAACCTGGGCCAAGCGCTGCGTACGCAACCGTTCTGGCTGGTGCTGGCGGCGTTCTTCTTCGGCAACGTGTGCTCGCAAACCTTGCACGTGCACCAGGTGGCATTCCTCGTCGACCACGGACTGGCGGCGATGGCGGCGGCGTCCGTCGTCGGCGTGGTGGGCGTGGCCAGCGTGTTCGGCAAATCCGGCGGCGGCTGGCTTTCCGATCGCTACGAGCGCGAGCTGATCTATGTCATCGGCATCGGCATCCTGGTCCTGGCCGTCGGCGCGCTTGCGCTCGTCGGTGCAGTGCCCAGCCACTGGGGCGCCTATGGATACGCGGTATTGCTCGGCGTCGGCTACTCGGCGACTGCCGCCCTCATCCCGGCGATGGTCAGCGACCGCTTCCGCGGCCCGCGCTTCGGCCTGATTCTCGGCGTCGGCCTGTTTGCCAGCGCCTTGGGAAGCGCGCTCGGCCCGTGGATGGCGGGCCGTCTGTTCGACCTGACGGGCAGCTATGCGATACCGTTCGTCATCGCCGCGGCGTGCGGTGTTGCCGCCGCCGCCGCGGGCTGGCGCGCGCGCAGCCTGCGCCTGAGCGCGACGAGCAACTAAGCGGTCGTCCTTACTCCAGGCTGTCCAGCCAGAAACCCAAACCCTGCGCATTGAGTTCGACGTCGTTGGAGTAGATGTCGAGCACGCGCGCATCGGGCAGGCGCGAACCCCAGCGCCGCGCTTCCTCGAGGAACAGGTGCTTCACGCCCTCGCGCAGGCGCTCCGGCCGGGATGCACCTGCATCCTTCTCGCGCAAGCCGAGCTCGGCGTGTGCATCTACCAGGCGGTGCAACACCTCGGCCTTCGCCGGAATGTCCTGGACCTGGCTGTAGTGCGTGAGGTACACGGCTTCCGGTTTCTTTCCGAGGATGAGATCGATCGAGCGATGGTAGGGCTCGGGATCGAACTGCGCCGGACTGGTGGTTGGCAAGATGAACTGCCTGCCGTCCTGGTCCATCTCGCGGTAGGACAGGCCGAACACGTCGCCCGCGAAAATGTGGCCGGACGAGGTGTCGCGTATGGCGACATGATGACGCGCGTGGCCCGGCGTATCCAGAAACTGCAGTTCACGCCCGTTCAGGCGTATCGATGCGTTGTGCGGCGTCTCCAGGATGCGCAGGGCCGGGATCGGCAGAACCTCGCCGTACATCTTGCGCGTCGCGGCTTCGCCGTAGACGGCTACCGTGCCGGCGACCAATCTCGCCGGATCGGCCATGTGGCGCGCGCCGCGCGGATGCACGGTGAGCGTGGCATTCGGAAACTCGCGCATGAACAGCCCGGCTCCACCGGCGTGATCAAGATGGATATGGGTGAGGATGACGTAGTCGACCTGCTCCGGGCGCAAGCCCTTGTCACGCATCGCTTCGAGCACCAGCGGCACCGAATCGTTGGTACCGGTGTCGATGATGGCCGCGCGGTCGCCCTCGACCATCAGATGGATGGCATCGAGCATGGGCCGGTGATAGCCGGAATCGATGGCACTGATGCCGTGCGCGTAGTCTGTGATCCGTGGCATATCGTGTTTTTCAAACGACGAACGGGGCATTCTACAGCGCGCAGGCCGGCGACGCGGCGCACTGCGTACTGGCGGGGTAAAATGCAGTTTGATTTATTCGCCAGCGCCATACCATGAGCATCGCTGATCTGCGCCAGGAGTACGCAAACGCCGAACTCGTCGAAGACGATGCGGCGGCGGATCCGTTCAAGCAATTTGCGCGCTGGTTCGACGACGCGCTGCGGGCTGAACTGCCTTTGCCCAATGCCATGACGCTCGCCACCGCGGACGCAAACGGCAGGCCCTCGGCGCGCGTCGTGCTGCTCAAGGGCGCAGACGATGCGGGCTTCGTCTTTTATACCAACTACGAAAGCCGCAAAGCACGGGAACTCGCGGTCAATCCCTACGCCAGCCTGGTGTTTCTATGGACGCCGATGGAGCGCCAGGTGCGCATCGAAGGTGCGGTGGAAAAGGTGTCGGCTGAAGAATCCGACGAATATTTCGACAGCCGACCCCTGGGCAGCCGTCTGGGCGCCTGGGCATCGCCGCAAAGCATGCCCCTGCCGAGCAGGCTGGCGCTGGCTTCGAAGGTCGCCGCAATCATGCTACGCTACGGCACGGCGCCGCCGCGGCCTCCGCACTGGGGAGGTTATCGGGTGCGGCCCGATGCGATCGAGTTCTGGCAGGGCCGTCCCGATCGTCTGCATGACCGGCTGCGCTATGTCAAACAGGACGCCGGTTGGAGAATGGAGCGTCTAGCGCCCTAGTGGCACATGAGCGGCGCAATTAAATTGTTTCCCCAAAGGAGTTAGCATGTCTGATACCGTCAAATACCTGCTCGACGAGTCGCGCATTCCGAAGTACTGGTACAACCTTGCCGCCGACCTGCCGGTGCCGGCGCCGCCGGTGCTGCACCCGGGCACGATGCAGCCGGTCGGCCCCGATGATCTGGCGCCGCTGTTCCCGATGGAACTGATCATGCAGGAAGTCGCTACGGATCGCGAGATTCCCATACCCGAGCCGGTGCGCGACGTGTACAAGCAATGGCGGCCGGCGCCCCTGTTCCGCGCAAGGCGCCTCGAAAAGGTGCTGCAGACGCCGGCGAAGATTTACTACAAGTACGAAGGCGTGAGCCCCGCCGGCAGCCACAAGCCCAATACCGCGGTGCCGCAGGCGTTTTACAACAAGCAGGCCGGGGTAAAGCGTCTGGTCACGGAAACCGGCGCCGGCCAGTGGGGCTCCTCGCTCGCCTTCGCGGGCGCCTTGTTCGGGCTCGAAGTGAAAGTGTTCATGGTGCGCGTGTCCTACAACCAGAAGCCTTACCGCCGGGCTTTGATGGAAACCTACGGCGCGAGCTGCACGCCTTCGCCTTCCAACGAAACCCAGGCGGGCAAGGCCATACTCGCGCAGCGCGCCGACCATCCGGGCAGCCTGGGCATCGCCATTTCCGAGGCGGTCGAAATCGCGGCACAGCGCGACGACACGAAGTACGCGCTCGGCTCGGTGCTGAACCACGTGCTGCTGCATCAGACCGTTGTGGGCCAGGAAGCGATGGCGCAAATGGACATGGCCGGCGACTACCCGGACGTCATTGTCGGTTGCACCGGCGGCGGTTCCAATTTCGCCGGCATCGTATTTCCCTTCCTTGGCGCGCAATTGCGCGGCGGCAAGAAGGTGCGCATCGTTGCGGTCGAGCCGGCGGCCTGTCCCAGCCTCACACGCGGCCAGTACGCATACGATTTCGGCGACACCGCGCATCTCACCCCGCTCACCAAGATGCACACACTGGGATCGACCTTTACCCCGCCCGGATTCCACGCCGGCGGCCTCCGATACCACGGCATGGCGCCGCTGGTGAGCCATATCAAACAGCTCGGACTGATCGAGGCGGTGGCCTACCACCAGACCACCTGTTTCGACGCCGGCGTGCTGTTCGCGCGCGCAGAGGGCATCCTGCCCGCGCCGGAGGCGAACCACGCGGTCAAGGGCGCGATCGAGGAAGCACTGAAGTGCAAGGCGGAGGGCAAGTCACGCACCATTTTGTTCAATCTGTGCGGACACGGCCATTTCGACATGCAGGCCTACATCGATTATTTCGGAGGCAAGCTGCAGGACCTCGACTACGACGAGTCCGAACTGGCGATGGCGCTCGCGGGGCTGCCTTCGGTGAAAGCCGCCTGAGCCTGAATTTTAACGGCCGATGCGCATGGAATTCCAGACGCTGAAGGTGTCGCTCGCCGGGCAGGTCGCGAGCATCGAGCTCAACCGGCCCGAACGCGCCAACGCCATGGAACTCGCCATGTGGATGGAGCTGCGCGATGCGATGCGCTGGCTAGACGAGACGGCTGAAGCGCGCGTCGCTGTGCTTTCCGGCGCCGGCAAGCACTTCACCTCCGGCATCGACCTGGGCCTGCTCGCCGGGATGAAGGCACAGATTCGGGACGACTGCGACGGCCGCGCGCGCGAAAAACTGCGGCGCCTGATACTCGATATGCAGGACACGCTCAGTTCGATCGAGCGCTGCCGCAAGCCGGTGATTGCGGCGATCCACGGCGCCTGCGTGGGCGGCGGCATCGACCTCATCACCGCCTGCGACCTGCGCTATTGCTCGGCCGACGCGTTTTTCTCGGTCAAGGAAATCGACGTCGGGCTCACCGCCGATGTCGGCACGCTGCAACGCCTGCCGCATATCGTCGGTGAAGGTGCGGCGCGCGAACTGGCCTACACCGGGCGCAAGGTCGGCGGCGCCGAAGCGAAGGAACTGCGCCTGGTGAACCAGTGCTATGCGGACCAGGAAGCACTCATGGCGGCGGTGCGCGAACTTGCCGCGGGGATTGCGGCAAAGCCGCCGCTGGCATTGCGCGGATGCAAGGAAATGATCACCTACGCGCGCGACCATACGGTCGCAGACGGACTGAACTACGTCGCCACCTGGAACGCGGCGATGCTTTTGTCCACCGATCTCGACGAAGCGCTCGCCGCCGGCAGGGAAAAACGCGCGGCGAAATATCGCGACTGACCCGCAATCGCAGATCACCACGCGGATTCGTCCAGGGTAATTCAGCCCTTCAGCATGCCCGACCCGATCGACTTTTTTGAGCGGCAGTTCGAACGCCAGGTACGGGATGCCGATTTCGCGCTGAATCCGTTTGAGCAGCTGGCCTTGCCCCATGTGCGCGGCAGCGTGCTCGACCTGGGTTGCGGCCTGGCAAACTTGAGTCTCGAAGCGGCGCGGCGCGGCTGTCATGTGACCGCCGTCGATGCCAGCCCGGCTGCCGTCGATCACGCGCGCGCTGTCGCCCTGAAGGAGCATCTGTCGTTCGATGCGCTGCAAGCCGACCTCGGGTTGTTTCGCATTCAGCAGGATTACGACACCATCGCCGCCATCGGCCTGCTGATGTTCTTCCGCAAGGAGACGGCGCTCGCGCTATTGCGCCAGATCGCGCAGCGTGTCCGTCCAGGCGGGCAGGCGATCGTCAACGTCCTCATCGAAGGCACGACCTACCTGGGAATGTTCAAGCCGGATGACTACTACCTGTTCGGCGCCGGCGAATTGGAGCAAACGTTCGAGGGCTGGAACGTGATCGTGGCGCAGCGGGACAGCTATCCCGGGCCCGAGGGCACGTGCAAGGAATTTTCCACCGTGATCGCGCGGAAACCCCGGACCTGATGCCTTTCGCAGGCGCGCCGAATGCCTATCTCTTCAGCTTGCCGAGGAATTTCTTGCGGAACTTTGCGACTTTGGGCTCAACCACCATCATGCAGTACGGCTGATAGGGATTGCGCTCGTAATACTCCTGATGCCCGGCCTCGGCAATATAGAATTTGCCTGCCGGCGTGACTTCGGTGACGATCGGCTTGCCCCAGACGCCCTCCGCCTCGAGCCTGGCAATCAGCTGCTCGGCCTCCGCCTTCTGTTCGGGTGAGTGATAGAAAATCGCGGAGCGATACTGCGGCCCGTGGTCGTTGCCCTGGTAGTTGAGCGTGGTCGGATCGTGGATGACAAAGAACACCTCCAGAATCTCGCGCAGGCTTACCACGCCAGGATCGAAGCGGATCTGCACGACCTCGGCGTGGCCGCTGGTGCCGCTGCACACGTCTTCGTAAGTGGGATCCTGCAATGACCCGCCCATGTATCCCGATTCGACCGACTCCACGCCCTTCAGATCGTCGAATACGGCTTCCAGGCACCAGAAGCATCCGCCCGCGAGTGTCGCGATTTCGATTCCGTTTTGACGTTCCGCCATGTCGCCCGCCTTTCCCGTGCGGCCCAAAGCCTGCAGTTTAGCCTAGCCGGATACCGAAAACTCAAATATCATATTGCATCACTTAGCGGCATCGTACCGGCCCGGCGCCCGCCGCAGCGCGCGGTACGTAATTGATCGATCCAAAAAAAAGGAAGGAGACCTAAATGCCGAGCCTGCATCTGTTTCGCAACGCGCCGGAAGTCATTGCCGTCGCCGCGGGGGACTACGTCTTTCGCCTTGGCGACGTGGCCAAGGTGATGTACCTGATCATCGAGGGCGAGGTCGAACTGATACTGGGCGACACGCTGGTCGAAACTGCCGTGGAAGGCACGTTCATCGGTGAAATGGCGCTCATCGACGACGAACCGCGCAGTGCGTCAGCGCGCGCCCGCAACGACTGCCGCGTTTTTCCGATCGACGAGGCCCGCTTTCAGTCGCTGGTAAGCGAAACCCCGTTTTTTGCGCTTCAGGTGATGAAAACCCTGGCCAACCGCCTGCGGAAAATGGATGCGCTCATCAGCACCGCACCCAAGGCCGGAGCGTCCGGAAAGGCAAATTAGTGCAGCGTGCCCGTGGCAGCGCCAGACTCGGTTCGGTCGCGGTGTCTGGATAGCCGTTTCAAGGCGCTCCGGCTGCATCGAGAAACATACACGGCGCAAGAACTGATTTTGGCAAACCAATACAGGGACAATTCGATGAAAAATATTCTGACCCGCCAACTCTGCCGTGTATTGATCGTATGCATGGGCGCACTCTCCTTCAGCGCTTACGCGGACATGGTCGGAACCGATCAGGTGGCCGCCGCGGCCCGGGCGGCGGGCGCGCGCGAAACACTGCGCGGTTTCATCGAACGCGGCGAAGTCCGCGATCAATTACAGCACTTCGGCATCGGCCGCGCCTCTGCCCGGAATCGCGTCGATGCCATGACCGACGCGGAAGTTGCCAGCATTGCCGGCCGGATAGAACGCCTGCCCGCGGGCGGGATCAGCACAGCCGCAGCGCTGGTGAGTCTGATCGTAGTCGAATTGATCTGGTACTACTGGGTCAAGTGACCGCAAGCCGCGGCGAAGCGCGGAGCCGAAACAAGGAACCTCTCCCCGCGAGCATCCGCGATTCTGAAACGCTTGCGCCGATTCCGGGTCAGCGCCTGGACGCCGCCAAAATAGCCCGCGCCATTGCGGGCTTTGTTTTGATTCTGTCCGCGTTGAGCGGCTGCGCCAGTCTGCCGCAAAGCGAAGCGCTGCTTCGCGACCGCGGCGCCAGCCTTCCACCGCGCGTACAACTCGACAATGTGCCGTTCTTCGCACAGGAAGAATATCAGTGCGGCCCGGCGGCGCTCGCCATGAGCCTGGGCGCAGCCGGCGTGGACGCGAACCCCGCCGAGTTGGCTTCACAGGTTTACCTGCCGGGGCGCGCGGGCAGTCTGCAGGTGGAAATGCTCGCCGGAGCGCGGCGCCACGGACTGCTAGCCTATGTGCTTGCACCCGAGTTAAAGGACGTACTCGCCGAAATTGCCGCAGGCAATGCGGTCATCGTGCTGCAAAATCTGGGATTGTTTGCTTCCCGCCCCTACTGGCACTACGCCGTGGTCACAGGCTACGATCTGACGAAGAACGAAATCGTTCTGCATTCGGGCAGCAAGGCGCACCGCGCCATGTCCCTCGGACTGTTCGAGTTCTTGTGGATGGACGGCGGGCACTGGGCCATGGTCTCGCTGCCGCCGCGGCGCGCGCCGGCGAGCGCGCGCGAGGCACCGTACGCGGGCGCCGCAGTAGCGCTGGAAAAAACCGGGCACCCCAAGGAAGCACATCAGGCCTACGCGACCTTGCTGGAACGCTGGCCGGACAATCTGGTCGGATTGATGGGCCTGGGCAATACCGATTACGCGCTCGGCAACAAGGCCGGGGCGGAACGGGCGTTCCGCAGCGCCGCGGCCCGGCATCCGCTGTCGGCTGCGGCGTTCAACAATCTCGCGCAAATCCTCGCGGAGCAGGGCAAACTGGACGAGGCGCTGGATGCCGCACGCAAAGCAGTGCGTCTGGGCGGGGCCGACCTGCCGGCGGCAAAGGTCACGCTGGAGCAGATTCAGGCCGGCTTGCGCGATTAGCGCCCCCCGAGGGTCCTCGCGCGCAAATTCGCCACCAGATCTATTTTTTCCGCTTGTCGCTGAGTATGGTGCCCCTGCAACGGCGCGCGCCGCAGCGGCACTCGTAGTAGCGCTTCATCGCCGGCGTATGCCTTTCCTCGAGTTCAATGCCGTAGTCATAGCTGAGTTCCTCGCCCGGTCGGATCGCACGCAGGGTTTCGATGTAGATGCGGTCTTCGTCATCGACGGCCTCGCAATTGGGTGCGCAGCTGTGGTTGATCCAACGCGCGCTGCTGCCCCCGTAGGTCGCATCGATCACCATGCCGTCGTCGAGCGCAAACAGGAAGGTGTGCGGACTATCGTCTTTGGCATAACGCCGGTCGACCTGCTTTTCCGTCAGTCGCTCTCCCTTGTATTCGATCAGCCGGGTGCCGGCGGGAATGCGGGTCAGCGCAAAAACGCCTTTGCCATGGATACCGGAATTGCGCACGACGAAGCGGCGCGGTTTGCTGTTGCTTGCCTTCTTTTTTGTTGTCATGGGTCTCGGGTAGTGTGATGCAAACAGGACGCGATTTTAGACGATTTCCGAGCGCGATGGCTGCATTTACCCCGGCTTGGTTGTAGACTTTGAAGTTCGAATCCGACTGGAACCGCGAGATGCACGCGCTGCGCACTCCCGACGTACGATTCCTCAGTCTGCCCGGCTATGCCTATGCGCCGCACTACGCCCACGATCTCCCGGAATTCGAAGGCTTGCGCCTGCACTATGTCGACGAGGGCGGGCACGATGCTGCGCACACTTTTCTTTGCCTGCACGGGCAGCCGACCTGGTCTTATCTGTACCGAAAAATGATTCCCGTATTTTCCGCAGCCGGGGCGCGCGTGATCGCGCCCGATCTGTTCGGCTTCGGCAAGTCGGACAAGCCCGCGGATGAGGGTTTCTACACCTTCAGCCGCCATCGCGATGCGCTGGCCGCCTTGATTGAACACCTTGATTTGGTCAACATCACCCTGGTATGCCAGGACTGGGGCGGCCTCTTGGGCCTGACGCTGCCGATGGACCTGCCGCAGCGCTTTGCGCGGCTGCTGGTGATGAACACGGCGCTGGGCACCGGCGATGCTCCCCTGACCGAGGGCTTCATCGCCTGGCGCGCGTGGAATAACAAGAATCCGGACATGGACGTGGCCAAGCTCATGGCACGCAGCTGCCCGCATTTGTCCGCGGCCGAGTGCGAGGCCTATGCGGCGCCCTACCCGGACGCGAGCTACAAGACTGGCGTGCGCCGCTTTCCCAATCTGGTTCCGGATAATCCCGATGCCGACGGCGCGGAGATTTCGCGCCGCGCGCGCAGTTGGTGGCAGAGCCAGTGGCAAGGAAAAAGCTTCATGGCCATCGGCATGAAAGACCCGGTGCTCGGCGCGCCGGTAATGCACGGCCTGCGCAAGCTGATCCGAGGTTGTCCCGCACCCTACGAGCACCCCGACGCCGGCCACTTCGTACAGGAATGGGGGGAGGATATCGCCCGACGCGCACTGAGCGCGTTCGCATAGGGCGCATTCAGCGCATTGGCTTAAATGCGTTATCGATAATATCTAACATCAACCTGGAGACCGATCATGAACGATCGTTCCACTGTACTGGCAGAGCAAGCAAGCAACCAGCCCCCTTTGCTCGTTGGATACAACGCCTGGGCGCTCGACCCGATACTGCGCGCGGCGGTGGAGCGCGAGGGTGGCGGCTGGATTGCGGAGCGCGCGCATCAGTTGGGCGAGTTGGTGGGCGGCGAGCGCATGCAGTTGCTCGCCGAGCAGGCAAACCGCCATCTGCCGCAGCTGCGCACGCATGATCGCTACGGCGAACGCATAGACGCGGTCGACTATCATCCGGCCTATCACGAGCTGATGACGCTTGCGTTCGGCGCCGGACTGCATTCGCTTGCCTGGAAAGCGCGGCGCGAC
Organism: Burkholderiales bacterium; assembly: GCA_014860445.1. GTDB lineage: Bacteria > Pseudomonadota > Gammaproteobacteria > Burkholderiales > SG8-39 > 2-12-FULL-64-23. Next base: position 93,002 of record JACZJT010000065.1, read on the forward strand.
GGCGCGTTTGTCGCCCGCGCCGCACTGAACTACCTGTGGAACCAGGCGGAGAACGGTACCTCCTGCCCCGTTATCATGACCTTCGCCGCAGTGCAGGTGATGCGCAACGACGCGCAGATCAAGGCCGAGTGGGAACCCAAGCTGCTCGCCGACGCCTATGACCCCAATCCGGTGCACTTGTCGCATAAACGCGCTGCAACGGTGGGGATGGCCATGACCGAAAAGCAGGGCGGTTCGGACCTGCGCAGCAACCTGACCAGCGCGACCGAACTCGCGGACGGCGCGTATGCGCTGGAAGGTCACAAATGGTTCTGCTCCGCACCGATGAGCGACGGTTTTCTCACGCTTGCGCGCACCGGCGCCGGCGTGACTTGTTTCTTTGCGCCGCGCTCGCTGGCCGATGGCAGCCGCAATGCAATCCATATTCAGCGACTCAAGAACAAATGCGGCAACAGCTCCAATGCGTCCAGTGAAATCGAATACCACGGCGCGTGGGCGCGCAGACTGGGCAAGGAGGGACGCGGCATCGCCACGCTGATCGAGATGGCGCACCTGACGCGTTTCGATATCGTCGTGGCCTGCGCCGGCATGATGCGCGGCGCGCTGAATCAGGCGCTGCACCATTGCGAGCACCGCCGTGCATTCGGCAAGCGCCTGGTCGAACAGCAACTGATGCAAAACGTACTCGCCGACCTGGCTCTGGAAACGGAAGCGGCGACGCTGCTCGCCATGCGTTTGGCGCGAGCACTGGACCAATCCGCGCGCGATCCGCGTGAGCGCTCGCTCTCTCGCATCCTGACCCCGGTGGCCAAGTACTGGCTCGCCAAACGTACCCCCGCATTCATGTTCGAGGCGATGGAATGCCTGGGCGGAAACGGCTATGTCGAAGAGGCGCCGATGGCGCGCTTTTATCGCGAAGCACCGGTGAACAGCATCTGGGAAGGCAGCGGCAACGTTGCCTGTCTCGACGTACTGCGCTCGATGCAGAAGCAACCGGATTCCGTGGCGGTATTGCTGTCCGAGATTCGCGCCGGGTCCGGGGGCGACCCGCATCTCGCGCTGCTTGTCGACGCGCTCGAGACACAGTTGGCGGAAACTGACGATATCGAACAGCGCGCGCGGCGCATCGTCGAGATGGCGGCACTGGCGCTTCAGGCCAGCCTGATGGCGCAACACGCCGCGCCCGCGGCCGCTGATGCGTTTTTCAGTTCGCGCGTGCAAGGGGACTGGGGGCACGCGTTCGGAACCCTGCCCAAGGGCGCCCGCTGCGCGGAGATCATCGCGCGCAGCAGCCTCGGCTAGAAGCAGTGACTACGCATGACGATGCACCGGTTCAGCATCGGCGGTTCGCATGGCAGTCGGCTGAATTAGGGCCGAACGAAGGTCGACGCGGCGTATAATTGCCACTTGGAGTCCAATATGCGCATCGAAGCACACGTACACGGCACCATTCGCTTGCGACCGGAGACGACCCTCCCGCAGGTAGAAACCGCGCTCCGCCCTTGGCTGCGTTATATCGACGAAGACAGCCTCGCCGATGCGAGAAGCGTCTATGAGGACGAACCCGGCCTCAGTTTCGACGCCAAGGACCGTACCCTGGAGATCTGCTGGACCGGCGATGTCGGCCGGGGGTTTCGCGAATTGATTGAAGAGGCATTGCAGGCGCTTTGTCCGTACACAGAGTCGGCGGCCGAGATCGAGGTCAGCTATTACCACGACGACGGGCAGGACGAATTCGGCATGGTCTTCGTCGGTCCGACGCCCGAATCCATCCACGAGCGCCAGAAGAGCCGCATGATCGACGACGTATCCGGCATGCTGGCGCGCCATTTCACCGAAGCAGAGATCGGCGAAGTGGCGGCCCTGGTGAATCAGTTGTTCGAGCGCAACTGGATCGAGAAAACCGGCAACGCCCAGTCCGGCGCGACCTCGGCGCCGCGCGGCCTGACACCGGCGCAGCGCCGGCGTTTGCATTAGACGCGCGACGCGGAAATCTCGATTTTGCTCGACGTGACCCGATTGGCCGCGTCCGGCGGCCGGGATTGCTCGATTCGCTTGACCTGAGAAACATCCATGGATTTCCTTCCCTTGTGGCCGATAGAGCCCAATACGCTCGCCGTGTTTGGGATTCTGCTATTGGCGGGCGCGCTCGGAGGCTTCCTGGCGCACCGGTGGCCGTGGCTGCCGAGCATCACCGGGTTCATGCTTGTGGGTCTCATCATCGGCCCCAGCGGCCTGAACCTGCTTACCGCCGAAGTGTTGTCGGACGCGCGCGTGGTCGTCGACATTGCCCTGGGACTGATTCTTTACCGTCTGGGGCTGTCTCTCGATCTGGGTATCATCGCGCGCGCCCCCTACCTGCTCGTCACAGCGGTGCTGGAAAGTGCGGCGACGTTCCTGGCGGTCTACCTGACACTCGTGTATTTCGGTTTCGCGGCTCTGCCGGCGGCGCTGATCGCCGCAATTTCGATTTCCTCGTCTCCTGCGGTTCTGCTTCACGTCGCGCACGAGGTCAACGCCAGCGGTCCGGTCACCGACTCGGCGCAATCGCTGGTTGCACTCAACAACGTCATTGCGTTTCTTGCGTTTTCCGCCCTGCTCCCGTCTTTTCACTCCGCAGCGGATGCGCCCTGGCAGATGATCGTGTTTCAGCCGCTGTACAGGCTGGCGGGCTCCGTACTGCTCGCGACTGCCGCGGGTCACCTCTTGCACTACCTCGCGCGAAAGACCGAGAAGGCAAGCCAGTACCATCTTGCCTTGGTTGCAGGCGCGATCATGTTTACCCTGGGCGCGGCGGAAACGCTGAACTTGTCCACACTGTTCGCGCCGCTGGTGCTGGGCATCGTGGTGAAGAACCTGGAGCACCAGGATCTCGTGTCGGACTTGGATTTTGGCGAGGCCTTGGAATTGTTTTTCATCGTTCTATTCGTGTTCGCCGGCGCCAACATGCACCTGCGGGAGCTGTGGCACTACGGGTGGTTAGTCCTGGCTTTGGTCGCTGCACGGTCCGTGGCAAAGTGGATGGGCGCTTTCGTCGGGGGCCTCGCTTTCCGGCGTCCCATCAGGCAATCCGCATCCACCGGACTGCTGCTCATACCCATGGCGGGCCTGGCCATCGGACTGGTGCAGACGAGCGAACGTCTGTTTCCGGCGACGGCAGCGCCGGTCACTGCGCTGGTGCTCGCCGCGGTCGCCGTCTTCGAATTCATGGGGCCGCCACTGGTAGGCTGGGCCCTGCGCGTGGTTGGCGAAGCCGAGAAGGAGGGAAGCTCCCGTACAGCGCGCGCGTCCACCCCGGACGAGGACCCGGTGGCTTCCGAGGAAACCACTCGGCCGCCGTCATAGACGGATGCGTCTAGAGGATCAACGGCGAAGGCAGGACCTCTCCCGCGAGACGCTACAAAGCAAAAAGCCCCGACCTGATGGTCGGGGCTTTTTGTTTTAGGGACCTGACGATGACCTACTTTCGCATGGGTAATCCATACTATCATCGGCGCGGCACCGTTTCACGGCCCTGTTCGGGATGGGAAGGGGTGGGAC
>JACZJT010000066.1 GCA_014860445.1 Burkholderiales bacterium
TGGAAGCCCGCCTGTTCCCCGACCGTAGGATGCGATCCGGAATACGCCGACGACGGAACGCGGAAATTGCCCACGCCGCCATGCTCTCGCGGATTGTCCATTTTCAGGCCCGCCAGGCGTTCGAACGCTTCTACTGTGCGCTTTACGTACAGCGCTTCCTGTTTGAAGCCGGTGAGCATGCAGCTTTTCACCGTACCCCTGCCCTCCATCACCAGCAGATAGGCATAGCCGCCAGGGGCCAGGGTATCGTCGCAGATCACCCAGAACCCGTCTTCCATCTCCGTATCGAAGTGATAACCGACGGCGATGGCATCGGCGGCTCGCGGGCCAATCGCAAGTATGCCGGCGTGATCCATCTGGGTGAGGCGGTCGTTGAAGCGCACCTCTACGCCGTGGGCGAGCGCTTGTGCAAGCATGGCCGAGTCCAGCGATTTTGGACCGGGTCCGCGTTCGACTATGTAACATAGCGCTTCGCGGCTACGGATGCGATAGCGCCGGCCAGAGGCGTCGAATGCCAAGCCTGACAGGCACGGCCAACGCGCGAATTCCGTCGTGATCCCGAGACGCTCCAATTCGGTGAGCACGTCCTCTTCGCTTGACCAATTCTCCAGTCCCTGCAGATCGCCGCCAAAGCGTGCGCCCACCTCGCGCTTTGCCTCATGCACCACCACGCGGCGGCCAGCGCGTGCGAGCGCGATTGCGGCGGCCAGACCGGCAGGCCCTGCACCAGCAATAGAAATTGAGAAGGTGTCCATGCAGTGGTGTCCGCGATGACCGATCTGACACGCTGGAAGCGCGGCCTGATCGGTAACCTCTATCCGTGGTGTTTGTGTCCGGTCCCGTGCCCGGCCGCGGGTGCAATGGCGCTGGCGTACTTCCCGGGATTGGCGACAAACGTCTTGTGGCAGCCCTCGGAGCAGAAGTAATAGATCGTGCCCTCGTGTTCCGCTTGCGCCGCTGCGCGCGCGGGCTCAATTTGCATGCGGCATACTGGATCGGTTTGCATGGTTGATCTCCTTCTTAAGAAATTTTCCAACATCAAGAATCTGGTGTTGCCGCAGCTGCTCAGCAGCAGCCGTGGCGACGATGCGCCTTAGGCGTGTCGTGCGCCGATTTCACCCCTACGCCCGCCGTGTCGGCCACCGTAGCGATCCCGGACTGTTCGCCGTCGCCCGTTGCGCGCGCACCCGCGTGGCCGTGACCGTGCGCGGCATGTCCTCCAGCACCCAGCCCAACGACGCCCCGGCTCATCATAAAAAGGGCCCCGACTCCAAGTACCAGCCAAATCCAGTTCTGCGATAGCCATGCCATGATTTCTCTCCTATGCGTTTAGATACAGGTCTCGAGCCGCGGAATCAGCCGGGGTACGGAGGCCCGTAGTGGAGGTTCCGTCTTCGCGACCATTTCAACGCGTACTACGACTACAATATATACCCTACCAGGGTATAAGTCAAGTACCCCCACCCGGTATATTCCGGACCGCTAGTTCCAGCTGCGACGCCACGCAGTCGCTGTCACCGATACGCAAGTTGCAATCGAATTCGGGCAGGCACTCTAAATCACAGCCATCTAAATCACAGCCAGTTGACCTTCGATCGCTGATGGCGTAGCGTTGCATCTGCATCGGACAATCGCTCAGCATCGTTTCATTCACCGTTTTTATTCGAACTTCATCAGCCTGATTACAACTCGTGCTCGAAAATTACTTTCCCGTCCTGTTGTTCATTTTCATCGGCTTCGCTGTTGGCGTCGGTCCGATCGTCATGGGCGCGATGATGGGACCGCATCGCCCGGACAGCGAAAAGCTTTCCCCTTGGGAATGCGGTTTCGAGGCCTTCGAGGACGCGCGCATGAAGTTCGATGTTCGCTATTACCTTGTGGCGATTCTGTTCATCCTGTTCGATTTGGAGATTGCGTTCCTGTTTCCCTGGGCGATCGTGCTCAACGAAATCGGTTTGTTCGGATTCCTTTCGATGATGATTTTTCTCGGCATCCTGGTTGTCGGATTCGTCTACGAATGGAAAAAAGGGGCGCTCGAATGGGATTAGCGTCAAGCCGAGCTTTAGCCCAGGTTCGGGGGTAGAGCTTCGCCGGACTGGGTTTGCCCGCCCGCGACACAAAAGCCTTGTGCCGGCACTGCGAGCGCGGCGTTGAACTTGCTGGACATATTCTGGAACGCGATCAAAGCCGTGAGCTCGATGATCTCCTGCTCGCT
>JACZJT010000067.1 GCA_014860445.1 Burkholderiales bacterium
GCCCTTCGCCTCACCACCATACTTCTTGCTCAACACCAGCGTGATCGCCGCCGTCAGCGTCGTCTTCCCATGGTCCACGTGTCCGATCGTCCCTACGTTCACGTGCGGCTTCGTACGCTCAAATTTAGCTTTTGACATGATCTCAGTCCTTCATTATCAATAATCAAAACTGCTTAACACTCATGGTGCCGTTGGCGCGGATTGAACGCGCGACCTCTCCCTTACCAAGGGAGTGCTCTACCACTGAGCTACAACGGCGCAAACCGATTCTAGGTCGCTAACTTAATGTCGTTTTTCCCGGGAACCGCTCAGACTGGAGCGGGTGAAGGGAATCGAACCCTCGTCGTAAGCTTGGAAGGCTTCTGCTCTACCATTGAGCTACACCCGCGTTTCACGACCGAACTCCGCCTCACCCATTGACAACCCAGCGCATACGGCCAACCCGCGCCTAAAAAACTTGGTGGAGGAGGTTGGATTCGAACCAACGTAGGCGCAAGGCCAACAGATTTACAGTCTGCCCCCTTTAACCACTCGGGCACCCCTCCGAACGAAACGGGAGATTATGCTCGTTTTCCCAACCCCAGTCAATCAAGCTTTAGCCTTGCCGCTACGCCCACGAGGCCTCGAATTTTCGTTTTGGTCCGGGCAACGGTCCCGGAGCGTACCTGAGCAGCCCCTGCGCGGAGTGCTAAGATTTCGATCCTATGCGCCGTACCCGAAAAAAGCCGGGCAAGGCGTTTGAATACGTCAGCGAACCCTTGCGTGTCTGAATTTCCCAACGTTACCGGAAGACCGAGGCGATCCCGATGAAGAAATTCCCACTTGTTTTGATTCCCGGTCTGCTCTGCGATACGCAACTGTGGCAATCCCAGGTAGCCGACCTGGCCGATATTGCGGATATCTGGATTGCAGACCACACGCGCTCCGACACCATGGACGGCGTCGCGCGCGACGTCCTTGCCGATGCGCCGTTCGCGAGCTTCGCGCTTGCCGGCCTGTCCATGGGCGGATATATAGCGCTGGAAATCATGCGCCGGGCGCCGCAGCGCGTGCTCCGGCTTGCGCTGCTCGACACCGCCGCGAATGCCGAGCTGCCGGAACAGACACGCAGGCGCCTGGAGTTCCTGGAGTTGGCCGATCGCGGCGAGCTCCATCGGGTCGTCGAAGTCCTGCTGCCGCTGTCCATCCATGCTTCACGCCTCGATGAGCAGAATCTCGTCGATGTGATCAAGTCCATGGCCGAAAACGTGGGGCCGGACGCTTTCGCGCGTCAGGAAAAAGCCATCATGAGCCGCTCGAACAGCCTCGGCTCGCTCGCAGCGATTCGTTGCCCGACGCTGGTGCTTTGCGGTCGGCAGGACGCGCTGACCCCGCTCGCGCGGCACGAGGACATGGCCGCCGGCATCGCGGGGGCGCATTTTGAGGTGATCGAAGATTGCGGCCATTTATCGACCCTGGAAAAACCCGCCGAAGTGAATGCGGCTCTGCGTCGCTGGCTCACCGCGTAGGGATCGGTCGCCTGTCCGTGTGGATGCCACACACTCGCGATTTTCGTAATTTCGAGCCTTGCTTTCACGGTGTATTCAGCCACAATAAAGTAGGATATTCCCGAAACCCCGGCATATACTAGTTGTCAAAAAATGCGTCGCGCGCAATCTGCGGCGACCGCCATCGGCAAGGAGTTCTCCCTGATGAATGCACCAGCCAAATTTCATGAAGTGACGCTGGACGACAAGTACACACTGGATTCCGGACGCGTATTCATAACCGGGACGCAGGCCATCGTGCGCCTGCCCATGCTGCAGCGCGAACGCGACCTCGCGGCCGGACTCAACACCGCGGGTTTCATCTCCGGATATCGCGGATCGCCGCTGGGCGGAATCGACCAGGGAATGTTGGGCGCAAAAAAGCATCTTGAAGCCCACCACATCAAATTCCATCCCGGCGTAAACGAAGACCTGGCCGCGACCTCGATCTGGGGTACGCAACAGCTCAACCTGTTCAACGACGCCAAGTACGACGGCGTGTTTTCCATCTGGTACGGCAAAGGACCGGGGGTGGACCGTTGCGGTGACGTGTTCAAGCATGGCAATTCAGCGGGCACGTCCAGATATGGCGGCGTACTCGTACTTGCGGGAGACGACCACGCAGCCAAGTCGTCCACGCTTGCGCATCAGAGCGAGCACATACTCAAAGCCTGCATGATTCCGGTGCTCAACCCGGCCAATGTGCAGGAATATCTGGACTACGGCCTGCACGGCTTCGCCATGTCGCGCTACGCCGGCGTCTGGGTCGGATTCAAATGCGTGACCGACGTGATCGAGTCTGGCGCCTCCGTCTACATCGATCCGCATCGCGTGCAGGTCAAAATCCCTACCGATTTCACGCTGCCGCCGGGCGGCCTGAGCATACGCTGGCCGGACGGCATCCTCGAACAGGAGGCGCGCCTACTCGACTACAAGGTTTACGCCGCGCTGGCCTACGTGCGGGCCAACGGCCTCGATCGCATCATCTGGGACTCCCCGCGCGCACGCCTCGGTATCGTCACCACCGGCAAATCCTATGGCGACACCATGCAGGCGCTGGCCGACCTGGGCATAGACGAAAACACCGCGCGCGACATCGGCATCCGCGTATACAAGGTCGCCATGAGCTGGCCGCTGGAACCGCAGGGCGCGCGCAAATTCGCCCTGGGTCTGGAAGAAATCCTGGTGGTCGAGGAAAAGCGCCAGCTGATCGAATACCAGATCAAGGAAGAACTCTACGCCTGGCGCGCAGATCAGAGGCCGCCGCGCGTGGTGGGGAAATTCGACGATAACGGCGAATGGAGCCAGTCAGCAGGCCAACCGGCCGGCACCTGGCTGCTGCCCGCCAGCTACGAACTCTCACCTGCGATCATCGCCAAGGCAATCGCCGGCCGTCTCGCCAAGCTCGGGATGGACACGCAACTCGGCGCGCGTTACGGCGAGCGCCTGGCGTTTCTCGATTTCAAGGAAAAGGCGCTCGCGGCGCCGCAGGAAGTCCCGACTCTGCGTCAGCCCTATTTCTGCTCGGGCTGCCCGCACAACACCTCCACCCGTGTTCCGGAGGGGAGCCGCGCCACGGCGGGCATCGGCTGCCACTTCATGGCGGTGTGGATGGACCGCAGCACATCGACCTTCACCCACATGGGAGGTGAAGGTGTGCCCTGGATCGGCCAGGCGCCGTTCTCGAACACCAAACATATATTCGCCAATCTCGGCGACGGCACTTACTACCACTCGGGGCTCATGGCGATCCGCGCCGCCTGCGCCGCCAAGGTCAGCATGACCTACAAGATTCTGTACAACGACGCAGTGGCCATGACCGGAGGCCAGAAGCACGACGGCCCGCTCGATCCCGCCTCGATTTCGCGCCAGATCGCAGCCGAAGGCGTGAATCCCGTGATCATTGTCACCGACGAGCCGGAGAAGTATCCCTCAGGCATCAACTGGGCCGCGGGTGTGACCGTGCGCCACCGCGACGAACTCGATGCGGTGCAGCGCGAACTGCGCGAACTCCCGGGCGTCTCCGCCATCATCTACGACCAGACCTGCGCCTCGGAAAAACGCCGCCGGCGCAAGCGCGGCGCGTTTCCGGATCCGGCCAAGCGCGTCGTCATCAACGAGATGGTGTGCGAGGGTTGCGGCGACTGCAGCGACAAATCCAATTGCCTGTCAGTGGAACCGCTGGAGACCGAGTTCGGCCGCAAACGCAGCATCAACCAGTCGACCTGCAACAAGGATTACTCCTGCGTCAAAGGCTTTTGCCCGAGCTTTGTCACCGTAGAGGGCGGCAAGCTGAAAAAGGGAAAAGCGGGCTTGGCGAAGACGGCCGACGATTTTCCGGCGCTGCCCGAACCGACCGCTGCGGCCATAGACCAGGCCTACGGCATCCTGGTCACCGGCATCGGCGGGACCGGCGTCGTCACCATCGGCCAGATTCTGGCCATGGCTGCGCACCTTGAAGGCAAGGGCGTATCCGTGCTCGACATGTCCGGCCTTGCACAGAAGGGGGGCCCGGTGATGTCGCATGTACGCATCGCGAGCCAGCCCGAAGACCTGCACGCGGCGCGCATCGGCACGGGGGATGCAAGCCTGGTGATCGGCTGCGACCTGGTCGTGGCAGCCGCCCCGGATGCGCTGGCCAAGATGAGCGAACCGAGGACGCGCGCCGTGATCAATGCCACCACTGCGCCCACCGCCGAATTCGTGCACAACCCGAACTGGCAGCTCCCTGCCGGCAAGTTGCTGAACGATATCGCCCAAGCGTGCGGCAAGGATAATGTGAGCTTCGTCGCCGCGGGCAGCATATCCACCAATCTGATGGGCGATTCCATCGCCACCAATATGTTCATGCTCGGCTATGCCTTGCAAAAGGGCTGGGTGCCGGTATCGAGCGCCGCGATAGAAAAGGCGGTGGAACTGAACGGTGTCGCGGTCGATTTCAACCTGAAGAGCTTCGTCTGGGGCCGGCGCGCGGCAATCGACCTCGCGCGCGTCGAAAGAATTGCCATACCAGCCGCGGTCATTCCGCTCAGCCAGCACCTGTCGCGCAACCTCGACGAACTGCTGGCGCGGCGCGTCGAACTGCTCACCGCCTACCAGGACGCGGGCTACGCGGCACGCTACAAAGCGCTCGTGGAAAAAGTGCGCCGGGTCGAATCGGAGAAAATCGGGGGAACCAAGCTGACCGAGGCCGTCGCGCGCTATTACGCCAAGCTCATGGCCTACAAGGACGAGTACGAAGTCGCCCGACTGCACTCGGACCCTGCGTTCATGCAGAAAATCGAGGGCATGTTCGAGGGCGACTACAAAGTGGTGTTTCATCTCGCCCCACCCATGTTGAACAAGCCTGACCCGGCAACGGGCGAAGCAAAGAAATCCACCTTCGGCCCGTGGATGAAGCGCGTGTTCGGGCTGTTGGCGGGCTTCAAGGGCCTGCGCGGCACGGCATTCGACATTTTCGGCCGCACCGAGGAACGGCGCGGCGAGCGCGCGCTGATCGCCGAGTACGCGGACACGGTGGAGCAATTGCTGGCGGGGCTGACGCCTGACAAGCACGCGCTCGCGATCGAGATCGCAAGCATTCCCGAAACGATCCGCGGCTACGGACACGTAAAAGCACGCCATCTCAAACTGGCCGAAAAGCAACGCCTGGACCTGCTGGCGAAATTCAAGGCCCCGCTGGAGCGCAGCGCCAAAGCCGCGTAAGCGCCGCAACGCATGAGTCTTACCCGCATCGACCTCGAACGCGACCGGGTGCGCCAGGAACTCGCGCTGACTCCGCTCGGCCAACATCTGCTGACCGACGCCGAGTTGCAGGAGTCCTTGTGGCAGATACTGGAGGCACGCGAGACCGACGAAGGCTGCTGGATATTCGGCTACGGCTCGCTGGTGTGGAATCCGCTGTTCCATTTCGAAGAAAAACGCGTGGTTACCACCCATGGCTATCACCGCAGCTTCTGTCTTTGGTCGCGCATCAACCGCGGCACCATAGACCGCCCGGGTCTGGTGCTGGGTCTGGACCGCGGCGGGCGCTGCCGCGGCGTCGCCTATCGCATCGCAACGGATCGCGCAGAAAATGAACTGCGCCTGGTGTGGCGGCGTGAAATGCTGCTGGGCGCCTATATTCCACGCTGGGTGACCGTGAGCGACGGCGAACACCAGTTTCGCGCCATCACATTTACCATCAACCGCGCCGGCCCGGCCTACGCCGGCCGCCTGTCGCCGGAGGCCATCGTCGAACGACTGACGACCTGCCACGGACGCATGGGCCCGGGACTGGACTATCTGGTGCACACCGCCGAAGCCCTGCGCGAGTGCGGCATCGAGGACCGCCACCTGCGCAAGCTGTGCGATCTCGCCCACGCCATCAAGGCGCGCGGCTGATCCGACGCCATCCTAGGGGCTGTTGACATTCACCGCATGAGACGCGTTGCCTCCAAATGCGGATGACTGCAAGGCGCGCGACGAAGCCAAGGGTGGTTCCCTTGGCGAGGAGCGCAACGCCGCAGACGCCGCATTTGGAGGTAACCCGAAGGGACGGGGGATAATTTTGGCGCAGCGCTGCGTTACTCGTCGCTTGTTTGGAATGACCAAACGGCACTCCTCGCGCCTTGCGCTGCATCCCAAATTACCCCCGTCGCGCTCATGTGCTGAATGTCAACAGCCCCTAAAACACCTCGCTTTCTCCCAGGTAGCGCCACTGTCCGAGCGGAAGATCCCCCAGCTTCACCTTGCCGATGCGGATGCGCTTGAGCCCGACCACTTCCATGCCGACCAGCTCGCACATGCGCCGGATCTGGCGCTTCTTGCCCTGGCGCAGCACGAAGCGAAGCTGATCCTGATTGAGCCAAGTCACCTGGGCGGGCCGCAGCGCCTCCCCGTCCAGCGACAAACCGTGATTGAGCAGCGCCAGACCGGCCTTGGACAGGCGGCCCTGCACGCGCACCAGGTATTCCTTCTCGATCGCGGAGTTCTCGCCGATCAGTTGCTTGGCGATGCGCCCGTCCTGCGTCAGAACCAGCAAGCCCTGCGAATCGATATCGAGCCGTCCGGCCGGCGCCAGCCCTCTCAGGTGCATCGGTGTGTAGCCCAGAGGCGAGCGATCGCCCGGGAAACGGGTGTCGGCACCGATCAGGGCCACGGCAGGCTTGTAGCCCGGCTCTGCCTGCGCCGACACATAGCCTACCGGCTTGTTCAACAGCAGCGTCACGCGGGCCTGCTGGCTCGCCTGTCCCGCCCGGTTCAGGGTAATCTTGCTTGCCGGGTCGACACGCGTGCCAAGTTCGGTGACGCGTTCGCCGTTCACGAACACCCAGCCGCGCTCGATGTAACTGTCGGCTTCGCGGCGCGAGCACAGGCCCTGTTGCGACATCAGTTTGGATACGCGAACTTTTTCCATAATGTCCGAAAAGATCCGGCGCGGCACAATGGCCGCACAATGACCGAATGCGCGCTAGGGTACCGCAACTCCGGCCTATGCTTTCATTGAACTATATTTCCGCCGGCCTGTAACTATTCCCGCCCTGTTGACGACTAATCAAACAAGCCCTCTCGGAGATTTCTCTATGCATGCCACGGTTCACCTGCTCGCCAACAGCGATTTCCCCCCACTTGAGCGCCGCAGTATCGAGACGCTGCAGGTCAACCTAGGCTACCGCTGCAACCAGAGCTGCGTTCACTGCCATGTCAATGCGGGGCCGAATCGAAAGGAAGAGATGACCGATGACACGGTCGACGCGGTCGTCAGTTTTCTTGCCGCCAGCCCGGAGATACGGGCCCTGGACCTTACCGGCGGCGCCCCCGAATTGAACCGCAATTTCCGCCGGCTGGTCATCGCCGCGCGCGCGCGCGGACTGCGCGTGATCGACCGCTGCAATCTGACCATATTGGAGGAGCCCGGCTGCGACGATCTCGCCGCGTTTCTCGCCGCACACGGCGTCGAAATCGTCGCGTCCCTGCCCTGCTATCAGGAAGAGAACGTCGACAAACAACGCGGCACCGGCACCTTTGAAGCGAGCCTGAACGGGCTCCGGCGGCTGAACGCGCTGGGCTACGGCCGCGCGGACCGCGGCCTGGTCCTCGATCTGGTCTACAACCCGCAGGGCGCCAGTCTGCCGCCGGCGCAAGCGGCGCTGGAAGCCGATTACAAGCGCTACCTGGGAGAGCGCTACGGTATCGAGTTCAATCACCTGTTCACCCTGGCCAACATGCCGATTCAGCGCTTCGGCAGCATGCTGATCTCCAAGGGACAGTTCAACACCTACATGTCGACCCTGCGCGCGGCGCACCGGGACGAAAACCTGGAGCAGGTGATGTGCCGCAGCCTGGTGAGCGTGGACTGGCAGGGCTACATCTACGACTGCGATTTCAATCAGCAACTCGGACTCGCGCTGAGCGACGGCAAGCGCCCACGGCTGCACATCACCGACGCGACGGCCGCCTTGCTCGAAAGCCTTCCGATCCGTGTGGCCGATCATTGCTATGGCTGCACCGCGGGCCAGGGCTCCAGCTGCGGCGGCGCGCTGGAGGGCGACACCGCGCCTGCGCCGACCTGCAAGGCATGAGCGCGCCGGGAAGGGTTTGCCCGCTGCGCTACCGCTACGGAGCACAGGCGATCGCCGACGCGCCCGAGCGGCATGCAGAAACCCTGTATGTGATCGGCGGGCTGTATGGCAACCCGCAGGCGCTCGAGGCGGTAGAGGCGATGGCGCGCGCCGAACCCGGGCCGGTGACGCTTTGCTTTAACGGCGATTTCAACTGGTTCAACATCGATGACGCGGGTTTTCGGTCGATCAACGAGACTGTGCTGAAGCATGACGCCATCCTCGGCAATGTCGAAGCCGAGCTCGGCGAGGATTCGGATACCGCCGGATGTGGCTGCGCCTATCCGGAGTCGGTCGACCAAAGCGTTGTCGAACGTTCGAACCAGATTCACGCCAGGCTGAAACGCACTGCGGCGCGGCACCGCGATCTGCTAGTCCGCTTGAGCGTCCTGCCCATGGTGGCGCGCTATCGCGTCGGAGCGGTGCGCATCGGCGTCGTGCATGGCGACGCCGAATCGCTCGCCGGCTGGCGCTTTGATCCTGCCAGCCTGGATGATCCCCGGGAGCACGCCTGGCGCGCAGCAGCCTTCGCCAATGCCCGGGTAGATGTATTCGCGAGCACGCATACCTGCGCCGCGGCCACGCGCCGCTTCGATCTCGACGGTGTCAAACTGGTTGCGAACAACGGCGCCGCAGGCATGCCGAACGAACGCAATGCGCACTTCGGCATGCTGACGCGCATAGGGGTGAAACCCTCACCCCACGCCAGTCTCTACGGACACGTTGTTCAAAACGCGCATGTCGACGCCCTCGCCATCGGCTATGACCATGCCGCCTGGCAACAATGCTTTCTCGACAACTGGCCGGCCGGCTCGCCCGCATGGTTGTCCTATTACGCACGCATCAGCAAGGGGCCGGAATGCAGGCTGCAGACCGCTGACGAGCTGGCAGCAGCCTGAAAGGCTGGAACAAATTAACGCTTGTTACCGGCTCTGACTACGCGCCCAAGCGCTCGGCCAGTTCCTCGAAGCCATCGACGATCAGGTCGTGCGCCGGATTGGGCGTCGGGTCGGGCGGTCCCGCGGGGCCCCACTCGGCCGGCCGCTTGACGAACGCAGTTTTGTAGCCGTTTTCGCGCGCTGCGTTCAGATCGAAGTTGTGGCAGGCGACCATCATGATTTCGGACGGATCGAGCTGCAGCCATTTCGCCGCGGTGAGGTAAGACTCGGGGCGCGTCTTGTAGATGCCGATCATCTCGCAGGAGATGATGGCGTCCCAATCGAAGCCGTTTTTCTTCGCAACATCGATCACCAGCGAAGTCGTCAGCAGCGTGAGCGACGCAACGATGTACTTGCGCCGCAGGCGCGCCTGCACCGGAGGGAAATCCGGCCAGGCATCGAGCGCGTGCCAGGTACGCCAGATGGCGTCTCTGTCCTCTGCAGTAAGCGCGTCCAGCTGGTAATGCGCGATCACCTCGTCCAGCATGCGCCGGTGGAGGTCGTCGAAATTGAACTGGGGGTGAACCAGTCCGACCATGCCCTTCAAGGAACGGCGCCGGTACTCGTTGGTGACCTCATGCCAGTCCGCCTTCAGTCCGCGCCGCGCGCCCGCCGCGGCGAACGCGCCGCTGATGCCGCCGTGCCAATCCAGTATCGTGCCGCCGGTATCCAGGGTCAGTGCTTTGATGGTGCTCATGTCCTCTCCTTTCATTGGGCGTGCCCGCTTGCGCTCTCCGGAATTGTTATCGATATTTCGGCCACGAGCGAGGAGACCGCCTTTCCGCGGAAACTGCCGCTGGTTGGCGCCGCCTCTCTCGGACTCTGACCGGCCGCCACGGCTATGTAGTCGTCCGAGATCGACAAGCCGCGACTCGGATCGAAACCGCGCCAGCCGGCTCCCGGCAGGTACACCTCGGCCCAGGCGTGCATGTGGCTGCCGGCGGCCGCATCGCCGATGCAGTAGCCGCTGACGAAGCGGGCGGCGATGCCCGCGCTGCGGCAGACGTCGATGAACAGCACGGCAAAGTCGCGGCAGGAACCCCTCCCCTGTTTCATGGTTTCGGCCGGTGTCCAGGGATCGCCGTCTTCGCGCAGCAGGTACTCGTAGCGCTTGGGTATGCTTTCCGCCAGCAGGGACAGAAACGGAATCGTCTCCTTATTCGCCGCCTGCATGATTTCTTGCGCAAACGCCGCCGCCGGGGAATCGTCGCTGTCGCGAACCATGTAGTGCGCGAGCAGGGCCGTCAGGCGCGGGTCATACTTGAGCGGCAGATTCAGCGCGGCCGGGTCGGTGATCAGAAAGTTGAAGGTATCGCCGTGATGGGTTTCCACCAGCGTATGAACGTCGATCACCAGTTCCTGGTGCAGTCCGCTGAACCAGATCGTTTCGGTGTTGTTGCCGTCAAGCCCGGTGCAATGTGCAATTCCGCTGGGCAGGGGCGTCACGTCGATGCGGTAGCTGCGCAGGGACTGGGCGGCGTCGCAGCGCGGCCGCAGCCTGACGGTAAACGGTTCCAGATACACAGCCAGGCTGTAGTGGTAGCGGGTGCGATGTGCAATCTCGAAGAGCATGGGTTTGAAAGGCGCGCTACTCCCCCGGTAGCAGCTTATTGATCGCGTCCTTCGCCCATTCGCCCGGCATCTCCTCCACCGCGAGCCGCAGGCGCTCCTGCCACCATTCGGGCAGGTGCTGCAGGTCCTCGCGCTCGAACCGATGCTGGACTATCTCAAAGGAGTCTCGCCTGTACAGCACGACGTCGATGGGGAAATCGACATCGACCGCACTGATTCGCGTCGAGTCGAACGCGAGATAGGCCAGCTTGAGCGCCATTTCCATTGAGGATTCGTATCGCAGCACCCGGTCGATAATGGGCTTGCCGTAGCTCGACTCCCCGATCAGGAAGTAGGGCGACCCCTTCCCCACCTCGACCCAGTTTCCCTGCGGATAGAGCATGTAGAGCTTGTGCTCCTTGTCGTTCTCCAGCTGGCCCCCGACTATCGAGAACAGGTTGAAATCCAGTCCGCTTTCCCTGAGCGCCTCCTTGTCTTCAGTGGCGACGCGACGCAATTGTTCCGCAAACGCGTTCACCGCCTTGTATAGCCTATCGAAACTGGGGTCCTTCTCCTCCACCACTTCTTCGAAGTAGGTCAGGGTCTTGTCGCGCACCGAACGCAGCCCGGAAGTCATCAGGAACATCGAATGCTTCCCGTGCTGGTGTACGGTCACCTTGCGCGCCGTGGTGCGCTCCGCCCCTGAAGTGAGCCGCGTGTCGGAGACGCCGACCAGGCCGTCCTGGATCCTGATTGCTGCGCAAAATGTCATCGGGTCCTCAGCTTTGCGTTTGTTGCTGGGTGCCGCCATTAGTGATGGGGCGCAGCGCGAAAAACGTTTCAAAAACCGCATCGTCTACCCGATTGAGTCGGGTTTGCAGGCCATCGAGAAATTCGTGCAATCCTCCCGCGATTATTTCGTCTATCTGCGTGTAGTTCAATTCCGCCAGCAGCCGGCCCAGTTGCTGCTCGGCTTTGTTGCTGAATGCATCCAGCGCCGAATCGCTGATTGCATGCAGCGACTGCGCGGCGCGCGAAAGGCAGGAATGCACCGAGCGGGGAAAATCGCGGTTAAGGATCAGGAAATCGGCAACCTTGAACGGATCGATCCGTTTGGAGTGCTTGCGGTACATCTCGAGCGCGCTCGCCGACTTCAGCAGCGCAGCCCACTGGATATTGTCGATCGCCGTGCCCGCGGTTTGCGCGTCCGGCACCAGGATGAAATATTTCACGTCCAGTATGCGCGAGGTCTTGTCGGCACGCTCGAGCAGTTCGCCCACCTGCAGGAAATGCCAGGCTTCACCATGGGACATGGTGGCCTCGGTGATACCGTCGAACAAATGGCTCTGCATCTTTACGGCGGTATAAAAATCGTGCGGGTTCTCCGTCGCCAACTTGTTCTTCGCCGCGTCCCTGACCATCAGGTAAGACCGGTTCGCCTGTTCCCACATCTCCGTCGAAATGATTTCCCGCACCGAGCGCGCGTTCTCGCGTGCGCGGCGCACGCTGCTGAAAATGGAATTCGGGTTGTCTAGATCGAAGGTGAGAAAGTGCATCACGTTTTCGCGCGTAGCTTCGCCGTAACGTTTCGCAAACTGTTCCTTGTCGCCGGTGATATTCACCAGCGGTCCCCATTGCTCGCCGAATGCCGCCGCCATGTCCAGCGTTAAATTGAGGTTGACGCCGATGAATCGCGCGACGTTTTCCGCTCGCTCCATATAGCGGCTCATCCAGTAGATCGAATTGGCGACGCGGCTCAACATCCCCGTTTTCCCTCTTTGGTATCGTTTTCCCGCAGGCTCATCCGAACAACACCCAGGTATCCTTGCTTCCCCCGCCCTGGGACGAATTGACCACCAGCGAACCTTTTTTCAGTGCGACGCGTGTGAGGCCGCCGGGCATGACGTAAATCTCCTTGCCATACAGAATATAGGGCCGCAGGTCTATATGCCGTCCCTCGAAATGATCTTCCATGAGCACTGGCGCTCGCGACAAGGCCAGTGTCGGCTGCGCGATGTAGTTGCGCGGGTTCTTGCGGATATGCTCGGCAAACTTGGTGCGCTCCTCCGGCGTGGCATGCGGCCCTACCAGCATGCCGTAGCCACCGGACTCATTGGTGGCCTTGACCACCAGTTTGTCCAGATTGGCCAGCACGTACTCGCGCTCCTTTTCATTGGCGCAGACATGGGTAGGCACATTCGGAAGAATCATGTCTTCATCGAGGTAATACTTGACGATCTGCGGAAGATAGGCATACACCGCCTTGTCGTCGGCAATGCCGGTGCCGGGTGCATTGGCGAGCGCAACCCTGCCAGTGCGATATACATCAATCAAGCCCGGCACACCCAGCACGGAGTCGGCCCGGAAAGCCTTGGGGTCGATGAAGTCGTCGTCGATTCTGCGATAAATCACATCCACGCGCTGAAAACCCCGCGTGGTGCGCATGTGGACGAAACCGTCCATCACCACCAGATCGCTCCCCTCAACCAGTTCCACGCCCATCTGCTGTGCGAGGAACGAATGCTCGAAATATGCCGAGTTGTACATCCCCGGCGTCAGCACCACGACTTTGGGCGCGGACACCGTGTCCGGCGCCAGATACTGCAGTGTTTCCAGCAGGTGGGTAGGGTAATTGTCCACAGCCCGCACCCGCGAAGCTTCGAATACGATAGGAAAAGTCCGCTTGAGCACCTGCCGGTTTTCCAGCACGTAGGACACGCCGGACGGGCAACGCAGATTGTCTTCGAGTACGTAGTGTTGCCCATCCCGGTCGCGCACCAGGTCGGTACCTGTGATGTGGCACCAGATTCCGCGCGGGACATCGAGTCCAACGCATTGCGGCCGGAACGAGGCCGCAGAGCGAATGATGTCCTCCGGAATCGCCTTGTCCTTCAGGATTTTCTGCTCGTGATAAATGTCGTCGATGAAGAGATTGAGCGCATGGATGCGCTGCTTCAATCCGCGCTCTATATAGGCCCAGTCGCGCGCTTCCACGATGCGCGGAATGATGTCAAAGGGGAAAATCTTCTCGGTCCCGTCCTGGCTGCCGTACACGGTGAACGTGATGCCCATGTTGTACATGGCGGCTTCTGCTGCCCGCTGGCGGTCGATGACGTCGCCGCTATGGAGCGACTCGATGCGTTCGACGAGTATCCTAGCCCCCGGTCTCGGAACGCCGGGGGACTCGATCAGTTCATCGTAGAATGTTTCCGTATCGTAGGAATTGAAATCCAATGGCATGGCCGCAGGTTCTCAGCAATGGAGACGCGAAGTGGGAAGGACAGAAGAAACAGCGAGAATTTTCGCTCCCCAACAAGCATACAGCTTATCACGGCGACGGCGACTACGATTTGGACGGCGTGTCGCGGTAGCGGGATTCAGCGTCCTGGCAGTACGACCTCGGCTATTCCCCCTCCGTAGCCGTACTTTTTATCGCGGGCCTGAAGCACCACAGTCCGCACGCCTCGGGGTATCGTCACACCGTACAGATCGCGCGTGAACGGCTGCTCGCCAGCATGGTCATGCCATAGCGTTCGCTCGCCGTAGACCCGTCCATCCTTGCCCATTACGCGAAAGCCGTCCGCATACCGATTCGGGCTGTCGTAAGGCGAAGAGACGGTCACGTCGAAGTCGAATTTCCCGGAAGTCTGTGTGCGAGCTTTTACGGCGAGAACATCGGGAAATTTCTGCACGATCGCGTTTGGCGACTGCGCCGAGACCCCGGCGGCGAATAGCCACAACGCAAACAGAATCGTGAAACGGCGCATGCTTGGAAACATCTGCTCGTGGCGCACGACTCAGGCGTCGCCACGCGCCGGATAGTCCTTGGCAACGACAAAATCCAGGCTCTGCAGGATCTCGCTGAAATGCGGCCGGCAAAAAGGCATGGTCGAGGTGGTGCCCCAGTAGAGCACGCTGTCGGGCCGCACGATGAACAGCCCCGGTTCGCTGAACAGCTCAGGCTCCACGATACCCACGGAAGTCGCGCCCTTGGAGCGCGAAACATACAGGCCCCAGTTGCGCGCCGCCTCGATGGTAAGGCCGTAGGCGACGCGCAGATTCGCGAGGCCCCAGCCCGACTTCGCCTGTTCGGCGCGGTCCTTCGCATCTGAACTGGCGGCAATCACCGTCACGCCGCGCTTTTCGAACTCCGGCAGCAGTTTCTCCAGTTCGGACAGATAGCGCCGGCAAATCGGGCAATGCAGTCCGCGATAGAACACCACCATGGTGAACTTCTGCGGCTTTTCGGCAGCAAGCGAGACACGCCCGCCGCCAACCAGATCGAGTTCGAGTGCGGGGACGGGTTTGTTTGGCATCAGCGACATAGTGCTCCTCCGAAAAATCATCAATTGGCGAAATAGGAATGCGTCGTTCCTTCCTTGGTCGCGGAAAGCGGGGATTTTCTTACACGGCGCCCGCACGGCGATTTCCGGGAATTCATGTATCATCGAACTCGGTAACGCTTCCCTGCCCGCCTTAATTCTTTCGAGACCATAACATGGGGGAAATTAATTAACGAATCGCATGCCTTCCCCCGCAATTGCAGCAGCGTTGACGGCAGCCCCGCAGACCGGCAGCGTCGCCACGATGATGGAGTCCAGCCAATGATTGAAACTCCCCGCCTTTATCCCGAACCTCTGCCGGCAATTTTCCCGCTGCCCGAGTACGCCGCGACCGGCAGGAGAAAAGAACAGTACCAGGACATGAAACAGGTGCTTCAAGTCCCGTGGATGGGCGTTGTGACCATGGCCTACGCGCACTACCCCGGTTTCTTCGAAGTACTGTGGAATGGACTGAAACCCCTGGTCCAAAGCCGCGCTTTCGTCGAACACGCACAGGCACTTCAAGGCTTTGTCGAGGACGAGGTGCGCGCCCTCGCGCCGCCGCCTCTGGAGCCGCGCCTTCGAGAACTGGGCTATGCCGCGCGGGAAATCGACAACATCCGCGACATGATCGCAATCTTCTCGCATGGCAATCACCCTTATCTGCTTATCTCGACCATCACCCGGTTGCTGCTCGAAGGCTGCGAGATCGGCGGCACCGCCGCCGCGCATCCCTACGAGGGGCGGCACGCGCCACAGGTGCAGGTTCCGTTCGTTCTCCTGGAAGCTCACCACGCGGACGCGCCCACCCGCGCCGTCTACGAAGACATCAAGGCCACACTTCACCTGCCGTTTGTGAACACCGACTATCGCGCCCTCGCACGCTGGCC
This sequence comes from Burkholderiales bacterium, assembly GCA_014860445.1. Classification (GTDB taxonomy): domain Bacteria; phylum Pseudomonadota; class Gammaproteobacteria; order Burkholderiales; family SG8-39; genus 2-12-FULL-64-23. The sequence continues at coordinate 15,830 of JACZJT010000067.1, forward strand.
CAGCTATTTCGCACTCGCGTGGGCGGACTTGAGAAAAGTGGCGAACGGTCCGACTCACGCTGCGATCTGTGCAGCGATACATAAGCGGGCAACAGAAGCAGTCGTCGGCGCCCTGCCCAATCCTGGCGGGCTGGCAACGGAAGCTCTGCGCGCGGCGGCAGACAAGGATGCATCAGCGAAGGAGGTGCTGCAGACGTGCCGACTGTTTCAATGGCTGCTGCCGGGCCTGGTGACAAACGTGGCATTCTTTCGCTCGCAGCTCGAGTCCGCCTGAATTCGCCGAGCAGGCACCATGGCCGAACAAGACGATCTGGCTCTATCCCTGGAGGCGCACCGAAAATACCTGCAGCGCTACGCGCAGTTTCACCTGCGCGACGCTTCGCTCGCCGAGGACGCGGTGCAGGACACGCTCATGGCGGCACTCGCGCAGCGCGATCGATTCGAAGGTCGCTCACAGCTGCGCACCTGGCTCACCGGCATCCTCAAGCACAAGATCATCGACATAACACGCAGTCGCGGCCGCGGGTTGCCTGCGGATGCTGTGTCACTGGGGGAAGACAGCGAAAGCTTTTCGGACTCCTTCAATGCCAAGGGGCAATGGGTCGATCCCCCGGCGGATTGGGGCATGCCCGATGAAGCGCTGGAGTCGAACCAATTCTGGCTCGTCTATCAGGAATGCTGCAAGCGCATGTCCAGGCGCGACGCCATGGTATTTTCGATGCGCGAGGTGATGGGACTGTCGTCGGAGGAAATCTGTAAGAAAATCGAAATTACGACGACCAATCTGCATGTGATACTTTTCAGGGCGCGGTTGAGCTTGCGATCGTGCATGAACAAGAACTGGTTTGGGACCGATCATGAGTAAGTTGATGTATTCCTGCGAGCAGGCAGCGAAGCTTTCCTCGCAGGCAATGGAACAGCCCCTGGCGCCCACGGAGCGCATACTGCTGGGCATGCACCTGATGATGTGCAAGGGGTGCACCGGTTTTGTCCAGCAGATCGAGTTTCTGCGCCGCGCGTCGCGTAAAATTCCGGAGGTACTGGAAAAATACGGGGACTGACAGCGCAGGCTCCGCACGGACCGGGCGTCCGCAGTTCCACGGCCCGCCTTCCTCGAAAGGAATGACGCAATGCAATCGCCGGATCAACCGGTCCTCCGGGACATCGTGCTTGTCGGCGGCGGCCACAGCCATGTCGTCGTGCTCAAGCGCTTCGGCATGCGTCCCCTGCCCGGGGTGCGCCTCACGGTGATCTGCCGCGATACCCACACGCCCTATTCCGGCATGCTGCCCGGATACATCGCGGGACACTACAGTTACGACGAGGTGCATATCGACCTCTCGAAGCTGGCCCGATTTGCCGGTGCACGCTTCTTTCGCGATGAAGCGCTGGGGCTGGACCGCGACGCGGGCAAAGTGCTCTGTCGCAGCCGCCCGCCGGTGCCCTATGACGCTCTGTCGATCAATATCGGCTCCACGCCGCAGATGAGCGATGTGGCCGGCGCAGCCGAATTCGCGGTTCCGGTCAAACCGATCAACGGGTTCAACCAGCGCTGGCTGCTGCTGCTGGAGCGTGTGCGCAAGCACGCCGGGGCCACGCGCATTGCGGTGGTCGGCGGCGGCGCCGGCGGCGTCGAACTGACTCTCGCCATGCAGTACCGCTTGCGCCATGAACTGCGCGCAGCGGGACGCAATCCGGACGAACTCACCTTTCATCTGTTGACCAGCGGCCCGGTGATCCTGCCGACACACAATTCGTCGGTGCGCCGCGTATTCGAGCGCGTGCTGGCCGAGCGCGGCGTTACCATGCATTGCAACGCCGAAGTCAACCAGGTATCGGCATCGCGCCTGCAAACGACAACGGGCGAAACCGTGGACGCCGACGAGATTGTCTGGGTCACGCGCGCAGGCGGCGCGCCCTGGCTGCGCGAAACCGGTCTGGCGCTGGATGGGGACGGCTTCATTCAGGTGACGGACACCCTGCAGACCGTGACCGACCCGAAGGTGTTCGCCGCTGGTGATATTGCCAGCATGGTGAACCATCCGCTGGAGAAAGCCGGCGTCTTCGCAGTGCGCCAGGGACCGCCGCTGGCGGAGAACCTGCGCCGCGCCGTCGAGGGCAGGGCGCTCGAACCGTACCGACCGCAGAGCAGTTGGCTCGCGCTGATCAGCACCGGCGATCGCTATGCGGTGGCCTCGCGCGGCGCACTCGGCTTCCAGGGCGCCTGGGTTTGGCGCTGGAAGGACTGGGTCGATCGCCGCTTCATGCGCAAATTCAGCGAATTTCCTGCGATGCAGGCCGGGTCCGCGGATGCCGCCGCGTCAACGGTCAATCTCGGCGAAGAAGAGGCCGCGCAAGCCATATCCGCAATCGCCATGCGCTGCGGCGGCTGCGGCGCGAAAGTCGGCGCTTCAGTGCTGTCGCGCGCGCTGGGCGCGCTGAGTCCCGTCGATCGCGACGACGTGCTTATCGGCCTGCACGCGCCTGACGATGCCGCGGTGGTACGCGTGCCGCCGGGCAAAGCGATGGTGCACACCGTGGATTTTTTCCGCGCCTTCATCGATGACCCGTATATCTTCGGCAAGGTTGCCGCCAACCATGCACTCGGCGACATATTTGCAATGGGCGCAGAAGCGCAGTCGGCCACGGCGATCGTCACCGTGCCGCCCGGACTGGAAGCCAAGGTCGAGGACGTATTGTTTCAGATGATGTCCGGCGCAATCGAAGTGCTCAACGACGCTAACTGTGCGCTGGTTGGCGGCCATACCGGCGAGGGAAAAGAGCTGGCGCTGGGTTTCGCCGTCAACGGTTTGGTGGACGAAGATATTGCGGCTGTGATGCGCAAAAGCGGCATGCGGCCGGGCGATGTGTTGATCCTCACCAAACCGATCGGAACCGGCACCTTGTTTGCCGCGCATGCGCGCCTGGAAGCGCGCGGCCGCTGGATCGACGCGGCCCTCATTTCCATGTGCCAGTCGAACCGGCTGGGCGCGCAGTGCCTGCGCGAGCATGGTGCGACAGCGTGCACCGACCTGACCGGCTTTGGTCTGCTCGGACATCTGGTGGAAATGACCCGCCCCTCGGGCGTGGACGCGGAATTGAATCTATCCGCGCTGCCGGTGCTGGAAGGCGCGGAAGAGACCAGCGCAGCCGGCATCCTCAGTTCGCTGCAGCCGGCCAACGTGCGTCTGCGCCGCGCACTGCGCAACCAGCAGGAAGCGATTAACCATCCGCGGTATCCCCTGATCTTCGACCCGCAGACGGCGGGTGGGCTGCTCGCCAGCGTCCCCGCGGAACGCGCCGACGCCTGCATCAAGGCCTTGCACGCCCTGGGCTATATACATGCAGCGGCCATCGGACGCATACAGCCGCAGGGTGAAATGCAAGAACCCATCGTGCTCAAGCTGAGTTCCTGAAGCGCAGGATGCGAGCAAAACTGTTTGCGGGTGTCGCCTTAGCCGTAGTGCTTGCTGCGATCTATTGGTTATTGCACGAGTCCGGCGCGATGGCGACCATACTGAACCGCGCTGCGCTGCACGATCACATCGCCAGCCTGGGTGCATGGGGACCGCTGCTGGTGATCGGCCTGATGGTGCTGGCGATTCTGGTGAGTCCGATACCGAGCGCGCCCATCGCGATGGCCGCCGGCGCTGCCTACGGCCATACATGGGGCACGCTTTATGTAATCTTAGGTGCCGAGATCGGTGCGTTGACCGCTTTCGGACTGGCGCGCTGGCTGGGCGGGGAAACGCTGCGACGCTGGTTTGGCGACCGACTGACGGTGGGATTGCTCGGTTCGCAAAACGCGCTGATGGGTATCGTGCTGGTGAGCCGCCTGCTGCCGTTCATTTCCTTCGACATCGTCAGCTATGCAGCGGGACTCACGGTTCTGTCGTTCTGGCGTTTCGCCATAGCGACGCTGGTCGGCATCGTGCCCGCGAGCTTTCTGCTGGCCCATTTCGGCGGCGAGATGGCCACCGGCGAATCCGATCGCATCATGATTTCGGTGTTGGCGTTGGGTGCCATTACACTGATTCCTTTGGCGGTGAAACTCGTGCGTGACCGCCTGCGCCGACCACCTCCTTAGCGCTTCGACCTCCCCATTTGCGTCAGCCACGCCGGCGGCAATCAAGCTCCCAGGCCGAATTCCGACATCGCCAGGATCACCTCGTGATTGCTTAAACGAAAATGAACTGTAAGCAACGGCATCCCTGGCGCGACCAAGGGCGTATCCATCTATATTCCCACCGGGGGTGATTTATCAAATTCCGACGACTTCTTTGTTGCATCGTTGTTCTTGCAGCTGCCGCCCCGGCAGCCCTGCTAGCGCAAGAGATGAATGGTTTCGACCTGAATGGATCGTTGATTCCCGGCGAGCAGATCCACGCAGGCGGACCACCCAAGGACGGCATTCCGGCGATCGACAAGCCGGATTTCACCAAAGCTCGGCTTGCGGGCTTTCTGCACGACGATGACGCCGTACTCGGCATGGTCCGTAACGGCGTCGCACGCGCTTATCCGGTGCGCATACTCAACTGGCACGAAGTGGTCAACGACCGGTTCGGCGAGGATGCGGTAGTCATCAGTTTCTGTCCGCTGTGCGGCACCGGCGCTGCGTTCGATGCCCGCGTCGACGGTCGCGTGCTCGACTTCGGCGTCTCCGGCCTGCTCTACAACAGCGACGTGCTGCTGTATGACCGGCAGACCCAGTCGCTGTGGTCGCAGCTGCTGGCGCAGGCGATCAGCGGCCCGATGAAAGGAAAGCGCCTGACGCTGCTGCCGCTGACGCACACCAGCTGGGCCGACTGGCGCGGGCAACAGCCGGAGACCGATGTACTCACGACCAATACCGGCCAGACGCGGCCTTATGCTCGCGATCCCTACGCAGGTTACGAAAGCAGCGAACAGATCATGTTTCCGGTGGCGTTCCGCTCGGCCGGCTTTCACCCGAAGGAACGCGTGCTCGGTGTCAGGATAGGCGATGTGGCGAAAGCCTACCCCTTCGTCGAACTGGGCAAGACCAATGGCCTGGTACCCGACCGGATCGGCGACACCGCACTGAACATCCGCTTCGACCACAAAGCCTCGCGCGCCACGGCGCATACAATCGACGGGCGGCAGCTTCCTGCAGTAGTCGGCTACTGGTTCGCGTGGTACGCGTTCAATCCGACGACCGCGGTGTTCCGTGCGGCGGAGCATGCTTCGCCGAAACGCGGCCGCTAGACTTCGCCGCACTTGATACACTTGCGAGTGAATGTGTTGGTTAATACGGGTTCAACCGTTCGGAAAATCATGACACTTCAAACCGGCCCGACATTTTTCTCCTTTCCCGCCGACGCGCTTGCGCAGGAAGCGGAGGTGGCTGCCGTCGTCGCGGGGTTGATGGCGGAGGCACCCCGGGTGTCACCCAAGTATCTCTACGGCCCGCTGGGCTCGCGCCTGTTCGACGCCATCACCGAATTGCCCGAATATTATCCAACCCGGACGGAGAAAGCGCTGCTGGAATCCTGTCGTGACCGCGTCGCCCGCGCAACCGGCCCGGCACCGAAACTCATCGACCTCGGCGCCGGAAACTGCGAAAAAGCGCGCAGCCTGTTTGATGCGCTCAAGCCCGCCCAGTACGTCGCCGTGGACATTTCCGCCGACTTCCTGCGCCAATCGCTGTCGCAGCTTCAGCGCGATTTTCCGCATCTGGAAATGCTCGGCGTCGGCAGCGACTTTTCATCCGGCTTGCGCCTGCCCGACGCGGTCAGCCGCGACAACCGCCTGTTCTTCTATCCGGGCTCTTCGATCGGAAACTTCACGCCGGAGCAGGCGCTCACATTCCTAGCCGGTATTCGTGACCATTGTGTCGGGGCCCATGGCGGCGGCCTGCTGATCGGCGTCGACCTGATCAAGTCCGAAGCGCTGTTGCAAGCTGCTTACGACGACGCCCTCGGGGTCACCGCAGCCTTCAATCTGAACCTCCTAAATAATTTGAATGCGCTGATCGGCAGCAATTTCTCAGTAGCCGACTGGCGCCACCGCGCACTGTTCAACGTTGAAGCCTCGCGCATCGAAATGCATCTCGAGGCCAGGCGCGATCTCGGCGTGCGCTGGCCCGGCGGCGCGCGCGCGTTTCGACAGGGCCAGCGCATCCATACCGAAAACAGCTACAAGTACGCCCTCGCTGATTTCAAGGCGCTGCTGGAGCGAGCTGGCTTCAGCCGCATCCAGTCATGGACCGACGATAACAACTGGTTTGCACTGTGCCACGCTGCGATTTGACTGCCTGTCCGTAGGCAGCAGACGCGGCTCCCCATCACCTGCCAGGAGTCGCTATGGCCGTTCAGTCACATTCGCTTTCCTTTCCCGGCGCCGGCGGCGCAACGCTCGCCGCACGCCTCGATCTGCCGCCGGCAGGCCCGCCGATTGCCTACGCGCTGTTCGCGCACTGCTTCACCTGTTCCAAGGAAACCAAGGCCGCAACCTATGTCAGCGCAGCCCTGGCCGAGCGCGGCATCGCCGTGCTGCGCTTCGACTTCACCGGCCTCGGCGGCAGCGAAGGGGAGTTTGCGAGCACCAATTTTTCATCGAACGTTGAGGATCTCGTTGCGGCGGCCGACTACCTGCGCCAAAACTACAGTGCGCCCGCCGTCCTGGTCGGCCACAGCCTCGGCGGCACGGCAGTCCTCGCCGCCGCATCGCGTGTGCCAGAGGCGGTCGCGGTCGCAAGCATCGGCTCGCCTTTCGACCCCGCCCATGTGCTGCATCTGATCAAGAACAAGGCCTTGGTCGAGCGCGATGGCGAGGCCGAGGTCGATATCGGCGGTCGTCCGTTTCGCGTACGCCGACAGTTCCTCGAAGACATGTCGGGCAGCAAGCTCGGGGACAAACTCGCGCGCATGGGCAAGGCGCTTTTGGTGATGCATTCGCCACGCGACAGCGTCGTCAGCATCGACAATGCAAGCCAGATATTCACCACGGCCAAACATCCGAAGAGCTTCGTTTCCCTCGATCCGGCCGACCACATGCTGTCGCGGCGCGAGGATGCGCTGTTCGCCGGCAGCATTTTGGCCTCCTGGGCGATGCGCTACCTCGGCGTGGCGGCTGCGGCCGCGGCGGCGCCCGAACCCGGCAAGGTGGTGGTGCAGGAAACCCGCGATGGCAAATTCAGCCAGCGCGTGGTGGCCGGGCATCACGTGATCCGCGCGGACGAACCGGTCTCGGCCGGCGGCATGGACAGCGGCCTCGCGCCCTACGACCTGCTACTCGCCGGTCTCGGCGCCTGCACCTCGATGACCATGCGCATGTACGCCGATCTCAAGGGATTTCCGCTCGAGCGCGCGACCGTCGAGCTGAAGCACGACAAGATTCACGCGACCGATTGCGCCGACTGCGAAACCAGAGACGGCAAGGTCGACCGCATCGAGCGGCTGATACGCCTGGAAGGCCCCTTGAGCGAGGAGCAGCGCGCCAAGCTGCTCGAAATATCGAACAAATGCCCGGTGCACCGCACCCTGCATTCGGAGATCAGCATTCCGACCGTTCTAGTTGATTAGGGCCGGACGAGATCAGCCGCCGGGCCGCATCTGGCGGCGGCGTACGAAGGCGCTGGCCGCATCCACCAATACGACCAGCGCGAACATGGCGATAATGACGCTGGAGGCCTGCGCTTCGTGCAGCAGCGACAGTTCGTAGTAAAGCATTTGCCCCAGGCCGCCGGCGCCGACGAAACCTAGCACCGTCGCCATGCGAATATTCATCTCCCAACGATACAGGCTGTAGGCGATGAGTTGCGGCGCGATCAGGGGTAGCGTGGCGTAACCGAACACAAGCGCAGGCGCCGCACCGCTTTCCACCAGCGCGCGCGCAGGCTCGGGCGCTGCATTCTCCAGGCTTTCCGCAAACAAACGTCCGAGCACACCCGACGTATGCAAGGCAAGCGCGAGCGTACCGGCGAACGGCCCCAATCCCGCGGCCAGCACCATCAAGGCCGCCCAGACCAGTTCCGGCACCGAACGCAAGGCATTGAGCAGGAAACGGGTCAGCGCTTTCAGCACCGGGCCCATGCGTCCAGCTGCGGGCAGCGCGAGCAGCAGTCCGGCGCCCGCCGCAAGCAAGGTTCCGAGCGCGGATATCGCCAGGGTTTCGAGTGTGCCTTTGGCGATTTTGCGGAGGAACTCGGCGCTGGTATCGGGAGGAAAGAAACGCAGGACGAAGCGCAGCATGCCGCGGCCCGATTCCGCGCTGAACAAGCGCGATAAATCCAGAGACAGATAGGCAAAACTGGCCCAGACGAGCAGCGACAGCAACAACAAAGTGAGCCAGCACTGCAGGCAAAAACCCATGGCCGCACGCCGCTCGGCAAAAGTGGCTGCGCTCATGCGAGCAGCTTTCGCAAAAACACGCTGAGCGCATCTGCCAGCAGAACCAACAGCAGAAACACGATCAGAATGGTCGAGACCTCGCCGCCGTTGAGCATTTTCATCGACTGATCCATCAACTGGCCCAGCCCGCCGGCGCCGACAAAACCCATGATCACGGAAGCGCGCACCGCGCACTCCCATCGATAGATAGTGTAGGAGGCCAGTTCCTGCGCCGCGCCCGGCAGCAACCCGTAGAAGAACGCCATCAGCCTGCCGCTTCCTGTTTCGAGCAGCACGCGCGCGGGACGCGTGTCGCCCGATTCCATGATCTCGGAATACACCTTGCCCAGCATGCCCCCATAGGTGAGGCCGATCGCCAGCACGCCCGCTGCAGGTCCCAGCCCGAAGGCGCGCACCAGCAACAATGCCCAGACCAGTTCCGGGATGCCGCGCAATATCAGCAGCACCATGCGTGCGAGCGCGCGAATCGCCTCGCCCACACTGCGATCAGGACCGGGGCCGATGCGCGAAACCGACAGGCTGTGGGTAAGCACCAGTCCCAGCGGCAGTGCGAGCAGCATTGCAAGCGCCGTGCCTGCGGTGGCCATGGCCAGGGTCTCTATGGTTGCCTTGAGCACGAAAACGAGAAATTCGCCGCTTAGATTCGGCGGAAAAAACTGCCCGAGAAAACCGCCCATTACCGCAAGATTGCGCGCATCGAACAGATCTACTGGTCGGAATTCTGCGATCTGCACCAGCGGCCACAAGGCCAGCAGCGCGAGCAGCGCCCAGCCTGCACGCCTGCGTGCGTCCGGATCGCGCAACCGCGGTTGCGCTACGCTATGCGACATGGCGCAGATGCATCAAATTACGCGCGGCGGCGCCACCGGTACCTGTCCGCGGCCGGCCGGCGCTTCGTCCACAGCATGCCCTTCGAACGCCAAATGGAAGGGTTGATTGTCCTGGGACGGCAGCACCCCGGTCTCGGAGGCATAGAGATCGCGCAGCACGCCCTCGCTCACTTTCTCGGGCGGCAGGTCGAATACGAGCTCTCCAGCTTTGAGGCCGATCACACGCGGGAACCAGCGCAGCGCGATATCGACTGCGTGCAGGCTCGCCACCAGCGTGACGCCTCGGCTTTGCGCCTCCTGGTGCAACTGGCTCACGGTGAGGTCGGCGAGCGCGGGGTCCATCGCGGACACCGGCTCGTCCGCCAACAACAGATCCGGCGCTTGATACAGCACGCGCGCCACGCCGACGCGCTGCAGTTGCCCGCCCGAGAGCCGGTCGCAGCGATCGAACAGGCGGTCGGCGAGATCGAGGCGCGCCAGCTGGTCGCGCGGCCCGGCGATGTCGGCAGGATATATCAGCGACAGCGCCGATTTCCACCACGGCCACTGGCCCAGACGTCCGGCGAGTACCGCCGTGATGGCGCGCTGGCGCGGCGGAATCGGCGGTGCCTGATGGATGAATCCGATGCGGCTGCGCAACTGCCGGAGTTTGCTGCCGTTGAGCTGCCAGGGATTGTTCCCGAGCACGCTGACGCGGCCCTCGGTCGGCCGTATCGAGCTCGCGAGGATGCGCAGCAGCGTGGTCTTGCCGGCGCCGGAGGGTCCGATGATCGCCAGACGTTCGCCGCGCGCAACCTTGATCGACACCGCGCGCAAGGCGCGCTGACCCTGCGCCTGCCCGGCATCGTGGATCAGTCCGACCCGGTCCAGTTCGAAACTCATGCTGCTGCAGCTATCGCTTCAGCACCCGGACTCGCGACATATCATTTGATAAGCCCGGCCGATTTTGCGGCGTTCTCGATGCCGTCGTAATTGGCCGCCTTGGTTGGAATGAACTTGGACGCACGCTGCAATTCCAGAATGACCTTGTTCGCCGGATTGGCCGGGTCGAGTTTGAGAAAGGCGGCGCTGAGTTTTTTCACCAGGGCCGGGTCGAGATCGCCGCGCACCGTCCAGTTGTAGTCGTAATAGGGCGGCGTCGACGCGAGCACCCGCACCTTCAGCGCATTGGGATTTTTGCCGGCCATCAGCTTGTCCCACACCGAGGCATTGAGCACGCCGGCTTCGGCCTTGCCACCGGCCACGAACGCGACCGTCGCGTCATGCGCGCCCGAGAACGCGACGTTTTTGAAATCCTTGTCGGGATCGATCCCCGCCTGCAGCAGGAAAAAGCGCGGCATCAAGTGTCCCGAGGTCGAAGATGGCGAACCGAAGGCGAAGGTCTTGCCCTTGAGATCGGCCAGGGTCTTGGCTTTGCTTCCGGCCGGGACGATGAAACGGCTGGTGAATTTTTCGTCCTCGGCGCGTTGCACGATCGGAATGGCGGTGCCGTTGGTGCGCAACTTCGCCTGCACGAATGTAAATCCGCCCAGCCAGGCAAGGTCCAGTTTGCCCGTGGCCAGCGATTCGACCACGGCAGCATAGTCGGTCACCGGCGTGAACTCGACTTTCATGCCGGTTTCATGCGCGAGATATTCCCCCAGTGGCTTGAACTTGCGCTGCAGTTCGGTCGGCGCTTCATCGGGAATGGCGGATACCCTGAGTACGCCCTGTGCCACAACGCCTTGGGTGAAGGGCAGGCCGAATAGGGCAAGAATCAACACACGTAATACAGTGTTCATAAAGACGTTCTCCGGAGAATTTTGCTTTCAACAACTGGCGGCAGTTAGCGGCCGAATACGCCATGGTGATGATTGCCGCTTTGACATCTGCACGGGTGCAGAGGGGTCTACTATACCGTGGCCGCTGTGCGCATGCTGTACTTGGTCGGGATTGCACCCATAATCTTACATTCAGATCGCGCAGCTGCGAAAACCGCAGAACATGTCGGCCCGCTCGGGCGCGTAGAAATTGCGCCAGGTATCGCGCAGCAGTCTCGGCGGCGTGGCGAAGCTGCCGCCGCGCAGCACGCGATGCTCGTCGGCAAACCAGGGCTCGGAATATTCCTTGTAGGGATCGGCGGAGAATCCGGGGTAGGGCGAAAAGCGGCTGCCGGTCCATTCCCACACCCGGCCGCGCTCGAAGCGATCGGCGTGAGTGGCGGCGGCCAATTCCCATTCCGCCTCGCTGGGCAGGCGCCGCCCTGCCCAGGCACAGTAGGCTTGCGCTTCGTGCCAGCTGACGTGCATGACCGGCTGCTGCGCCGCGAGCGGCAACCAGCGATCGAAACGACGCATAGCCCACGCATCCCCTTCGCGCCGCCAGTAACGCGGATGATCCAGTGCCAACCGCTCACGCATGACCCAGCCCGCCTCGCTCCAGAATTCACGCCGTGCGTAGCCGCCCGCTTCGACGAAGGCCGCGTATTCGGCATTGCTTACGGCGCGCGATGCGATTGCAAACGCGGGCAAGCTGATTTCGTGCGCCCATTTTTCGTTGTCAAATACGAAGCCGGTGCCCGGGCCAGCCCCGAGCATGTGGCTTCCCGCGGGAATCGCCAGGTCCGTCGCGGGCGATGCATCGGTTTCCGGCCAGGACAAAGGCATCGTATAAGCCAGCGTTTGCCACATATAACAAAACGCTTCGTTATGCATGTCCTGGTGAAACAGCGCGAGCTGTGCGAAATACGCGCGCGCATCACTAAGCGTTTCGCCATCGAGCAGCGACAGCGTACGCTCGAGTACCGCCTCGATATAGGCCCGCGTTGCGCGCGCATCGGGCAGGTCCAGGGACCAGCGCGTGTCGTGCGCTACACGTGCCGAGTCGTACCAGCGATCGGCGTTAGGCAGCATCGAAGGCGCGGCGAAATCCCCGCCGCGGTGCAGCCAGAACTCCTGGAACCATGCGGTATGGCCGAGTTCCCACAGCGGCGGATTGACGATCGGAAGCAAGGGAACGACGGCATTCCCGTCCTCGAGAAACCGTGTCAACACGCAGGTCAACTCGTGAGTCTCGGTCAGCCAATCGCGCAGAACGTTCGCCGGCGGATGCGGCCGGTACAAGGAAAAATCCGGCCAGCCAGCGCGCGTCGCCGGCTCTGCTATATTGTCCATGATGTCGCTTCCTCTGCCACGCCATGCATAAGCGAATTTTCTCCCGCTGGGCGTTAATATCGCTGCTGCGGCGCATTCCATGCGCATACTCATTGTAACGCCCGCAGCGCCCGGATCGCGCCACGGCAACCGCGCCACCGCGCTGCGCTGGGCTCGGCATCTGCGCGCGCTCGGACATGAAACCGAGATTGCGCTCGAATGGGACGGGCGCGATTGCGAGCTTCTCATCGCCTTGCATGCGCGGCGCAGCCATGCGGCGATTCGCGCCTGGAAAGCCGCGCACCCGCGGCTCCCCCTGATCCTGGTGCTCACGGGCACCGATCTTTACCGCGATATACGCAGCGACGCCGACGCGCGCGCGTCGCTCGACCTGGCCGACCGCATGGTCGTCCTGCAAACCAAAGGCCTGGACGAATTGAACGCGGCGCAGCGCGCGAAGACCAGCGTCATTTTCCAGTCGGTGCGCGCGGTACGGCGGCAGACGCCGCCGCGCAGCTATTTCCTCGCCACGGTGATCGGTCATTTACGCGAGGAGAAAGATCCGTTTCGCGCCGCACTGGCCCTTGCGCACCTGCCGCGGGCCGCGATCCGCGTGGTCCAGCTGGGCCAGGCGATGACACCCGAAATGGGGCGTCAAGCGCGTGCCTTGATGCGCGCCGAGCCGCGCTACCGCTGGCTGGGCGAACTCGATCATGCCGGCGCGATGCGCTGGCTGGCGCGCAGCCACGCGATGGTGATATCGAGCCGCATGGAAGGCGGCGCCCACGTGGTTTCCGAGGCAATAGGCATCGGCGTGCCGGTCATCGCCTCCGCCATACCCGGAAATATCGGACTGCTCGGCGAACGCTATCCGGGTTACTACCCGGTCGCGGACGAGGCGGCGCTGGCGGAGCGACTTGCGCGCGCACAAAGCGATCCGGTCTGGCTGGCCGCACTGGAAGCAGCGGTAAAGGCGAGTGCACACGAAATCGGTCCTGCGGCTGAACGCGCAGCCATCGCCAAATTGATCACCGATTTGATGTGCAGCCGCGAATGACGCTCGAATTGAATACTTCGCCCGCGACATTCGGCAGAATACGGGCAAATGGCGCGTAAGAATTCGGAGAGTTCGCCCGACCAAGGCGAGTATTCTGAATAAAACCTGACCTGGAATCCAGATGACCCGCCAACGCCTCGTACTGATCGCCCTGCTCCTGGGTGCTGTTCTCGCGTACTACAACTTCGACCTGGGTCACTATCTCAGCCTGGAGTATTTCAAGAGCCAGCAGGCCGCCATCGAAACCTGGCGCGCGGCGCATCCGGCAAAGGCGGCGCTGGTCTACTTTTTCGCCTACGTCGTGGTCACCAGTCTTTCGCTGCCCGGTGCGGCGGTGATGACGCTCGCCGGCGGCGCGGTGTTCGGCTTGCTTTGGGGGACGGTGCTGGTGTCATTCGCGTCCACGCTGGGCGCAACGCTGGCCTTCCTCGTATCGCGCTTCCTGCTGCGCGACTGGGTACAAGGCCAGTTCGGCGAGCGCCTGCGTGCCATCAACGCCGGTATTGCACGAGAAGGCGGGTTCTATCTGCTTGCGCTGCGCCTGGTCCCGGTCTTCCCGTTTTTTGTCATCAACCTGGTGATGGGTCTCACGACACTCCCCACCCGGACGTTTTACTGGGTCAGCCAGGCAGGCATGCTTCTGGGAACCATCGTCTACGTCAATGCCGGCACCCAGCTTGCGAAAATCGAGTCCCTGTCCGGCATACTCTCGCCCGCGATTCTCGCCTCGTTTGCACTGCTGGGCATCTTCCCCCTGATTGCAAAAAAGATTATCGAGCGTTTGCGCACCGTGAAGGTTTACGCGGGATGGAACAGGCCGCCGCGCTACGACCGCAACCTTGTTGTGATCGGCGCAGGCTCAGCCGGCCTGGTCACCGCCTATATCGCCGCGGCGGTGAAGGCCAAGGTCACGCTGGTCGAGAAACACAAACTGGGTGGAGATTGCCTGAATACCGGCTGCGTGCCTTCGAAAGCCCTGATCCGCTCCGCCAAGCTCTTGTCTCATATGCGCCGTTCGTCTGAATTCGGCATCCGCGAGGCAAGCGCGAAATTCGACTTCGCCGAAGTGATGGAGCGCGTGCAAAGCGTCATCAAGAAAGTCGAGCCGCACGACTCCGCCGAGCGTTACACCGAGCTCGGGGTCAATGTGGTCGAGGGAACGGCGAAAATCGTCTCGCCCTGGGAGGTGGAAATCACGCGCAACGACGGTAGCGTGCAACGCCTCACGACGCGCAGCATCGTGATCGCCACAGGCGCGCGTCCCTTCGTTCCGCCGATTCCGGGCATCGAGGAAACCGGCTATCTCACCTCAGACACCGTGTGGAGTCTGCGCCAGCTACCGCGGCGCCTGGTGGTGCTCGGCGGCGGCCCGATCGGCTCCGAACTCACCCAGACCTTTGCACGGCTCGGAGCCGAAGTCACGCAGGTGGAAATGGCGCCGCGCATTCTGATCCGCGAGGACCCCGAAGTCTCCGACCTGGTGACGCAGCGTTTTCGCGGCGAAGGCATAGCCGTCCTGGTCAATCACAAGGCGAAACAGTTCATCGTCGAAAACGGGGAAAAGATCCTCATCGCCGAACACGAGGGCCGGGACCTGCGCATCCCTTTCGACGCGCTGCTCGTCGCCGTCGGGCGCGTCGCCAATCTGAAAGGCTATGGCCTGGAGGAACTCGGCATAGCGACAAGCCGCACCGTCGACACCAACGGATTCCTGCAAACCCGGTTTCCCAACATCTACGCCGCGGGTGATGTTGCCGGGCCGTATCAGTTCACCCACACTGCCGCGCATCAGGCCTGGTATGCGGCGGTGAACGCGCTGTTCGACCCGTTCAAAAAATTCCGTGCGGACTATTCGGTCATTCCCTGGGCGACATTCGTCGACCCGGAAGCGGCACGGGTGGGGTTGAACGAGATCGAAGCAAAAGAACGCGCGATCCCCTATGAAGTATCGGTCTACGGCATCGACGATCTGGACCGGGCGATCGCCGATGGCGAGGCCCATGGCTTCATCAAGGTACTCACGGTGCCCGGAAAGGACAAGATACTCGGCGTCACCATCGTAGGCGAACACGCCGGCGATCTGATCGCAGAATATGTGCTCGCGATGCGCCACGGCATCGGGCTCAACAAAATCCTCGGCACCATCCATATCTACCCGACCATGGCGGAAGCCAACAAGTACGTGGCGGGTGTCTGGAAAAAGGCGCATGCGCCGCAGAAACTGCTGCAGTGGGTCGAGCGCTTCCATGCCTGGCGGCGCGGGTGAAGGCTGCAGACCTGAAACGCACGATCGTCGCGCTCGTCCTCACGCTCACCGCCGCCAGCGCGTTCGCCTTCGATCACAACCATGCGGCCTGGACCGCGTTGCTGAAGAAACACGTCGTGCTGCTTCCGGGCGGCAACGCCTCGCAGCTGCGCTACGCGGGCGTGCTGGCCGAACGAAAAAACCTTGAAGCCTACCTCGACAGCCTTTCGTCGGTGACCGAACCCGAGTACCGGAGCTGGGCCAAGGCGCAGCAACTCGCGTTTCTGATCAACGCCTATAACGCGTTCACAGTCGAACTGATACTCGGCAAATACCCGGACCTTGCATCAATCAAGGACCTGGGCAGCGTGTTCCAGTCGCCCTGGAAGCGCAAGTTTTTCACCCTGCTCGGCAGCCAACGCCACCTCGACGACATCGAACAGGGCATGATCCGCGCCCCCGGCGCATTCGATGAGCCGCGCATTCATGTGGCGCTGGTCTGCGCCTCGATCGGCTGCCCAATGCTGCGCAACGAGGCCTACACCGCCGAGCGGCTGGACGCGCAACTCGAAGACGGTATGCGCCGGTTTTTCTCGGACCGCACGCGCAACCGCTACGATGCCGCCAGCAACACGCTGCGCGCATCGAAACTGTTCGACTGGTACGGCAAGGATTTCGGGCAGGGTCACGCCGGTTTCGCCTCGCTCGCCGCAACCTTCGCTAAATACGCCGAGCGCCTGGCTGATACGCCCGAGGCGCAGGCGCGCATCCGCTCGGGCGACTATCGCCTCGAATTCCTCGACTACGACTGGACGCTCAACGACGCGCGCTGAACAAATCGAAACAGCAGTATTGCCCGAGGTTCGATAGAATCTTTGCCCGGAGATCTCCTATGACCCACACCATCCGAACTGCCAGCGTCGTCATCAACGGCCGCAATGTCGCGATCGAGTGGACCAAGGCTGCGCAAAGCGAACTAAGCCGGCGCGACAATCCGCTGATCGTCGAACTGGAATTGTATTTTTCCTGCCTGGTGAAGAAATTCGTGCACTTTCGCGAGGATGCCGGCGACAGGGAAACCGTCGCCGCGAACGAAAGGCTGTTGCTCTACTATCGCCCGGTAACCTCGACCGCCTGCAGCTTCGCTGTCGCCGAACGGCTGGGGCGCCAGCCCGAAATGGAGTTGCATACCAGGGCAGTCGGCAGGATCTCACCTAAGAAGGTCAGCCTCGACTTCACCAGGGGCCGCTGGAAGGGCGATTTCAGCCTGTAGCTCCGGCACCACCGCATCGATCCGGGTTTCGTCAAGCGCCGTGCAGGAGCCGTTGTCAGGCGCAAACAGTTAAAATGCGGCTGCACACGGAAAACTGAACCAACATGAAACTCGCCACTCTCAAGGACGGTACCCGCGACGGCACGCTGATCGTGGTATCGCGCGACCTCAAGCACGCAATCAAAGCCGACGACATCGCACCGACGCTGCAAGCGGCGCTGGACGACTGGGACTATATTTCGCCGCAGCTCACCGACCGCTATGACGCGCTCAACCGCGCGCCTGGCACCCGTGCCTTCGAATTCGATCCGGCGCTATGCGCCTCACCGCTGCCGCGCGCTTACCAATGGGCCGACGGCTCCGCCTACGTCAGCCACGTCGAGCGTTTGCGCAAGGCGCGCGGCGCGGAAATGCCCAAGTCCTTCCGCAGCGACCCGCTCATGTACCAGGGTGGATCGGACGCCTTCCTCGGCCCCAACGAGGACATTTCACTGGAGTCCGAAGACTGGGGCCTGGATCTGGAAGCCGAAATCGCGGTGATTACCGGCGACGTGCCCATGGGCATCCCGAAAAAGGAAGCCGGCGGGCACATCCACCTCGTGATGCTCGTCAATGACCTGTCTTTGCGCGATCTGGCGGCTGCGGAACTTGCGAAAGGCTTCGGTTTCTTCCAGAGCAAGCCGAGTTCCGCGTTTTCCCCGCTGGCGCTGACGCCGGACGAACTCGGCCCGGCCTGGGATGGAAGCAAGCTGAGCCTGCCGCTGCTGGTTCAAGTCAACGGCGAGGAACTGGGGCACCCCAACGCCGGCGTGGACATGGGCGTGGATTTCCCGCGGCTGATCGCGCATGCCGCCGGCACCCGGCCGCTGGCGGCCGGCACCATCATCGGCTCGGGCACGGTGTCGAACGCGGATCAAAGCGTTGGCACGGCCTGCATCGCGGAAAAGCGCGCGCTCGAAACCATCGCCGACGGCGCAGCAACGACGCCTTTTCTCAAGTTCGGCGACCGCGTGCGCATCGAAATGCTCGACGCCGAGGGCAATTCCCTGTTCGGAGCGATCGAACAGCAAGTCGCCAAATACACACCGCCCAGATAGGGCACCCGTGAAACTGCCGCCGACCTCGGCGGGGTACATCGCCATCCTGATGGTGATGCTGGCCCTGCTGCCCTTATCGACCGATCTGAATCTGGCGTCGCTGCCGGGTCTTTCGCGCTATTTCAACAGCAGCGTTTCGCAAGTGCAGCTGACGCTGTCGGTGTTCGTGGCCGGTTTTGCGCTCGCGCAACTGGTGTTGGGCCCGCTGTCGGACCGCTACGGCCGGCGCCCGGTCGTGCTCGCCTGCTGCGGCATCTATGTCGCTGCCGGCATCGCCTGCATGCTTGCCGATTCGATGGCCGTACTGCTGACGGCGCGCTTTTTCCAGGCCATCGGCGCCTGCGGCGGCACGGTCGTGGGCCGCGCCATCGTGCGCGATACTTACGGCGCCGGCGGCACTGCGCGCATGCTCGGCTACCTGCATGCCGGCGTGGCGCTCGCGCCCATCCTCGGCCCCAGCCTGGGCGGATTCCTGGAGACATGGTTCGGATGGCGCGCGAATTTCGCGCTGCTGGCCGGTATCGGCGGCGCCCTGCTCGCCGCAGTCTGGCTGTTGCTCGCAGAAACCAACCTGCAGCGCGACCCCCATGCAACGGACGCGAAACCGATGCTGGCCAATTACCGCACACTGCTTTGCGACCGGCGCTACGCCGGCTACGTGCTGTGCCTCAGCTGCGGATACGCCGGCATATTTGCGTTCCTATCCGGGGCCTCGTTCATCATGATTCCGGTATTGGGTCTGTCGCCGCAACGCTTCGGCATGCTCTACGGCCTTACCGTACTGGGTTACGTCATCGGCACCATGAGCGCCGGCCGGCTGTCGCAGAAACTGGGTGTCGATCGCATGCTCAAGTACGGCACGCCGCTCGCGCTCGCCTCGGGCAGTGCCATGCTGGCGCTGGCACTTGCCGGCGTGCAGAACCTCGCCGCATTGATGGTCCCGATGTTCTTCTACCTGATCGCCGCCGGCATCAATCTGCCGAATGCCATGGCGGGCGCAATCGGCCCGTTTCCCAGGATGGCGGGGATGGCTTCGGCGCTGATGGGATTCATCCAGATGGCCGTCGGCGCGGGCGTTGGCTATGTCGTGGGCAAGCTGCACGATGGCAGCACGGTGCCGATGACCGCCGCCATCGCCGCGGCGGGTTGGGGCGTGTTCCTTGTCTACTGGGTCATGGTGCGCGACTTCGGGAGGCACGTCCGGGCCTGAGCCCGTTCGCGCCCTGCGCGCCAGCGGCGCCGCATGCCGACCGGCCTAGCCGTGGCGCCGAATGAAGTCGCGTATGCGCGGGTACAACTGCTCGCGAAAGCGCCGTCCGCTGAATATGCCGTAGTGACCCACGCCGGGTGCAAGATGGTGTTCGCGCTTTTTCGCCGGAATCGACGTACACAAGGCGTGCGCGGCTTCCGTCTGGCCGTTTCCGGAAATATCGTCCAGTTCGCCTTCGATGGTCAGCAAGGCGGTCTTGGTAATGGCCTTCGGCCGCACCAACTGTTCGCGCACGAACATGCGACCCTTGGGCAGGGAGAATTCCTGAAACACGGTCTTGATGGTGTCCAGGTAGTACTCCGCAGGCATGTCGAGCACGGCGTTGTACTCGTCGTAAAAGCGCCGGTGCGCCTCGGCCGACTCACCGTCGCCTTCGACCAGATGATTGTAGAAATCGCGATGCGCATCGGCATGCCGTGTGGGGTTCATTGCGACGAAGCCCGCGTGCTGCAGGAATCCCGGATAGACCTGGCGCATGGCGCCCGGGTATTTCGCCGGCACGCGCTGAATGACATTGCTCTTGAACCAGGACAAGGGCTTCGTCGTGGCAAGGTTGTTGACCGCGGTGGGACTGCGCCGGGCGTCGATCGGCCCGCCCATCATGATCATGGTGCGCGGCTGGACCGGGGCGTCGGCTTCGGCCATGAGCGCAATCGCAGCCAGCACCGGCACCGTGGGCTGGCACACCGAGATGACATGCACTTCCGGGCCGAGAAAGCTGATGAATTCGCGCACGTAGTCGACGTAGTCGTCCAGGTGGAACGGTCCGTGGTGCAGCGACACCATGCGTGCGTCCACCCAATCGGTGATGTAGACGTCGTGGTCGCTCAGCAGCGTGCGCACCGTATCGCGCAACAGTGTCGCGTGGTGGCCGGAGAGCGGCGCGACCAGCAGCACTTTGGGATCGGCACGACGATTTTTCGAAACGCGGCGCGTGCCGAGATCGCGCTCGAAATGCAGCAAGCGGCAGAAAGGTTTTTCCAGCGCGACCGTTTCCGTGACCGCAACCGACTTGGCGCCGACGCGTGCCTCGCTGATCTCGAATTCGGGTTTCTGGTAACGCTGGGTGACGCGGACGAAAAGCTCGCTGCCGGCTGCGATTTTGCGGCTGAGCGGGGAGTAGTAGAGTGGACTGAAGGGATAGCTGAACAGGTTGGCGTTGATGCTGGCCCACATCTGCCAGGGGGCCAGTGCCGCGTGACTCATTTCGTGCAGGGTGTACAGCAAATTAAGCACTCCGTTGTAAACGCGTTAGGGGGTTATACCAAACTTCCCGCGATAGCGCACCCTTTGATGTCGAATGTTCCGACCGAATCGACAGGGTTTCACCATCCGGAATAAGCCGCAATTGTGCTAGCCTGTCGCGCATTGCGATCATCGCGTCGAAACATCGAAATCATGAAAATTGCATTGAAAACAATCACGGCACTGGTCCTGGTACTGCTGCTTGCGCTGACTGCGGGCTATATATGGCTGCGTCAGTCGCTGCCCCAACTCGATGGCACGCTCACCCTCTCCGGCCTCAAGGCGCCGGTGGAAATCGTGCGCGACCGCCACGGCGTGCCCCACATCTACGCAGGCAGCGTCGAAGACGCCTATTTCACGCTCGGTTTCGTCCACGCACAGGATCGCCTGTGGCAAATGGAAATGAACCGGCGCATAGCCGCCGGGCGTCTGTCCGAGGCGCTGGGCGCGGCGACCCTGGATGCGGACAAGTTTCTGCGCACCCTGGGCGTGCGCCGCGTCGCCGAAGCGACGCTGAAATCATTGAACGTGGAAACGCGCAGCCAGCTCGACGCCTACGCAGCAGGCGTCAACGCCTTCCTCGCGCAACGCTCGGGACCGCTGCCACCGGAATTTCTGCTCACCGGCGTCAAGCCCGAGCCCTGGCAAAGCGCGGACTCCGTCGCCTGGATCAAGATGATGGCCTGGGACCTGGGCGCGAACTGGCGCACCGAGTTGCTGCGCCTGCGCCTGGCGAAGAAACTTTCCACGGCACAGATAGGCGAATTTCTGCCGCCCTACCCGGGTGATGCGCCGCTCGCCGTCACCGACTACGCCACGCTGTATCGGCAGCTCGACGCGAGCAAACTCGCAGCGCTAGCGTTGCCGGGCCTGACCGAGGACGGCGCCTCCAACAACTGGGTGCTCGCCGGCGGTCGCACGGCAAGCGGCAAGCCCTTGCTCGCGAACGACCCGCACCTCGGCCTGGCCGCGCCCGCCGTTTGGTATTTCGCGCATCTGTCTGCGCCTGGCCTCGACGTCATGGGCGCCACGCTGCCGGGCGTGCCCGCCGTGGTGCTGGGGCGCAACCGGGAGATCGCCTGGGGATACACCAATACCGGGCCCGACGTGCAGGACCTGTATGTGGAGCGCGTCGATGACACCGGCCAGGTCCTCGCGCCGCAGGGCTGGCAGAAGCTCGCCACGCGCAGCGAAGTGATCAAGGTCAAGGGCCAGCCGGACGTGGCGATTACGGTGCGCAGTTCGCGCCACGGTCCGCTTATTTCCGATGTGTTCAAGCCGGCGGCTGACGCCTTGCCGCAACAATTCGCGCTGGCTTTTTCATGGACGACGCTGCGCGAAGACGATCTGTCCATGCAGGCGGCCGGAAAATTCGCGACGGCCGGAAACTGGAGCGATTTTCTCGCCGCGGCGCGCAATTTTCATTCGCCGCAGCAGAACATGGTCTACGCCGACACCAAGGGCAACATCGGCTACATCGCACCCGGGCGCGTGCCGGTGCGCAAACCTGCAAACGATCTCAAAGGGCTGGCGCCCGCACCGGGCTGGGATGCGAAATACGACTGGGATGGCTTCATCGCGTTCGAGGACCTGCCGCGGAGCTACAACCCCGCCTCTGGCGAAATCATGACAGCCAATCACAAGATCGTGGCCAAGGACTACCCGCACTTCATCACCAGCGAGTGGGTCCTGCCTTATCGTGCCGAGCGCATCAAGCAGCTGCTGGATGCGATACCCAAGCATACGCTGCAGAGCTTCGAAAAAATCCAGGCCGACACGGTTTCGCTGCAGGTGCGCGAAATCCTCCCGCTGCTGCTCAAGACCAAGGCCGCGGACACCGATGCACAGCAGGTGTTGCGGCAACTGGCGCAGTGGGACGCGGACATGGTGCTTGGCGGCGCGGAGCCGCTGATCGTGAGCGCCTGGCTGCGCGAGCTCGGCCGGCTGATCTATGCCGACGAACTCGGCGACCTGTTCACCAGCGAGTGGGCGCATCGCGCCGAATTCATGCACGCGGTGCTCGCCGACACCGGCGGCCAGGGACACTGGTGCGACAACGTGAACACGGCGGCGAAAGAAACCTGCGCCGAGCTATTGCCCCGCGCGCTCGGTCTGGCGCTGGCCGATCTGAAGCGCCGCTACGGCGAGGACCGTTCGCGATGGCACTGGGGCGACGCGCATTACGCCCTGTCCGAGCATCGTCCCTTCGGCCGCCAGGCGCTGCTTGCGAAGCTGTTCGACATACACGTTCCCACGCCCGGCGACACCTATACGGTCAATGTGGGCCGCAACACCCTGGCCAACGAGGGTGCGCCGTTTGCCAGCCGCCACGCAGCGTCGCTGCGCGCAATTTACGACCTCTCCGACCTGGACAAGTCGGTCTACATTCACTCCACCGGCCAGTCGGGCAACCTGCTGTCGCCGCTGTACAAGAATTTCGCGGAGCGCTGGGCGCGGGTCGAATACCTGCCAATGTCGATGCAGCGCAGCGACGCCCTCTCCGCTTCTCTGGGCACGCTCAGGCTGAAGCCGCAGTGATCAGCGCTTCGACGCGGCGGATCTGCCCCTGAGGTAGAGATTGTTGGCGATCAGCGCCAGCACCACCAGACCCGCGCCGGCGAGTTCTATGGTTTCGAAATGGTGGCCCTGCATGATGCGGATCGCAAACGTCACCACCGGCACCAGATTGCCGAGCAGCATGGCATTGAGCGCGCCGAGGTAGCCGATGGCCATGTTCCAGAACAGCACCGCCAGCACCACCGTCAGCAGCGCCAGATAGGCGATCTCCCAACCGAGGGTGGCCACGGTCGCACCGGCCGGGGCGCTCGCATATCCAAGCAAGCTCGCGATCCCGGTGAGCACAAATATCCCCGCCGCCCCCGGCAAACTGGTAAGCGTTGTAAAGCGCAGCGCGGACCAACCGGGAAAGCTGACCGCGCCTATGGTGTAGATGATCCAGCTCATGGCGCCGAGGAAGATCAGCATGTCGCCGAAGAAAGTACCGCCGGCGAACGCGTGCACCGGATCACCCTTGGTGATGACCATGAACACGCCGAGGATTGCGACCGTAATGCAAACCAGGGTGAAATTGGCCGGCCGGGTGCCCTTCAGCGCCCAGTGCACGAATGCCGCGATCGGCGTCTGCAACGCCATGATGATGGCGGCATGTTCCGGACGGGAGCGGCTGAGACCGGCAAACACCAGGATGGAGAAGCCGCTGAAACCCACGACGCCGTAGAACGAAGCCTGCAGAAACCTGCCGCGGTAGCGCAGTGCCTCGGCACCTTCGCGCCAGTAAAGAATCGCTGCAAACAGGGGAGCGGCAATGCCGTAGCGGATCGCAGACAGCCAGAACGCATCCAGGGTCAGCAGCGCCGCTTTCGCCACGGGGAACATCCCGCCCCAGATGAGCACGGTGACGAGCATGATCAGCACGCCCTTGAACTGGTTCGTCTGCACGCGCTGTCCTTGAAATACGTTGGAAAAATGCGGGCCGCAAGATCGGAGGCGGAAGCTCCACGATATTACACGACGCGCGCGTCGAAAGCTGTGCCGCCGGATGCGCGCGTTCGCATCGAAAAAGGCATGCCGCCATGCGGCACCGATGCATAAGCCGTTGACGGGCTACGATTTCCGATACAATGCCCGTTCGCCCCGCGGCGCGCCTCAGGCGGGGGGACCAGAGCCGCGCATGCCTGACGAAAAAAAATACCGGATACTCATCATCGACGACGACGTCGGCTTTCGCGACCTGTTGCGCTTGCATTTGAAGGCCGCCGGCTACGAGGTACAGGTCGCAGAGGACGGGGTCACGGGCGGTCGTGCGCTGCTGGAGCAGACACCGGACCTGGTCGTGTCCGATCTCAACATGCCTTATCTGGACGGTTTCGAATTATTGAGGCTGCTGCACTCGGATGCGGAAACCGCTTCGATCCCGGTCATCCTGCTCTCAGGACGCAGCGACAGCGACACCATGGCAAAGGCGGTGGAGCTCGGTGCCTCGGACTACCTTTCCAAGCCGGTCACGCGCGACCAGCTGCTGGAGTCGATCGAAGCCTGCCTGCGCAGAAGCAAGGGCAGGACCCAATCCCCGGATTACGGATCGACCCCCGCAGTCTAGGGTTTTCGGTTCTCAGCCGGCTTTTTCGTCGCGCAAGGCGCGCCGCAGGATTTTCCCGACATTCGTCTTGGGCAATTCCGTCCTGAATTCTACGTACTTCGGACATTTGTAGCCGGTCATGTTCTGATGGCAGTGCGCGCGCACTTCCTTTTCCGACAGATCCGGATCCTTCCTCACCACGAACAGTTTTACCGCCTCGGTCGAATGCTCGTCCGGCACGCCGACTGCCGCGCACTCCACCACACCGGGAAGCATCATCACCACGCCTTCGATTTCATTCGGATAAACGTTGAATCCGGACACCAGGATCATGTCCTTCTTGCGGTCGACAATGCGCGTGTGGCCCTTCTCGTCCATGATGCCGATGTCGCCGCTGCGGAAAAACCCGTCGGCCGTCATCACCTTCGCCGTCTCGTCGGGTTTTTGCCAATATCCCGCCATGACCTGTGGCCCGCGGATGCAGATCTCGCCTGTTTCACCCAGCGCAAGCTCGTTGCCGGCATCGTCACGGATGGAAATTTCGGTGGAAGGCACGGGCAGTCCGATCGATCCGTTGAACTCCTTCAGGTCTGGCGGATTCGTGGTCGCGACCGGCGAGGTCTCGGTGAGGCCGTAGCCTTCGATCAGGGTGACGCCGGTGATCTTTTTCCATTTTTCCGCTACAGCCTTCTGAACCGCCATGCCGCCGCCGTTGGAAATGCGCAAAGCGCTGAAATCGAGTTTCTCGAAATCCGGATGGTGCATCAGGCCGTTGAACAGGGTGTTGACCCCGGTGATGGTGGTGTACTTGTGGTTTCCGAGCTCCTTGACGAAACCCGGAATGTCGCGCGGATTCACGATCAGCACGTTCTTGCCGCCGATCTTGAGCATCATCAGGCAATTCACCGTCAGCGAAAAGATATGGTAGAGCGGCAGCGCCGTGATAATGATGTAGTGCTTGCGGTCGTATTCGGTCAGGAACGGATCCAGCCAGGCATCGACCTGGGTCAGGTTGGCGGTAATGTTGCGGTTCAGCAGCATCGCACCCTTGGATACGCCGGTGGTGCCGCCGGTGTATTGAAGAAATGCGATATCGTCGGGTTTGATCTCCACCCGGTCCAGCGTCATGGCCGAGGCCGCGCCCAGCACCTTGTTAAAGCGGATCGCGTGGTCAAGCTCGAACGCCGGTACCATTTTCTTCAGGTTGCGCACGACGAAATTGACCAGCGTCCCCTTCGCGCCGCCCAACAGGTCGCCCATCGCCGCGACCACGACCTGCTTCACCGGCGTCTTCGCGATCACCTGCTCCAGCGTGTGCGCGAAATTCTCGAGGATCACGATCGCCTTCGCGCCGGAATCGTTCAGCTGGTGCTCGAGTTCACGCGGCGTATACAGCGGGTTGACGTTCACCACCACCAGTCCTGCGCGCAACACCCCGAACAGCGCGACCGGGTACTGCAGCACATTGGGCATCATCAACGCGACGCGGTCACCCTTCACCAGCCCCTGCGACTGCAGCCAGGCGCCGAATGCCGCCGACATGCGATCGAGCTCGCCAAACGTTATTTCCTTGCCCATGCAATAGTAGGCCGGGCGCTCCCGAAAGCTGGCTACGCTTTCCTCGAACAGGTCGCGGATCGACTGGTATTTGTTCGCGTCTATGTCGGCCGGTACGCCGGCCGGATAGTGTTTAAGCCAGATCTTTTCCATTCAGTACATCCTCCAAGGAAGCGCTTTTGCCTATTGTTTGGTTTGGTCGGTTTCTCGCAACAGGCGCCATGATAAACCGTGCCGCTCGAATGCGCCCGCAATGCGACAGCGATCGGGAGTTTATCCCGCCGTCGCGCGTATGCGACGCGCAAGGTAGATGCTCGCGAGCGTCGCCGCCGAGGCGAGAACGCCCACGACACCGTAGTGGGTCAGTTCGCCCGCGTCGTTCCTGCCGATGATCAGGCTCGCCCCGAAGGCCGCCGTGCCCGACGCGAGTTGCTGAATCGAGGAGTTGAAGCTCATGAAGCTTCCGCGCAGTCTTGGCTTCACGCTCGCCGTCATCAGCGCCATCGCGGGAACGAAGCGCCCCGACATCATGCACATCATGAACGCCGAGGATGCGATGGCGAGATAAATGGGCACGCGCGGAAGATGAGTCAGGTTGAGCATGGCCAGTGCCGATCCGCAGGCGACCAGCATGAACACGCGCTGCTTGCCGTGCAAGTCGGTCAGCCGACCCACCAGGCGCACCGTGAGCAGGGTCAGCGTACCGCCGACCAGGTAAAGCAGGGGCAGTTGCGCTTCTCTTACCCCGACGTTCGCGACCATATAGGGGCTGATGAACGGAATGACGGCGAAGCCGGAGAAAAACAGCGTGGCCGAAAACAGAAAGGCCCTGCGGTGGTTCGGATCGCTGAACACCGCCACGGCCTGCGCCAGCGGATGGCGCTCGCGAGCCGCGCGCAAATGGTCGCGCATGCGCGGGAGCAGCCACAGCACACCGCACCAGGTGACGACGCACAAGCCGGCGAGAAAGAAATACGGGGCGCGCCAGGTAAACTGGGTTGCCAGGGACAGGCTGACCGGCACGCCGACCGTCGCGGCGATGGAGAAGGAGGACATCACCACGCCCAGCGCGGAGCCGCGGCGGCTCTCCGGTATCAGGTCGCCGACGATGGCGAACACGATCGCCGACAGCACGCCGCCGAATGCCCCGGCCAGCGCCCGCGCCACCAGCAGCGCGCCGTAACTGCCGGCGGACGCGGCGAACATCGTGGTCGCGCCGAAACAGGCATACAGGATGAGCAGCGATTTCTTGCGATCGAAGCGGTCGATGAAAAAAGCGGCCGCAAAGCCGACGGCGGCTGCGCTGAAGGTATAGACCGAAACCAGGAATCCGAATTTCGTCGGCCCGATGGCGAACATGCGCATGAACTGCGGCCCGAGCGGCATCAGGATCATGAAATCAAGTATATGGCTGATCTGCACGCCGGCCAGCACCAGCAGGACCGCCCACTCGCGCACGACCGGCTTGTCGGCCGGTTTCATCGCAGCTTCAGAAGCAGCGGCGCGAGTGCGCCCACCATGCCCAGACTGGCGTAGGCGAGCGTCCATGCACCCGGACTGGCGTTGCCTCCGGCCGCGTCCAGCACCGCGCCGAACGCCAGCGGCGCGATGAAGCCTGCGCCGAAACCCAGCATCGAATGCAGGGCCATGCTGGCGCCGCGTATGTTCGGATCGGAGTTGGCCACCATGCCCGAGGTCAGCGCAGAGGAATCCCCCATGTGCAGGCTGAGCATGACAAAGGAGAGCCCGACGACCGCGTACCAGGGCATGCCGGAGAATGCGCCGAACAGGCAGGTGCACAAACCCGAGCAGACCATGATTGCGGGCACGACGCGGTTGCGGCCATAGCGCATCGCGAGTTCGTTGCCGAGCACGCTGGCGCCCGGACCGAACATATTGGCGATGGCCGCGATCAGCACCGGGCTCCATGGCCAGGGACCGCCGGCCGACAGGCTCTGGCTGAATACGAAAAAAGCCACCATCCAGGAGCGCGAGCCGAACAGTTCCCAGCAGTGAACCGTGTAGCCGAAAATATAGCCGCGCGCCGCGCGATTGGCGAGCACCGGCCGCATATCGAGCAAGGCCCTCGGCCCGGGTGCGGGCGGCCGCCGGGGCGGCAATCCGAGGACGATCATCAGGCCCGCGGCGAGCGGGCCGAGCGCGCACAAGGCAAATGCCCAGCGCCAGCCCAGGGTCGCGGCGAACCCGCCCGCAAGCAGGATCGAGAAGCTCGCGCCGAAACCGAACACCGCCGTATAAAAAGAAACGGCGCGGCTTTGCGCACGATCGCCGAGATTATCGGTAAGCGCCCTCAGACCGGGCATATAGGTGCCGGCAATGCCGGCGCCGGTCAGCCCTTGAAAAAACGCAGCCGACCACACGCCGTGCGCGAATAGCGCAAAGCCGAGACAGCCAAAGGCGGCAAGCAGGCTGGAAAAAAAATACACGCGGCGCGCATCGACCCGGTCGGTCAGACCGCTCAGCACAGGCACCGACGCCATGTAGCCCGCGAAAAACATGCCTGAGATCAGTCCGGCGGCCGAATTGCTCGCACCCCATTCCTGCTGCAGCTGCGGTAGCAGCGTCGGGTAGATCGCATAGCACAGCATGCTTGCGACATGCGCGAGGCAGACCCAGGCGATGAGGCCCACCGGGCTACTGGTTATTCTCTTCATTACCAATGGATATGCCTGTCAGCGAGTTTCTGTTCTGGCGGGAGGGGTTACTGTACCGAATAATGTCGGGGGCAGCCCGACGGCTGGTTACTTTCTTTTGCGTGCCCAAAAGAAAGTAACCAAAGAAAAGGGCACCCCACGGTGACGGTCGCCTGCGGCGACTTCCCTGCGATGCTCGCGCGCCGCGGCGCCTGCGGAACTCGCCCCTCGCAAGAGCGAGGGGCTCAGACAGTCCTCGGCGACAACCCCGCGACGCGCTGCGCTTCTCGGCGTCACCGAGGGGATATCGGCAGCCGGCACCGCTACGGGTTTGTGCCCCCTGTGCCGCGCCGAGCAACGCAGGCTGTGCGGGGGAAGTCCGCGAGCACTGTCTGAGGCCCGCAGGGCCGAGTTGCGCAGCGGCCCGCTCAGCCGAGTAGCGCAGGGCAGCCCGAAGGGCCGCGGCACCGGGGTCGCCTTCTTTTGGTTACTTTTCTTGGCGAGACAAGAAAAGTAACCCGCCCGCCGGGGCGGGGCCCGGCTCACCTATGTTCGAACTTCGGCTTGCGCTTCTCGACAAACGCCGCCATGCCTTCCTTCTGGTCTTCGGTGGCGAACAGGGAGTGAAATACGCGCCGCTCGAACAGCACGCCCTCGTTGAGCGTGGTCTCGTAGGCGCGGTTGACCGATTCCTTCGCCGCCATCACCACCGGCAGCGAGAATTCGCAGATCTGGCTGGCGGCGGCCAGCGCTTCGTCCAGCAGCTTGTCCGCGGCCACCACGCGCGACACCAGCCCGGCGCGCTCGGCTTCGGCGGCGTCCATCATGCGCGCGGTCAGCACCATGTCCATGGCCTTGGCCTTGGATACGGCGCGCGGCAGGCGCTGCGTGCCGCCCGCTCCGGGGATGACGCCGAGCTTGATCTCGGGCTGTCCGAACTTCGCCGTGTCGGCGGCGATGGTGAAATCGCACATCATCGACAGTTCGCAGCCGCCGCCCAGGGCGAAACCGGCCACCGCCGCGATCACCGGCTTTCTCACCGTGCGGATGCGCTCCCAGTTGCGCGTGATGTACTCGCTCTTGTACACATCCATATAGGTCCAGTCCTTCATCGCGCCGATGTCGGCGCCTGCGGCGAACGCCTTTTCACTGCCGGTGATCACCATGCAGCCGATGCTCTCGTCGGCGTCGAATTTAGCCAGCGCGTCGCCGAGTTCGTCCATCAGCGCGTCGTTGAGCGCATTGAGCGCCTTCGGCCGGTTCAGTGTGATCAGGCCGACGCGGCCGCGGGTTTCAACCAGTATGTTCTCGTAGCTCATTTCATCGCCTCATGTGTAGAAGGTTCAAAATCTTTTGACTCGTCCAATCGCCGTCATTTCAAGGCCTGTACCACGCCGCGCGCAGCCGCAGACAGGAGCATGAGGTCCATGCCTGCGATCGGCAGGGTGTATCCCTTCGCCAGGTACGGCTTCATCCCCTCGGCAGTCGCGGCAAAAATGGCAAGCTTCATGCCGGCCGCGGCGCAGGCCTTGCGCACCGTTTCGATCGCCTGCTCCACCTCGGGGTCGTTGACCTGTCCCAGCTTGCCCATCGTGCCGGACAGGTCGTATGGGCCGATCATCAGCGCATCCACCCCGGGTACGCGCACGATGGATTCGATGTTGTTCACCGCGTCGATGTGCTCGATCTGCAGCATGACGATGACATTGTCGTTGGCGCTCTCGACATAGTCCTGAAAATCCAGCCCGTAGCCCTGGGCGCGAACGATGCCCACGCCGCGGCTGCCGCGCGGCGGATATTTGCAGTAGCGCACGATGCGCTCGGCATCCCCGGCAGTATTCACCTGCGGCACGACGACGCCGGCCGCGCCGATGTCCAGTGCCTTCTTGATCAGCGCCTCCTCGCCCGCCGGCACGCGCACCAGGCAGGGGCAACGCGCCGCCTGCAGCAGGCCCTGTGCCGCCAGATGGTCAAGCGGCGCATGTTCGGTGTCGATGAACAGCCAGTCGAAGCCGGCGCGCGAAAACATCTCGGCCACCTCGGCACAGGGGAGCGCAATGATGCTGCCCAGCAGGATTTCGCCCGCACGCAGGCGCGCGGCAAATCCGGCGTTGATTTCAGCGATGGAGGGATGGCTCATTGTGAACGGCGTAGTGAATGATGCAGCCCGATATTGACCGCGCCTTCAAGCGCCGGCTTTCCGGTTTTTCCACACGGACAGCGGCAGTACTTCCTGGGGCGCGAGCCGCTTGCGCCCGGGCTCGGCCTCGCTCAGCGCCACGGTTTCGCGCATGCTGGCGAGGCTGCGCACAGCCAGGTTCTGATACAAGCGCGTCGCGTCCACCTTCCAGGCCAGTTCATCTGCGCTCAGATCGCGCATCACCTTTCCCGGAATGCCCGTGACCAGCGTGCGCGGCGGCACACGCATTCCCGCCTTGACGAAGGCCATCGCGGCGACAAAGGCCGACTCCCCCACCACGGCGTTGTCGTTGACCACGGCGTTCATGCCGACCAGGGCGTTGCGGCAGATGCGCGCGCCATGAACGACGGCGCCGTGACCGATATGGCCGTCCTGCTCGATCACCGTGTCCGATTCGGGAAAGCCGTGCACGATGCAGCAATCCTGGATATTCGCGCCGGCCTCGATGACCAGGCGCCCGAAATCGCCGCGCAGGCTGGCCGAAGGACCTACGTATACGCCTGCGCCGACGATTACATCGCCGATCAGCACGGCGCTCGGATGCACGTATGCATCCGGGTGCACGACGGGCGTGATGCCGTCGATGGAATAGACTTTGACCATGAGGGGGAGCGCCCGCGGCAAAGCGCTCATTTTACTTCTGTTGGTGTATGCTCTGAAACCTCAATTTTCGAGCTTTGCCATGCACAGGACAGCGCAACAACTGGCCGAAGCCGCCGCCGCAGCAATGCAGGCACGCGATCGCGTCGCAGACGCGCTCGGTATGCGGCTGCTCGGCGTCGGTCCCGGATCGGCAAGCATGCAGATGAGCGTGCGCGAGGACATGGCCAACGTGCACAACACCTGCCACGGCGGCTACATATTCACGCTCGCCGACACGGTTTTTTCCTACTGCTGCAACAGCCACAACAAGAACGCAGTGGCCGTTACCTGCGTCATCGAGTACCTGCGCCCGGCCTACATTCACGATCTGCTCACCGCGGACGGGAGCGAACAGGGACTGGAGGGCCGCAACGGCGTGTACGACATCCGCGTAGAAAACCAGAAAGGCGAGCTCGTCGCGCTGTTCCGCGGCAAGTCGACCCAGGTCAAGGGCGAAGTCACCGACCTCGACAAGCGCTAGCGTCGCCGCGATCGCACCGGTCCTGCTAGCCTGGCAGGGCGTAGCCCCGCTCGCGGAACAGCCGCAGACAGGCGGCAACGACTCGCGCATCGTAGAACCTGCCGCTGTTGGTTTCGATTTCCGCGAGCGCCGCGTCCAGACCGATGCCCGGCCGGTAGGGCCGGTGCGAAGACATGGCTTCGACCACATCGGCCACCGCCATCACGCGCGCTTCGAGAATAATCTCATCGCCCTTCAGCTTGCGCGGGTAGCCGCTGCCGTCCAGCCGCTCGTGATGCTGCAGGATGATCTGTGCGACAGGCCATGGAAAGTCCACGTTTTTCAGCACCTCGAATCCGCTTTGCGGGTGGTTCTTGATGAGTTCGTACTCCATCGGCGCCAGCCGCGTCGGCTTGCTCAGGATTTCCGCAGGTACGCTGATTTTGCCGAGGTCGTGCACATAGCCGGCGAGTCGCAGCCCCTTGACCGTGGACTCGGGCAGGCCCATCTCGGCGCCTATGGCCGCCGCAAGCTCGCCCACGCGGCGCTCATGCCCGGCGGTATAGGGATCGCGCAATTCCACCACGCTCGACACCGCCTGCAGCGTCGACTCCATCGCGTTCTCGAGGCGCTCGACATAGCGGTCGATCTCGGCCTGCGCGCGCTTGCGTTCGCCTATGTCCTGCGCCATGCCCAGGATCACTTTCCGCCCCTGCACCGTCGCCAGGATTGCATGGCCGCCCATGTCGGCAATGCTGCCGTCTTTGCGCAGCGCTCCAAAAGTATGCTCGACCGTCCTCTGCTCTCCCGACAACAGCTGGCGCATCGCCTCGGCTATTCCGGCGCGGTCCGATTCTGCGACCAGATCGACCATCGACATTCCGATCAATTCGTCTTCGGCATATCCCAGGATCTCGGCAGCGCGCCGGTTGACGTAGCTCAGCTTGCCGTCATCGAGCACGAACATGGCCGAAACGTTTTGTTCGAGCATGCTGCGGAAACGCGCCTCGCTTTGCACCAACTCCGCTTCAGTCCGCTCGCGCGCCGCTTCGCGCTGGAAATTGTCCAGCGCGAAGGAAACGTCCTCCGCCATTTCCTCGATCAGTGCCTGCGTCGCGGGATCGAAGGCGCCGCGCTCCCCCGCATACAGGGCAAGCGCGCCCACCACCGCTCCCCCGCTGCGCAACGGAAGCGCGGCCATCGAGCGCAGGCCGAATTCGGCAGCCGTAGCACGCCATGGTTCGCTTACTGCATCGTGGAGAAAATCCTGGCAGTAGTAGGGCCGGCCCTGGCGCAGGGCGAGCGCCAGCGGCCCCTGCCCCTCGGGCAGATCCGGATCGGTGCTGACGCGGATCTTGTCGACATATCCGGCCGCGCTGCCGGCTGCGGCCTCGGGCAGCACCTGCTTGCTGGCCGCGTCGATCAGCCCCACCCAGGCACAGGCATAGCCGCCGAATTCGGCCGCGATGCTGCAAATGCGCGGGTAAAGTCGGCTTTTGTCCCGTAGCCGCACGATGAGCTGGTTGGTTTCGCTCAGGGTCGCGTAGGCTCGATTCTGGCGGCGGATCTGTGCGTCTGCGGCATGGCGCTCGCTGATGTCGCGCACGAAATTCTGCCGATAGCGCCTGCCGTCGATGTCCAGCGTCTGCGCGCTGATTTCCACCGGGAACGTACTGCCGTTCTTGCGCCGGTGCTCGGTTTCGAACAGCACACCCTCCGGTCCGTGCTCGTGTTGCCAGTCGCGCTCGACCGCAGCCTGCGCTGCCTCCGTGCGCAAATCGGATATGTTCATGCGCCGCAGTTCCTCCGCGCTATAGCCGTAGGCTGCGACCGCGGCATCGTTTGCCTCGATGATTTCGCCGGACGGTCCGATCAGCAGGATGATGTCGCGCGCGAGCTTGAACAACTGCTCGATGTGGCGGGTCAGCGCCGCGCGCTCATCGCGCTGGCGCTCCAGCGCATCGAGCATATGGTTGAACTGCCGCGCCACGTGCTCGATTTCGGTGGCGCCGCTGATGTGTGCACGCGCGCCATGCTCGCCGCCGCTGATCTTTTCCGCAATTGCAGCGAGTTCGCGTATCGGCCTGGCGATGGCCAGGCTGGTTTGCCGCGCCAGCACCAGCACCAGCAGCAGCGCAAAAATGCCCACGGCGATACTGCGCCTGAGCGCGGCACGGTAGTCGGCGAACACCCCGTCCTCGGGCAGGCCTGCGAACACACGCCAGCCGGTGCCCGGAATGGTGACCAGTGCATAGACGCGCCGGACGCCGTCGAGGTCGGTCTCCGTGATGAAACCTTCGCGCATGCCGCGTATCGCCTCGACCTTCACCGCAGGCAGAGGCTTGCCGATCCAGGTTGCTGGATCGGCCGAGCGCAGCAGGAACCGGTCGGCCCGGTCGAACACCGGCACCAGGGCGTCCTTGGGGACGCCGTACATGACGCGCTCGTTGAGTGCGAGCAGGTCGAGCGAAAGGTTAACGAAGCCGGAGCGCCTGCCGTCGTCGCCGCGCACCGGGTAGGTCAGCACCGTGACCCAGCGGCCGCTCAGCGTTCCCTGAAAGGCGTCTCCGGCGACGAAGGTTTCGCTGCGCAGGCCCTGCTCGACCCAGGGAAATTCGAGCGCCGCTTTCGGTGGGGTCGGATTGGGCCGGTGGGAATAGATATTGTTTGCCCGCAGGTCACGCACGCCGAGATTAATGACATGCGGGCGATTGCGCACGAACTGCTCCGAGTTGAAGCGCTGCGCGCGCACCGGAGGATTGCCGCGGAATTCCGCAGCCGCGATGCGCAGCACCTCTTCGTGGTCGCTCAGCGCCAGTTCAAGGTGGTGCGCGACATCTCCCGCCACGATCTTCACCTTCTCGTAGGCGGCCCTGCGCGCATGGCGCGCGTCGTTCGCGACATGCCACGCGGCAAACGCCGCGCATGTCGCCAGGACGATCAGCACCAGCAGCAGCAACTGGCTGCGTATCGAAAGGCGACGGAAGAAGGAAAGCGATACCACTAGATGACCATTTCCAACTCAAGGCAGTATGACGGGATGAATCAGGTCCGCAAACCTATTGCGGAAAAATGCAGCAGGGTTTTGGAAAGACCACAACCACAGCGCGGTTGATGCTGCATGCCTTGCTATTGTCGCGCACCGACAAATCAAGCGCTTGACGTGGATCAACCGGCATGTCGCGCGCGGCAGCGTCACCGCCGCTAGCGCATCTCGCCGCGCAGCCGACGCGCCATGGCGCGCGCGTAGTAGGCCGGCGCGATCCGGCTCACCCACCAGGCGAGCTTCGATGTGCGCCCCGGCAGCAGCAGGCGCTTGCCGCGCTCCGCTGCGCGCAGCACCTGCGCCGCAATGTCCTCCGGCTGCGCACGTACGCCCACGATCTGCTGCGCGTGGCGCACCGCGGCACCGTCGCCGCCCAGCGCGTTTTTGTCGATGCCGGTGGCGATGAATGACGGGCAGACCATGAGCACGTCCACGCCGTCGTCGGCAAGTTCGCTGCGCAGGCTATCGAAAAAACCATGCAGCGCGTGTTTTGCCGCCGCATAAGCCGTACGCGCGATCAGCGGCGCAAAGCCGGCGACGCTGGAGATGACGATGATGAGTCCGCGTGACGCGAGCAGCGCATCCAGTGCCGCGCGGGTACAGTGCACCGATCCGAAGAAATTGACCTCCATCACGCGCCGCGTCACCGCCGGGTCGGTACGCCGGTACGCGCTGCGGTGGCTGATGCCGGCATTGTTGATGAGCACGTCGACGCGGCCAAAGGACGCGAGCACCGCCGCCATCGCCCGCTCGCAGGCAGCGAAGTCGGTCACATCGCAGGCGATGGCCAGCGCCTGCCGTTTGCGGCTGCGCAGTTCCGCAACCAGCGCCTCGGCCCCGGCCGCATCGCGGTCGAGCGCCGCAACGCGCGCGCCGGCGGTCGCGTAAGCGTGCGCCAGCGCCCGCCCCAGGCCGCCGGCCGCACCGGTGATCACCACCACCTTGCCGTCGAAATTGCGCCGCGTCATGCGCCGCCGCGCCGCGCGCGCGCCTCTCGGTAGAACTCGAATACTTCCGCCGTGGTCTTCTGCGGCACGTAGCCGAATTGCTCCTTCAGGCGCCGGTTGGTCAGCACCGGCCGGTAACGCAGGAAATTCACCTGCTCCGGACCGTACTGCGTCAGGCCCAGTGGTTTGAGCAAGGCGAGTGCGGCTTGCAGCAGCCATGCGGGCAGCACCACGCAGCGCTTGTCCAGTTGCGCGGCGATTTCATGGATGCGCATGGCGCCGTCGCCGGCGACGTTGTAAATGCCGGTCTTGTCCGAGTACACCGCTACGCGCAGGCATCCGACCACGTCCTGATCCCAGATGAACACAAAGGGGCTGTCCGAGCCGCGGATGGCAATCAGCCGCGGTTTTTCGAACAGGTCGGTGATCTGGTTCTGCACCGTTTCGCCGAGGATGGTGCCGATGCGAAACACCACCTGCGCGAGTTGCGGTTCCTGCACGCGATAATCCGCGAGCAATTCCTCGACCAGGCGCTTGTGCCAGGAATAGGCGAACGCCTGATTACCGCGCACCGGCGCATCCTCGTTGATCCAGGCCGGATTGTCGGCGTGATAGCCGTAGGCTGCGCCGCTCGAAGACACGACGATTTTTTTCACCTCCGCCGCGACGCAGGCCTTGAGCAGGTTCTCGGTCCCGAGCACGTCGACCGAATATTCGAATTCGCGATCGCTGTGTTTGCCCGGCGTGACGATCGAGGCGAGATGCACCACCGTGTCGATCGCATGGCGCTGCAGCATCGCAAGCAGATCCGGCGCACGGATGTCGGCGGCCTCATACAGCACATCCGCCAGGCGTTGTTCCTGCGGCACTTCGCGCACATCCATCGCGACCAGCACCGCCGGCCTGCGCGCAGCGTCGGCCGCCAACGCCGCCACCAGCTGGCTGCCGAGATAGCCGGCCGCGCCCGTCACCAGTACGCGCGGCGCATCCACTAGTGTCCCGAATCGCTAGTTCGTTGACCAGGTGCCCGGCATTGCAGCGTTCGTCGTAACAGAAAAGCGGCGAAATCGGCGCCAGACAAGGCGCAAAGCGCAGCAAGGTTGGACACCTTGCGAGCATTTGCAACGCCGTATGGCGTCGATTCTCGGCGTCTTTTCTTCAGCGAATTAGCAATTCGGGACACTATCTGCC
>JACZJT010000068.1 GCA_014860445.1 Burkholderiales bacterium
GCCATGCGCAGGGCTGCGCTGACGGTAAAAATTTGATCGAAAATTCGTTGTGTGGCAATCGGTTAAGGCATTTGATGGAGGCCATTCCGGTTGTTTTTCGGGACGCAGATGCCTTCAAAGCTGTGTCGTGACGGTAAAAAAATTAGCAAATAAGAATGGAAAGACAATAAGTTAGGTGATTTGATGCCGGCACTCTTTTTGCGCCATCGCGATCAGCGGAAGGGCGCGTTGACGTTGCCAGGGAGCATCGCGGGAACCGATAGATCTCGATACATCTCGAACGGTGACCCGCAAGAGATCGTCGAGTGATCTCGATACATCTCGATAGATGCTGAAAGCTATTTTCGGGGGTCATATGAGATTGACGGTAAATCTGACGGTAAAAACGCTGCTCGTAGAACGAACTTCTAAATGGGACAATGACTTACATATGCCGTTTATGATCGAGTGGGAGTGATTGGCATAAGTAGCCACGGGAATTTCGCCGTAATATCCGTCTGTTACAGAGTACTATCAACTATCTGTTTCACATAGTAAACAGCGTGAGTATTCCAGTTCAAGCCCTTGCGCCTTAGAGTAATTTAGGCTTCTCCCTGAGCGATCCATCCAAAACGATCCATGCGGATTTGACGGTAAATATGACGGTAAAAATGCGGTGCGATTCGACTCGCCAGCGAAGCATACGTATATAACATAGTGTTGCACGATAACATATATCATGTTACCGTTTCAATATCATGTTAAATACAGTCGTTCCACCACGCACCATGGACGCATCCGTCCAGGCATATCTGCATGAAACCTTGGGAATCGCTCTCAAGGTTCGGGCATGGCCAGGCACCGGCAAATTGCCATACTTCCTCCAGGAAGCATTTGACGTCCGGGAACTGAAGCTGCTGGATCGCCTAATTCTCCTCGCAATCGATAGGCAGACTAACAAGCACGGGTTGGCCAATGTCCGCGTCCAGCTGGACAAGCTGCGTCAACTGGCTGGGATGCCTGTGGTCTACGTGACCGGAGCCCTCGCGTCCTATGAGCGAAAGCGTCTCATCGAGCAGAAGGTACCGTTCATGGTGCCGGGCAACCAGCTCTATCTGCCGGACCTGGGGATCGACTTGCGGGAATATTTTCGCCAACGACCCCCAGCTCTGGAGACCGCGTTGAGTCCGGCGACGCAAGCGATGCTGATTGCCGTCCTGCTGCGTAAACCCTGGCGCGCCGAGTGGCAGCCCGCCGAGGTAGTCAACGACCTGGGCTACACCGCGATGACGCTGTCCCGTGCTGTCAAAGAGTTCACGACCGCCGGCATTGCCACAGTGCGCACAGAGGGTAGGGCGCGATGGCTGCAGAGTGAGCGCACTGCCGCGCAGACGTGGGAACACGCAAAGCCATTGTTGCGCAGCCCCATAAAGCGCCGCTTTTGGGCAATGCCCGTTTCCAACTGGAAGCCCCAGCACGTCAGGTTGGCGGGCTTGAGCGCGTTGGCGCGAAATTCGATGCTTGCCGAGCCGCAATGGCCGATCTATGCACTCAGCCAGGCGCAGTGGAAGTCGGCAGCACAGGCTGGCGTCGAGACCCTGCCCGAGCCCCTGCCGGGGGTCTGCGAATGGGAGCTTTGGCACTACAGCCCCGCAATCGTCCAGAACAGCGAGACCGTCGATCCACTTTCCTTGACGCTCAGCCTTCAGGGCAACACCGACGAGCGTGTCCAGCTCGCGCTGGATGAATTGAAGGAGCGCTTTCCGTGGTGAGGGGGCTCGATGTCTTCCGGGAATACTTTGCCGGCCACGCCGACCAGTTTGTGCTGATCGGCGGCACGGCCGCGACTCTAGCGATGGAAGAGGCGGGCCTCGAGTTTCGCGCCACGAAGGACCTGGATATCGTCCTCCATATTGAAGCGCTCACGCCCGAATTCGGCGAAGTGTTCTGGAGTTTCGTCGAGGCGGGGCGTTACGCAATCCGGCAGGCCAGCGACACCGGGAAGCCCGTGTTCTATCGCTTCCAGACGCCAGCCGATGAACGCTTCCCTGTCATGCTGGAGTTGTTTTGTCGAGCACCCGACGGGATCAAGCTCGCCGAAGGCAGTCACCTCACGCCAGTCCCAATCGACGAGGCCATTGCAAGTCTGTCCGCGATCCTGCTCGACGACGCGTATTACGAATTCATCCTTGCAGGCCGCAGGGAGGCTGACGGCTTGCCATGGGTCGGTGAGGATAGGCTGATTCCACTCAAGGCCAGTGCGTGGTTGGACCTTAATGAACGCCATGCGAAAGGCGAGCACGTGGACACCAGGAACATTCGCAAGCACGCCAACGACGTAATGAGGCTGTCGCAGTTGCTTGCGCCAGAAGCGCGCATACCGGTGGGAGCGAGGATCGCAGAGGACCTGAATCGTTTTCTCGATGGGATCGAAGCAGATCGCTCGATCGATCCAAAGTCCATCAAGATCAACAACAGCGTTGCCGAGATTATCGAGCGCATTGCACAGTCATACCAGTTGGATCGAGGTAGGTAGATAGGATCATGTTGTTGGGTTTTATTTGACGGGTCCCAATTTTGGACGAACGACTGGAAATAAATCGCAAGCGGACAGGCTTCGATAAATACTGATAGCACACATGGCGATAAATACATTCCCGGGTAAGGAGACCGTGGTTGAACGCGATCCATCGGTGGAATTGAAGGCCGAAAACGCCCGCCTGATCGCCCTGCTGGAAGCGAACGACATTCAATGGCGCGCGCCGCTAAAGCCCGTACCGCCAGTTTCAATGTCGGAGCCCTCACGGCTTTCCACGCACGAGAAGGTGGCGCTGTTTCGCCGGTTGTTCAGAGGGCGCACGGATGTCTGCCCAATCCGCTGGGAAAGCAAGACTACTGCCAAGACCGGTTACTCGCCGGCCTGCGCCAATGAATGGCGTGCAGGTGTGTGCGAAAAGCCGCGCATCAAGTGCGGGGACTGTAGCAACCGACTACTGATCCCGTTGTCAGATGCGGTTCTTTACGACCATCTGGCTGGTGAGCACACGGTCGGCGTCTATCCCCTGCTGGAGGATGACACTTGCTATTTCCTCTCCATCGATTTCGACGAAGCCGAGTGGCGAGAGGACGCCCGCGCCTTCGTGCAGTCGTGTGGTGAACTTAACGTGCCCGTTGCTCTCGAGATTTCCCGCTCCGGCAAAGGGGCGCATGCCTGGGTGTTTTTCGCTGGCAGGGTCTCGGCCCGCGATGCCCGTCGCCTGGGCACGGCCATCATCAGTCACACCTGTTCGCGAACTCGGCAATTGAAGTTGGAGTCTTACGACCGCCTGTTTCCCAATCAGGACACGATGCCCAAGGGCGGCTTTGGCAACCTGATCGCATTGCCCCTGCAGAAGGTGCCTCGTGAGAACGGCTGCAGCGTTTTCGTTGATGCGGAATTGCATCCCTACTACGACCAGTGGGCGTTCTTGGCGTCCATCCATCCGATGGCACCGCATGACATCGAGCCGACCATCCTGCGTGCCACGGGCAGGGCGCATCCATTGGATGTCACTTTCATCGACGAAGAAGACTTGGCTACGCCGTGGAAGCGTTCGGCCCCGTCGACGAAGCGGCTGTCGGGGATAATGCCGAAGTCACTCACCGTGACGCTGAGCAATCTCATCTACTTCGAGAAGGCGCAGCTGCCGCAATCGCTGGCCAACCGCCTGATCCGCATTGCTGCGTTCCAGAACCCGGAGTTCTACAAGGCACAGGCAATGCGGCTATCGGTCTGGGACAAACCACGCGTAATCGGCAGTGCCGAAAACTATCCGCAGCACATTGCCTTGCCGCGCGGCTGCCTGGATGCCGTGCAGGAATTGCTGAGAGACAACGGCATCCGCAGCGAACTGCGTGATGAGCGTTACGAAGGTGAGCCGCTGGAAGTCACCTTCCTCGGTAAGTTGCGTCCCGATCAGCAATTGGCGGTTGCCGCAATGCTGAGCTATGACGCTGGCGTGCTGTGCGCGCCTACCGCCTTCGGCAAAACGGTCGCGGCGGCAGCGATGATCGCCAAGCGTGGCGTGAACGCCCTGGTACTGGTGCATCGCACCGAGTTGCTCAAACAGTGGCAGGAGCGTCTGCAGGCCTTCCTCGGCATCGGCAAGGGCGTGATCGGCACAATCGGCGGCGGCAAAGCCAAGGCCACAGGGAAGATCGACATCGCGGTGATGCAGTCTTTGTCACGGCAGGGTGAGGTAAATTCGTTGGTCGAGAACTACGGTCACGTCATCGTGGACGAATGCCACCACGTCGGCGCGGTGTCATTCGACGCCATTCTGAAGCGCACCAAGGCGAAATACGTTCTCGGCCTGACCGCCACACCGTTTCGCCGCGACGGCCAGCAACCGATCATCTTCATGCAGTGTGGCCCGATACGGCACACGGCAGCGAAACCTTTCGGTGCCCCGCACGACCTGGAGGTGGTGCCGTATTCGTTACACGCACGGATCGACCTGCCGACCGAAGCCGGAATTCAGGATGTGTTCCGGCACCTCGCCAACGATCAGGCACGCACGGCCGCAATCGCCGGCGAAATCGAACACGCCGTCAACCATGGCCGCAAGGTGCTGGTGCTGACCGAACGCACCGACCATCTCGATGCCATCTCGACGGCATTGGAGGGAATGATTCCGCCACCGTTCGTACTGCACGGCCGGATGTCACGAAAGCAGCGAACGGCGCTTATTGGGCAACTCGATGCTCTACCGCCGGAAGTGCCGCGCGTACTGCTCGCGACTGGCAAGCTGGTAGGGGAGGGTTTCGACCATCCTCCTCTGGACACCCTGGTTCTGGCGATGCCGGTTTCGTGGAAGGGAACCTTGCAGCAATACGCCGGGCGCCTGCATCGAGAGCATGCGACCAAGACTGACGTGCGGATCATCGATTTCGTCGACATGGGCCACCCGGCGCTACTACGGATGTGGGAGAAGCGCCAGCGCGGATACAAGGCTATGGGGTATCGAATCAAGGAGTGGCCTGCCATCGCATCGCATCGTCGATCTGACGGATTGACAGGGAATATGCTTGAAATGAAGATCGTCTGATTTCGCAGAAAATCACTCGACATGAGCGAATACCAGTACTACGAATTTGTTGCGATCGATGAACCATTGACGCCGAAGCAAATGGCGGAACTTCGCTCACGCTCGTCTCGCGCCAGCATTACTCCGACCAGCTTCGTCAATGATTACCAATGGGGCAATCTCAAGGGAGATCCGGTCGACTGGATGCGGCGATACTTTGATGCTCACGTCTATGTCGCTAACTGGTGTACTTGCTGTTTGTACCTGCGGATGCCGAGAAGGGCATTCGATGTGGCGACTCTTCGAACCTTTGAAACCGAATCTGTCTTTTCGATTGACGGTACGAAAACACACTGGCTGTTCGTATGGGAATTGAGCGAAAGCAACAACTACGATCGCTTCGCCGAGGAGGATGGGCGGGGCTGGATGGGCAGGTTGAGCCCATTGCGCGACGAGCTGCTGCGTGGCGACATGCGTTCGCTGTATCTCGGCTGGCTGGCCGGGGTGAGCGCTGGCGAAGTTGACGACAGGACCACCGAGCCCCCGCCACCGCCTGGGTTATCCCGGCTTAGCGCTGCACAACGCTCGCTGGCGGAGTTTCTGGAAGTCGATCAGGATCTGCTATCAGCAGCAGGATTATCGGACCAGCAAGCCGTAAAGCCCGATAGTAAGAGCGATGCGAAACTGGACGCCTGGATCGCCGAACTTCCAGCTGCAGAGAAAGCAGCGATGCTCAAACTGCTCCTGACCGGGCATGGACAGCAAGCCGAGCGTAAGCTGAAATTGCGCTACCTAGCTTGGCAGCGCGAACAACGTCCGATGGGTGAGGCCGAGCCCCCGCGCCGCACGGTCGCGGAACTTCAAAAGTTGGCAGCGTCCACTGCCGAAACGAGAAAAACGACGGAGGCAGCACAGCACAAAAAGGCTGAGGCCGAGCGGCAGGCCAAGCGAAAAACCTACCTGCGCACGCTGGCTGCTGATTTAGACCAGTGCTGGCGGAATGCCGATACGCGAGCCGAACGTGGCATTGCCTCTGCCTACGACGAGGTAAAACGGGTCCTCGTCGATCTATGTGATGCCTATGCTCTTTGCGCATCCCGCGCTGACTTCGATCGTAAATTGGTCCAATTCATGGCCCGGCATGGCAAAAGAGGTGCCTTGGTCCGGCGTCTGGTTGATGCGGGACTTTGGAAGAAGGCGTAGCAATTATAGAAGGCGAGAATGGGAAAGACAGCGAAGTTCACCACGAAATACCTGGATAAGCTGATCGAGGAGGCAACCACCGACGCCTACAACGAATCGGAGCAGGCTGGCGGGTTCTTCGCCATGATCGAGGAAAATCTCGCTCTTCCATTCGTGACCCAGGTGCTTGGGCAGGAAGTGACGGTTGCCAAGCTCGATATCACCAAGCGCGACGAAATCGTCGCCATTTGCGCGCGTGGCAAGGCGACTCAAGCAATTCCAATCCTCGATCTGCCCATGCCCAACCCGCGGCCAGAGGGGGCGGAATGGATTGATGCTTATCGCCGCTGGTACGGGAATTGATGGAGGTAAATTACGATGCGCATGACCAGATCGGCATTTCTTGGGGCCGTGCACGAGACGGCCAAGGGGCTGCATGCTGCTGGCGTGATGGAACACCCGCGCTCAGAAATCCCAACGACTTGGTTCTCGTGGCTCCGGCGCGTCCAGAATCGGGTCGTCGTGCTTGATGAGGGGGTCGATCCAGTCGGCCTTGGCGTTTGCCCATGCGATCCATGCCTGCTTCTCGGGTGTGAGCTCGCCAGATCGGGATGCGCGTTCCTCGACCGCTGCGATGAACTCACGTAAGCGGTTGGCGCGGTGCAGTCGGGTCACGTCGCGGAACATTGCGCTCAGCTTCCTACGTTCCTCGTTGCGCGCCTGCACTTGCATCTTGTATTCGGCGACAGCGGCCTCGTAGGTATTGCGTCGTCGTTCTTCTTCAGCTTCCTTGATGCGTTTCTCCTCCGCGAGGCTGACGATTCCGGCGATAACCCCGCGAAGGCGAAAATCTATCAAGGCGCGTTCGGTGTCGTTCCATCGTCGCGAAGGCCATCCGCCAACAGTG
Source organism: Burkholderiales bacterium (assembly GCA_014860445.1). Classification (GTDB taxonomy): domain Bacteria; phylum Pseudomonadota; class Gammaproteobacteria; order Burkholderiales; family SG8-39; genus 2-12-FULL-64-23. The sequence continues at coordinate 7,135 of JACZJT010000068.1, forward strand.
AGCGTCAGCCGTCCCGTCGCGTGCCAATCGAAGCGCGGAATGTCCGGATACTCGGCGTGGACGCCTACTCTGAACGAGGTGTAGTACCGATCTCGGGCACGAACCTCCTTGCGAGTGGCTGTGTGGGCAGTTCGTGAGATCTGTTCTGTCAGCGAAATGGACAGGGTAGTGCTGTTGCCGACGAGCACCGTCACTCCCTTCTCGCTGTCCACCCGCGCCGTGAAGCCGCTCGGATCGAGCGCCTTGAGCAGCGTATCCATTAGCCGAAGTGCACGATCAAGGCAGCTCTTCGTGACTTGGATGTCGAGAACTTCCTTCGGCGCGCTACGTACGCCGGCGGGCTGATCCCAGCCATCCCGCTGCCTCAGCCGTGCCGCGGCGGCTCGGACTAGCAGGTGAGGGTCGAGTAGCTCGGACGGCACGCTGATGGACGGTTGACTCTGCCGGGTCTGCAAGAGGGCGTCCTGCACCCGGGCACGCAGCGCCGCCTCCTGGTCGGACAACTGTATCGGGCCAGGAAGCGTTCGGGCTCCCACGGCGAGCGGGGGCAGGGGTAACGTTCGCGTTGGCCGGCCGGCCTTGACCTTCGCCCAGTAGCCCCGACCTGGCACCGGGATACGGAGCTTCTTGCAGATCTTCATCAGCCCTACATCCGACAGGCCATATCGCTGCGCGACGCTGGTCATGGGGTCGCGCCAAACTTCTTCGTACAAAGCTTCGCGGCTTACAGGAGTTCCTTTGTGCTTCATTTAGGTTTCCTTATGCGTGCCAGTGCTCTTTCGCGTGAAGGTGCCAGCTTTCAACGGCTTGAATGTTTGCTGTGCAGCAAATATTGCCATCGAGCACTGCCCGCAGTGTGGCGGCGACTTGAAGACTATTGCCGCCATCGAGGAGCCTGCGGTGATTGTCATAATACTCACGCGCCTGGGCTTGCTTGCGCGCGCGCCGCCGCGCTCACCGGCTCAGCTGCTGCCTCTCTTCCACGCGGCCTGATACTCAAGGCAAGAGCGGTTCTGCAACGGGCCGACGCGCCCCCGCGGCCTGCGCATGCGTGTGGCGTTCAAAGTGGGTCGAAATCAGCCCCCACGGGTCGACGCAGAGACCGACAAACCCGCGCAAGAGGAGGACTTTCACCTAACACTGCGCGATTCACCGCTTCTCGGCCCGGCGATACAGTCGTGCATGGAGAAAAAATGGGGGATGAATTTCCAATATGTCTGGGTTCAAGGTTGGGTGTTGTGATATCAATGCATTTATTGACTTCTACCGCCATTTTGCAACATACTTCCTTCCATGTCCCACCCGCAAACCAGCGAACAGGCCGTCCTTCAGCTCGCACGCAAGCACCCGCTGCTGCGCGCGCGCGACCTCGCCCGGGAAGGCCTGCCGACCATTGCGCTGACCCGGCTCG
>JACZJT010000069.1 GCA_014860445.1 Burkholderiales bacterium
GACTGTTCAGGCTGTCCCACCCTCACCCCAGCCCTCTCCCGCCCAGGCGGGAGAGGGGGTGTACTCCCTCTCCACCGGAAACGGGGGAGAGGGCCGGGGTGAGGGGGTGATCATTAGCGAATCCGTCATGGAGTTACGTAACGCTCAATAGGGTTCGCGGAAGGGCTTTCCTTCCCGGTACAGCTGCAGCCGCGCCCGCGCGCCCTCGCCGTGGGCGCGCGCGAACCCGGCCGACTCCAGCGCTGCATTCTGCCACTTGACCGCATCGTCGAACCTGCCCGCCTCGGCCAGCGCGGCGGCATAGGTGTCGAACAGGTCGGGGACTTTCCATCCGCTCAAATTGCATGCCGTACGCGCGAGTTCCACCGCGCGCGCCCCGTCGCGCCATTGCGCTTCGCCCGATGTCGCCAGCAGCCAGGCCAGTTCGTTGAGGGCGACGGTGTCGCGCGCATCCAGCCGGATCGCCGCGTCGAAATCACTGATCGCGCGATCGATTTGTTTGAGCTTTTTCCGGCTCATGCCGCGATTGCGAAACGCCTGCGCGAAATCCGGCTTGAGCGCGATCGCCTGGTCCAGGTCGTCGATCGCGCGCTGGTGTTCGCCTTTGCGCGCCAGCAGCAGACCCCGGCTGTAATAGCCATAGGGGTTTTTCGGGTTCAGGCGTATCGCCACGCCGTAATCCTGCAGGGCGAGTTCGGGCCGGCCGCTGCGGGCATAGGCATCGCCGCGTCCCTGATAGGCGAGCGCATACTGCGGATCGTAGCGAATCGCGGCGCTGTAGTCCTCGATCGAGCGCGCATGCTCGCCGCTCGCCGCGTAGACGGCGGCGCGGCTCTGGAACGCTTTTACGTCGCGCGGATTCAAACGCAGGGCCTGATCCAGATCGGCCAGCGCGGGCTCGAAGCGGCGCTCCCGGACCAGCGTCATGCTGCGCAGGAAATAGGTACGCGCGTCGTTCGGGTCGAGCTTTATCGCCTCCTCATACTCCTTCAGCGCCGGCTCGATTTCCCCGGTCCGCTCCAGGCTCGCGCCGCGCCGGGCATGGGCATAGGCCGAGCGCGGGTCGAGCGCGATCGCGCGGTCGAAGTCCGACAGGGCGCGCTGGTTCTGCCCCATGGCTTCAAAGGCCGCGCCGCGGTTCACGTAGGCGGAGGACGCGTTCGCGTCGATGCGCAGCGCCTCGTCCAGATCTTTCAGTGCAGGTTCGAACTGGTCCAGGCTCGCATGCGCGGTGCCGCGGCGCTCCCAGGCCTGCGCGAGACAGGGATCGCGTTGGAGCGCCTCGGTGTAATCGATGATCGCGTCTTCGTGCCGGCCCATGCGCTCGTGCAGCACGCCGCGGTCGTAGTAGTCATGCGCATTGCGCGGCGCTCGCTTGAGGATCTGCTCGTAGTCCTGGATGCTGGGCGCGCGCCCGGCGGCGACCGGCGCCGAAGGCGGGCCGGCGCAGCGCGTTGCGCTCGTATTCGTCATGGTCTGCGCCATGGCGGAGCCCGCGGCGAAAATTGCGCCCGGCAAAAAAATCGCTATCCTGAAAATCGTACCCGGCATAGCCCTGCCCATTCCATCACGCCTTGCGGCCGGTTACTATATCAGCATCAATCCCGACTTTGACAGGGTGGTGCAGGCAATGTCCGAACAAGCGATGTGGGCTCCAAGTCAGGCGCTGATCGAACAGGCGAATGTCACGGCGTTCGCGCGCAAGGCGATCCGGCGCTGGAAGCTCAAATTCAACACCTATCCCGAATTCTATGACTGGAGCACGGACTGCCCCGAACAGTTCTGGGAGTCGGTGTGGGAGTACGGCGGTGTCGTCGCCTCGAAAAAAGGCCGGCGCGTGCTGGTCGAAGGCGATCGCATGCCCGGTGCGAAATGGTTTCCCGACGCGCGGCTCAATTTCGCCGAGAACATGCTGCGCCGGCGCGATGCGACCGATGCTTTCGTGTTCTGGGACGAGACCGGTTACCGCCGCCGCATCAGCTACGCGCAGTTGCACGCCGAGGTGTCGCGCGTGGCGCAGGCGATGCGCGCCGAGGGACTGGTCGCCGGCGATCGCGTCGCCGCCTTCATGCCCAATATGCCGGAGACCGCGGTGCTAGCGCTGGCGGCGATCTCCATCGGCGCGGTCTGGTCCTGCTGCTCGCCCGATTTCGGCACGGACGGCGTGCTCGATCGTTTCGGCCAGACCGAACCCAAGCTCCTGTTCACCGCGGACGGCTATCTCTATAACGGCAAGGTGCACGATTCGCTCACCCGCGTGCGCGAGATCGCGGCCAAGCTGCCGAGCGTGCGCCGCGTGGTGGTGGTGCCGCATATGAGCGATGCGCCCGATGTGTCCGGCATCGGCATCGCGCGGCGCTACGCCGACTGGATCGCGCCTTATGCGGCCGGCGAAATCGAATACGCGCAACTGCCCTTCGACCATCCGCTCTACATTCTGTTCACCTCGGGCACCACCGGCAAGCCCAAGTGCATCGTGCACGGCGCCGGCGGCACGCTGCTGCAGTCGCTCAAGACCTACAAGCTGCAGTTCGACGTGCGTCCGCTGGACCGGTTCTTCTATTACACCACCTGCAACTGGGTGATGTGGAACCTGCTGTTCCAGGGCCTGCTGGCCGAGGCGAGCATCATGCTCTACGACGGTTCGCCCTTCATGCGCGACGCGGCCATCCTGTTCGACTTCTGCGACGCGGAGCGCTTCACCCAGTTCGGCACCTCGGCCAAGTTCATCGACGCCATCGCCAAGCGCGGCCTGAAACCGGGCAAGACGCACAGCCTCGCTTCGATGCGCACCATCATTTCCACCGGCTCGCCGCTGGTGCCCGAGAGCTACGACTACGTCTATCGCGAAATCAAGCGCGACCTGTGCCTGTCGTCGATTTCCGGGGGCACCGACATCATGGGCTGCTTCGCCGACGCGAATCCCATCCTGCCGGTGTACCGCGGCGAGCTGCAATGCCGCAGCCTCGGCATGAAGGTCGAGGTCTGGGACGAGGACGCCCGCGCGCTGGTGGGGCAGAAGGGCGAGCTCGTGTGCACGCGCCCGTTTCCGTCGATGCCCGTGGGCTTCTGGAACGACCCGGGCGGCAGGCGTTATCACGATGCCTATTTCGCGCGCTGGCACAATGTGTGGTGCCACGGCGATTACTGCGAACTGACCGAGCGCGGCACCATGATCGTCTACGGGCGTTCGGACGCGACCCTGAATCCGGGCGGCGTGCGCATCGGTACCGCGGAAATCTACGGGCAAGTCGAAAAAATTCATGAAGTCGAAGAGGCCGTCGCCATCGGCCAGCTGTGGCCGCCCGATCTGCCCAGCGACACGCGCGTGGTGCTGTTCGTCAAGCTGCGCGCGGGGCTCACGCTCGATGCAGCGCTGGAAGATCGCATCCGCCGCCAGATACGCAGCAACACCACACCGCGCCACGTGCCGGCGCGCATCGTGCAGGTGCCCGACATCCCGCGCACCAAAAACGGCAAGGTGGTGGAACTCGCGGTGAAGGCGATGGTGCACGGCATGGCGGTGACGCACACCGACGCGCTCGCCAACCCCGAGGTGCTGCAACTGTTCCGCGACATGCCCGAGTTGGCTGTCTAGCCTGCTGTATCCACGCGCAATGCAAAAAAAGGCCGCCCGACATGGGCGGCCTGGCGGCGCATTCGATTTGCGTGTTCGCGCTACGAAGCAAGCGCTATCGCATTGTCGAAGCGATCGTTCGAAGCGTTCCGTGGTTCGCGCGGTCGGACATGCGGATGAACCTCAGCGCTTTGTGTAGCAGTATGCGGCGCAGGTTGCGCTTCGGCATGTAAATGCGCGACAGCCCCCTCGATTACGGCGCGGTCATTAAGTAACCTGAAATGACCGAGCCCTTTGGCAGGATGCAACTGGACGTTGGGTAAGCGGTCGCGCAGCGCTTCGGCTTCGCGGTACGGCAGAATCCGATCTTCGGGATCGTGGTACACCTTTGTCCGTGCCGTGACGCCTTCGATGTATCCGAGCCACCCTTCCTCGTCTGCGGGTGCGCCGATGTGGCGGAACAGGTAGTCCAGCATGTAGATCCTTGTGCGCTCGCCGAGGCCAAAGCACCGTACGAACTCGCGCACACGTTCGGCCGCGCTTGCAGGTGTGCTGAGCAGGACGGCGTGCTCGATCGGCAACTCGCGCCACGCTGCGGCGATCATCGTCGCGGCACTTCCTGCCGAATGCGCGATGACGCGGTCAAACCCATGGTAGCGCTTGTTGAGTGCCGCGATCGTGCTTGCGATCCGGCCGACGTCGGACCGGCGACCGCCACTGCGTCCGTGACCGATCGCATCGAAAGCGATGACATCGTGTCCGAGCGCGAGCAACGCCGGTACGAAGTTGCGCAGACGCAGCCCGCTATCGCCCCAGCCGTGCACCAAGAGGACAGGCTTGCGGCGCGTGCGCTCGTTGCGTGTTTCGCTGCGCCAGATATACATGGCGCACTGGATGCCGCCGACGTCGAACCAGCGCAACTTCGGTTCACCCGCCGGCCCGGACAGCGGCAAAACAGTCCGTCGCGGTTTGCGAAATGTGGCCAGGGCGAGGCGCTCGCCTAGCCACGGCCAGGTACGCTCCGCGGCGCGGAGGATCGCCCCAAGCGCAGATATACGAACATTCGTGCGATTATTGCGCGGGCGCATTTCGGCTTGAATTGGCGTTTCCATATGTGTCTCCTGAATCGAATTAGCGTGCTTGGCTATGGAGCGCGCCCGCGCGGTGAGAATGCGCCGCGCAAGCCGGTGAATGTTTTTGCCGCGACGCGGGCCGCGCCTTCGCCTTACAGGCTCGGCCCGCGTCAATGCCTTGCGTCACGCTGCGAGCGCGACGGCGGTGTCAACGGATTCCAGAATCGGACCGAGCGCCGCGCCGATCCGTGCGCCCTGCTTCGCGTTGATCATGCCCCCCAGAATCGACTGGAAGCGCTCATCCTGCACGCCGGAGGCGATGTACTGATAGCGGTAGGCGGCGACTAATGTGTCGTGAACCATTAGCTGTTCGACGCCGCTGAGCTTGCGCGGGCACCACCCGAGGAAGTACTCGGCGTCGGCATGCGCCTGCGCGACGACAATGCCGTCGACCGCGGCCACCAGATCGATCAGATCGGACACCCCTTGATCGCGCTCGGCCGCGGAGAGCCTGGCGTTTTCGCGCGCCCATTCGAGCTCGTCCAGGATTGCGTGCTGGGATTCCTCCTTCCAGTGGTAGAGGAACACGTCTTTCCACAGCGCCGACAAATTGCCGTCCGGCTCGATGCTGGCGCGGTAATGCGCCTGGGTAAACAGCTCGATGTGGCAGGTGAGCCCGAGTACCGCCCAGGTGGATTTCCCGAGTACCGCCTGCGCAACCTCGTTCGGCTGCGGGGCGAACTGGTAGCCGGCGGGCATGCACTCGGCGGCCATCGATTCGATCCTGCGAAACAGTTCCTGGTGCTTGAGTTCCTCGTCGGTGAATCGGACCAGCGCTTCGAGCGCGGTCTGATCGCCCAGCCAGTGCTCGCGGCTGACCTCGAGGATCTTCGCGCCGATGAAACGTTCGACCAGTTCGAACACGTTGGCGTAGGTGCGGCCCTGGATCTGGCTCATGAAGCGTTGCTCGCTCGCGTCGAGAAAGTCGAGGCGGTCGGCGAACGACAGGCCGTCGGGGAGGAATTTCGTGGAAACGTCGAAGCTGCGCCCGCGAATGACGTCGCGGTCGATGTCCCAGCGGATGCGCTTGGACGCCTCGATGCACTTGGCATAACGGTTGGCGGGGTTTTGCTGGACTTGCATGGCATTTCTCCTTGTGGTTGGTGACAAACATTGCGGGCGGGCTGCCCGCCGTAAAACGTCACGACGACATCGAGGCGGGGGTGGATCCCCGTTTCGGCACCGGCGTGAAGATCGATGAGAAGGCCGCGTTCACGAATTCGCGCAGCATTGCGGCCCGCGCCGCGATCCTGCGCTGCGGTCGGTGCGGCAACAAACCGGGTGCGCTGTTTGCCGGGAGCAGTTCGATGGTCTCGGCGCAGGCATGCTCGTGCGGGGACGTGAGCGCGATGGCGCTCGGCCTGGTCGCCTCGAGCACGCAACTGCCCTGGCGATCGAGCCGGAACCATTCCCCGGCCTGGAGGACGATGTCGCGCTGATCGCGCTCCTGGGTAAGCCAGAGCGAACCTTCCCAGACGTGCACCAGCAGGTCGCGTCCGTTCTCGATGTGCAGCATGCCGCCCCTTGGAAGACGCAGGTCGCCTTGCACCAGATATTCGTTGAGATCCATCTCGCACTCCTTGTGTCGGGTTTCGCGCCGCATATGCGGTGTCGCGATATGGCGCTATGTTCGTCGCTGCGCGGGAGGCTGTTTTGATCGCGGCGCCGCGCGTCTTGTCCGGGACGCCCGCAGGGCCAGGTCGCTTGATCGAGACGCCGCGCCATTTGCCCGAAACGCCGCGCGGGCTGCGCCGGGCGGGAGCGTTTTGGGCCGCCGCCCGGATGAATTACAATCTTTGCGTCCGGCCCGCAGCCGCGTGCTGCCAAGCGCGGCGCGACGGACGCAAACAGGGGGAGGGGGTATGGACGCGCTATCGGAGCTGCTGAAGGCTTTGCATTTGACGAGCGGCGTATTTTTGCGCGCGGGGTTCACCGCGCCGTGGTGCATTGATTCAGCGCCCGGGACCGAAGACGTCGCGCATCTGCTGCCCGGCGCCGAGCAGGTCTCGATCTATCACCTCGTAATCGAAGGCAGCTGCCTTGCGCGCCTGCCTGACGGCAACGAGACGGTCGAGGTTCGCCGCGGGGAGCTCATCATGTTTCCCCACGGCGACGGGCACCTGCTCGGTAGCGACGTGCAGCGCGCACCGGTGCCGGCGGGGGCGATCGTGACCCCGACGCGCCTCGCCGGGCTGATGAAGATCGAGCACGGCGGCGGCGGCACGCGTACGGAATTCGTGTGCGGATTCCTCGCCTGCGACAAGCGGCTGTGCCGTCCGCTGCTGCAGGCCCTGCCCCGCATGCTGCATGTGCCGCTGGGCGACGGTCCGGAGGCCTCTTGGTTGGTCGATTCGCTTGAGCGCGGCGTGCAGGAAAGCCATGCGCCCGGGCCGGGTGCGGATGCGATGCTGGCGCGGCTGGCGGAATTGCTCTTTGTCGAGGCAATCCGCCGCTACACCCGCTCCTTGCCGCCTGAGCAAGTCGGCTGGCTGGCGGCGCTGCGCGACGCCCATGTCGGCCGCGCGCTGGCGCTGCTGCATGCCGACCCGGGCCGGCGCTGGACAGTCGAGGATCTCGCGAACGAAGTTGGCGTTTCGCGCACCGTTCTGGGCGGGCGTTTCGCGGATTTCATCGGCGAGCCGCCGATGCAATATCTCACGCGCTGGCGCCTCGCGATCGCCTCGCACGCGCTGGGTTCGACCAACGAGGCGGTATCTAGAATCGCGGAGCGCGTCGGTTACGATTCCGAATCCGCCTTCAATCGCGCTTTCAAGCGTGAATTCGAACTGCCGCCTGCGGCTTGGCGTCGTACGGCGCGCGCCAAGCGCGCCGCGGTGACGGATACTTCGGGGGCCTGAGGATTCCCTGGCGCCGGTTTGCGCGACCGGCCATGCCAGTCGACATCTATGACCCCGCGTACAAGGCGCGGGTCGCCGTCCGCCGCAACCGCTTGTTGCGCAGCACCTCCACTTCGAGGCGTTTCGAACAGTTGTACTTTACGCTCTAAATCATTGTATAAATGGCCCGCCCTCACTCGTACAGCTACGCGGAGACTCGCCAAGAACCCTACGTTTTTGATTCGACTTGAGCAAATGGACCCTGAGCAACCGCCCAACCGAAACGTCGTAAGGGACCGCTTCTCGGTCTGAACGGCCATTGAAGGCATGCCGCTTGGACGGCAGTTCAACTATGCATTGCTGCCGTTCGACGGTTCCAGACGAAAAATCGGAGCGAAGAATTCGAGCTTATCGATAATCGCTACTCACACTATCGACCGGCCTCTGGTATTCGTTGAGAGCAGACACCCAGGGCGTACGCTGGGGCGATTTCAAAAGACTCGGCAGCCGCTTACAGTATTTAGCGGCCTTGACCACCGATGTACTTGAATCCACGGCCAGTGTTCGGTTCAGAGTGGAACCGGCCTGTGGTTTTCGGAGACCGGCACCTCTGTCGGAAGCTGCCGCTAGCGATTCCGGATACGCAGGCCAGCGTCTGTCATCTTGCGTCCTTGCGCTGATTCAAGGTACGCCGGATCGGCGAAACTGGCCTGCCAACCTGGGTAGAAAGGCAACGCGCGCTAGCAGCACCAGCGCCAACAGGGCGCTACTGGCTGCCCCGTCCCCGCCGGCTAGCGCTTCGCGCCCCGCATGACCCAACCAAGCGTAGATGAGCGCGCCGGGGAACATGCAGACGAAAGAGGTGGCCGCGTAGGCAAAAAGCGGAATTCGCGTCAGACCGAGCGTGTAGTTCACCAGATTGAAAGGCAACAGCGGCACCAGCCGCACGACAGCGACAAAGCGCCAGCCTTCGGCCTCCACGCCTTCGATCAATTGTCTGAGCCTGCCGCCGGCCCTGGGCGCGACCAAATCCGCTGCGAGATAGCGCGCGACAAGGAAGGCGAGCGTGGCGCCCAGCGTGGCGCCGGTCAGGCTGTACAGCGCTCCGGGTATGGCGCCGAACAGCGCGCCTGCCGCGAGCGTGAGTACCGACCCGGGAAGAAACACTACGGTCGCTGCCGCATAGAGAGCGACGAAGGCCAATGGCGCCCAGACGCCGGCATCTGCCAGCCACCCCGAAAGCGCATCCACGCTGAGCGCTTCGCGGTTCGCGAAACCGAAGGCCAGTCCCGCGGCCAGCCCCAGAGCGAGCGCAACGCGCGCTGCGTTATCTGACTTCACGATCGGAGTCCCGTGCGTTCCCGGGCTCATCGGATTCAACGATGATTCCTGGTTCCGTATTCATGTCCGCTTCACCAACTGGATACCCCAATGATATGGCTCTAGCACCTTGCTATTGCCGAGGAAATCCAAGTGCAGCCCTTCAGTCGCGCCCACGATTCGACCGATGTCCGGCCGAAGCGCGATCGCAGGCCCTCGCGGAGTGGGGACGTCTGTTCTCCAATGAATAATGGCTACTACTCCTCCCACTTTAAGAATGCGAGCTGACTCTTGCAGCAGGAAGGTGTTTTCATTGGAATGGAGAATGTTAAAAAGCAAAACAACATTGACGCTTTCTGCTTCAAGGCCGGTACCTTCTGCTAGAACATCACGCACAATGCAGTCAACATTGGACAGGCGGGCATTAGCGAGATTGCGCCGCGTATTTGCGACCATAACCGGGTCTATATCGAAGGCAACAACAGTACAGTTTTGACTGATGCTTGCAATGGGCACCGTGAATGTTCCATAGCCAGCCCCAATTTCAACCACTTTGGATTTCTGGGGGATGCACAGCCAGTCAACGATGTTCTCAAGATTGAACAAGCTGTTCCAATATGACTCTTCCGGCATCCCGCTATCTTCGATTTTCATGCCTTATATCCATTCTCTCTGCTCGTCTCTGCACGGCTAGTGGCCATCGGCCGACCCTTATGCCGCGGCGGCCGCTTCTGGAGCGTGACGCGCCTCCATGATGCTTCCCTTTACCGGCGCCGAGAAAATGGTGCGGCGGATCAGGCCTAAGCTCAGAGCATGGCTGCGGTTCCAGGGCATGAGCGAGAGCGCCCGCGCCAGAAAGCAGTAGCCAAACAGCAGGAGCGCCGTGGTTCCCACGAGCTGGATCCAGTGGATCACCGTCAACGGCGCCCACAAGCCCGCGATCAGCAGTCCGAGAAAGGCGATCCGCACCTGTACCGGAAACGCCTTCGCGGAACGTGCGCGCAGCAGGTAGTGCGCCGTTTGCAGCACGCAGATTGCAATCGCGAAATACAGGCCCATTACTACGCCCGCAAGCCCCAGTGCAATGCCCAGTGCGGTACAGCCCCAATACAATTTGAATAGAGTCGGATTAACCAACATGATTTTCGGTTCCCCTTAAGAATAAAGGTTGGTCAATGGCTTAGCGCGGGTGCAGCCAGGTCGGCAACAGACTGTACGGGTCGGTTTTCACCGAAGCGTCGTACGCTATTCCGAGCTTTTGCAATCGTGTCGACAGCGAGCCGTCTTTGCAGCTGTCGAACAGATCTGTGCACCCGCCGATGTACTCGCCGCCGACAAAAATCTGCGGGAAGGTATTGCAGCCCGTTTTGTTCCTCAGCGCTTCGCGGATTTTGCCGCCCCGGTTGTCATCCTGATAGACGACGGAATCCAGATCGACGGAGCGAAAGGGTATCCCGTACTGGGCGAGCGCCTTGCGTACCGACCAGCAGAATTCGCACCACTCCAAGGCGAACATCACCACTTGGTTGGCGCTGTCCTTGACCATGGTTTCCATTTCTTCCCTGGCGGATTCATCCAATGGCGCCGGTTGCACATTGGCGACGGGCGCGGCCGGTCCCGACACGTCGAAGCGGTAGTGCGGCGTTGATCGGGAGATATCGACCTCTTCTTCCGTCATGTCGACCGCGACGTCCTCGAACAGCGGCGTCGATAGATAGCGCTCACCGGTATCCGGCAGCATGCACAGGATGTTGGAGCCTTCCGGGGCAGTGGTTGCCACCTGTAATGCGCCGGCAAGCGTTGCTCCGGCCGAAATGCCGACAAAGATGCCTTCCCTGCGTGCAAGATCCCTGGAGCATTGCAGTGCGTCGCTGCCGTTGATGGGGATGAACGCGTCTATGCAATTATTGGCGATGACCTGTTCCGCAAGTTGCGGGACGAAATCCGGCGTCCAACCCTGCATCAAATGCGGCCGGAAACTGGGATGGCTTTGGCTGTGGTCGCCGTCGGCGTTTCGTGGCTGCGCGATGCCGCTCGCCAGGATTTGCGAGTTATCGGGCTCGCAGGCGATGATCCTGGTATGAGGACTTTTCGCCCTCAGCACCCGCGATACGCCATTGATCGTTCCGCCGGTACCGAAGCCCGTGACCCAGTAATCCAGCGAAATATCGGCAAAGTCATTGAGGATCTCTACCGCAGTGGTCCGCGCATGGACGTCGGCATTGGCGGGGTTTTCAAACTGGCGGGATTGCCACCAGCCATGGGCCAACGCCAGTTCTTTTGCTTTCGCCACCATGCCCGAGCCCTTTTCTGACGCCGGGGTGAGTACGACCTTGGCACCGAGGAAGCGCATCAACTTGCGCCGCTCTACACTGAAGTTTTCCGCCATGGTAATCACCAGGGGGTAGCCCTTTTGCGCGCACACCATCGCCAGGCCGATCCCGGTATTGCCACTGGTGGCCTCAACGATGGTTTGCCCGGGCTTCAATTCGCCGCGGCGTTCCGCATCCTCGATGACCCCCAGCGCCAGCCGGTCCTTCACCGATCCCATGGGGTTGAACGACTCCACTTTGGCGTAGAGATTCACTCTCGCGGGACCCAGCTTGTTGATGCGGACCACTGGTGTATTGCCAATGGTGCCGAGAATGCTGTCGTATCGCTTTCCCATGACCTTTCCGTCCGATGTGGGTTTTGAATTGTTTTTGTTACCGTGAACTTTATCAAATACATCCATTTTCATGTCCTCCTCCTCCAGGTTTCGACCCATGTCTCAGGACAGGGCCTGTTGTGTTTCGTAAGGCGCGCCCTGCCGGCTTGCCGCCAGATCTTGGCCCGCATGTAAAACCTCCTCGATCAGCTCGTCAACGTGCTCCCAGGACGTGCGCGCGCCGACAAAGCAAGGGCGAATCGCGAGCACGCCGTTTACACTGGCGGTGCTGGGAATGCTTCGCCCCCGGTGCACCAATTTCCGGTGGATCCGCCGGTTGAGCTCGTTCAGATCTTCCCAGTCGTCCGTTACATAGCGAAAACAGCAGATCGACAGGGTCGGCTCCATCACGACCTCCAAATTGGGGTGGGCGTGAGCCCGCTCCGCCACCAGCCGCGCCATGGCGTTGTGCCGGCAGACCCGCTCGCGCATACCTTCCTTGCCGATTTCGCGAATAAGGGCCCACACCACGGCGCCTCGCGAAGGCGCCGACAGTTCCACGCCGAAGTCGCTGTAGGGAACGCCCAGACTATCCATCGAGTGCTGGATGTTCTCGTCCGTGACCGAGCCTTCGAGGTAGTCCGACGCGCCCTGGGTGAACGCCCGGTTCAAAATGCCGCGATCGCGCACGAAGGTCGCGCCTATTCCCACCGGCGCGCCCATCCATTTGTGTGGATCGACAATAACCGAATCGGCCAGCGCGAGACCGTCGTAGAGCGAACGGACGCGCTCATCGAGTATGCCGGGCAGGCCGTACGCGCCATCCACGTGAAACCAAATACCGCATTCGCCTGCGATTTCGCCGATTCTTCGCAACGGGTCGATTGCGCCGGTGCTGGTCGCGCCCGCGTTGGCGACGATGGCTACCGGCACGCATCCATTGTTGGAATCCGCATCCAGTTGCCGCCGCAGCGCGGCCGGCAGCATCCGGCCCATTGCGTCCGATGGGATGTTCACCACGGCGCTGCGGCCCATGCCAAGAACGGCGGCGGCGCGGCGTATGGTGTTATGACTTGCGCTGGTTGCGTAAATCCTGCATGGCAGCCGCATGCCATCGCGCGCCGGATCCAAGCCGATTCGCTCAAAAGCCCACTGGCGGGCGGCGCCCAGCGCCACCAGATTGGCAACCGAGCCGCCGCTGCTGTAGACCCCCTTCATTTGCGGCGGCAACTCGAACATTTCCGCCAGCCACTGCAAAGACAGTTCTTCCAGGAAGCTGAACGCCGTCAGGCCTATGCGCTGGGGCGCGGCGACGGCCCCGGCGAGCGTAACCAGGGCGCCGACCGAAGTGGCCCCTGTAGTGATGAAGGATGTGCAACCCGGGTAAGGAATCTGTGAACCGTTTGGAATCAGATCGCGGCCCAGTTGCTCGATCACCTGCTCGATGCCGACACCCTGCTCAGGCAAAGAACCTTCCAGTGCCGAGCGCCACCGCTTTGCATCCTGCATCGCGTCGGCGTGCTCGAAGCGCAGATACTGATCCAGCTGACCGCCAAGCTGCTGTAGCAGCTTGGCCAGGTTGCCGCACTCTGCCCGGTCATTGCTCATGGTTATATTCCGCCTTGCGCTTTATCGGGATCGGAATCAAGCCAGCAAGCTGGCGCCACTGCTCAGAAACGCCATGGTTCGCGGGGCGCCTGCAATTTCCACGCCTTCGATCAAGTCGTCCTCGGTAATTCCCTTGGCCTTGGCGCAGGCCGGGCAGAGCCAGATCTTGCCGCCATTGCTTACAAAGCTGCCCACCAGATCGGCCAAAGGCTCGTAGCCCTGCGCGACCCGGCCGTCTATGCCACCCTTGATGCAGATCTCGGCAGCGTCGGACGTCGCAAAGACGGCTGTTTCGCTGGTTTTCGAGGCAGTCACCGCCAGAATAAACGAGACGGTCGCGCGCTCGATGTCGTTGACGCCATCCCGGCAGTTGACCAGGAACTTCTGTTTCGTTTCGTTGCTAGTAATCATGCTGTGCTCCTTAAAGATTGGTTTCGATCGGAAAATCTTGCGTTGCGGAAGCTATACTAGGCGTGGCGCGCAGACCGGTCTTGAAGCCGGCATGGTCTTTTCCTGGAGAAATTCTGGAGATTGGTGAATTTCCCACTGACCAGCCGCTTATAGGGAGGTTCAAACACCATGCGTTTTCGATTCGAGGAATTCGTGCTGGACACGAGCCGCTTTGAGCTACGGCGACGCGGCATCGCCCTGCAGGCAGAGCCGCAAGTCATGGAATTGCTGGCGCTGCTGGTGGAAAACAGCGGGCGCATGCTGTCCAAGGAAGAAATAAATGAAAAGATCTGGCGCGGCCGTATTGTCTCGGACGCCGCCCTGAGCAGCCGCATCAAGTCGCTGCGCCAGATCTTGGGCGACGACGGCAAAACGCAGCAGTTCGTCCGCACCGTTCATAAAAAGGGGTTTCGATTTGTCGCCGCCGTCGAACCTTTGGATGACACCGCGGCCGCCTCCGTCCCCACCGGCGACATCGCGGCCGAAGTCGCGCTCTTGACCGAGACGGCGTCGACGCTGCAAGCGCCTCAGACCTCGCCGCTCCAGGCAAGGCCGGCAGTTGCCGTGCTCCCGTTCGCCAACCTGTCGAGCGACGCCGAGCAGGAATATTTTTCGGACGGCATCACCGCCGACATCATCACCCATCTTTCCAAGCATCGTTGGCTCAACGTCACGGCACGCAATACCACCTTCGGTTACAAGGGCAGATCGGTCGACGTTCGCGAACTTGGCCGCGAGCTGGGTGTTGATTATGTGGTCGAGGGCAATATTCAATGTGTGGGCAATCGCGTGCGCGTTAGCGCACAACTGATAGACGCACAAACGGGACACCACAAATGGGCGGAGCGCTACGACCGCGAGATTTCGGACATTTTTGCCCTGCAGGATGAGATTACCGAGACCATAGTCGCCCGCGTTGAACCCGAGATCGGATTCGCGGAGAGAAACCGGGTAGTGCATTCGCGTCCGTCCAATTTGCAAGCCTGGGACTGCTATCACCTGGGCATCCACCATTTCTTCAAATTCACCGGCGAGGACAACCGCGAGGCGCAACGACTCCTGCAGCAAAGCCATGAACTGGATCCGCGATTCGGCGACGCTTACGCCTGGTGGTCGTACGCCTTGATCCTGGGGATGGTGTATTGGGATACGCCGCCGACGCCGGCGCTAATGGACCAGGCTCTCGCCGCCGCCGACAAAGCGCTGTCGCTGGACGGACAGAATGCGACTTTTCACGCGCTCAAGGCCCGCGTTCTTCTGGCGCGCTGCGAATATGAAAGCGCGGTGCTGGAAAACACGATGGCGATATCGCTGAATCCGACTTTTGCGGCAGCACACTGCGGCCTGGGCGACTCCCTGGCCTACGAAGGCCGTTATCAGGAGTCTATCGACTGCTTTGAAAAGGCGATCGGCCTCAGCCCCAACGATCCCCAACTGTGGGCTTTCTACACCTATGGGGCTCTGGTGCTGCTGTTCAAGCAGGACTTTGCCAGGGCGCTGCAATGGACCGAGCGGGCCATCAACATTCCGAACTGCCAGTATTGGACCACCGCCCATCAGGCCGTCGCCCTGGCCTACTTGAAACGCGTCGACGAGGCGCGCCTGGCTGTCGCCCGGTTGCTGCGTGAGAAGCCAAGCTTTTCCCAGGCGTTTGCCCGAGAGAAACTCTTCTATCTCAAAAAGCAGGACCAAATCGATCTCTATATGGCGGGTTTGGAGCTGGCAGGTGTCCCGAAGCGCTAGCTGCCAGAGCCGTGTTCCAGGAATAAAAGGGTAGGAATTTTTATAGCAGGCCATCGGCGAATCCGGACAGCCGACATCCGCACGCACGGCGAGTGTGATATCGGCCGGATGACAGAGGCCTTTAGCTACCTTAAGTTTGATTTGATATGAACCGATTGGCCTTATCGGGCGACCGTTGCCGTGGAGGCAACTCCGGACATTCGTTTGGCAACACGATGTGGGACAGCCCAGGGTCGATAGTGTGAGTAGCGATTTTCGATAAGCAGCGCGAGATGTCAATAAAGTCCTTCGATGAAACCGCTCCGCCAACTCGGGTAGATCGGCCGCCACTCGAGCGCACGCTTCGCCTTGGCGTTCGAACCACCGCGAATCTTCGTCATCATCGACACGCCGCCATCGCCGATCGCAAGCTTGCCTAGCCAGACCGGCACCTTGTATGGCGGCTTGGCGCCCACAGCCTCCGCAAGCGCCGGCAGCCAGGTTGCGACGGGCGCCGGCTCGTCGTCTACGACGTTGTAGATCCCCGGAGCACCGTGCGAAACGGCCGCTACGGTCGCGCGAGCCGCGTCGCGAATGTGAATGAAGGACCAGATGCCGGCACCGTTGCCGACGATCGGCAGCCTGCGTTTGCGGACGAGTTCGACAACCGGGCCGTCATTCGCGATCCCCGTGCCCGGCCCATACAAGAATCCATAGCGCAGGGCCAGCGCCTGCAAGTCTTCGGTCCCCGCGACGCTGTCCTCGAGATATCGGATTGCCGCCAAGGTCTTGCTGAAGCTGGCTGGCGGGTTCATGTCGAGCGGGTCCTCTTCGGTCTTGACCGGCCCGCCTTCACGCGCGAACGGCCAACCGCAGAAGCTCTGCGCAATGAAACGGCGAGTCCCGACCAGCCGGGCTGCAGCGAGCATGGTATCCGTGACCTCGGTGCGGAGGCGGTTGGTCGGCGCGAACTCTTCGTCGAGTTTCTTGAAGTTGCCGACGCCAACGAGGGCGGTGAGTTGATGGATGATGACTTCTGGCTCCGCCCTCCTGATGGCCGCTGTCAACTCCTCCTTGTTGAGCGCATCGGCGACGGCGACCTTCACGCCCATCACCTGGAATGCCTTGGCCTTCTGGGCGGTGCGGACGAGCGCTACCACCTCGTGTCGGTTCTCTACAAGATGCGGCAGCAGAAACTTTCCGATTGCCCCGCTGCTACCTGCGACGAAGACCCTCATGGCGTCCGGCCTTCACGCGGCATAACGGCGGCGCTCAACGGCGCCGGGGTGCGCTGCGTCATGTTCACTGCCTGACAAGGATGAAGATGAGCGCAATGAAGCTGAGGACTTGTGCGAAAAAGAACGCGAAACGCATGGTGGCGACCACATTGGTCTGCTGGAAACAGACATGAGTGAGCGACTGCAAGATGCGTGCGACCATGATCGCAATGCACAGCGTGTCGACCATGGCGCCGCCGAGGCCGCTGACATAGAGGGCGAAGACGATGGCGGCGAACACGGGTAGGTTTTCGATGCAGTTCGCATGCGCGCGCATTGCGCGCTTGTACCATTCCGCGCCCTCGACCTGATCGGCGCGGAAAGCGTTCACCTCGGCGCGTCCGGAGAAGATCAGTTTCCATCGGTACACCCCGATGGTAAAACACAATAAGAGTACGGTCCAAGTGGCGAAACCAAGCAGCATCCAGATTGGCGTGGTCAACGTTGGGCGCTCCCGTCAAATTGGAAGCGATACATTACACGGCGCGACGAATGAAAGCGAGTATGTGCACGTTGCTCATGCAGGCAAACGCAGAGCCGTATCCGCGATGGCGAGCGGAATCAGGAATTCTTCACACAGCAGTGTTCCGGGATGGATGTGGCTCGCCGGGTTCACCCTCGATGCGGCACTCGAAGAGCGCATTCGCCGGCAGATACGCAGCAACACCACGTCGCGCCGATAATTCAGAAGATTTATTTAGCTAGATTCAGTAGTTGCGGGATATTGCAGACAATAGCTATATCGATAACAATATAAGCATGGCGACGGAATCCAACCTGGTCTCGCTCAAGCGCACGCTCGCCGCGCGCATCGGCGCGCGCGTGCGCGCAAGAGGCCTGACGCAAAGTGCGGCTGCGCAGGAACTCGGCTTGAGCCAGCCGCGCCTGAACGCCCTGCTCAAGGACAGGGTCGAACTGTTCAGCCTGGATGCGCTGGTCGAGATCGCGGGCCGGGTGCAACTCACGGTGCGCCTGAGCGCGACGCGGCCTTACGGAACCGAATCGGCCGGGTCGGTCGAACCTCCGGGCAGTAGTCCACCGGACGGTAGTCCGCCGGGACCGAATCCGCCATGACGCCGATGATTTCCTACCAGCTGGCGATAGACGTCCAGAGACCGGTGCGCATACGCATCGGATGCCTCGGGTGTTTTCTATTTCCGGCGGGCCGCTATGTCTATACCGGCAGCGCGAAGCGCAATCTCGAAGCGCGCATCGCGCGACACCTGCGCAAAAACAAAGCGCTGCGCTGGCACATCGACTGGATGCTGGCCGCGCAAGGCGTAGAAGTGGCGGCGGTGGAGCGCTCGCGTGTAGGTGAATGCACCCTGAACCAAACGCTACCCGGCGCGATCCTCGTCCCCGGTTTCGGGGCGTCGGATTGCCGCAAGGGCTGCGGCAGCCATTTGCGCTATCTCGGTGCGGCTCCTGTCATCCCTGGTCCAAAACGAACGCAGGATTTTCCGGTCAGGAAAAGCAGGCGCAGCATTTGTTGACAGGGTGTCCCGCGTTCCCTGATTGCTACGCAAAAATCGTCAGGTGTTGCGCGCGTTACAGCATGTCGCGGCGATACATCATGACGCGCATTTGGTACGCTGACTGTCTCAGTTCGACCGCTTGTTGCCCGTGACGCCTGCCGCGCGCTGAAATTTCTACCAAAGTCCGCTTCCGAAATTGTCCAGGGACGGCAAGCAACCCTGAGCGGCCTCACGGTCCGACTGAGGCCGGCGCCGGGTAAACATTGCTCACCGGTCGCCCACATGGTGAAAATGGCCCTGGTCGTGTCGGGGCAGCAGGTAGACCATAACGTTGGCCACCAGCATGGTCCCCGCCAATGCATAGAACACCGCAGCCAATCCCCAGGTGTCCGCGATCATGCCCCCGGCCAGTGGCGCCGCTCCGGACAACAAGGATTGCGCGCCGAACAGCACGCTGGTGGCGCTCCCCGCCATATCAGGCGGAGTCAGGTCCATCATCCAGCTATGCACTACCGGCCGGACCGCGAACAGCAGGAAACCCAGGAGCGAAATTCCGGCTATGAACAGAACCTCGTTTCCGGCTAGCGTGAGTGCGGCGATGGCAACAGTCGATCCCGACAACCCGGCCAGAACCACCGGCCTGCGACCGATCCGATCCGACCAGGTGCCGGCTATGGGGCCGGCAATCATTCCGCCGAACTGCATCGCTGCAATACCGATCCCGACCAGCGTAGGCCCGACTTGCAAAACATTAGCGAGATAGAGTGGAATGAACAACAACAGGCCGCTTTGCGCCATGGAGCGCACCCCGGCCATCAGCGCCAGCCCGACAACGGCCCGGTCCCGAAGCAAGGTAACAATGCCGGTGAAATACTCACCCAGACTCATGCCACGTTTAGTGTGGTCGTTTTGGCCGGGCAAATGCGAATCCCGTGACATCAGTACCGCTCCGATAAGGGCGGCAATAAGAAACACCGGCAAGGCACTGATCTTCGCGGTGCTCTGCCACGTCAAACCGAGCAGCAGTACACCCATGGCCAGGGGCGCGACAATGTCGCCGAAGCTTGCCCCGAAGGCATGTATGGAAAGCGCGTAGCCCCGGCTGTTGGGATACAGTCGTGACAGGAATGAAATTGCCGGCGGATGCCAAAGGTTATTGGTCGCCCCTATCAGCATCATCATCGCCACCAGGAACGTCATCCCCATGGCCCAGCCGCAAGCCATGAACGCCAGCGCACCTAGCGACAATGACAGCACCATCAGTAACACCCTGCGGCCCGTAACATCGACCAACAGGCCGCTGGCGAAATTGGCTGCAAAGGCGCTGAAATGGAAAATGGTGAACAGCGCGCCGACCGCCGTATAGCTCAATTCCAGGTCGCGTTGGATGAACGGCAATAGCACATAGATCGAACCGATAATCCAATGGGTGCCGGCATGGCCAAACCCGACCAAAAAAACGGTTCCCTGACTTCTCCACTCCAGACCCGTCAGGCGTTCGATAGACGCAATCAAAAGAGTGTCCTAATAAGGCCCAAGTTAGACTGAATCCATCCGTCGTCGTGCCGAATTAAGGCGAGCAGTCGGTACGCCGGATTCTTCAACGCTTAGCCCGCCTAAGTAGCCGGATTGTTTACCTTGACCTCGTTCGCCCCAATGCGGTGCCAGATGACGAGGAACGTCATCAATCCGAGCCCGAAAACATCCATGTACCACGCGCCGGATATCATACCCAGCGGCGCAGCAATACACAAAATACGCAATGGCCAACCGACGCCGCGCAGGTAGTATCCTCCTGTTCCGATGGCGAACAACCAGCACGCGGCCAATCCGATGAGCAGCACCCGGGCGATGGCGCCAGGCGAACCGATCAGCAGGATTTCCGGACGAAAAATAAAGAAAAACGGCAACGCAAATTTCATCACCGCGAGCTTCACGCTCTCAACTGCGATTGGCCACCAGTGTGTGCGAGTAATCGCAGACGCCGCATAGACTGCGGTACAGACCGGCGGCGTCAGGGCCGAGAGCAAGGCGCCGTAGAAAACAAAAAAGTGCGCGACCAGCGGCGGCAATCCGAAATTGACGAGGCCGGGGACGCACACTGCGGCAGCCAGAAGATACGCAGCCGTTGTCGGCATTCCCATGCCCAGCACCAGCGCCACGACCATGGTCAACAGGGTCAGCGGCAGTAAACCACTGGTGGCGCCGACGTAAATGATGGTCTCGCTTACCTTGATGCCGATGCCGGTCAGTCCGATCAGCGACAGGATGATCTGCGCGCAAACCAGCAGAGAAACCAGGCTGATGGTGTTCGCGGCGCCGCTTTTCGCACCTTCCAGTATCGCTTTCAATCTCGAACCCAACTCGGAAAGCCGCCACGAACCCATTACGATAAACAGCGTTACATTGACGGCGATTGCGTTGAAAGCGGCGAGCGCAGGCGACCTGCCACTGAACAGGGAGCCGATCAAGACCAGTATCGTCGCCAGCAAGGGAACGGCCTCGCGCCAGTTCAGCACCTCGCGCCAGGTCGGAATGTCCGCTGAATCCATGGCGCGCATCGTCTCGCGACGCGCTTCGACATCGATGCTCGCCCAGATACAGACATAGAACAAGAACGACGGTATCACCGCTGCCAGCGCCACAGTCGCGTATGGGAGATTGAGCAGTTCGGCCATGATGAATGCGCCCGCTCCCATCACCGGGGGGGTGATCTGCCCCCCTGAAGAGGCGGTCGCTTCCACTGCGCCGGCGAATGCCGGCCGGTAGCCAAGCCTGATCATCGCCGGGATGGTGAAATTGCCCACGGTCGCGACATTGGCTACTGCAGCACCGTTGATCATCCCGAAAAACGCGCTGCCGACGTTGCACACCTTTGCCGCCCCGCCAGGGGACCTTCCTGCCGCGATCAGCGAAACCTTCATGAACGTTTCCGCCGCGTTGGTAGCAAGCAGGAAACAACCGAACAGGATAAAAATAGTGATCAGACTGGCGGATAAACCGGTTACCGTTCCCCAAATACCCTCCGTACTCAGATATAGATGCTCGATCAGGTAGGAAGGCGAGATAGGCGGGTGACCCCAGTTCCCGGAAAGCGAATCACCAAACAGCGTGTAGACGATCATCAGCAATGCCAGCGCCGGGAGAATCGGACCGCTGGAGCGCCTCCCACTCTCAAGAATCAGCGCCAGCAGCGCGCCGCCGAGGATGAATTCGATCGGCCGTGCGACGGTCGAGATGGCTGTTGAGAGCCGCTCGTCCTCGGCAATCATGTATGCGCATGATCCGATAACCAAAATCACCGCGACAAAATTGAAAACATTACCGACGGTGAGCCAACGGCCGCCGTGTTTGCGAATATCGGAAAACTTCAGATACGCGAGCGTCAGGCCCAGTGCGACGTGAACGCTGCGCTGGACCAACGGCGCGAGTTGCCCGAAACCCGCCGTATACAAATGAAACAGCACGAATAGAACCGCGACAACGGTGGTGATGGATTCATAGACGAGCACGGCGCGCGCGCCTGTGCCGGGTCGGTCGACCTTAGGTGCTGCCATCATATCGGGCTCCTCCTGCGCTTCCCATGCAATATGCGGTCTGCAGCTCGGCCGAGGCGTACCTCGGTCGAGCCGATCCGATTTCTAATTCTTATTTCGTTTCCGGAGGAATCAGGCTATCCGGAACCTTGTATCCACGCGACCGGAAGAATTTCACTGCACCGCTATGCAGGGGAATATTTAATGCGGCAGCGGCGGCAATCGATTCTTTCATGATATCCATGCCTTTCATGTCCGGGAACGCGGCGGCCTGAATATCCTGGCCTTTCACCAGTGCGTCGAGCATGGTCATCACCTGGTCATCGGTCATGCTGTCGCTGTAGGCGAACTCACCGATGGTCTGGACCGGCGTCGTTATCGCGCCCACGCCTTCAATCGAGTTTGCCGGGATGTCCGAAAATGCCACATACGGCAGTTTGGCCTGCACCTTGGTCACCTGCTCCGGCGTGAACCCAAGAACGCTGATCGGCGTGAGTGCGCGCAGTTCGAGCGTGGTCCCGTCCAGGCTGGTACGCGAGCCCGCCTTGGCGTAACCGATAGAGCGTCCGTCCTTGACCGCGGCGACCGCGTCCGACAGCGTCGCCACGAAATAGTCCGGCTTGACGTCAACCGCGGCGAGAATTTGCTGGACAAGGTTCTCGGTTGCCGAACCACGCTGCCCGGCAGTGAACTTCTTGCCGGTCAGGTCGTTCAACGTCTTTACGCCGGAGTCTGTGCGCACGACGTAAAACTGCATCGATGCGCTATGCACCCACAGGATGCGCAGCTTCGGCGCCGGGTTGCCGGCGAACTTGGCAAGGCCCTTGTACGCCTGATAGACGGTCGCGAACGTTCCCAGACCGAAATTGATCTGTCCGCGAGCGAGACGCGCGAGATTATCGACCGCACCACCGGTCGCGAGCACCGTCACGTTAAGTTTGTCAGCTGCGTGAGTGTTGATCGCCTTGGTTGCAGCCACAGCATAGGTGTAGTGAACCGAGCCAATGGCAGTTGACCCATATGCTATGCGGTCTGCGGCTACGACGCCCTGGCTCACCAACAGGGCGGCGCCCAAAGCAGCCAGTCGAACAATTTGCTTTTTCATGTTTCTCCTCCTTCGATTTTAAATACACACTTTCCAAATTCCTCCCTCAGCCGAGAAAGGGTTGGATCCGATACTAGGGACGCACTCCCGATTTCATTTTCACACCGACGTCCGTCTTGAGCCGTTCCTGCGCCAATTCGATGAACCGGCACAGGTAGCCCCGGGTTTCGCGCGGATCAATAATGTCCTCCACGCCAAAGGCTTCGGCGGTGAGAAATGGCGAGTCCAGCTCGCGCAGTTCCTCTTCGAGCTCTTTTTGCCGCGCCGCCGGATCTGCGGCATTCTGAATCTCGCGCTTGAACGCCGCAGCGACGCCGCCTTCGACCGGCAGCGAACCCCATTCGGCCGATGGCCAGGCAATCTTGAAATCCAGACCGTTCTTGTCTGTCGTGCCCATGCCTGCCATGCCGTAGCACTTGCGGATGACCAACGTGAGTATCGGCACGGTCGCCTGCAGCCCGACATAGACAGCGCGCATGCCGTCGCGCAGGGTGGCCGCGGCTTCAGCCTGCATGCCGACCATGAAACCGGGCAGGTCAACTAGAAAAATGAGCGGAATATGAAAGGTATCGCACAGCTCGGTAAAATGGATCTGCTTTCGCGCCGCTCTGACGTCCATGGCTCCACCATAGACCATCGGGTTGTTCGCGATTATTCCGACTACCTTTCCGTTCATGCGCGCAAGAGAGGTAATCACGGCACGGCCATAGGTCGGTTGAATTTCGAAGATCGAGCCCCGGTCAGCCACCATTTCGATCAGTTTCTTCATGTTGTACGGCTGCCGCCGCTCCCGGGGCACCAGATTGAGCAGCGCTTCTTCGCGGCGATCTACGGGATCGTCGCAAACTGTCACCGGGGGCAATTCCCACACATTTCGCGGCATGTAACTTAGAAAGCGCCGGATCAGACGAAAGGCGTCCTCCTCGGTATCGGCCACGTTGTCGACCGTGCCTGCAGTGTCTACCGCCATCTTGGCGCCGCCGAGTTCTTCCTTGCTCACCTTTTGCCCCAGCGAGCGCTCGACCACCGGAGGTCCTGCCGCAAAGATCTGGCTAGTCCCCTTCACCATCACCGACCAATGCGACAGAATCGCACGCCCGGCCGGGCCACCCGCCGCCGTACCAAGAACCGCGCTGACCACGGGCACCGTTCCCAGAAGCTCCACGGCGCGTTCATACCCGTCCACGCCAGGGAATACGGTATGACCACGGCGCTTGGCCGAAGTCACCGTGCCGCCGGCGCCGTCGATCAGATTCACCAGCGGAATACGATAGCGTGCAGCCAGATCTTCGACGAAACCACCCTGTCCGCCCTTGCGCCGATCGCCGCCCCAACTGGTCCCGCCGCGCACGGTAAAGTCCTCGCCGCCTACAGCAACCGGCCGCCCGTCGATATTCGCCAGTCCCATTACGTAGGGAGCCGGCACCACCTTTGTGACCTGGCCATCCACGTAGGAGGCGTTGCCGGTCAGCTTGCCGACCTCCTGAAACGAGCCCGTATCCACGAGACCGCTAATCCGCTCGCGCACGGTAAGTCGTCCCTGCGCGTGGTGGCGGGCGACGGCCTCCTCCCCGCCCAAGTCTTCGGCCCATTTGCGCCGCAATGCAATTTCTTCAGCTTCCGGTAACCACGTCATTTCATCGTCCTCGATCAATTGGACTTACATCTGTTGGACTTACCACTACAGTGGCGCCGTCATCCGGCCTAGGTTTCGAGGATCGCAACAGCCTGGCCTTCCGTCACGGGTTCGCCTTCCTTCACCAGAATCTCCTTCAGCGTGCCCGCATCTTCCACGACGACCGGGATTTCCATTTTCATCGACTCCATGATCATCACAATGTCGCCCTCGGCCGCGGCGTCGCCTGCCTGCATCTTGATCTTCCAGACTGCTCCGGTTACCTCTGATTTGAGTTCTACTATTGCCATTTTTCTTGCTCTCCATGTCATGTATTGGGGTGTTGAAAAATCAGGACATCACTTCAGCCACGATGCCCGTATGGACCTGTCCCTCGCGAAAGGGGGTTGAACGAAGGATGGTCAACAACGCCGGAATATTGTTCTTCACGCCCTCGATCGCGAACGCCTCGAGTGCATCGCACAGCCGCGCGATAGCGGCTTCGCGCGTATTTGCGTGAACAATCACTTTGGCAAGCAAGGGGTCGTAGTGGGGCGTCACATCGCGCCCTTCCACATAGCCGGTTTCGATGCGCACGCTTGGGTCTACGGGGGGGCGGTATACCTTGAGTCTCCCGGGTGATGGAAAAAATCGCTTGGGATCTTCGGCATAGACCCGTGCCTGGATGGCGTGACCCTTCAGTTCGATGCGATCTGGCAAGATCGCCTCCAAGCGCTCGCCCGCAGCCGAGCGGATCTGCGCCTGAACCAGATCGACGCCGGTGACCTCCTCGGTCACACCGTGCTCGACCTGGAGCCTGGTGTTCATCTCCAGAAAAGAAAATGATCCGTCCGCGCCCATGAGCATTTCCACCGTGCCGATATTGTCGTAGCCCATCTTCTGCAGGATCGTCGCCACACTGTCGGCAAGGCCCTCGATCTGCTGGCGCGCGATCAGCGGCGCGGGTGCTTCCTCGATCATCTTCTGGTGCCGCCTCTGCACCGAGCAGTCGCGCTCGAACAAATGCCGTACCGCGCCGAAACGGTCGCCGAGCACCTGGAATTCGATGTGGCGCGGGCGTTCCAGTAGTTTTTCCAGATACACCTCAGCATTGGCAAAGCCGCGCTGCGCCATGGAACGCGCTCGCTCCACTGCTTCGGCGAGTTGGCTCTCATCGTAAGCCGGTAGCATGCCGATACCGCCGCCACCGGCCGCTGGTTTGATCAATACCGGAAAACCGATGCGTCTGGCCTCGGCGGCGACAATGTCCTTGTCCGCCGGCAAGATGCCCGAACCGCTGCCCACGGGCATTCCATACTCGATGGCCAGGTCGCGCGCGCGCGTCTTGTGCCCCATCGCCTCGATCCAGCGCGGCGCCGGCCCGATGAAACGCGTTCCCGAAGATTCCACACGGGTCGCAAAGGCCGAATTCTCTGAGAGAAAGCCGTAGCCCGGATGCATCGCGTCGGCGCGCGAACGCCGGAAGACACCGAGCAGAGTCTCCTGATTGAGGTAGCTTTCATGCGCAGGCGCGGGACCGATCGCGTGGGTTTCGCTGGCGAGCTCGAGATACGGTGCGCCGGCATCGGCCTCCGAATACACGGCGATCGAATGGATGCGCATGGCATTGAGCGCACGCAGGACCCGAGCGGCGACCGCCCCGCGATTGGCAACGATGACTCTGTCGAACATTTGCATTCCTCAGAAAGTGGTCGGCCAGGTACGCATCAGGTGTTCGCCTACACCGTGAGTGAGGCGCGATTGATGCACCTCGAGCATGCGTATCAGGTAATTGCGCGTGTCGCTCGGCAGGACAACCGATTGCACCGCGTAAATCGATGCAATGTCCCAGACGGTGTTGCCGCGCGCCATTTCGGCAACTGCTTCGTCGTAGCCGGGGTCGCCCGGATTGAGACCATGCACGATACTGGCAGCGAAATTCGGGTCCATGAAACTGATTTCAGCTGTGGGCCAGGCAGCAAACTCGTCGGAATTGCGACCACCGCCCATGTTGAGATAAGCCTGGCCATAACTCTTGCGTAGCACGATTGTCAGCTTGGGCACCGTGACCAGCGACAGTGCGCCCATGAAATTCACGATCTTGCCCGGCGCGCGCTTGCGCTCCGCGTCGAGGCCGATGATGAATCCCGGTGTGTCCACGAGCATGACGATCGGAATATTGAAGGAATCGCACATGACGGTGAGGGCGGTGGCTTTGTCGCACCCGTCCGCGTCCAGCGCCCCGCCCTTGAACAGCGGATTGTTGGCGATGATGCCGACACTGCGGCCGCCGATTCGCGCAAGCGCGGTCACCGCCACTTTGCCGAAGCGCGGCTTGAGTTCGAAGTAACTGTCGCGATCGACGATGGTCTTGATGACCTTGCGCACGTCGTACACCTGGGTACGCTTTGGCGGCAGCAGGTTCACGATATCTGCCATTCCTTCACCCGAGCCCGCAGGCACGGGAACTACGGGCGGCGCCTCATTGCAATGGGCCGGCATATACGAGAGAAACTTCTTGATCGCGTCCAGTGCCTCCTCGTCGGTATCGACCACCTGGTCGATCAGCCCGGTCACTTCGCTGTGCAGTTTCCAGCCCCCGATTTCTTCCGGGTCGACTTTCTCCTTGATCGCGAGCGACACGAGCTGGGGACTGGATACGGCCATGATCGCGCCCTTGCGCATTACGCTGAAATCCGAATAGCCGGTGTACCAGGTCGAGGAGCCATAGCACAGCCCCAGCACCGCGCCGGCCCAGGGCGTTTCGCGCATGCGCCGGTACTGGGTAGGATCGTTGCCGAGCATGGTGCCCATGCCGCGCGAGCCCATGGTATCGGGCATGCGCGCCCCCGAGGATTCGCCCAAAAATACCATCGGCAGGCCGCGCTGGCTCGCAACCCGTTTCATCTGCCCGATCTTCCTGCCGTTGGTGGCGCTGCTGGAGGCTCCCTTGACAGTGAAGTCATTTGAGACAACGGCTACCTCGCGGCCGTCGATGCGCGCATAGCCCGCCACCTTCCCGTCTGCGGGCGTTTTTTCGCGCTCATGCTCGTAGGCTGCAGATGTTCCGAACAGTCCGGATTCCGTAAAGCTTCCCTGATCTACCAGGTAGGAAATGCGCTCGCGCGCGTTGAGCAGGCCGGCTGCGCGCCGTTTCTCCAGTTTCTCCGGCCCGCCCATTGCGAGGGCTTTTACACGCCGTTGCTCGAATTCCGCCAAGAGTTCTTCAAAAGCCATTGTGTCGTCCTTGTTGGCCGCACTGCAGCTCAAGTGCGTTCGTCTGTTGAAATAAATAGCCAGCGCAATACACCGCGCCTTTCCCTCTGGCGACGTTTTTTATCACGCCTCGCCGGCTCGCGAGACAGCTGGCGCGACGGCCCTCTCCGACAAGCCCCGGTCGCTGAAAATCACGCCGGCTGCTTCGAGCGCGTCCAACTCCTCTGCAGCGAGGCCTCCAATTTCGGAAAGCACACGACGTGTGTCCTGGCCAACGCGCTTCCCGGCGTGGCGGATTCGGCCAGGCGTCTCGGACATTCGCGGCACCGGCGCAGCCATCGCCACGGCGCCCAACTCGTCGTCCGGCGCATTGACGAGCATTTCGCGCGCCTGGTATTGGGGGTCGCTGAAAATGTCGGCCATGGTGAAGATGCGCGTCGCCGGGACGCCGGCGGAGTGCAGCATCTGTTCCAGATTCGCGAGGTCGTGGCTTTCGGTCCAGCGCGCGATAATGTCGTCGATCTCTGCACCGTGCCGCGAACGCTCGACCGGATCACGAAAGCGCGGGTCGTCGAACAATTCCGGCCGGCCCATAGTGACGGTCAGCCGCTTGAATACGGCATCGCCCATCGCCGTAATGTGGATGAACTGCCCTTCGCGGGTCGCATATAGATTATTCGGCGTGCTGTCCGGCAGGCCCGAGCCCGCGCGCATGGCGATGTGCCCCAGCTTTTCGTATGCGGGGATATGCGGCTCCATGAAACTGAAGGCACATTCGTAGAGCGCGCTGTCGATGTACTGTCCCTTCCCTGTCTTTCCGCGCGCAAGCAAGGCCATGACGGCACCGAACGCGCCATACAAGCCGGTTATATTGTCAGTCAGCGACACCGCTACCCGACTTGGCGGACGATCCGGGTCACCCGTTATGTGGCGCATTCCGCTAACGGCCTCGCCGATCACACCATAGCCTGCGCGCTGGCTATACGGCCCGGATTGCCCAAATCCGCTAATGCGGACCATGATCAAGGCGGGATTGATCGCGGCGAGATCCGCATATCCCAGGCCCCATTTTTCCAGGCCACCTGGCCGAAAGTTTTCAACCACGAGGTCGAACTTGGAAATCATCTTCCTGATGATGTTCTGACCATCACGGCTGCGAAGATCCACCGATATGAGCGCCTTGTTCCTGAAAATGCTCGCCGCGTAGAGGGACTTGCCATGGAACCGCTTGCCCATGGTGCGCACCGCATCGCCTTCGAACGGCTCCACCTTGATTACCTCTGCCCCGAAGTCGGCCAGCAGCCGACCGCAAAACGGACCGGCCACGGTAGAACCCATTTCAAGCACGCGGTAGCCTGCCAGAGGACCTTCAGAATTATTGTTGTTCGACATGGGTATGTTTACGTCCATTGGCAATGTCCGCTGCCGCGCTACAACACAAAACTTTGATAACGCTTGAGGTAATCCTTGCCGCTGCGCATGTTTACTCGCCGCAGGCGCTCGGCTTCATCGGCGTCGCCCCGGCGCATGGCCGCGAGCACCGCCTGATGCTCCGAAAGTCCGAGTTGCGCGCGCCCCGGTAGCACAATGATGCGGCGGATTATGGCCTGCGTCTTTTCGTAAATGCTGTCCAACATCCCGGCCAGGATCGGGTTGGCGGCGGCCTCGATCAGCCGCCGACGAAATATCGCATAGCCAGTGAGAAACGACTCGTAGTCGTTCTGTTTTACAAACTCTACCATCGGCCCTTCGAACATTTCGACCAGATCCTGCCAGGATTCGGGCGACGTGTTCTGGGTTGCCAACCGTGCGCAAAGTCCCTCCAGCACTTCGCGCAAGTCGTAAATTTCGAACACTTGCGACAGATCGAGACGAACAACCACCGCGCCACGGTTAGGAATGCGCTCGATCAGGCCGCGCTGTTCCAGGGCAAACAACGCCTCGCGCACCAAGGCGCGCGGCACGCCATATTCCTTGGCAAGCTCCTGTTCGCGCAACTTGCTTCCGGGTGCGATCTCCTGCTTGGCGATGCGCTCTCGCAATACCTTCTGGAGATCGGCCCCGCGCTTTCCACGCGAGCCCCCTTTAGCTTTGGGGCTGCGCTCAACCAAGGCAATCCTTGTCAGCTGTTTCGCCATAACCCGCCCCGATTCAGTTGTTGTTGCCCACAGCCCCATCAAAAGGCACTCACGAGCGGACAATAATTTTAGTCAACATGTTTGTCAACAGTTTATTCTACAAACGTGCTATTTGTTTTAAATTACCCCAATCATTTGGCGATGTTCTCGCCTATGGAAGCTGTCTTCGCCATCTAAATAGCAGTCTAATTATCGTTATATATCCGTGTACTATGTACGATCATTGCTTATAGCGAACAAGCGAGACGATCACCGCGCCTTCTGAAGTTATGTAAGCAAAGTTGTCAACAAATGTATGTTTTCACTTGGCTTCAACCCAGTCCGCCAACGCCGGCAAAGCAGCGTAGCGAAATCCGCAATAGTCGATCGAACGCGCTAACGCGCGGCTTGTGCAACCTGCTGTGCAACGCCCGCCGGCGTGAACCGCCAGCGCGGTCGTGACTGTGCCCGTGGTCACCATCCCGTTCGCCTGCAACGGCAAGGACTGCGGCTGCTTTGCGAGTACCGTACTCAGCTGTGCAACAGCAGCCAATGGACTACCAAGGACATTGAACCCTCGGCCCCCTTCACGGACCTCGCCATCACAGGACAAGGCGATCTAAAATGACTCAAGCGCGGCGATCAAATTGGTTTCCAGTCCGGCCACTGGCTGCGGGTCGCCGCCGAAATTCAGCGACCCGTTACGCGCTCATGCGGCCGCCCGGTCCGCTTGCCCGATATCGTCGACGATGAATACCGGCGCAAAGCCGCCGCCCGGCGTACGGAAGTTCGTCGTCTGACCCTGGTAGAGGCGCGCCGCAAAAAGCAGAATTCTTCCCGCGAATGCATAGGCGCGCAGATCGAACTTGAGGTTTGCACGGACGCCGGAATCGTCGACCATGCGTCTGCCCGGTGTGACCAGAGCCTGTGCGACATAGTCGCCGGCGACGATATCGCCCCACACGCGGCGCGTAAGCTTATCGCCGCGGTATACAGCCCTGCTGCCGTAGCCCGAGGCCGGCTTGAAGAACAGGCCGGCGCGTTCGGACCAGAGCAGCGCGGCGTTGTGCGCCGTCACCGCCTGCGTCGCCGGAACACCCGCTTGCAGCAGCGTGCGCGTTCCCGTGTCGATCGCGGGCGTATCCAATATTGCGGGAGCGTTCATGCTCGCCAGATTGCGCTTGTTGGCGTACAGGGCGTGCGCGCGCGGGCTCGGCGTAAGCACCACCGCACCCGATTCGTACGCATTGCGCAGCGCTGCGTGTACCGGATCATCGAGGTAGAAATCGGTGAGGCGATTGTAGATCAGGTCGACCGGTTCCTGCGCCAGCCAGAGCCGGCCGTCGCGCCATCGTAGCGCGCTTGCGTCGGCGACCGACGCGCGCAGGCCGTGGCGCGACAGCAGCCGCTCGTAAAGCCGAAATTCCGGATACAGGTATTGCTGCTGCGGGGCATCGTCGACAACGACGACGTGGCGCAGCGGCGCCGCGCCACGCTGGCGGCGCCACTCGTCGCGAAACACCTCGACCAACGCGTCCTCGACCGCGGCCGGGGAAGGCGTTGCCGGCAGTATCGCCTCGCCGCCTGCGCCCACGCAGGGCTGTTGTGCGCGCAGCAGCGCCAGGTTGAGCAGTGCGCCGCCAGGGTTGGTATTCACTTCGATCAGCTGCGGGCCCGTGGCGCCCAGGTGGAAGTCGAAGCCGAGCACGCCGCCGCGCGTACCGAAATCGTGGTGTGCAATCGGCGCCGCGCGTGCCAGCGCCAGACGTTGATACGAAGGCAGCGCGACCACGCGCTCGACCGCGCTCACCAGCGCCGCAATCGCATCGTGCTCGGTGCGCGAGATGAACACGGGCGCCGCGGAAAACAGGTTCGGCCGCGTGGCGCTGATCTGCGCGCCCATGCCGTCTGCGCGAGACGCATCATCGAGCGCGTCGTGCAGCCGCGCGGCGAGCAAGCTGGTGCAAACGCAGTCTGCGTTCAGGCGCGCCGCGCGACTGGGTGCCGGTCCCCGATCAGGCAAGGAAACCATAGACCCAACCCGCAATGATTGCGCCGGTGAAGGCAAAGCCAAGATAGGCGGCGAAGACCCGCGGCCGGACGATGCTCCACACCGCGAGCGCAGCGGGGATGCTGGTCGCGCCGCCCGCGAGCAGGAACGCCATGGCGGCGCCGCCGGACATGCCCTGCTGCAACAGCCCGGCCACCAGCGGCAGGGCCGCGTAGCCGTTGAGGTAGGCGGGAACGCCGACGAATGCCGCGAGCAGCAAGGGGCCGAATCCGCTGCCGCCAGCAATACGCGCAATCATTTCGTTGGGAACGTACGCGCTCATCAGGCTCTCGAGCAGGAATGCGACGAGCAGCCACTTGGCGAGCATCAGCGTTTTCGAGCCGAATGCCTCGCGGAACACGATGATCCGGGCCGGGTCCGTCCAGAACTTCCACGCGACGGCGGCCGGGTCGAGCACGCGTGCATTGCCGGCTTCATGCGCGGTCCCGCCCTCACGCAGAACGCCGTGGATGGCGCCGACGCGAACCAAAGCCATGGTGCCGATTCCGGCCAGCATGCCGATGGCGACCGCGGCGAGTGCCTTGGCCAGCGCAAACGTGAGACCCAAGGTTCCCGCGGTCAGAAAGAACATCGCCGGATCCATCAGGGGCGAGGAAATCCAGAACGCCATCACCGGTGCAAGCGGCACCCCCATTGCGAGCAGGGCGGCGATGATGGGAATGACGCCGCAGGAACAAAATGGCGACAGCGCGCCGACCAGCGCCGCCGTCAATACCATGCGCGCGGGATGCCCGCGAAACGCGCTGGCGACGATCCGGTCGGCGCCTGAGGCAAGGATCCAGGCCGCGGCGGCAGCGGACGCGAGCAGCACCGGCGCAATGCCCAGCGCCGACGCGCCGACAAACGCGGCGCTCGCAGCGAGTTGCGGGGGATCTGCAAATGCGAGCAAGACCAGCAGTACGGCGACCGCTTGCACTGCGCGATCCTTCAGCACCGCCCGCAACTGTAAGGGCGCGGGCAGGGACGCAGTTGATGTATTCATAACACTATTCCTCTAGAAAAATAGTTGTGTTTAAGCAAAAAAAATCGAACCAGATCCTTAGCAACCCGCGCCGGTGCAGCACTCGGCCATGAGGTAGGCGCTGACTTTGCGGATCTGATCGTAGCGCGCCGTACAGATCAACTCCCGTCCGCGGCGCTCTTGCGCGATCAGTCCGGCGTCGGCGATGGTTCCAAGATGATGCGCCAGCGTCGATGCCGGAATCCCCAGGTCGCGCTGCAGATCCGATACGTTCATGCCCGCCTGGCCCGCGCGCAGCAAGGCCTTGAACAGGCGCAGGCGCACCGCGCTGCCCAATGCCGCCAGCATGCGTGCCGCATCTTCCTCGGCCAGATTCTTGGTTTGGGCCTGCATTTAAAAACTATACCACTAGTGTATTAGTTATGTCAAACCTCTGCACCGCAGCCGCAGTGTTGTGCAGCCGAAACCAATACGGGCGGACAACAAGATCCTTGTTGCCCGATCACGCGCCAGTTTCATTTGCAGTTGTTATGCAGCTTCCACTTCTCTTCATGCCCCAGGGCCTTGGCAAAATCGGGCACCTTGCAACGCTCGATTTCAGCCGCATCCAAGGGGGCGGAGGGTGCTGCGGCGACAGACGCGCCGTTCTGCTGCACCAGGCGCGGATTCTGTCGCCCCGTGCTGTAGACCCACTGGGCGATACCGCCGACCGCGACCACAAACAGCGCAAGGACGGCGAACTGCGCCATGCTTGTGCGGGTGACTTTGGCATCCGACACCTCGCACACGCCCCCGGGGCAAAGCTGGGCTGCCTCCTTGTTGAACAGGTTGTAAATATTGCAGCCGATGCAGATGCCGAACGCCGTCTCAAAAAACAGCAGGAGCAGGCAGGTGGCGCAGACGAGCAGATTGACCGGACCGACCACGTTGTTGAGCACCACGAGGTAGAGCATGGTGAGCGCGAGCGCGAAGCCGATCGCCCACGCAAAGCGCTTTTGCGGCGCGCCGGTCCATTCGGGCTGCTGCCGACGCACCATCCATTGGGCCAGGATCAGGCTGGGGGCGTAGCGCGGGTTGATAAAAATGCGGATGGTGAAATCGATCAGGAATGCGACCACGAACACGCGCGTGGGCTGGAAATTGCCTGTCAGCCACGCGTTCATGAAAGCAACGAGGGCGAGGAAAAACAGAATGCCGGCCCCGGCCCGGACCGCGCGTTCATTGAGTACCGGCACGGCGTACTCTTCCCTTTTTTCACCAAATTCAAGGACCGCACTCATTTGCCGTTCTCCAGTATTCCAATCTACACTCGGGCCCGGATGCCAGACCCGTTCAATCTGCCAAACGTACCAGAATACGCGCCTCGCAGTCATCCGCATTTGGAGGCAACGCGTCTCATGCGGTGAATGTCAACAGCCCCTGGGGACTCCTGAAATGAACTCCGCCATCCGTTCCATCGAACGCTCCCTCGCCGCGACGCTGTGCCTCTTCGCGTGGTCTGCATTGTTTGCCAGTGCGGCGATCGCGGACACCGGCATCGCCGGCAGCCGCCCCGCATACAGCGACCGTGCCATCGGCACTCCGCCGAACGCCGACGCGATGCGCGCGCGCATGTGGGTGCCGGAAATCGATCTCGGCTACGTGCCGCAAGGCCTGACCGTGGCCGGTGCTTCGATTCTGCTCGCGACCTACAACAGCGAGGGCGTGCTGCCGCGGTGCCGGCTGTTTCGCATCGATCCGCGCAAGCTCGCCGTGACCGGCCGCTTCGATATGCCTTTGAGCTGCGCCCACGCGGGCGGTCTTGCCTACGCGGGCGGCAAGCGACTGTTCGTGTCGGATACCGACCGCCTGTTCGAAATCGATCTAGACCGGGCCTTCGACGCGGCCGGCGCCGGCGACGCGGTGGTGCGCGCCTTGCCGCTGCGCTTTCCGGTCCGCGGCTCCTTCCTCGCCTACAGCGACGGGGCGCTCTGGATAGGCGTGTACACGACGCCGGAAGCGGGCCGCATTTATCGCGTGCCCCTGGCCGTGGTCGAATCGACGCCGGAATCGACCGGGCTGGGCGAGGAGCACGCGAGCGCCAGCCTCGAAGTCGCGCGCAAATCGCAGGGCGCGGCATTCGACATGAATGGCTTTCTGTGGATCAGCCAGAGCGACAGTCAGTTTGGCA
The DNA here is from genome assembly GCA_014860445.1 of Burkholderiales bacterium. Classification (GTDB taxonomy): domain Bacteria; phylum Pseudomonadota; class Gammaproteobacteria; order Burkholderiales; family SG8-39; genus 2-12-FULL-64-23. Next base: position 34,838 of record JACZJT010000069.1, read on the forward strand.
CTCTGCAGAAAATCGATGCGAAGACGGGCAGGGTACTGTCTAGCCATGAGGCGGTGGCCGGGATTGAAGACCTGGGTTTCGACGCCGAGGGCATGCTCTGGGCCGTTTCCGAGGCGGGCGCGCGGCGCTGGCGCAATTGGCCGACCTATTACCCGGTGCTGTTTTCGATCGACACCAGGGCGCTGCGCTGAGACGAGCGGCGGTGCGCGCGGTGGTTCTTGTCAGCGCGTCACTGCAGGACGGCCGGACTGTTCAGATCATTTTTTCGGCGCAGTGCCGGACGACCACTCGAATCCAGACAGTCGCGCCAGCTCGGCAGGCGTGACGAGGCCGGTCTGGCGGACGCGGCCGATGATCCAGGTCGGATAGTTCGTGATGTCGTTCATCGCGCAATCGACGCTGATCGGGCCGTTGCGCCCGCCCGGCGTGCATTCGACGAAGGGTAGCCGGGCGGCGGAGGCCTCGAACAAAGCCTTCTGCTGCTGGCAGGTCGGACACCAGTAAGTGCCGTAAAAACGCGCGCCGGATTCGCTCAGGTGTATGGCGAGCGCTTTCAACTGCGGCTTCTCGGGTCCTGCTGCAGGGTCGAACAGCCCGCTGAAGTGCAGGGCCAATACGAATACGATGACCACGGCGGAACCGATGGGCGTAGGCAGCGCCTTGGCCCAGGCGTGCTCCGGCATGTGCGCAGGCCGGCGCACCAGCAGGACGACCAGCAGCACGTTCGCAATCACGAAGGAGCTGAGGCAGTAGACGCACAGCGCTTCGATGACGAAAAACGAGATGGCGGCGAGATACCAGCTCACCGCAGCGCTGACGACGGCGACGAGCAAGGCTGCCTGCCAGGCACTCGGGCGGGTACGCAAGCGCCATGTCAGGTATGCGAGCAAGGCGTAGGTCAGACAGCCCCAGAGCGCAATCGGTACGCCCAGCAGGTGGGACCAGCGGCTTTGCTGCACCAGATCGCATTGAGAGTCCGCCCCGCAGAACGCCGGCTTCGCGCCCAACCACGCGCTGAACGTAAGATACAGGGTCAGCGCAATCCCAACCAATGCCAGCCCGAAGAGCCAGTTGTCGAGCGGATGCTTACCGCGCGCGCGGATGGACCCGCCCCGCGTTTTCGCCGGCTGTGCTTCGGCACGGTGCTCGGACGCCGGTGCCTCGACCACGGATTCGCTTTTGACTGAACGGCGTTTTTTTCTGGACATGGCGATAGACCTGTTTCAATGCTATTCCAGGCTGCGCAGTCTGGCGCCGTCTTTTCTCCAAGGCATCCAGTCGATTCGCGCACCCGTACCTCGGAATAGTATCAGCATCGCGTATCCAAGCGACATGGGAGCTTGGATGGAGGCCTGTGCCGAATCGTTTGCGCGAGTCGTCGCGAAGGATTAAATTCGGATGAAGAAAGCAATCGACGAATTCTATAGACGCAAGGAGCAATGCAATGGCTGAAATACCCCGCCTCAACGGTGCAGTCCGCGCACTCGAACAGGGCAAACCCACGTTTACCACGTTTTCACCACCCGAGATCGGCATGGCGCAGACGATCAACGCTGCGCCCTACGATGCCGTGGTGTTCGAGATGGAGCACAACCCCTACGACATTCAGGTGTTGCGCAACTGCATGCAGTACATGCTAGACCGCAAGCAGATCCTGAAATCCGGCAGCCTCGCGCCGGCGGTCACACCGATGGTGCGCATACCCGCGAACGGCGGCGAGATGAACCAGTTTCTCGCCAAGCAGGTGCTGGATATCGGCGTCTACGGCATCGTCTGGCCGCATGTGAGCACGGTGGAGGAGGCGCGCAACGCCGTCGCCGCCTGCCGCTATCCGCGTCCGCCTTCGGCGCAGTACTACGAACCGGCGGGACAGCGCGGCGACGCGCCGAAGAATGCGGCGCCGTACTGGGGCCTCACCGCGCAGGAATACTACGCCCGCGCCGATGTCTGGCCGCTCAATCCCAAGGGTGAAATCCTGGTCGGCATCCAGTGCGAAGAAGCGCGCGCGATCAAGAACCTGCCGAAAATGCTCGAGCAGGTGCCGGGGATAGGTTTCGTCCTCATTGGCGAAGGCGACTTGTCACAGGATCTCGGTTTCCCGCGGCAGTACGAGCATCCGACCGTCGCCGCGGCAATCGACGAGATACTCGCCATCTGCAAGGCGCACAACGTGGTCTGCGGACATCCGCACGCGAACGCCAGGAACATCGAAGAGCTGGTGGGCAAGGGATACCGCTGGTTGATGAGCCTGCCGACGACGTCCTTCGGCGGGCTGGAAAAAGGCCTCCAGGTTTCAGGCCGGGCGCCCGCTAAATAGATTGAACCCGGCTATCGGATAGTGTTGCCGCGAGCGCGATCGATCGCGCTCGCGTTGCAACGTTTATTTCGACGCGCCCAGGCCCTGCATGAAACGGCCGCGGATCTTGGCCGGGTCGCGCTCGGTCAGGCCGGCGGGCGGCTGCGTGCCGGTGCGCGCCGCGATGAACCAGGGTCCTTCGCGCTTCAGCGCAGCATCGATCAGTTCTTCGTAGTGCGCCTCGTCCGCGGCCCAGGCGCTCTGTGCGAGGCCGGCGCCTTTCGCGATCGCGACCAGGTCGGTGCCGAAGGACGTGAGCGTCGGCTGTGCGCCCGTGATCTGATAAATGCCGTTGTCGAACACGATAATTGCGAGGTTCTTCGGCCCGTACTTCGCGACGGTGCCCAGCGAGCCCAGCTGCATCAACAGGGAGCCGTCGCCCTCGAGCGAAAACACCCGGCGTTGCGGCTGCGCGAGCGCGACGCCGAACGCGATGGGCACGGCCAGGCCCATGCTGCCCAGCATGTAGAAGTTCTGCGGCCGCTGGCCGCTGGCCCAAAGATCGAAGTGGGTATTGCCGATTCCGCCGATGACGGCTTCTTCATGCGTGAGCTTTGCCGTCAGGCGACGGCACAGATCCGAACGGTTCATCACCTTTGCCGTATCGCGGCCGGCGGATTGTATTTTTTTTGCGGGCATGGCAGTCCTCATTTCTTTGCGCTGTGTTTCGTCAGGAGCGGGGACAGGATCATCGCCGCCGGCGCCTGGGTCGAGAACGCCTGCTTGATCATGCTGTCGACGATGAACTCCACCTCGTCGAGGCGGGTGATTGCATAGTGTTCGATCGCCAGGGACTCGAGCACCGGTCGCATGGTGCGGCAGACCATGGCCTGCCCGAACTGGAAATCGCCCAGGGTGCCGCGCTCCGAAATCATCATCAGCAGGGGAATCTGGTAAGGCACGGCCATCGAGGCAATCACATTCGGCAGGGTGGCAAAGCCGCTGGTCTGCATGAGCACGATGCCGCGCTGCCCGGCCATGTAGGCGCCGGCGACGATGCCTGCGGCCTCCTCTTCGCGCGCCGGACTCAACACGGTGAAAAAATCGTCGGCGTGCAAGGATTTGATCAGCGGCGCCAGCACTTTGTCCGGCACATAGGCTATCAGCGAGACTTTGTTTTGCTTGAGTACCCGCAGGACGATCGCGTCCCAGGTTTCGGATCGCGTACGCGCGGCAGCTTCAACCGACATTTGACTTCTCCTCGTAGATACCAGATTAACTTTACCCGGCCTGCTAACCGCCTTCAATCTTCGGAATGAAGTAGACCTCGCCGCCGGGGCGCATCGGGTGGAAATAAGCGACCTCGTGTATCTCGCCGTCGATGGCGACGCTGGTTTCCTCCTCCAGGTGCTCGCCCAGACCGGGATAGCGCTGATCCAGCACCCGGATGACGTCGTGCAGGGTCTTTGCCTCGATCTCGAACTCCTTCACGCCGCCCGTGTAGTGCCCGCTGTGGCTGCTGATCAGGACGACATGCACCGGCGCTGCGTTCAAGGTCCTATCCCGGTTATCACTTTTGGCCCGAATGGATCGCGGCCAGCACCTTGGGCGGGGACATCGGCAACTCGGTCAGGCGCCGGCCGATCGCATTGTTGATCGCGTTCGCAACCGCCGCCATGGCCGGGACGATGTTTACTTCGCCTACCCCTTTTGCGCCATACGGGTGATTCGGGTTCGGCACTTCGACCAGCACGGTCTCGATCATCGGCAGGTCGGATGCGACCGGGATGCGATAGTCGAGGAAGCCCGCGTTCAGGAGGCGCCCGGCATCGTCGTAGATGTACTCCTCGTTCAGCGCCCAGCCGATGCCCTGCACGGCGCCGCCTTCCATTTGTCCCTCGACATAGCTGCGGTGGATCGCACGCCCCACATCCTGTGCAACAATGAAGCGCAGGATTTTCACGCCGCCCGTCTCGGGATCGACCTCGACGTCGCACAGTTCGGTGGCGAAGCCCGGCGCCGCCCCGCCCGCGTTGACCGAGGCCTCGGCGCCGATCGGCCCGCCGGTAAGGGCGCGCTTCGCAGCGATGGCCTTGAGCGGCATGGGTTCGAGTTTGCCCGCAGCCGCGTCCGCCGGCCGGGCGCAGCCGTTCTCCCAGATTACTTCGCCCGGTTCCAGCTTCCAGATCATCGCGGCGCGCGCGCACAGTTCGGCGATCACCTTCCTGCAGGCCTCGACCACGGCGATGCCGGTGGCGAAGGTGACGCGCGAACCGCCCGTCACATGGGTGTAGCCGATCGAGGCGGTGTCGGCCACGATGGCGCGCACATCGTCGTAGGCGATGCCCAGTGTCTCGGCCGCCATGATCGCCATCGACGCGCGCGAGCCGCCGATGTCCATGCTGCCGGTGGCGACGACGACCGTCCCGTCCTCGTTCACGTGCACAGTCGCGCTCGATTCGCCGCCGTTGTTGAACCAGAACCCGGACGCGAACCCGCGCCCCTGGTTCTTGCCCAGCGGCGCCGCATAGGCCGGATGCGCGAGCAGTGCCTTGACCGTCTCGGCGTAGCCGTCGTGCGCGTGCTTCGGTCCCCACGCCGTGGGCGTTCCCGTCTTGCATGCGTTCATCAGCCGGAACTTCAGCGGATCCATGCCCAATTTGGCCGCAAGCGCGTCCATGACGCTTTCGACAGCGAAGGCTGAAATCGGCGAGCCCGGGGCGCGGTAGGCGGCCGATTTCGGCCGGTTGCAGACGACGTCATATCCGACCGAGCGCACGTTCGGGATGTTGTAGGGTGCGAAGCCGCACATGGTCGCGTTCATCACCGGCGAGCCGGGAAACGCGCCGGCCTGGAACTTGAACAGGCCGTCCGCGGCGACCAGGGTGCCGTCCTTCCTGGCTCCGATTTTGACCGTCATGGACGACCCGGAGGTCGGCCCGGTGGACTTGAATACGTCTTCGCGGCTCATCATGATCTTGACCGGATGGCCGCACTTGCGCGAGAGCGCTGCGGCCAGCGGCTCGACATAGATGACGGTCTTGCCGCCGAAGCCGCCGCCGATCTCGGCCGGATGCACCAGCACGTCGCCGATGTTCATGTTGAGCAGCCGCGCCGTGAACGCGCGCACCACGAAGTGTCCCTGGCTCGCCGCCCAGATTTCCCCCTGGCCCTTGGCGTCGAAGCGCGCGAGGCAGGCGTGCGGCTCGATGTAGCCCTGATGCACCGGCGCGGTCTTGAAGCTCATTTCCACGATCTCGTCGGCAGCGGCGAACCCGGCATCCACGTCGCCGAGGTTTAACTCGGTGCGTTTGGAAATATTCGAAGCGTTCTTCGGGGGCGGCTCGACGCCGCGGGTGATCATGTCCTCGAACAGCAGCGGCGCATCCGGCTGCATCGCCGCGTCGACATCAATCACATGCGGCAGCGGTTCGTAATCGACCTCGATCAGCCGCAGGGCCGCCTCGGCGATGGCCTTGCTGGTCGCCGCGACGGCGGCGACGGCATGGCCTTCGTACAGGACTTTCTCGCGCGCCATGACATTGCGCGTCATGTGCCAGAAATTGATGGCGACACGCTCCGGTCCGACAAACTCGTACTTCTGCTCGGGAAAATCCGCGGACGTGATCACCGCCTTGACGCCGGTCAGCGAACCCGCTTTCGATGTGTCGATCGCGCGGATGCGGGCATGGGCATGCGGCGAGCGCAGGATCGCGCCCCAGAGCATGCCCGGCAGGGCGAAGTCCGCGCCATAGCGGGCCAGCCCCGTCACTTTCGGCACGCCGTCCGGTCGTACCGGACTGGTGCCGACGATCTTCAGGGCGTTGTCGTCGCGTCCCTCGGCCTCCGGCTTGATCACTTTCGCGTCCATGTTCAGCCTCCCCGCATTTCGTGTGCCGCATCGAGCACCGCATCGATGATCTTGTTGTACCCCGTGCACCGGCACAGGTTGCCGGCCAGCCAGAAGCGCACCTCTTCCTCGCTCGGGTCGGGGTTGCGCTCCAGCAGCGCGCGCGCGGCGATCAGGATACCGGGCGTGCACACGCCGCACTGCAGCGCGGCGTGTTCCAGGAACTTGCGCTGCAGCGGGTGCAGGCTGGTGCCTTCGGCCATGCCTTCTATCGTTTGTATGGATTTGCCCTGCGCTTCAACGCCGAGCACGAGGCAGGAGCACACCAGCCGACCGTCCAGCGTCACGCTGCACGCGCCGCAGTCGCCCGTGGCGCAACCTTCCTTGGTGCCGGTGTGGTGCAGTTCGTCGCGCAGCACCTCGAGCAGTGTTTGCTGCGTTTCGCAAAGAAACTCGACGGCATTGCCGTTGAGCGTCGTCGTTACATGGTGCTTGGACATCAGCTGTTCCCCCTTGCTCGTTCGAGCGCAATGCCGGCGGCGCGCCGTGCCAGCACGCCCGCCACTTCAATACGGAATTCGATGGTTCCGCGCTTGTCGGCTATGGGCCGGCAGGCGGCGCTCACCGCCGCCGCCAGGCGCTGGAGCGCGGCCTCATCGACTTTGCTGCCGATCAAGGCGGCTGCGGCTTCGGGTACCAGCAGCGCGCGCTCGGCTACGGCGCCCAAACTAACCCGCGCCTGCTTGCATACGCCCTTCGCATCCAGCGTGAGATTGACGCCGGCGCCGACGACCGCAATGTCCATCTCGGTACGGGGGGTGAAGCGCAGGTAGGCGTCGCCGGAGCGCGCCGGGCGCCGCGGCAGGAAAAACGAAGCGACGAGTTCTCCCTCGGCGAGCGAGGTCTTGCCCGGCCCCGTCGGAATATCCTCGACATTCACATCGCGTTTGCCGCGCGGTCCCACAATGCGCGCCAGCGCGCCGGCGGCGATGAGGGCGGGCACGCTGTCCGCCGCGGGCGAGGCATTGCACAGGTTGCCGCCGACGCTTGCGCGTCCTTTCACCTGGACCGAGCCGATCAGCTTGACCGCATCGGTCACGCCGGGCCATGCCTGCGCGAACGCCGCGTGTTCCACGAGTTCCATGCATGTCGCGGCCGCGCCGAAGCGAAATCCACCTTTCTCCGCGACGATAGCCGTCATTTCCGCTATGCCCTTGACGTCGACCAGCAAGCCCGGTGACACGCGGCCGGCGCGCATCTGGATCAGCAGATCCGTACCGCCGGCCAACACCCGCGCCTGCCCGCTTGCGCCGGCGAGCAGTGCGACCGCGGCCTTCAGCGTCTTCGGGCTTTCATAACGTATTTCACTCATCGATCGGTTTCCTGAAAACTGAAAATTGATTCACCCGGTATCGGGCGTGGTGTAAGTCCGTGGTGGATTTTCGAATGATCGCGACCCGCCCCGCGCTTTGTCGCTGCGGCCTGCGGCGTTTTTTCCGAGAAATTCAGTCACATTTTACCAAAATCATCCTGCCAGATTTCTTCGATGCGGGATTTTTCCAATTGCCATCGGCTTGCGATCACACGCCACGTCGGCTTTTCAATTTATGTGGAACACCTGCCGCGCGTTGATTTCTGTCCCGCTGCCTTCAAATTGCCGGTTGCTTGGTATATGATCGCATTTATTTGCGACAAACTGGTTTTGCGTTTACGGTTTTTTCGCTGCGCCGGAATCGATCACCCGCAGACGGTTTATTTGAAGATCCGGTCGCTGTGTGACCGCAAGCACCTGACTTTCCATTTCCGACCGATCCACCAAGAGGAGAACACCATGAAATTAAAATCACTCATCGCGCCTGTCGTTTCCGTGGTGGCGCTCGGCGCCGCCATGATGCCTATGACGGCATCCGCCGCTCCCAGTATTCCATGCAGTACCGCCCGGCTGATCGTGCCCTGGAAAGCGGGCGGCGCCACGGACGTGATCTACCGCATCATGGCCAATGCAGTAAACGAAAGCGGCGGCAAGCCGGAACTGCAGGTCGTGAACATCGGCGGCCAGGGCGGCAACAAGGGCGCCAAGGAAGCGCGCGAATCCAAACCCGACGGCTGCACGCTGTTCGCCATGCACCAGAGCGCGATGTCCAGCTACTTCACCGGCCGCGTGGATTTCAGCATCGAAGCCTTCGAGCCGGTGGCCCTGATGACCCGGACGCCGTCATTCCTCGGCGCGGCAATAAAAACACCCTGGAACGACATGAAGGAACTGATCGCCGACGCGAAGAAGCGCCCGGGGCAGATTCTGGCCGGTGGCACCCTGGGTTCGACCAGCCAGTTTTATTTCCTGGAGATCGAGGACGTGGCCGGCATCCAGTTCAAGCACGTACCCTACGAGGGCGACAGCGATCGCATGACCGCCTTGCTCGCCGGCAACATCGATCTGGGCTCGACCAACCTGGCTGCCGCCGGCAAGAACATCAAGGACGGCACGATGAAGGTACTGGGCTTTTCGGGACCGGACCGCACGTTCTTGAAGGATGTTCCGACGTTCAAAGAGCAAGGCGTGGATCTGATCTCCGGCGTGGAGCGCGGCATCGTGCTGCCCAAGGGCGCCTCGCCCGAGGTCATCAAGCACTGGGAAACCGCGCTGCTCAAAGCGTGCAAGAATCCCAAGGTCCAGGATCAGCTGACCAAGAAGGGGACCCTGGCGGTCTGCGATAACGCGGCGGACTACGCGTCTTATCTCACCAAAACCTTCACAAAATGGAAGGCCATCGCCAAGAAGGTAGGCGTCTACAAGCGCAAGGACTAAACGCCTGAAGCAAACGGCCCCCGCTCGCATGGTTGCAGCGGGGGACGCGTTCGTTCCATCAAACTCTTTTCGAAAGAATTTCTGCCATGTCACGCGTGAACACAGACACGGTATGCGCGATCGTCATTCTTGCGGCGGGCGGCGCATTTTTTCGGGCGACCTACGATATTGAGAAAATGGACTACCGGTCGCTGGGCGCCGAGGTCTGGCCCCGGGTCGTGCTTATCCTGCTGTTTGTGCTGACCTTCGCCTATTTGTTTCAGTCCCTGAAACAGGGGCGGGACGAAAAAAGCGAGGGCGGCGGGGTGATCGGCTGGATCGGCCGCTATCAGAACGCGCTCTGGTGCTACGCGCTGTTCGCGGGCTTTCTCCTGACGATGAACTATCTGGGCATGCTGATCGGCGGGACGCTGTTCGTGTTCCTCACGCTGACGGCACTGGGGGAGCGCACGCTGCGCGCGTTCGCGGTGCACGCCGCCGTATCCCTCATTTCGGTCGGATTCATGTGGTCGGTTTTTACATACGGTATAAAAGTCATTCTGCCCCAGGGCGAAATTTTCTCCGCCTGGTAAGAAGAACAAAGAACAACGCGAAGGACTGTGCGCCATGATGTGGGAGAATTTCACCGAAGCGCTTTACACGGTCTTCCAATTGAAGACCATGCTGTTGATGTTTTTGGGCACGGGCGCAGGCCTGATCGCGGGTGCGATCCCGGGTTTCACCATTGCGATGGCGGTGATCCTGACCCTGCCGTTTACCTTCTCCATGCCGCCCTTGCAGGGCCTCGCGACCATGATCGGGGTGTTCGTCGGCGGACTCTCGGGCGGTCTGATGTCGGGCATCCTGACCGGCATTCCCGGAACCCCGTCGTCCATCGCCACCACGTTCGACGGTTTCACCATGGCGCGCGCCGGCAGGCCCGGGCTGGCGCTGGGTCTGGGCGTCTGGTCCTCCTTCTTCGGCGGATTGATCAGCGCGGTGGCCCTGGTCCTGCTGGCTCCGCTGCTGGCCGATCTGGGGCTGGAATTCGGACCCTGGGATTATTTTTCGCTGGTGCTGTTCGCGCTGACGATCACGGCCAGCCTGGCCGGGACGAATATGTTGAAAGGCTTGATCGCGGGCGTCATCGGCCTGCTCGTCAGAACCATAGGCGAGGACGACATCAACGGCATCGCGCGTCTCAACTTCGGCATGGATAGCCTGAAAGCGGGCTTTCAATTCCTGCCGGTATTGATCGGCTTGTTCGCCTTCGGGCAGCTTCTAAGCGACGTCAAGGACCGCGTGCGCGCCAGACAACCCTTGATGGCGGACACCGGGAAGGCGGTCAAGGTCGAGCACCTGGAGGCGATCAAGACCATATTTCGGAGTTGGATCAACCTGCTGCGTTCGTCAGCCATCGGCATTTTTGTTGGCGTCCTGCCGGCGGCGGGCGGGTCGATCTCCAACATTCTCGCCTACGACCAGGCGAAAAAAGCCTCCAAGACGCCGGAGAAATTCGGCACCGGCACCGCCGACGGCATCATCGCGCCGGAGAGCGCGAACAACGCGACCGCCGGCGGCGCGCTGATGATCCTGATGGCTCTGGGCATACCCGGCGATGTAGTCGCCGCCGTGATGCTCGGTGCGCTGCTGATTCACGATGTGGTGCCGAGTCCGTCGTTCATCACCGATAACGCGGTGCTCGCCTACGGCATATTCATTGCGTTTTTCCTCGCGCATCCGATCATGATCATGTTGCAGGCGGTCTGCCTGCGCGGTTTCCTGCTGGTCACGCGTGTGCCGATGTATACGCTCGCCGCGGTGATCCTGGCCTACTGCGCGATCGGCGTGTTCGCGCTGGAGAACTCGACCCACGATCTGTGGACGGTGCTGATCTTCGGTGTGGTCGGTTACGCGATGCGGGTGTTGAAATTCCCGATCGCGCCCATGATTCTGGGCGTCGTGCTCGGCAACATGGCCGAACTCAACCTGTCGCGCGCCTACGCCACCGCCAGTGACATGACCATGTTCGTGAGCTGGTTCGTGCTGCGGCCTTGGTCCGCGTTCTTCCTCCTGCTCGGCGTTTTCTCCGTCGGCTTCCCCTGGTACCAGCAGGCATATGGCAAGAAGAAATGGACGCTGGTCTATATCCCCTTGATGGCCATGTTCCTCGCGCTTCCGATGTTCTTCATGCAGGGGAAGGTGCGCACGTTCGTGGCCGCCGCCTTGCTGGTATGGGCCGCTTATGCGCTCTGGAAGCGACACCGCGGCGGCTGGAAGCTGGAGGCCGTGGACAACCACTTCGCGGAGATAAAAGGCTAAGGCCGCAGGAGAGCCGCTGATATTATCGGCCGCCCGGCAATCCGCCAAGTGCGCTCGCGCTCAGGGCGTCGTCGCCGCCCCTGCGCCCAGCGCGCGCTGCATCAACACGGAATCGAGCCAGCGTCCGAACTTGTAGCCGACGCTGTCGAGATTGCCGATCACACGAAAGCCGGCGGCGCGATGCAGTTCGATCGAGCCGGTATGCGCGGAATCGCCGATGACCGCGATCATTTGCCGAAAGCCCAGCCTGCTTGATTCGGCGATCAGATGATCGAGCAGCGCCCGGCCCACGCCGCGGCGGTGTAGCTCCGGATCGACATAGACCGCGTTCTCGACCGTGTAACGATAAGCAGGTCTGGTGCGGTAGTGTCCGACGTACGCATAGCCCAGCAGCACGCCGTCGCGCTCGGCCGCAATATAGGGAAAGCCGCCATCGATCAGCGCGCGCCGGCGCCGCGCCATTTCCTGCTCGTCCGGCGCGTCGATTTCAAACGAGGCGGTGCCGTGCACGACCGCATGGGCGTAGATTCGGGTGATGGCGGGAATGTCCGCAGGCGTGGACGGACGGAGTGTGAGCTGCATCATCGGCCCGCCAACGGAAATCAGCCGCGCGATCCGGGCCGGGGTGCCCCGGGGCGATACAGCGGGTTCAGCCATACGATCAGGGCGGCATAGCCGCAGGACTCGACGTCGTCGGGCAGATAGCCCTCGATCACGCCGCAGAACTGGAATCCTTCGAGCAGCTGAAAGCGCAGCACCGGGTCGTTGATGTCGCCCCAGATCACTTTCATGGCGTAGGTGGCCGCGCTCATCTTTTGCGCATGCTTGTGATAACCGGGCAGCCGGCCGGCCGCGATAATGCGCTTCAGTTTGAGCTCGCGGCACAGCCGCCGCCGCGCCGCATAGAGCGTGCGCCCGATGCCGCGGCGGCGCACCGTGGGATCGACGAACACCTCGGCGCCGTACAGGGTTTTGCCGTCGGGGTCGTGGTTGCCGAACACACCGTTTCCGGTCACTTCCTTCCAGTCGTGCGACAGGCCGTAATCGTCCCAGCTCACGATGAGCGAGCTTGCCGCGCCGACGATTTTGCCGTCGAGCAGGGCGACAAACTGCCCGGCCGGAAAGATTTCCAGCTGTTGCTCGAAATGCGCGGACGACCACGGCGGGATGGTCGGATAGATGCGCTTTTGCAGCTCGCGTATCCCATCGATATCACCGCTGCCGGTATTGCGTACGATGACGGACATGGTCCCTGCCTCCTTGAAGAGCGACGCGATCCCCGAACCCATCCGTCGCCCGCCGTTTCGCAGTATACAATTCAGGCTGTGTTGCCGTCTTTTCTGGGCGGGAAGCCGGCCGGGACCTGGTATGGATGAAAGGAAAAGCCGAATATGACCGAAGCCCAGTACATACCGAAACAGCAGGTCGTGCGCATCGCCGCCGTGCAGTATCTGCTGCGCTCGATCCACGACTGGAGCGGTTTCGAGGACCAGGTGCGCTTCGTCATCCAGGCCGCGGGAGACTATAAGCCGCAGTTCGTGCTGCTGCCGGAAATCTTCACCACCCAGTTGTTGTCGTTCATGGACACTTCGGACCTGCGCAAGGCCGTGCGCAACATGAACGATTACACCGCGCGCTACATCGAGCTGTTCAAGGACCTGGCGCGGAAATGGAACGTGCATATCATTGCCGGCAGCCATCCCACCGTCAAGAAAGGCAGCCTGCGCAACGTCGCTTATCTGTTCACGCCCCATGGCAGGGTCTTCGAGCAGGAAAAAATCCACCGCACCCGCTGGGAGAAGGAAAAGTGGGACAGCGATCCGGGCGAGCAGTTGCGCGTGTTCGACACGCCGCACGGCAGAATCGCCATACTCATATGCTACGACGTCGAGTTTCCGGAACTCGCGCGCAAGGTGTGCGAACTGGGCATCGACATACTGTTCGTGCCTTCCTGCACGGACGACCGCCAGGGCTACTGGCGCGTGCGCTACTGCTGCCACGCGCGCGCGATCGAAAACCAGATCTTCGTGGCGCTTACCAGCACGGTGGGCAATCTGCCGGTCGAGGGCCTGGGGCTCAACTACGGCCAGGCGGCGATCATCACGCCCTCTGATTTTCCGTTCGCGCGCGACGGGATCGCCGCCGAGGGCGAGCCCAACATCGAGCAGATCGTGGTGGCAGACGTGGATTTGCGCAAGCTCGTGGACAACCGGATCAGCGGCACGACGATACCGTTGCACGACAAGCGCGTCGAAGTCTACCAAAACGACGTGGAGATCATCTCGGCGCTTTGAGCGCGATTCGGGCCGGGTCGAACCCGTGCCCACGACCAGTTCGGACGAGCGCATGGAATTCACCCGGCTCGACATCGGTTTTTGCTGCGTGCTGCTGCGCATTCCTTGTTCTATACTTGGTGTACGCCTTGCGCTCTACGGGACGCGCAGCCAGTGTCCGATCGTCCTGTGCTTCGACGGAAAAACGCAGCATGACCACACGCAGGCATTTCCTTCAGGCCCTCGCAGCCATTCCGACCGCACTCGCCCTGCCCGATACCTGGGCAGTGAACGCAGACACTTCGCGACTCGCGCTGGTGATCGGCAACGGCGCTTACCGCGACGCGCCTCTGGCCAACCCGGTCAATGACGGGCGCGCCATGGCCGAACTGATCGGCCGGGCCGGGTTTACGGTCAGCGCACTGCAAGACGCAAGCCGTGCCGATATGATCACCGCAATCCAGCGCTTCGGCGATATCGTGCGGCGGCCGGAAACCCGCGAGGTCATATTTTATTATGCCGGCCACGGCGCCCAGCTCGACTGGCGCAACTACCTGCTGCCCATCGACGCGGAGGTCAATAGCGCAGAGGAAATCAAGCAGCGCTGCATTGATCTGGGCCAGCTGCTCGGCGAGTTTGGCGAGGCCAGGGGCAAGACCTTCATCATCATCCTGGATGCCTGCCGCAATAATCCTTTCGGCAAGACCTTTCGACCGCAGCAAAAAGGCCTGTCGCAGTTCGACGCACCGGCAGGCAGCCTCCTCGCCTACGCCACCGCACCCGGCCAGGTGGCCTCCGACGGCGCCGGCAAGAACGGCCTTTACACCGAGAACCTGCTGCGCGAATTCTCGCGGCACGGCACGCGCATCGAAGACGCGCTGAAGCGCGTGCGCCTCAACGTGCGCCTGGCATCGCAGGGACTGCAGATACCCTGGGAGACGACATCGCTGGAAACCGATGTCTACCTGTTCAGCAACGGCGACAGGAAACTCTCCGCGTCCGAATTGGAGCAGCAGATCGAAGCGGACCTGGCCGCGTGGGGGGCGATCAAATCCTCGCAAAAAATCGAAGACTGGGCAGATTATCTGCGCAACTTTCCGAACGGCCGCTTCGCTGAAATCGCGCAGGTGCGGCTGGCGCGCCTGCTGGCCGCAGCGCAGAAGCCGGCCGCCGCCCCGGCTGCGCCGTCCCCGGTTGCGGACAAGCCGGCGATTGAAATCAAGGCGGGCGTGGCGGTGCCGCAGTTATTGCGGCCTTCGGCCAATCCCTACTCCGCCGGACACTATCCCCTGGGCCGGCACTACACGGTGGGCGATGCCGCGACCTATCGTGAATCCGACCTCCTTACCGGTATAGAGCAGCGTGTCTACACGCTGCGGGTCACCAAGGTCGACCCCGAAGCCGACCGGGTGCTGATCAATGATGGCATGGGCATCATGGATATGATGGGGAACATCATCAAGCAGGGCAAGAAGCGGTTCGATGCTCCGCGGCAGTTCACGCCGGCGGAGTTCCAGGTCGGCAAAAAATGGACGGCGGCGTTCGTCGCGACCAAGCGGGGCGGCGCCGCTTCCATTTACTTCGACGTTCAAATCGTGCGCAGAGAGAAAGTCAGCGTGCCGGCGGGAACCTTCGACGCTTTCCGGATCGAAGCGCGGGGCTGGAACAATACTCGCGGCGGCCAACTCGATACAACATTGTGGCTGGTGCCCGGGGTGAATTTCCCGATCAAGCACGAAACGCTCACCCGTTCGAGAAACGGGCAGCTCAGAGACACCGAACGGCACGAACTGGTCGAATTGCGACAGCAGTTTTTCGAGGGCGGCTGATTTCAACACCCCGCTAATGCGACATTCGGGCCGTCAACCAGGCATCGAGCGCTTCGACATCCGGATTGCCGGGTTGTTTGCGCAGCATTTCCGCGACGACCAGCTTCATGTCGCGATATAGACGGAAATCGTACAGCGCCGCGTAGAGATACAGCTCGGGGGCGATGTCATTCGCAGGCATTTCCTGGCGCATCGTCTCGTAGGCGGATCTGGCTTGAGCGAGCGCGGTCTGCCGGTCTGTTCCCGCCTGCGTCTGATGTTTCGATAGACCGCGCACCTGCATTCCGCCAAGTTTTGCAATTTTGACGAGCTCCGGAATCCGCGTCATGCGTAGCGTTACACCAGCCGGCAATTGCGTAATCCCGGGCGCCTTGCCGGCAATCAGCCCGGCTCCCGCCTTGCTTGCCGTAAACGTCGCCGGTCCGGTCCAGAGCTCCTGGCGCGAACTTTCAAAGAACGCGATTCGGACCTGTCCCCCGGCGGCAACGGTGATGCGATCGCCGTCGCGTAGTTTCATGAACGGTTTCACTTCGCCGGACGTACCCGAGCGGGCCGTAAAAGTCGCGCGACCGGACAGCAGGTTGACGAGCGCGACATCGACCTCCTGAGCATGCGCGGCGCCGAAGGTCACGATGCTCAGGATAAAAAGCACGGAACCCAGATATCTTTTCATGGTGCCGGTGATGAGTACGGTTTTCGGCACGCGTTTCTCCTCTATGATCACACGATGTGCAGGTCTGGCGGCGCTGGCCGGCCGCAGTCGAACCGATACTAGCGTCGATCCGAGGCTTTAACCATTTCCCACCAGTAGTAGGTCTTGCTCCCGCTTTCCTGTGAACCGCTGAACGTAGCAATCGCCTTGGCGAGTGTCTCTACCGGGATCGACCTGTATTTGTCCAGCGATCCCATCATGAGTTTGTCGAGCAGGGGAAGCAGGGGGAAAAGCATGGACTCCAGCGGCCTTCGATCTGCACGCTCGGCGATGATCATGCTGGGGCGATAAATCGCCAGGTCCGAAAATCCCAGCGCTTTGAGCGCGGCTTCCGTCTGACCTTTGAGGCGGGCGTAGAAGACCGACGAGCCGGCGTTCGCATTGGCGGCGGAGAGGTAGGCGAAGCGCCTGGCCCCGGCCGCTCGGCCTGCTCTGGCGAAATCCAGCACGTACTCGTGATCGATCCGGGTCATCGCCGCCTCGGAGCCGGCGATCCTGATCGTGGTGCCGAAGGTGCAGTAGCAATCGTCGACCTGCAGGTCTTTGAAGCCCTCGGCGAGGTGGTCGAAGTCGACGACGCGATTCTCGAGCTTCGCGTGCTTCATGCTCGTATCGCGACGGCTCAGGGTGACGATTTTGCCGTAGGCCGGATCCTCCAGCAGCAGCGGCAGAAGTTTTTGCCCGGTTGCGCCGCTGGCTCCGAGCAGCACCGCAACTCTCGACGGATGTTCAAGCGCTGCTGCTGACAAGTTCTGCTCCCTATGCGGTTTTTGACAGGCGACAGCGGATTATGGTGGTCAAATGCATGCGGTGACAATGCATTTCCCGCTAGAATTCCTGCGGGCGCACTGCGCCCATGTCCGAATAATTCCGGGAGAACGCCAGCATGATCAAACTGTATCAGTTTGCCCCGGCGTTCGGATTGCCGAATGCCAGCCCGTTCTGCATGAAGTTGGAAACGTACCTGCGCATGGCCGGCCTGCCGTACAAACTCGTGAACAGCGGCGATGTGTTGAAAGCGCCCAAGCGCAAGCTGCCCTACATCGACGACGACGGCACCGTCGTGGCCGACACCAGCATGATCATCGACTACCTGAAGGGCAAATACGGCGATCCGCTGGATGCCGCGCTGTCACCGCTGGATCGCGCCACGGCGACGGCTTTCCAGCGCCTGCTGGAGGAAAATCTCTACTGGGCGGTCGTGCACACGCGCTGGGTGCAGGAGGAAGGCTGGGCGCTGACCAAGGCGGCCTTCTTCGACGCGATGCCCGTTCCGCTGCGCTGGATCGTGCCCACGCTCGCGCGCCGCGGCATTGTGGCCGAGATGCGCGGCCACGGCATGGGCCGCCATAGCGCCGAGGAGATCCACGCGATCGGCTGCCGCGACCTTACGGCGGTGGCGGATTTTCTCGCAGACAAAGCCTATATGCTCGGTGCGCAGCCCAGTTCCCTGGACGCCGCCGCCTACGCTTTCCTGGCCAACCTGCTGTGGGCGCCGGTGGATTCGCCGATCCGGCGCCACGCGCACGGCCGGCCCAATCTCGAAGCCTATTGCCAGCGCATGAAGGCGCGCTACTACGCTTGAATCGACGAATATCTATGGAATTGGAATTAGCGAAATCCAGATATCTAGCCATATTCCAGGCATCTTCTATATCGTTATCGATATAGAGGCTTCAAGCCGCCTTCTTTTTCCCGAGCACGGTTTTCAGGTATTGGCCGGTATAACTCGCCGGGTTCTCGGCCACGTCCTCGGGCGTGCCCTGGGCGATGACCTGCCCGCCGCTGTCGCCCGGATCGTCTTCGAGCAGAGTCTTGCGTTTGTGCGACTCGTTGGGCGCCGCGTTGCAGGATTCGTGCGCCTGTAAGCGAATCAACCCGGCCGCGATGCATGAAAGGGTTGCCGGTGCGCCACAATCCGGTCCAGTGGGCTGTGCACACCGCGCCCGCCCTTGTTCATTACGTGCGTGTAGACCATCGTGGTCTCAACGCTAGAATGTCCGAGCAGCTCCTGCACTGTTCGGATGTCGTAGCCGTTCTCCAGCAAGTGCGTGGCAAATGAGTGGCGCAGGGTATGACAGCTCACGTGCTTGGTAATCTTTGCCCCGCTTGCCGCGAGTTTGACGCCACGAATCAGGTAGTTCTCATAGACGTGGTGGCGACGAATCTCCCCGCTAAGGGGGTCCGCCGATAGTTTGTGCGACGGAAAAACAAACTGCCAGTTCCATTGTTTGCCGGCGCGCGGGTACTTGACATCCAGCGCGTGCGGCAGCTCGACGTCGCCGTAGCCATTAGCGAGGTCCTTCTCATGCAGCGCCTTGACGCTCAACAGATGCGCCTTGAGGGGCTCGACAACCACGCCCGGCAGGAGCGTCCGCCGATCCTTCGCACCTTTACCTTCCCTGACGACAATCTGCCTGTAATCGAAGTCCACGTCCTTTACGCGCAGCGTCAGGCATTCCCGAAGCCGCAGGCCAGCACCATAAAGCAGGCTCGCCATCAACCACTTGGTTCCCGTCATCCGGTAAAGCAGCGCGGCAATCTCCGCCGTGCTCAGTACGGATGGGACCCGCGCCGGGCGCTTGGCGCGTTCCACGCCATCCAGCCATGCCAGGGGTTCGGCTAGCACGTCCCTGTATAGAAACAACAGGGCTGAAAGAGCCTGATTCTGTGTGGCGGCCGCGACATTCCGATTCTTCACCAAGTAATTAAGAAACGCGGTGACCTCTGTGGCGCCCAGCTCGCGCGGGTGACGCTTGCCATGAAAATGGATGAAACGCCTGATCCAGTGAACATAGGTCTCCTCCGTGCGGAGGCTGTAATGCTTGAGCCGGATCGTATCCCGCACTGCGGCAAGCAAGCGCGGTGGTTTCGAAGCATTCAAAACGTTGTCTGCGGGAGCTTCGGGATTTGGCACAGTCGAGGAGGTATTGTGATTTCCAATCAATAGGCTTAACGTATTGATACCAATGGCGGATGACAAGGCAGAAAGCGATTCAAGCCTCAGAAATGGTTGCCAAACTCAAACCGTCAACTAAATTTGTCAACTAAAAATGTCAACCAAGTCAAGTTAGCACTCAGGAAACAACATGACTGAATACTTAGCTGAACATTGGATATTAAGCATCGTAGTCACCATCCTGCTTGGGGCTATTGGTAGCGGCTTATGGGATGCAGCATTAAAGCCGATATCTCTAAAGCTCGGGGGTCAGCTCTACACAGTTATCACATTTGGCGCGAGACGCTCACGTGACAAGATATACAAGCGCGCTGCTATGGGCCACCACGAACTACCCAGCCTATATATCTTGCTAATCGTGATGGTTGTGGGTATTTCAGCTTTGGCAGCGACTCAGATGAGGCTCTATGTCCAGTTATATGCGCCAGAAATACTTTCTGTCCGATTGGTAGCGGGGTGTCCCAAGGAAGACGAGACAAAATTCAAAGAGTGCGTTCGAGAACAAGCGAAAGAGAAACTTGCCCCTGTAGTTCAGATTCTGAGCCTCATCGCAATTTTCATAACGGTAGTGATCTTTTATCGCTTTACTGCAATCAACCGGATGAATCTTGTCACCACTTATTACCAACAGTGTGTCAGGGCAGTAAGACCATTTCTTGACGAGAAAACATTCAAAACGCTTGAACAGCAATACGCGCTTATGACTACTAAAGAGCACTATGAAGCGATTATTAGCCAATTGGCCACTGTTGCAAACGACAATAATTCGTCGCTTCCAGAGTCATACATTTGAGTGCTAACAAGCGCTTCGAGTGGGACGCTCCAACAGTCGGCTTCGCCGCCTGTTTCCGCGCCCCTCAAGCTAAACGTTAGAACTCATAGCGATATCATGCGAATCGACGGCACTCTCAAGTCCTGGAATGACGAGCGCGGTTTCGGGTTCATCGATCCGACGCAAGGCGGCCAAGAAATATTCGTACACATCAAGGCATTCCAGGTTCGTACGGAAAAACCTCATGTCGGGCAGCGTCTCTCGTTTGAAATAGAGGTCAATTCAGACGGAAAGAAGCGCGCAAAGCTGGTACAGCAAGCTCGGATTGCGCGCGTATCCGGGCGACGACGCGATTCACCCGCGCAATGGGGAGCCGCGAGCTACTTCGCCATTCCCGCGTTCCTTTTTGTCTATATCCCTGTCGCGATCGTCTGGCGTGTTCCGAATTGGGTTCCCGCGTTGTACCTTGCCGCCAGTGTCGTGTGTTTTGTTGTATATGTCTTCGACAAATCGGCCGCAGTAGCAGGTCGGTGGCGGGTATCGGAAAGCACGCTCATATTCTTAGGCCTTGTCGGCGGTTGGCCGGGTGCCATCGTCGCTCAACAGGTCTTACGCCACAAGTCCAACAAGGCGGCGTTTCGCGCGGCATTCTGGGGCAGCGTGGTATTGAACGTTCTTGCATTCATTGCGCTCAGTTCGCCCTTACTTTTGCTCCTCCGTGTATGACGACGAGTTCTAACTCCAGGTGCTGCGGACGGGCCATCAGTACCGCGCGGGTGCAAACGTCTGTGCTGGCCCGCCGCAGACCAAAACGTTAGAGGGCTCAGAGTATGGCGCGCCCGAAGTCAGCGAAAGTCTACATTAAGCGCGGCGAAAAGCTGTACAGCTTTATGTGGGCAAACGTCGGACCGGACGGATCCGTGATGCTGGGCTTCTCTTTTCATGGGAAAGAAGAGGTGGAGTTGGTTCTCGACAAAGAGCTTGGTGAACTTCGACCGCCGGCAGTCGTAACCAAAGAAACAATTGGTCGCCCAAAGATCAGTTTTCACTCATCGGGGCATTACAAACTTACGGCCAAAATGGGGAAAAACCTAGATGAAGTTGACCGAGCCACGATTGCGGGGCCACGACTGACCGATATCATTGATCCGCGTCGTATGGTCGAAATTCTCATTCCGAAGGTACTCCCGGAAGCCACCGAGAAGCCAACAGAACTAGATATCGTGCTCGACGCTACATCAAGCCCTGACATGCCACTTCGGTGCACAATCTCCTGCATGAGCAAGGGGCGCCTCGCTTCCATCGTCGAAAAGAACGAGAAGTTCGTGGATACCTCCCTGTGGGAGTTCATCCACGCACTGGAGAACGAGACACACGAATGGGTATGGACGTTGCGGGGATCGAGAAACGACGAGGTGTATCTCGATCGATTCGGCATTTTCCTCCTCGGGGATGTGAAATGGGGCCAGCCAGCGCAATGAGCCCTCTAACCCCACGCCGCAAGGGACCGTCACCAGCGGCGCTTCGCTTGCTGGTTCCGGCCCTTGAGCGTGAACGTTAGGCATTTCGGTGATTCTGTTGTATTTGCCACAGGAGGCGCGATACGGTGGCCCTTGACTGGATAATCCGGAATCAGTTGACGATCCTAGCTTTGCTATTGTTTTTCATTCTTGCAATTGCGGGGCTGCTCTACTTCCGGTATCGCAAACATGTCAAGTTTTCCGCTATTGAAAAATGGCTGAGCCAGGTTGCTGGCCTTGCTGTTGTGCCGCCAATGATACTGGGTGGCGGCCTGTCGCTAGCGTCTTTAGAGCCAATTCCGAAGACGAGTTTCTTGAATCTGCCTGAACCCATATGTAGCAAACCAGCTAACCGCAAGTTACTTGTCTTCATTCATGGCTGGAATGGTGATCCCAAAGACACCTGGCGCAGTTTTCCCTCGCTTGCGTGCGCTGATCCACGGCTCTCTGATGTAGATGTACTTGTGGTCAACTATCCGACCTATATGGTTAGGAGGAATGTCCATCTCGCTGAGTTGTCAGATTGGTTGAATAAGCGACTCGACGCGACGAGGGAGTTTCAGCGATATGAGAGGATGGCCATCATTTCGCATAGCCTAGGCGGTTTGATTGGGCGCGAAATGGTCATTAACAGACAATTAGCAGGGAACAAAAGAACCTTCGGTTTAGTCATTTCGGTCGCATCACCATTCCAAGGAGCGGATATTGGCAGTTTGGGGGCCGCTCTGAACGTTAGTCAGCCACTGGCCGCAGAGGCGAAACCAGGTTCTAGCTTCCTGGCTACACTTACGACACATTGGGATCGCTTAACGCCACGTCCAAGGACGCATTGTTACTCTAGTCCCGGGGATCAAGTCGTCCCCAGTAGTAGTGCTTTGTCAGGCTGTGACGACCGCACTATTCATGCCTATCACTGGGGCCACCAAGATCTCGTCAAACCAAATTCGTCACGCGACGACCGCTATGCTCTGCCTGTTTACGCGGTGGCGCAGTTCATGGCTTCAGTGCGCTGAAATGCCTAACAACGCGTTCGAATACGGACGCTCACAAGCGGCGCTTTGCCCGCTTGCTCGCGCCGTTCAACGCGAACGTTAGGTCTCATGGTTTCACTGGATCTTCGGCTGCGGACTGATCGCTGTACTCTAGGCTGTGTTGAAGAGTCGGACCTCGAACACGTATGGACGGCAACCCGACATCCGGGGTTCAACGACGGAATGCTTTGGGATGCTCCGAGTGTGCGTGAAGAAATGGCGGAATGGACGGCGAAGACTATCGAACTCTGGACTGAGGAGAATCAGTACACGTTCACTGCCCGCACGACCGAGTCCGGCGTCTTCGTGGGTCGCCTCGTTGTGCGCCCCGTGGAAGGGTCGAACGCGTATCGCATTGGATTTTGGATACACCCGACTCTTTGGAACAAGGGGTATGCGACCGAATTAGCGCGGTGCGCCTTATCCTTTGCTTTCGGCGAACTGAAAGCCGAGACTGTCGCTGTGGCGCACGCCGTATGGAACAAGGCGAGCGCTCGGGTGATCGAGAAGCTTGGCTTTGAGTCTTGTCGTGAGATCGCACAGGGCTTTATGAAACGTGGGCAATGGGTACCGGAGCTTGAGTACAAGATGACCCGCGCGGAATGGAGAAGAGATGAGACCTAACTCCAGGTGGTGCGGACGGGCCGCCAGCATCGCGCCATGCCTAACTGCGGTGCTGGCCCGCCGCACACCAAGACGTTAGGTGGCATATGAAAACCCCTCGTCTGTTTTTTGCGGCGGTCCTGGGTCTGCATATCCCCAGCGCCTTCGCGCTTTCACCGAGTCCGCACGTGAGTTGTTGCATGAACTATGGTGAAGGTGGTCAGTTCGCGACAGCTCGCACGGAGGTTCCAGCGCGGTGCCAAGGTTTCGATCTGAAAAAAGAAACATGCGACGCCCTTCTGGAGCAATTTCGTCAGTCCACTCCGGTGCTAGTCCCGAAACGGGACGCGGACTCGAAAAAACCGAAGGCAGCAGATCGCGCGGCACCGACCCCGCAACCGGATGGAAAGCGGTAACGTATGCCACCTAACCGCGCGGCGCACCCGGAGCCTCTGAAGCCGCGTACCCTGTCGCTACCACTTTCCCGTCGGCCCGGTGGCCGCGAACGTTGGGCGTCAAGAGCGGGTCAAACAAAGGGGTACACGATGACTGAAAGCATCGCCGTTACGAGGCTGCTTCCGAACATCTGCACTGACAAGATGGAAGAGACTCGCGACTTCTACAAGGAGTTGCTGGGTTTTGTCGTTGGTTTCGAGCTCAAGGGCTGGTACATCCAGTTGGCATCGCCCGAAAAGCCAGAGCTTCAAATCGGTATCATGCGCCTCGACCACGAGTTCACACCACGGCCTTTCCAGCGACTAGCACAGGGCGTCATCATATCCGTGCAGGTCGAAGATGTTGAGGCCACGTACGCTGCAGTGAAAGCCCATGATTTCGAGTTGGCGCACGACATATGTGATGAGGAATTCGGGATGAGGAGGTTTATGGTCGTGGACCCGAACGGCTTACTTGTTAATGTATTTTCGTTTCCGTGAGCGCACGCCCAACAGGGCGCTGCACCTGACCGCTATTCCGCTAGCGCTCCATAGCGGCAGGTGAGCTTCGACGTTGGGCATCTGAGGAGCGGTCGCGGCGCGCTTGACAATGTGTAGCCGCATGGCTACATTACACTGATGATCGAGGTACGCAAAACTGAGGTCTTCGTTCAATGGCTCGATGGCCTACGTGACATTCAGGCCAGAGCGCGCATCCAAGCGCGGATTGAACGGCTGGCCACTGGAAACCCGGGTGATGTCGAGCCAGTCGGTGCAGGTGTTTCTGAGTTGCGAATCAACTATGGCCCGGGTTATCGGGTGTATTTCAAAAAGCGAGGGTGAGAACTGATCCTTCTCCTGGCCGGCGGGGACAAGAGCACTCAGGCCAAAGATATCAAAGCAGCTTTGCGTTTCGCACGTGACCTTTCGGAGTAGCCCCAATGACCAAGACCACTACCACCCGCTACGATGTTGCCGAACACCTCAGAACTCAAGAGGAGATGGCGGCCTATCTCGAAGCCTGCTTCGAAGAAGCTAACGGGGATGCCGCATTTATTGCCAAGGCGCTTGGCGACATTGCTCGTGCAAAAGGCATGTCACAAGTTGCGAGGGATGCCGGGTTGTCTCGCGAGAGTTTGTATAAAGCGCTTTCCGGAGAGCGTAGCCCTGGCTTCGATACGATTCTCAAGGTCATCGGGGCTCTGGGCCTGAAGCTGCACGCCCAACCTAGCCGTAGCTAAACGAGATGCCCAACAATCGCTTGCACCGGACAGCCTCCGGCCGCCGGTGAAGCAAACGTTAGATTCCATTTGACGCTATCCGTCATTGACGTATAATGCGTTCATGTTCAGCTTCATTGAATCGAAGCTATTCTCCCGACTGCTCGCTGACTACCTGAAAGACGACGAGTACGCCTTACTGCAAGAGGCGCTCATCGGAAGTCCGGAACAAGGCGCACTGGTGCCGGGTTCCGGCGGCGTGCGAAAGATGCGGTGGGCTCAGCCCGGCCGCGGAAAACGAGGCGGCATTCGGGTTATCTACTACGCGAAGACCCGTGAAGGAGTTATTTGGTTGCTGACCATCTACGCAAAGAATGAAGAGGAAAACATTCCTGCTCATGTCCTGCGCAAGATCAAGGAGGAAATTGATGGCTAGGACAAAACGAAACATCGGAATGGAGATTCTCGAAGGTATCCGCGAAATCAAGCGCGGCGAGCATGGTCGGATAGTCAACGTCCCCTCCGTGGCCTCCGTTCGAGAACGAACCGGCCTTTCCCAATCCCGATTTGCCGAACTACTGGGAGTCTCGGTACGTACTCTTCAGGAGTGGGAACAAGGCAGACGCGCACCTTCAGGTGCCGCCCGCACGCTGCTCCTGATCGCGCAAAAAAATCCCGGTGCATTGCTGGAAGTTGCGTAATCGGAATCCAACTTCCGCTTGCACCGGACAGCCGCCGGCTGCCGGTGAAGCTACGCGTTGGGCCGCACGAAGACAAGTGTTCACGGTGGAGAGGAGAAACCAATGGCAAAGGGATATGCAGTCTTTACCGAAACTATCGGAGACCAAGCTCGGTACGAAGGCTATGTGAGTAGAGCGGTTGCGACGATCACCAATGCGGGAGGAAAGATCATCGTTGTCGATGACAACGTGTCCGTGCTCGAAGGTCAATGGCACGGAACACGCACCGTCGTGCTTGAATTCGATTCCGTGAGTGCTGCCCAGGCCTGGTACAACTCAAACGACTACCAAGCCATCATCAAGGAACGGCACGCCTCCGCAGAGGCAAACGCGGTACTTCTCAAAGGTGTTGGGGAATAAAGACCGTGCGCGGCACAACCAGGCGCTCCACTCTGACGGGCCTCGCGATGCTGCGGCCCGCAGGTGAGCGCGGGCGTCATGTGCTACTCCAAATAGGAAAAGTGTGAAGAAGGTCTGTATCGTCGGCGCGTCCGGGAAACTCGGGCAATACATGGTGCAGCATGCATTGGACCGTGGCTACGAGGTAGTTGGTGTTTGTCGAGAACGCAGTGTTGGCAAGCTTGACCGGTTCAAGGGGCGTATCACCATCTTTCCCGGTGCGACAAACGACCGCCAAGTCATAAGAAAGGCGGTCGAAGGGTGCGACGGAGTGCTTACTGTGCTGGTGCCCTGGGGGGTGCAACAGTACTCGTCGGGAACGGCACAAGCAGTACTGGACCACGCCCGCCAGGACGCTCGCCTCATCTTCTCCTGCGGCTGGCACATTACGCGGGACGGCCAAGACGTGTACTCACGGACCTTCAAGACGCTGATCGCCGCTTTTGGCTGGCTGGCTCGGCTGCTTCGCTTCGCAGAGCTCGACGACCAAGTGGAAGCTTGCAGACGGATTTTCGCGAGCAAGAGCCGGTGGACCGTCGTGCGCGGGAGCGACCTCGAAGAAGGGGAAAGCCAAGGCCTGCCCGTATGGAGCAGGCATGTAGGCGACCGTGTTCTGGCGAGCAATCTCACGCGCCGAGTGGACTTTGCCCTTTTCATGGTCGAGGCCCTTGAGGACGACGAGCTCATCCACGAGGCTCCCGCCATAGTCGGCTGCCGAACGCCCTCGGCGCTCGCAATCAAGATGGGACGCTAGAGATTGAGACGCCACATTCTGAAGAAGCACATAACCGGCTGTTGCACCCGATCCTCGGGAGCGGCGCTTCGCGCCGCCCCTCGGCCTGGTGAACGGCGACGTTAGGCCCACGGAACCGCGCACATGTTTACACTCGCACCGTCGCTCGTTGCAGCGAGCGCAGCCATCATCCTGCTGCTTGGCCTCGTCCATCTTCTGTTCACGTTTCGAGGTCCGAAGCTGCATCCCCGGGACGCCGCGCTCGAAAAAAGAATGACGGAGGTCTCGCCCGTCCTCACGCGCGAAACAACGATGTGGAAAGCCTGGGTTGGCTTCAATGCGAGTCACAGCTATGGCGCGATCCTTTTCGGTCTGGTCTACGGATACTTGGCGCTCGCACACAGCGCGTTCCTCTTTCAGTCGCCATTTCTCCTTCTTGCGGGACTGTTCTTTCTCGCAGGCTATGCCTTCTTGGGCAAGGTCTATTGGTTCAGCGTTCCCTTTCGTGGCATTGTATTGTCGACTGCGTTGTATGTTGCCGCGCTTTTCATCGGGTGGGCCTAACATGGCGCTCCAGTCGACGTGCTACGGTCTGCGGCTTTCGCACGCTGCTAAGCTCAAACGTTAGCCGCCCTCGAACGGAGAAGAAGACATGGACCGATTGCGTTTCGTTATCCGCGTCACGATGATGCGAGCGGCAGTCGGCTCCCGGGTGGTCAACCGGGCTTCTCGGGGCGATGCCTGATGTCGCGCCGCGTGCTGCTGTCCTGGAGTTCGGGCAAAGACAGCGCCTGGACTTTGCACATGCTCCGAAAGGATCCGGACGTCGAGGTCGTCGGCCTCCTGACGACCGTCAATACCACCCACGGGCGAGTCGCGATGCACTCGACTCGCCTTGCAATCCTCGAGGCGCAGGCACGCAGCGTCGGGCTCCCGCTCCACGTCATCCCCCTCCCATGGCCCTGCGCCAACGAAGTGTACGAGCACGAGATGCGTCGGGCGATCGAAGACGGGCTCGAGAGGGGTGCAACGCACGTCGCCTTCGGAGACCTGTTCCTTGAGGACATCCGCGCCTATCGGATCAAGCAGCTCGAAGGCTCCGGCCTCAAGCCGCTCTTCCCGATCTGGCACGAGCCGACCGAGGCGCTCGCGCGGCGCATGGTCAACGCCGGCGTCGAGGCGGTCCTTACGTGCGTCGATCCTAAGAAGCTCTCGCCGTCGTTCGCCGGTCGTAAGTTTGACCACGAATTCCTCGACGAACTGCCGGAAGGCGTCGATCCGTGCGGCGAGAACGGTGAGTTCCACACGTGCGTCCTCGCCGGGCCGATGTTCAGCGAGCGTCTGCGCGCGGCGCCGGGCGAGGTTGTGGAGCGCGACGGGTTCTACTTCGCCGATCTAACGTGGGGTCCGGCAGTGGGCGACGTGCAAGAGGCGGCTAACAACAGCATGCAGCGGACGCCGCGCACAGCGCGGCGCTGCTGATGCCTGACGTTAGGCGTCGCCAATGCCAAAGTTCGTAGCCCTGTTGCGTGGCATTAATATCGGCAAGGCCAAGCGGATTCCAATGGCCGATCTACGAGCCTTACTGGTTGAACTGGGGTATACGGACGTAGCTACGCTCCTGAATAGCGGGAACGCCGTGTTTCGAGCACCCAAGGGAACGCAGGCCCAGCATGCGGAAAACATAGCCACGGCAATATTGGCAAAACTAAAGATTGAAGTTCCGGTCATCGTCAAGTCAGCGAAAGAGCTGTTGGCCATCGTCAGTGAGAACCGGTTGGCCGAGAAGGCAACGAATCATTCCCACCTCTTGGTCGTTTTCGCACAAAATAACGTTGCGCTGTCCGGGCTTGGCGTAGTCGAGTCTTTGGTCGCGCCGCCCGAGCAATTCTTGGCAGGCAAGAATGCCGCGTACTTGCACTGCGCAACCGGCATTCTGGAAAGCAAAGCCGGTGAAGCGTTACTCGGCAAATCCGGCAAGCTAGTCACCACAAGAAACTGGGCAACCGTTCTTAAGTTGCAGGCGTTGGCGGGTGAACCCGATGCCTAACCCATCCATCAAGCGGGACGCGCTACCACGCGCCCCTTATGTCAACCGTTGGACTAGCGTACTTCGTCGGCAATCGCGGCCGGTCACATTCCCGCCGCGCGGCGGCCCTGCTCACGCCGCCTGCTTCTTCCCTAAGACGTGCTTGAGATAGCGCCCGGTGTAGCTCGCCGGATTCTCGGCCACGTCCTCGGGCGTGCCCTGGGCGATGATCTGCCCGCCGCCGTCGCCGCCCTCGGGGCCGAGGTCGATGACCCAGTCTGCGGTCTTGATGACGTCGAGATTGTGCTCGATCACCACCACGCTGTTGCCGTGGTCGCGCAGGCGGTGCAGCACGTGCAGCAGCAGGTCGATGTCCTGAAAGTGCAGGCCGGTGGTGGGTTCGTCCAGAATGTAGAGCGTGCGCCCGGTGTCGCGCTTGGACAATTCCAGCGACAGCTTGACGCGCTGCGCTTCGCCGCCCGATAACGTGGTCGCCGACTGGCCGAGCTCGACGTAGCCCAGTCCGACCTCGAGCAGGGTCTGCAACTTGCGCGACACGATGGGCACGGCGTTGAAGAATTCGTGCGCCTGTTCCACGGTGAATTTCAACACTTCGTGGATGTTCTTGCCCTTGTACTGGATCTCCAGCGTTTCGCGGTTGTAGCGCTTGCCGTGGCAGACGTCGCAGGGCACGTAGATGTCGGGCAGGAAGTGCATTTCCACCTTGAGCACGCCGTCGCCCTGGCAGGCCTCGCAGCGTCCTCCTTTGACGTTGAAGGAGAAGCGCCCCGGCCCGTAACCGCGCTCGCGCGCCGCGGGCACGCCCGCGAACAGTTCGCGCACCGGCGTGAACAGGCCGGTGTAGGTGGCCGGATTGGAGCGCGGTGTGCGCCCGATCGGGCTTTGGTCGACGCTGATCACCTTGTCGAAGAAGTCCAGACCGTGGATCGATTCGTGCGGCGCGGGTTCGGCGCTGCTGCGGTAGAGGTGTTGCGCGGCGGCCGCATACAGGGTGTCGTTCACCAGTGTCGATTTGCCCGAGCCCGACACGCCGGTGACGCAGACGAAGAGACCGAGCGGCAGGTCCAGGTCCACGTTCTTGAGGTTGTTGCCGCTGGCGCCGTTCAAGTGCAGCACGCGCGCCTTGTCGTAGCGGTGGCGGCGCTTTGGCATGGGAATCTCCATGCGCCCGGCAAGATACTTGCCGGTAAGCGAGGCGGGGTTTTTCATGATTTCCTGGGGCGTGCCTTCGGCGACGAGCATGCCGCCGTGCTCGCCCGCACCCGGCCCCATGTCGACCACGTGGTCAGCACACAGGATCGCCTCTTCGTCGTGCTCGACCACGATCACCGTGTTGCCCAGATCGCGCAGGTGCTTGAGCGTGCCGAGCAGCCGCCCGTTGTCGCGCTGGTGCAGGCCGATGGAGGGCTCGTCGAGCACGTACATGACGCCGGTGAGTCCCGAGCCGATCTGGCTCGCGAGCCGGATGCGCTGCGCTTCGCCGCCCGAGAGCGAGTCCGCGGCGCGGTCCAGCGAAAGATAGTCCAGCCCGACGTTGTTCAGGAACGAAAGGCGCGAGGCGATTTCCTTGACGATGCGATCGGCGATGGCGGCCTTGTGCCCGGGCAGTTTCAGCGTCTGGAAAAACGCGAGTCCGCGCTTGAGCGGCATTGCGCTCAGCTGGAAGATCGGCATGTCGGCGATCTTGACGTTGCGCGCCTCGGTGCGCAGGCGCGTGCCCTCGCAGGCCGGGCAGGGCTTGCTGTTCAGGTATTTCGCGAGTTCCTCGCGCACGACGATGGAATCGGTTTCGCGGTAGCGGCGCTTGAGATTCGGGATCACGCCTTCGAATTCGTGCTCGCGTATCACGGTGCGACCGCGTTCGGACAGATAGGAGAAGGCGATTTTCTCCTTGCTGCCGTTGAGCACGATGTCCTGCGCCGTTTCCGGCATCCGGTCGAACGCGGCTTCGACGTCGAAGTGAAAGTGCGCGGCGAGGCTGGTGAGCATCTGGAAGTAAAACTGGTTGCGCCGGTCCCAGCCCTTGATCGCACCGCTGGCGAGCGACAGGTGCGGGTGCGCGACCACGCGGCGCGGATCGAAGAACTCGATTGCGCCCAGGCCGTCGCAGTCGGGGCAGGCGCCCATGGGATTGTTGAATGAAAACAGGCGCGGCTCCAGTTCCGCGAGGGAATAGCTGCACGCCGGGCAGGCGAACTTGGCGGAGAACAGGTGCTCCTTGCCCGAATCCGTTTCCACCGCGATGGCGCGGCCCTCGGCGTGGCGCAGCGCGGTCTCGAAGGATTCGGCCAGGCGTTGCTTGAGTTCCGGCTTCACCTTGAGCCGGTCGACCACCACGTCGGTCGTGTGCTTCACGTTCTTGGACAGCTTGGGCAGGGCGTCGATGTCGTAGACCTTGCCGTCCACGCGCAGGCGCACGAAACCCTGCGCACGCAGTTCGGCGAACAGGTCCGCCTGCTCGCCCTTTCTGCCGGCGATCACGGGTGCGAGGATCATCAGTTTCGTGTCCTCGGGCAGTTCGAGCACATGATCGACCATCTGCGCCACCGACTGCGCTTCCAGCGGCAGCGCGTGCTCGGGGCAGTAGGGCGTGCCGACGCGGGCGTACAAGAGGCGCAGGTAGTCGTGAATCTCGGTGACGGTGCCGACGGTCGAGCGCGGATTGTGGCTGGTGGCCTTCTGCTCGATGGCGATCGCGGGCGACAGGCCCTCGATCAGGTCCACGTCGGGCTTTTCCATGAGCTGCAGGAACTGGCGCGCGTAGGCGGACAGCGATTCGACGTAGCGCCGCTGACCCTCGGCATAGAGCGTGTCGAAGGCGAGTGAAGACTTTCCCGAGCCTGAAAGGCCGGTAATCACGATCAGCCGGTTGCGCGGCAGGTCGAGATTCAGGTTCTTCAGGTTGTGCGTGCGCGCACCGCGAATTCTGATTTGATCCATTGTCTGGGCCCTTGCTTGAGCTCGGGCCGGAGATTCAAACCTGCTAGTATACGAGATTAAACCGCACCTACGCGACTTCCCATTTATGTCGTCCGTTTCTTCCAATCGCATGTCGCCCCTGGAAATCCGCGCAAGTCTTTCACTTGCATCGATTTTCGCGTTGCGGATGCTGGGTCTTTTCCTGATCCTGCCGGTGTTCGCCGTGCACGCCGCGCACATTCCCGGAGGCGACAATCACACGCTCGTGGGCATCGCGCTGGGTACTTATGGCCTGACCCAGGGCATGCTGCAAATCCCCTACGGCATGGCCTCGGACCGCTACGGCCGCAAGCGCATCATCATTCTGGGACTGATCCTGTTTGCGCTGGGGAGCTTTCTCGCGGCCATGGCGGACAATATTTACGTCGTCATCGCGGGCCGGGCCCTGCAGGGGGCGGGCGCCATCTCGGCGCCGGTGATGGCGTTCCTGTCGGATCTCACGCGCGAACAGCATCGCACCAAGGCCATGGCCATGGTCGGTTCGAGCATCGGTTTGATGTTCGCACTGTCGCTGGTCGGTTCGCCCCTGCTGTACCGCCACATCGGCATGGGCGGCATATTCGCGCTTACCGGCATTCTGGCGCTGGCGGCGATCTGGGTGGTGGTGAGCGTGGTGCCGAAGGAGCAGCCGGCGAACATCGACGCTGAAGAACAGGTCGAGCCGGCGCGCCTCGGCCAGGTGCTCAGGAACCCGCACTTGCTGCGGCTCAATTTCGGCATTTTCTCGCTGCATGCGGTGCAGATGGCGATTTTCGTCGTGGTGCCGCTGGCCCTCATCGGCGCGGGCGGGCTACCGGTGGGCGAGCACTGGAAAGTCTATCTGCCGGTCGTGCTCGGGTCGTTCGTGCTGATGGTGCCGGCGATTTTCTACGCGGAGAAAAAGGATGCGATCAAGCCCGTGTTTCTGGCGAGCATCGCGCTGATGGCCGTGGTGCAGCTGGGTTTCGTGTTCTCCATGCAGAATTTCACCGCGCTTGTCATCCTGCTGCTGGGCTTCTTCGTTGCTTTCAACATACTCGAGGCGAGCCTGCCCTCGCTGGTATCGCGCACGGCGCCGGCGAGTGCAAAGGGCGCGGCCCTGGGTGTGTACAACACGACCCAGTCGCTGGGCCTGTTCGTCGGCGGTGCGGCGGGTGGTTGGCTGATGCAGCATCACGGGCGCACACCGGTATTTGCATTCGGCGCGGTGCTGATCACCTTGTGGGGAATTGCCGCAATCAGCATGAGTGTCCCGCGGCGCGTGGCGCGTGGCGGTGCAGAGTCTGTCGGCGACGCGGTGCTGGGCGACGGGACAGTCAGGCAGCATTGAATATAAGAAATCAACCAGGAGACTAGCTATGGCATCGGTCAACAAAGTAATCGTCGTAGGCAACCTCGGCAAAGACCCCGAATCGCGCTTCCTGCCGGACGGCAAGGCGGTGTGCAACTTTTCGGTTGCCACAACCGATACCTGGAAAGACAAAGCCACCGGCGACAAGAAAGAAGCGACCGAGTGGCACAGGATTTCCACTTTCGGCAGGCTTGCCGAGATTTGCGGCGAGTACCTGAAGAAAGGCAGTCAGGTCTATATCGAGGGCAAACTGCGCACGCGCAAATGGCAGGACAAGGAGGGCCAGGACCGCTATACGACCGAAATCATTGCCGACGCCATGCAGATGCTGGGCTCCAGGAGCGGCATGGGCTCGGGCGAATCGCGCGAATCGCGCGAGCCGGCTTCGGCGGGCGAATCCAGGTCCGCGAAAAAAACCGGCGGCCAGTTCCAGGACATGGACGACGATATCCCGTTCTAGTTTTGATCGCCGGCGGCGCCGGCCGGACCCCCGCTAGCCCCTTGAAAAGGCAGGTTTTGCCCATAGATAGTCCATGGGTGTGCAGCACTTTTCCGTTATAATCCACCTCTTTTTCGCTGGCCGGAGGCCATAGTGCCTATTTACGAATATCGTTGCTCCACTTGCGGGTTCCAGAAAGAGTTCCTGCGTAAGGTGAGTGATCCCCTGCTGAGCGTCTGCCCGGAGTGCGGCAAGGACACCTTCGGCAAGATGCTGACCGCCGCCGGTTTTCAGCTGAAGGGCGGCGGCTGGTATGCCACGGACTTCAAGCACAGCGGTGCCAAGCCGGGCGCCAAGAAAGCCGCGGAAGGCGCAAGCGCATCGGGGAGCAAGTCTTCGGGCGAGGGTGAGAGCGGCGGCAAGTCCGATAGCAAGACCGACAGCAAGACCGACAGCAAGACCGAGACCAAGACATCCAGCCAGCCTGCCGCGGCCGCGGCAACGACGACAAGCGCGAGCGCCGCCAAAACTGAATGAAGAAGTACTTCATCACCGGCCTGCTGATCTGGATTCCGCTGGTCATTACCATCTGGGTGCTCAAGCTCGTGGTCGACACCCTCGACCAGACGCTGCTGCTGCTGCCGCATGCGCTGCGTACCGAGGGCTGGCTGGGCACGCATGTCCCGGGCATGGGCGTGCTGCTGACTTTGCTGATTGTGCTGCTTACCGGCGTGACCGCGGCAAATTTCGTCGGCCAGCGCCTGGTGCACTGGTGGCACGAAATCCTGCACCGTATTCCGGTGGTGAGTTCGATCTATTCCAGCGTCAAGCAGGTGAGCGACACGCTGTTCTCCTCCAGCGGCGAGGCGTTTCGCAAGGCGCTGCTGGTGCAATGGCCGCGTGAAGGCATGTGGACCATAGGCTTTCTCACCGGCGCGCCCGGTGGCGATGTCACCAGGCATTTGCAGGGCGACTACGTCAGCGTCTATGTGCCCACCACGCCCAATCCCACGGGCGGCTATTTCGTGATGGTGCCGCGCAAGGACGTGATCGAGCTCGACATGAGCGTGGACACCGCGCTGAAATATGTAATCTCGATGGGCGTGGCCGTGCCCAACGGAAACGGAAGGCGGAAAAAGGAATTGCTTTCCCGGTAATGTGCAATGGGTAATGAGTGATGCACGCTGACTCATTACCCATTTCTCATCACACTGTACCGACACTATGCGTACGCTCTATTGCGGACAGGTCAGCGCCGCCCAGCTCGACCAGACCGTCACCCTATGCGGCTGGGTCAACACGCGCCGCGATCATGGCGGCGTGATTTTCATCGATTTGCGCGACCGCGAAGGTCTGGTGCAAATCGTGTGCAATCCCACGCGGCCGGAAGTCTTCGCGGTGGCGGAGAAAATCCGCAATGAATTCGTGCTCAAGGTGACCGGCAAGGTG
Organism: Burkholderiales bacterium; assembly: GCA_014860445.1. GTDB lineage: Bacteria > Pseudomonadota > Gammaproteobacteria > Burkholderiales > SG8-39 > 2-12-FULL-64-23. Next base: position 69,566 of record JACZJT010000069.1, read on the forward strand.
ATCCGGCGCGAACCGGCACTGGTCAATCCGAAATTGAAAAGCGGCGAGATCGAAGTACTGTGCCACGAGCTGGAGATCCTCAACCCGGCGGTGACCCCGCCCTTCCAGCTCGATGAAGACAATCTGTCGGAGACCACGCGCCTGACGCATCGCGTGATCGACCTGCGCCGGCCGCAGATGCAGGCGAACCTGCGCCTGCGCTACAAGGTCGCGATGGAGGTGCGCCGCTATCTGGACGAGGCCGGGTTCATCGACATCGAGACGCCGATGCTCGCCAAGTCCACGCCGGAGGGCGCGCGCGATTACCTGGTGCCCTCGCGCGTGCACGACGGCATGTTCTTCGCCCTGCCGCAGTCCCCGCAGCTGTTCAAGCAGATGCTGATGATCGCCGGCTTCGACCGCTATTACCAGATCACCAAGTGTTTTCGCGACGAGGACCTGCGCGCAGACCGCCAGCCCGAGTTCACCCAGGTCGATATCGAGACCTCGTTCCTGGCCGAGCAGGAGATCAGGGACATCATGGAAGCGCTGATGCGCAGCGTGTTCAAGCACGCGCTGGGCGTGGACCTGCCCGATCCGTTCCCGGTGATGAGCTATGCCGAGGCGATGACGCGCTACGGATCGGACAAGCCGGACCTGCGCGTGCCGCTGGAATTCACCGAGCTCACCGACGTGATGAAAAGCGTGGAGTTCAAGGTGTTTTCAGGCCCGGCCAACACGGCCGGCGGCCGCGTTGCGGGCCTGCGCATTCCCGGCGGCGGTGCGCTCACGCGCGGCGAGATCGACGCCTACACGCAGTTTGTCGGCATCTACGGCGCCCGGGGTCTCGCCTACATCAAGGTGAATGATGCGGCCAAGGGACGCGAGGGCCTGCAGTCGCCCATCGTGAAAAATCTTTCCGACGCTGCGCTTACCGCGATCGTCGAGCGCTCCGGCGCGAAAGACGGCGACCTGGTGTTCTTCGCCGCCGACAAGGCCAAGGTCGTGAACGACGCGCTGGGCGGCTTGCGCGTGAAAATCGGCCACGAAAAAGGCTACGCGATCGCCGGCTGGAAGCCGCTGTGGGTGGTGGACTTCCCGATGTTCGAATACGACGACGAGGCAAAGCGCTGGGTCGCCATGCACCATCCGTTCACCGCGCCCAAGGACGGACACGAGGACTACCTCGCCAGCGACCCGTCCAAGGCCGTCGCCAAGGCCTACGACATGGTGCTGAACGGATCGGAAATCGGCGGCGGTTCGGTGCGTATCCATCGCGAGGAAGTGCAGTCCAAGGTGTTCCGCGCGCTCGCCATCGATGCGGCTGAAGCGAAGCTGAAATTCGGCTACCTGCTCGACGCGCTGCAGTACGGCGCGCCGCCCCACGGCGGCATTGCCTTCGGGCTGGACCGCATCGTCGCGATGATGGCCGGCACCGACTCCATCCGCGACGTCATCGCTTTTCCGAAGACGCAGCGCGCGCAGTGCCTGCTGACGCAGGCACCCAGCCCGGTGGACGAGAAGCAGCTGCGCGAGCTGCACATCCGGCTGCGACAGCAGGAAAAAACCTAGGCGCAAACGCACGGACGGCCGCGCAGGTGAGACAACTCGTTTCAGCTTTGCTCGCGCTATGCATCATGGCCGGCAGCGCTCCGGCCTGGGCCGGCCGCACGGCGCAGCCCGGGGATGTTCCTGTATCGGCCTTGCCCGCCGAAGCGCGCACGACACTGGCGCGGATAAAAGCCGGTGGACCGTTCACCTATGCCAAGGACGGCAGCGTGTTCGGCAATCGCGAAAAACTCCTGCCGGCGCGCAGCCGGGGCTACTACCGCGAATACACGGTAAACACGCCGGGCGCGCGCGGCCGCGGCGCGCGCCGCATCGTCGCCGGCAGCGGCGCATCGGGCGACGTGCGCAGTTCCGGCGAGTACTATTACAGCGATGATCATTACAATTCTTTCAGGCGCATCCATGAGTGACGCAATCGAACAACTGCTCAAGGACAAGGACCGGGCGGGGGCCTATCTTACCGGGCCGGACACACGGCCCATCGCGGAGGCGGCACAGGCTGCGGGCCTTGCGCTGTGGCGCGTGGACATCGGCCATGTGCACGACAAGCAGGGTTTCACCGGCCTCGTGGCGAAGGCGCTCGCTTTTCCCGAGTGGTTTGGCGGCAACTGGGATGCATTCGAGGACTGCCTGGGCGACCTTTCCTGGCATCCGGCGCCGGGCTACGTATTGCTGCTCGAGCACGGCAAGCATTTCGGCGCAGGCCACAAGCAGGAGTTCCTCACCGCCGTGGAAGTACTCGACGGCGTCGCCGAATACTGGCAGGGACAGGGCAAACCTTTCTGGGCCATCGTGAGCGGCCCGGAGGGCTGGGATGCGGGACTGCCGCAACTGCCGCTTGCGTGAACCGTCACTTGTCATTCCGAGCGCAGCGAGGAATCTGCTTCTTGTCCCCCACCAAAAGCAGATTCCTCGGGCTGCGCCCTCGGAATGACAGATTGCTGTGACGGCACCTTTCAAAATCCCGCGTTCCGTCCTGGTGGTGATTTACACCGCCGACCTGCAGGTCCTGATGATGGAGCGCGCCGGCTGGCCCGGCTTCTGGCAATCGGTCACCGGCAGCATCGATCACGAGAACGAGCCGCTGGCCGAAACCGCCGCCCGCGAAGTGCTCGAGGAAACCGGCATCGATACCTCGCACTACCGGCTGGAGGACTGGGGCATTGAAAACAATTTCGAGATTTTCAAGAAACACCGCAGCCGCTATGCCGAGGGCGTAACGCACAACCTGGAGCATGTTTTCGGGCTGGCGCTGCCGGCAATCGTGCCGGTGCGGCTGGATCCGGCCGAGCACCTGCGCTACAAGTGGATGCCCTGGAAAAAGGCCGCCGAACGCACGCCTTCCTGGACCAATCGCGACGCTATTCTGCTGCTGCCTGAGCGGCACCGAGCCGGTACGGCCTGATCCCCGCGGGCCTCGCTTTCGCAACCGTTAACGCGCTGAAAATATTGTGATTAATTTTGCGAGCTAGGCTATATGCAAGGATATTTCGTTTATTGCAATAATTATGCAATGACAATATTCTTTTAAATACAGCCTGTTAGCCAGGCAGGCTGATTGCGGCAGATTCTGGCCTATCGACTGGCAATGCGCCAAAATCGGGCAGAAATGCGGGCTCCGGCGCCCGCCTCAGGAGTAGGCCACGCAGTTTTCACACACCGTTCCGCGCACGTCTTTCTTGAGGTGGGCGGCGCGAAGTTTCACGAAACCGGGCGCGTTCCAGGCATCCATGAACGACTGTTTGTTCAGGTCGCCCATGGTCCAGTTTGCCGTGGCATCGAAGCAGCAGGCCGAGAGTTTGCCCTCGGCCGTAACATGCCCTTCGGTGAACGCCGACCAGCAGGGCAGGGGCTCGCGCAACGCGCCGATTCTTCCCTGATTGCCGGCGGTGGGGCGGTAGCCGAGCTGGGCTTCGCGTTCGGTGGCGAAGGCGCCCATGGAGTACAGGGGCAGCCAGTAGTGATGGTCGACGTAGGGGATCACGCGCTCGGACAGCAGCGCCTCCATTTTTGCCTGCTGCTCCCCGTCGTAGCGGATGGACGAGGCATACAGCCCGGTCTTGTAACCGTGTTCCCGGCGCAGTTCCCAGCCGGCGCGGACGTTGTCCAGGGCGCGGTGAAACAGCCGGCCGGCCACGCCCATGATCTTCTCGAATTGTTCCTCGTCGGCCGCGTTCACCGACCACTTGAGGGAATCCAGCCCGGCTTTCATGCAGGCTTCGATGGCTTCGGGGAAGGCCATCGAGGCGTTCGAGGTCAGGAATACGTAGGGCATCGCCAGTTCGGATTTCAGGTACTTGATGCAGTCGACCAGCAGCCGCGGGCCCATGAAGGATTCGCCGAGGTAGAACACGCCGATTTCCTGCACGCCCGCCTCGCTCATTTCGCGCGTGATGCGCTTGAACAGTTCGAAATCCATGTCCCACTTGGGCTGGACCTCGCGGTTGCGCAGGGCGCAGAAGCCGCAGCGGTAATTGCAGCGCGGGGAGATTTCTATCTTTACGCTCTTGGGCGCCGGCGGTGCCGCCTTCATGTATTCTGGCGGTATCTTGGTCACCGAGTCGATTCGGTCAGTAATCACGTCCACCTCCTCATTCAACCGCTAGTGCAGATCGATCGATGCTAGGGGAATCCCCGTCGTTCGCGTTTGATGTGGGTCAAGGAAGCCCGCCCCCCTACGCGCAATCGACGAAAGGCGGCACAAATGAGGGACGATGGGGGACGGGAATGTTGCGGTGGGGACGCCGCGCCGTTCATAATGCACACTTACCCGGAAAGCTGCCATGAACAAGCCCCTGGATTTGAAAGCCGAGACCGAATTCCGCGAGCGCACCGATTACGTGCTTTCGCGCACCGACAAGTATTTCACCAAGACGCGCGAGATCGTCGACAAGTTCGGCGACAAGTCCGTGACCTACGGGGTTTTCCTGCGTCGCGGAACGATTTGCGCGGTCAACCCCGCGCTGGAACTATTGCGCCAGTACTACCCGCCGCATGCAACGCCGCTGAAAATAACGAGGCTCTACGAAGAAGGCGCTTTCGTCCCCGACCAAAAGCCGATTTTCACTTACACCGGTTCGTTCTCCGCGCTGGCCGAACTCGAGACCCTGATACTGCGCCGCGTCGGTACCGCCTGCGTGTCGGCCTACAACGCCTACAAGATGGTGTCGGACCTGCCCAAGGTCGCGTTCATCGACATGCACGCGCGCCACGCCTGCGGTGACGACATGTCCATACTGGCCGCTTACGGCGCGTCGGTCGGCAGCCGTATCGCCAAGCTCTCCGGCGCAATCGGTTTCATCGGCGGCTCGCAGGATCTGACCGCGCATTTTTACGGCCAGGAAAACGGCCTGGGGACCATGCCCCACGCCATTGTCGGCTATGCCGGCTCCACCCTGCGGGCGGCGCAGATGTACTCCGAGACGCACCCGCAGGACAATCTCACCGTGCTGGTCGATTATTACGCGCGCGAATTCAGCGACGCGCTCGAGGTCTGCCGCTGGTGGTACAACGATATGCTGCCCGCCGATCGCGCGAGCGAGCGTACGCTCGCCTTTCGCATCGACACCCATGGCGAGCGCTATGCCGAGGGCCTGGACTACGAGCAGTCGGTCGAACTCGTGGCCGACTGGCTGCATGTGCTCAACGAGTACGAAGCAGTGCGCGTGGTGATGGGCGAGGAGGCCTACGACTCGGACACGCTCAATATCGTCAAGGACCGGGTGCGCAAGGTGCTGTTCGGAACGGGCGTGTCGGTGGCGAGCGTGATCAAGATGCGCGAAACCCTGGATGCGGCGGGCTTCAACGCGGCGCGCATCGTCGGTTCCAGCGGGTTCACGCCGTTCAAGTGCAAGATGTTCGGGCATGCGCGCGCGCCGCTCGATGTCATCGGCACCGGTTCCTTCATTCCCGAGGCCTTCGGCGACACTTTCGCCACCGCCGACATTTTCAAGTACGACGGAGAATTTCTGATCAAAGTAGGACGCGAGAAGCTGTTTCAGGGCCTTAAACGTTAACTTGGGCGAAGTAGACCCGATCAGCGTGTCTCCGGCCAAGGATAAACCTGTAATTAACGAACAAGGGGGGGTGCACCCCCCCTTGTAGATTCCCCCGCGGATGCAGATTCGCGATTCTTCGGTATTGTTGACTTCCAAGTGATCACACCTGCTATCGGCCTGGCCAACAATCCGTGTGGGGCATCATCGCCATGAAACTGCGCCTGGCCACCTATAACATCCACAAGGGCTTCTCCCATTTCAACCGGCGCATGATGGTGCACGAGTTGCGCCACCATCTGCGCCTGCTCAATGTGGATCTGGTGTTCCTGCAGGAAGTGCAGGGCGAGCACGAGCACCACGCGGTACATGTGCGCAACTGGCCGGTCGAACCGCAGTACGAGTTTCTCGCCGACGATGTGTGGCAGGACTACGCCTACGGACGTAACGCGGTCTACGATCACGGCCACCATGGCAACGCGATACTCAGCCGCTTTCCGATCACCAGCGCCGAGAACCAGGATGTGTCTTCCCACCGTTTCGAGCAACGCGGACTGCTGCATTGCGAAATCGCGCTCGGCACCGAGAAACTGCACTGCCTTTGCGTGCACTTCGGTCTGTATGAGCGCGGGCGGCGGCGCCAGCTCTCGGCGCTGACCGAGCGCGTGCAGCGCCTGGTGCCGCCGGACGCCCCCCTGATCGTCGCCGGCGACTTCAACGACTGGCGCAATTCGGCCGGACGCCGCCTGGTGGCCGATCTGGGCCTGAGGGAGGTGTTTCGCGACCAGCGCGGGCGGCCGGCGCGAACCTATCCGAGCACCTTTCCCCTGCTGCGCCTGGACCGCATCTACGCGCGCGGCTTCGACGTGCGCCACGCCGAAGTGCACCACGGCCTGCCCTGGTCGCGCATTTCGGACCACGCGGCGCTGAGCGTCGAGCTCGAACTGCGATGACGCTCGACTTTCTCGGCGGCAACGATCTGAAACTGCTGACCAACGGCAGGGCTTATTTTCCCGCGCTGCAACGGGAGATCGACGCGGCGCAAAGCGAGATCTATCTCGAAACCTATATTTTCGCCGACGACGAAACCGGCAAGCGCATTGCGGCCGCGCTGGTGCGGGCCGCCGGGCGCGGCGTGAGAGTGCATGTGCTGGTCGACGGCTTCGGCTCCAAGGGCACAATCGAGATGGCGCGGCAGCTGCTAGCTGCGGACAACGTCGAGGTGCTGATTTTCGGGCCCAAGACCTCGCCCCTGACCCTGCGCCGCAACCGTCTGCGGCGTCTGCATCGCAAGCTGGTGGCGGTGGACGCCCGTGTGGCGTTCATCGGCGGCATCAATATCATCGACGACATGCACACGCCCAGGCAGACGCCGCCGCGCTACGACTATGCCGTGCGCATCGAAGGGCCCCTGGTCGCCGAGGTTCTGGAGCAGGCCGAACGCCTGTGGCGCAGGGTTGCCTGGGCGAGTCTGAAGCGCGGCCTGGAGCGGCATGCGCCGGCCGACGCGGCTGCGCACGGCACGCAGAATGCCGTGCTCGTGGTGCGGGACAATTTTCGCCACCGCTCCGATATCGAGGACGCGTATCTCGACGCAATCCGCGGGGCGCGCAAGGAAGTCATCATCGCCAACGCCTATTTTTTTCCGGGCGCGCGTTTCCGCCATGCGCTGCGCACGGCGGCCGAGCGCGGCGTGCGCGTCGTGCTGCTGCTGCAGGGGCGCGTCGAGTACGTGCTGCTGCACTACGCTTCGCGCGCGCTGTACGGCTCGCTGCTCGATGCGGGAGTGGAAATCTACGAATATCACAAGAGCTTTCTGCATGCGAAAGTCGCCGTGATCGACAATCACTGGGCGACGGTGGGTTCCTCCAACATCGACCCGTTCAGCCTGATGCTCGCGCGCGAGGCCAACATCGTCGTCGATGACCTGCGCTTTTCGCATGAGTTGCGCCGCAGCCTGCTCGAGCACATGAGAAGCGGCGCGAAGGTGGTGGCGAAACGCCAGTGGCACCGCCAGCCGCTGTGGCGGCGTTTGATCATCTGGAGCGCCTACGGCTGCACCCGGCTGCTGATGGGCGTGGCGGGCTACGGGGGCAAACACTAGTATGAAACTCAGCCGGCAGGACCTCGACCAGATCAGCGCGCTCACGCTGGAGCATTACAATCAGCGCGCCGGGGATTTTTTTGAAGGCACGCGCGATCACGACGTGAGCCAGAACATCGCCGCGCTGCTGGAGCACATCGATGGCGCGCCGCCGTATGCCATCCTCGATTTCGGCTGCGGACCGGGTCGCGACCTCAAGACGTTTTCCGATCTCGGCCACCTTGCCGTCGGGCTGGACGGTGCGGCGCAGTTCGTCGAAATGGCGCGCGCCTACAGCGGCTGCGAGGTATGGCTGCAGGATTTTCTGAAGCTTGAATTGCCGGCCAACCGCTTCGACGGGATTTTCGCCAACGCCTCGCTGTTTCACGTCGCCAGCCAGGAATTGCCGCGGGTGCTGCGCGAACTATGCGCCGCGCTGAAGCCGGACGGGGTGCTGTTCACTTCGAATCCGCACGGTCGAAACGACGAAGGCTGGAACCGCGGACGCTATGGCGCGTATTACGACCCCGTCACCTGGCGCCAGCTCGTCGCGCAGGCGGGGTTCGCCGAGCTGACGCATTTTTTCCGGCCGCCGGGCCTGCCGCGTGAGCAGCAGCCCTGGCTGGCGAGCGTGTGGCGCAAGTCGGGCGCCGGTCCCGCGGACTGAGCCGAAGGATTCCTACTCGCCCGGGCTGCGGCGGCGGAACATGCCCACGCCCGACATGTGCATCACCAGTTCGTCGCGCTGGTTGTAGACCTCGGAGCGCGCGCGCACCGTGCCCATGTCCGGGCGGCTCGTCGAGGCGCGTGTTTCCTGCACCGCGACTTTCAGACGCAGGGTGTCGCCCGCGCGCACCGGTTTGACCCAGCGCACTTCGTCCACCCCCGGTGATCCCATGCTTGCCGACTCGAGCAGGTAGCTGTCGCAGATCATGCGCATGCAAAGGCCGGCCGTCTGCCAGCCGCTCGCGATCAGGCCGCCGAATACGCTCTGCGCCGCCTTGTCGCGGTCGGTGTGGAAGGGTTGCGGATCGTACTTTCGCGCGAACTCGATGATTTCTACTTCGCTGAGACTGAATCCGCCGGTTTCGAACACCTGCCCGGGGTAGAAGTCTTCCCAGTAATACTTGTAGCTCATGTGCCGGACCGAGCCTGGGCCGGCACGCGGCGCAGGAACATCTGCCGGCCGCGCATGGAGAGCACCACTTCGCCGTTCTGGTTGAGGGTTTCCCAGAGGAACAGCACGGTGCCGCGATTGGCCTGCTTGGCCGAGGGCGTCGATTCGAGCACCGTCGACTTCAGGCGCAGGCTGTCTCCGGGACGCACGGGCTTGAGCCAGCGCAGTTCCTCGAGGCCGGGCGACCCGGTGCAGGAGGTTTCCAGCAGGTAGCCGTCGCACATCAGCCGCATGGTGACGCCGCAGGTCTGCCAGCCGCTTGCGATCAGCCCCCCGAAAGGCGTGTCGCGCGCGGCTTGCGCGTCGGTATGGTAGGTCTGCGGGTCGTATTCGCGCGCGAAACGCACGATGTCCTCTTCCGAGAGCGAGCGCGTGGCGGTTTCGAACACGCGGCCGGGCGTGAAATCTTCCCAGTAATATTTGATCGGCGTCATTTGATTGCTCTCAGGCCTTGGGTTCCGGTTTCAGCTGCAGCGATTTGTATTCCAGGAATTCCTCCAGTCCGAAGCGGCCGAGTTCGCGCCCGTTGCCCGATTGCTTGTAGCCGCCGAACGGTGCGCGCAGGTTGAACGGTCCGCCGTTGATGTCCACCTGTCCGGTGCGCATGCGCCGCGCCACTCTGGTCGCGTGCGCCTCGTCGTTGGACCATACGCCGCCGCCCAGGCCATAGGGCGAGTTGTTGGCGATCTTGACCGCCTCGTCCTCGTCCTTGTAGGTGAGGATGGACAGCACCGGTCCGAAAATTTCTTCCTGTGCGATGGTCGCGTCCGGCTTGACGCGGCCGAAGATGGTGGGTTTGACGTAATAGCCCTTGGGCAGGCCTTCGGGCGCGTCTGCGCCGCCGGCGAGCAGTTCAGCGCCGCTTTCGATCCCCTTCCTGATATAGCCGCGCACGCGCTCGCGCTGCGTTTCCGATACCAGCGGACCGAGTTTGGCCGCGCCGCCGAAGGGGTCGCCGACCGTGAACGTTTTGGCAAGCTCGGCTGCGATTTTCGCGGCCTCTGCGTATTGGCTCTCGGGCACCAGCAGGCGTGTGTGCGCCGAGCAGGTCTGGCCGGAATTGAGGAAACAGGCATTGATCGTGCCCTTGATCGCCGCTGCAAGATCGGCGTCCTCGAGCACGACCGCGGCGGATTTGCCGCCCAGTTCCAGGGCCACGCGCTTCACCGTGGCCGAGGCGAGTTCGGATACGCGCTTGCCCGCGCGCGTCGAGCCGGTGAAGGACACCATGTCGACGCCCGGGTGCGCCGCCATGGCCTCGCCGACCACCGGTCCGTAGCCCGTGACCAGGTTGAACACACCCGCGGGCAGGCCGGCGGCGTGAATGATTTCCGCAAGCACGAAGGCGTTGAGCGGCGCGACCTCGGAAGGCTTGAGCACCACGGTGCAGCCGGCCGCCAGCGCCGGCGCGACCTTGGCCGCAATCTGGTGCAGCGGATAGTTCCAGGGCGTGATCGCGGCGACCACGCCGACCGGTTCGCGCAGCACCAGCGAATTGCCGACTGTTTCCTCGAAGGCGAAGCTGCCCAGCATTTTCGAATACATGCCGAAGGTGGCCGTGGGCGAACCCGCCTGGATCATGGTGGCGAGCTTGACCGGCATGCCGACTTCGCCCGCGATCAGCTTGCCGATCTCTTCCGAGCGCGCCTTCAGGCCTTCGTGGATTTTTTGCAGGTACGCGGCGCGTTCTGCGGCGGGCGTTGCAGCCCAGGCATCGAAAGCGGCGCGCGCGGCGGCCACGGCGGCATCGACGTCTTCTGCCGTGCCTTCGGGAATACGCCCCATGACCGCCTCGGTCGAGGCATTGATCACGTCGATGGACTTGCTGCCTTTGGGGGTGGCCCACTGGCCGTTGATGTATAGCTGGTCGCGAACTTGCATGGTGGTTTCCATAGGAATGACGATCTGAACAAAACGAGGGGGTTTCAAGCGGACTGCCCCGCCTATTTTAGCCGATCGTCGCGGGCTACCCCGGCTCTATTCCGGTTTCACGCGCTCGTAGCCGATGATTTTCTGCCGCAGCGGATCGGGCAGGGCCACGGATTTCTTCGTGGCCGGATCGGCGTTGACGTAGATCAGCTCGCCGCTGACCAGGTGCGTGTCGCCGCGCCAGATTTCCAGCAGGAACTGCATGCTCGAACGCCCGAGGCGCGCGGTGCGGCCGTAGATGTCGAGGAAGTCGTCGAATTCGGCCGAGCCGTGGTACTCGGCCGTGGCCTTGACCGCAAACATGTCCGTGCCGAAATCCTTGACGAAGCCGTCCGGATAATCGATCCCGATGGTGCGCCAGTACTCGGTGATGGCGACGTCGAAATAGAGGAAATAGTTGCCGTTGAACACGATGGCCTGCCGGTCCACCTCCGCCCAGCGTACCCGCAGCCGGTGGCAAAAAACAAATTGCTCGCGCGCCATTGCACCTATCCCAGGTTGTTTTCGGAGCGCCGTACTATAGGCGCAACAGGCCCCCGCGGGCAAGTTGCGGACGAACAGATGTGCATGGACACCCAGCGGCAAAGCTGGCAGCATATCGACACAAAGAGAATACTGTCCAAGCCGCGCACCTGGAGGTGGTGCCGGCCACCATAGGTTTTTAAAGGAGGTCACCATGAGTCGCAAGTTGCTGCTTCCCGCTGTAGCCGCGATCGGACTGGTCTTCAGTCAAGCGGTCTGGTCGCAAAACATCAAGTTCGCCATCCTCGGCCCCATGGCCTTCGTGCAGGGTGAAAACCACTGGGCGGGCGCCGAAATGGCGCGCGACGAAATCAACAAGGCCGGGGGCATCTCGGTCGGCGGCAAGAAGCATATGGTCGAGATCCTCAAGATCGACACCAACGAAATCCAGAGCGTGCCCGATGCGACCAACGCCATAGAGCGCGCCATCACCCGCGACAAAGCCGATTTCCTGATTGGTGGTTTCCGCTCGGAGGCGGTGCTGGCGATGCAGGAAGTGGCCATGGACAACAAGAAACTGTTCCTGGGCGTGGGCGCGGCGGCCTCCAAACTCGGCATCAACGTCGAGCAGAACTACGAGCGCTACAAGTACTGGTTCCGCGCTTCCCCGACCAAGGACGTCGATCTGGCCAAGACCCTGTTTGCGGTGATGGGCTCGGTAGCGCAGCAGATCCGCACCGACCTGAAGAAGGAAGTGCCCAAGGTCGCGATCGTTGCCGAGAAAACGGCCTGGACCGAAGGGCTGATCAAGGCGGCACAGGCGAATCTGCCGAAAATGAAAATGGAAGTGGTCGGCTTGTGGCAGCCCTCCGCGGTCGCGACCGACGTGACGGCCGAACTTTCCGCGATCAAGCGCGCCGAGGCCGATATCGTGTTCACCATCATTTCGGGCCCGCTGGGCATCGTGCTGGGTCGGCAGATGGGTGAGTTGCAATTGCCTGCGGTCGCATGGGGCATCAACGTCGAGGCGCAGAAGGACGGCTTCTGGCAGGCGACTGCCGGCAAGGGGAATTATGTCTCCACCCTGGACACCTATGCAGAAGTCGAGTCGACGCCGAAAACCATTCCTTTCGTCAAGGCATTCAAGGCGCGTTTCAAGAAATCACCCATCTACACCGCTGCGACTTACGATGCGATCTTTTCGCTGAAGCAGGTGATCGAGCAAACCGGCACCATCGATGCCGAAAAACTGATCCCGGCCATCGAGAAAATGGAATACGTAGGCACCGGCGCGATCGTGACCTACGACAAGCGCCACGACCTCAATTGGGCAGTCGGCAAGACCTCGGGTATCGCGGTGGAATGGCAGGATGGCGAGAAAGTGCCGTTCTGGCCGCCCCAAACCAAGGGCATGAAGCCATTCAAGCTGCCGAAGCACTAAGGCTCACAGTGTAAACCTGCGGCGCCCTCTCTCCCCCCGGGGAGCGGGGGCGCGCAACCATGTTCCAGGACATCTTAATCAGCGGACTGGTCAACAGCGGCGTGTACGCGCTGCTGGCCCTGGGCTTTTCGCTGATCTTCGGCGTGGCGCGTATCGTCAATATCGCGCACACGGCCTTCTACATGCTCGCCGCCTACGCGCTCTACGGCTTGCTGGTCATTGCCAAGGTGCCGTTTCTGCTTGCCATTCCGCTGGCTGTGGCCGCGGTGGTGGCCTTGTCGCTGGTCTGCTACAAGCTGGTGATCGAGCCGGTGCGGCAGCACGAATCCGCGGTGCTGATCGCCACCATCGCGCTGGCGCTGATTTTTCAGGAGAGCCTGCTGGTTGCATTCGGCGGCAGCTTCCGCGGCATGCCCAACGCGATCGAGGGGGTCGTTTCCATCATCGGTGTGCGTGTGTCCTATCAGCGCCTGATCGTGCTTGTAGTGGTGGCGCTGACGCTGGTGGCGACCTGGTACCTGTTGAATCGCACGCGGCTCGGCCTGGCCATACGCGCCGCGGCCAATGATCAGGAGATCGCCAATCTCATGGGCATCAACGTGGGCCGGGTGGCCATGTATACAGTGGGCATTTCCGTCGCACTGGCCGCCATTGCAGGGGTGGTGGTTGCGCCGGTATTCGTAGTCGATCCGCTCATGTGGCTCGCCCCGCTGGTGACCATGCTCGCCATCGTCGTGCTCGGCGGCCTGGGCAGCCTGAAGGGCAGCGTGATCGGGGCCTTCATCATCGGCTATGTCGAGGCAATCACCGTGTTCGCCGTGCCTTCGGGCTCCTACCTCAAGGGCGCGGTGGCGCTGACGATCATGATCGTGGTGTTGCTGATCCGGCCCGAAGGCCTGTTCGGCGTCGTGTTCGAGGAGGAACGGTGAAAGGCTTGCTGGCTTTGCCGCAATGGCTGTGGGCGCAACTGCGCCACGAAGTGCTGGTGCTGCCCAGCCGCAGTTTCGTGTTCTTCGCGGCGCTGCTGCTGCTGGTGCTGCCGTTGTTTTACGATGATCCCTATGTGCTGCGGATTATCACCATGACGGCGATATTCGCGATATTCGCGGCGAGCTGGGATCTGCTGGCGGGCTTTACCGGTCAGGTGAATTTCGGCCATGCCCTGTTCTTCGGCGTCGGCGCCTATACCTCGGCGCTGCTTTCGCACCACCTCGGCTGGATCCCCTGGATCACCGTGCCCCTGGGTGCCGTATTGTCCATGGCGACGGGATTCCTCGTCGGCATTCCCTGCCTGCGGCTGCGCGGCTCCTACCTGTCGCTGGCGACGCTCGCGTTCCCGTTGATCCTGACCGGGATGCTGTTCGCGTTCCCGGATTTTTCCGGCGGCGAACTCGGCATATCCGGACTCAAACGCCTGGTGGTGAGCACGGTCGGCAACTATTACGTGGCCGTGCTGCCGATGCTGATTCTATGCTTCGGCATTTGGAAAATCGGCGACTCGAACACCGGCCTGATTTTTCATGCGATACGGGAGGACGAGGTGGCCTGCCGGGCGTCGGGTATCAATACCACGCGCTACAAGCTGCTCGCTTTTGCGCTGTCGGGCCTGTTCGCCGGCCTGTCCGGGGCGCTGTACGCGCACTTCATGCGCGTCGCCGGTCCTTCCGCGCTGGAGGTGGCGCTGTCATTCCAGGTAGTGATCTGGGGCATTTTCGGCGGCATCGCCACCATCTACGGCCCGGTGCTCGCCGTGTTCCTCCTGTATCCACTCACGGAAATCCTCGCGAACTTCGATATGTTCAAGGAAATCCGCCTGCTGATATTCGCGGTGATCGTGCTGCTCGTGCTGCTGTTCATGCCGCAGGGCCTCACGCCCTGGATACGCGACAAAATCGAGTTGGTATGCCCGCGCTGCAAGAACCGCAACGTCTTTACGCGGCACCAATGCCGTTTGTGCGGCGCCGAACTGCGCTAACAATTATTTCGCGTGTGTGTCACTCGGCCCGGGACCTGGGCGGTGGGGTCCGCGGAGGATTTCGATTTGGCGGCGGCGGTACTCGGGGAGGCAGTTTTTCCGGGGGCTTTCGCGGCGGAGATTTTGGGGGCAGGACGATGTCCGGTGATTCCTGGCCCGGTGGCAATGGCGGTATATCTGAAGGAATGCCCGGCGAGTGCGCACGCAACGCTTGCATTTGCATGTTTCCCGCCCGGACTTTAATTGCTTGCCCTCGTAAATTACGCCAAGTCATTTCGTGTACACCTCGACCAGTGAAGTATGCAGGATATGCGCATAAGCATATACCTGCGACCCCCGGGCGGTCATTCGTCAAATTTGCCACGGGTCGAAAGTAAATGAATGGTGGTCAGATTTCCAGGTGGGACGACGCAAGCGCGGGGCATACTGCAATTCTCGCGTCGAGGACGACAAGCTTGCGTCGCTGCGCCTGCGTGACTGCCGGCATGATTTCTCCCCCTCCCGCTTTTCAACTATCAGAACATGAAACTTGAAATCATCTCCAAACATCCATCGCGGCCGGGCGGCGCACCGCCAATCCTGTTCGTACACGGCGCGTGGCATGGCGCCTGGTGCTGGGATGTTCACTTCATGGACTACTTTGTCCAACGCGGATTTTCCGTCCACGCGCCGAGCTTGCGAGGACATGGGGCAAGCGAAGGACGAGACAAGCTACGCTGGACACGAATAGAGGACTACGTCGACGACGTGGTCGCGGTGGCACAGACACTGCCGAATGCCCCCATCGTTATCGGTCATTCCATGGGAGGCTTGGTGGTTCAGAAATATTTGGAGCTTCACGCAGCGCCTGCCGCAGTCCTGCTTGCATCCGTTCCGCCCTCAGGGGTGCTGGCCACCACACTACGTATTGCCCGTCGGCATCCTCTGATTTTCGCAAAAGTGAATCTCACATTGAGTCTTTACCCCATAGTGGCTACGCCGTCATTGGCGCGGGAGGCGTTTTTCTCCGATTCGATGTCAGCCGCACAGGTGGAGGGCTATTGGGGGCGAATGCAAGACGAATCCTTTCTTGGGTTTCTGGACATGCTGGCTTTCAATTTGCCCCGGCCGAAAAAGGTCAGTACGCCCATTCTTGTTCTCGGCGCATCGAAAGACACGGTTTTCAGTCCCGCCGAAATCGAAGCGACGGCCAGCGCCTACAACACGACGGGTGAAATATTCGACGAAATGGCGCACGACATGATGCTTGAGCCAAAGTGGGAATCCGTTGCGGAGCGCATTTCCGATTGGCTGAAAGGACAGGCGGCTGCGAAAGATTGAAACCGGCTACGCGGGCGTTTTCATTTCAAACACCCCGGGCCGAGGCAACCCGGCATTCGTCAGTGTTCTCAAACGTCACCGGCACTTCTGACTCCGCAATCGGCGATTCCGGAGATACGTCCGCGCAATTGCCAGCGTCGACTTCATATACTATTTGCACCGGGCAATTGTGACGGCAATTGGATACTTTTTAGAGAGGGGTCCCGGTTGGCACTGTTTGACATTGAAACATCGATTACCCGCGTTGACGAAGGCGTTTGGGAAACTCAGCTTTCCGCCAACTGGAATATCGGAGCCAACAGCAACGGCGGGTACGCGATGGCCCCCGTGCTTCGGGCACTGCGGGAGTTGACCGGTCAACCGGATCCGATTTCGGTGACAACGCACTATCTTCGTCCCGTTCAAGGTGGCGGCGTCGGCCGCATCGAAGCCACATTGATTCGATCTGGCCGGACGATGGCCACGGCGCGCGGCACGCTGTCTCAGGACGGCAGGGAGCGCTTGGTCGTAATCGCCGCATTTGGCGACGTCGAAGCAGTGGTTGGCATCGGTCCCGAGATGGGACCAAAGCCACCTGAGTTACCGGCCGTCGAGGATTGCATTCCACGCGGCAAACTGAATCAAGGCGTCGAGGTGCCGTTGCTGTCGCGCATCGATTGCGTCCTCCACCCCGATTGCGTTGAAGCCGGGGAACGCGCGGTGGTCGAGGGTTGGATCCGATTCTCCGATGGCGCCGACCCAACGACGCTGTCGTTGCCATGCTTTGTGGATATGTTTCCGCCGTCGCTCACGGCGCTCGTTGGAAACACCGGATGGGTACCGACGATCGAACTGACCATCCATATTCGGCGAGCGCCGAAACCTGGCTGGCTACGAGCGCGGTTCGAGTGCGACGACCTTCACAACGGTCGCATGATGGAAACCGGAGCGTTGTGGGATTCCAGTGGAGCGATCGTCGCGCGCAGTCGCCAAATCGGACTGTTGCTGAAAGACCCGATTGCGCAGGAAGTGTCCGGCGGTGGTGGAAAATGACCGGACCTGGCCCTGGAAGACGGACCCAATCGATGTGAGATTGCGAAACAGGGCTGAGAAGACGCTTCGTGCCTACAGACCCAGATAGCCTGCGCGCAGGTTTTCATCCGCCATCAGTTGCTTGCCCGAGCCTTCGGCAATGATCTTGCCTTGCGACAGCACGTAATTGCGATTGGCCATCTGAAAGACCGTGCCGACTTCCTGTTCCACCAGCAGTACCGGAATGCCGCTCTGGTGGATCTGTGCGATTGCGGAGAACAATTCGTGCCGGATCTTCGGGGCGAGGCCCAGGGAGGGCTCGTCTATGCAAAGCAATTTGGCTTCGAACATGAGCGCGCGCGCGGTGGACAGCATTTGCTGCTCGCCGCCGGAGAGGGTCCCGGAGACCTGGCCGGAGCGCTCCTTCAGGCGCGGGAACAACTGGTAACAGCGCTGCAGGTTCTGCTCCAGTTCGCCTTTGCTGCGCGCGAGATAGCCGCCCGCCTGCAGGTTTTCCAGAACGGTGAGTTCGCGAAACGGCCTGCGCCGCTCCGGGCACAGCACCAGGCCGAGTTGGCGAATCTCGTTCGCCGGCAAGGCCTCGATCGGCTGGCCGTTGAACTTGATCGAACCCTCGATCACGATGTTGCCGGTGGTGCCGCGTTTGGTCTGCGCTTCCCATTTCACCAGGCCGGAGATGGCGCGCAGCATGGTCGACTTGCCGGCGCCGTTGGGGCCGACCACGCCCACCAGTTCGCCCTCATCGACGCTGAGAGAAACTTCGTTCAGCAGCTGCGCCTTGTCGTAGCGCACCGACAGGGCCGTCACCTCAAGCAGCGGCATGCTCGGTCCCCAGATAGGCTTCGATCACGCGCGGGTCCTTGACCACCTCGGCCGGCGGGCCATCGGCGATTTTTTCGCCGTAGTTGATCACGATCACGCGATCGGCAATGGACATCAGCTCCTTCAGCTTGTGTTCGATCATCAGCACCGCCGGGCCCTCGGAGTGCAAGCGGCCGAAGCGGCCGCCCTTGTGCAGGCGCCGTATCGACTTCACCAGCAGCCCGGCCTCGGCCGGACTCAGGCCGCCCAGCGGCTCGTCCAGCAGCAGCAGTTCGGGTTCGGAAGCGATGGCGCGCGCCACTTCCAGGCGCTTCAGGTCGCCTTGCGAGAGCGCCGAGGCCGGCTCCAGCGCAAGGTCGGAAATGCCGACGAATTCGAGCGCGTCCATCGCTTTCGCCTCGATGCGCTTGACCCATTCGCCGCGGTGCTGCGACCGCGGGTTGAGGCAGGGCACCATCACGTTGGCGATGATGGGCAGATGGCGGAACGGGCGCGTATTCTGGAAGGTGCCGGCGATGCCGCGATTGACCACGTCCCAGGGCTTGAGCGCGGAGATTTCCTCACCGTTGAAGACCACGCTGCCCGAATCCGCCCTGAGTATCCGGGTGATCAGGCGCAGGATGGTGGTCTTGCCCGCGCCGTTGGGGCCGATGATGCCGACGATCTCGTTGCGCTGCAGTTCGAAGGAAACATTGTTCACCGCGACCAGCCCGCCGAAACGCTTGGTCAGGTTTTCCACGCGAAAAAAAGGAGCGCCCATCCGGTCCGTTTCGTTCAATGCGCGTGCTCGTCGCGCAATTCGCGCCGCGATACCTTGCCCACGTCGGTCTTGGGCAACTCGCCGCGGAACTCGATGATGTGCGGCACTTTGTATTCGGCCAGACTTTCCCTGCAGTAGGCGAGCACGTCCTCTTCGGAGAGTTTGCCGCGCGCTTCCGGCTGCAGCACCACGATGGCCTTGATTTTCTGCCCGACCGCCGGATCGGGGACGCCGATCACGCCGGCGGCCTTGATGTTCGCATGTTCGTAGAGCACGTCTTCGATGTCTTTGGCGAACACCGAATAGCCCTTGTACTTGATCAAATCCTTGCTGCGGTCGAAAAAGTGGAAATAGCCTTCTTCGTCCATGCGTACGATGTCGCCGGTGCGCATCCAGCGCTCGCCGTCGATGTCGAGAAACACCTTGGCCGATTCTTCCGGCTTGTTCCAGTAGCCGAGCATGATGTTCGGCCCCTTGAGGATCAGCTCGCCGGTCTCGCCCGGTGTGACGAAGTCGCTGCCCTCGGGCTCGACCACCGCCGCCATCACGTTCGGAATCGGCAGGCCGAAGGATCCGGCCTTGGGGCGTGTCCTCGGATTCACATGGCTCGCGGCGCAGGTTTCGGTGAGCCCGTATCCCTCGGTGATGGATGAGCCGGTGCGTTTTTCCCAGTCCTTCATGGTGGACTCGTGCAGCGTGTCGGCTCCGGAGATCAGCATTTTCAGCCGCTTCCAGCTGACCTTGTTGGTGTCCTTGTGATCCTTGAGATATTCGTACAGCGTCGGCACGCCATAGAATACCGTCGCCTTGTATTTCTCCATGGCTTCGAGTATGCCCTCGGTGTCGGGCGTGGTGAACAGCACCAGGGTCTGGCCCTGGATGAGGCCGTTCAGCATCAGCACCACCTGGCCGTAGATATGAAAAAACGGCAGGAAAGCGATGATCACTTCCTTGCCCTCTTCGAAACCCGGGAACGCGGCCTGCCCCGAGACCTGTGCCGAGATCATGTTGAAATGCGTCAGCATCACGCCTTTCGGATTGCCGGTCGTGCCGCCCGTGTAGGGCAGTGCGGCGATATCCACCATCGGGTCGATGTCGACCGAAGGCAGGCTCTTGTTCGACTGCGCGAGCAGGTCCTGAAACTGGTGCACGTTGCCGCGCCTGGGGATGTCCGGCGTGGCGATCTTGATGTCGCCGAAAATCTTGCCCAGGAAGGTCTTGCCGAGAAATTTCTTCAGCCCCGGCAGGTATTCGCTCACATTGGTGACGATGATGTGATCGAGCGCGGCGCCCGAGCGCTCCACCTTGTCGAACAGGATGTCCTGGCAGAACACCACGCGCGCCCCGCTGTTCTCGAGCTGAAACTTGACTTCGTGGCTGGTATAGACCGGGCTGATCGGGGTGACGGTGCAGCCGAGTTTCAGCGCGGCGAAATAGGCGATCACGAACTGCGGGCTGTTGAGCAGGTACAGGCCGACGCGGTCGCCCTTTTTGATCCCCAGGCCCGCGAGGGCGCCGGCGAGACGTTCGGTTTGTTCCTGCAATTCGCGAAAACTGATCTCGCGACCGTAAAATACCAGCGCAGTTTTGGCGCCGTACTTTGCCGTGGCTTCGTCGAAAGCTTGCGGCACCGATTTCAGCGGCACTTCCGGATTGGAAGGTACGCCGGGCTCGTAAAATTTCAACCAAGGCCGGGACAGATAAGCCGACTTGGAATCCATGGGTTCCTCGGGCTGCTGAAGCCGCGGCACGGACGACGCGGCATCAAGATTGGATATGCGCTTATACTGCCATGCACCCTGTCGGCGGGCAAGTGAAACCGGATTGACCGAAGAACTTCGAGCGCATGGATCCTGTCGTCAAATTAGCCATGGCCAAATGGCCCACGGTGCCTGCGGTGTACGGCTGGCTCGCGCTCGACCGGCGCGGACGCTGGTCGATCAAAAGCGAGTCGCCCGGCGCCGCCTCCGGGTTCGAACTCGTCGGGAACCAGAAGTTGATCGACTTCATCAACCGCAACTATGGTCGCGACGATGCCGGTTGCTGGTACTTCCAGAACGGGCCGCAGCGGGTCTACGTCGATCTGGCCTATACGCCGCTCGTGTACCGCGTAGCGCGCGCCCACCCGCTGAGTTTCGAAACGCATACGCAAGCCGCCTGCGCGACAACGCAGGCGGCGTACATGGACGAAGACGGCAATTTGGTGCTCGTCACCGAGCACGGTCCGGGGCTGTTGGTCGATCGCGATCTGCCGCGCGCACTGGAAGCGCTCGCGTATGCGGACGGTCATGCGCTCGACGAAGAGCGCCTGCTCGCCCTGATCGAAGCGGGCGGGGATGCGGACGGCGTGTATTTCAAGGCCGGCGATGCCAGCCTGGCGCTGGCGCTGGTCCGTTCGCAGGAACTGCCGCAGCGCCTCGGTTATGTGCGCGAGCCGCGCCCGGAGCCCTGACGCGACGGGTGGCTAACCGGGAATCAGTACGACTTTGCCCTTGACCTTGCGCTCCATCACGTCATTGAGCGCGCGGGCTGCCTGCGCCAGCGGATAGGCTGCACTCACCAGCGGCTTGAGTTTGCCGCCAGCGATCCAGCCCAGCAGTTCGCGTACGTTGGCCTCGTTGTTCTTCGGTTCCTTGCGCGTGAAATTTCCCCAGAATACGCCGACGATCGAGAAGCCCTTCAACAGGGGAAGGTTGAGCGGAATCTTCGGGATTTCCCCGCCGGCAAATCCGATCACCAGATAGCGACCGCCCCAGGCCATGTCGCGCATCGCCGGCTCGGCGAATTTGTCGCCCACCGGATCGTAGACCACGTCCACGCCCTTGCCTTCCGTGATGCGCTTGGTCGCCTCGCGCAGGTCTTCCTTGGAATAATTGATGGTGGCGTCCGCGCCCAGCTGTTTGCACGCTTCGAGCTTGTCGTCGCTCGAAGCGGCTGCAATCACGCGCGCGCCCAGGAGCTTCCCGAGTTCCACCGCCGCGCTGCCGACGCCCCCGGCGGCGCCCAGCACCAGCAGGGTTTCGCCCGGTTTGATTTGCGCGCGGTCTTTGAGCGCATGGTAGGACGTGCCGTAGGTCATCATGAACGAGGCCGCCACTTTGAAATCAACGCCCGGCGGCATGGGAATGCAGGCGCGCGCATCCACCGCAACCTCTTCCGCGTAGCCGCCCCAGCCCGCATAGGCGATCACCGCGTCGCCGACCTTGGGCGCATTCACGCCTGCGCCTACGGCTTTCACCACGCCCGCGAGTTCGGTGCCGGGCGAGAACGGGAAAGGCGGCTTCGCCTGGTACTTGCCCTGAATGATCAGGGCGTCCGGAAAATTGACGCCGGCTGCCTTCATGCTCACCACCACCTGGCCCGCCGCCGGTACGAGCGACGGCACGTCTTCGACCACGAGGGTGTCGGGCAATCCGTATTGTTTGCAAAGCACTGCTTTCATCGAACGCTCTCCTGCCGCTGTGTGATTTTTTGGGCGAATGATACCCGTGTTCTCGCCAATGGCTCAACGCCGCCGCCGGAGCAGAGAACCATGGACATAGTCCGAGGCCCGCCAAGCCGTCTATCTAAGACTCTGTCATTCCGAGGGCAGGGCCCGAGGAATCTGCTTCTTAGACAGGCTGAAAAGCAGATTCCTCGCGTTGCTCGGAATGACAATTCTGGGCGTTTAGTACGAGAACGCGCGCCGGCCTGAATCGCGGCTGTTGCGGCCGCCGGCCCGGGCTGCGGGCTGGCGCGGCGCATTCTGGCCGCGGTTGCCGGCCGGTTTCCGCGCCGAATTCGACGGACGGCGTTGCTGCTGGCCGCCGCGCTTGCCCTGTACGATGGGTTCGGCGCGGATGCGCGGGTCGACTTCGAATCCGGGCACGATGTCCTTCTTGATTTCGCGCTTGATCAAACGCTCGATGTCGCGCAGCAGACCGAGTTCGTCCACGCATACCAGCGAAACCGCTTCGCCGGTCGAGCCGGCGCGTCCGGTGCGGCCGATGCGGTGCACATAATCGTTGGCCACGTGCGGCAGTTCGAAATTCACCACATGCGGCAGTTCGTCGATGTCCAGGCCGCGCGCGGCGATGTCTGTCGCGACCAGCACTTTGATCTTGCCGGCTTTGAACTCGGCCAGTGCGCGCGTGCGCGCCGGCTGGCTCTTGTTGCCGTGGATCGCGTCGGCGCGGATGCCCGACTTGACCAGTTTCTCGGCGAGGTTGTTGGCGCCGTGCTTGGTGCGCGTGAACACCAGCACCTGTTTCCAGTCGCCCGTGGTGATCAGGTGTGCGAGCAGGTCTTTCTTTTTCTCGCGGTCCACCGGGCAGATGCGCTGGGCGATCAGTTCGGCGGTGGCGTTGCGGCGCGCGACTTCGACGAGCAGCGGGTCCTTCATGAAGCCGTCGGCGAGTTTCTTGATTTCGTCAGAGAAGGTCGCCGAGAACAGCAGGTTCTGCCGCTGCTTGGGTATATAGGCGAGGATCTTGCGGATGTCCGGGATGAAGCCCATGTCGAGCATGCGGTCGGCCTCGTCGAGCACCAGCACCTGCACCTTGGACAGGTCCACGGTGCGCTGCGACAGGTGATCGAGCAGGCGGCCCGGCGTCGCCACCAGGATGTCGATGCCGCGCTTCAGCGCCTGCACCTGCGGGTGGAACCCGACGCCGCCATAGACGGACAGCGAGCGAATCTTGGGCAGATGTTTGCCGTAGGTGAATACGCTCGCCTGCACCTGGGCCGCGAGTTCGCGCGTGGGCACGAGGATCAGCGCGCGCACCTGGGTGCGGCTGTGCGTCCCGCCTTGCTGCTCGGCGAGTCGTTGCAGGATGGGCAGGACGAAGCCCGCGGTCTTGCCGGTGCCGGTCTGGGCACCGCCCATGAGGTCGCGGCCGGCGAGCACGGCGGGTATCGCCTGTGCCTGGATCGGGGTGGGTTCGGTATAGCCTTGCTCGCCGACGGCAAGCAATAGTTCGGCGCGCAGGCCGAGTGCGGAAAAAGACATGTAATGCTCCTGGTATCGGCCTGTCGACGATTGGTTA
>JACZJT010000010.1 GCA_014860445.1 Burkholderiales bacterium
GCCCCCTATCGTCCTCAGTTTTGCAGCCACCGACCCCACCGGCGGTGCCGGCATCCAGGCCGATTTGCTCACGCTGTCGAGCATGGGGTGTCACGCTCTTACCGTGGTTACGGCGATTACGGTACAGGATACAGCCGGTATCGAAGATGTGCTGCCGATTGAAGCGGATTGGGTCAGCGACCAGGCGCGCGTCCTGCTGGAAGATATGCCGGTCGCTGCGTTCAAGATTGGCCTGGTGGGCAGCGTGGAAAATTGTGCAGCCATAGCCGAGGTCGTGTCGGACTATCCCGACGTACCGCTGATCCTGGATCCGGTGCTCGCTTCGGGCCGCGGCGACGAGATCGCGACCGAGGAAATGATCGAAGCCATGCGCGAAATGTTGATACCGCAGACCACGATCATCACGCCCAATAGCCTGGAGGCGCGGCGTCTCGCCGACGATGGCGGCGACGAAGAGCGCTCTCTCGAAGACTGCGCCAAGCGTATTCTGGAAATGGGCTGCGAGTACGTTCTGATCACGGGCACCCACGAGAATACGCCGCAGGTGGTCAATACCCTCTATGGCCAGCAGGGGGTGATCCGCAGCGACAGCTGGCAGCGTTTGCCAGGCAGCTATCATGGTTCCGGCTGCACCCTGGCATCGGCGATTGCGGCCACGCTTGCCAACGGACTGGATATACCGGAGGCGGTGCGAGAGGCACAGGAATATACCTGGCAAACCCTCAATGCCGGTTTTCGCCCGGGAATGGGGCAACATATCCCCGATCGTTTTTTCTGGGCGCGCGAAGCCGAGGATGACGAGCAGAAACAGGAGGTTTGAGGCGTGAGGCGCAAACTTGCCGGTCTCTACGCCATCACGCCCGATGAGCCGAACACCGATGTGCTCATCCAAAAAGTGGGCCTGGCGCTGCGCGGCGGTGCTTCGGTGGTGCAGTACCGGAACAAAACCGCCGCCCCAGCATTGCGGCTGGAGCAGGGGCGCGCGCTCGCTGCGCTATGCCGCTCCGCCGGCGCAGTTTTTATAGTCAACGATGATTTTGGGCTCGCACTGGAGCTGGGCGCCGATGGTGCGCACCTCGGCGCAGACGACGGCGACCTTGCACAGGCAAGGCAGTGCCTCGGAAAAGACAGATTGCTGGGCGCTTCATGCTATGACCGCATGGAGCTTGCCGAGGCTGCGCAGACGGCGGGCGTGGATTATCTGGCATTTGGCAGCGTGTTCAGCTCCGCTACCAAACCGGGGGCGGTGCGCGCGCCGCTGACGATTTTCGCAGAGGCGAAGCGGCGATTTGCGTTGCCGCTGGTGGCGATCGGCGGCATTTCCCTGCAAAATGCGCTGCAGGTGTTCGCCGCCGGCGCGGATGCAGTGGCCGTTATCAGCGACTTGTTCGACGCCGGCGACATAAGCGAGCGCGCGGCCGGTTTTTCCAAACTTTATCAACAACAGCGGATGCAGCAATGAGCAACGAATCCTTGTTTGCAAGAGCCCAGCAGTTCATCCCCGCAGGGGTCAATTCCCCGGTGCGGGCTTTTCGCGCCGTGGGCGGCGCACCGCGTTTCATCGCGCGCGCCGAAGGCGCGAGCATGTGGGACACCGAAGACCGGCGCTACATTGATTACATAGGCTCCTGGGGCGCGATGGTCGCAGGGCACGCACATCCGGAAGTCGTGGCCGCAGTATGCGCGGCCGCGAAGAAAGGCCTGTCATTCGGTGCGCCGACCGAAGCTGAAATCGAAATGGCCGAACTGTTATGCAAATTGCTGCCCGGCATGGACATGGTGCGCCTGGTCAGTTCGGGCACCGAAGCCACGATGACGGCGTTGCGCCTCGCCCGTGGTTATACCGGCCGGAGCCGCGTGATCAAATTCGAAGGCTGCTATCACGGCCATGCCGACAGTCTGCTGGTGAAGGCAGGATCAGGCGCGCTTACCTTCGGACAGCCGAGTTCTTCCGGTGTTCCGCCGGAAATCGCCGCGCACACACTGGTGCTCGACTATAACGATGTCGGCCAACTGGAGCGCTGTTTTGCGGAAAACGCGAAGGAAATTGCCGCGGTGATTGTGGAGCCTGTTGTCGGCAATATGAACCTGATCGCGCCCAAGCCGGAATTCCTGCGCGCCATGCGCGAGCTATGCACGAAATACGGGGCGGTGCTGATCCTCGACGAAGTGATGACCGGCTTTCGTGTGGGCCTGACCGGCGCACAGGGCCGTTATGGCATCCAACCCGACCTCACTACACTGGGCAAGGTCATCGGCGGCGGAATGCCGGTAGGCGCATTCGGCGGGCGGCGTGAGATCATGCAGAAAATTGCACCTCTAGGGCCGGTCTATCAGGCAGGCACACTCTCGGGCAACCCGGTGGCGGTCGCAGCGGGCCTCGCGACCTTGAAGCTGGTGCAGGCACCGGGCTTTTACGACCGGCTAGCCGCAAGTACACTGGCTCTCACCGAAGGTCTGGCCACCGCCGCGAAGAGGCACGGCGTGGTGTTCTCGGCGCAGGCAATCGGCGGCATGTTTGGAATCTATTTCCGCGCTGGCGTTCCGCAAAGTTTCGCCGAGGTCATGCAGTGCGACAAGGAGGCGTTCAACCGTTTCTTTCACGCCATGCTCGAGCGCGGCGTGCATTTTGCACCTTCGGCCTTTGAGGCGGGTTTTGTATCGGCGGCACACGGCGAATCGGACATTACCGCGACCCTCAGTGCGGCAGACGCCGTGTTCGCCGCGCTGAACAAATAGCCGGCGGTTCCAAGAAAGGGCCGCTCCAGGCGTTCTCGAAGGCCCCAGGACCGTTCCCGCAGACCTGGAACGGTCCCGTCGAATCGCTCAGTTAGCGTGATTTCAAGTTGTCGCGGATTTCGCGCAGCAGCTTTACTTCCTCGGGTGGTTCTGCGGGGGGCGGAGGAGGCGCCGCCGCGTCGGCGCGCCTCAACCTGTTGATCCAGCGCACCAGCATGAAAATGATCAAAGCGAGAATGACGAAGTTGATGGCAATGGTAAGAAAATTGCCGTAGGCGAACACCGGCACGCCCGCCTTTTTTACCGCGTCGAGTGTCGTCGCCGTTCCCGGCGGAATGCTTTTGAGGGCGAAGAAGTAGTTGGTAAAATCCAATCCACCCAGCGCCCGACCGACCACCGGCATGATCAGATCATTCACCACGGAATCGACGATCTTGCCGAATGCGGCGCCGATAATGACCCCCACCGCCAGGTCCATGACATTGCCCTTTAGCGCAAATTCCTTGAATTCCTTGAGCATGGTTTTTTTCCTTACGGTAATGAAGTCGATAATTTCACAGCAAGTACAGGCCCGGCGCGCGCTCGCCTAGACCAGAAACAGCGTTGCCAGACCCAGAAATATGAAAAACCCGCCGCTGTCGGTCACGGCGGTAATCATTACACTCGAGCCCAATGCCGGGTCGCGGCCGAGCTTGTTCAGAACGACCGGAATGAATACCCCCATCACCGCAGCCAGAACCAGGTTGAGCATCATCGCTGCTGTCATCACCAGTCCCAAATCCGGGTTGTCGTATATCCAGAACGCGACCAAACCCAGGATCGCGCCCCAGATCAGACCGTTCAACAGTGCCACGCTGATTTCCTTTGTGAAAAGTATGCGGGCGTTCTGCATCTGGCCCAGCGCGATCGAGCGCACGATCATGGTAATGGTCTGATTGCCCGAGTTGCCGCCGATGCCTGCAACGATGGGCATGAGCGCCGCCAGCGCCACCAGTTTTTCGATCGAATCCTCGAACGCGCCGATCACGCGCGAGGCGATGATGGCAGTGACCAGATTGATTGCCAGCCAGGCCCAGCGGTTTTTCACGCTGTCCCAGACCGATGAGAAAATGTCCTCTTCCTCGCGCAGGCCAGCCTGCGCCAGCTGCTCGTCTTCGGTCTTTTCGCGGATATAGTCCACCACCACGTTTACCGTCACCCGCCCGACCAGGCGCCCGGCACGGTCCACCACGGCGGCCGACACCAGATCGTAGCGTTCGAATTTTTGCGCCGCGTCCTGAGCTTCGTCGTCCGGGTGCAATTTCATGACCTCGGTCGACATCGCATCGCTTACCGCGACCTCGAGGTCAGTCACGATCAACTTGCTGATGGGCAGCGCGCCGATCAGGCGCCGCGTTCGATCGACTACGAACACCTGGTCGGTATGATCGGGCAACTCGTCCAGGCGGCGCAGGTAGCGGGTGACCACCTCGAGGGTCACGTCCTCGCGCACGCTGACCATGTCGAAATCCATCAACGCGCCGACTGTGTCCTCCGCATAGGACATTGCCGCACGCAGCTGTTCGCGCTCCTCCGGCGACAATGACTGGAACACGTCTTCGAGCACGTCCTCGGGGAGGTCGGGCGCGAGATCGGCAATTTCGTCGGTATCGAGCTGCTCGGTTGCCGCGACCAGCTCTTCGCTGTCCATGCTTTCGATCAGCGTTTCGCGTACTGCGTCGGAGACTTCGAGCAGGATGTCGCCGTCGTGCTCGGCCTTGACCAGATCCCAGACGATCAGTCGCTCGTCGAGTGGCAGCGCTTCGAGCACCGATGCAACTTCGGCGGGATGCAGGCCGCCGAGTCTGGTGCGAAGCGCTGTCTGGTACGGTTCGGCCATGGCCGCGACCGGCGCTGGGCCTGCGCGTTCCTGCGCATCTTCGCTTTGGCGCAGCAGTTCGCGCAATTCGCGCAGGATTTCCTGTGCGTCCTCGCGCTCGTTTTTGTAACTGGTGTCGATCAAGTTCGCCTCGGCCTGAATGCAAATGCAGCTGCGCACCCGCAGCCGATTCTAGCAGTCGGGTTATGATTGCAAAACCGCTTTTTGGGCATTATCAAGAATGATTGAAGAACGCGCGCGCGACGGTTCGGGAGCGGTCGTACGCCCTGGCGAAATCTGGGCCTGGGCGATGTACGATTTCGCGAACTCGGGCTACACCACGGTGGTGCTGACCGCTATCTTTAACGCCTATTTCGTTTCGGTGATTGCCGGCGGCGCAGCCTGGGCGACGTTTGCCTGGACCGCCAGTCTGTCGCTGTCTTACGCGTTGGTAATCGTCACCGCGCCATTGATAGGCGCTTACGCCGATCTGCGCGCCAACAAGAAGCAGTTGCTGCTTTTCACCACCGCAGGTTGCGTGCTCGGTACCGCCGCCCTGGCGCTGGCCGGTCCGGGCGATCTCGCGATCGCCGTGCTCTGCGTGGTCGTATCGAACTTTTTCTTTTGCACAGGCAGCGACCTCATCGCTGCATTCCTGCCGGAGTTGGCGGGCGGCAAAGATCTTGGCAAGGTCTCCGGCTGGGGCTGGAGTCTGGGCTACATAGGCGGCTTGATTACTCTGGGGGCCTGTCTTGCATACGTGACCTGGGCGCAGGCCGCCGGCCAAACGGCCGCACAGTTCGTGCCTGCAACCATGCTTATTACTGCGGGGATTTTTGCCCTGGCCAGCCTGCCCACTTTCGTGATGCTGCGAGAGCGCGCCCTCCCTCAAGCTCCGGTTTCGGGCATGTCTTTGGCGAGCGCCGCGTTCGCACGCCTGGCCAAGACATTGCGCCATGCGGCGCGCTATCGGGATCTGCGCCGATTTCTGCTGTGCATCGTGTTCTACCAGGCAGGGGTGCAAACGGTGATCACCCTGGCGGCGATCTATGCCGAACAGGCGATGGGCTTTCGCACCACGGACACACTGGTCTTGGTGCTGGTGGTCAACGTAACCGCCGCGTTGGGGGCGTTTACCTTCGGCAACGTGCAGGATCGTTTTGGTCACGTTCCCACTATCGCGGTCACGCTCGCTGGTTGGATCGCAACCGTATTGATTGCCTGGGTAGCCGACACGCGACCGATATTCTGGATCGCAGCCAACCTGGCCGGTCTATGCCTGGGCGCGTCCCAGTCGGCAGGACGCGCGCTGGTTGCCTATTTGAGCCCCAAATCCCGCCGTGCCGAATTCTTCGGCCTCTGGGGTTTGGCGACCAATCTGTCATCCATTCTCGGCCCGATCACCTATGGCGCGGTGAGTTGGGTATCGCAGGGGAACCACCGCCTGGCCATGCTGATCACCGGTGGCTTCTTTGTATTGGGACTGCTGATCCTGCACGGGGTCGACGAGCGCCGCGGACGCCGCGCCGCGCTGGATCAGGCGTGAACGCAGGGCCGATTCAAGCCGTATCAGGCTGTTGACGAAGCTTCCGGACCGTATATCAGGGACTTTCCCGCCTTAGGGTAGCTGTGCCGCGGGCATACGCGCGCGTATGGTTTCGCTGTATCGCTGCAGGAATTCGGAATCACGCTTGCGTTCATAATAGAGCGGCCGCGGCAGCATCGCGGCGAGGCGCGCTGCCTGCTCCGCATTCAATCCGGCTGCGCTGACGTTGTAGTAATGCCGCGCAGCGGCTTCGGCTCCGAACACGCCATCGCCCCACTCCGCGACGTTCAGGTAGATCTCCAGGATGCGCTCCTTCTCCATCAGCATCTCGAGCATCCAGGTGATCAGGGCCTCCTGCCCCTTGCGCCACAGGTTTTTTTGGCCGGAGAGAAACAGGTTTTTGGCCAGCTGCTGGCTGATCGTGGAGCCGCCGGCGACGACCCTTCCCCGTTTCTGGTTTTTCTCCAGTGCTTTCTGTATACCCTCCCAGTCGAAACCGTCGTGCTCGGAGAACTTGGCATCTTCCGCCACGATTACCGCACGTTTCAATTCCTCCGAGATGCGCGGGTAGCTTGCCCAGCGCTGTTTCAGCTTTGCGCCCGGGTTCTTCTCGCGCAGCCGATCCAGTCGTGCCTGCATGAAGCTGGTGGTCTCGGGATTGTGGTCGATCCAGTACCAGATGTGGGCGGCAAACCACGCCTGATACAGCAGCAGGGCGATGAACAGAACGCCCAGTGTGTAGCAGAACGATTTCCACAGGAACGCCAGCGACCGCTTGATCGTCTTAAGCATTTTGCATCTGGCGTAGCTGCTTCAATACTGCAGCGCCGTCCGGGCGCAAGCCGCGCCAGACGAAAAACGACTCGGCTGCCTGCTCAACCAGCATACCCAGGCCGTCGGCGAGCTGCGCCACGCCTTCGTTTCGTGCAAAGGCGAGGAATGGGGTCTCGCCTTTGCCGTACATCATGTCGTAGGCGAGCGCACCTGGAGCGAATACCCCCGGCGGCAGGGGCGGCAGTTTTCCCGCGAGACTCGCAGAAGTGGCGTTGATGATCACATCGAACTGCCGGCCTGCGAGCGCATCATAGTCACCAGCTTCGATTGCGCCGCCGAAGCTTCGCGCCAGGCTTTGTGCCTTGTCCGGCGTGCGGTTGGCAAGCGTCAATTGCAGCGGCTGCTGTTGAAGCAGCGGATCGATTACCCCGCGCGCTGCCCCGCCGGCGCCCAATAGCAGAATGCGCTGCCCGGACAAGGCGCGGACGAGGTTCTTTGTCAGGTCGTTCACCAGCCCGGCGCCATCGGTATTGTCGCCAAATATCACGCCGCGCTCGAATTTGAGCGTGTTCACCGCCTGCGCCGCGCTGGCGCGTTCGGACAGGAAAGCGGCGTAACGAAAGGCCTCGCCCTTGAACGGGAGCGTAACGTTGAGGCCGCGACCGCCGCCGGCGCGAAATTCATTCGCGGTCGCAGTAAATCCGTCTGTGGGCGCCAGAAGTGTTCGGTACTCCAGATCCACTCCCGTTTGGCGCGCAAACGCTTCGTGAATCAGCGGAGACCGGCTGTGAGCAACCGGGTTGCCGATAACGGCATATTGGTCCGGCATGGCGGAAGATCACTCCCCGAACAATCTATCGCCCGGAGCAAATGTCCAGGTGCGGGTGATGACGAGAATGTCAGTGTCGCGTTTGATATTGTCAGGAAATCTTGCGTAGGGCGACGCCATTTTTACGATGCGCTCGGCTGCACGGTCGAGAATCTGCTGTCCGGAGGAACGCCGTACTTCGACCTTGTCAAGATTGCCGTCCGACTTGATCGACACGGTCAGTACCAGGCTGCCATAGACTTTGCCGCGCGCGTTGTCCGGATAGTTCAGGTTTCCGATACGCTCTACCTTGAGGCGCCAGTCTTCGACGTACTGGGCGAATCGGTATTCCTGCGCGCGTGAGCCGATGAATTTCTTTCGCGGACGCTGGTTGTATTCCTCGATCTGGCGGGCGATTTGCGCCTCCATGCGCGCCATCGCCAGCGCGTTGGTCGCAAGTTCCTGACCGGACACCGGCGGCTGCGGCACCTGGGCCGTCGACGCGGCTTTCGCTTCCTCGGCGGCAGCGATATCTTTCGCGGCCTTCAGTTGCGTCATCATCTTCAGCTGCCGGGCCTCCAATTCCTGCACCCGCCGCGCTGCGCTTCTCGCATCGGCGCCGGGCTCCGCCTCCTTAAGAACCGGCAAAGGTGTCTTGGCGCGCCGGTTCTCATCGGTATTTCCGCCACCGTCCAGATTGGCCTGCGCCAGAACATTGGCCTTCACCGGTTTTGCGCGAGTCTTGCTATTGACGAGCACGACTTCGAGCGACGGGGAAACCAATTTATCGAGAATGAGGCCCGGCAACTTGAACTGGATGGACAGCACAACGGCATGCAGCAGGACGGACAGTCCCAGCGCCAGGGTGAAACTGCGCGATGACGGATCCATGCCGGCCATGAATCCGGGCCAGCGCAGGCGCATGGAGTCTAGCGGATATACGCTATTCAATCAGTCCTCAAATACTCTTCAAATCAATATATTCTATGCTTTTGCGGAGAAATCAACTTAACTTTTTGTCGGCCCCTGTTTGACGGGACAATTTACGCGGCATACGCGCTGTTTCGAGTTTCGAACAGCGCGTTGATTGCGTACGCGGCGCGATCGTTTGCTTAACTTTCGACAGGTCCCTTGTATCGGGCTTTGACCGCGTTGTCGAACAGATCTATCCCTTCGATTTCAAGCAGTACCCGGCTGCCAACTTCGAGATCCGGCAGCGAGGGTACGCGGACATACAGCGGTATGCCTTCGAACTTGACCAAATTGTCGCGCAGCACCTGCGCCTTGGAAAGCGTCACCCGCTCCTGCAGCAGCCAGCGCAGGCACCAATAATGTTCCATTTTCGTCTGGAACTGGTCATAGGCGGCGAATGTCAATTCGAATTCGCGCATCGCGGCAAGCAAGTCGGCGGAATTCTTCCCGAATGGCGGCGCGCCGCCGGAGAGGCACGCGAGCAACTGCCACTGGTTCAGCAAGTCGATGTAGCGGCGCAGCGGCGAGCTTGCCCAAATGTAATGCGACACGCCCAAGCCCTGGTGCGGAGCGGGCACGGTCGTCGTGCGCACCTTGCCGTTGGATTGAGTCCGGTAGATTGCCGGTACCCCGCGGTCGGCGAGCAACCTGCCCCAATTGTTGTTGGCGCTGATCATTAGCTCGGCCACCAGCTTGTCCAACGGTGCGCCGCGCCGCCGCTCGACGATGCTGACACGCTCGTTTTCCACGTAAAAGCTGTAGTCGACACGGTCCTGCTGTACCGATGGTTTGCCGCGGGCGGCCTCGAGTTCCAGCGCAAGCCGCCACAGAAAGAACAATTCGGCCTCGAAGGGGAGTTCGCCGCGTTCCTGTCCGGCGAGAAAGGCCGCGTCCAATGCCTCGAGCTGGTGATGGCGCAGGTTGGCGGCAATGCTAATGCGCTCGACACGGGTCTCCTGCTCTTCGACCAGGTACGACAGCGGATTAATGTCCAGGTACAGCGAAACCGCCGGGCAGATCCGCCCCTCGGCAAGGGTATAGCGTTCGATCACCTGCTGCGGCAGCATGGTGATCTTCTGCCCCGGAATATAGGCCGTCGACAGTCGCGCGCGCGCGATCTTGTCCAGCGCGGTTCCCGGAGCAAAGCCCAGCGCCGGTGCGGCGATGTGGATGCCGACGCGATAGCGGCCGTTGGCAAGCCGTGTCAGGGAAAAGGCGTCGTCGATTTCCGTGGTGCTGGCGTCGTCCAGGCTGAATGCTGTAACCGTCGCCAGAGGCAGTTCGGGCGGCTCGTCCGCGGCAATCTTGTCGAATACGCCGCTATCGCGTGGAAAGTGCTCGTACAAAAACGCGCCCAGATGGTAGTCATGACTGGAGGGCAGCACACCCGCACGCTCGAAGAGTTTCGCGGCCGACAGGCCGCTTGCCTCGCAAGCCAGTTCCAGCGCCTTGGTCTCGACGCGATTGCGATCAGGCCCGTAAAGGAGTTGCGGCAATACTGCATGCATCGCTTCGGGGACGGCACCGCGCTGCAACTCGTCCGCCCAGGAGCGGATTTGCTCCTCCTGTATTCGCTTTCGTTCCACACTCGCAAGCGCCACCTTGAGGGTATCTGCGGGTGCGGCACGGAATCGACCCTTGCCCTTGCGGTAGAAGTACATCGGGGCCGATTGCAGCTTGAGCAGGATCCCCGCCGCTTCCAGCGCGTCCGGCGCATGGCCGCAGTATTCGCGCGCCAGGTCTGCGAATCCAAATTCGTCTCCGCCGCAGCATTGCCACAGGAAATCGGTGTCAATCTCGGCTGCCATTGACTCGGCTTTGCTCATGAGTTCGGCAAGTGGCGGTGTTTCGAAGCGCAGCAATACGTTCGCCGCCCTGATTTTGCTGCGCTTCCCGTGCACGGCCTCCACCTGCAGCGACGTGTCGGTTTCAGCGAGCACGGCGCCGACCTTGAAGGAACCGGTCTCTTCGTACAGCACGTTCATGTATGGGGTGGGGGCCGAAGGAATAGGATTGATCGGGCACTGCCGCCGCGGCCGAATTTCTTAGCGCAACGGGGGGAAATTATACGCCAGCCACAGTCATCACCGCGCTGGCGGGCTCTGGGACATGGGAATACTTGATAAAATCAGGCCGGGTGAGGTAAATGCCAAGGCACTGCTACCGAAAGGAACCGTATGCACGCAGTCGACGTAAGCATCACCGAGGTGGGCCTGCGCGACGGGCTGCAAAATACCAAGAGTTTCATGCCGACGGCGGCGAAGAACGCCTGGATCAGCGCGGAGGCGGCCGCAGGTGTCCGCCAGATCGAGGTCTGCTCCTTCGTCCCGGCAAAGTTGATTCCGCAATTCGCCGATGCCGAAGAAGTACTCGCGCACGCAAACGCCATTCCCGGACTGACGGCAGTGGTGTTGGTGCCCAATCTCAGGGGCTGCGAACGTGCGCTTGAATCCGGCGCGCGCCGCGTGATGGTCCCGATCTCCGTCTCCGAGGCGCACAGCTTGAGCAACGTGCGCAAGACCACGGCTGAGGCCGTCGAGGATTTCAGGCGCATGGCCGATTTGGTTCGATCGCAGGGGCAGGCCGGACGAGCGCAATTGGTCGGCGCCTGTTCAACTGCCTTCGGCTGCTCGATGCAGGGCGTGGTGGCGGAGGACGATGTAGTGCGCGTCGCAGTCGCCTTAAGGCAAGCGGGCGCCGATGCCATAAGTCTGGCGGACACTGTCGGCTATGCCAACCCGGAGCAAGTAAAGCGCCTGTTCCATAAAGTGCGCGCCGCCATAGGCGAGGATTTTCACATTGAGGCGCACTTTCACAATACGCGGGGCCTCGGTCTCGCCAATGCGCTCGCCGCCTTTGAGGCGGGCGTACGCAGTTTCGACAGCACGCTGGGTGGTCTGGGCGGCTGCCCGTTTGCGCCGGGCGCCTCCGGCAACGTTGTCACCGAAGACCTGGTGTTCATGTTCGAGTCCATGGGTGTCAGGACCGGCATCGACATAGACAAGCTGATCGCGGTTCGAAATACGGTATTCACTGCGCTGCCCGATGCCGAACTCTACGGCCACATATCGAAGGCCGGTCTGCCGAAAGGATTCCAGCCGCGGTCTCGCGCGGCCTGACGGGTCTGGAAGACTAGACTCGCGCCAGACCGGCGTAGTCAAGGATCAGCGGAATATGTTCGGGAAAACTCTTGAGACTATGATCGCCGCCCTCGATTACGAGCTGACGGGCGCCCGCGTATTTCATTACGGCCAGGCGATAGTCGAGTACCTCGTCCCCGGTTTCGGTTAGCAGCAGGTAGCGCGGCGCACGGACCGTGGGCATGTAGAGTTTCTCCCACTGGCGCAGATGCTCTTCGGTGAGTTCATATTGCTGCCCGGTGTAAAGGTTGCGCTGTACGCCCAGATAGCTGCGCAGATCCTCATGCGGGTACACCGCCGGGTTGATCAGAACCGCGCGCAGATCGTGGCGTTCGGCGAGGTAGGTCGAGTAGAAGCCGCCCAGGGAGCTGCCGACCAAAGTAACGGACCCATGCGGGTGCCGCGCAATCTCCTTCTCGACCAGTTCGACGGCGCGCCTGCCCGATACCGGTAGCGCCGGGCAGCAGTATTGATCCCCCAGCCCGCGCGCATCCATATCCTTTTTCAGCAGCTGCGCCTTGTGCGAACCCGGGGAACTGTTGAAGCCGTGCAGGTAGATAAGCATTTCTAAGCGCCCAGCCGATCGAGCAGTTTCTGGTGTATGCCGCCGAAGCCGCCGTTGGACATGACCAGAATCTGGTCTCCTGGCCGGGCTGCGGCAACAACGGCGGCAATCAGGGTATCCAGATCCCCATGACAGACCGCTTTTGCGCCCAAAGGCGCGAGCACGCCGCGTGGGTCCCAGCCCAGATTGGCGCTGTAGCAGTAAACCAGATCGGCCTCGGCCAGACTACCCGGCAGGGCGTCCTTCATTACACCGAGCTTCATGGTATTCGAGCGCGGCTCGAGCACGGCCAGAATCCGCGCTTTGCCGACTTTTTGCCTCAGTCCCTCGAGCGTTGTTGCGATCGCCGTAGGATGGTGGGCAAAGTCGTCGAAAACAGCGACACCGGCTACCGTACCGCGTAGTTCCATGCGACGCTTTACGTTTGCGAACCGCTCCAGCGCGGCGCAGGCGGCGCCGGGGTCGATCCCGACGTGCCGGGCGGCCGCGATTGCGGCCAGGGCGTTCGAGCGATTGTGTTCCCCGATCAGGCTCCAACGCACTTTCGCGAGTTCCTCTCCGGCGAAGCTAACGCCGAATGTCTCGGAATCCATCTCCTTTGCCTGCCAGCCGCGGCTCGCACCGAACTGCTCTATTGGGGTCCAGCAGCCCTTGGCCAGCACCCTGGTCAGCGCAGTATCAATACCGTTGGTAACGATCATCCCCGATCTGGGGATAGTTCGAACGAAGTGATGGAATTGTTGCTCAATAGCTGCAAGATCGACGAATATATCTGCATGATCGAACTCTAGATTATTTAAAATCGCGGTTTTTGCGCGATAATGCAAAAACTTGGAGCGCTTGTCGAAGAAGGCCGTGTCGTATTCGTCCGCCTCAATGACAAAAAAGCGGGAATCGGTCAAGCGCGCCGATGTACCAAAGTTTTGTGGGACACCACCGATGAGATAGCCGGGATTCATGTCGGCCGCGTCCAAAATCCATGCGAGCATTGCGGAGGTGGTTGTTTTTCCATGGGTTCCAGCGACCGCGAGCACCCACTTCGAACGTAGAATATGCTCGGCGAGCCACTGCGGTCCGGAAACATAGGGTTCGCCGCGGTCCAGCACTTCCTCCATCAGGGGGTTGCCGCGGGTGACCACATTGCCGATCACCCATAAGTCGGGTGCCAGGCCGATTTGCTCGGCGCCGTAGCCCTCGATCAAATCGATGCCCTGGGCATGGAGCTGGCCGCTCATGGGCGGATAGACGTTGGCGTCGCACCCTGTAACTTTGTGTCCCGCCTGCCTGGCAATCGTGGCAAGGCCACCCATGAAAGTACCGCAGATGCCGAGAATGTGGATGTGCATGAGCCGAACGCTGGTCTCTTGGTCGATGCGTCGTGACGGTGCTGCAGCGGCAATCCTCAATAGCAGAGCAGATTTGCCAGCCAGCGGCATCAGTATGACGCTGCTCAGAGTTTAACGTATTTCGCTCGCAGCCCCGCTGCGCTATCATTCCCGCAGGCGTGCGCGTGGAGTCTAACGATGCCAAAGGAACAAAAATTCAAGCAACAACACATGCGTGCGCGTATCGCAGCGGTCGCGGCGCGCATTATCGCCGAAGACGGCATCGAGGACTTCGCTACGGCCAAACGCAAGGCAGCCCGGCAACTAGGCGCCGGGGACACCCAATCACTGCCGACTAACGACGAGATCGAGACGGAACTGCGTGTCTACCAGTCGCTCTACCAGGGAACCGAGCAGCGTGAACGGGTGCGCTATCTGCGCAGCCAGGCGCTGGCTGCGATGGAGCAGCTTGCCGATTTCAAGCCCTATCTTACCGGCCCGGTGTTGAAAGGCACGGCCGGGCGCTACGCCGACATCGACCTGCAGGTATTCGCCGACAGCGGTAAGGAGCTGGAGATATTTCTTCTTAACCGCAATATTCCCTACCAAACGTCCGAGTCTCGCCATTACAGTGGTAATCAGGAGCGGGCGGTCAGTGTGCTGTCCATGGACTGGGAGGGCACGCCCGTGCGACTTGCCGTCTATTGGCCGGGAGACGAGCACCGCAGCGTCAAGACGTCCCCCCTGGGCCGACCGATGGAGCGTGCCGGCCTGGATGCTGTGCGATCCTTGGTGGCAAGCAGCGAATAGGTCGCTACGAGGGAGTTGTTGCGCACTTTCTACCCGTTCTTGTCACGTTCGATCTGAAAAACAAGAATATTCGTTTGCCGGCGGGGATAGGCCCGATCCACGCCGCAGGGGCGTAATTTCGATCGGAATGGACGAATAGATCACGCTTAAATGTATTGAAAGTAACGATATTTTTCCATAAATAGTAGTTAAAATACGGTAACATGTCCGTAAAATTACATCCGATTCCTTACATTGGTTTAGTATGAATAACGGCTCGGCAAAAGCTGGGAATCAAACCACT
Source organism: Burkholderiales bacterium (assembly GCA_014860445.1). GTDB lineage: Bacteria > Pseudomonadota > Gammaproteobacteria > Burkholderiales > SG8-39 > 2-12-FULL-64-23. Next base: position 14,821 of record JACZJT010000010.1, read on the forward strand.
ACGACAGTGGATTCCAAGCTACCTGTGATCCAGGTAGAAATAGTCACATGACTTGTGGGCAAGTGAGGCTGTGAGCTTAACCGTGGCCGGACTCGTTCTCCAGGCAATGGGCGAAAAGCCTCCGATGGATAGCATCGTGGCCTCTGGGAACTTCGTTGAAAAACTGGACAATTTGGCTCAATATGCGGCAAACTTGAAGGTATGATGAAAAAGACGCCCAGGGTAGCCAAGCTTAGAATTGTTGGCGACAAGATGGATGGCCGGAAGAAAGTGCTGGTCGTGCACGGGCCTAACCTGAATATGCTGGGTACTCGCGAGCCGGAGATCTACGGCAAGGAAACCCTGCCGGATATTAACCGCCGCTTGATTGCTTTAGGCAGGGCCGCTGGCGTGGCCGTCGCGTGCTTTCAGAGCAATCAAGAGGGCGCGCTGATCGACAGGGTGCAGCTCGCGCGGAATCAGCAGGTCACTTTCATTATTATCAATCCGGCCGGCTTCACCCACACCAGCGTCGCGCTGCGCGACGCCCTGGCAGCGGTGGCAATACCGTTTATCGAAGTGCATTTGTCCAATGTTCACGCTCGTGAGTCATTTCGCCACCATTCCTATTTTTCCGATCTGGCGGCGGGAACGATTTGCGGCCTGGGCAGCCACGGTTATGAGCTGGCGCTGCAGTTTGCACTGCGCCAGACCTAGCATCGCCCGGCGGCGCGCAGTACGCCCGCCGGCCGCGAAAAGGAACCACCATGGATTTGCGCAAACTTAAGAAATTGATCGATCTGGTCCAGGAATCGGGCATTTCGGAGCTCGAAGTCACCGAAGGCGAGGAGAAAGTCAAAATCGTCAAGAGCGGCGTAGCCAGCGCCGTTTATGCAACTCCCGCACCTGTACCGCTTGTGGCGGCGCCTTTGGCGCCGGAACCGGCTTCCGCCGCTGTAGCCGAGGAGATTTCGGGGCATCTGGTCAAGTCGCCGATGGTAGGCACCTTCTATCGCTGTGCCTCTCCGGGTGCCAAGGCCTTCGTCGAGGTCGGCGACACCGTGAAGTCCGGCGACACCATCTGCATCATCGAAGCGATGAAGTTGTTGAACGAAATCGAGTGCGACAAGGACGGCGTCATCAAAGCGATACTCGTCGAAAACGGCCAGCCGGTTGAATACGGCGAACCGCTGGTGGTCATAGATTGAAGCGTGAGGAGTACGCGGTGAGGCTTGGCGAGTCGGACCGCGGGCGCGGCAGGCGCGCAAGGTTCGGCTTCCCGGCGAATTGCGCCCCCAGCCATGTTTAAGAAGGTTCTGATCGCCAATCGGGGCGAGATTGCGCTGCGCATCCAACGCGCCTGCCGCGAACTGGGCATCAAGACGGTCGTGGTCCACTCCGAAGCGGACAGCGAGGCCAAGTATGTAAAGCTGGCCGACGAATCGGTTTGCATCGGACCCGCCCCGTCCGCAGCCAGCTATCTCAACACGCCCGCAATCATCAGTGCGGCGGAGGTAACTGATTCCGAGGCCATTCATCCGGGGTATGGTTTCCTTTCCGAAAACGCGGATTTTGCCGAGCGGGTGGAGAAAAGCGGTTTCGTTTTTATCGGCCCCCGCCCGGAAACCATACGCCTCATGGGTGACAAGATCAGCGCCAAGGCGGCGATGGTCAAAGCGGGCGTTCCCTGTGTGCCGGGCGCCGAAGGCGCGCTACCGGAGCAGAATGAGGAAATCATCAGGATTGCGCGCAAGGTCGGCTATCCGGTGATCATCAAGGCCTCCGGCGGAGGCGGCGGACGCGGGATGCGGGTGGTGCATACGGAGGCGGCGCTGTTGGCGGCGGTGAATCTGACGCACCAGGAGGCGCAGGCGGCCTTCGGCAATCCGGCGGTGTACCTGGAGAAGTTTCTCGAGAATCCGCGCCACGTCGAGATTCAGGTGCTGGCGGACGAATTCAAGAATGCAATCTATCTGGGCGAACGCGATTGTTCCATGCAGCGTCGGCACCAAAAGATCATCGAAGAGGCGCCGGCGCCGGGCATAACCGAGCGTCAGCGCATCCGCATAGGCGAGCGTTGCGCCGAAGCATGCCGCAAAATCGGCTATCGCGGCGTCGGCACCTTCGAGTTCCTGTACGAGGGCGGCGAGTTTTTTTTCATCGAAATGAACACGCGCATTCAGGTCGAGCACCCGGTGACGGAAATGATCACCGGCGTGGATCTGGTGCAGGAGCAGATCCGCGTCGCAGCCGGCGAGAAACTGCGCCTGCGCCAGCGCGATGTGGTGCTGCGCGGACATGCAATTGAGTGCCGCATCAATGCCGAGGACCCGTTCAAGTTCACCCCCTCTCCGGGCCGGATAACGTCGTACCATCCGCCCGGTGGACCAGGCATCCGCGTCGATTCGCACATTTACCAGGGCTATTTCGTTCCACCGAACTATGATTCCCTGATCGGCAAAGTCATTGCCTACGGCGAGACACGCGATCAGGCCTTGCGCCGCATGCGCATCGCCTTGTCGGAGATGGCCGTGCAGGGCATACAGACCAATATCCCGCTGCATCAGGAGCTGCTGCTGGACGAGCGGTTCGTAAAAGGCGGGACCAGCATCCATTATCTCGAGCAAAAGCTCGCGCAACAAAAGCTCGAGAAAGGGTGATCCCCTGGCCTGGGTATCGGTCATATTGCGTGCCGATGCGCGCGCCGCCGATGCGTTGAGCGACGCGCTGCTCGCACAGGGCGCATTGTCGGTCAGCGTGGAAGACGCCGACGCCGGCACGGCCGACGAGGTAGCGCTGTACGGCGAACCCGGGATGCCGCCAGTGTCGGGCTGGCCGCAAAGCCTGATCAAAGCGTTGTGCGAGAAACGATTGGATCACGCGCAGCTGGTTGCCGCCGCCTGCTTGGAGCTCGGCCTGGCGCCGGTGCCGGATTTCCGGGTCGAACCGGTAGAGGAACAGGACTGGGTGCGGCGCAGCCAGGCGCAGTTCGAGCCGATTCGCATCTCCGCAAAGCTGTGGATCGTTCCGTCCTGGGCGGTGGCGCCCGACCCCGAGGCGATAAATCTCGTGCTGGACCCCGGCCTCGCGTTTGGCACCGGCAGTCATCCCAGTACCCGACTGTGTCTGCAATGGCTGGAGCAGACCGTGCGTGGTGGCGAGCGTGTTCTGGACTACGGCTGCGGTTCCGGTATATTAGCCATTGCCGCGCTGCGCCTAGGCGCGAATGCCGCGCTCGGTGTGGACGTGGATCCGCTCGCGCTGCCTGCTGCCCAGGCCAACGCCCAACGCAACCGGGTCGATGCCCGCTTTATTGATGCGGAAACGGCCCCTGATTTCGAGGCAGATCTAGTGGTCGCGAATATCCTTGCCAACCCGCTTATATTGCTGGCGCCCTTGCTTGCCGGCTACACGGCGGAACGGACCGGGCGCATCGCACTGTCGGGGATACTCAAGACGCAGGTGCAGGAGGTTGTTGACGCCTACGCCCCCTGGTTTAGCATGCGCGTCGCCGATGGCGAAGGGGATTGGGCTTTGCTCGAGGGCCGGCGGTCGTGATTACCCAGTGCCCGAGCTGTCATACCCATTTCCGCGTGCATACGGAGCAACTGGCCAAGCGAGCCGGACAGGTTCGCTGCGGTAAATGCAGCAGAATCTTCGATGCACTGGAGTACCTGGTCGAGGAAACGGCGCCGCCGCGGAAATCTGCCGAGGTGCGCGAGGTTGCCGGCGAAGCCAGTGCGCAGGCTCTCGGGCAGCAAGCAACCGAGACTGCGCCCGTCGTCCCGGCGGACGTCAACGCAGAAATCCAGAAACCCGAAATCGCGGCGAGCGCTCATGGCGCGTCAAGGAAGTCGCCTGTGCAGGACAACGCGGCCCGGCGTTCCGACGCGGTTGCTCCAGAATCTGGGCAGTCGCGGCCGGATGGCGTCGAGGCTGCCGCAGAGCCCGATGAAAACGCCTTCGATTTCGGGCCGATTGCCGCCGCGGACACGGCCAGACGCACGCGACGCTGGCCCTGGCTGCTCGGTGCCTTATTGTTGTTGCTGCTATTGATTGCGCAAGCGGCATATCAGTACAGGAGCGCCGTGATCGTACTTTTCCCCGAAGCCAAGCCCTATGCCACCGAGTTGTGCGCGCGGCTGGGTTGCGATCTGCCGCTCCCGCGGCGCATCGAGTTGATGAGCATAGAGGCTTCGGATCTGCAAGCCGACACGACCAACCCGAATATCATGGTGCTGTCGGCGACGCTCAAGAACAGGGCCATTTTCGACCAACAACTGCCCTCGCTCGAGCTCACGCTCACCAACGCGCAAGATCAGCCGGTCGTGCGGCGCGTAATTGCACCGCGGGATTACATCGGTAGCGTCGCGGGCACGCACGCCGCGTTCGCGACCAATACCGAGTTTGCAATCAAAGTGTTTATCGAGGGTTCGCAGGTAAAAGCGACAGGCTACCGACTGTATCTGTTCTATCCTTGAGTACGGTTCGCAAAGGTATTGCGCGGCAGGCCGATCCGGAACAAGACAAAGGACGGTTCCGCCTCACTGGTAAGCGGCCCTGATCGAGGCCGACTTCGGGTATCCTCAACGACTTTTAATGCCATACGCCGAGCCGGATGCAGGGCTCACAACAACGGAATATCAAACAATGCGAATCTTGCTGCTGGGCTCAATTGCCTATGACAATATCATGGTGTTCGAGGGGCGTTTTCGCGAGCACATCCTGCCTGACCAGATTCACATGCTCAATGTGGCTTTTCTGGTACCGGATTTGCGGCGTGAATTTGGCGGCTGCGCCGCCAACATCGCCTACAATTTGCGCCTGCTCGGCGGGGAGCCCTTGATAATGGCCACCGTGGGCGAGGACGCCGGGTCTTACTACAAGCGGCTGGACTCACTTGGCATTGCACGCACCCACGTGCGCGAAGTGGCCGGAACTTACACGGCGCAAGCCTTCATTACGACAGACCTGGACGACAATCAGATCACGGCCTTTCATCCGGGGGCGATGGCCCATTCCCACCTGAACAAGGTCGCTTCAGCCGGCGAGGTCGGACTTGCCATCGTGTCACCCGACGGGCGCGAGGGCATGCTGCAGCACGCCCGCGAACTGCACGAAGAGAACATCCCCTTCGTGTTCGACCCCGGCCAGGGCCTGCCGATGTTTTCGGGTGCCGAATTGCTCGAGTTCGTGAAACTTGCGACCTATGTTTCGGTCAACTCCTACGAAGGCAAGATGCTGGAAGAACGCACAGGGGAGTCAATCAAGCACTTGGCGCAAAGGGTGAAAGCCCTCATTGTCACTCTTGGCGCTCAGGGTTCGGAAATTTATGCGGAGGGTCAACGTCTGGAAATTCCTTGCGTTAAAGTCGATGACATCGTCGATCCGACCGGATGCGGAGACGCTTATCGGGCCGGCCTTCTCTATGGCATTGCAGCCGGCATGGATTGGCGGTCGACCGGGCAGCTCGCTTCGCTTATGGGTGCACTCAAGATCGGTGCGCGCGGCGGACAAAATCACCGGGCCACGCGCGCCGAAATCGAAGGGCTCTATCGCAAACATTTTGATGCGCAACTAGGATAAAGGAATTGTCTATGTCGATATTCGGAAGAACGGCGCTTGCAGGCGCGATTGCGGCGGCCGCGCTTATCACCGGCTGCGCCAGCACTACTTCGGGCAGCGTCTATTCGGGCGGACAGGCGCGTCAGGAACAGACCGTGCGCATGGGTGTTGTTGAAAGCGTACGCCAGGTGACCATCGAGGGCTCAAAGAGCGGCGTTGGCACCATTGCCGGTGGCGTGGTGGGCGGCGTTGCCGGCAGCAATGTCGGCGGCGGGAAAGGCAGCACCATCGGATCCATTCTCGGCGCGGTGGCCGGCGGATTGGCGGGAAACGCAATTGAGCAGGGAACGACCAAAAAGCCGGGCTTGGAGATTACCGTCAAGCTGGACAGCGGGGGCTTGCGCGCCATTACCCAGGATGCCGATGAAACCTTCAGGCCGGGCGAACGCGTGCGCCTGCTCTCTGGCAGCGGCGTGACGCGTGTGACCCACTAGTCAAACGCTGCACGTAATCTGGCCGCGTTTTCTTCCAGCTGTTCGCGCGGCGGATTCTTCGCCGGCCAGGTCAGGCGCATGCCGTCTTTATCGTATCGGGGCACGATATGCAGGTGGAAGTGATATACGGTCTGGCCGGCGGCAGGGCCGTTGGCCTGGTATAGCGTAATACCCCCGGGCGCGTAGGCGGTCTTCACGGCGCGAGCCACGCGCGCGGCGGTTTGAAACACCGCCGCAGCGTGCCTGTCGTCAAGGCCGTAGATGTTTTCTACATGCGGCTTTACCGTCACCAGCACATGGCCAGGGTTGACCTCGCCGATATCCATGAAGGCGAGTGTCCACTCGTCTTCGTGTACCTTGGCAGACGGTATCTTCCCGGCAACAATATTGCAGAATATGCAATCGCTCATCGTATCCCCTCTCGCAAAAACCTCATGGACGACGCGCAAACGGGCACGTCACGACTATTTCCCGGGAATCTGGCACTGCGTACAGGGCACCTGGAACAGCTTGCGGTCCTCGAGGCGCACGGCGCTCAGGTGTCCGCCCCAAACGCATCCGCTATCCAGGGCGAGCAGGTCGGGGCGCAGCTTCAGCCCCAGTGTGGACCAATGTCCGCAGACGAGTGTGTGCTCACCACTAGCGCGATCCGGAACGTCGAACCACGGAAAAAACCCGGGAGGTGCCTTGGCTGTTTCGCCCTTGGTGCGAATTTCGATCCGGCCGTCAATCGAGCAAAAACGCATTCTGGCCATGGCATTGACAATGACGCGCAAGCGGTCTGCGCCGCACAAGTCCTCGCTCCACGAGTCAGGTTTGTCGCCATACAGTTCTGCAAGAAACTTCCGCCAGTTGTCACCCTGTAGTTCAGCCTCGACTTCCCTTGCCAGCATCTGCGCTGTGGCTACGCTCCACTGCGGCAATAGCCCGGCATGCACCATCACCCAGCGACCTTCGACGTGCAATAACGGACGCTGCCGCAGCCAGGTGAGAAGCGCTTCGAGGTCGGGCGCCTCCAGAACCTGATCGAGCGTGTCGCTGCGATGTTTCTTCGCCTGTCCGGCTGCCACTGCGAGCAGGTGAAAATCGTGATTGCCGAGCACGGTTGCGGCAGTCTCGCCCATATTCTTTACGAAGCGCAGGGTCGCGAGCGAATCCGGACCGCGGTTTACCAGGTCGCCGACGAACCACAGGCGGTCGCGCTCGCGGTCGAAAGCACAGCCGTCGAGCAAACGCTGGAGGGCATCGAAGCATCCCTGAACGTCACCGATTGCGTAAGTCGCCATGTATGTTGACAGGTCGCCGAAAAATGAACGTTGTGAGGCGCGCTAGGCCATGCGATCGAGCTTGCGATATTGAATCGCTTCGGCCACATGCGCCACCGCTATCGCCTCGTTTCTTGCTAGATCGGCTATGGTGCGCGCGAGTCTCAATACGCGATGGTATGCGCGAGCAGACAGACCGAGGCGTTCGATCGCCTGCCTGAGCAGGCTCTCCGCGGCTGCCTCCGGCCGGCACCACCTGTCTATTTCACGAGTGGCGAGGCTGCTGTTGCTCTTGCCCTGGCGCGCGATTTGCCGCCGGTGCGCCTCCGCGACGCGCCCGCGCACTTCCGCGCTCGCTTCACCCGCGGTCTGCCGCAACAAATCTTTCTGCGGCACGGCGGGTACTTCCAGATGGATGTCAATGCGATCCAGCAACGGCCCGGAAATCCTGCCGCGATAGCGTGCAACCTGGTCCGGCGTGCAGCGGCAGCGGCCGTTGAAATGTCCGAGATACCCGCAGGGACAGGGGTTCATTGCGGCGAGCAATTGGAACCGCGCGGGAAACTCTGCCTGGCGCGCCGCGCGTGATATCGCCACCCGCCCGGTCTCCAGCGGCCCGCGCAGCGTCTCTAGCACTCTGCGCTCGAATTCGGGCAGCTCATCGAGGAATAGCACGCCATGGTGAGCAAGCGAAATTTCGCCCGGGTGCGGATTACTACCGCCGCCGACGAGGGCAACACTGGATGCCGAATGATGGGGCGCGCGAAACGGCCGGCGACGGAACAGTTCCGGTTGAAAACCGCCCGAGCCCAGCGATTGCAGGGCGGCAGACTCCAATGCCTCCGCTTCGCTCATCGGCGGAAGTATCCCGGGAAAGCGGGCCGCCAGCATCGACTTGCCGGTACCGGGCGGCCCCGCCATGAGGAGGCTGTGCCCGCCAGCCGCTGCGATTTCCAGCGCTCGTTTGGCGTGCGTCTGGCCTTTTACGTCGGCTAAATCCGGGTAATCGGGTTGCGCCGATGCCAGAGCCTCCGCTACGTACGGCATCAGACTTTTATTTTGCGCCAGGTGTGCGCACACCTCCAGCAGCGATTTCGCGGGCAGGATTTGTGCGTCGCGCACCAGGCTCGCCTCACCGGCGCTCGCGCGCGGGAGTACGAACGCTCGCCCACAGCGATGCGCCGAGTAAGTCATCGCCAGCGCCCCGCGGATAGGCCGCAGATCGCCGGTGAGCGAAAGTTCGCCGGCAAATTCGTATTCATCCAGCTTATCTGCGGGCAACTGTCCGGAGGCCGCGAGTATGCCCAAGGCGATGGGCAGGTCAAAGCGTCCGCTTTCCTTGGGCAGATCGGCAGGGGCGAGATTGACGGTTAGACGGCGTGCGGGAAATTCGAAATGCGCGTTGACCAGCGCTGCACGTACCCGGTCGCGGGCTTCTTTTACCTCGGTTTCTGGCAGGCCTACGACAGTAAAACTGGGAAGCCCGCCGGCAAGATGGACTTCAACCGTGACCTCGGGCGCATTCATGCCGGCAAGCGCCCGGCTGTGCAGCACGGCGAGCGACATGCCGTTTACGAGTTCGGTTTGCCGATCCTGGTTTCGAGCTCCGCGACCCGCGACTCCAGGGCGCTAATCTGTTCACGCGAGCGAGCCAGCAGTTTCGCCTGGACATCGAATTCTTCGCGCGTGACCAAATCCAGCTTGCCAAAAAAGCTCGTCAGTAAGGCGCGCACATTCTTCTCGACGTCCTTTGCGGGACTTTGCGCGAGCAGAGCACTGACCTTGCCGCTCAACTCTTCAAACAGACGGTTTTGCTGCATAGACCACTCCTTTATTTGCGGCGCGTAATCGAGTCTATCACGATGAATACAACGCGCCAGCAACCGAAACCGTTGATCGCACATCGATGGTGCAAATCAGATTCCAGCGCACCAGGAAGATGCGTCGCGCACTCACGAAAACGGAAGTGGCCATACAAGATTATGAAAATAAAGCGAAAAAATACTGGCACAGACCGTGCTATGGCTTTAGCCGTAGCACCACTATCCCAACCTTCGAAAAGGAGTCTTGTCATGCGCAAACTAATTCTCGCGGCCGCGGTATCAGTCGCATTTTCCCAATCCGCGGTCGCCGCCGATTCGCCGCACAGCCTCAGCGGTAACTTTGGTCTGTTCAGCCAGTACATATTCCGCGGGCTGACCCAAACCAATACGGACCCGGCGATACAGGGTGGTTTTGACTACAGCCATGCGAGCGGCTTATACGCCGGCACCTGGCTTTCCAATATCAGCTGGCTGACGGACTCGCCTGGCGTAACCGGGTATAACAGTTCCAGTCTCGAGTGGGATGTCTACGGCGGCTATCGCGGCACCATCGGCAGCTCCGACTTTGGCTACGATGTCGGTCTGCTGCAATACTATTATCCGGGGACGCACAGTAGCATCGCCGCTCCGGGAAGCGTGAAAGCCGATACGCTCGAAGCCTACGGTGCGCTCAGCTGGAAGTGGCTAAGCGCCAAATACTCGCACAGCCTGGGCAGCAAAACCTTCGGCGTGGATAACAGCCGTGGTACGTGGTATCTGGACGTGTCGGCCAACTACCCGCTCTCCGACAAGCTGAGCCTCCAGGCGCATTACGGCAAGCAGAAATTCTCGGGCACAAATGCCGGCGTGTCCAACGATACCAACGCTTCCTACGAAGACTACAAGCTGGGCCTGAGCTACGCCCTGCCCAAAGACTTCACCCTCGGCGCTTACTACACCACCACCAATATGACTACCGTGCAAAAAGCGTTCTACACGAACGTCGCTGACAACCGCATGGTCGGCAAAGACGCGCTCGTCGTCTTCGTCCAAAAGGCCTTTTGAGCAATACATAGCATCGGGCGGGTCGTATCCGCCCTTTTCAAAATGGGGAACGCAATGAAACTAGTCACAGCAATTATCAAGCCGTTCAAGCTTGATGAGGTACGCGAAGCACTGTCCGCTATCGGCGTACAAGGCATCACCGTGACCGAGGTGAAGGGCTTCGGCAGGCAAAAAGGCCACACCGAGTTGTATCGCGGTGCGGAATACGTGGTCGATTTTCTGCCCAAGGTCAAAATCGAAGCGGCAATCAAGACGGAAATGCTCGAACAAGCGATCGAAGCCATCGAAAAATCCGCCAGCACCGGCAAGATCGGCGATGGCAAGATTTTCGTGTTCGAGTTGGCGCAAGTCATCCGCATACGCACCGGCGAGACCGGCGCGGAAGCACTATAGGGAGAACGGGATGAAGAAATTATTTACCATTTTTGCGCTGTTCGGCGCGTTGAGCCTTGCGGGGATTTCCGCGCAGGCGCAGGACAAGCCAGCCGAGCAACCCGCGGCAACCATGGCCGCTCCGGCCGCAATGCCCGCGGTAGCCCCAGCTGAATCCGCTGCACCCGCACCTGAAGTCAAGAAACTGGACAGCGGGAGCACGGGATGGATGATCACAGCGACGGTGCTCGTCATGCTGATGACGATACCGGGCCTCGCGCTGTTCTACGGCGGTCTGGTGCGTGCGAAAAACATGCTCTCGGTTCTCATGCAGGTGTTCGTGATCTTTTCGCTGGTCTCCATCCTGTGGGCGGTCTACGGTTACAGCCTCGCCTTCACCGAGGGCTCGATGAATTCGATCATCGGCGGCACGAGCAAGATGTTTCTGGCCGGAATCAAGCCTGATACCCTGAGCGGCGTCATCCCCGAGTATGTGTTCGTGGTATTCCAGCTTACGTTCGCCGCCATCACCCCAGCGCTGATCGTGGGTGCCTTCGCCGAGCGCATGAAGTTCTCCGCAGTGCTCTTGTTCATGGCCCTGTGGGTGACTTTCGTCTACGTGCCGATTGCGCACATGGTCTGGGGCGGCGGCTTTCTGGCCGGGCTCGGCGCGAAGGATTTCGCGGGCGGCACGGTGGTGCACGTCAACGCCGGTATTGCAGCGCTGGTTGGCTGCATGATGCTTGGCAAGCGCATCGGTTACGGCAAGGAAGCCATGCCGCCGCATAACCTGACCCTCACCATGGTTGGCGCCTCGCTGCTGTGGGTGGGCTGGTTCGGTTTCAACGTCGGCAGCGAACTTGCCGCTGACGGTGTCGCCGGCATGGTGCTGGTCAATACGCAACTGGCAACGGCGGCGGCGGTCCTCGGCTGGATGTTCATCGAATGGATGGCTCGCGGCAGGCCGACGATGCTGGGCGCGGCGTCCGGCGCGGTGGCCGGTCTCGTTGCGATTACCCCGGCCTGTGGTTTCATCGGTCCGATGGGCTCAATCATCCTGGGCATCGCGGCGGGCATTATTTGCTTCTGGGGCGTAACCGGCCTCAAGAGCATGTTCGGCTACGACGATTCCCTGGACGTATTCGGCGTACATGGCATCGGCGGCATACTCGGCGCCATTGGTACCGGCTTCCTGATGTCTGAATCCTTCGGTGGCGTTGGTTACGACAAGGGCGTTACCATGATGGGGCAGGTGACCACGCAGGTGATCGCAGTGGGAACCACCATCGCGTGGGCCGGCATCGTCAGCTTCATTCTCTACAAGATCGTCGATATGCTGGTCGGCCTGCGCGTGCAGGAAGACAGCGAGCGTGAAGGTCTGGACTCGACGCAGCACGGCGAGGTTGCCTACCACATATAATTTTTCGAAAGGGTTTGTCGAACGGGCGCCTTCGGGCGCCCGTTTTTTATGGCGCCGGCGCCGTGTTCACGCCGCGCCCGCCCGCTTCGCAGGTCTTGCGCCTGTGGAACTGCGCGTGAAATTGGCGGTACGGCGCTGCATTCCGGCGAGTGCCCTGCGCCCTTTTGGCGTGAGAAAAGGCTCAACCAGGAGTGCGATGCCTTCGGCGACGTATTTACCCAGGCTGAACTTGGCACGAAACGCCCAATGCTTCAATGCCCAGGCGTGCGAGAAGCTCACGTACTGATAGACCAGCAGGTATTCGTTCACCTGGCGCATGTAGCCGCCGGCAATACAGGCGCGCAAGCAGTTCTGCAGCAGACGGTTGGTTCGTAACTCGTCCTGTTTCACCAGGGTCCTGCGGTCGGCGCGCAAGGACTTGGTAGAGCGGTAGGCGAGTACGGTCGCGTCGCGCAGTCCGTCCACGATGGTGCAGTACGCCCACAGCGCCATGCACAGGCGCTCGACCGGGTGCTTGAGGCCCTCCAGTCGGGGCGGGATTTCCTTCTCGTAGGTTTCGAGTACCAACTTGAGCGAAAGCAACAGGACGTCGTCCTTGTCGCCAAAATACTGGTAGATCAGCCCGGTGCTCACGCCGGCCTCCCGCGCGATCTGCGAGATTGTCGTTGTGTAGTAGCCTTTGTCCGAAAACAACTTTACCGCGGCGCGCAGGATCTGCCCGCGCCGCTCCTCCACCAGCTTGGCGTCGGTTACCAGGCTTTCGACATGTCCGGGCAGTTTCATTGTTTCACTCCGTGAGCTAGGCATGGCCTGCGAATCCAATTCGCGTGATCGAATGGCGGCGTGGGGCACCCTGCCCCACGTTCCCCGTGCGCACCCGGCACCCTGAGTACAAACGCTGTTCCGGGCAGCAGGCCTAGTCGCCCTCGAACACCGGCTTTTGCTTCGCCACGAAAGCGTTGTATGCGCGTGTGAAGTCCTTGGTCTGCATGCAGATCGCCTGCGCCTCCGCTTCCGTCTCCAGCGCCTGCTCGATCGTCTGATTCCATTCCTGATGCAGGCACTTCTTGGTCATCGAATGCGCGAAAATCGGCCCGTCTGCGATATCTTTTGCCACTGCGTGCGCGCGCTCCATCAGCTTGTCTTTGGGCACGATGTCATTGTAATAACCCCATGCCTGCCCTTCCTGCGCCGACATCGCACGCCCGGTGTAGAACAGCTCCGACGCACGCCCCTGACCGATGATGCGCGGCAGAATCGCGCAGGCTCCCATGTCGCATCCGGCCAGACCGACACGCACGAACAGGAATGCAGTCTTGCATTCCGGCGTACCGTAGCGCAGGTCGCTCGCCATCGAAATGATCGCCCCGGCTCCCGCGCATATGCCATCGACCGCCGATATGATCGGTTGCGGACAGGTGCGCATCTCCTTCACCAGATTGCCGGTCATGCGCGTAAATGTGATCAACCCGCCCATGTCCATCTTGGTCAGCGGGCCGATAATTTCGTGAACATCGCCGCCGGAGCAGAAATTGCCGCCCTCGCCGGTGAACACCACGGCGCGCACATCTTCAGCGTATTGCAGCTTGTGGAAGGTGTCGCGCAATTCCGCGTAGCTTTCCAGCGTAAGCGGATTCTTGCGCTCGGGCCGATTCAGCGTGATTGTGCCTACCCTGTCTTTCACTTCCCATTTGAAATGTTGCGGACGCCATTTGGCGGCTTTGAGTTTGTACATTTGAGTCTCCGTATTGCTGTTGATGAAAGAGGGTTGCCTTAGCCGGCCAGGGTGAGTCCGCCGCTGACGCTCAGGGTCTGGCCCGTGACGAATGCGGCCCGGCCACTGGCGAAAAAGAGCACCGCATCCGCGATTTCAGAGGGCTGCGCGAGGCGGCCCATCGGCGTGACGCGGACGAAGGCTTCGCGGTGCTTTTCCGGTATTACCGCGAGCAGCGGCGTGTCAGTCGGTCCGGGACAGACGCAGTTCACGTTGATGTTGAAGCGCGCCATTTCGCGTGCCAGCGACTTGGTGAAAGCTATGGCCCCGCCTTTTGCGCCGGAATAGACCGACTCTCCCAGGCTGCCGACCCGTCCCGCGTCGCTGGAAACGGTAACGATCTTGCCGGACTTGCGCTCGATCATGTCGTCGAGAAACGCGCGCGTCACGGCGATTGGACCGAACAGGTTCAGGTCGATGACCTTGCGCCAGAAATCAGTTGTGTTCTTGACAAAAGGTTCGACCTTGCCCCAGCCGGCGACGTTGGCGACGATGTCCACGTGTTCCCGCTTTGCGTAGGCCGCGCGCTTGAACGCCTCGATCGATTCGAGGTCGGTCACGTCGAGTCGGATGAAGTCCGCACCGAATCCCTTGGCGCGGATTTCCGCAGCGCATTGTTCACCAGCGTCCACTGCAATATCGCCAAGGAGCACATGCGCGCCGGCCTGTGCCAGAGTTTCCGCCGTCGCCCGCCCGATTCCGGATGCCGCTCCGGTGATCACCGCCGTTTTTCCGTCTATTCGCATTTTTCACTCCACAAAAGAAAAAATCCTTGTCAAACCGCCGCGTTCAAAACCCTTTTCAGCAGCACTTTTATCGGATACAATCCAGGTGAATGAACATTCATTCATTATGATAAAGGTAACACAGCCCGCAGACAAAACGCAAGAAAGTGAGTAACGAAGCACGTGCAGCGAAGGGGCGTTTCGCGGCCGGATTCGCCACTGCCACCTGTATCCAGCACGCGGACTGCGCGCCGTCAATTGACAGGACAGCGGCAAGTCAGCAGTATGCTTCGGGTGTCGGCGACCCATGATCGTTCGTAATTCCGGATTGCGCGCCGAAACGTTTCGATTTCATCAAAAAGGAGTCTCCCGTGGGTTATGCAATTGAAATGTGGCAACAGCCATCGCTGGCCGTGAACGGAACCAAGGACCGCTTTCCGGTGCGCCGGATATTCTGCGTCGGCCGCAACTACGTCGAACACCAGAAGGAAATGGGCGGCGATGGCCGCGAGCAGCCGTTCTTTTTTTGCAAGGCGCCGCATGATCTGGTGCCGGTTGATGCGGGGGCAAGCGCGCAGATCAATTATCCGCCGATGACCAGCAACTACCACTGGGAGACAGAGATGGTCGCGCTGATCGGCAAGGGCGGCTACAAGATCGCCGCCGAACGCGCCAACGACCACGTATGGGGTTATGCGATCGGACTGGACATGACACGGCGCGACTTGCAGCAGGTTGGCAAGGATAAAGGTCGGCCGTGGAGTTTCGGCAAGGATTTCGACCAGGCGGCGCCATGCGGGCCGGCCACACCCGCGAGCAAGATCGGGCACCCGGCGAAGGCCAAGCTATGGCTCAAGGTCAATGGCGAGTCGCGTCAACAATCGGACATCGACCAGATGATCTGGAGCGTGCCCGAGCAGATTGCATTTCTGACGCAGTACTACACGCTCGAGGCCGGCGATGCCATATTCACCGGCACGCCGGCGGGAGTGGGTGCCGCCAAGGTCGGTGACGAACTCGTCGCGGGCATCGAAGGTCTGGGCGAGCTGCGCGTGCGCGTGATCGCGCCGCTCTAAGCATTACGCTGCGCCGCATGAACGCTGCCGGCTACCTGCTCGCCACCGGACAGGCCGGCGCGGTCGCGCTCGAATGCGGCGCAGAGCGATTGACCTACGAAGAACTGCGCGAGGCGGTAGCCCGTTCCGCCGGTGCGTGGCGCGCACGCGGCCTCGAACAGGGGGAACGCGTGCTGGTATTCGCACCAGACGGTATTGCCTGGGTCATCGCCTATCTGGGCGCGATCTGGGCGGGCGGCGTGGCAGTCGGACTGAATTCACGCCTGTTCGAACGCGAACTCTCGGTCGTGCTGTCCGAATCCGGTGCGCGTTTTATCTGGTGCACTGAAGGTTCGCGTGAGCTGGTGGAGCGCTTGCTTGCGAAGGTCGCAGTCCCCGCGCAGCTGGTCATCGACAAACATTGGGTTGAGGGGCTGGCCAAGGCGGCGCCCGTTGCCGCAGCCGAAATGGCCGACGACGCGATGGCCTTTTGGGTGTACACCTCGGGCACCACCGGCCTGCCCAAGGCGGTGATGCACGCGCAGCGTAGCGTGATCGCCAGCGCCGATTTCGCCCGCGACATCGTCGGGCTGAGCGCGAACGATCGCATCTACGCCTCATCCAAGATGTTCTTCGCCTATGCGCTCGGAAACAGCCTTTGCGCCGGGCTGCGTCTGGGCGCAACGGTGATCCTTGACAGCGAATGGCCTACGGCGGATGGCGTGGCGGAGCTGGTTGAGCGTTACCGGCCGACGGCGCTGTTCTCGGTGCCCACGCTCTATCTCAAAATGCTGCAGTCCGGCGCGGCCGCGAGACTGCGCGCGGCCGGCGTGCGGCACTACGTCTCTGCCGGAGAAGGCCTGCCTGCGACGGTGAGGCGCGAGTGGCAGGAAGCGACCGGCGTGGCTCCGATCTCGGGATACGGGGCATCTGAAACCGTGGTCCTGGTGTTTTACTGCGATGACGACCGCGCGCTGCTGAAACCTTCGCCGCGGGTGGAATTTCGCATGCGCGAAAACGGCGAAAGCGACACACCGCAGCGCTTGTGGCTGCGCCATCCCTCGATTGCGATTGGATACTGGCAGCGGCCCGAGGCGCAAGACGACAGTTTCACCGACGGCTGGTTTTCACCCGGAGACTTGTTCCGGCGCCGCGACAGCGAGACGATGGAGCTATGCGGGCGCGACGACGATATGTTGAAGATTTCCGGGCAGTGGGTGAGCATTCTGGATGTCGAACAGGCGCTGCTCGGCGCGAGCGCGGGTTCCATCGAGTCGCTTGCCGCGGTGGGTTTTGAAAACACCGAAGGTCTGGTTTCGATCGCCCTGTTCGCGGTTGCTGCGCGCGGTCAGGAATCGCAGGCACGCGAGCGTCTGGATGCGGGCATCGCCGCCCTTCCGAAACTCAAGCGGCCGCGGCTGGTGACGTGGGTGGACGAGTTGCCGCTCACTGCAACCGGTAAGCTGCAGCGGCGCAAGCTCAAGGATCAGATCCCGGGAAGTGCGGCATAATCGAGTTTTCCGCGCCAGTGAAAACCTGTCGTCGGCAGCGCCGGATTCGGTTTTCGGTCCCGCGCGTAAATGTTCTGAGGGAGAAGCAATGCTGCCACCACGCATAGACACCAAGGCGGTGCAGGCCGCAATGGGCGAATACGCCGACAAAAAAGAGACGCTGGCGCAGCGCGCCGCGATCTATCAGGAATTGATCGGGTTTGTGCCGCCGCGCATTGAGGCGCGGCTTAACGTAACCGGTGCGCTCGACCCGGAAATGCTCGATCTGCAGGAGCGCATTCGCGAACTGGGCATGTACCCGAAGTGCTTCGACGTCAAAACCGCGCAGATGATGCTATTCGGCATGCTGTTGATGGATATGAGCGATGCAGCGCAATTGCACGCGATAGCAGCGCGGCGGGCCGGCGCAAGCTGGGAAGAGCTGCAGGGCGTGATCAATCTCTGTTTTCTGTTTCGTGGGCTGCCTGCGGCCAATCGCGGCGCGGAAATCCTCGCCAATCTGGCCAAGCGCGAAGCCGACGCGAAATCTGCCTGAGCGAGCTTACCGGATGAATTCAGGAATCATAGCCGCCGCCGTCGTTCCCCACGTACCTACGCTCGGACTCCCAGAGAACACGCCGGATTTTCAGCTTACCCTGGTCGAAGGGGAGCGCGCACTGGGAGGGGCGTTGCGCGAACTCAAACCGGATCTGCTGGTCGTCAATTCTGCCCATTGGATCTGCACCTTCGGATGGTATGCGACATCGCAGAGCGTACACAAGGGAGTATGCGTGGCCGACGAGGCTCCGGACCTGATTCCGGGCATACGTTACGAGCGCAAGGGCGACGCCGAGTTTGCCGTGGCGCTGGTTGATGAATGGCAGGCGCAGGGAATTCCCGGCGGGCGCAACGATACCCCGAACTACGCGTGGGACTACGGTAGTCTGGTGCCGCTCCTGTATCTTGACCCTGAAGCAAAGATACCCGTAGTGCAGATTCCTACGGTCATCATGGCCGACCAAACCGAGTGCATGCGCGCCGGACGGGCGGTACATGCGACCGCGAAGCGTCTGGGCAGGCGGGCCGTGTTTCTTGCCAGTTCGGCCTTTAGCCACGATCTGGTGCGTGGACGGCATTTCAAACCGAAGCCGGAGCGCGAAGCGCTGGATCAGCGATTCATAGATCTGCTAAAGCGCGGCGCGGTGGCTGAGGCTGTCGCGTGGTTCCCGGAATACAGCCGCGCCGTCGTCGCCGAAATGAATGGCAAGCCGTTGGCGGCCCTGCTCGGTGCCCTGCAGGCGTCGCACGAAGACGGCGCCAAGCTAGCAGGCGCGCAGTACGGGGGCTACGCCCAGTCTTCGGGCAGCGGCAACGCCAACGTCGCCGTGTGGTGCAGCTGAACGACGGCACGCAATCGTGACCGGACTCGCGCTAAGCGCCGGGGATTTCGCCGGTACCTAGCGGGGAACAAAATACCGCAGTCCAGTCCTGACGCTTGCGCACCCGTCAGCCGTTAAGCAGTCTTGGCAGCCAGAGCGTGATTATCGGGAACATGACCAGAACGGTCACACGGATCATCTCGGAAATGAAGAAGGGCACCACGCCGAGAAAGATCTTGCCCATCGGCACATCCGGAACCATCGCCGATATCACAAAGACATTCATGCCCACCGGCGGCGTGATGAGTCCCAGTTCGACCACGATCAGCGCGAGAATGCCGAACCAGATCTTCAGGTCTTCGGCGGTCATGCCGAACGCGGCGTCGGCGGCGCTGACGCCATCACCGCCGTTGATGGTAACCAGCACCGGCCAGAAAAACGGAATGGCCAGAAGGATCATCGACAGGCTGTCCATCAGGCAACCCAGGAGTATCAGCGCGATCAGCAGGATGACCAAAATCGACATGGCCGAGAGCCCGGAGTGAGTCATCCATGTTGCCATCGCCTGGGGTACGCCGCCGCGCGCCATGAAAATCTTGAGCATTTCGGCGCCTAGCAGAATCAGGTAGATCATGCCGGTCGTGCGCGCCGTTTCGAGCAGGGACTGCTTGAACTGGGGCAGTCTTACCGCTCCGCGCGCGATGCCGTAGACGGCGACCAGAACGACGCCGACCGCGGCCGCAGGAGTCGGATCGAATAGGCCGGCGTAGATGCCGCCTATGACCGTCCCGAAGATCACGACGACCGGCACCACACGCAGCGTTGCCCCGATGAATTCGCTGCGTTTGACTGCGCGGCCCTTGGGCCCGGATTCAGGGAAGATGGCGACGTAGAGCGCGATTGTCATCAGAAACATGATGACCGCGAGGATGCCTGGCAGCATGGCGGCCATGAACATGGTGATGATGTTCGCCTCGACGATGATGGCGTAGATCACCAGCACCACCGATGGTGGGATGAGGATGCCGAGAACGCCGCCGGCGGCCAGGGTGCCGGTGGCCAGCGCGTCCTTGTAGTGATAGCGGCGCAACTCCGGCAACGCGACCTGTCCCATGGTGGAGGCCGTTGCGAGCGAGGAGCCGCAGACCGCGCCGAACCCGGCGCAGGCGGCGATGGCCGACATCGCGACCCCGCCGCGCAGCCAGCCGAGCCAGGCATTGGCCGCGGCGAACAGATCGCGCGACAGCCCGGCCTGGGTCGCGATCGAGCCCATCAGTACAAACATCGGTACGACGGACAGGTCGTAGATCGAGAACTGCGAGTAGGCGAGGTTTTTGAGCTGGGCCAGGAAAATGTCCGGACCGTTGATGATGGAGGTGCCTATGCCGCCGACCAGGATCATGGAATAGGCGATGGGCATCCGGATCGCGATCAGCGCGACCAGCGCGACCAGCCCGATGATTCCTGTCAGAAGGTGGGCTTCCACTTAATTCCGGTCAGGTGATGCAGTTTTGACGGGACGCATCTCCATAATCGCTTCGTGGAGGGTGACGCCCGCCGCAAGCACGAGCAATGCGAGCGAGGCCAGGATAGGCGGGTAGGCGACCCACTGGGGAATGTTCAGAATGGTCGTAACCTCAGGGTAGCGAATGTAGCTGACCATCCCGTTCGACATCTTCCATAGCAGTATGATGGAGAAGAATGCCGCGACGACTGCCGCCAGCAGAGTGAACACGGCTATGGTTATCCGCGACGCCCCGGCGGTGAAGATATCGGCGGTGACGTTGGCACCTTTCAGTTGGCAGTACGGCAGGAAGCTGAACGCGACGATGGCGACGCCCATCTTCACCAATTCGAAGTCGCCGGGCACCGGGTAGCCGAGCACGGCCAACGAGATGACCGACCAAGTGTTCATCAGCGCAATGAGTACGAGGAGCACCCCGCCGAGGAGTGCCCATCCCTCGATGATGCGACGGGCGAGGTCGTCAAACCTCGCCCATCCCCGTTTTTCCGGCCCTTCAGCGGCCAACTTACTTGGAGTACTTGGCGATCAGTTTGCGCGCCTTTGCCACCAGCGCCGCGCCGTCGATGCCCTTGCCTTTAACTTCGGCGATCCAGCGATCGACCACGGGTTCGAGCTTGGTGCGGAAGGCCGCCATCTCGGCGTCGGTCAGCATGATGTGTTTGTTGCCCGACTTTACCGCGACCGCAATGCCGCCATCGTCATTGGCGGCCCAGATCTCGCCCACCTTCTGCCACCAGTCGGGACCGGAGGCGTCCCTGAAGGCCTTCTTGATGTCGGCTGGCAGTTTATCCCAGCGCGCCTTGTTCATCGACACCTGGAAGGTGGTGGTGCCAAAACGGCTCTTGTTCGGACCCTCGATATCGTACTCGGTCTGATCCTGCAGCTTGAGCGGCGGAATGATCTCCCACGGGATGAGCGCGCCGTCGACTATTTTCTTCGACAGCGCCTGCGGCAATTGCGGCACAGGCATGCCGACCGGCTGTGCGCCGAGCGCCTCGATGACCCAGGCGCCCGTGCGGCCGGGGATGCGTATCTTCAAGCCCGCGAGGTCGGCCGGTGTGCGCACCTGCTTGTCGACCATCTGGAAAGCTTGACCTGCGTGCACGTGCAGGAACATGACTTCTACGCCCCCGTACTCGGAGGCGAGGTCGTCCTTGAACATGTCGTACATGGCGCGCGAGGTCGCGCCGGGATTGTTGGTATGAATGAACGGCAGTTCGAACACCTCTGTACGCGGGAACAGCGCCGCGGTGTAGCCGTTGACCGTCCAGGCGAGGTCGACGACGCCGTCACGCACCTGATTGATCAGCTGCGGCGGCGCACCGCCCAGTGTCATCGATGGATAAATGTCGATCTTGACGCGCCCGCCGGAATTTTTCTCGACCTGGGCCGCCCACGGTTCCAGCATCTTGGTCTGGGCAGGCGCCTTCGCACTCAGGAAATGGTGCAGCTTGAATACGAACTCGGGTGCGGCCTGTGAAGGTACGGAAAAGGCCATGGCCAATCCCATGAGCGCGCCGGCAAGCGCGATACGCTTTGATTTACCTATCATGATGACTCACTCCTCCTTTTTGATTGACTACCCTGAATACTGTTCTGACTCAACCGGGCCTGATGTCCCCAGGCAATAGATTGCTATTTCTACAAAGCCATAGTCGACGGGGAACCCGGTGCGCCCGGCAGATCGATGCACGCGTGTCGTCGCCATGCAGGCTCGCAACTTACACGTTGGGCGTTTGCGGCCACTCCGGGCTCCCCCTCCGCAGCAATTGACCGGATATTGAAAGGAATTATTGGCCAATCACGGGTCAATCTACAACAATGAGGATCGCACCGCAACGGCTAGACGGTGCAGCGGCGGTTCGCGAAGCGTCGCTAAAAATCCTCTAAATGAGTTCTATTGTGTCTGACGGCAATGCGTTTCGCGCACAAACACGAGCAGCACGAGCGCAGCGGCCAGCCATACCAGCATCAGCGTGAATCCTGCGCGGTAGGCATCGAAATCATAGACGCGCACGCCGTCGATCAGGGTTCCGGTCCAGCGCCGGTCCAACATCCAGCCGACCGCCGGCTGCATGATCATGCCACCCAGCATATTGCCCATGTTGGCGATGCCGCCCGCGGTGCCGGCCAATGCCGCTGGTGTGGATTCCTTGGCGATCGCAAAGCCCACCATCACGGCAGAAGAGGCGCAGCCGATAAATCCGAGCAGTACGACCAGCAAGGACAATGGCAACCCCGGAATCAGCAGCGCCGCGCACCACCCTGCAGTGGCGAGCAGGGCGCCCAGGACATACAAGGGTTTGCGCTTGCGCAGACGATCGGAGAGCGCGCCTACGAACGGTCCCGCCACCGCCCAGGAAACCAGCAGCAGCGAAGTGATCATCGACGCCTGCGAGGTGCTGATCCCGTAGTGCGTACTTAGAAACGGCACGCCCCAGAGGCCGCCGAAGGTGAGCGCCGGCCCCGAAACCGCGCCTGAGATCAGGAATACTAGCCAGACATTGCGCGTCGCGAGGGCACGCCCGATGCTCTCGAATATCGGCGCGTGTCGCGAGGGCGGCGTCGGCGCGTAGCTGGCGTAGCCGCGCTCGGTCGGGTCGTCGCGCACCGCCACCCAGATCGCCACGGCCAGCAGCCCCGTCACGACGGCAGCAACACTGAGCACATTGCGCCAGCCAAAAGCGTCCACGAGCATGCGCAGCGGAACGCCGGCAGAAACTGCGCCCAGAACCCCGCAGGCCAATGCAAGACCGGAGAGCATGGCGAAACGCGTCGGTGCGAACCAGTGACCGGCGAGCTTGAGCATGGAAACGAAAGCGACGCCGACGGAACCGCCGATCAGCAGGCGGCCCAGCCCCGCGGCAGTGTATCCGGGTGCAAGCGCAAACAGCAGGGTACCCGCTGCCGCGATTGCCGCGCCCGCGGTAAGCACGCGCCGCGGTCCCCAGCGGTCAGCCAGCAGTCCGGCTGGAATCTGAATGGCGACATAGCTGTAATAGTAGAACGCGGCGAGATTGCCCAGCGCGGCCGCGCCCAGCGCGAACTCCCCCATGAGTTCGCGCGTAATCACCGCCGGCGCGACACGCTGATAGAAGCCGATCAGATAAAATGCCGCGCCCAAACCCCACATTGCGAATGCAAGGCGCAGCGGCGGATAGGGTCGCTCGGTCGAATTCAAGGAGTTACTTGCTCTGGATTGGAGGGGGACCCGCTGCGCTTCGGATCATTTCCGCAGAATGCCTGTCAGCATTGCTCCCAGGGAAGACCATCGTGACGCCAACCGGTGATGGAGTTGCGCCGGTGATGTTCGTTCAGCTCACCCTCAAAGCCGTGCAGCACGTTGTACACCTGCGTAAAGCCGGCCTTTTCCAGCGCCGCACCGGCGTCCAGCGAGCGGTTGCCGCTGCGGCAGATCAACACCAGCGGGCGGTCTACACTGGCCGCTTTCTTCACGTGGCCGACGAAATGCGGATTGACCTCCCAATCCGGACCGTCGTTCCAGGGAATCATGATCGCGCCCGTAGGGTGGCCGACGAACAGGAACTCCATTTCGCTGCGACAATCGATGAATACCGCACTCGGATTCTGGTGCAGAAATTCATGGGCTTCCTTGGGCGTCAGATGCTGCATGGGCCGATGGTCTCTTGGAAAACCGCTAGTATAAAGCCAGCCGTCGATGCGCGCGACCCGGCATGCGGCAGGGGGTTGAGAGACGCCAGTCCGGGTGGACAAAGAGCTCTGCAGCGGGCTAAAATCCGACTATGCGCCGATTTGATGTCAGATTGCGGGCGCCGCCGGCACTAAGACTAAGCGGGCGAAAAATAAATTCTGCTAAAGCGAGGGAACCCGTACCTGGCTGGCAGGGCGGGTTTTTTTATTTGTAAATTAAATCCAAACATAACATGAAGAAAGCGGCACAACTTGAAGGCCTGCTCGGCGAGCGCATCCTGATTCTGGACGGCGCCATGGGCACGATGATCCAAAGCTACAAGCTGAAGGAGGCGGACTATCGCGGTACGCGATTCGCCGATTTCGCGCAGGACCTCAGGGGCAACAACGATCTGCTGTCGCTGACGCAGCCCGCCATCATCCGCGAGATCCACGCGGCCTATCTGGACGCCGGCGCCGATATTATTTCAACCAACACCTTCAACGCCAATGCGCCATCGATGGCCGACTACGGCCTGCAGGACCTGGTGTACGAAATCAACCGCGAGGCGGCTTGCGTCGCGCGCGCCGCCGTTGACGCCTGCATGCACCAGGAGCCCGGGCGAAAATGTTTTGTCGCCGGGGTGCTTGGCCCGACGACCAAGACCGCTTCGATTTCCCCTGATGTCAATGATCCGGGTTTCCGCAATATCGATTTCGATACCCTGGTTGCCGCCTACAGCGAGTCGCTGCGCGGCCTGCTCGACGGCGGCGTGGACCTGATCCTGGTCGAGACCATTTTCGACACGCTCAACGCCAAGGCCGCGCTGTTCGCCATCGACTGCACGTTCGAGGCACGCGGGCGGCGCTGGCCCATAATCATCTCCGGCACCATCACCGACGCGTCCGGGCGCACGCTCACCGGACAGACTCCGGAAGCATTCTGGAATTCGGTGCGCCATGCGCGCCCGCTTGCGGTGGGCCTGAACTGCGCGCTGGGCGCGAAGCTGATTCGCCCCTACATCGAGGAGCTATCCGGTGTCGCCGACACCTATCTCAGCTGCTATCCCAATGCGGGGCTGCCCAATCCGCTGTCGGAGACCGGCTATGACGAGACGCCCGACTATACTTCCGGCCAGCTGCAGGAATTCGCCGAGAGCGGCTTTCTCAATATCGTCGGGGGCTGCTGCGGCACTACGCCGGCGCACATCAAGGCAATAGCGCGCGCGGTCAGGGAACTGCCGCCGCGGCCGGTGCCGCAGATCGAAAGGAAGCTGCGCCTGTCGGGCCTGGAGCCGCTCAACGTCGGCGACGAATCGCTGTTCGTCAACGTGGGCGAGCGCACCAACGTCACCGGCTCCAAGGCCTTCGCGCGGCTGATCCTCGCGGGCGACTACACGGCGGCGCTGGCGGTTGCGCGCCAGCAGGTCGAGAGCGGCGCGCAGATGGTGGATGTGAACATGGACGAGGCGATGCTCGACTCGCACAAAGCCATGGTCACCTTCCTCAATCTGGTCGCATCCGAGCCCGATATCTCGCGCGTGCCGCTGATGCTCGATTCGTCCAAGTGGTCGGTGATCGAGGCCGGGCTGAAATGCGTGCAGGGCAAGGCCGTGGTGAATTCGATTTCTCTCAAAGAAGGCAAGGACGAGTTCGTGCGCCAGGCGAAGCTAGCGCGACGCTACGGTGCGGCGGTGATCGTGATGGCATTCGACGAACAAGGCCAGGCCGACAGCCTGGAGCGGCGCAAGATCATCTGCCGGCGCTGCTACGAGATCCTCACCGGTGAAGTCGGTTTTCCGGCCGAAGACATCATATTCGACCCGAACATTTTTGCCATCGCCACCGGCATCGAAGAACACAGTAATTACGCGCTCGATTACATCGAGGCGACGCGCTGGATCCGCGCCGAGCTGCCGTACGCGCGGGTGTCGGGCGGCGTATCCAATGTCTCCTTCTCCTTCCGCGGCAATGACCCGGTACGCGAGGCGATCCATACCGCCTTCCTCTACCACGCAATCAAGGCCGGCATGTCCATGGGCATCGTCAACGCCGGCCAGCTTGGCGTGTACGGGGAGATACCCAAGGACTTACTGGATCATGTCGAAGACATCATCCTCAATCGCAGGCCGGACGCGGCCGAACGCATGGTCGCGTTCGCCAACACCGTCAAGGGCGGCGGCAAAGTGCAGGTCGAGGATCTGGCCTGGCGCGAGGACAGCGTCGAGGCGCGCCTGTCGCACGCGCTGGTCAAGGGCATTACCGACTGGATCGTGGAGGACACAGAAGAGGCGCGACTGCAGGCCGAGCGCGCGGGCGGACGACCGATCCACGTGATCGAGGGCCCGCTGATGGACGGAATGAACGTGGTCGGCGACCTGTTCGGTGCCGGCAAGATGTTCCTGCCGCAGGTGGTTAAGTCGGCGCGGGTGATGAAGCAGGCGGTGGCGCACCTGATTCCCTACATTGAGGAAGAGAAGGCAAAGCTCGCGCTCGAATCCGGCGAGGCGGCAAAGCCCAAGGGAAAGATCGTCGTGGCTACGGTCAAGGGCGATGTGCACGACATCGGCAAGAACATCGTCGGAGTGGTGCTCCAGTGCAACAATTACGAGGTCATCAACCTCGGCGTGATGGTGCCGGCAAGCAAGATACTGCAGGTTGCGCGCGACGAGAAGTGCGACATCATCGGCCTGTCGGGGCTGATCACGCCGTCGCTGGAGGAGATGGCGCACGTCGCGCACGAGATGGAGCGCGAAGGCTTCACCATTCCGCTGCTGATCGGCGGTGCCACCACCTCGCGCGTGCACACGGCAGTGAAGATCGCGCCGAATTACAGCGGCACCACCGTGTACGTTCCGGATGCGTCGCGTTCGGTCGGCGTATGCTCCAGCCTGCTGTCCGAAGATATGCGCGAAGAGTATATGCGCTCGGTGCGTGCCGACTACGACAAGATTCGCAGCCAGCACCAGTCGCGGCAGCCGCGGACCCCGTTGCTCATGCTTGCGGCAGCGCGCGCAAACGCGCTCATGACGGACTGGCAGGCGTACGCGCCGCCCGCGCCCGGATTCATCGGGGTAAAGGAGTTTCGCGACTACGATCTGGCCGCGATCGCAAGTCACATCGACTGGGGACCGTTTTTCCAGACGTGGGAATTGTCCGGGGCTTACCCGAAGATTCTGCAGGACCCGCTGGTAGGCGAGGCGGCGCGCAACGTATTCGCCGAAGGCCAGGCGATGCTCGAGCGGATCATCGCTGAAAAATGGCTAAGCGCAAACGCAGTCATCGGCTTGTTCCCTGCCAACAGTGTCGGCGACGATATCGAGATCTACACCGATGAATCGCGCACCCGTGTAGCGGCGCACTTTCACAATCTACGCCAGCAGGCGCAGCGGCCTGCGGGAAAGCCGAATTACTGCCTCGCGGATTTCGTTGCGCCCAAGGCGAGCGGCGTGAAGGATTATATCGGCGCTTTTGCAGTGACCAGCGGCCTCGGCATCGAGGCGCGCGTGAAGGAATTCGAGGCCAGGCACGACGACTACAACGCCATCATGTTGAAGGCGCTGGCCGATCGCCTTGCCGAGGCCTTCGCCGAGCACTTGCACCAGAAAGTGCGGCGCGAGTTGTGGGGCTATGCCGCGGACGAGGCGCTCGACAACGAGGCGCTGATTCGCGAGGAGTACCGCGGCATTCGGCCCGCGCCCGGCTACCCCGCCTGCCCGGACCATACCGAGAAGCGCGATTTGTTCCGCTTGCTGGACGCGCCGGGCATCGGCATTACGCTAACGGAGAGCTACGCCATGTGGCCGGCGGCGGCGGTGAGCGGATTCTATTTTTCCCATCCGGAATCGCAGTTTTTCGCGGTCGGCAAGATCGACCGCGATCAGGTTGAGGATTATGCGCGGCGCAAGGGCCTGAGTCTGCCCGATGCCGAACGGTGGCTTGCGCCGCAGTTGGCGTACGATGCAGTCCGATCGGCCACCGCCTGACAAGCCGTAGCCTGAGAACCTGTTGCAGAATGAATTTTGCAACAGCCAATATGAGGGAGTATGAGGGGACGCCCCCCAAGGAGACTTTCCCGTCAAGCGGGATCGAGGCCTTCGGGGCGTGTCCCCTCATGTTGAAACAGACTCTAGGCCGTCCCGCTGCGGCCTGACTTCGGGGAGCGCGAGCGGATACCGCCGCTCGCATTGTTACAAACTTCAACATGAGGAATTTCACATGAGTATCGTCCGTCATAAGCCCGCAAAGATCCTTTCCGGCGCCGTCGAAGCGAACGGCATGGTTTATGTCGCAGGTACTGTGGCCGACAAGCGACCGGCTTCAGTCAAGGCGCAGACCGAGGAAATCCTCGGCAGCATCGATGCGCTGCTGGCGCAGGCCGGCAGCCACAAGTCGAGGGTTGTTTCAGCGCAAATCTGGCTCGCAGACATCCGCACGCGCGATGAAATGAATCAGGCCTGGATCGCCTGGGTCGACGCGAACAATCTGCCGGCACGCGCATGCGTCGAGGCCAAGCTTGCCACAGCGGACATGCTGGTCGAGATCGCGGTAATCGCAGTGAAATAGGGCCAAATTGAAAATCTGCGCCAGTGCGCTGGCGCTGTTTGCCACCTGTGCCGCGCTCACCGCCTGCGCGCCCGAGCTGGATTGGCGCACATTGACCGTGCCCGAGGGGCAGTTCGCCGTGCTGCTACCGGGCAAGGCGCGTCAGGAAACGCGCACGCTAACCACCGCAGCGGGCGAGCTTACGATGACGATGCACGCCTGCAGCGTGAAGCAGGGGACCATGGGCGTGGCCTATACGGAATTTCCGGCCTCAGTCCTTGCAGCGGAACAGGTGAGCGTGCACCTGGATGCCGCGCGCGATGCGCTGGTGCGCAACATCCGGGGCAGCGTGCGACTTGAGGAAGACATCAGAATCGAAGGATTGCCCGGGCGGCAGGTGTACGCAGAAGGCGAGGCCGGCGCACACACCGCTTTGCTGAAAGCGCGTTTCCTCGTATCCGGCAATCGGCTCTATCAGATCGCCTACGTTGGTGCGAAAGACGATCTTTCAATGGCGGACATCGACATGTTTCTGACGTCGTTCAGGCTGCTGCGCTAGCTGCTCGCTACTTGCGCCAGAATCCGGGCGTAAACACCACCAGCAGCGTGAACAACTCCAGTCGTCCCAGCAACATCGCGACGGTGCAGACCCAGGTCTGGAAGTCGTTCAGTGAGGCAAAAGTTGTTGCTGGTCCCACCTGACCCAAACCGGGGCCGGTATTGTTGATCGAGGCAATCACCGCGGAAAATGCGGTGACGATATCCAGACCGGAAGCGGCGAGCAACATGGTCATGGTAATGACCGTGCCGTTGTACACCAGGATGAAGGCGAGCACGGCAAAAATGATGTTGTTTTCGATCCGCGCCCCGGCGAGCTTCACCGGCACCACGGCGCGCGGATGGATGATGCGCGTCATCTCGCGCACCGCCTGGTGCGCCATCAGCCTGGCTCGGATCATCTTTATGCCGCCCCCGGTCGAACCGGAGCAGGTGGCGAAACTGCACAGGAACAGCATCCATACCGGCGCGAATATCGGCCATAAATTAAAATCGACGTTCGAGTAGCCTGTTGTGGTCGCGATTGAGACGACGTTGAACGCGGAAAAGCGCAGCGCAGTCCAGAAATCCGGATAGGTCTGGTTCGCGAGCAGGTAATACGCGATCCCGAGCACGCTGCCGGATACCAAGAGCAGAAATAGCCAAGCCTCCGGGTCGCGCGCGTAGGGGCTGAAGCTCAAGCGCTGCCACGCGAGGAAGTGGGTGCCGAAGTTCATGCCCGCCAGCAGCATGAAATAGATCGATACCGCTTCGATTGCCGGGGAATTCCAGTAGGCAAAACTCGCGTCGTGTGAAGAAAATCCACCCAGTCCCATGGTGGTGAACGCGTGCATCATGGAATCGAGCCAGTTCATGCCGGCAAACCGGTAGGCGAGCAGACAGGCAGCTGTGATCATGAAATACACCAGCCACAGGCCCTTGGCGGTCTCCGCGATGCGCGGCGTCAGCTTCGTGTCTTTCATCGGGCCGGGTGTCTCCGCCTTGTAGATCTGGCTTCCGCCCACACCCAAAAGCGGCAGGATGGCCACCGCCAGCACAATTACTCCCATGCCGCCAATCCAGATGAGAAAAGTCCGCCATATATTGATCGACGGCGGCAGCGCGTCCAGGCCGGAGAGCACCGTCGCCCCGGTAGTGGTAAGCCCGGAAACCGTCTCGAAGTAGGCGTCGGTGAAGGAGAGTTCCGGCAGGTAGATCAACAGCGGCAGGGTGGCAAAGGCCGGCAGCACGGTCCACACCAGCGCTACCAGGAGAAAACCGTCGCGTGCTTGCAACTCGCGTCGATGCTTGCGCGTTAGCGCCCACAGCACCGAACCGGCGAACGCGGTCACAAGAATCGCTTCGTCGTAGGCGGTTTGTGCTGCATCGTGGAGAAGAAAGGACCAGGCGAGAGGGAAAAACACGCAAAGCGCGAAAATCAAGATGACCACGCTTAGCACATGGAGAACTGCAAGAATTCGGACCATGGGGAGCGATCTTCCCAACTCAGGGAATGCGTGCGCCCGCGCTCATGGCGCGGTGTGCGGGCTTGTCCATACGGCTCGGTCCGAGCATCATTTCGTCGCTATTTTCTTGCTTCGACGCGCACGGCTGCGTCCGCGCCGGAAGGCGGACAAAATGCAGCATCGCGAAGGACTGTTGCACTCGTCGCCTTCGGACTAAGTGCGCCAGAATCCGGGCGTGAATACCACCAGCAGGCTGAACAATTCCAGTCGTCCGAGCAGCATGGCAAAGGTGCAGATCCAAGTCTGGAAATCGTTCAGGGAGGCGAAAGTCGTTGCCGGACCCACCCTGTTCAAACCCGGGCCGGTGTTGTTAATGGACGCGATCACGGCGGAAAACGCGGTGACGATATCCAGACCGGAGGCGGCGAGCAGCATGGTCATTGCGATGATCGCGCCGTTATACACCAGGATGAACGCGAGTATGGCGAAAATGATGTTGTTTTCCACTGTTACGCCCGCGAGTTTTACCGGCACGACTGCGCGCGGATGGATGATGCGCGTCATTTCGCGCACCGCCTGGCGGGCCATCAGCCTGGCGCGGATCAATTTAATGCCGCCCCCGGTCGAACCGGAGCAGGTGGCGAAACTGCACAGGAACAGCATCCACACTGGCGCGAAGATCGGCCACAGGTAGTAGTTGGTGTTGGAATAGCCGGTGGTGGTGGCAATGGAGATCACGTTGAAGGCGGAATAGCGAAGTGCGGTCAAAAAGTCAGGATAGGCCTGGTTGGCAAGCAGGAAGAACGCGATGCCGAGCACGCTTCCAAGTACTACCAGCAGATAGAGGCCGGCCTCGGGGTCACGCGCATAGGGGCCGAAACTCCAGCGTCGCCACGCGAGGAAATGGGTACCGAAGTTTACGCCCGCGAGCAACATGAAATACATGGCCACCGCTTCGATCGCCGGCGAGTTCCAATAGGCATAACTCGCGTCGTGCGAGGAGAACCCGCCCAGACCCAGGGTGGTGAACGCATGCATCATCGCGTCAAGCCAACTCATGCCGGCGACCCGGTAGGCGAGCATGCAGGCGAGAGTGATAAACAAATACACCAGCCACAGGCCCTTGGCTGTCTCGGCGATGCGCGGCGTCAGTTTGGTGTCTTTCATCGGGCCGGGCGTCTCCGCCTTGTAGATCTGACTGCCGCCGACGCCCAGCAGCGGCAGGATGGCCACGGCCAGCACAATGACACCCATACCGCCCAGCCAGATGAGGAAGGTGCGCCATATATTGATTGAAGGCGGCAGCGCGTCCAGTCCGGAAAGCACCGTCCCTCCGGAAGCCGTGAGACCTGAAACGGCCTCGAAGTACGCGTCGGTGAAGGATAGTTCCGGCAGGTAGAACATCAACGGCAGGGTGGCGAAGGCCGGCAGCATTGTGTAGACCAATGCAACCAGGAGAAACCCGTCGCGCGGCTGCAATTCCCGCCGGGACGTTCGCGTCGTCGCCCACAGCAGCACGCCGGTGAACGCGGTCAGGAGTATGGCTTCGTCGTAGGCCGTCTGCGCGGCATCGTTTAGGATGAAGGACCAGGCGAGCGGAAACAACAGGCACAGGGAAAATAGCATGATGACCACGCTCAGCACGTGGAGTACGGAAAATACTCGAACCATGGGAGGCGAGTTCCGTTAGCTCAGAGAAAGCCTGCGCTGACCTGGAACAATTTTTCCACCTTGGGCACCATCTTCTTGTTGGTGACGAAGACGATGGCGTGGTCGCCGCTCTGGATTACGGTGTCATGGTGCGCCATCAGCACCTCTTCATTGCGCACCACGGCGGCGATGGTCGTACCTTTGGGCAACTCGATCTGGTCGATCTGTCTACCCACCACGCGGCACGAAGCCGCGTCGCCGTGCACAACCGCTTCCAGCGCCTCTGCTGCACCGCGGCGCAGCGAGTGCACCTCGGATATATCGCCGCGGCGCACGCGCGCCAGCAGCGAACCGATGGTTGCCTGCGCCGGGGAAATGGCAATGTCGATCTGTCCCGACTGAAGCAGATCCACATACGAGTGCCGGTTGATCAGCGCGACGACGCGGCGCGCGCCCATGCTCTTGGCAAGCAGGCAACTCATGATGTTGTTTTCGTCGTTATTGGTGACTGCGACGAACAAATCCATTTCATCGACGTTCTCCGCTTCGAGCAGCGACTCGTCGGTGACATCGCCCTGGAGCAACAGCGCTTTATCGAGCCGCGTCGAAAGCTCTTCGCAGCGGTGCTTGTCGTGTTCGACGATCTTGACCGAATAATCTTCCTCGAGCGCACGTGCCAGCCTCAATCCGATGTTGCCCCCGCCGGCGATCATGACGCGGCGCACCGGCTTGTCCTGGCGGCGCAGCTCCTGCATGACCCTGCGGATATTTTGGCTGGCGGCGAGACAGAACACTTCATCGCCGGTTTCGACTACGGTGGTTCCCTCTGGCACGATCGGGCGGTCGCCGCGGAATATGGCTGCGACGCGCACGTCGAAGTTGGGTATGTGCTTGCGAAGGTCCTGCAGCTGATGTCCGACTAGGGGACCGCCTTCGAACGCGCGCACCGCCACCAGGCTCACGCGGCCGTCGGCGAATTCCAGCACCTGCAGGGCCTCCGGAAACTGCACGAGCTTGACCAGGTAATCGGTAATCAACTGCTCGGGGCAGATGGCATAGTCAACCGCAAAACATTCCGGCTCGAATAGCTGCTTGTTCGCGAGGTACTGCGGGGCGCGGATGCGCGCGATGCGGGTGGGTACGTTGTACAGGTGCGCCGCAATCTTGCAGGCGACCAGATTCGTTTCGTCGCTTTGGGTTACCGCGATCAGCATGTCGGCATCTTCGATGCCGGCGCTCTTGAGGACCGCGGGATGCGCGGCGCTGCCGGTGACGGTGCGCAAGTCCAGGCGGTCCTGCAACTGCCGCAGGCGCGCGCCGTCGATGTCCACGACGGTAATATCGTTGGCTTCGGAAACCAGACTTTCGGCCACGCTGGTTCCGACCTGCCCTGCGCCGAGTATGACGATTTTCAAGCCTGCCTCACTGAGTCGTGTCGGTGATGAATCCGGCCTCTTTACACCGAACCGGAAGATTGACGTCGGATGGGGCGCATTTTATGCCTTTTTTGCCGTGCCGCAGAGTCGGCGCCAGGGGGTGCATTGCAAAATGAAAGAACCGCCCGCTGCACAGCTTCCCTATAGGGGGGCATCTGGGTTCCCGCAACAACCGTCTACGGTTGTTCTTTCTTGCCCGTTGTTATGCCGAGTGACTTGAGCTTGCGGTACAGGTGGGTTCGCTCGAGCCCGCTTTTTTCGGCGACACGCGCGATCGAACCCGCTTCTCGCGCGAGCAATTGTTCGAAGTAAGCCCGTTCAAACGCTTCCCGCGCTTCGCGCAGCGGCAGTTCAAGCGGTAGGTCCACCTGGGCGTCGTTGGTTGGATGGAACTGCGCGGACACGCGTTCAACGTCGGCCGCGCCGATTTCCTCCTCCAGTGCCGTGAGTGCGAGATTCTTTACCGCGCTTTGCAGGTCCTGAAGGTTGCTAGGCCAGTGATATTGGCGCAAGGCATTGAGGGCGGCGGTGGAAAAATGCCGCGGCGGGCAAATTTTGGTCTCCACCAATTGCGCCAGCAGGATGCCGGCGATATCGGGGATATCCTCGGCATGCTCGCGCAGCGCCGGCAGAACCAGCGAAACTTCCGACAGGCGCGCGAGCAGGGCTGCGTCGAAACCGAGCTCGGCGGCGAGCCGCGCCGGCTCTTCGGCGGTGAATGAAACGATGCGCGTTTTGGTCTTCTCCTGTTTGCCCAGCAGAAACGCCAGGCTCTTTTGTTGCGAGCGTGTCAGCGCGGACAGTTCTTCCACGAAGATCAAACCGCCGGCTGCCTGCCCCAGCAGTTCCTGCGGCGTATCGTTGAGCGCGGCGCCGGCCGATACCCAGGGCGTATTCGGCTGGTGCAGAAAACGCGCGAACAACTCCGGCATGACACCCGGTTCGCCGCGCAATAAGACCGGCACGGACAGCGCGGCGATTTGTGCCAGGCGCTTGCGCAGATCGGCCATGACTGCGGAGCGACCCAAGCTTAGCAGTGTGAGGCCCGACTGCGTCTGACCGCTGTCGCTTTTCAGGGCACGTCTGACAGTGGCAAGCAGCTTCTGCAGCGCGATCGGTTTTTCCAGAAAATCAATGGCTCCGATGCGCGTGGCCTCCACTGCGGTTTCGATGGTGCCATGCCCGGACATCATTACCACCGGCATCGTGAGCTGGCCGTTCGCCGCCCATTCCTTGAGCAGGGTGATTCCGTCGGTATCGGGCATCCAGATGTCGAGGAGCACCAGATCGGGGCGCCCGGCGCTGCGCAGCGAGCGGGCATTCGCCGCATTCTCAGCCACCTGCACGCTATGGCCTTCGTCGGCGAGAATCTCGGAAAGCAACTCGCGGATGCCGATTTCGTCATCGACGACCAGTATCTGTGACATTAGCTTGACCCCTCGGATTCCGGTTGCAGCGGCAGCAGGATGCTCACTCTGGCGCCGTGCCCGGGAAGATTCTCCACGCTGACCGCGCCGTTGTGTTCGTCAATGATCTTCTTCACGATCGCCAGACCCAGTCCGGTGCCCTTGGGCTTGGTCGTTACGTAGGGCTCGAATACGCGCGCCATGATGGCCTCGGGAAAGCCCGAACCGTTGTCGCTGATTCGGAGGCACGCCCGGTTGCCGGAGCGCTCTGTTTCGACCACGATGCGCGGCCGTTCGTCGCCGGCGAGTGCGTCCTGCGCGTTTTGCAGCAGATTGTGTATTACCTGGCGCAGTTGCATCGCATCGCCCTTTATTTGGGGGAGTCCCGTTTGCAATTCGGGCTGAACCAGCGCGCCGGCGTGTTCGTACAGACCCAGCACTTCGCGGACGAGCTTGTTCAGATCCAGAGCTTGCAGCTTGGGCGCGGGCGTGCGCGCATACTGGCCGAAGTCGTCTACCATTCCTTTCATCGCGGCGACCTGGTTGATGATGGTGTCGGTGGCGCGATTGAGAGTAGCCGCATCGTCAGGCGCAAGCTTGCTCGCCAGTTTTGCCTGCAGGCGTTCGGCCGAGAGCTGAATCGGCGTGAGCGGGTTCTTGATCTCATGCGCAAGACGTCGCGCCACTTCGGCCCACGCGGTTGCGCGCTGCGCCTGTACCAGCTTGGTAACGTCGTCGAATACGACGACATAGCCGCCGCCGCTGACGCGCGGCAGGACCGAGCCGCGCACCAGCAGGATACGCTCCGCCAGTTCCAGTTGTTGCTGCCAGATTTCCGACCCGTGTTGTTTGAACCCATCGACGATGGCAAGGGCCAGCGGCCGCAACCGCGGCCAGTCGGCAAGCACCAGCCCCTTCAAACCATCGAATGTTTCCTGCAGAATCTCGGATGCGCCGTGATTTACGGTACCCAAGCGCAGACCTTCGTCAAATACCAACACGCCGGCGGACAGATTGGCGAGTATGTTCTCCAGGTAGGCTTTGGCCGTTTCCAACTCGGCGCGGTGCGATTCTGCGGCGCTGCGCGCGTCGTCCAGCTGTTGGGTCATGCTGTTGAAGGATTGCGTGAGGATGCCCAGTTCATCGCTGCTGGTGACCTGCGCGCGGCGGCTGTAGTCGCCCTGTGCCACAGCCTGCGTTCCCGCGGCGAGCAGCGCCAGAGGCTCCGACAGGCGCGCCGAAAGCAGGAAAGCCAGCGCGGTTGCCGAAAACAAGGTCAGCAGCAGCGTCAGCGTCAGCGTGAGAATATAGATTTCCTTCAAACCCTGGCGTGACAGCGACAACTCCTTGTAGTCCCGGTATACGTCCTGCACGGCTTCCGCGTCGCGGGCCAACGTTGGCGGCACCTTTTGCAGTAGTTGCAGCAGCCGCTCGTCCTCTGCGATGCTGAGCGCCGCCACCGGCACCAGCACCCGCAGACCCAGGCTCATATCGGGTGCGCTTTCCAGCGCCGAGTACCCGCGGTTCTGGCGCGCCTGGCGCTGGATGATGGTGTTGGGCAGATCGGGCAGTAGCTTGCCTACGCCCTTGCTCGCGCTGGCAATCACGTTTCCGCCGGAGGACAGGAGCAGCGCGTCGTCGACCCCCACCTGTTCGCGCAGCCGGTCGAGCAGTACTACCTGTTGCGCCGGAGTCTTGTCGGAGAGTTCGAGCGCCATGCGGCGCGCCTTGCCGTCGAGTTCCGTGAGCAGCAAATCGAGCGCCGTGCGGCCGAGATTCAGGCCGCCCTCGAGCGCGTTGTCCACGCGCACGTCGAACCAGGATTCGATGCTTTTCGCCATGAACTGCAGGGATACCACGTACACGAGTCCACCCGGGACGATCACCATGGGAAGAAACATCAACAGAAAGCGCAGCGTCAGGCGCGACCCGAATACGCGCGCACGCAGCTTGGCTGTCAGCACCCACAACTGGTATCCCACGAGCGCGAGCACCGTCAGGGCGAGTACCGCGTTCAATCCCAGCAGCAGGGCGTAGTGGTGGGAGAAAAGGGCTGTATTGCCGCTCGCGGCCGCCAGCAGGAACAACAGGATCGCTCCCAGCACTACGCTGAAAATGAGCGCGTATTTCATTGCGGCGCCTTCTCCGCAACCGGCGCGATCACCTGCAGCGGCCACCGGCGCCATTCTGAAGCGAGATTCCACTCCCGGCTGGTGAGCGCGTTTACCTGAAACGGCTTGGGCAACTGCGTCACATCCAGCCGCATGCGCAGCGCCGCCTGATAATCGGTGCCCGCGCCCACTTCCGCCCGTTCCAGCACCTGCCAGGAACGCACCCGGGACAGTACGCGCAGTGCTTCGGAAAGGCTGGAAAAGCTTTGGTGCAAGGCCCCGCTGGAAATCCGGTATTGCCGGGTGAGCGCGTGATAGGACAGTCGCAGCATCAGTTGCCGGCTGACAGGGTGTTCATCGAACCAGTACCAGCGCTTGCGCGTGAGTTCGAATTCGACCTCGAAGTAGAGCGGCACGCCCTTGTTGATGGCGTCCTCCAGCCGGTCGTTCAATTCAATCTCGAAGTCCGCGTCCAGAGCGTAGCCGTCGTCGCGGGCTTCCAGCGATATACGTGTGATATTGATGTTTTCGGCGCGCACCTGCACCGACCAGCCGAGCAGCAGCGCCAGCAGCAGCGGCACGAGCAGCCGCAAATTCATATTCTGGAACGCATTGCGATATCGCGGGGGTGTTCCCTTCCTGCTTCTTCGATGCGGGGACCGCTCCGGATATTTCAGGCCGGACACTTAGTGTTTTTCCAGCAGCGCATAGAAAAAGCCGTCGTGCTGCGCATCGGGAAGCAATTGTCCGCAGTCAAGCTCTGCCAGCGGCAACTGGCAGGCTGCGCTGTTGCGCGCGAGGAAGGACGCGATAGCCTGTGCGTTTTCATCCGGGAACACCGAGCACGTCGCATACAGCAATTTACCATCCGGCGCCAACTGTTGCCACATCGCATCCAGCATACGGCCCTGGATGGCGGCCAGTCGGGCGATGTCGCTTTCGCGACGCAGCCATTTTATGTCGGGGTGGCGTTTGACCACGCCGGACGCGGTACACGGGGCATCGAGCAGAATACGATCGTAGGGTTTTCCATCCGACCAGGCTGCGGGCGACAAGCAGTCGCCACAGACGACGCGCGCGTCCAGGCCGAGGCGTGTCAGATTGTCTCTGATGCGTGCCGCACGCGCCGGATCGTTGTCCAATGCGGTAAGCGTGCAATCGGCAAGCTCCAGTATGTGACCGGTCTTGCCTCCCGGAGCTGCACACGCATCGAGCACGCGCATGCCCGGCCCGGCGTCAAGAAAAGGCGCGGCGAGCTGCGCGCCGGCGTCCTGTACCGATACTTCGCCCGCATTGAACCCGGGGATAGCCTCTATCGGCAACGGTCGCTCCAGCAGTATCGCGTTCATGCCTACCGACTGGCCTGCGATACCGTGTTCCCCTAGCTTGGCCAGGTACTGCTCTCGCGTTAGGCGGCGCCGGTTGACGCGCAGGGTCATGGGCGGGTGTAGATTGCCCGCATTGAGCACCGACTCCCAGCATTGCGGCCATGCCTTGCGCACGCCGTCTATCCACCACTGCGGGTAGGAGTACTGCGCGGGTTCGGCGTTGCAGCGCGCAAGTAGCGCCTCCGTTTCGCGCAGATAATTGCGCAGCACCGCGTTGGCGAGGCCTTTGGCGGCGGGTTCGAGTCGCGAGACCGCGCGCACCGCCTGGTCCACGGTGGTATGGGCGGTGTGCGGCCTCGCGCGCAACTGGTACAAGGCACAAACCAGCAGGGCATGCAGGGCGGGCTTGACGGGCTTGCGCAGCAATTCCGCCAGCAAGGCATCGAGCAGACCGAGGTTGCGCAGCGTGCCGTAGGCCAGATCCTGGACGGCAGCACGCAAGCCGGCCGGTTCCTGCACGGAAAGGACGTCCGACAGGCTGCGTCCGGCGCGCACCTGCGCGATGGCATCGCCGGCGGCAAAAAGCGCTAGCTCCAAGTTAGCGGATCTGGACAAGGGGATAATCGGCATTGCCAGCTTTTTTGCTGCAATACCTAGCGGTGATGGACCAACTGTGCATCCTACACCGGGATGCGGGCTGAGAGAACCCGACTTAGAGTCTGTTGCGGTATGAGGGGATACGCCCAGAAGGTCTCGACCCTGCTTGACGGGGATGTCCCCCTCGGGGGACATCCCCTCATGCCCCCTATGTCAGGCCGATGCGAAATTCTCTTTGCAGGGGGGTCTCATGGTCCATAGCCTGCAAGCGGTCGGCTGCAATCACGCCATCGCCCGCAAGCGGGCAATGCGCATTTCGGTCGCCGGGTGCGTACTGAACAGATTCTGCATGCCGCCCCCGGAGAACGGGTTGATGATCATCATCTGGGCCGTCGCCGGATGTTCCTCGGCCGCCGCCAGGTGAAGGCCCTTGCCATAGTGTTCCATTTTCTCCAGCGCATTGGCGAGCGCGTTCGGGTCCGCGGAAATTTCGGCGCCGCCCCGGTCGGCCTCGAATTCGCGCGCGCGCGAGATCGCCATCTGGATCAGCATTGCCGCGATCGGCGCCAGGATCATCACGATCAGTCCTACGATCGGGTTGGTGCGCTCCCCGTCGCTACCGCGCCCGCCGAACAGAAATCCGAACTGCGCGAGTGAAGAGATCGCTCCGGCCACGGTGGCCGCGATCGTGGAAGTAAGGATGTCGCGATGCTTCACATGCGCCAGCTCGTGCGCCATCACGCCGCGCAATTCGCGCGCCGACAGCAGTTGCAGAATACCCGTCGTCGCCGCTACCGCAGCGTTCTCGGGATTGCGCCCGGTCGCAAACGCATTGGGCTGGGCTTCGTCGATCAGGTAGACGCGCGGCATGGGCAGCCCGGCGCGCTGTGACAATTCCTGCACCAGAGCATAGAACTGCGGCGCGCTCGCCGCATCGACTTCCCGCGCGTTGTACATGCGCAGTACCATTTTGTCCGAGAACCAATAGGCAAAGACGTTCATCACGCCGCCGAGCGCAAGCGCAAGCAGCATGCCGTTCGCCCCGCCAAAGGCAGCGCCGACAACGCCAAACAGTGCCACGATACCCGCCATCAGGATCGTGGTCTTCAGCCAGTTTCCGAACATTTTCCAGGTTCTCCTTGTCCGGACTAGCCGGACGCACGCAAAATATCCTCGCCCGACGCGCAGCCCAATTGCCTTGCGCTACGGGTCTAGCCTTAGGTGGTGGTCTTTGCTGAAAGTTCAAGCCGCTCGCCAGGCGCAAGCGGGAAGCCGGTCAGGAACTGGGCCGCGTTCAGCCGCTTCCCGCCGGCGCGCTGCAACTCCGATACAAGCAGCGCTTCGTCGCCGCAGGCGACCAAGATGCCCGCTGGCGTCGCCTCAATTATGGTGCCCGGCGCTCCCACGGCCGCTGCCGTCCGGGCCCTCCAGATTTTTAATCCTATGTTTCTTGCCATTGTGGACGCGCCGGGCAGCGGATCAAATGCGCGTACCTTGCGTTCTATTTGAGTCGCCGGTTCGCGCCAGTCGATTTCGGCTTCGGTCTTGGTGATTTTTGCGGCATAACTTGCTCCGGCATCCGCTTGAGGTTCAGCGTGAAGCTCTCCCAACTCGAGCCGGGAAAGCGAGTCCACAATCAGGCGCGCGCCGAGTTCGGCCAGCCTGGCATGCAGGCTTGCGGCGGTGTCTCCCGTTTCAATGACCAGGGACTCGGCCGCCAGTATCGGTCCGGTATCCAGACCGCGGTCCATTTGCATGATGGAAATGCCGGTAACCGTGTCGCCGGCCAGGATGGCACGCTGGATCGGCGCGGCGCCACGCCAGCGCGGCAGCAGTGAAGCGTGGACGTTGATCGCGCCAAAGCGTGTCATGGACAACACCGGCTCGGGCAGGATCAGGCCGTAAGCGGCGACCACCATAAGGTCGGCGCGCGCCGCGCGCAGGCGTTGCTGGGTCTCGGCGTCCTTCAAGCCAGCAGGCTGAAACACTTCCAGGCTATGTTCGAGCGCCAGAGCCTTGACCGCGCTGGGCGTGAATTTGAGTCCCCGGCCGGCCGGTCTGTCCGGCTGCGTCAGCACCAGAGCGATTTCGTGACCCGCACCGTGCAGCCCAGCCAACGCGCGCGCGGCGAACTCAGGGGTGCCGGCGAAAATTAGGCGCATCCGCGGAGGCGACTGCAGATCAGGCGCTCTGGCGCTGTTGCTTCTGCATCTTGGCGCGAATGCGGGTCTGCTTCAGGCGGGACAGATACTCGACAAAGACCCGGCCCTTCAGGTGATCCATCTCGTGTTGGATGCACACGGCGAGCAATCCCTCGGCTTCCATGGAGAAGTTCTTGCCGTCGAGTCCCAGCGCGCGAACGACGATGTGTTCGGCGCGAGCAATCTTCTCGTAAATGCCCGGAACCGAGAGGCAGCCTTCCTCGCAATCCGCCTCGCCCATGGCGGCGACGATTTCCGGATTGATCAGCGTCAACAGCTTGTCCCGGGTATCCGACGCGTCGATGACGATAAGCTGCTTGTGTACATCCACCTGCGTTGCTGCCAAGCCTACGCCCGGCGCGGCATACATGGTCTCGGCCATGTCGGCGACCAGACTGCGGATGCCGTCGTTTACCTCGGTGACGGGCGCCGCAATCTTGTGCAAACGGGGATCCGGGTAGCGGAGTATGGCTAGACGGGACATAAAAACTTGCTAATTGAACGGATTAGGTGCTAAATTTAATGAAGTCTATAAAAAGCGTGTTAGACTTTATATGATTCAGCCCTCTATTTAGATAGGTTCGAGGCTCCTATGCGCAAGTCTATCATAATCGCAGTGCTCGCCGCCGCGTTCGCGGCAACGCCCCTCATGGCCCAGCAGAGGGAGGACGCCGGCTTGCAGAACAATGCGCCCGACCGCTATATCGTCGTTCCGGGCGACACTTTGTGGAGCGTCGCAGGAAAGTTTCTCAAGGATCCGTGGCGCTGGCCGGAGATGTGGAAACTGAATCAGGATGAAATCAAGAATCCGCATTTGATTTACCCCGGCGACGTTATCGTGCTCGACCGGTCCGGCCCGAAGCCGGAACTCAAGATGGGCGAGACGGTAAAACTATATCCGCGTGTACGCGCCGAGGACACCAGCCGACAGGCCATCCCAAGTATTTCGCCCAGGGTCATCGAACCCTTCTTGTCGCGACCACTGGTCATCGAGCCGGATGGCCTTGAAGGGGCGCCGCGCATCATCGCGGCACAAGCAGACCGCGTATTCCTGGGCTCGGGTGACGTAGCCTATGTCAGCGGCATAAAGGACGCGGCGCCGGGTAGCGTCTGGCAGATCTACCGCCCGGGCAAACCGTTGGTCGATCCGGAGAGCAATAAAACCCTGGGTTACGAAGCGGTGTTTCTAGGCGACAGCAGGGTCACCAAGAGCGGCGATCCGGCGACCGTGCAGATTTTCGCCGCCCAGCAGGAGATCGGCACAGGGGACCGCCTCGTTGCCGCCGGCCCGCTGGTGCTCAACCATTACGCACCGCACGCACCGAGTACATCGATCCGAGGTCAGATCATTGCAACCCGCGGCGGACTCGGCGAAACCGGCCCGCAAAACGTGGTTACGCTCAACAAGGGCAGGAACGAAGGGCTGGAGCCCGGACACGTGCTCGCCTTGTCGCGTCTGGGGCGCACCGTTGCCGACGATGGTCCGCACAAGAACGTCAAGGAGACCAAGAGCGTTCCCTGGTACAACATGACGATGAGCGATATATTCAAGCGGGCATCGCCGGACAAGCAAACCAGTAAACTGCCGGACGAGCGCTATGGCCTGGTTTTTGTATTTCGTACTTTTGACCGGGTTTCGTACGCGCTGGTCATGTCGGCCACCCGGCCGGTTCAGATCTACGACGTGGTGACCACGCCCTGACGGGATTCGAACCGTACAGGGATATGCGCGGCCTATCTTTGGCTTTGGCCGCGTACCCGACACATCATGGCGCGTGACGCGGATCTCGCTGCGTGGATTAAGCTCAGCCTGATTCCCGGGCTGGGCGGTCAAAGCCTGCGGAAACTTCTCGGCGCATTCGGCCTGCCGCAACACGTTTTTGCCGCCGGACGCAGCGCGCTCGCAGGCATCGTTTCCGCTGAGATCGCGTCTCGCATTGTATCCGACATGGAATCGCCGGCAGTTGATGCCGCGCTTGCGTGGGCGGCGTCTGACGGCCATGCGGTGCTCACGCTCGCAGACGCAGAATATCCGCGCTCGTTGCTCGAGACGCCAGATCCGCCCGCGCTCCTTTATTTGCTCGGCCGGCGCGAATTGCTGGCACAACCCGGCCTCGCCGTGGTGGGCAGCCGCAACGCGACACCACAAGGGGTCAGCAACGCGGAACAGTTTGCGCGCGCATTCAGTGCCGCCGGGTTGACAATAGTCAGCGGACTGGCATTGGGCATCGACGCCGCGGCTCACCGCGGCGGCCTGGATGCGGCGGGCTCCACCATCGCGGTGCTCGGCACAGGCGCAGACATTCTTTATCCGCAGCGTAACCGGGCGCTGGGCGAGCGTATCGCACGCGAGGGACTGATCATCAGCGAGTTTCCGCTCGGAACGCCGCCGAACGGAAGCAATTTTCCGCGGCGTAACCGCGTCATCTCCGGTCTTGCACGCGGTTGTCTCGTGGTCGAAGCGGCACTCGCATCGGGATCGCTCATTACTGCGCGTCTGGCGGCCGAGCAGGGCCGGGATGTGTTCGCCATTCCGGGATCGATTCATTCACCGCACTCCAAAGGCTGCCATGCGCTCATCAAGCAAGGTGCAAAGCTTGTGGAAAGCGCGCAGGACCTGCTGCAGGAGCTGGGCATCGAGACCAGCGCCGCGCCGTCCGCCACGCCCGCACGCGCTGTTGCAGGACTGCTTTCGCATATGGGTTACGAGTCCTGTGACATAGACACGTTGTGCGCGAGAAGCGGCTTGACGGCGGACGTGGTATCGGCCATGCTGTTGCAATTCGAGCTCGACGGCAAGGTCGCGAGCCTGCCCGGCGGGCAATATCAGAGAACCTCTTAAGAGGCCGCCCAGAAGAATGTTCGACATACTCGTCTACCTGTTCGAAAACTACTACCAGACCGACCTATATCCCGACCAAGATGCGCTGGCGCGCAAGCTCAGCGCCGCCGGCTTCGAGCACGAAGACATCAGCGACGCGCTCGCCTGGCTGCAGGGACTCTCCGCAACCGAGACCAGCACGCTGCCGGATTCCCTTGCGCAGAGCACGGCGTTTCGAGGCTATGCCGAAGTGGAGTCGACCAAGCTGGGCGTCGAGGGGCGCGGGTTCCTGGCGTTTCTCGAAGGCGCGAAAGTGCTCACGCCCTTGCTGCGCGAGATCATAATCGAGCGCGCCATGGCTTTATCGGAGGACAACGTCAGCATCGAGAAGCTCAAGGTGATCGTGCTGATGGTTCTGTGGAGCCAGCAGCATGCGATCGATTCGCTTATTCTTGAAGAACTGCTCTCCGATCGCGCGCAATTGCTCATGCATTGAGTTTGTTGAACACAATTAAGTCGCTGTTTCGCTGAACTTTGTCACCGCGCGACGGCGCGCCTCCTTGCTTCGCCCTCTGTTTTGCACTTATCATGCTGCGGCTTGCTGCGCGGGCGCCGTCTGAATAATGATAAAGCCCAGCGCGCAACTCCAAACACACTATGACGAAAAAACTCATCATTGCTGAAAAGCCTTCCGTTGCGAACGATATTGCGCGCGCATTGGGCGGCTTCACCCGGCACGGCGACTATTTCGAGGGCGAGGAGTTTGTGCTGTCGTCGGCGATCGGGCATTTGCTCGAACTCGTCGCGCCGGAGGGCGTCGAAGTCAAGCGCGGGAAATGGTCGTTCGCGAACCTCCCGGTGATTCCCCCGCACTTCGACGTCAGGCCGATCGAGCGCACCGAGGACCGGCTCAAGCTGCTGATGAAGTTGCTCAAGCGCAAGGACGTCACGGGCGTGATCAACGCCTGCGACGCCGGTCGCGAGGGGGAGCTGATCTTCCGCTACATCATGCAGCACGCCGGCAACAAGAAGCCGATTCAGCGCCTGTGGTTGCAATCGATGACGCAGGGCGCGATCCGTGACGGTTTTGAGGGCCTGCGCAGCGACAAGT
Source organism: Burkholderiales bacterium (assembly GCA_014860445.1). GTDB lineage: Bacteria > Pseudomonadota > Gammaproteobacteria > Burkholderiales > SG8-39 > 2-12-FULL-64-23. Next base: position 59,591 of record JACZJT010000010.1, read on the forward strand.
CGATGCTGCCTTTGGCCGATGCCGCGGTATGTCGTTCCGAATCCGACTGGCTGGTCGGCATCAACGGCACGCGCGCAATGACCGCATTCAATTCCAAAGAGGGCGGCTTCTACAAGACGACTGTCGGACGGGTGCAGACGCCGACGCTGGCAATCCTGGTCGAGCGCGAAGACCGTATCCGCAAGTTCCAGTCGCGCGACTACTGGGAGGTGCACGCGCGCTTCGCCGCCGCCGCCGGCGAGTACAGCGGGCGCTGGTTCGACGAGAAATTCGCCAAGGCGGCGAAAGACGAAGACGCCGAAGCCAAGCCCGAGCGCCTCTGGGATGCGGCCAGCGCCGAGGCTTTGCGCGTCAAATGCGAGGGAAAGCCGGGCATCGCCACGGAAGAGGCCAAACCCACCAGTCAGATTTCACCGCTGCTGTTCGACCTGACCAGTTTGCAGCGCGAAGCCAATGGCCGCTTTGGTTTTTCCGCGCGCGCGACTTTGTCGCTGGCGCAGGCGCTCTATGAGAAGCACAAGGTGCTGACCTATCCGCGTACGGACGCGCGTGCGCTGCCGGAGGATTATCTGCCCACGGTGAAAGCCACCATGGAGATGCTCGCCGGAAAGGCCAAAGGCAAGGACAAGAGCGAAGGCGTGGCGGCTTATGCACCGTTTGCGCGCCAGGTATTGAAGGAAGGCTGGGTGAAGCCGAGCAAGCGCATCTTCGACAATACCAAGATCTCCGACCACTTCGCCATCATCCCGACCCTGCAGGCGCCAGGTCATCTGTCCGACGCCGAGGCCAAGCTCTACGACATGGTGGTGAAGCGTTTTCTCGCGGTGTTCTTCCCCGCGGCCGAGTTTCTGGTCACCACGCGTATCACCCGGGTCGAGGGCGAGCCCTTCAGGAGTGAAGGCAAGGTGATGGTAAAGCCGGGTTGGCTCGCGATCTACGGCCGCGACGTCGAAAAAGACGACGCGCTGATGGCGGCGATTTCCGAGGGCGAAAAAGTCAAGACAGAGGAGGTGGAGGTCAAGGCCAATCAGACCAGGCCGCCGGCGCGCTTCTCCGAGGCAACTCTGCTCTCGGCGATGGAGGGTGCGGGCAAGCTCGTAGAAGACGAGGAACTGCGCGCGGCGATGAGCGCCAAAGGACTGGGGACGCCGGCGACCCGGGCCGCCGTGATCGAAGGCCTCATCTTCGAGGACTATGTGCACCGTAACGGGCGCGAGCTCGTGCCCACGCCCAAGGCCTTCTCCCTCATGTTCGCGCTCGGCCAGTTCGGCATCACCGAGCTCACCTCGCCCGAACTGACCGGTGACTGGGAGTTCAAGCTCAAACAAATGGAGCGCGGCGAGCTCGAGCGCGGGGAGTTCATGGAGCACATCGTCGACGCCACGCGAGAAATGGTAGCGGCGATCAAGAACGGCGACATTCCCGACACGGCTTTCCTTACGCTAAAGGCGCCCTGTCCGAAATGCGGTGCGACCGTACAGGAGAACTATCGCAAATTCCAGTGCCAGGCCTGCGACTTCAACATCTGGAAAGTAGTGTCCAGCCGAGAGTTCGCGCCTGAGGAAATCGAGGAGCTGGTCACAAAGCAAAGTGTCGGTCCGCTGCAGGGTTTCCGCAGTCGCATGGGCAAGCCGTTCGCTGCGATGGTGAAGCTGTCCGCGGATTTCAAGGCCGAGTTCGATTTCGGACAGTCGAACGGAGCATCCGACGAGGTACCGGATTTTTCCGGGCTTGAGCCGCTCGGCGCCTGCCCGAAGTGTTCCGCGAGAGTGTTCGAGCAGCCCATGGCCTATGTGTGCGAGAAAAGCCTGGGTCCGGAAAAAACCTGCGATTTTCGTTCCGGCCGCATCATTCTGCAGCGACCGATCGAACGCGAGCAAATGCAGAAGTTGCTGGCTACCGGTAAGACCGAGCTACTGCACCGCTTTATCTCGAAAAAGGGTCGCCCGTTCTCGGCTTTCCTGGTGCGCGGCGCCGACGGCAAGGTCGGCTTCGAGTTTGCGCCGAGAGCGGCGAAGCCTGGCAAGACTGACGCCAAGGCGGAAGCAGCCACGGTTGTCGAGGCCAAGACCGGCGTCGTAAAGTCTGCGGCAAAGGCAGCTCCCAAGCCCGGTGTAAAAACTGCCGCACCGAAGGTCAAGAAGACGGCCACCAAGAAGGCCAAGGCCAAGTCGAAGGGCTGAGTTGCTTGCTTCAGGGGATGCGCTGAACGATTAAAGCGCGGACCAGCCGATTCGGTTCGAGCGGCGCTTCTGGATTCAGGTCTCGTTTAGTATCTGCGCCAGTTCTTGCGCAATTCTGTCTATTTGGATCGGATTCAGGTCCAGATGAAACGGCAGTCCCAGCATGCGACCGCTTATGTCGGCGGTGGCCTGGAGGCTCCCTGCAACCAGGGAATCGGCGAATGCCGGATGTCCGTTCAAGGGCGGGTAGTACCAGCGGCGAGTCTCTATACCCGCCGCAGACAGGCGTGAACCAACCAAGGCTGGATCGGCCGAGGCCGGGAGCAATACGCAAAATGCCGCGTACGCGCCGTCGCCGGGACGTTGTTGAAATCGGATACCGGCGCATTTTGCCTCCAGGCGCCGCCTGTAATCAGCCGCCAGGGTGCTGCGCAACGTGGCACGCTCGGGCCAGCGCGCAAGTGCGGCGATGCCCACCGCCGCGTGATATTCGCTGAGTTTGGCGTTGGTGCCTGCCTGATGCACTTTGAAATCGCCGGGGTCGATGCCGAAGTTGGAGAGACAGCGCACGCGCTCAATCCATTCGGCATTGCCGCTGACGGCGAAGCCGCCTTCGCCCATTCCCATGGTCTTGGTCGCGTGCAGGCTGAACGCGACCGCAATGTTGCGGCCCGCCGCCTGATTGCCGAAGGCCCCGGCGGCGTCGATGATCACCGGGATTCCGGTTTCCGCAGAGAATGCATCCCACTGTTCAGCATCGACCGGGCAACCAAGCGTCGTAACCGGGATGACGCAGGCGATGCGGTGTGCCGCAGCAGCTGTGCGCGCGATCTCCGGGGTCAGGGTCCAGCGCTGTGGATCGACGTCGGCGACCAGGAGGCGATGTCCCGCCCGTTTGATCGCAGTTCCGGTGGCGACGAAGGTCAGTGCCGGAACGAGTACCGTCGAATCCGCCGGCAGCCGGCGTGCGGCGAGCAGGAGTTCGAGCGCGAGTGTGCAGTTGCACACCGATACCACGCTGACTGGGGTGCGTGGCTGGAATCTGCCGGCCAGCTGCGCTTCAAAGCGCTTGGCCAGCGGGCCGAAATTCGTGTACCAGCGGCTTTCGTCGATTTCGCGCAGCAGGCCGATCAGGTCGTCCGCCCGCGGCATATCGGGTATCAGCAGGGGTATGCGCTCCACCGCTCGTGTTCCGTGTAGACCGTCAGGCCTTGACGGGCTTGGTGCCGCGCATGCTGCCCGCCACAATCTTGTATTCGAACAATCGGCACTCCAGCGCGCCGTTGAACAGCGGCGTGCGCCTGGAAACCTGCAGCTTGATCAGCTTGGGCAGATTCATATCGGCGCTGAGTATGTAGCAATTCCAGCCGGCGAACTTCTGCTTCAACGCATCGCCGAATTTGGGGTAGAACCCGGCCAGCTCCTGCTGTTCGCCCATGCGCTCACCGTAGGGCGGGTTCGTGACCAGCACGCCGGCGGCGGCCGGCGCGGAGATTTCCAGCACATTCGCCTGTTTCAGTTGCACGGCGGCTTCGAGGCCTGCCGCGCTCAGGTTCGCCTGCGCGAGCTTGAGTGTATCGCCGTAGAGGTCGCCTCCGTAGATCGGCAAGGGCACGACAGGTTTTCGCCGCGCCTCCGCCTCGGCGCGCAGCGCCTGCCACAAGGCTGCGTCGTAGTCCTTCAGCTTTTCGAAACCGAAACCGCGTGTGCCGCCAGGCGCGATTTCGAGCGCGATCTGCGCGGCTTCGATGAGAATGGTGGCGCCGCCGCACATCGGATCGAGCAGGGCCGTGCCGGGCTGCCATCCCGTCAGCGCGAGTATGCCGGCCGCGAGGTTTTCCTTGAGTGGCGCTTCGCCCTGGGCGGCACGATTGCCGCGCTTGAACAGAGGCTCGCCCGAGGTGTCGAGGTAAAGCGAAAACTGCGTCGCATCCAGAAACGCGTGTATCCGAACGTCGGGGGCTCGCGTATTCACATCGGGCCGGCTTCCGATCGCGGCGCGGAATCGGTCGCATACCGCGTCCTTGATGCGCAGCGTGAGGAAATCGAGACTCTTGAGCGGGCAGCGCTGCGCGGTGAGGTAAACGCGGATGCTGCGCGTGACTTCGAAGTGCTGCGGCCAGTCGACCTCATAGGCCGCGCGGTAGATGTCTTCCTCGCTGCGATAGGGCTGGGTGAAAAGGCGCCACAGCACGCGTGTCGCGATGCGGCTTTCAAGGTTGGCGCGGTAGATCACGCGAACATCTCCGTCGAAAGCCACGCCGCCGGCGACAGACTGAATCGCCGTTGCGCCAAGTCCGGCGAGTTCGGCAGCCAGTGTGGCTTCCAGTCCGCGGGGACAGGGCGCAAACAGATTGGCGTTGGCTTGCGGGCTCATGGGAAATCAGGGATGATCGATTGAAGGCTGAACGCAAAAGTAACATAAATCCAGGTAAGTGAATGCCCCACATCGCCGAACGGCAACAAATGCGCTCTGACAATTCCCTGGGGTCGGGCGCGTGACGCGCGCAGGCGAAGCTGAGGCGTATTTCGCCGCCGGTGTGCAACGGCTGGATGCGGGCGATCCCGATGGCGCGGAGAGTGAGTTGCGCCGCGCACTCGAACTGCAACCGGGCAGCGCCGAGACGCAATACAAACTTGCCAACGCGTGCAAGGAGCTCGGAAAGCTGGCGGAAGCGGAGCGGCATTACCGCGGCACGCTGGCTCTGGATCCGGGGCGCGCCGAGGCGCATAACAACCTGGGTGCAACGTTGCAATTGATGGAAAGGCCGGACGCGGCGCAGGCGAGCTATGGCAGGGCGATTGCGCTCAAGCCGGAACTGCCGCAGCCTTATCTGAATCTCGGCCGCCTGCTGCAGCAGCAGGGAAAAAACGACGCGGCATTGGCCTGCTATGCGCAGGCGCTCGAGCGTGGCGTGGAGCCGGAAATGTTCCAGCACCTGTTCGATGCGGCGCGCGGCGAGAGAACGGCACAGGCACCGCCAGCTTATGTGCGTGCCACTTTCGACGGTCTGGCCAGGCAGTTCGACCGGCACCTGGTGGACACGCTCGACTACCATATTCCGGAAATGCTCAGCAATGCCGTGCGCGCGCTATCGCCGCCGGTGCAAATGGACATCCTGGATTTGGGCTGCGGCACTGGATTGTGCGGTGAGCATATGCGCGATCTGGCGCGGCATCTGGTCGGCGTGGACCTCGCGCCCAACATGCTCGAGATGGCGCGTGGCCGTGCTTGCTACCATGAACTTGTCTGCGCGGAGATCGGCGGGTACCTGTCGGCGCGGGAGGGATCCAGCTTCGATCTCGTGGTGGCGGCCGACGTTCTAATCTATATAGGCGATATCAAGGAGGTGTTCAGCGAGGTGACGCGCGTGCTGCGTCCGCTCGGTTGGTTCGCCTTTTCGATCGAACAGCCCAGCCAGACCTGCGAATCTTATCGGCTGGAAGCCAGCGGCCGCTACGCGCAGTCGCTCGCCTATGTAAGAGAACTCGCGGGCACGCACGGACTGGCCGAATGCAGTTGCAGTAACGTCGCCATACGCAAGCACGGCGCGCAGGTGCTGCCGGGGCAGTTGCTGGTGCTGAAGAAGTGCTGACATGAACAAATATCAAATCGCTGCGCTGATCGTCGCCGCGATCAATGTGTCGCTGATGCTGCTGTTTCCGCCGTACGACTATCTCAGCTATACGCGCAATAACATACCGAACTTCAACGGCTTCCAATTCGTTTTCGGCGACCACTCCAACAGCACGATCAATAGCAATTTACTGTCGATCGAAATCGTCATCGTGGCGATCAATACCGCGATTGTTTGTCTGCTGCAGCGCGACCGCGCGCGCATGCGCCGTCGCCTGGACAGGCAGAATCTGGTGCTGTTGGGGGTGGCCTTGAATCTGCTGTTGGCGCTCTTGTTCCCGCCGTTTCAGGATCACTATGTAGTGTCCACCGCGTTGGTGCCGTCTTTCGACGGTTTCTATTTCATCTTTGGGGACAACTCCAGGCGGGTGATCGTCGCCGTCATGCTTTGGCTTGAGCTTGTTTTTATTCTCGTCAACGGCGCCATGCTGTGGCTGCTGTTCCAGCGGCCCGGGCCTCGGGAGTTGACCGCCGCGGAACGCTTTGCGCAACCAAAGGAACTGCTGGCCGCAGGTACGCGCGGTGACGCGCAGGACGCGAAGACAAAGTAAGGAGATCGGCCCAGGAAGCCGACGGCCGTCCTTGTCTATTGTCGCAGCCGGCGCCCCCGATCGGGCGGCAGGATAACTTGCCGGCGTCGCTCGCGCTAAGCCGCGAACTCACCCGCAAGCGTGGCAGTGCTTTGCACCTTGGCGTAAAGACCGTTGAGCGCCGCGAGGAAGGCGACGTGGACCTGCGCCGCGGGCACACTTTGATCGCCAAAAGCGACTGCGCGCGTGGCACAGGCATCATGTGCCAGGCTGCAGGAAAACCCCAGATCGAAAGCGGCGCGCGTGGTCGCATCCACGCACATATGGGTCATCATGCCGGCGATGACCAGGTGGTCGATGTCCGAACCGCGCAGAATTTCCAGCAGTGGTGTGCCGCGAAAGCTGTTCGGGAAATTCTTCTGTACCACGGTTTCTCCGGAGAGCGGCGCGACGCATGAGTGGATGTTCGCGCCCTCCGTATCCGGTACGAAGAATCCGGCGCCCGGACGAGTGGACAGATGTTGTACGTGTACCAGCGGCAACCCCTTTTTACGAAAGGCGTCGAGCAGTTTTGCGGCTTGCGCGCCGGCCTGCGCGCTGCCTTCGAGTTCCATTTTGCCGCCGGGAAAATAGTCGTTCTGGATGTCGATGACAATAAGCGCTGGTTTCATGGTCGAACTCCTTGAGAGGCTACAATTCTAGCCGGTATCGGCGCCCGTGATCGCAGAGCTATCCGCCGCCGCGCGCCTACGCGGCGTGGACACGTGCGGCGAAGCCGACAGCGCCCAGCGCCCGGATGATCTCATCCACGTGTTCGCGGCCGCGAGTCTGCAGCACGAAATCGACTTCCGCGGTTTGCAGCGGCAGGTTGGTGAAAGCACGTTGATGGTGCACTTCCTCGATATTGGCATTGGCCTGGGCAAGGCAGGCGGTGACCGTGGCAAGCGCTCCAGGCAGGTCGCGCAGGTCGACTGTGAGCCGGGTAAGCCGGCCGGCACGCACCATCCCGCGCTCGATGATGACCGAAAGCATCAGCGGATCGATGTTGCCGCCGGAAAGGACGATGCCTACGCGCTTGCCGCGGAATCGCCCGGGCTCTGCGAGCAACGCCGCCAGGCCCGCTGCACCTGCGCCCTCGACCACGGTTTTTTCGATTTCCAGCAACAACACGATGGCGTGTTCGATTTCGCCTTCGCCTACCAGAAGCATGCCGCTTGTGAGTTCGCGCACGATCGGGAGCGTGAGCGCGCCCGGCTGCCTGACTGCTATGCCCTCGGCGATGGTATTGGCCGCGAACCGCGCGGTGTCCCCGCGCAGCGCGCAATACATCGACGGAAAATTCTCGCTCTCGACACCGTAGAGTTCGATGCCGGGTTTGACCGCCCTGGCTGCGACCGCCATGCCGGCGATCAGCCCGCCGCCGCCTACGGGCACGAGCAGAACTTCCAGTTCTGGCTCGCATGCAAGCATCTCCAGCGCCACCGTTCCCTGGCCGCTGATTACCTGCTCGTCATCATAGGGGTGGATCAGGCTCAGTTTGCGTTCTGCGGCGAGCGCGAGCCCGATGGCTTTGGCCTCGTCGAAGCTGTCGCCCGCGAGGATCACTTCTGCGCCGAAGGCGCGAGTGCGTTCCACTTTTACGTGCGGCGTGTGGCGCGGCATGACGATGACTGCACGCAGTCCCAGGCGCCGTGCGTGGTAAGCCACGCCTTGCGCATGGTTGCCGGCGGAGACTGCGAGCACGCCCGCTGCCCGCTCCCGCTGCGCCAGCGAGAGCAGCTTTACCAGTGCGCCGCGTTCCTTGAACGAAGCTGTGAACTGGAGGTTTTCGAACTTGAGGTAGACCTCGGCGCCAGTGATCTCGGAGAGCGTGCGCGAGTACAGGCAGGGCGTGTCGATCACCTGGTCCGTGAGCATCGCCGCGGCGGCGTGGATGGACTGCGCGGTAACGGGCATGATAATCAGGCCTCTAGTTGTGCCAATTGCCTTTGATGATGTTCTTGATGATATGCAGCCGCCGGTGGAAAAAATGATCCGCACCGGGCACGACGACCACCGGCAATTCCTGAGGGCGCGCCCATGCGAGCACATTGGCGAGCGGCACGGTTTCATCGAGTTCGCCGTGGATCACGAGGCTGTCCTCGGGCACCGGCTCCGAGGTGTAGCTGCGTCCGCCGCTGACAAACCCCGCGGCCACCCCCACCAGCGCCATGCGCTCCGGTTTTGCCCGGCGCGCCACCAGCGTCTGCACGTAGGCGCCGAATGAAAAGCCCGCCAGCACCGGCTCCGCTGCTTGAAAGCGCGTGCGCGCGTACTCCAGGATCGCGAGCATATCCTCGGTCTCGCCGCGGCCCTCGTCGTGTTCGCCCACACTCGCTCCGACTCCGCGGAAATTCGGCCGCAGCGCGACATATCCAAGCTCGACGAAGGTCTTGGCGAGCGTCTGCGCCACTTTGTTGTCCAGGCTGCCGCCGAACAGCGGGTGCGGATGTGCGATCAGGGCGACGCCCCTGGGCGCGTCATTCAGGCTCTCGTGGTTTGTGCCTGGCGCGGGGAAATCAATCACGCATTCGATACTTCCCGCCTGACCGTCCAGCAGCACGCGCTCCTTCGCCGCCCGGGTCATATTTTCAGGCGCTCGACCACACGCCCGTGCTGCAGATGCTCCTCGACAATTTCGTCGATGTCGTGTTCGTCTACATAGGTGTACCAGGTTTCCTCAGGGTACACCACGATGCAGGGGCCTTCCTCACAACGGTCCAGGCAGCCGGCCTGATTGATGCGCACCTGTCCTTTGCCGGCGAGATCGAGCGCCTTCACGCGCTGCTTGGCGTAGTCGCGCAACCGGCTCGCGCCCTTGTCGTTGCAACACGCGCGCTCGCCGCCCTCGCGCTGGTTGCAGCAGAAGAAAACGTGGTGGGCGTAATAACTCATGCGGATTTTTGCCAGAAGGAAAGACGGTTCAGCGGCGTGCCTGCCGAAAAAAACAGCTACGCCGGATTATAGCTCGCCGGGGCTGCCCGGACCTTCTTCAACGTGGCGCGGCGCGAGCAGCATCAGGTAGAACAGGGCCGCGAACGGCCAGGCAAGCGACACCAGGTGCGTTACGCCGTTGAAGTTCAGAAAGTAGCCCTGCGGCCACTGCTGCAGGGCATCGGCGAAATACGGGTTTTCCGGCGTCAGGTTGACCAGCACGGTAGCGCCCATCAGCATCAGGCCCGAGAGCGCGCGGCGCGCCGCGCGCGGAAGCGCCGCCGCCGGGATCAGCAACAACATGCCGCCCGCAAGGCCGAGCAGCGCGCCCGGCGTGAGCCAGGCGAACACGTGCTGCGCCTTGAGCAGTTCGCCCACCGCCACCGTCTTCAGCGCCAGTGCGCCCGCGAGCAGCACCAGCAGCGGGCCGCGCAAGGGCCGCGCGTCGCGGGTCAGGCAGGAGGCGAACAGACCCACCGCGACCAGGTTGCATGCGGCGACCACCGCCTCTCCCTGGATGAAGACTTCGGCCGGATGCAGCGCGGCGAGCGGCGCCTGCAGCAGTCCGCGCAGATCGCCGTTGCCGAACAGCAGTGTCTCGGGATTGAGCTGGGTGAACAGCCACAACCCCAGCAGCACCAGTCCGAGGTCGTACTGGTGGCCGTCGAGAAACCAGCGATGGCGTAACGCGTGCATCCTGCCGCGGCTGAGCAGGTCGACGCCGAAGGCGAGCGCAAGCCCGGCACCGGTAAAGGTCCCCATCGCGTTAGTGGCGAAATCTAGGTTGGAAGGGATGCGGGTCGGCAAAAAGGTCTGTAGCGCTTCCAGCGCGAGGCTCAGCAGGCCGCCGGCCAGGCCCGCGGCGATGAGTGCGCCCGCGCCGCGCAGCAGCGGGTACAGCGCCAACAGCGCGAAAAACCCCAGCGGCAGATAGGCGGCGAAATTGGTGACCAAATCGAACGCCGTGATATAGCGCGGCAGTCCGCCGTTGAGGTAGGCGAACGCACCCACGCCCTGGTCGCGCCAGCCATAGAAGGGGTGGAGGCTGCCATAGACCACCAGCAGCGCATAGGCGAGCAGCAGGTAGCGCGCCAGCGGCGAGGCGCGGTCATCGCGGCGCTGTGCGGTGTGCGCCATGCTACAGGCGCGCGAATTCCGCGCGGTATAGCGCCAGCATCGCGGGCGTGAAGCAAGCGAATGCGATCTGCTCGATCTGCGCTTCGGCCGCGGCGACCTGCGCGCACTCGCGTACCGCGATACGCACCGCGTCGGGCAGCGGATAGCCGTAGACGCCGCAGCTGATGGCGGGGAAGGCGATGCGGGTCGCGCGGTGCGCCAGCGCCAGCACCAGGCTTTCGCGGTAGCAGGAGGCGAGGAGCCCCGCCTCACCCTGTGCGCCGCCCCGCCATATCGGCCCGACGGTGTGGATCACGTATTCCGCCGGCAGACGGTAGCCGCGCGTAATCTTGGCCTGTCCGGTTGCGCAGCCGCCCAAGGTACGGCACTCGGCGAGCAGTTCGGGCCCGGCCGCTTGGTGGATCGCGCCGTCCACGCCGCCACCGCCGAGCAGGGAGTTGTTGGCGGCGTTGACGATTGCGGTCACCTCCAGGGTGGTGATGTCCGCTTCAAGCGCGATGAGCTTGTCGTGCATGCGCGAATTCTACCGTGCCAGGGGACGAGCGTAGCGCGAGCACGCGCTCATTCTCGCGTCTTCATCCGTTTCGGCGTTGCCATCCCGGCGCCGCAGGCGTAGATTTCGCCGTAAATGAGCGACTACCCATTTCCACATTCTGCGAAAAAGTCGGGTGTTGCCGCCGGAGCAAACGCGAGCTCCAATTCCTGCATTGCGAAACGTCTTGAGCCCGCAACATGCTGATCACCTTTGTCTCCCTATACCTTGTACTGACCATTACCATCGGTCTGGTCGCCTCGCGCCTGGTCAAGAACTCGACCGACTACCTGGTCGCCGGCCGCCGACTGCCACTGTACATGAACGTCGCAACCGTCTTCGCAACCTGGTTCGGCGCCGAGACGGTGCTGTCGGTATCCGCCACCTTCGCCAAGGACGGCCTGCACGGCATTCCGGGTGACCCCTTCGGCGCTTCGGTGTGCCTGGTACTCGCGGCCCTGCTGTTCGCCCGATTGTTCTACCGGATGAACCTGCTGACCATAGGTGATTTCTACAAACAGCGCTACGGCAAGCCGGTGGAGGTGTTGACCAGTTTGTCGATTACGCTGAGCTATCTGGGCTGGACGTCGGCGCAACTAACCGCGCTGGGGTTGGTGATCTTTTCACTGTCCGGCGGCGCACTGGAACTCAACCAGGCCATCATGCTCGGCGCCGGCGTGGTCGTCGTTTACACGATCTTCGGCGGCATGTGGTCGGTGGCATTTACCGACCTGTTTCAGACGGTGATCATTGTGATTGGTCTGACCCTGGTGGGTTTGCTCGTCGGCGACCTCGCCGGAGGTGTCGAGAAAGTGGTGCGTCAAGCCGCGGCCGACGGCAAGCTGGTGATGTTCCCGGCCGACATGGACGCCGCCGCGTGGTGGGCGATGGCCGGCGCCTTCTTCGCCTTTGCTTTCGGCTCGATTCCTCAGCAGGATGTGTTTCAGCGCATGACCAGCGCCAAGGACGAGAAGACGGCGGTGCGCGGAACCATCATCGGCGGGCTGGTCTACTTTTGTTTTGCTTTCGTGCCGATCTATATCGCCTACGCGGCGCTGGTAGCCGACCCCTCGCTGAGGGAACTGTTCGCGAACAAGGACGCCCGCGTGATTCAGAAGATCCTGCCGGACCTGGTGCTAGGCAAGATGCCCCTGTGGGCGCAGGTAATGTTCTTCGGCGCGCTGCTCTCGGCCATTTTGTCCACCGCCAGCGGCGCCCTGCTGGCGCCGACGGCATTGTTTACCGAAAATGTCCTGCGGCCCTTCATGCGCCGCATGAGCGACCGCCAAATGCTGCTGACCCTGCGCATTATCCTGGTTACGTTCGCAGCCGCGGCCTTGGTGTTCGCCGTCAATAGCACCAGCACCATGTACGAAATGGTGCAAAACGCTTACAACGTGACGCTGACGGGCGCCTTCGTGCCGCTGGCTGCGGGCGCCTACTGGAAGCGAGCCAATACGCAAGGGGCTTTGTTTTCCATCGTGCTCGGCGTCGGCACCTGGCTGGTGGCCGACAACATAGCCGCCGAGGCCATGGTACCGCCGAACCTGGCCGGTTTCTTCGCGTCAATGTTCGGGATGGTGCTCGGAACGCTGGCACCGCCCATCATTCGTAACCACGGCCAGTCGATAGAGGCCTCGCTCTCGCATCCCAAGCCCCTGCCCGGGCAGCGCGGCCACCACTGAACCGGCATGTCCCGCGCCCCCTATGGGCGCGCCGTCAAAGCACGAGATAGATATGCCAGGCGAGCAGAGCCGCCAGCAGCAGGCCTAGCGTAACCAGGCTGCGGTGGCGCTGTCTTTGTTCAGTCGCGAGCTGCTCCAGCGCCCGCTCGATCCCGGCGCCGTGGTCGGCATCCAGCGCGCGGTGCAGGAGCCGCGGCATCTGCGGCAGCATGTTGACCCAGCTCGGTACCTCATTTTGCAGGTTGCGCAGTATTCCGCGCCAGCCCAACTGCTCGCTCATCCAGCGCTCGAGGAAGGGCTTGGCGGTCTTCCACAGGTCGAGATCGGGGTCGAGTTGCCGCCCGAGGCCCTCGATATTCAGCAGGGTCTTTTGCAGCATCACCAGCTGCGGCTGGATCTCGACGTGGAAGCGGCGCGAAGTCTGGAACAGCCGCAGCAGCACGCGGCCGAATGAAATGTCCTTGAGCGGGCGGTCGAACACCGGTTCGCACACGGCCCGAATGGCGTTCTCGAATTCGTCCACGCGCGTATCGGGCGGCACCCAGCCCGCTTCCAGGTGCGCCTGCGCCACGCGCTTGTAGTCGCGTTGAAAAAAAGCGAGAAAATTCTGCGCCAGGTAGTTCTTGTCGACGTCGGTGAGCGTGCCCATGATGCCGAAATCGACGGCGACGTACTGTCCGCGAGGGTCGGTGTCGGTGGAAACGAAAATATTGCCCGGGTGCATGTCCGCATGGAAAAAACCGTCGCGGAACACCTGGGTGAAGAATATCTCCACGCCGGCGCGCGCGAGTCGCGGAATATCCACGCCGGCGCTTCGCAGTTCATCGACGTGGCTGACCGGTGTGCCGCTGATGCGCTGCATCACCATTACCGAGGACGAACAGTAGTCCCAATATATCTCCGGGATCATCAGCAGCTGTGAGCCGGCGAAATTGCGCCGCAACTGGCTCGCGTTTGACGCCTCGCGCATGAGGTCGAGTTCGTCGTTCAGGTGCATCGCAAATTCCGCCACGACCTCGCGTGGTTTCAGGCGCCGGCCGTCGATCCACAGCGCCTCCATCAAACTGGCGGCGCTGTCGAGCAAGGCTACGTCTTTTTCGATCGCCTGCCGCATATTGGGGCGCAGTATCTTGACGGCGCACTCGCGTCCCCCTGGCAGGACTGCGAAATGCACTTGCGCGATGGAGGCGCTGGCTACCGGCAGGGCGTCGAACTGCTCGAACACTTCCGCCACGGGGCGGCCGAAAGAGCGCTCAAGCTGCGCGCGGGCGAGTTCAGTCGAGAAGGGCGGCACCCGGTCCTGCAGGCGCGCCAGCTCGTCGGCGATATCGGTGGGCAGCAGGTCGCGCCGTGTGGAGAGCACCTGACCGAATTTTACGAACAGCGGCCCCAGGGCCTCCAGCGCCAGGCGCAGCCGCACCGCGCGCGGCTGGGTGAGCCTGCGCCAGAACAGCACGCGCTGTACCGCTACGAGCAGGAAACGCGTGCGCGCGTGGGCGAGTACGAACTCATCCAGGCCGAAGCGGATGCCGACATTGATGATCAGGGCGAGGCGCAGGAGGCGCTGCAATTGATTGGTCTGCGGAAGTCTAAATGCGGATTCTAACAGGCTGTCTGAAAACCACCGAAGGAACCGAAACGCAGTTCAATAGCCATGAGCTTATCCGCTCGACAAGATCTCGCCTAGCGCAAACGACGCCGAGCCTATCGGGAAGCGGCCTGAAATTATGCTTTCGTCGCCAGAATCTCGACGCGTTTTTCCAGCCGCGCCAGATCGTCGCGCAGCTGGTCTACGTCGGCCAGGAATTCGCGCACTTCTGCCGGGCGTGCCAGCAGCGGCTGTTCCTCTACCCAGTATTCGGCAAAATTTTGCGCGAGTTTTTCCGCTGCTTCGCGGTTCCACGCGGCGAAGCGCCTGCCTTCGGTCACCATGCGCTGGGCAAGCACGTCGCCGAATACCTTGGACAGGTCTTCGGCTATGTCCCAGCGCAAGTGCCGAAACAGATACTGCACCGTGCCGGCCAGATCGGCGTTGCCTTCTATGCCGATTTCGCGCAGCAGCGCGTCTTCGCCGCGCAAAGACGCCGGGAGCGCGGCCGGCCCGATGTTTACAACCAGGTTGGGGGCGTTGTCTGCAGCAGCAGCTTGCAGCAGACCGGTTTCGAGGATGTCCAGACGCAGCGCAGGCAGCGGCGGGGAGCGGAATTCCACACACTGTCCGGCGTAGGGCTTGAGCTTGTCGCGCGCCCAGGATTCCGCCTCGAGCAGGTGGTTGAGAGCGTATATTCCCGGGTGAGGTAACACGGCTTCCTCCGATGTAGTCGAAGCGCGCTTATTGCATCTGTTGTATGCCCGCCAGCAACCAACCGGTCTTGCCGGAGGTCGGCTTCGCCAGGTTCCAGATCTCCTGGAAGTCTTCAGGCTGGGCGGCGGGGCTTTCGCGGATCATCCCGGAGAAACGCACGCTGGCCCAATGGGTGTCGCCCTCGGTGAGGACTTCCAGCAGTTCCGCATCGAGCGTCACGACGTCGGTCTGTTGTCCGATGCTGCCATGTTGCAGCAAATCCTGCTTGATGGACTCAAACATTGCGTCAGTGGTGAATTCGCGCAATTCGCCCAGCTTGCCGCCGTCATGCACGGCCTGCATCTTGACGAAATTGAGCTTGGCCTGGCGCAGAAAACCCTCGGCGTCGAAACCCTCGGGAATACTCGGGCGTAGCTGTGCGCCGAAGTCGGGTGCGCTGTTCGCACCGGGTGAAAGCGCGGGCGCTTCGCCGGGGGCGTTCCCCATCCCCGCGTATTGCATCTTGCCTTCGATTCTGGGCCGGGCGAGCAGACGCATGACCGAGACCACCGCGAAACCGACCAGAGCCATGATCAGCACGGTGCCCAGCATGCCTCCGAAACCGCCCTGACCGATCAGCCATCCCAGACCCAGGCCGGCGGCGAGTCCGGCGATCGGGCCGAGCCAGCGGTTGCCCGCGGGCTTGGTCGCGGCCGCCGTATTGGTTCCCGCGGCAGCGGGCGCCGCTTGCGACGGCGGTGTCTGCTGCACGCTCTTGCTCGGAGCGATGGAGCGCTGCGCGCCGAAGCTCCTGGCCCCGCCCAGACGCCTGGCTTCAGCGTCCTCCGCCACGAATGCCAATGCCAAAACGGAAAGCATCAATGTTGATAACAGATGTTTCATATTTTCCCTCGTTCCTGTGAGATACCGGTTTGAATCACTATCTTTGCGCCGTCGCCATCAGATTTTGAATGCACGATGCAGCGCGACCACCCCTGCGCTCAAGTTGAAATATTCGACACGCTCCAGGCCCGCTTGTTCCATCAGGGTTTTCAATTGTTCCTGGTCCGGGTGCATGCGTATGGACTCGGCCAGGTAACGGTAACTGTCCGCATCGTCGGCAATCTTCGAGCCCAGCCACGGCAGCACCTTGAACGAATACCAGTCGTAGACCGGCTTCAGCGGCTGCCAAACGCGTGAGAATTCGAGCACCAGCAGGCGCCCTCCCGGCCGGAGTACGCGCCGCATTTCCGCCAGCGCCGCCTCCTTGCGCGTCATATTGCGCAGCCCGAATGCGACGCTCACGCAGTCGAAGTAATCGTCGGGAAATGGGAGATGCTCGGCATTGCATTGTGCCAGCGGCAGGGCGCGCCCTTCGTTGAGCAGGCGGTCGCGCCCGCGCTCGAGCATGGCACGGTTGATGTCGGTGATCCAGACTTCGCCGTTGGTGCCGGCGCCCCGGGCGAACGCCCGCGCCAGATCGCCGCTGCCCGAGGCAACGTCGAGGACGCGCTCGCCCGGCCGGATTCCGGCGATGGCGATGGTGAAGGCTTTCCATGCGCGGTGCATTCCGGCCGACATCAGATCGTTCATGAGGTCGTACTTGGAGGCCACCGAGTCGAAGACGTCCGCGACCTTGCGCGCCTTTTCGCCTTCGTCTACCTGCTCATAACCAAAATGGGTCTTTCCGTTCATCGCTGTATCCGCCTGGTTCCGGTTCCGATCCGTGCCGCGCACCGCGGCCGAGGGCGTCTATGATACCGTGACCGGTGAGTTTTGCGCCGTTCACCACTGTAACCAAAATGTCACGTGTGCGACATATTATTGTGCCCTGTCACGCCGAGTATCCCATTGCACCCCAGGAATCGACCATAAGATGCCGCTCAATATCTTGATTGTGGAGGACGAAGCCGCCATCCAGGAATTGATCGCCGTCAATCTGGAGGCGGCCGGCCATCATGTCCTTCGTGCAGCGGACGCCGAGAAGGCGAACGACCTCATGCGCGAGAGCCTGCCCGATCTGGTGCTGCTCGACTGGATGCTGCCGGGGCGATCGGGTGTGGCGATCGCGCGGCATTTGCGCGGTGACGCCAGGACGCGCGCCATACCCATCATCATGCTCACCGCCAAATCGGCGGAGCAGGACAAGATTCTCGGGCTCGAAGCGGGCGCGGACGACTACATCACCAAGCCGTTCTCGCCGCGCGAACTGCTTGCGCGCATCAAAGCCGTGATGCGCCGGCGTGCGCCGCAAATGACCGACGACGTGGTCGAGGTTCGCGGCTTGCGGCTGGATCCGCTCGCGCACCGGGTCAGCGGCAACGGCCAATCGCTCGACCTGGGACCGACGGAGTTTCGTCTGCTGCATTTTTTCATGACCCATGCGGAGCGCGTCCATACACGCACCCAACTGCTCGACCAGGTTTGGGGTGACCACGTGTTCGTCGAGGAGCGCACGGTCGACGTGCACATCCGTCGGCTGCGCCAGGCCCTGGAGGTGAGCGGCCACGATGCGCTGATCGAGACGGTGCGCGGTACCGGCTATCGCTTCGCTGCACGGGATTGATGCGTTCCGCGCGCGCGGCGCGTAGGACGGGCATGCGATAATCCTCCTCAAGGTTATCTTGGTAACTTCACATTGACAGGATCCGGCTAAGGGGAAAACGGGGTACGGTATCCCTTCGTCTTGGGCCTGGCTCCAGGAATATCGGGTTCGTGAATTGAGTTCCGTCTGGATACGCAGCCTGTGGGTGGTCGCCGGCATCGGCATCGCCGGTTTGATCGCTTGGCCAATTGCCGGACCTGTGTGGGCGCTGATACTGGTTTGTTTCACACTGGTACTGCTGCTCGCGCGCCATGTGCTCAACCTCGACGCGCTGGCCGGCTGGTTGCGCGATCCATTGACCAAGCCCGTGCCGCAGGCCGGCGGTGTGTGGGAACCGGTATTGGCCGGGCTGTACGGTTTCGTGCGCACCCGCCTTCGCTGGGAACGGCAACTCGAGGATGACCTCGCGCGCTTTCGCAATGCCGGTCTGGCACTGCCCGACGGTGTCGTTCTGCTCGACGCCAATAGCCATATCGAGTGGTGCAATCCGATCGCCAGCGAGTACCTTGGTCTGGACGAATCGCGCGATCTTGGACAGCCCCTGGTCAATCTGGTGCGGCATCCTGATCTCGCCGCCTATCTGGCGCAGGGCGAATATGCCGAACCCCTCACGCTGCGATTGGCGCGCACCGGTGGCCGGGTGCTGTCCCTGGCCATCATTTCCTATGGCGAAGAGCAAAAACTATTGCTCGCAAGCGACATCACGCTGGCGGAGAAAGTCGAAACCATGCGGCGCGATTTCGTCGCCAATGTGTCGCACGAACTGAAAAGCCCGCTTACCGTGGTCGCCGGTTTTCTGGAGACGCTTACCGACGGCGACGTCAAACTGGACGAGGAACGCAGACTGGGCTATCTGCAGATGATGCGCGAGCACACCCGGCGCATGCAGCGACTGGTCGAAGACCTGCTCACCTTGTCCGCGCTGGAGGGCAGTCAGGGCTTGAACGACGAGACCCTCGTTGACGTGAGCGCGCTGCTCGCCGGCGTGCGTGACGAAGCACTCGCGCTCAGCGCCGGGCGTCATCGCGTTGAACTCGACATCCAGGATCCGGTCGCGCTGTTGGCCAATGCGCAGGAGTTGCGCAGCGCTTTTGGCAACCTGGCGGCAAATGCGGTCCACTACACGCCCGCCGGCGGGGAAATACGGCTAGCCTGGGGTCGCCGCGGCGCGCAAGCCGTGTTCAGTGTCAGGGACACCGGCCCGGGTATAGAGCCGCGTCATGTGCCGCGCCTGACCGAGCGCTTTTATCGCGTTGATCACAGCCGCTCGCGCGAAACCGGTGGCACCGGGCTCGGCCTGGCCATCGTCAAACACGTGCTGACGCGCCATCAGGCGGAGCTGGAAATCGATAGCGAGCCGGGGAGGGGTAGTTGCTTTTCCGCGACGTTTCCGGCGCGGCGCGTCAAATCGGTCGCCGATACGACGACGGTCCCGCAGGCCGGTAATACGACTTAGCTGGCTGGCTCGATCGAAACGCGCTCGAAATCGCTGCCGCGTTCGATTGTGCCGGTGAGCAGCAGCATTTCGGCGCTGTCGCTATAGACTTCCAGCACCCGCTTGGGTCGGTACCAGCCGGGCGGCAGAATCAGCGCAGCGGGTACGGACAGCGCCGGAATCGGCGGGCAATAGAGCGCCGGCACGAACTTTTCTGCCATCGCATTGATGCCGGTTGGGCGCACTGCCACGGCCCGCGCCACACCCGGAAAAATCTGAACGCCGAGCTGAAGGTCGCCGTTCTCGGCGGTATTGAGCCAGCGCACTACACCGATCATAAAACTTTTTGCGTCGGCCGGGCGCACCGCGACCAGTTGCGAAATTACGTAGCGACCGCCCGTGGTATCGGCCTGACGGGTGATGCGCAGACCGGAGAGGCTTTCCTCGAGCAGCAGCCAGTCCTCGGTCGCATAACCCCCGGCTTCGACAAATGCGTCCTCCAGGCGCGTGCTGGTATGGCCGAACGTTGCGATCTCTTCGCGTTCGCGCCTGCTAAGCTGGGTCGCGTGTCCAGGCTGGCGGAATGACTTGTTGCCGGAGATATGGAAATGCATGGAGACCAGGGTCGTGCATACCTTGGCTTTCGCGTTGACGCTGCGGCGCGCTTGCACACGCGCGTTTTTGCCCTCGCACCACAGCCGAAACAGCTGCACCAGCAACTGTTCGACACTGGGCATTGCACTATCCTCGCCCAGGCCGAGGCTGGCGGGCGATTCACCCTTGCGCAAGCGCACCACGCATTTCTTCAATATGCGCGCAAGGTCGCTGATATCAAGCCACGCCGAAGTTTTGTGCCCGCCTGCGCCGGCCTCTCGATAGGCGCCTGCAGCTGCGGTGTAATCCATCTGTAGCGGCGGCAAACCCTTGTCCTCCGGCGGCGCGCGCCTCACAGGCACATGCTGAGCCCATTGTTCCAGCCAGCGCTGAATTTGCGCGATCTGTTTCTGCGTTTGCTCGTTGGGGTCGGCAAGCATAAACAGCAGCGCGCGCACGTATACCTCTGCGCAGCTCGTTTCGGATTTTCGCACCGTGTCGGTGACGGGCGCTGCGATGACGCTGGCGTCCTCGGCCCTGCGGTAGATCTGGTGCAGGGCCAGCCAATAGGCCGTGGGGAAACTGTGATAGACGCGGCAGTGGTCGAACATGCTCGAGGCGACGCAGTCCAGCCCCCGCTGGCATATGAGCGCGATCTGGCTGTCGTGCTTGCCCCCGGCGGTGTCCTGGAGGCAGCGCTGGTAGCCGACCAGCAGCGCATGCCAGAGGCCCACTACCTGTTCGAATATGCCGCGCTCGACCTGGGTCAGCGGCAGCGGTTTGTTCGTCAGCTTTCTGATCTGATGCTCTTGCAGAAAATAAATCGACTCGCGCAGCGCCTCGAGCACCTTGAGACGCTCTTCGGCGGGCAGGCCGTAGCGGTTCAGTTCGCGCAGTTGCTCGAGCAGCCGGATCTGCGAAGGCGCCACATTGGCCAGGGGCAGCTCGCCCAGCCACGCCGCGCAGGAGGCGACGTCGGTGAACTCCGGCTTCGCGTCGGTCGAGATTGCGGGCAGGTCGAATTCGGACATTGGGTCAGCGCGCCGGAATGCCGTTCATTCTGCCGCGGCCTGCAAGTGCGCGTGCAAGGCCAGTTGCAGTGCCGAGCGATCGATCGCGCGCGGGACGCCCGCCCGTTGCGCTTCGCTCCAAACAGAGTCGGGAAAATGCCGGTCGTCCGAAAAGCGTGCGATCACATGCCAGTGCAGGTGTGCGACCCTGTTGCCCAGGCTCGCGAGATTGATTTTCGCGGGTCGCATCAACTCCCGCAAAGCGGACTCCGCGGCAAACACCACGCGCATAAGCCTCTGCCTGGTCGGTGCGTCAAGATCGCTCATTTCGCTCACATGATGATTAAGGATTACGCGGCAGAATCCGGGGTAGTGCTGATCGTCCACCAGGACCACGCGGCACAGTTCGTCCCGCCACAGGGTTTCCCCACCGGCAGAATTACACAACTCGCAGGATGCAACTGTCAACTTGTTCTCGCCGGAGCTGAAGCATAGGCGCCGAGCGTGATTAATTCACAAGCTTCGGACCGCCGGCCAATTCTGGCGGGGCTGCCGGCAGCGGCTTTCGGCGAGGCTGCGCTGCGGAATCAGCATAGCAGAATTTCTGTGCTTCATCGGTCCGGCGGACCGCTTTCCGCTCCATCCCTTGCGATGCCTTGTGCGAGATGCTCCTGCGGATCTGTCCGGTGCGCTCGATCAGAGCAACACGCGCTCGATGCCGCCATGGTTCGCTTTGGCCACATAGTCGGCCATCCAGTCTGCGCCCAGGGTATGCGTGGCGATCTCGACCACTATATAGTCGGCGCTGGTGCCGGCGTCATCGTCGTAGCGCGCCAGGCCCTGCAGGCAGGAAGGGCAGGAAGTGAGAATCTTGACCTCTCCCTTGAAGTCTCCGCCGCCGCCGGCGCGCGCCGCGGCGACCCCTTTCTTCATTTCCTCTTCCTTGCGAAACCGCACCTGGGTGGAGATATCCGGCCGGGTGAGTGCGAGCGTACCCGCTTCGCCGCAGCAACGCTCGTTCAAGCGCACTTCGCCGCCCATGAGCTGGTTGACGACCTTGAGCGGCTGGTAGGTCTTCATCGGCGTGTGGCAGGGGTCGTGGTACATGTAGCGCACGCCGGCCACGCCCTCGAGCTTCACCCCTTTTTCGAGCAGATACTCGTGGATGTCCAGCAGGCGGCAGCCGGGGAAGATCTTGTCGAATTCGTATTTCTGCAGCTGGTCCATGCAGGTGCCGCAGGACACGATCACGGTCTTGATGTCCAGGTAGTTGAGCGTGTTGGCGACGCGGTGAAACAGCACGCGGTTGTCCGTGATGATGCGCCGCCCCGCTTCTTCTTCGCCGGCGGCGGTTTGCGGATAGCCGCAGCACAAATAGCCGGGCGGCAGCACGCACTGCGTGCCGATGGAGTAGAGCATCGCCTGCGTTGCCAGACCGACCTGGCTGAACAGCCGCTCGGAGCCGCAGCCCGGAAAGTAAAACACCGCGTCGGAGTCTTCGGTCACCTTGGCCGGATCGCGGATGATGGGCACGATGTGGCGGTCCTCGAGCTCGAGCAGCGCGCGCGCGGTGCGTTTGGGAAGCTTGCCCGGCATGGGTTTGTTGATGAAGTGCACCACTTGCGCCCGGACCGGCGCCCGCCCGGTGCTCGAAGGTGGCCGCCGCGTCTGGCGCTGCGCCAAGCCGAGCATTTTCGCGGCGCTGTAGGCGAGCCGCTGCGCCCGGTAGCCCCATTCGATCATCAGCTTGCGCGCGATCTTGATGGTGTTTGGGTTGGTGGCGTTCAGAAACAGCATCGACGCCGCCGTGCCCGGATTGAATTTCTTCTTCCCCTGCTTGCGCAGCATATTGCGCATCGCGATCGAGACGTCGCCAAAATCGATGTCCACCGGGCAGGGGTTGGCACACTTGTGGCATACGGTGCAATGATCGGCGACATCGCCGAACTCATCGAAATGCCTGAGGGAGATGCCGCGGCGCGTCTGCTCCTCATAGAGGAAGGCTTCGATCAGCAAAGACGTGGCGAGGATCTTGTTTCTCGGACTGTAGAGCAGATTGGCGCGCGGGACATGGGTGGCGCACACCGGTTTGCACTTGCCGCAGCGCAGGCAATCCTTGATCGAGTCGGCAATGCTGCCGGTCTCCGACTGCTCCATGATCAGCGACTCGGCGCCGATCAGGCTGAAACTCGGCGTGTAGGCGTTGCGCAGATCACCGCCCGCCAGTAATTTGCCGGCGTTGAAGCGGCCTTGCGGATCCGCTTTGTCCTTGTAGCTGCGGAAAGCCTCGACTTCGTGCGCGTCGAGGTACTCGAGCTTGGTGATGCCGATGCCGTGTTCGCCCGATATCACGCCGTCCAGCGATTTCGCCAGGCGCATGATGCGCGCCACCGCCGCGTTGGCCTGGCGCAGCATGTCGTAGTTGTCCGAGTTGACCGGAATGTTGGTGTGCACATTGCCGTCGCCGGCGTGCATGTGCAGCGCCACGAACACGCGCGCCTTGAGTACGCTTTGGTGTATGGCGCGGCACGCCTCCAGGATATGGCGGAATACCAGGCCGTCGAACAGTTGCTCCAGTTCGTCGCGTACTTCGTCTTTCCATGAAACGCGCACGCTGTGGTCCTGTAGAACGGAGAACACGGTGCGCCCCGCATGGGTGACCGCGGCGAGGCCGGGAACCGCGTCGGCGCGCGCCTCGGCCACGGGCAGGTCGAGGTTGGCGAGCAGATACTGCCAGCGCGAGCGCGTTCTGGCGAGGTGTTCGCGCGCGGCTTCGCGCCGGTCGCCGAGAAACTCGGGCGCGGGCAGCGTTTCCCCGTGCTGGACCAGGGGCAGTTCTCCCTGGAAATACTCGTCAAGCGCATCGAGCAGGGCAAGCTTGTTCGAAATCGACAGTTCGATATTGATGCGTTCGATCCCGTCGGAATAGTCGCCCAGGCGCCCCAGCGGTATCACCACGTCCTCGTTGATCTTGAACGCATTGGTGTGCTTGGCGATGGCAGCGGTGCGCGCGCGGTCGAGCCAGAAGCTGCGCCGTGTTTCCGCTGAGACTGCGACGAAGCCCTCGCCTCCGCGGGCGTTGGCGATACGCACCACCTGCGAAGCGGCCGCCGCGACTGCGTCTTCGTCTTCGCCGACGATGTCGCCGATCAGCACCATTTTCGGCCTTCCGGCCCCGCCCGCCTGGCGCTTGGCCTTGGTCGCATAGCCCACCGCCTTCAGGTAGCGCTCGTCCATGTGTTCCAGCCCGGCGAGCATCACCGGTCGCCCGTCCCCGCCGGTCGCGCCGGCGCGGGTGTCGAGGTAGTCCTTGATTTCGACGATGGCCGGCACCGAGTCGCGCACCTGTCCGAAAAATTCCAGACAAACCGTGCGGATCGCGGCGGGCATTCTGTGCAGAATGAAACGTGCGGAGGTGATAATGCCGTCGCACCCCTCTTTCTGGATGCCGGGAAGCCCGGAAAGGAACTTGTCCGTTACGTCCTTGCCCAGACCGGCCTTGCGAAAGCGCGCGCCCGGGATATTGAGAATTTCCGGCTCGCCGAAGGGGGTCCTGCCGTCGCGGCGGTAGCGTTGCACCCGGAAGCGCGTCGCCGCCGCATCATGGATTTTGCCGAGGTTGTGGTCCAGTCGCGTAACTTCGAGGAAATAGCCGTTCGCATCCACCATGCGCCAGGACACGAGGTTGTCCAGCGCAGTGCCCCACAACACCGCCTTCTTGCCACCCGCGTTCATGGCGACATTGCCGCCGATGCAGGAAGCGTCGGCCGAGGTCGGGTCGACCGCAAAGACCTGCCCCGCTTCTTCCGCCGCTTCCATTACGCGCTTGGTCACCACCCCTGCGCCGCAGCGTATGGTTGCGACCCTGTTTGCGACGCCCGGCAGCTCGCTTTCTTCGACGGCGCCCAACGTGTCGAGTTTTTCGGTATTGATGACGGCGGAAAGCCGCGTGAGGGGTACTGCGCCGCCGGTGTAGCCGGTGCCGCCGCCACGCGGAATAATGGTAAGTCCGAGGTCGATGCAGTCGCGCACTACCGCGGCGACTTCGTCTTCGCTGTCCGGATAGATGACGACGAACGGGTATTCGACGCGCCAGTCGGTGGCGTCCGTCACATGAGACACGCGCGACAGGCCGTCGAACTGGATGTTGTCCCTGCGCGTGCTGCGGCACAGTTTTTTCAGCGCGAGGCGCCGCAGCGCCGCCACCTCGGCGAAGCCGGCGGCGAAGTTGTCGACTGCGTTGCGTCCGCTCTCCAACAGAAATGCAACCCGCTCTGCACGCGCGGTTTGTTGCGCCCTGGTTCCGGTATCCGCGTCGACCTCAGCGAGATACTGCCTGCGGCGTTTTTCAATCTCGTCCAGGCGGTGGCGCATGGCTTCGATCAGCGCCGCGCGCCGACCGGGGTTGTCGAGCAGGTCGTCCTGCAGATAGGGATTGCGCGATACCACCCAGATATCACCCAGTACTTCGTAGAGCATGCGCGCCGAGCGCCCGGTTCTGCGTTCCGAGCGAAGTTCGTGCAGCGTGTCCCAGGCCTTTTCGCCGAGCAGGCGCAGCACGATCTCCCGATCGGAGAACGAAGTGTAATTGTAGGGAATCTCGCGCAGCCGGGCGCTCATCGGGAACCCATGGCCGTCACGACGGACCCGCCGTGGAGCCGTTCTCGGCTATAGCCGGGTCGTTCGGCGGCGCGAACACATCGCGGTAGCTGGCGTAAAAGCTCGCAAACAGGGTGGGGACGTAGGTGAGCATCACCGGCAGCATCACCAGGATGAACGCATTCTGCGATTTGTTTCCCAGGAGTCCGCGCACCAGCAAAGCCAGCACGAACAGTGTGAGGCTGCAGATTATGCCTAGGAGCACCAGCGCGAGACCGTAGGTGAAAAAGGCCCGCCAATTGCTCAACGTGGCAAAAAAGCTGTAGAACAAGGCCTGCGTGGCGGGAAGTTCGCGCCAGATTGACAGGGCGGGTGCGAACCAGAACGCGGCCAGCACGGGCATGTACAGGGCGCCGGCGAGCATCGCCGCGCCGGCCAGGCTGCCGTTCTCGAATGCCGCGGCGGGCGGTTTTTCGCCGAATACCATCATCTGCATCAGCAGCCCGCCATCGACCAGCGCAGACAAACCGAGGATGACGAGTCCGCTCGCCAGGTAGAAGCCGCCCTGCCGCAGCAGCGCGGGCAGGTTCGATCTGAATCCGGAGAACAGCATGTCGAAGCCGAGCTTGCGGCCCTGGTCGAGTTCCCGGCTCGCGATCATGAAGCTGGCCGAGAATGCGGGGATCAGCACGGTTGCGGCAAACCATCCGATCACCGGAATCATGCCCAGTATCTGCATCAGCATGATGTAGGACAGGGTCAGGAATGCCCACATCGCCGGGCTCTTGCGAAACAGCGCAAATCCGGTCAGCACCCAGTTCCAGCCATGGTTTGCGGGAACGGTGTTCATGTTTTCTGCAGGCGTTCGCGTGGCGTCAGATCCATGGCACATCGCCTGAATGGGTGATACGCAGTTCAAGGATGCGGCGAAAGTGCTCGGGATCGTGCGCGTGCACCAGTTCGCCCGCTCGCGGAAGGTAGAAGTCGTAGAGCCGCGATAGCCAGAACCGCAAGGCCGCGGCCCGCAACATCACCGGCCAGGCCCCATGCTCCTCGGAAGTGAACGATCGTTTGGCATGGTAGGCGGCAAGCAGCGCGCGCGCCCGCGTTGCATCGATGCCGCCCGCCGCGTCGACGCACCAATCGTTGACCGTAACCGCCACGTCGAACAGCAGGCAATCGACGCCGGCAAAGTAGAAATCGATCACGCCGCCTATGCGCTCGCCGGCGAACAGAACGTTGTCGCGGAACATGTCGGCGTGGATGGGCCCGCGCGGCAGGTCATCGCACCTGTGCTGCGACTGGAATTCGAGTTCCGAGCGCAGCAGTTCGGCGCGCGCATCATCGAGGAAAGGACTTACCTGGGGCGCTGCCTCGCGCCACCAGCGCGGTCCGCGCGGATTCGCGAGCCGGCCCGCGTAGCTCAGGCCGGCAAGATGGATATCGGCGAGCGTGCCGCCGACCTGGCCGCAATGCTCAGGTGTCGGCGCAGCGACGGCCTCGCCCTGCAGCCTGGACATCAGCGCCGCGGGCTTGCCGTTCAGCTCCGAAAACATCCGTCCCTGGAGGTCGATCGCCGGCGCCGGGCTGGGGATTCCACGCTGTGCGAGATGCGCCATCAGTCCGAGATAGAACGGCAATTCGCCCGGCGTAAGTTTCTCGAACAAGGTCAGCACATAGCTCCCGCCTGTCACGGTGACAAAATAGTTGGTATTTTCGATGCCTGCGGCGATGCCTTGCATCCGCACCAGCGTTCCCAGGCGGTAGGACTTTAACCAAACAGATAACTGCTCGGGCGTGACCGGAGTAAAAACTGACATGCGGGCAATGGCAATGAGCCGTGGGCAAAGGGGCTGCGGGATTTACCTCGCAGTGCCTAGCCCGGACCCGGCGCCTGGTTCAGAATGAATGAATCACCCACTGCGGCACGCGCAGGCCGGAGTCGAAGGAATCACGCCGGCTCATCACGCCGTTGCCGGCCTCGTCTATCAGAAAGTACGGCACGCCGTGCGGTGGTGTAACCTTCATCGCGTAGAGCTTGCCGTTGATGCGATACTCCTCGACTTTGTCTTCGCCGCGTTTGGTGATCGTGACCTGTGGTTCCAGCGCCGGATCAAGTGCGAGGCCGGGCGGCGGAGGTGGAGGCTCCGGCAACGGTTCGAGCTTGGGCGGTTGCTGCGCCGCAAGCGGAAGCGCGATTCCGAGTAGTGCAATTCCTAACAAGCGGCGCATGACGGGCTTCCGGTTTTGGTGGCGTTGATGGCGAATTTTAGCAGATTCCAACACCGTCTCAGAGATTGAGTAGGTTCTCGCGTTCCGCCGGTAAAGGCGCAAACCCCCTTTTCTCGTAGTACTTGAAGATGGCTTCGACGATCGCCGCCGGCTCGTCGATCGTTTGCACCAGATCCAGGTCCGCCGGATCGATCATATGCTCCGCCTGCAGATGGTCGCGGAACCAGTCCAGCAGCCCGCGCCAGAACGGCGAATGCACCAGGATGATGGGCATTTTTCGCGTTTTGCCGGTCTGCACGAGGGTAAGCGCTTCGCACAACTCGTCCATCGTGCCGAACCCCCCCGGCAGCACGACATAGGCGGTTGCGAACTTGACGAAGCTGACCTTGCGCGCAAAAAAATGGTGGAAGGTGAGGCTGATGTCCTGAAAACGATTGCTGAGCTGTTCGTTCGGCAACTGGATATTCAGACCCACCGAGGGAGACTTGCCGAAAAAGGCGCCCTTGTTGGCGGCTTCCATGATCCCGGGGCCGCCACCGGAAATCACCGAGAACCCGGCGTCCGAAAGCAGCCGCGCAATTTTTTCCGCGAGCAGGTAGTAGGGGGAGTCCACGGGTACGCGCGCGCTGCCGAACAGGCTCACCGCGGGGCGGATCTGTGCGAGGCGCTCCGTTGCCTCGACGAATTCTGACATAATCCCGAATATCCGCCAGGACTCGCGCGCGTTGTGGGCCATGTCTGCTGCGCCGGCGTCAGCCGGCCGCGGAATTTTTCCATTCATACCCGTGCCTCTATGAAAACCCTGTTGTTGGTGGATGGTTCGTCTTACCTCTACCGCGCGTTTCACGCGCTGCCCGACTTGCGCAACGCGCGCGGCGAGCCCACCGGCGCGATCTACGGTGTGCTCAACATGCTACGTCGGCTCGCTGCCGACTACAAGCCGGACTATCTCGCTTGCGTGTTCGACGCCAAGGGCAAGACGTTTCGCGACGACTGGTATGCCGATTACAAGGCCAACCGCCCGTCCATGCCGGACGACCTCGTGCGCCAGATCGAGCCCCTGCATCAGGCGGTGGTCGCGCTGGGCTGGCCGCTGCTGATGATCGACGGGGTCGAGGCCGACGACGTGATCGGCACGCTGGCGCGCCAGGCGGCCGAGGGGGGTATGCGCTGCGTCGTCTCGACCGGTGACAAGGATCTGACCCAGTTGGTCAACGAGCGCGTCAGCCTGATCAATACCATGAACAACGAACGCCTGGACGAGGCCGGGGTCGAGGCCAAGTTCGGCGTGCCGCCGCGCCTGATCCTCGATTACCTAACCCTGGTCGGCGACAGCGTGGACAACGTGCCCGGCGTGGACAAAGTCGGACCGAAGACCGCGGTCAAGTGGCTCACCCAATATGGTTCCCTCGACGCGATCGTAGAGCACGCCGGGGAAATCGGCGGTGTCGTAGGCAAGAATTTGCGCAATGCGCTGCCTTGGCTGCCGCAGGCGAAAAAGCTGCTTACCGTGTACTGCGATGTGCCGCTGCCGGTGAAACCGGAAGACCTGCTGCCGCAGCCCTGCGGCGAAGCCGAGCTGACCGGTCTATTCCAGCGCTTCGGCTTCAAGAGCTGGCTGAAAGAGACGGCGCAGGAAAGCGCGGCGGCAAGTGCTCCCGCACAGCCGCGCGTAGAGCCCGAGCCCTTAGAGCGGCACTACGAAACCATCATCGACGAAGCGCAGTTGGCCGGTTGGCTGAAACTGCTAGACAGCGCCGACCTGGTCGCTTTCGACACCGAGACCACGGGCCTCGACCCCTTGACGGCGCAGCTGGTGGGCATGTCGTTTTGCGCCGAGCCGGGGCGGGCCGGATACCTGCCGCTTGCGCATAATTACGCCGGCGCGCCGCAACAAATTGGCGTGGCGCGGGCGCTCGCATTGCTGCGGCCCTGGCTGGAGGACGCGACCAAGCCCAAACTCGGTCAGAACCTCAAGTACGACGAGCATGTGCTCGCCAATCACGGTGTCCGGCTTCGCGGCGTGGCGCACGATACGCTGCTTGAGTCCTATGTGCTCGAGTCGCATTTGCGCCACGACATGGGCTCGCTCGCCGAACGCCATCTGCATCTGCCGACCATCAGCTATGACGAGGTCACCGGCAAGGGGGCGCAGCGCATCGGTTTCGAGCAGGTGAGCGTGGAGCGCGCAACGGAATATTCCGCCGAAGACGCCGACGTGACCTTGCGGCTGCACCGGTGCCTCTACCCCAAGGTGCAGGCCGAAGCCGGCCTCGAATTCATTTATCGGCAAATTGAGCTGCCGTCGCGCGAAGTGTTGTTCAGGATGGAGCGCACCGGCGTGCTCATCGACGCCGCGCTGCTCGACGCGCAAAGCCGCGAACTCGGGCAGAAAATGATGGAGCTGGAACACAAGGCGCATCAGGAGGCCGGCCAGCCCTTCAATCTGAATTCACCCAAGCAGATCGGTGAAATCTTCTTCGAGCGCCTGCAACTGCCGGTGCTGAAAAAAACCCCCAGCGGCGCGCCTTCCACCGACGAAGAGGTGCTGGAGCGGCTCGCCGCCGACTACCCGCTGCCGAAGACTCTGCTCGAATACCGCGCGCTCACCAAGCTCAAGTCCACCTATACGGACAAGTTGCCGCGCATGGTCAACCCCGCTACCGGGCGCGTGCATACCAACTACGCGCAGGCGACGGCGGTGACCGGGCGCCTGGCCAGTACCGATCCGAATCTGCAGAACATTCCGGTGCGAACACCCGAAGGCCGGCGTATTCGCGAAGCATTCATTGCACCGGTCGGTGGCGTGATCGTTTCGGCGGATTATTCGCAGATCGAATTGCGCATCATGGCGCACATTTCGCGCGATGCAAACCTGCTGCGCGCGTTTGCCGCGGGCGAAGACGTGCACCGAGCGACTGCTGCGGAGATTTTCAACCGCAGCCTGCACGAGGTCACGCCCGAAGAGCGTCGCTACGCCAAGGTGATCAACTTCGGCCTGATCTACGGCATGTCCGCTTTCGGCGTGGCGCAGGCGCTCGGCCTGGAGCGCGCCACCGCACAGGCCTATATCGACAGTTATTTCACGCGCTATCCCGGTGTGGCGCAATACATGCAGCAAACACGCGAACAGGCGCGCGAGCGCGGTTATGTCGAGACGGTTTTCGGCCGCCGGCTGTGGCTCGCCGAGATCCGGGCCGGCAACGCCGGCCGGCGGCAGGGCGCCGAGCGCGCCGCGATCAACGCGCCGATGCAGGGGACGGCCGCGGACCTGATCAAACTTTCCATGATTGCCGTGCAGGACTGGCTGGACCGGGAGGGTTTGTCGGCCACCCTGGTCATGCAGGTGCATGACGAACTGGTGCTCGAAGTACCGCAGGCGGAGCTCTCGCGGGTGCGCGAGGAACTGCCCCGCCTGATGACCGGTGTGGCCCAACTCGAGGTGCCCCTTGTCGTTGATGTGGGAGTCGGTGCAAACTGGGAGCAGGCGCACTAGTGTTCCGAATCGTTAGTTCGTTGAATTATTGCCCGGCGTAAAGATAATGGTTGAAACGGAAAAGCGGCGAAAACGGCGCCAGACTAGGCGCAAAGCGCAGCAAGGTTGGACACCTTGCGAGCATTTGCAACGCCGTATGGCGTCGTTTCTCGGCGTCTTTTCTTCAGCGAATTAGCGATTCGGGACACCAGGGTCTGTTGACAATTCGCACATGAACCCACCGTCCAGTCACAAGCCGCCCGGGGCGTCCTCGCACCGGCGCGGGTCCTTCCGGCACGTGGTGCTGCTTGGCGATGCCCTGCTCGAAGCCTACACAGGTATCGATCAGACCCCCGGAAAATTCGAAAACGCCGTCCTGCCCGGAACGCAAAATCAATGGAAGCTCAGCGTCGTCTCCGCGGCCGAAGTCGAACGCGCCGGGTCGACGCTGGCGCTCCCCAGGGACGCCACCCACGCGATGATTTTCATCGAGGGCAATCACGCGATAGAGCAGAGCGGATTGCTCGACAGCCGCTCCGACGCGGGCGACCAGGCGCTGGAGCAGCTTTCCCTCGCCGCCGACGAATTCGAACGTACGCTCGAGAGAATGATCCAGGCCGCGCAGGCGGCGCGGCTTGTAATCATGGTTTGCGCCATGTTCCAGCCCAACTACAAGGATCCGGTGCGTCAGCGCGCCGCTTGTGCCGCACTCGCGGTATTCAACGACCGCGTCACCAAGCGTGCGGCCGCTGCGCACGCCGCCCTGATCGACCTGCGCCTGACCTGCAACGAGCCGGGAGATTACGACAAGCCGACGCTGCTCTCCAGGGGCGGTGTGCAGAAGGTGGCCAACGTCATCCGCTTCGCCATGTTCGAACTCGACGCCGGCGCGCGTCGCAGCGAGGTGTTTTACTAGCGCCTGACTCGCCCGGCGTACC
The DNA here is from genome assembly GCA_014860445.1 of Burkholderiales bacterium. Lineage (GTDB taxonomy): Bacteria > Pseudomonadota > Gammaproteobacteria > Burkholderiales > SG8-39 > 2-12-FULL-64-23. Next base: position 91,440 of record JACZJT010000010.1, read on the forward strand.
GGTCTAAATCCCCCGACGCCTCCTTGCTGAAACCTTCCGCCAGCCCCGCGGACTGCGCCTGCCGGTCAGCGTGATAACTCGATCGCACCATGGGGCCGATCGCGGCATGCAGAAAGCCCATTTCGCGCGCCGCATCTTCGAACGCGGCGAATCCGTCCGGATGAACATAGCGCAGCACCGGCAGGTGGTGTGCGGTAGGTTGAAGGTACTGGCCGATGGTGAGCATGCCTACTCCATGCGCGCGCAAATCGCGCATCACCGCGAGGATCTCCTCGTCGGTTTCGCCCAGGCCCAGCATCAAGCCCGATTTTGTCGGAATATCCGGGCGGCGCGCCTTGAATTCCCGCAGGAGTTTGAGTGAGTGCAGGTAATCCGAGCCGGGGCGGGCCTGCCGGTATAAGCGCGGCACGGTCTCGAGATTGTGATTCATCACATCGGGCGGATCGGCGCTGAGTATTTCGAGCGCGATTTCGAGCCGGCCGCGAAAATCCGGGACCAGCACCTCGATGCGCGTCTGTGGCGCTAGTTTGCGCACCGAACGTATGCAGTCGGCAAAATGCCGCGCGCCGCCATCGCGCAGGTCGTCGCGGTCGACGCTGGTGATGACCACGTGTTCAAGCGCCAGCGCGGCGATGGTTTGTGCGAGATGGGCGGGCTCCTCCGCATCCGGCGCCACCGGACGGCCGTGGGCGACATCGCAAAACGGACAACGCCGCGTGCAAAGATCGCCCAGGATCATGAATGTCGCCGTGCCCTTGCCGAAACACTCGCCGATATTGGGGCAGGAGGCTTCCTCGCATACGGTGTGCAGTTTGTTCTCGCGCAAGCGTTGTTTGATTTCGTCGAAACGCGTGTTGCCGGAACCCGCCTTGACGCGGATCCAATCGGGTTTCTTCAGCCGCTCCTGCGGCAGGACCTTGATCGGAATACGCGCCGTCTTGGCGCGACCCTTTTCAGCGTCTTTGCTCATGTTCGGCCAGGAGATGCGCAAGTTCGTCGGCGAGTCGCTCACCGAGCGTGTCGGCGGAGGCGGCGATCCCCTGTTCTCGCGTTTGCGTCACCGCCAGGCCTGGGTAGCCGCAGGGGTCAATCGCCAGAAACGGGGAAAGGTCCATGTCCACGTTGAGAGCGACGCCGTGATAGCAGCCTGCGCTGCGCACGCGCAGTCCCAGGGCCGCGATTTTTGCCCCATTCACATAGATGCCCGGCGCACCGGCTTTGCGCTGCGCGGTGACACGGTAAGGCGCCAGTGTATTGATCACCGCCTGCTCCAGCAGCTCGACGAATGCGCGTATTTTGAGATTGCGTCGTGCCAAATCGAGCAGCGTGTACATCACCACCTGGCCCGGACCGTGATAGGTAATTTGGCCGCCGCGATCGACGCGCGCTAGCGGTATGTCCGAACCGCGCGGCAGGTGTTCCGGGCGGCAGGCGAGACCCGCGGTGTACACCGGTGGGTGTTGCAGCAGCCACAGTTCGTCCGGCGTATCCCGCTGGCGCGAGGTGGTGAATTGGCGCATCGCGGCATAGGTGGGCTGAAACTCGACCAGCCCCAGACGCTTGACGTGCGGGTCGGAATTCAGTCGACGGGGCGCGAGGCCGGCAGCAGGTCGCGTGGCTTGCGCCGCGCCGGAGATGGATTGGCGTTTTTCGCTTTGCATGTTTCCGCGCTTACAGCACCATTTTGACCATCGGATGGTCGCACAGATCGCGATACAGATCATCGAGCTGCAGGCGCGACTGGGCGCGTATGGTAACCGTCAACGACAGGTATTTTCCCAGACGGCTTTTGCGCATTTCCATGGTGCTGGCGTCGAAATCCGGGGCGTGGCGCATGACCACGTCCATCACCGCCTGGGCGAAGCCGGGTTGGGTTTCGCCCATGACCTTGATCGGAAAGTCACAGGGGAAAGCGAGCAGCGATTCGGGCTCAGGCGTCGACATTGTCCGGCGCACGCATCACCGTACGCTTGTAGTCCTGGTAGAGCTGATACATGCGCGCGGCCACCGGCCCGGGCTTGCCGGCGTTGATTCCGCGACCGACCGGTTTGCCGTCCAGAGTCGAGATCGGCAGCACTTCCTTGGTCGAGGAGGTAAGCCAAAGCTCGTCCGCGTCCCGGACCTCGGCTTCGCTCACCTGGCGGATTTCCAGCGGCAGCCGGTTGGCGCGTGCCAGTTCGATGACCACGTCGTAGGTGATGCCCGGCAGGATGAAATTGGTCTTGGGCGGGGTGACGATGACGCCGTTCTTGACCACGAAAATGTTGCTCGCCGAACCCTCCGTAAGGAAGCCGTCGCGCAGCAGCACGGCTTCTGCAGCCTCGCCGTCTACGGCGGTCTGGCGCAGCAGGCAGTTCGCAAGCAGTGATACCGATTTGATGTCGCAGCGCAGCCAGCGGTTGTCCGCGACCGTAACGGCGGCCACACCCCGGTCGCGCTGAGCCTGCGGCGGCGTGGTGAGCGGGTTGGTCATCATGAACACGGTGGGTTTCACGCCCTTGGGAAAAGCGTGGTCGCGCGGCGCCACGCCGCGTGTCACCTGCAGATAGACGTATTGATCGTCCATCGGATTCTTCGCCACCATTTCGCGCACCAGTTCATCCCAACGCTCAATGCTGCACGGGTTTTCAATGCGTACGCCATCGAGGCTGGACTGCAGGCGTGTCAGGTGTTCGCGCAGGCGGAACGGGTGACCGGAATAACAGGGAATCACCTCGTAAACACCATCGCCGAAAATGAATCCACGGTCCAACACCGGAACCATGGCTTTTTCGATGGGCATCCATTCGCCATTAAGATAAATCATCTACATCTCCTGATAACACTGATTCCGAATACGATGCTGGACAAACCTGCTGTTGCTCCAAGAAAACAAGCAGATTTCCCGTCCTCCAGTAAGACTTCCTTCTCTTCGGGGCGTCGCACTCGCTCCTCAAGATGACCGCCGCCAGGCGGCGATCACTTGAACCAAAGCCGCATACCGTCCCATGTCCGGCCGAAAAATCCGGCGATTGCCACGCTCTCCAGCGCCACTACCGGGTACTCGCCCAACAATTTGCCCTGCAGCGTAAGCTTGATCGTGCCCACTTTCTGACCAGATCCGATCGGCGCCACCAGGGGTTGCATGCTCACCAGGTCCGCTTTCAATTGATCGGCGAGGCCGCGCGGCACGCTTACGTAGAAGTCGGACAGGAACCCGGCCCTGAGCCGGTTCTCGGCTCCTTTCAGCACTTCCAGCGCGCTCACCGCCTGACCTTTTTCGTACAATTTGATCGAATCGTAGTACTGGAAACCGTAGTTCAGGAGTTTCTGGCTTTCCAGTGCCCGGTCGTTGTCCGAGTTCGCCCCCAGCACGACCGCCAGCAAGCGCCGCGCCCCGCGCTTGGCCGATGCAATCAGGCAATATCCGGCGTTTTCAGTATAGCCCGTCTTCATGCCGTCGACATTTGGATCGAGCCAGAGCAAGCGGTTGCGGTTGGGCTGGGTAATGTTGTTATAGCGGTACTCGCGCAAGGCGTACAGCGGGTAGAAATCCGGAAAATCACGGATCAGCGCCGATGCAAGCAAGCCCAGGTCGTACGCACTCGAGTAGTGCTTGGGGTCCGGCAGGCCACTCGCGTTGGTGTAGTTCGTATCCTTCATACCCAGGCGTTGCGCCTCGCGGTTCATCATTTGCGCGAACGCATCCTCGGAACCGCCGATTGCTTCGGCCAGGGCGATGCAGGCATCATTTCCCGACTGTGTGATCATCCCGTGCAGCAATTCCTCCACGGTTACCGGTTTTTTCGGCTCGATGAACATGCGCGATCCGGGTGCCTTCCAGGCGCGTTCGGATACCGGCACGACCTGATCCAGCGTCAGCTTTTTTTGCTTCAGCGCCGAGAACGCAAGGTAGGCGGTCATCAGTTTGGTCAGCGAGGCGGGCTCTACCCGGTCATGCTGGTTTGCGCTGACGATGGTCTGTGAACTGGTGAAGTCGTACAGCAGCCACGCTTTGGCGGCCAGGGTCGGCGCAGGAGGGGCGTCGGCGAAGACGGGCGCGGAAAGCAGGATCAGAAAAGCGAGCAGCAGGCGATTCATGGGGTGACACAAAAGCGCAAATTATACCAGCCCGCTTCCGCTCCCCGAGCCTACCGGGTGACGACGAGCGGTTTGAAGTCGAGTTCCGCGCGGATTTTTTCGGAGATCGCTTTGGCTTCGCCGCGGTCCGGGTAAGGTCCCAGGTGCAGGCGGAACAGTTTGCCGCGCTTCTGAATCTGGATTGCCTGCTTGAGCCATGGCAACTGCTTGCGGATGGTATCGCGGAAACTTTCCGCGTTCGCATGCGAGGAAAATGCGCCCAGTTGCAGGTATATGCCCGCGATTTCGGCGCTTACCGGGATGCTGCCCGCTTCCGCCGCAGCAGTTGCGCGCTCGGGCCCGGGCGTTGTGTCCAGCACGATGCTCTCGACTTCCACCGCCGCGATTCCGATCTCAGCAAAGCCGAGCTTGTAGGCTGCGGCGAACGACAGATCCATCATGCGGCCGGAGGAAAATGGTCCCCGGTCGTTGATGCGCACTACCACGGTTTTACTGTTTTGCAGGTTGGTAACACGGGCGTAGCTCGGGATCGGCAGCGTCGGGTGGGCCGCGGTCATGGCATACATGTCGTAGACCTCGCCGCTCCAGGTGCGCTGGCCGTGAAATTTGCGTCCGTACCACGAAGCCGTGCCTTGCTTCTTGTGGGCAGAAAATTCCTTCTCCGGCGCATATTCTTTGCCGAACACGACGTAAGGATCGTTGGCGTGGGCGTTCAGGGGCTCGGCTCTGGGCTGGGCGTCGGCGATTGTGTCCAGATCGACCGGAGGGGCGCCGTCGGGACCGTCGTCTTTGTAATAACCGCCGGGACGGCGCAGCAACTGCGCCACAGGTATGCTCGCGGGTTTGGCTTTGGCCGCCGGCGGCGCTGTGCGCGGCGTCTGCAGTTCGGCGCAACTGCATAGCGGCAGCACCAGGCAAAGCGCGTATAGCATCCGATAGTTCATGACTTCTAGCGCACCACGATGAGTGGTTTGAGTTGCAACGCCTCGCGGATTTTCCCGGCCATGCCGGCGGCCTCTTCGCGATCGCGGTAAGGGCCCAGATCCAGGCGGTACATGCCGTCGCGCGCAAAAATCCGGATCGCGTCATTGAGCCAGACGAGCTGCTGGTAGACGCGGACGCGGAAATTCTCGGCATTGTCGCGCCCCGAAAACGCACCGAGCTGCAGGTAGACCCCGCCGGCTCCGGTATCGACCGGCATTGCCTGCGCCGGCTCGGCCGGTTCGGGCGGGGTCGGGCTGGCTGCGGCGGCAAGCACAGGCGCAACCGGTCGCGTTTCCGCGGGTGCTTGCGGCGTGTCCTGCGGGGATGGCGCGGGCTGTACGGGGCTCGCCGTTTGCAGCGCTTTTTTCTGCTGTGCCACGATCAGCGGTATTTCGTCGGGTGTGATCAATTCGACCTCGACGGATGCGCTGCCGGCGCCGACGTAACCGAGCTTATAGGCGGCAGCGTACGACAAATCGATCAAGCGCCCCGCGAGGAACGGCCCCCTGTCATTGACGCGCACAATCACGCTGCGGTCGTTTGCGAGGTTGGTCACGCGCGCATAGCTGGGAATCGGCAGCGTGGTATGCGCGGCGGTCATGGCATACATGTCGTAGGGCTCCCCGCTCGATGTGCGCTGACCGTGAAATTTGCGCCCATACCAACTGCCGATGCCACGTTGCCGGTAGGGCGCGAGCGTCTTGCGCGGCACGTATTGCTGACCGAAGACGGTGTAAGGATTATTGGCTGCGCGGGCGAGCGGTTCAAGGCGGGGTTCGGCATCTGCAATTTGATCCAGGTTCGCCGGCTGGCTGTCGCCCGGACCGTCATCCTGATAGTAACCGCCGCCCCGACCCGTACGCGGTGCGGCGCCGTTGGACGCGGATTTCGGTGCGGCGACGCCGGCGTCGCGCACGATCGCGCCTCTCTTCGGAGTGCTGCCGCAGCCGCCGAGTATCAGTCCTGCTGCCAGCATCGCGCCGGCTATCGCCATATGCGGGTTTCGGTTCACCTCAGGTTTGTACCAGTTTTCGGTGCCTGTGAATGCTCATCAGTATGCCGATACCGAAGAACAGTGTCACCAGCGCCGTGCCGCCGTAGGAAATCAGCGGAAGCGGCACGCCCACCACCGGCAGGATGCCGCTCACCATGCCCATGTTGACAAATGCGTAAGTGAAGAATGTCAGTGTGACCGCGCCGGCAAGCAGGCGCGCAAAAAAGGTCGGCGCGTTTGCCGCAATTGCCAGGCCGCGGCCGATCAACAGCAAATAAAGCAGTAGCAGCAGGCAGTTTCCGATCAATCCGAATTCCTCCGAAAAAACCGCGAATACGAAATCCGTGGAGCGCTCCGGAATAAATTCCAGGTGCGCCTGCGTGCCTCTGAGCCAGCCCTTGCCGGCGAGCCCGCCCGAGCCGACGGCGATGACCGACTGGATGATGTGATAGCCCGCACCGAGCGGATCGGAAGAGGGGTCCAGCAAAGTCAAAATGCGGCGGCGCTGGTAATCGTGCATCAACGACCACAGGAAGGGCAGGCTGGCGCAGGCCCCGAGCAGTGCGCCGACCAGCAGTTTCCACGAAAGACCGGCGAGAAAAATCACATAGAACCCTGCCGCTGTCACCAGCAAGGCGGTTCCCAAATCGGGCTGGCGGGCGATCAGCATCACCGGCACCAACAACAGCAAGCTGGCGACAAAATATTCGCGCAGCCTCAAGGTCGCTTCATGCTTGTCGAAATACCAGGCCAGCATCAGGGGCATGGCGATTTTCATGATTTCCGAAGGCTGGATGCGCATGATCCCCAGGTTGAGCCAGCGGCGGGCGCCGTTGACGACGTCGCCGAACACGGCCACCGCGATCAGCAGCGCAAGCCCAAACACATAGACCGGCACTGCGAAGCGCATCATCGTCTGCGGCGGGAACTGCGCCACCGTCCACATCACCGCGAGCGCGATTAGGATGCTGACGGCCTGGCTGCTGATTCGTGCCGGACTATCCTGTGCGGCGCTGACCAGTGTGACGAGGCCGAGCACCAGCAGGGTGAACGCGGTCGCAAAAAGCGGCGGATCGATCTTGTCGGTGAAGCGCATCCAGAGTGCCCTAATCATAGCTCTCGTCTCCGGGGCCCTCGATGGCGGGCGGCGCGAGTTGTTTGCCGAGCAGGTAAAAGTCCAGGACCTGTCGCGCAATCGGCGCCGCGGCGCGCGCTCCAAAACCGGCGTTTTCAACCACTACGGCAAGCGCGATCTTGGGGCTTTCCAGCGGCGCGAAAGCGATGAACAAGGCGTGGTCGCGATGGCGCTCGGCCACGCGTTTCTCGTCGTATTTCTCGTTTTGTTTTATCGCCACCACCTGCGCCGTGCCGGTCTTGCCGGCGCTGGTGTACTCGGCATTGGCGAACGCGCGCGCACCCGTGCCCTCGATGTTGACGCCCTCCAGGGCGCGTTTGATGAACTCGAGATTCTCCGGTTTCAGCTTTATCGAACGGGCGATGCTGGGCTCGACCAGGTCGCGCTCGCCGCTTCCGATCGATTCGATGTAATTGACCAGATGCGGACGGTACATGACGCCGTTGTTGGCGATCGCCGCAATCGCCTGCGCCATCTGCAGCGGCGTGTAGGCGTTGTAACCCTGGCCGATGCCGACGCTGATGGTTTCGCCCGGATACCACTTTTGCTGCTCCGGATTCTTGAAGCGCTTGCGCTTCCATTCCTGCGAGGGCAAAACGCCCGTCGCCTCGCCTTCGACGTCGATGCCGGTCTTGGCGCCGAGGCCGAACTGTCCGATGAAGCGGGCGATGTTGTCTATGCCGAGGTCGTTGCCCAGTATGTAATAGTAGGTGTCGCAGGACTGGACGATCGACTTGTACATGTCGACGACACCGTGTCCGCCGGGTTTGTCGTCGCGGAAACGATGACCGCCAAACTGGTAATAACCCTGATCGTTGATTGTCTGTTGCGGCGTGCGTTTGCGCAGTTCGAGCGCCGCCAGAGCCATGTAAGGCTTGAACGTGGAGCCGGGCGGATAGGTTCCGGCGAGCGCGCGATTCACCATCGGACGGTCTTCAGACGTGTTGAGTTCATCCCAGCTGGCCGGATCGATGCCATCCACGAACAGATTCGGATCGAAACCCGGCTTGGACACGAAGGCAAGGATGCCGCCGGTGGCAGGCTCGATCGCCACCAGCGCGCCGCGGTTGTCGCCGAAAGCCTGCTCGGCCACCTGCTGCAGCTTGATGTCCAGGGTCAGCACCAGATTGTTGCCTGGGGTGGGGGAGGTGCGCGAAAGCGTTCTCACGCCGCGGCCGGCCGAGTCCACTTCGACTTGCTCGTAGCCGGTGACGCCGTGCAGTTCGCCTTCGTAGCTTTGCTCGAGTCCGGTTTTGCCTATGTGGTCGGTGCCCTTGTAGTTCGCCGTGAGCCCTGCTTTGTCTATGCGGACCACGTCGCGGTCGTTGATGCGGCCGATGTACCCGGTAACGTGCGAGGCCAGGTCGTTCAAGGGATACTGGCGGAACAGACGCGCCTGGATGTCGACGCCTGGAAAGCGGTAGCTGTTGACGGCGAACTTGGCCACTTCTTCGTCGGTGAGTCGCGTGCGGATCGGCAGGCTGATCGCACCTTTGGCTTCGATCATCAGACGCTTGAAACGGGCACGATCGCTGGCCCGGATTTCCACTACGCCCCCTAGCTCGTTGATGGTCTGCTCAAGGTCGTTCACCTTGCCCGGGGATATTTCCAGCGTGTATGCCGCGTAATTGCGCGCCAGCACCGTTCCGTTGCGGTCGAGGATGAGCCCGCGGTTGGGGATGATGGGGACGATGGAGATGCGGTTGTCCTCCGCCTTGGTGCGGTAGTAGTCGTACTGCACGATCTGCAGGTAGACGAAGCGCAGCAACAGCAGTGAGAAAGCGGCAAGCACGAAAACACCGGCGATGCCGATGCGCAGTTGAAAGTAGTGCAGCTCGCGCTGGTGGTCCTTGAACTCGGTTAGGCGCATTTACCGGACCCTAGATCACCCGGTTCTCGTCCACGGTCTCGGCCTGCCGCTGCGGCAGCAACAGCAGGAAACTCAGCGTCGGCCAGAGTGCCGCGCAGATGAAGCTGCCGGCGAAATAGGCCCAGCCGGGGAAGTCGCCGCCTGCGGCGATGCGTATCACCAGCGTAAGCAGCTGCGTCGACAACAGCAGCAGCAACAGATGCAGCGCCTGCTGCCATGGCGGGAACCAGAGGATGCGCCTGTGCACCGCGAACGCGAGAAAGGCGAGGATCGAATAGCCGAATGCGTGCTGGCCCAGCAGCGAGCCATTGCCGACATCGAGCAGCAGGCCCAGTGTCCAGGCAATGCCGATACCCACCCTGCGCGGTTGATGAATACACCAGAAGGCAAGCACCGTCGCGGTAAGGTCCGGCACGCCCGCGATACCGCCCCAGGGCAGCAGGTTGAACAGCAGACCCAGGGCCAGGGTCAGCGCGATGAAGCTGCCTTTGGCCGGCAGCAGGATGCGCTGCGGATGTGCTTGAAGTTCCATGCTACCCGGCTTTCCGCGGCCGTTTGGTCCGGGGCTGCTTGCGCACCGGCTGTTCCGGTTCCGCCGGCGGCGTTTTCGCCTCGCTCGAGAGCACGAGCACCTGGCGATAACGATCGGTGCCCGCGGTGGGCACAAGCGTGATATTGGCGAACGCGTAGGCGGCATCGCGCTCGATGCGTGCCACCGTGGCCACCGGAAGACCCGGGGGATAGGTGCCGTCTATGCCCGAGGTAACCAGCACATCCCCGTTATTGATATCGGCGTTGGCCGGCATGAAACGCAGATCGAGCATGCCGCCCTCGGCGCCGTAGGCGATGGCGCGCAACCCGTTTCTGAGCACCTGCAGCGGTATCGCCTGCCCTTTGTCGGAAAGCAGGGTCACTTCGCTCATGAGCAAATACACGCGCGTCACCTGGCCGATCACGCCGACATCGTCGATCACCGGCTGGCCGGGCTGGATGCCGTTTTGCGAGCCTTTGTCGATGATTACCTTGCGCGAGAACGGGTCGCGCGCGGCGTAGAGTATTTCGGCAAACACGGACTTGCGCGGCAGGCGCTCCTGCGCCTCGAGTACGCGGCGCAACTGGTTGTTCTCTTGCTGCAGCGCCTGCAGCTGCAGCAACCCCTGCGCGGCGCGCAACTGCCTTGTCCTGAGCGCATTGTTCTCCTCGCGCAGTGCCGTGGTGGTGCTGAAGTAATTCACCACGCCATGAAAAAGATCCACTGGCGCCATCGCGACGCGCTGCATCGGATAGGCGGCGAGTGCGACCACCTGGCGCACGTTCTCGGCGTAGCGAAAGCGCGCATCCAGAACCATCAGCAGGATCGCGAGCGAAACGAAAAAGGTGAGGCGGACCAGGGGTGCCGGGCCACGATTGAAAAACGGTGGCGGCTGGTATTCCATAGCGGCGTTAGCGCTCGGCGGACGCCGGGCGATGGGGGCCTTTGCTCATTGCACCTCACCCATTGAAGGGTTCAGTCATCGGTGAAGATGGAGGCGAGCTTGTCCATTTTTTCCAGCGCCATGCCCGATCCGCGCACAACGCAGGTGAGCGGATCGTCGGCCACGATCACCGGCAGCCCGGTTTCCTCCATCAGCAGGCGGTCGATGTCGCGCAATAACGCGCCGCCCCCGGTGAGGACCATGCCCTTTTCGGCGATGTCCGCGCCCAATTCCGGCGGGGTATATTCAAGGGCGGATTTCACCGCGCTGACGATGCTGTTCAGCGGTTCGGTAAGCGCCTCCAGAATCTCGTTCGAGGAAATCGTGAAACTGCGCGGTATGCCCTCGGCGAGGTTGCGCCCCTTCACTTCCATTTCGCGCACTTCCGATCCCGGGAAGGCGGACCCGATTTCCTTCTTGATTTTTTCCGCTGTGGCTTCGCCGATCAGCATGCCGTAGTTGCGGCGGATGTAGTTGATAATGGCTTCGTCGAATTTATCGCCGCCCACGCGTACGCTGCCCGCGTACACCATGCCGCCGAGCGATATCACGCCGACCTCCGAGGTGCCGCCGCCGATGTCCACGACCATCGAACCGGTCGCGTCGGCCACCGGAAGATCGGCGCCGATCGCCGCGGCCATCGGTTCCTCGATCAGGAAAACCTGCGATGCGCCTGCGCCTATCGCAGATTCACGAATTGCGCGGCGCTCGACCTGGGTCGAGCCGCAGGGCACGCAGATGATGATGCGCGGACTGGGCAGCAGCAGGCGCGAGACATGCACCTTTTTGATGAACAGCTTCAGCATTTGCTCGGTCACGGTGAAGTCCGCGATCACGCCGTCTTTCATCGGACGAATGGCGACGATGTTGCCGGGGGTCTTGCCCAGCATCTGTTTGGCTTCCATGCCCACCGCCTGAATCGTCTTCTTGCCGCTCGGGCCGCCTTCCTGGCGGATGGCGACGACCGAAGGTTCGTCAAGCACGATGCCTTTGCCGCGCACGTAAATCAGCGTGTTGGCGGTGCCCAGGTCGATGGCCAGATCATCGGAGAAATAACCGCGTAAAAATCCAAACATTAGCTAGTGGTCCAATTCGAATGAGGTCGGTAAATACGTTATAATACCGCACTTTAACGCACCATTTAAGCCCAAATTCCATGTCCTTGTCTTTGCCCGAGGTTAAGCAGGTCGCCTGGCTGGCGCGCATTGAAATTACTGATGCCGAGGCGAGCGCGGCACAAGGCAAACTGAACGACATATTCAAATTGATCGAACAGATGCAGTCGGTTGATACCGAGGGCGTTGCGCCGATGGCGCACGGCCAGGACGTGGTGCAGCGCTTGCGCGAGGACCGGGTCACCGAGACCGACCGGCACGTGCTCTACCAGGCGATCGCGCCGCAGGTGGAGGACGGCCTGTACCTGGTACCCAAAGTGATCGAATAAGACCCGGGGGCGCCTGACTCGGACTGCACGCGCAGCGGGTCGCGCGCCTTGCGCCCAAATGTTCAATTCCACCTTAAAACAGCTGTCCGCCTTGCTCGCGCAGAAGAAATTGTCCAGCGCGGAGCTGACGCAGTCCTATCTGGACCGCATCGCGCAGCGCAATCCCGAGCTGAACGCCTTTCTGACCGTCGATGCCGAAAAGAGCCTGGCGCAGGCGCGCGCTGCCGACGCGCAGATCGCTGCGGGCAAGGCGCAGCCGCTCACGGGCATCCCGGTGGCGCACAAGGATATTTTCTGCGCCCAGGGCTGGCTCACCACCTGCGGCTCGAAGATGCTCGCCAACTTCGTCAGTCCCTACGACGCCCACGTTGTGGAAAAACTCAACGCGGCCGGGGCGGTGATCCTGGGAAAAACCAACATGGACGAGTTCGCCATGGGGTCGTCCAGCGAAACCGGGTTTTTCGGTGCGGTCAAAAACCCCTGGGATCCGACCCGGGTTGCCGGCGGATCCAGCGGCGGCTCTGCCGCGGCTGTGGCCGCGCGCATCGCACCAGTGGCGATCGGGACGGATACCGGCGGGTCGATACGCCAGCCCGCTGCACTCACCGGGATTTGCGGTTTGAAACCGACTTACGGCGTGGTGTCCCGTTACGGCATGATCGCGTTCGCGTCCAGCCTCGATCAGGGCGGGCCGATGGCGAAGAGCGCCGAAGATCTCGCCCTGATGCTCAACGTGATGGCAGGATTCGACGCGCGCGACTCGACCAGCCTCGAGCGGCCGGAAGAGGACTACTCGCGCCTGCTCGATGTGCGGCTCACCGGTGATCGGTCCAAGCCGCTCGGTGGGCTGCGCATCGGCGTGCCGAAGGAATATTTCGGCGCGGGCCTGGGCGCTGACGTGGGCGCGGCGGTGGAAGCGGCGCTGGTGCAGTTCGAGAAGCTGGGCGCTGTCCGCGTTTCCATAGCACTGCCCAACTCCGGTCTGTCGGTGCCGGCCTACTATGTCATTGCGCCTGCCGAGGCCTCATCCAACCTGTCGCGTTTCGACGGCGTGCGCTATGGTTATCGTGCCGCCGAGTACGGCGACCTGACCGAGATGTACCGCAAGACGCGCGCGCAGGGTTTCGGTGCCGAGGTGAAGCGGCGCATCCTGATCGGCACCTATGTGCTTTCGCACGGCTATTACGACGCCTACTATCTCAAGGCGCAAAAAATCCGCCGGCTCATTGCGCAGGATTTCGCGCAGGCATTCAAACAATGCGATTTGATTTTGGGGCCGACCACGCCGGGCGTCGCATTCGGACTGGGGTCCATGTCGTCGGACCCGGTGCAGATGTACCTCCTCGATATTTACACCACCGCCGCCAACCTCGCCGGCCTGCCGGCAATGTCCATCCCCTGCGGCTTCGGTGAAGGCGGCCTGCCCGTGGGGCTGCAGCTCGCCGGCGATTATTTCTCCGAAGCGCGCATGCTGCAGGCCGCGCACCAGTATCAGCTTGCGACCGACTGGCACCTGCGCCAGCCGGCTGGCATGGAGTAGGCCATGGACTGGGAAACCGTCATCGGTCTGGAAACACACGCGCAATTGTCGACGCGATCGAAGATTTTTTCGGGTGCGTCCACCGAATTCGGCGCGGCGCCCAACGTGCAGGCCTGTGCGGTGGATGTCGCACTGCCCGGGGTGCTGCCGGTGCTGAACAAGGGCGCGGTGGAAAGAGCGGTGCGCTTCGGACTCGCCGTCGGCGCGGACATCAGCCGGCGCTCGGTGTTCGCGCGCAAGAATTATTTTTATCCCGACCTGCCTAAGGGTTACCAGATCAGCCAGTACGAGTTGCCGGTGGTGCAGGGCGGCTCGCTGTCGATGCTGGTCGGTGACGACGAGAAAACCGTGCGGCTCACCCGCGCCCACCTGGAAGAAGATGCGGGCAAGTCCCTGCATGAAGACTTTCACGGCATGAGCGGAATCGACCTCAATCGCGCCGGTACGCCGCTGCTTGAAATCGTGACCGAGCCCGACATGCGTAGCGCAGAAGAGGCGGTGGCCTATGCCAAGGCACTGCATTCGCTGGTGCGCTGGATCGGTATCTGCGACGGCAACATGCAGGAAGGGTCGTTCCGATGCGACGCGAACGTTTCCGTGCGGCCGAAGGGTGTGGGCGTACTCGGAACACGCTGCGAGATCAAAAATCTCAATTCGTTCCGCTTTCTGGAAGAGGCCATCAACTACGAAGTGCGCCGCCAGATCGAATTGCTCGAAGACGGCGGCAAGGTGGTGCAGGAAACTAGGCTCTATGATCCGGACAGGAAACAAACGCGCTCGATGCGCTCGAAGGAAGACGCGCACGACTACCGCTATTTTCCCGATCCGGATTTGCTGCCCTTGCTTATCAGCGAGGAGACGGTCGAACAAATCCGCTCCGAACTGCCCGAACTCCCCGCTGCCAAGTGCGAGCGCTACATGCGCGAGTTCGAGCTCTCGGCCTACGATGCCGGCGTGCTGACTTCTTCGCGGGAAGTGGCCGACTATTACGAGGATCTGATCGGTGCGCTGGGCGGCGCTTATAAACTTGGCGCGAGCTGGATAACGGGCGAATTATTTGGTGCGCTGAAACGCGCAGGCTTGGAGATTTCCCAATCGCCGCTAGGAAGCCGGCAGCTTGCCGGCCTGCTGCAGCAGATTCAGGACAAGGTCATTTCCGGAAAAACCGCCAAGGACGTGTTCGACGCCATGTGGAACGGCGAGGGCGAGGCGGCGGCCATCATTGCCGCCAAAGGCCTGAAACAAATTTCCGACGCCGGCGAACTGGAACGGGTGATAGACGGCGTGCTCGCCGCCAATCAGAAGTCGGTCGAGGAATACAGGGCGGGCAAGGAAAAGGCTTTCAACGCCCTCGTCGGCCAGGCCATGAAGGCGACCAGGGGAAAAGGCAACCCGTCCCAGATCAACGAAATCCTGAAGAAAAAACTCGCGGGTTAGTCGGCCTGGTTATCTCCGCCGCGGCGCGTCGCCGGCTTTCGGGCGCGTGAGCTCAAGATAGCGCTTTTTGTCCTGATCGTACTTGGCATTGATTTCGTCGCTTTCCTTTTTCCGCCCGGCCAGCGCATTCATCTGCGTATTGAGGTCGATCTCGTTGTTCTTGATGTCGTCCTGCAGCTTCTTGGGCATCGGCTTCTTCACGTAGAATTCCTTTTCGGCAGCAAGGTCCTTGGAACGCTTGCGCGCGTCCGCGATGCGCTTTTCGATTTCCTTGGTCGCCTGCTCGGCCTGTTTCAGCGCGCGCTGCCGGCCGTCCTCGATATCTTTTTCGCTCGAATAAGTGTTGAGCAGCGCCTGGTTCTTGCGTTTCTCCTCCCGGGCCTGCACTTCTTCTTCATGCTTGCGCTTTTCCGCTGCCTCGCGCGCCTCGATTTGCTCGGGCGTCAGCATGCCTTCGCGCCGCTTTATCACGCTGCCCTGCTTCGACAGCTCCTCAATGGGCTTGCCCAGGCATTCGGGCGGCATCGTCTGTCCGAAGTAGGTTTTTCCCTTGCTGTCCTTGCACTTTATCAGAGGCGCCTCCGCTGACGCGTGTGCAGCGACGAGTGATATGAAGATTGTGAAAACGAGGATTTGCAACTTAAGCATGTGCGTCCGCTCCGTAGAGTTGGCGATAGTGTTCGATTTCGATCAGTGCCTGCGACAGGGCGGGTTTTGCGCCGAGGAATTGCACCAGGTCGTCCAGGTCGGCGATGGCGGTTACGGGTAAACCCAATGTCTCGCGTACCTCCTGCACCGCCGAGCGCTCGCCTACGCCGCGCTCCAGCCGGTCGAGCGCAATGACCACGCCGCAGGCAGTCGCGCCTCCGGCTTCGATCAACTGAACCGATTCGCGCACCGAAGTGCCCGCGGAGATCACGTCATCGACGATCAACACCCGTCCTGCCAGCGGCGCGCCTATTGTTTGCCCGCCCTCACCGTGGTCTTTTGCCTCCTTTCGGTTGAAGCTGTAGGAGACGTTATGCCCGGCCTGGGCCAGCGCGATGGCCACGCTCGCGACCAGCGGTATGCCTTTGTAGGCGGGACCGAACAACATGTCGTAAGGCTGGTCCGCGGCAAGGATGGCTTTCGCGTAAAATTGGCCGAGGTGACCGAGCATCGCTCCGTCATTGAACAAACCGGCGTTAAAAAAATACGGCGACATGCGTCCGGCCTTGGTCTTGAACCGGCCAAAACGCAGTACCCCGCAATCGATGCAGAAGGAGATGAACTCTTTGCGAAAATCCGTCATTTGCCGATCCTGTTGCGCGCAGCTCGGCGCCTGATACCCGGTCATGTTACGCATTATCTCGCTTAATCTCAACGGCATACGCTCGGCGGTCAGCAAGGGCCTGCTCGAGTGGCTTGCCGCTCAAAACGCAGATATGGTCTGCGTGCAGGAAGTGAAGGCGCAACTGCCCGACCTTGCCCCGGCGATACTCAACCCACCTCCGTTTTCCGGTCACTTCAGTTGCGCGGAAAAAAAAGGCTATAGCGGCGTCGGCTTGTATTGCAGCAGGGCGCCGGACAAAGTCATCAGCGGCTTCGGCCCCAGGGAATTTGACGACGAAGGCCGTTATCTGCGCGCAGACTTCGGCGATCTCAGCGTGATCTCGGTTTATCTGCCCTCGGGCTCAAGTTCCGACGAGCGCCAGCAGGCGAAATTTCGCTTTCTCCGCGATTTCATGCCGCATCTCAATGCGCTCAAGGCGAGCGGTCGCGAAGTGGTGATCTGCGGCGATTGGAATATCGCCCACAAGGAAATCGATCTGAAGAACTGGCGCGGCAACCAGAAAAACTCAGGTTTTCTGCCTGAAGAGCGCGCGTGGTTGAGTGAGGTGTTCGACCAGTGCGGCTGGGTCGACGTGTTCAGACGAATCAATCAGCAGCCCGAACAGTACACCTGGTGGTCGAACCGCGGCCAGGCGTGGGCAAAGAACGTGGGTTGGCGCATCGATTATCAAATCGCCACGCCGGGAATCGCTGCGAGCGCGAAGGTAGCGTCGATCTACAAGGATCAGCGCTTCAGCGACCACGCGCCGCTGACCATAGACTACGACTGGAAGCTGTAGGGCCGGCGTTCGCCGTCGGATTCCGGTACTGATTCCGGTTCTTTTTGCCACCGGGGTCGCCGGCGGCCGATCAATATTTATCAGGCTGCGCTGCTGCCCGGCGGCAAATCATTTCGCAGCTTGTTCTGGCGGCGCCGGTCCAGCCACCAGGCGAGCGCCGGCAGCACCACAAATGAACCGGGCATCACCATCACCGCGAGATACGGGCTCACCATGGACAGGCGGCGCAGATGGTTGACGATTTGTCGCTTGTCCTCCGGCGTCCATTTCTGCCGGTTGCGCGGTTTCATGAGCAAGGGCATCAGCCCGGTTACCTGAACGACTTCACCGAGGACGTATTTTCTCTCCCGGTCCATCAAATCCAACATGGACCGGACGATCACTGGCTTTTGCATGCGCTAAACGACCGCTTTTTGTTTCAGCCAGCGATAGCCCTGCCACAGGCCAAAGGCGCGCCGCGCCCATTTCAATGCACTGCGTGGGCGCAGCAGCGCCAGCACGAGCGCGATGCCGGCCGCGAGCGGCGGTCGCGCAAGGACATATCTGGCGGCTTCGACGCAGCTGTCCACGATACCCAGCGGCTGCTCCCACAGTTGCAGGATCTGTACCACGTCCGCGCGCTCCCGTGCGGCGCGCTCGAGCAGGCGCGCGCGTCTGGCTTCAATAGCAACGAGTCGCTGATTCACGCTCAATTGTCGCGCAGCATGGCGCCGTCCTTGGCGAGTTCGCCGCGCGTGATCAGGAAAGGTTTGGGCCGCGATTTCACGCGGGCCCACAGAGCCCAGCCCAGCGCGATCGCCATGGCCATGAACGTCCCCGCGAGCACGCCGGCGGCGAGCAGCCGGTGCGTATCCCAGAAGTAAATCAGCACGAACAAAACGCACAGCAGCATGCCCATGCCCAGGCAGA
The DNA here is from genome assembly GCA_014860445.1 of Burkholderiales bacterium. Lineage (GTDB taxonomy): Bacteria > Pseudomonadota > Gammaproteobacteria > Burkholderiales > SG8-39 > 2-12-FULL-64-23. Next base: position 109,419 of record JACZJT010000010.1, read on the forward strand.
TCGCAGCGCCCAGTGCGAGGAGCAGGAGTTGTTCCAGCCGCAGCCGCTCTTCTTCGAGTTCGGTGGCAAATATTTCAAGTCGTGTGCCCGCCGCGCCGAGGACCGTGTGCGCAAGCCGCTTGATCGAGTGCAGAAGGCCGCCGCGCGCGGCGGCGCCTTCCCTTTCCGCCATGACTAGCGGCGGCTGATCAGCATGCCGATGACGAGGCCGACGGCGCCGGCAATGCCCACCGCGCCCCACGGGTGATCGTGCACGTAATCGTCGGTGGCGCGCGCCGCCGCCTTGGTCTTGTCGACCATGGCTTCTTCGGCCCGGGCCAGCTTGTCCTTGGCGACACGCAGGCTTTCCTGTATGCGCTCGCGCGCGACCACTGCCTTTTCCCCCATCTGGCCGGCGGTCGCGCGCATCAATTCTTCCGCATCGGCGATAACAATGCGCATGTCGGATGCGAGCTTTTCCCGGGACATTTCGGTATTGGTGTTCATGGTGTCTTGCCTCTCTGACTGGAAATTTCCGCTCTCGCTAAAGCACTGGCGGAAGATACCAAGCCTACCGGCTTTCTCTCGTAAAATCAACCTTATCTGACTGTAACGCGGGTAGAATCCGCAGCATGTCGTCACCCTATCTGGAGATCCTGCGCAGTCCGCGCATTGCCGCCGTCCTGCTGCTCGGGTTTTCCTCCGGACTGCCGCTGGCGCTCACGGGCGGCACCTTGCAAGCCTGGCTCACCGTGTCAGGAACCGACATCATGACCATCGCCTGGTTCTCCTGGATCGGCATCCCCTATCTGCTCAAGTTTCTCTGGTCGCCCTTGATGGACCGCTATGTGCCGCCGTTTCTCGGCCGCCGCCGCGGGTGGATGCTGCTGACGCAGCTGGGCCTGGTCGCGGGCATACTCGGCATGGCGGTTTCCTCGCCGAGCGCCGACCTGTGGCTGCTCGGCTGCCTGGCGCTTTGGGTGGTGTTTGCTTCGGCTTCGCAGGACATCGTCATCGATGCCTATCGCACCGACCTGCTGCCGGCGAACGAGCGCGGCATGGGTGCAGCAGTGAGTGTTCTCGGCTATCGCATCGCGATGCTGGCCTCGGGCGGGCTTGCGCTGATCCTGGCCGACCGGATCGGCTGGCGCCAGACGTTTTTTGTCATGGCGGCGCTGATGAGCGTCGGTCTGGTGACCAGCCTGTTCGCGCCCGAACCTGCGCAGCGCGGAACGCCGCCGCGCAGCTTGCGCGATGCCGTGGTCGAGCCGCTCCGGGATCTCATGGCACGGCCGGGCGCATTGCAATTGCTCGCCCTGATTGCCTTGTACAAATTCGGCGACGCGCTCGCCGGCACGCTGACCACCGCCTTTTTGATCCGCGGTGTCGGCTTCTCGCTCACCGACGTGGGCACCATCAACAAGGCCCTGGGGCTGGTTTCGCTGCTGGTCGGCGGCCTCGTCGGCGGGCTGCTCCTGGTGCGCATGAGCCTGATGCGCGCGCTGCTTTTGTTCGGTGTGCTGCAGGCGATTTCCAACCTTTCGTTTGCGGTACTCGCCTGGGCCGGCAAGAGCTACCCGCTGCTGGTGTTCGCGGTCGGTTTCGAAAACCTCGCGAGCGGCATGGGCACCGCGGCTTTTGTCGCCTTTGCCATGGCGCTATGCAACCACAATTTCAGCGCGACGCAATATGCACTCCTGTCGGCCATCGCGTCGCTCGGGCGCATTCTGTTCGGTCCGGTCACCGGCGGCCTGGTCGAGGCCTGGGGCTGGGCAAACTTTTTCGTACTCACCTTTGCGGCCGCGCTGCCCGGTCTGTGGCTGGTTTGGCATATGCGCGCGCAGATCGCCGCGGTGGAACAAGGGCAGCCTCAAACGACCTGAACAGCTTGCGGCGGCAGCCCCGCCGCCCGGGCTCAGACCCGCGCGAAGCGGTAGACCGCGACGCTGCCACGCAGGTTCGGCGCGAAGCTGATCCGGCGGTCGCCCTGCATGACGATGCGCTCGATGATGCGCACCGCATGGGTCGCGCAGAAATCCTCAAAGTCCGAAAGCGTGCACAGGTGGACGTTGGGCGTGTCGTACCACAGGTGGGGCAGCACATCCGAGCGCGGCATGCGGCCGCGCATGATCTGCAGACGCTGCGGCCAGTAACCGAAATTGGGAAAGGAGACGATGCCCTGCCGGCCGACCCGCAGCATCTCCATGATGATTTCCTCGGTATGGTGCATGGCTTGCAGCGTTTGCGACAGGATGACGTAATCGAAGGACCCGGCATCAAATCCGGCCAGGCCCGCTTCCAGGTCGCTCTGGATAACGTTGACCGAGTTTTTTACGCAGGCGAGCACGTTCGCGTCGCTGATTTCCACTCCGTAGCCTAGGACTTCGCGACTTCGATTCAGATACTTGAGCAGCAGGCCTTCGCCGCAGCCCAGATCGAGCACGCTCGCGCCGGGCGGCACCCAGGAAGCAATGGCTTCCAGGTCGGCGCGGCCGGCGATCGCCGGAACCGGGAGGGCGGCGTTCATACCTGCGCTCCCAAGTCGTTGGCCACGTTTTCGAAGTACGCCCGCACCAGCGCGAGGTAGCGCTCGTCATCGAGCAGGAAGGCGTCGTGCCCGTGCGGCGCATTGATCTCCGCGTAACAAACGCTGGCGCGATTGTCGAGCAGGGCCTTGACGATCTCGCGCGAGCGTTCCGGCGCGAAGCGCCAGTCCGAGGTGAATGAGGCCACGAAGAATTTCGCCGTGGCCGGCGCGAGCGCCCGCGCGAGGTCGCCGTCGCAGGCCGCGGCCGGGTCGAAATAGTCCAGCGCGCGCGTAATCAGCAGATAGGTATTGGCGTCGAAGTACTCGGAGAACTTGTCTCCCTGATGGCGCAGGTAGGACTCGACTTCGAAATCGACGTCGAAATGGAAGTTGATCGCGCCCGAGCGCAGGCTGCGGCCGAATTTTTCCATCATCGCGTCGTCCGACAGATAGGTGATATGGCCGATCATGCGCGCCAGCCGCAGGCCGCGGCGCGGAATCACGTTGTAGGCGTAGAAATCGCCGCCGTGAAAGTCCGGATCGGTGGTGATGGCCTGTCGAGCGACCTCGTTGAAGGCGATGTTCTGCGCCGAAAGCTTGGGTGCCGCGGCGATAACAATCGAGTTTGCGATCCGCTCCGGGAAGGCGATGGCCCACTGCAGCGCCTGCATCGCGCCCAGGCTCCCGCCCATCACCGCGGCAAAGCGCGCGATGCCGAGGCGGTCGGCGAGGCGCGCCTGCGCTTCGACCCAGTCCTCGACCGTCACCACCGGGAAACTGGAGCCGTAGGCCTTGCCGGTCTTCGGATTGATCGAGGCCGGACCGGTGGAGCCGAAGCAGCCGCCCGGATTGTTGACCCCGATGACAAAGAACTTGTCGGTGTCCAGGGGCTTCCCCGGGCCGATCATGTTGTCCCACCAGCCTACTTTGCGCGGGTCTTCGGCATAGAATCCGGCAACGTGATGCGAAGCGTTGAGCGCGTGGCACACCAGTACCGCGTTGGATTTTTCCGCGTTCAGCGTGCCGTAGGTTTCGTACATCAGATCGTAGGCGTCCAGCACCGCGCCGCTCCTGCATGCGAGCGGCGTATCGAAGTGCATGGTCTGCGGCGTTACCGCGCCTACTGAATTACTCATCTTCCTTCACCGACAAAATATAACGTTCGGAACTGGGTACGGCAGCGCCTAGTCTGTCGATTCTTGACACCCGGCGCGTCGCGAGGCACGAGCCTTTAAGCAGCCCGCGCTAGCTTTACGCGCGGGCGGTCCACTTCACGCGCCCGCGGTCCCAGAATGCAAAAACCCGTTCAGCTTGCTCGCTAAACGGGTTTCCCGCGCTTTAGCCGTATTTGTTTTTCACTCGGTCGATGTCCTGACCGGCGGCGCCCGCAAGCTGACCATCAAATCGGCGCTGAGGTGAAAGATACCCGCGAAGCCGGGGCCCTGTCAATCGGCGCCCAAAGCGTGCTGAAAGGGTGCGCCGGGCGCGGCCCTCAGGCGTTGAGTTTCTCCAGCAGCCGTTTCGCTTTTTCCGGGTCGTCCGCATGCAGTATTCGGCTGGAGAGTTTGTCGAGCTCGCCGAGGTCGCTCTTGAGCACCTGTTGCTTGACCGCGAGCAAATTCGCCGGATGCATGGAAAACTGGCGCAGCCCGAATCCGAGCAAGAGGCGCGTCAGCGTTACGTCGCCCGCCATTTCCCCGCACACCGCCACCGGAACGTTTCCGCGGCTTCCGGTCTTGATCGTGTGCGCGATCAAATGCAGCACCGCCGGATGCAGCGGGTTGTACAGGTGCGATACGCTGTCGTCGGTGCGGTCGATGGCAAGCGTGTACTGGATCAGGTCGTTGGTGCCGATCGACAGAAAATCGAGCTTGCGCACGAATACGCCTAGCGACAATGCCGCCGCCGGCACTTCGATCATGCCGCCGACCTCGATGCCTTGGTCGTAAGGCACTTTCTGCTCATCGAGAGACTGCTTTGCCCGTCCGATCATGGCGAGAGCTTGGTCGATCTCATGCGCGTGCGCGAGCATCGGAAGCAGCAGCCGGATTTTGCCGTAATGCGAAGCGCGCAGGATGGCGCGCAGCTGCGTCTGGAACATCTGCGGTTCTGCAAGGCACAGCCGGATCGCGCGTAAACCCATGGCCGGATTGGGGCCGCTGCGCGCGCTGCTGTTTACCGCCTTGTCCGCGCCGAGGTCGAGCGTGCGTATGGTCACGGGCATGCCGTGCATGGCTTGCGCCACGTGCCGGTAAGCTTCGAACTGCTCATCCTCGCCGGGCAGCTCTTTGCGATTGAGAAACAAAAATTCGCTGCGGAACAGGCCCACGCCGGACGCGCCGGACTCTCGCACCTTCTCAACATCCTGTGGCAGCTCGATATTGGCGTGCAGGTCCACTGCGGCGCCGTCGCGCGTGGTTGTGGGCGTGGCGCGGATGCGCTTGAGTTTTTGCCGTCCGAGTTCGATTTGCCGCTGGCGCTCCACGTACTCCTTGAGCACCCGTTCGTCCGGATCGACGATGAGCACCCCGTGCACGCCGTCGATAATCACCAGCTCGCCCTCATTCACCATCTGCCGCGCAGAGTGCGCGCCGACAATGGCCGGTATGTTGAGGCTGCGCGCCACGATGGCGGTGTGCGAGGTCACCCCGCCCAGGTCGGTGACAAAGCCCGCATACTGGTGCTGCTTGAACAGGATCATGTCCGCGGGGGACAGGTCGTGCGCCACCACGATCAGGCTCGCTTCATGCGCCGGTGTGGCGCTCCCGCGCCCGGGCTGTTCCTGCATCGCCTTGAGCGCGCGTTCCACCACCTGCACGACATCGGCCTTTCTTTCGCGCAGGTACGGGTCTTCGATCTTGTCGAACTGTGCAACCAGGTAGTCCATCTGCTGCACCAGCGCCCATTCGGCATTGCAACGCAGGCTGCGGATCAGATCCCGCGGCGCCTGCGAAAGCGTCGCATCATCGAGGATCATCAGATGCAGGCTCAGAAACGCGCCCAGCTCGGCCGGTGCGCCTTCGGGGACGTTGCGGCGCAACCCCTGGAGTTCCGCGCGTACATTGTCCACCGCCGTCGAGAAGCGCATCACCTCGAGCTCGATGTGTTCGGGCGCGACGGCGTAATGCGCCACTTCCAGGCGTGCGCTGGAAATCAGGTGCACCCGGCCGATCGCGATGCCGCCGCCTACGCCTGCACCGTGTAAGGTGAAGCTCACTCGCTCTCCCCGAATTTCCCTTCGATCAGGCGCAGGATGGATTGCAGCGCCGTGTCGGCGTCGCTGCCGTCCGTTTCCACGCTGATCGTCGCGCCCTTTCCAGCGGCGAGCATCATCACGCCCATGATGCTCTTGGCATTGACGCGGCGCCCGTTGCGCGTCAGCCAGATCTCGCTCTCGTACCCGCTGGCGAGCTGGGTCAGCTTGGCCGCCGCGCGCGCATGCAGCCCGAGCTTGTTGACGATTTCAATCTCGGTTTGCGGCATTGCAGGCGTCGGTATTCAAATGGATTACTCCCGCCACGCCGCCGCTGATGGCTTTCTCGGCAACGGTGGCGAGGGCTTCTTCGCGATAGGTCAGGGCGCGGATCAGCATCGGCAGATTGACCCCGGAAATCCCCTCGACCCGTCCGGGAGCGAGCAGGCGCGTGGCGATATTGGAGGGCGTGGCGCCGAGGATGTCGCTGAACACCAGCACACCCTGGCCCTGGTCGAGCTGTTTCACCAGCTCTCTGGCTTGCGGCAGGATCGCCTCCGGGTCGTCGTGAATGGTGACGCCGAGCTGGCGAACCTGCGGCGGGCGCTTGCCCATCACGTGGCTGGCGCAGTGGATCAGGGCTTCGCCGAAGGCGCCGTGGGCAACGATGAGGATTCCGACCATGGCATTAACTCTCGAATTAAGTGTTAGGGACGACCTGCTGCATCAGGCGGCGCACGCTTTCTCCAGCGCGTTGATGAACAGCGCGGCGACGTTGCAGCCGGTTTGCTCGCGGATTTCCTGGAAGCAGGTCGGGCTGGTGACATTGACTTCGGTGAGGTAGTTGCCGATCACGTCCAGCCCCACCAGCAACAGGCCGCGCCGTGCGAGTTCCGGGCCGAGTGCGCGGGCGATCTCCATTTCGCGCGCCGTCAGCGGCATCGCCACGCCCTTGCCGCCGGCGGCCAGATTGCCGCGCGTCTCGCCCGCCTTGGGAATGCGTGCGAGGCTGTAAGGCACCGGCTCTCCCGCGATCAGCAGGACGCGTTTGTCGCCTTCGCGAATTTCCGGGATATAGCGCTGTGCCATGATCGACCGCGTGCCGTGCCAGGTGATCGTCTCGACGATCACGTAGCGGTTCGGGTCGGTATCGGTGACGCGAAACACCTGAGCCCCGCCCATGCCGTCCAGTGGTTTCACCACCACGTCGGCGTGGGCGTCGATGAAATCATGGATCTGCTTTTCCATGCGCGTCACCAGCGTCGGGCTGGTGAATTGCGGGAACTCCGCAATCGCCAGTTTCTCGCTGTGGTCGCGCAGCGCGCGCGGATCGTTGAATACCCTGGCGCCTTCGCGTACGGCCAGTTCCAGCAGCCAGGTGGCGGTGACGTACTCCATGTCGAAGGGCGGATCCTTGCGCATGAGTACTGCGTCGAAGTCGGCGAGCGTGTCTTCGCGCGGCGAATCGGTTCGATACCAGCGCTCCTTCTCGCCGGTCAACTCAAGCCGGCAGGATTCTCCGATCACACGGCCGCGCTTCCACATCACGCCGTCCTGCATCAAGACGTGCAACTCGTGCCCGCGCGCGGCTGCTTCCGCCATCATCGCGTAGGTCGTGTCTTTATAGGTCTTGATGTGTTCCAGCGGATCAAGAATGATCGCAATTTTCATGGTGCCGAGCGCAGCGCGCGAAACCCGTTAAGCAGACAGGCTGATTCTAACAGCGACTCGGTACGGGCGCGCCCGCAGGCGGCGCACGAAGCAGGCCGCAACCCCCCCGCGTGTTGCAGCAAAACAAAAAAGGCGGCAAGGCCGCCTTCTTCGGGTCCATCTTTGTGGACGACTACTTCACCAGCTCCGCCAGATAATCAACCGCCGCCTTGACATCGGCGTCGGCGAGGGCGGTGTTGCCGCCCTTGGCTGGCATTGCCCCCTTGCCCTTGAGCGCGTTGGCATAGAGCGCGTTCATCCCGGTCTTGAGGCGCGGCGCCCAGGCGGCCTTGTCACCGGCCTTGGGCGCGCCGGCCACGCCGGCAGCGTGACAGGGCATGCAAGTGGTGTCGTAGATTTTCTTGCCGTCGATGCCCGCGGCCGCGGTTGCCGTTTTTTCGGCCGCCGCTGGCGCCGCCGGCGCAGCACCCGCCGCCGGCTCCTTGAATTTGGCCCCGGCAGAATTTGCGATGAACACCAGCGCACGCTCGAGCTCGAGGTCGCTCAGGTCAGCGCCACCGCCGCGCGGCGGCATCGCATTCAGGCCCTTGATGGCCGAGGCCAGCAACGCCGTCTGCCCTTTCTTCAGGCGCGCGGCCCAGGCGGCTTCGTCGCCGAACTTCGGTGCTCCGGCCGCGCCGCTCGCATGGCAGGCGCCGCATACCGATTTGTAGACGTCTTCGCCGCTTCTCGGTCCGGCGGCCGCATTTGCGCCGGCTTCGGCGAAGGCCAGATCGCCCACAGGCTTCAGGCGGGTTGCCACGGCATTGGGCGACATCGCCGCGCTGTCCATGTCGACGCTGCGTATATTGGCGATGAACTGCGAAAGCATGACGATGAGCAGGATCGGCACCAGGAAAGCGAGCGCGACGGTAATGATCAGTTGCTTGGGCGTCTTGATCGGGCTTTCGTGCCCCTCGGCATGCTCGTTCTGGCTCATTGGTTTCCTGCTCTAAGTCGTTGCAATCGCGCGCATTATAGTCGCAATTCATGCTTGCTTAAAAGCATCGCCGCACGCTGGCATCCGGCAAAAGCCGGTATACTTCGGCCGACGCGCCCGTAGCTCAGCTGGATAGAGTGTTGGTTTCCGAAACCAAAGGTCACAGGTTCGACTCCTGTCGGGCGCGCCACTCTTCTCAATAAAATCAAGCCTTATCGCCGGGGCTTTTTTTTCGCCCGTCCCGGTTTCGTCCGTTTTGCTCCCGCCGGGTCCTCGATTGGCGCGAACAGAGGTTGCAGCAGTGGGTTGCGTGAGGCGCAAAGTTCGCGCAGGTGCGCGGTGATTTTGCCGGCTGCTTTGCGCCGCCAGGCAATTGCCAGTGGAGAGGGCGAACGTCCGGCCTCGACCGGACGTTGCACCAGTTGGTGCGTTCGTATCAGTTCGCGCGCGATTGGACCCGGCAGAAACCCGACGGCCAGCCCGCGTTGATGGCAGGCGATTTTCGCGTTCAGATCCGGGACCAGAATTTCCTTCTGTCCTGACAGCCTCCAGGCCGTGCGTTTCGTCAGCCGGTGCGAGGTGTCTCTCACATTGACCGCGGGATAACGGCGCAGGACATCGTCGCTCAGCGGCGCCGTAGCCGACGCCAGCGGGTGGTCGGGTGCGACGACGAAAATCCAGTTGATGACGCCCAGGGGCTCGGTCACGAAATCGTCATTGATGGTATGGAAACCTGGAACGCCTAACGCCATCTGCGCACCGTTGCTGATGACTTCGTCCCATACGCCCATGTAGACAGCGCGGCGAACTTCGAATCCGGCATGGGGAAAGCGCCCGGCAAGGTGCGCCAGCAGCGAGGCGATGGCAGCGGCATCGTAGAGCAGGTTGTTCACTACCAAGGTGAAATGGGGCTCGATTCCGTCGCTTAGCTGTTTCAACTCCTCTGGCAGCGACTCCAGCCACTCGAATATCCGGCTCGCTTTCTCGAGAAGAATCTCGCCTGAAGCGGTCAGCGTAACCGACCGGGTGGTGCGCTGAAACAAGGGCGTACCAACGCTGTCCTCCAGCGACTTTATCCGGTAGCTGATCGCCGAGGTGGTCTTGTGCAGCAGCTCAGCCGCAGCGGAGAAACTGCGCAGCTTCGCGACGCTTACGAAGGTGTGCAGCGATTCTGCATCGATATTGCTCTTCTGAAATTCAGGCAAGTCGATATCTCCGGGCGGCGTAGGCACGGGCAGGCTGATTCCCCGTGTCGGAGTTGATCGCCGCAAAGCCGCTAGTGTAGACCAGTGCGGCGGCACCAGGCCGACCGGATACCCAGATGCTAGGCCGATTCCGGAACCGGCTGCCGGGACCGGTGCGCTGCTCGGACCGACCCGGCGGCAGCGACGAAACCGGCCAGCGTATCGTACCCCGAGGTCGCGCCGTGTTCTGCCACACGTTTCGCCAGCGCGATGGCCCGGGAGGCCGGCGCTCGCGGCAGCGCGCGCACCCACGCGATCAGGTGGCTGCCGAATTCACCGCGCGCGGCGGCCCGCAGGTAGGTTGCGCTCACGGCAGTCGTCAATTCGGGAAGCGCCGGTCCGAGCATACGCAGCGCCGCGATTGCCGGCGCACCGCGCCCGCGGGTCGCCCAGGCATGGGCGAGCATACCGACGATAAAGTCGTCTCCAGCGGGTGTGGTTCCTGCGCCGAAGCCGATCAGTGAGCGCAGGACCGATTCTGCCGCAGCCCCGGTGTCCTGCACTGCGGCAGCGTATTGCAACCAGCGGCTACCGGGTGCGAGCGCCTCGACGGCCGTCACGCCCAGCCCCAGCGGCGCCGCCGAAACGCGCAAGGATTGCGCCACCGCCGCGATGCCGGCCCGCGCACGAGCGCATTGCGGGTCTAGTGAATCCGGCCTTAGCACTGGACGAAAGATGCGCGCGTCCGCAGCATCGATGCGCAGCCTCAATGCTCCGGCCTGAGCGCCTGCCAGCGCGTCGCGCACGCACTCGAGGTCCCGCTTGCGCACGACAATGTGCGCCGGCAGTAGCCCCAAGCCGGGCGCGCTCATAAACACGCTATCCTCCGTGCCGGGCAGGGCGAGTATCGCGCCGTGGCGATGCCCCGTCTGTACGACAGGCGCACCGCTTGCCAGCCCCTCGGCTACGCTGGCGCTGAGCGCGAGCGGCCTGATGCAAAGCGAGTGCAACGCGTACAGCGGGCCTGTCACGACGGCCGGCGGATTTCAATGCGCGGCACGAGCTGCCTGCATTAGAACGCGTATTCGACGCGGCGCTCGGACCTCGCGACGATGCGGCCGCGCTTGAGCACTGCACTGCGCTCGGGCAGATCGATGATCGCGTCGGCGACCCTTTGCGTGTCGAGCAGCACGAGATCCGCGTCCTTGCCGACTTCGAGTCCGTAATTCGGAAGACGCAATGCCCTGGCGGGGTTGGTCGTCAGCATCGGCAGAACGCTCGCCTGATCATCGGCTCCGCCCAGATGGCATGCGGGCAACGCGAGCGCCGCGATCTGCAGCAGATCGCCGTTTCCGTAAGGCGTGAATGCATTGCGCACATTGTTGGTGGCGAGGCAGACATTCACGCCGCCGTCGCGCAGCGCGCGCACCGGCGTCAGCGTGCGCCGCACATTGGTCTCGTCCTTGCGCCCGCCCAGATGCAGGTCCGTTGCCGGCAGGCACATCACCGAAATACCTGCGTCGCGCAGCAACGCGATTATTTCCTTGCGGCGCGCCGGCGCCGCGGCGCCGAGCGCAGTCAGATGGCCCACGCAGACCCGCCCCTGGTAATTTTGTGCAATGGTTAGTCTTGCGAGATATTCGATCGACATCGCGTCGGCGTCGTCGTGGAAATCCTGGTGGAAATCGAGATCCTTGTCGAAATCGCGCGCCAGCCGGAACACCCAGTCGATGTGCTCGCGCGCATCGCTGTCGTTGTAAGGGATGCCGCCGACCACGTCCGCGCCTTTTTTCATCGCTTCGACCATCATCGCTTCGGTGCCCGGCGTCTTGAGTATGCCTTCCTGCGGAAACGCGACGACCTGGATGTCGATCACGCCGGCAAATTCGCGGCGCAAGTCGAGCACAGTGTCGAAGCCCGTGAATCCCTGCGCCGGATCGAATTCGGCGTGGGCGCGCACGTGGGTGCTGCCGAATCCGACCAGTTGGCGCAGCAGTCGGCGCGAACGGGCCTCGATGTCCTCGCGCGTGAAGCTCGGCTTGAGGGAGGCGGTGACCTCGATCGCCTCCAGCAGCGTCCCCGAGCGGTTCGGCTTGCGATCCATCACGAAGGCTTTTTCCAGATGCAGGTGGCTTTCGACCAGGCCGGGAATCAGCACGCGCCCCGCGGCGTCGATCTCGGTCGCACCGCGGCATTCGAGTTTCGGCGCGATGGCCGCGATCTTCCCCCCGGCTAGGGCCAGATCCATCAATGGCGCAGCGTCATCCAGGCGCGCTTGGCGAAATACGAGATCCATAAGCGCGTACTTTAACAGGACGCTGCGCTTATGCCTGCAGCCCTCTTGCGGCCGCCAGAGCCTCCAGCGCCTGCTCGAAACAGCCAAGCGGCGGGCGCACGGTGCCCGCGCCGACCTGTCCGATGCCCGCTTTGCGATGGGCGATGCCGGTGTTGATCACGGGGGTGATGCCGGTCTCGACCACCCGCCGTACGTCCAGCCCGAGACAGGCGCCCTGATAGTCCCAGGTGGGAATCAGGAACATGGGGTTGGCGTCGAGATAGATTTCGCGCATTTCCTCGCTGATTTCCAGCGCTTCGGAAAAGCCGCCGGCGCCGACGAAGCGGGTAACGCCGGGCGCGGCGATCATCGCCGCGCCGCCTATGCCCAGGCATTCGGTGATCGCGCTGTCGCCGATGTCGGGGTTGGCGTCGTCCTGCGAGTAACCGGTGAAGAACAGGCCGACCGGCATGTTGACGGGGGCGGTGAACCAGCGCGCGCCCAAGCCGCTCACGCGGATGCCGAAATCGCGGCCGTTGCGCGTCATCGCGGTGACGATGCTGCCGTCCCCCACTTTGGCTGCGGTGTCCATCACGCACTTGCCGTAAGCCATGGCAATGTTGAGGAAGAACTGGTCGGTGCGCCCGAGAAAGCGCAGCACTTCCTGCTGTGCCTCAACGCCGGCGTCGCTGCCTGCGATATCGGCGGCCAGTGCCTTCAGCAGCAGCGCCGAAGCAGCGATATTGCGCTGGTGAAACTCATCGCCCATGGTGATCGCCTGCGCCATCAGCGCGGTGAGGTCTATCCCGTCCGGAATGCGCGCCAGCGCCGCAGACAGCGTCGGTCCGAGCACGTCGCGCATCCAGGCGAGACGCGTCTGCACCTCGCCCTCGAACGCGCCGAAGCGCATCACCTTGCCGATGCCCTCGTTGAGATTGCAGTAGGCGTAGTTGCCCTGCTCGGCATTGCGCACCACCAGCACCGGCATGTGCGCCGAGGTGATCCCGCCCATGGGGCCGACTGCCGAATGGTCATGGCAGGGCAGGAAACGGACCTTGCCCGAGGCGGCGAGCGACTCGGCCGCAGCAGCGTCCGCCGCCCAGCCTTCGAACATGCAGGCGCCGAGCACGGCGCCCTGCATCGGCCCGGTCATGTCCGGCCACGCGATCGGCGGACCGGCGTGCAGCAGCGCATAGCCCTCATTCAGCGCCGGGATGCATTCCTTGGCGGGCTTTACGTCGAGCAGGCGGGGGCGCGCCCGTTTGATTTCCGCGATCACCGCGGCATTGGCTTGGTTCAGGGTCTCATACACGATGCGTGCTCCGTTTCATTGCATTTGGGCGATCAGGCGCTGCAGCCGTTCATTGCCGCCGGCCGCGGGTTCCCACTGCTGGTGAACCACTTGGACGCCGTTGGCGTGCAGGTCGTCGGCAAAGCTGCGCAGTCCGACGTTGACTATGGCCGGCTTGGCGCACAGTAGCGCCGGCGGCGCGCCCACCGCCGGCGCTTTCGCGGCGATCACGCGCGTCGCAAGCAGCACGGCCGTGCGCACGCTGTCGGCGACGACGATGCCGGCCTCTTTGAGTTTGCCGGCCTGACTGTCGCGGTCCTGGGGATCCCCGGCCGTGCCTGTGAGTGTGGCAATGGCAACGATAGGCGATTGGTCGCCACGCGCCGCGCGCAACGCCGTCACCGCGCGGGCCACCTCGCCTGCGGGGTCGGGCTGCGCGCCGTAGCCGAGCACCACATCGAGCAGCAATACCCCGATCGCCGTATCGTCCGAGAGTCGCCGGATCATCTCGTTGCGTGAGGAAGAATCGATCATCGGGTGCGGCCGGCTCCGGGTATACGCGTCGTCGCCCAGGTCGATTATTCGATGTCCGGCGGCGCGCAGCATGTATCCGTCCGCATGCGCCGCGTCTGACGCGAGATCCAGGGCTTCGGCCAGCAGGAGTGCGGCTTCGGCGGCCAGTGTCCCGCCGGTATAAAGGCCGCATATGCCCTGCCGCGCGACGCTTGGCAATTCGCCGGCCAGGGTGTCCATGTTGGCGAGCTCGAGCGCCAGCGCCGCTGCGGCGTCGAGCGTGCGCACCAGATGCACGTTGCCGATGTCGCAACGCGTCGGCCGCTCGCCCAGAAACAGCGCGACTACCGGTTTGCCGATGGCCTGCATCGCCTCCAGAACGCGTGCCTTGACCGCCGGGGCTGGCGGCTTGGAGACGAACACGATGACGCGGCTGGCGGCGTCGTTCGCCACCAGGCCCAGCGCCGTGATTGCGCTCATGCCGCCGATGTGCTCGGACAGATCGCGGCCGCCGAGGCCCAGTGCGTGCGAAACGCCGCCACCCCGAAGCGCGATCTGCGAGGCGAGCTCCTGAATCCCCGTGCCTGAGGCGCCCACTATCGCTATCGGTCCTGGGGGCATGCGGTTGGAAAACGCGAGCGGCGCTCCGTTGATGATCGCCGTGCCGCAGTCGGGACCCATCACGAGCAGCCCGCGCATTGCGGCAACGGTCTTGAGCTCGAGCTCCTGCTCCAGGCTCACGTTGTCGGAGAACATCATTACATGGCAGCCGTCCTCAAGCGCCTGCCGCGCCGGCGCGAAGGCGTAGTGTCCTGCGATTGAGATCAGCGCGATATTGGCGTCGGGCAGAAGCTGGCGCGCGCGCCGCCAACTGCGCACCACCGGGTAGCCCGCATTGCGCCTGCCGCGTGCGAGTTCCGCGAGCCGCGCCTTCACCTGCTTCGCCATGGATTCCGCGATCGCCGGATCGCCGCTGTCGCTGTCGACGACGAGGCAGAGGTCGTTCGGCGTGGCGGCTGCGAGCGTATCGTGCCAATGTCCGGTCTCCCTGTACACATCCTTGTTGGCCGGGGTTCCCATCATCACCGCGACGGATTTGACGCCGGGCAATGCAGAGAGATCCCGCGACAGCAGCATCAGCGTGACCGAATCCTGAAACGTGCCTTTGATCAGCAGCGCGTGTAACACAATCGATTCTCTCCCTGGGCTAGTGGACTACGCCGTAGTCGCGGGCGCAAGCATGAGGCACTTCAATCCTTGATTGGATGACAACGCAACGTTCGCCATTTTCCTCTTCGTCTGGGTTGCATGGCGAAGCAGATTGCAGCCACCTGGCTCTAATCCGCTTCTCCAATCGATCGGCGCTCGGCCTCGCTGTTGATCGCCGCTATCGACCGGCGGAGGTCCAGGTCCGCGTCGTGCACGATGTGCGTGCCGGTGTCACCGCGCAATGCGGGAACGGCTGTGTGCAGGCTGGTGATGATCACGCGCTTGCCGCCTTCTTCGAGAAAGCGCAGCGCCGCCTCCACTTTCGGCCCCATGCTTCCCGCCGGAAAGTGGCCGGCGGCCAGGTAGTCGCGCATCTGCGACAAAGAAACCCGATCAAGGTCGCGCTGGTTCGGCTTGCCGAAATTGAGCGCGACGCGCGGCACCGGTGTCAGGATCATCATGTCGCGGATGCCGAGGACGTTCGCCATTACGCCCGTGGTGAGGTCTTTGTCAATGACCGCGTTCACGCCATGGCGGCGGCCGCGGTCGTCGCGCACTACCGGAATGCCGCCGCCGCCGCCGGCGATGACCACGGTCTTGGTGCACATGAGCGACTCGACCAGCGAAATGTCGCAAATGTGCTTGGGCTTGGGCGAAGCGACCACGTAGCGCCAGCCGCGCCCGGAATCCTCCCTCACTTGCACGCCGAGTTCTACACCGATCGCTTTGGCCTCGGCCTCGCTGAAGAACGGGCCCACCGGCTTGGTGGGGTTGCTGAAGCCGGGGTCGTCCGCGTCGACCTCCACCTGTGTCACCAGGCCGACTACGTGGCGCGGATTGCCCACCTCGCGCAGCGCGTTTTCGAACGCTTGCGCGAGGATGTAGGCAGTGGCGCCCTGGGTCTGGGCCACCAGCATATCGAGCGACTGCGGCGGAATGCGCGAACGCGCAATGGCGCCGGCGAGCAGCAGCTTGCCGACCTGGGGGCCGTTACCATGAACGATGACCAGCTGATTGTCGAGTTGCAGCAGCGGCAGCACCGTCTTCGCCGTTTCGGCGGCGATCGCTTTCTGTTCTTCTGGCGTGCCTTTGCCGTCGGCCGGGTCGATCGCATTGCCCCCGATGGCGACGATCAGGCGGCGAGGTATCGCGAAGGGTTTATTCATTGTTGCCGGTCTCCAACAAACGCGATTGCGGAATAAGATCAGGATTCAGTTGAGGGCGCAAGCAGGTATTGTTTGAATCTTTCGAGCAATCGGGAGCGCCGCCGCGGGGGGAAGGGGGTTCTTGGCGAGGGGCGTTCGCAGCCCTAGCCTCAATGTGCGGTGTCTGCCTGCGTGCCTAGGTAAGCCCGATGCAGGGCGCCGTCGGCCGCAATCTCGGCCGCAGTTCCCGACGCGACGATGGTCCCGCTCTCGATCACGTAGGCGCGGTCGGCCAGGGCGAGCGCGAGGCCTGCCATCTGATCCACCAGCAGGATGGTGACCTTCTCGCCGCGCAATCTATCGAGTACCGCAAACAGGTCGTTGATCACGGCTGGCGCGAGGCCGAGCGACGGTTCGTCCAGCAGCAGCAGGCGCGGCCGCGACATCAGGCCGCGCGCCACCGCGAGCATCTGCTGCTCGCCGCCGGACAGGAGGCCGGCGCGCTGGTGCCGGCGATCGCGCAACTTCGGAAAGCGCTCGAACATGGCCTCGATGTCCTGCTCCTGCGCGTCGCGCCTGAGAAACGCGCCCAGACGAATATTGTCGCTTACGCTCAGTTCGGGAAACACCTGCCGGCCTTCGGGCACCAGGACCACGCCCAGCGCGACGACCTTGTGCGCGGGCAGGCCTTGCAAATCTTTTCCGGCCAGATTGATTCCGCCCTGCACCGGTCGGTGCAATCCCGCGAGCGCGCGCATCAAGCTCGATTTGCCCGCACCGTTGGCACCCAGTACGGCGACCATCTCGTTCTGGCGTACGCGCAGGTCTATGCCTTTGAGTACCGGCTCCGCCCCGTAGCCCGCGTGCAGGCCGGCCACCTCGAACAGGTTCCCTCCGGTTGCGGCGCCCTCCGCCCTGTGGGCTGTCGGGCGTCCCGCATCTTCGCCCAGATAGGCTCGCTTCACTGCGGGGTCCTGCTGTACCTCGCGCGGCAGCCCGGCGGCAATGCATACGCCCGCGTCGATCACCACCACGTGATCGGAAATTCCCATGACCAGGGACATGTCGTGCTCGACGAGTATCAGGGTGATGCCCTTGTCGGCGATGCGCCGCAGCAACTGCGCAAGTTGCTGCTTGTCCTCACCCGAGAGCCCCGCAGCGGGTTCATCGAGCATGAGCACGCCCGGCCTGGTGGCGAGTGCGCGCGCAATTTCGATCAGGCGCCGGTCTACGTGCGGCAGGTCGGCGGTGCGGCGCGTCAGGTCGCCGCGATAGCCGACGAATGCAGCGAGTTGTTCCGCCGCGGCATCGGCGTCGTCCAGTTTTGTACCGAGCCGGCCCTTGCAGCGCGCGATGGCGAGATTGTCCCGCACTGACATGCTGCCGAACAATTGCGAGGTCTGGTAGGTTCGCGCCACGCCGGCGCGCGCGATCACGTAAGCCGGCTTCCCGGCGATCTCGCGTTCGCCCAGCCGGATTGCCCCGGCGTCCGGTTGATAGAATCCGCCCAGCATATTGAGCA
Organism: Burkholderiales bacterium; assembly: GCA_014860445.1. Lineage (GTDB taxonomy): Bacteria > Pseudomonadota > Gammaproteobacteria > Burkholderiales > SG8-39 > 2-12-FULL-64-23. Next base: position 126,907 of record JACZJT010000010.1, read on the forward strand.
CGGTGGTTTTTCCGGCGCCGTTGGGACCGATCAGGCTGGTGATCTTGCCGGGCTCGGCGCCGAAGCTCGCCGCGCTTACCGCATTGATTCCGCCAAACGCGATGGCAAGGTCTATTACTGTCACCGGCAGCGGTGCTGCGGGCGTGAGTTGCAGCGAGTCAGCCGCATCGGTATTGGCGAATCTGCCCGGGCGCTTGCGGCGCAGCAGGCGCGAGGTCTCGCCGACGATGCCCTCGGGCGCGATCCACAGTACCAGCAGCAGCAATGCGCCGAAGAACAGCAGCCGGTACTCGGCCAGACCGGAAAGCACTTCGGGCAGGAGCACCACCACGGCCGCGCCGACCAGCGGACCGGTGACCGTGCCGGCGCCGCCGATCACCACCACCAGAACGAACAGCAGCGACTGGGAGAACGTGAACGTGGACGGCGTGACGAAGCCCGACAGGGGCGCGAACAGACCGCCCGCGATCCCTGCGCAGAACGCGGACAGCGCGAAAGCGAGGGTTTTCACAGCCACCGGATTGAGTCCTATGGATTCGGCCGCCAGTTCGGAATCCTTCACCCCGCGCATGGCCTTGCCCCAATTGCTTGCCGACAGATGCCAGAACGCGTACAGCAGCACCGCGACCAGGCCGATCGCAAGCAGCGCGACACCGCGTTCTCCGAAATCTTCGCCGAAGGCGACGGGCGAGGGAATGCCCATGATGCCGTTCTGTCCCCCGGTGAGGCTGCGCCATTCCACCGTAATGTTCTCGACGATGAATCCGAAGGCGATCGTGATCATCGCCAGATAGGGTCCGCGCACCCGCAGCGCGGGCAGCGCGAGCAGTGCGCCGACCAGGCCCGAGAACAGCGCGGCGAGCAGCAGCGCCAGCGCGAACGGCAGTTTGGCGGCCGTTGTCAGGATCGCCACCGTGTAGGCGCCGATCGCGTAGAAGCCGACATGTCCAAAGGACACCTGTCCGGTCAGCCCTACCAGCACATTCAGGCCTATGCCTACGATCGCCGTGAGCGCCATGGTGGCGATGATGAACACATAGTAGCCGTTGGCCAGACTTGCGAACACCGCCGCTCCGATCAGGCAGGCGGCGACTGCGGCCGTAGGCAGCGGCTTGAGCCTGGTACTCATACTTTCTTCACCTCGGCGCGTCCGAACAGTCCGTTGGGTCGGATCGCGAGCGCGACGATTACCAGCGAAAAAGTGACGATCTGGGTGTAGCTGGACCCGAGCAGGGCGGTGACCAGGGCTTCGATCACGCCGAACAGCAGACCCGCGATCATCACGCCCCAGGCGCTGGTTATGCCGCCGAGTATCGCGACTGCAAAGGCCTTCAGTCCAAACAGGGTGCCCATGTCCGAGTGCACGTTGAACAGCGGCGCGATGAGAATGCCGGCCGCGCCGGCGAACACGGTCGACACCGCGAACGCCGCCGATATTGCGAACCCGACGTTGATGCCCATCAGACTCGCTGCATCGCGGTTCTGCACCACCGCGAGCAGCGCCTTGCCCAGACGCGTGCGGCGCGAAAATGCATGCAGCAGCCCGGCCATCGCCAGGCCCGCGATGGGAATCGCTATCTGCAAGGGGGAGACGCCGACACCAAACACTTTGATGGATCCGCTCAGGAGGCCCGGCATGGGAAAACCGCGCGGCTCCTTGCCGAAGGTGAACAGCACGAGGTTGTCGGCGACGATGCCGATCGCGACCGTCGCCATCAGCCAGGCGTTGGAGCCGCGTCGCGCAAACGGCCGGATGGCCACCCACTCCACGACGATGCCGTAGGCCGCGCACAGAGCCAGCGACGCGACGACGGCCAGGGCCAGCGGCCAGCCCATCGTGACGGTGAACGCGTACGCGAACACCGCGCCGAGCATCATCGAACTGCCTTGCGAAAAGTTCACCGTATTCGAGACCGAATAGGTGATGTAAAAGCCCAGCGCGAGCAGGCCGTACATGCTTCCCAGGCCTAGGCCTGAGATCAGGGCGGAGGTAACGAGCATCGATAGCCGGGGGGGCGCCCGCCCCTGGAGGGGCGGGTGATTCAGTGCCCCCGCAGGGGCGCTACTTCATCGCCACGGGGAGAATCTGATTGTCGACGAAATGCGTCCAGACGTAGTCATTCTCGTTGATCGCGTCGTGGTTTCCCGGCGAAAACGGTTTGACGTATTTCTTGATGAGACCGTCATACGCGTCGATCTTGTAGAAGCCCTGCCGGATGGCGTCGCCGTCGGTGCTGCCCGCTTTCTGGATCGCCATGGCCGCCAGATGCATGGCGTCATAGGCATTGGCCACGCCGACGGCGGGGGTCACGTCGCCGGGGCCCTTGATGTCCGGGTACTTCGCTTTGAGCATGGTCAGCATCTTGTCACCCTTGGGTGTCTGTTTGCCGAAGAAGCTGTAGGTCTGGATGAAATGCACGTTTTTCGCGCTCGGTCCGGCCAACTCGGTGAAGCGCCCGCCCGCCGGCCCCCAGTGCGAAACGATCGGCACTTTCCAGCCCATGCGATCGAGCGACTTGACCACCTGCGAGGACGGCCCGACGTTGCCGACCATGAACAGGGAATCGGCGCCGGCCTCTTTGAGGCGCGTGAGTTGCGGAACCACATCGACATCGTTGTTTTCGAACTTCTCGATGCCGACGGCCTTCATGCCCTTGGCGGCGAGCGCGGCGGTCAGGCCTTTCTCGTTCGACTCACCCCAGGGATTGTTGATCAGGATCATGCCCGGTTTCTTGGCGTTGAAAGTTTTCTGCGCGTATTGCAGGATGGCTTTGTCGACGATTTCGTCCACGGCCGAGACACGGAAGACAAAATTCGGGTTGCCTTTGTTGTGGGTGACCCCAGTACCGGCCGCCCAGGGTCCCATGAACGGCATTTTTTCCGCATTGACGATCGGCACGATGGCCATTGACACCGGCGTGTCCAGCCCGCCGAACAGCACGGCCACTTTTTCCTTGAAGATCAGCTCGCGCGCCGCAATCACGCCCTTTGCCGGCGTGGCTTCGTCGTCGCGGCGGACCAATTCGAATTTTCGTCCGAGGACGCCGCCGCCGGCATTGAGCTCGTCAATGGCAATGGTCAGTCCGCGGGTGATGGCTTCTCCGGCGCGCGCCGATTGCCCGGAGAGCGCGGTGACCAAGCCGATCTTGATGGTGTCTGCCGCCTGCGCGGGCAAGGCCAGCGCAAGCCCGAGCGCTGCGCTTAATGCGAGGAAACTTCTCCGGGCGGCAAATGGAATCTTGTCTGCGATCATGAGTGGTTCTCCCTGTGGTTGTCGAAAAATATTCAGCAAACAAAAGCAAACTATGTGCCATGGCGTTTCTGTCCGGCGCGCGCCTTGCTACAATTCCCCCTTTCACTTACGGAAAGACAGCCATGCCTTCCAGTCCAGCAGAAATCGTCGAGGCCTACCTTACCGCGCACATGATCCCAGACCCAGTCGCGGCGAAGGCCTTCGTTGCACCGAACTTCGACATCACCTTCACCGGCGGTCGCAAAATGAAAGATCCGGCTGAGGCATCGGCGTTCAACAAGGGGCGCTACAAATGGGTAAAGAAGAAATTTGAGCGCACCGAAGTCGTCGCAGGCGGGACACCGGAGGAGACCGTAGTCTACAACATCGGCACTTTGTACGGGGAGTGGCCGGACGGCACGCCGTTCGAGGGGAATCGCTATGTGGACCGCTACGTGCTCACCCACGGCAAGATAGTGAAAATGTCGGTTTGGAACGATAGCGCCGAGATTTTGCTGGATCGAGCGGGACTGGTTCCGCTCTGAATCACGCACCATGAAGGTGCGTTGAGCGCTTACCTGGTGCGACCGGCGCGAGTGGAACGGTCACTGGGCACAGCGCGCCAGTTCAGGCGCGCAGGGCGGCGCTCACGATTTCCTGCGCCTGCGCCACGATTTGCGCCAGATGCTCTGCGCTGGTAAAGCTCTCGGCATACAGCTTGTAAATATCCTCGGTGCCGGAGGGGCGTGCGGCAAACCAGCCCGCGGACGTGGTCACCTTGAGGCCGCCGATGGGCGCATCGTTACCAGGTGCGCGCGTGAGTTTTGCAAGAATGGTATCGCCGGCCAGCGCAGTTGCCTGGACACTGTCGCCGCTCAGGTGCTTGAACGCGGCTTTCTGCGCCGGTGTCGCCGGCGCGTCGATGCGCACATAGTGCGGGCTGCCGAACTGCGCGGCCAGGTCCATGTAATAACGTCCCGGATCCTTGCCGGTGGTGGCGGTGATTTCCGCGGCCAGAAGACCAAGGATGATGCCATCCTTGTCGGTGGTCCAGACTGAGCCGTCGCGGCGCAGAAAACTCGCGCCGGCGCTCTCCTCTCCGCCGAAACAGAAGCTGCCCTCCAGCAGCCCCGGCGAAAACCACTTGAAACCCACCGGTGTCTCGATCAGTCGCCGGTCGAGCCCGGCCACCACGCGGTCGATCAATGCGCTCGACACCAGGGTCTTGCCGACCGCGGCCGTCGCCGGCCACTGCGGCCGGTGCGTGAGCAGGTAGTGGATTGCGACCGCGAGGTAATGGTTGGGGTTCATCAGGCCCATCGAGGGCGTGACGATGCCGTGGCGGTCGACGTCTGCGTCATTGGCCCAGGCAATGTCGAAACGCTGCTTGAGACCGACGAGGCTCGCCATGGCATAGGGGCTGGAGCAGTCCATGCGAATCTTGCCGTCGTGGTCCAGCGTCATGAAGCCGAAGGCCGGATCGACTTTCGGGTTGACCACCTCGATGTCGAGACCGTAATGCGCTGCGATCGGTTTCCAGTAGGCAACCGCGGCGCCGCCCAGGGGATCGACGCCGATTTTCAGGTTTGCGGCGCGAATCGCGTCCATGTCGATGACGCTGCCGAGGTCCGCGATATAAGCCGCCGCGTAGTCTTCTTCGCGTGTGGTCGCCGAGACCAGCGCCTCGGGGTACGCCATACGCTTCACCTCGTGATTGCCTTGCGCGAGCAGCGCGTTGGCGCGCTTTTCGATCCAGCCGGTGACGTCCGTATCCGCCGGACCACCGTTGGGGGGGTTGTATTTGATGCCGCCATCCGCGGGCGGATTGTGCGAGGGCGTGATCACGAGGCCGTCGGCGCGCGCTGCGTTGTGCTCGCGATTGTGCATCAGGATCGCGCGCGAAATCACAGGTGTGGGCGTGTAGCCGCCATTGCTCTGAATGTGAGTGCGCACTCCATTGGCTGCAAGCACATCCAACGCGGTGCGCTGCGCCGGGCCCGAGAGCGCGTGCGTGTCCATGCCCAGGTAGAGCGGGCCGGTGATCGCGTTGTTCGAGCGGTGCTCGCAGACCGCCTGCACAATGGCGAGGATATGGGCTTCGTTGAAGCTGCCGTTGAGCGCGCTGCCGCGGTGGCCGCTGGTGCCGAAGGCCACGCGCTGCGCCGGATCGTTCGCGTCCGGCACATCCTGATAGGCGCGCAACAGCGCGGGCACGTCAATGAGTATGGAAGCGGGTGCCGGCTTGCCGGCCAATGGGTGCGTCATGAATGTTCCTCGGGAAAGGGATCGAGCGCGTCCGGAAATCGCGCTCGCCCTGTCGTTACCTTTGTTACCTCATTGTCGCCAACGGCAATGCGCGCGTGGTTGATCTCGATCAAGTGCGCGCTGACGCTCCAGACTAGCATTTGCGCTGATACACTATCTCGCAAAACCCATCCAGGAGCAAACCATGAGCGCCATCAGCCGTTTTCCCGTGCCCAAGCTTGAAGACATGCCGCAGGACATCCGCGAGCGCATCGTCGCGGTGCAGGAAAAATCCGGTTTTGTGCCAAACGTGTTCCTTACGCTCGCACACCGCCCGGACGAGTTCCGCGCCTTTTTTGCATATCACGATGCGCTGATGGAAAAGCAAAGCGGACTCACCAAGGCCGAGCGCGAGATGATCGTGGTCGCCACCTCGGGCGCCAACCAGTGCCAGTATTGCGTGGTCGCCCACGGCGCGATCCTGCGCATCCGCGCCAAGAACCCGCTGATCGCCGACCAGGTGGCGGTCAATTACCGCAAAGCCGACATCACGCAGAAGCAGCGCGCCATGCTCGATTTTGCGATGAAGACCGCAATGGAGCCCTGGACCATCGGCGACGCCGACTTCGATACGCTGCGCGGCCACGGCTTTACCGACGAGGACATCTGGGACATCGGTGGCGTCGCTTCGTTCTTCGCGCTCTCGAACCGCATGGCCAACCTGATCAACATGCGGCCCAACGACGAGTTCTACACCCTCGGGCGCGAGAAGCGCCAGTAGATGCGCCTCATCCTCGTCTGGCTGATCAACGCGTTATCGCTGCTGGCGGTGCCCTATGTGCTGCCCTCGGTCAGCGTCGACAGCATCTACGCAGCGCTGGTGACGGCGCTGCTGCTGGGGCTGATCAATACGCTGATCCGGCCGCTGCTGGTATTGATTACGCTGCCGATCACCGTCCTCACCCTGGGCTTGTTCACCCTGGTGATCAACGGCTTCCTGTTCTGGTTCGTCGCCTCGTTCGTGGAAGGATTCCGTGTCGGCGGCTTCTGGTCGGCCTTCTGGGGTGCCATCGTCTACAGCCTGATCTCTGCGGTGGCGAGCTGGCTGGTGATACCGCGACCGCCGCGACCGCCGCGGCCGCCCCCGTCGCAATGGCCGCCCGGCCCACCCGGTCCGCCGCCGCCCGAGGACTACATCGACTCGACCGCACGCCGGCTATAGCAGATCGGCGCGCGCGCCGGTCAGAGCCTGGTCCACATCCACAGCAGCGTCCACAGGCCGAGGACGAAAACAAACGCGACGGGTACCCAGAGATAAAGCCGGCGCTGCCGTTCACGCTCGCGTTCCGATTCGGCGCGCGCCGCCGCCATCAGTGCGTCGAGGCGCTCGGCCGGACTGCGCTCGGACGCGGGCGCATTGCGGGCAGGATTTTCTAAGGGTGCGGCCCGCGGGCCAGGCTTGGCTTGCGCTACCCGCGCCGCCGCCGGCACCTGCCCAGGCGCCGTCGCTTTTCCAAACTGGGCGCGTGCCTGTGCGATCAGTTCTGCTTCCTTGGCGGAGAGCTTGTCCGCGGCCACGGGCCGGCCTAAGCGTTGGAGGAAACGAGGGGATCGCTCCCCTCGTGCTCCCCCGAGTCAGACCGTAGCAAAAAGTTTTTTGCCACGGCAATCTACAAAAGCACGATGTCGTACTGTTCCTGGCTGTAGCTCGATTCGGCCTGTATCGATACCGGTTTGCCGATGAAATCCTCGAGCATCGCGAGCGACTGTGACTCGTCTTCCAGGAACAGGTCGATCACCACCTGCGCGGCGAGCACGCGGAACTCGCGCGCGCTGAACTGGCGCGATTCGCGCAGCAATTCGCGCAGTATTTCGTAGCACACCGTGCGTGCGGCCTTGACCTGGCCGCGGCCGCCGCAGGTGGGGCAGGACTCGCACAGCACGTGCGCAAGCGATTCGCGCGTGCGCTTGCGCGTCATCTCGACCAGGCCGAGCTGGGTGAAGCCGCTCACCGTCATGCGCGTGCGGTCGCGCGCGAGCGCCTTGTTGAACTCGGCCAGCACGGCGTTGCGGTGCTCCGTGTTTTCCATATCGATGAAGTCGACGATGATGATGCCGCCCAGGTTGCGCAGCCGGAGCTGGCGCGCAATCACCTGCGCCGCCTCCAGATTGGTCTTGAAGATGGTGTCGTCGAAATTGCGCACGCCGACAAAGCCGCCGGTGTTGACGTCGACGGTGGTCATCGCCTCGGTCTGGTCGATGATCAAATAACCGCCGGACTTCAGGTCGACGCGGCGCGCGAGCGCCTTCTCGATCTCTTCTTCCACGCCGTACAGGTCGAACAGCGGTCGCTCGCCGGTGTAGTGATCGAGGCGTGCGACCACGTTTTGCATGTAGTCGCGCGCGAACGCCTGTAATTTGAGGAAGTTCTCGCGCGAGTCGATCAGTATACGGCCGGTATTTTCGTCGACGAAATCGCGCAGCACGCGCTGCGCCAGCGACAGATCCTGGTACAGCAGCGCGGGCGCCGGCGCGGACAGGCTTTTCTCGCGCAGGTCTTGCCATAGTTTGCGCAGATACTGCAGGTCGTTCAGGAGTTCCGCGTCGCTGGCGGTTTCGGCCATGGTGCGGATGATGTAGCCGCCCGTCTCGTTCTCGGGCAGGATCTGCTTCACCCGCTCGAGCAGCAGCGCGCGCACGTCTTCGTCTTCGATGCGCTGCGAAATGCCGACATGCGTGTCCTGCGGCAGATGCACCAGCATCCGTCCGGCGATGCTGATCTGGGTCGACAAACGCGCGCCCTTGGTGCCGATCGGATCCTTCACCACCTGCACCAGCAGCGGCTGGCCTTCGGAGAGGATTTTTTCGATGGGTTTTTGCGCCGGCTTGCCCGCCTCGGCGGCGCAATGACCGTTCGGGCGTTCCTCCCAGATGTCGGCCACGTGCAAGAACGCGGCGCGCTCCAGGCCGATTTCGACAAACGCCGACTGCATTCCCGGCAGCACGCGCGCCACCTTGCCCATATAGATGTTGCCGAGCAGGCCGCGGTTGGCTGAACGTTCGATGTGCAGCTCCTGCGCGACGCCGCTGTGCATGACGGCGACCCGCGTTTCCTGCGGCGTAACGTTGATGAGGATGTCTTCGTTCATGCGGCCATTCTACCGGATGGCGCAACTTGCGCGCCTGCACCCCGCTACGCGTGCGGGGGGAAGCGCCGTGGTCTAGGGTCTGTTGACATTCAGCACATGAGCGCGACGGGGGTAATTTTGGATGCAGCGCAAGGCGCGCCAGTGTTGGGGCGGAGGGGCCCCAACCCCTCCTCGGGTGCCGTTTGGTCGTTCCAAACAAGCGACGAGCAACGCCGTGCTGCGCCAAAATTATCCCCCGTCCCTTCGGGTTGCCTCCAAATGCGGCGCCTGCGGCGTTGCGCTCCTCGCCAAGGGAACCACCCTTGGCTTCGTCGCGCGCCTTGCAGTCATCCGCATTTGGAGGCAACGCGTCTCATGCGGTGAATG
>JACZJT010000070.1 GCA_014860445.1 Burkholderiales bacterium
TCGGGGTCGTGCAGCAACAGCGGCGCGAGAGGGGATGCGTCGGGCTTACTACGAGAACCGCGGAAATCGGGCCTGGGATTCGAGTCAAGTGTTGATGGCGATCACCTGTGGATCATCGGCGTGCGCCACGAGAAGCGCCCGAACCCGGTCTTGCCATAGGGTTTGAAACAGCGTTGCTTCCTCCGGCGCAGCAGTGCCGGCAAGGCAGCGCGGCATGAGCAAAAGGATGCGTGGATCGCCTGGCACACGGTCAAGCCGGGCGCTGACACTAACTGCCGCGCCGGTGTCGGTACGCGTGAACCGCATTTGACCGGGAATATCGACGCCGAAAAACAGCAGATTGCGACGATCAAAGCGGCCGCCGATGCCTTTGAAGCCGGTGTCCTGCGTCGCGCCGGTGAGCAAGCTGGCGACGTTGGCCACGACACCGGTGACGCCCTCCAGCTTTTCATCGCGCAACTCGACGCGGAAGGCGCCGCGCTCGGGCAGCGCGTTGGGGTAGAGCGCAGCCATCCCGGTGCGCGTCATCAGGTATGCCGAAGCTACGGTCGGACAGGAATGGCCGGCGAGCTTGACCGCGTCAGCGTAGCAGTATTCGATTATGCCGTTTTCGGCCGCACCGAGGAAGCCGGCGAGCGGGTCGCACACGGTGACCCGCGGCGCGGCGTCGAAAAATTCTGGGAAATGCATGATGTAGTTCTCCTTAATGCGTGTGGGTCGCGGCAGTTGCCAAACCGACAACGATTATGTAAGATAGTATCTAATTACTTACTTATAAGCAACTCCCCGGAGCCTATGAACGTCCCAAATTCTCCCCGCGCTGCGCCGCGCCAGCGCCTCATGACCGATGAACGGCAACGCGAAATCGTCGCAGCCGTGCTCGCGCTTGCACGCGAACGCGGCCCTGATGCGATCACGACCCAGGCCATTGCCGACCGCATCGGAGTCACGCAGGGCGCGATTTTCCGTCATTTTCCCGATAAGTTGGCGATTTGGCTTGCGGTGTTCTCCTGGATACGGGCGTCGCTGGGCGCGGTGTTCGCCGAGGCAGTGGCGAAGGCCGATTCGCCACTGAAAAAAATCGAACAGGCGTTTCTCGGGCATGTGGCTTTCATCGCCGCCAATCCCGGCGTTCCTCGGGTCATGTTCCACGAGCTGCAATATCCGGGGGATTCGCCCGCGCGCATCGAGGTGCGCGCGATGATGAGCGACTACCGCAAGCAGCTCACGCTGTTGTTCAAGCAGGCCAGCGCGGCGGGCGAGCTGTCCGCGGATCTCGATACGACATTCGCGCCGGTGCTGTTCATCGGCGCGGTGCAAAGCCTGGTGATCCAGACCGCCCTGGGCGGGGACGAGGCTGGAATGGTGAAGCGCGCGCGGCGCTTGTTCCCGCTGCTCCTCGACGGCTATCGCGGGGCGAGGACAGCATGAACCTGCGCCTAGGCGGAAAAGCGATAGTGGCGGCGGCCGGAATCGGCGCCGCGCTGCTTCTTGGCTGGCTGGCTTCGAGCCAGGGGCCCCTCGCGCCGACCAAGGTCACTCTGGCCAAGGTGGAAGAGGGGCCGCTGGTCGCGAGCACGTTCGGCATCGGCACAGTCGAGGCGCGCCGCAGCTATGCGATCGGCCCCACGCTCGCGAGCCGCGTCGCGAGCGTGCTGGTCGATCAGGGTGATGCGGTCAAGGCAGGGCAGCTTCTCGCCGAACTCGATCCGGTAGATCTGGTGGATCGCGTTGCGAGCGGCCAGTTCGCCGCAGAACGCGCGGTCAGCGCCATTCGCGTCGCGGAAGCGCAACTCGCCGAAGCGCAGAGCCGTGCGCAGCTCGCCCGCGCCAGCGCACGGCGTTACGCCGAACTGCGCGCACAGAACTTTGTGAGCCAGGACGCCAGCGACGCCAAGCAAAGCGACGCGAACGCCGCAAGCGCGGCAGTGGACGCAGCGGCAGCCCAACTGGCGGTATCGCGGCGCGACCGCGAGCGGGCGCTGGCTGATGTTGCCGGTGTCGGCAAGCTGCGCGCGCAGGCGCGGCTTCTGAGCCCTGTCGATGGCGTGATCAGCGCGCGCCTGGTCGAGCCCGGCACGACGATCGTCGCGGGCCAGGCGGTGGTGCAGCTGATCGACCCGGCCAGCCTGTGGATCAAGGCGCGCATCGACCAGGGACAGGCGGGGGGCGTGCGCGTGGGCCAGCCGGCAGAGATCGTGTTGCGCTCGGATCCGAACCGCGCCTATCGTGGCCAGGTCGAGCGTGTCGACTGGGTGAGCGATCCCGTGACCGAAGAGCGCATCGTCAACGTCGGCTTCGCCGCGCGGCCCGAAGGCAGCTCCGTCGGCGAGCTGGTCGAGGTGACCATTCGCACGGCCGAGCTATCCAAGGTACGCTCGGTGCCGGCGGCGGCGGTGAAACGCCTCGCGCGGCAGGACGGTGTCTGGCTAATCACTGCCGGACACGTCGCTTTTCGGCCGGTAAAGTTCGGCATTACAACCCTGGATGGTCACAGCCAGATTATCGAAGGCCTGGATGCAGGCGACGAGGTGGTGGTCCACAGCGAGCGGGAATTGACGCCGGACGCCAAGGTCAAGGTCGTGCCTGCGATCGTGCGCGCCGGATCATGATCAATCTTGCCGGCCGCGACATCCTGCATGGCTGGGGCAAGTTCGTTTTCACCGGACTTGGACTTGGCCTGCTCATCGGCGTCACGCTATCGATGGCGGGGATCTATCGCGGCCTGGTGGACGATGGTCGGGTGCTGCTGCAGAACGGCGGCGCCGACCTATGGGTAGTGCAGCGCGACACGCTCGGCCCCTACGCCGAGCCGTCGAGCGTGCGCGACGACGCGTATCGCGGGCTGCTCGGCATCCGCGGCGTCGCCGCGGCCGGCAACGTCACCTATCTAACGATGCAGATTCAGCACCAGCGCGGCGAGGTGCGGGTGATGCTGGTCGGCTTCGAACCTGGACATCCGGGCGAGCCTGGCTATCTTGTGGCCGGGCGCCCGATCACGCGCGCGCACTACGAGGCGATTGCCGATCTGCGCAGCGGGCTGAAACTGGGTGAACGCATTCGCATCCGCCGCCACGAGTATACGGTGGTCGGATTGACGCGGCGCATGGTGTCCTCGGGCGGCGATCCGATGATTTTCGTTCCCCTCAAGGACGCGCAGGAAGTGCAGTTCCTCAAGGACAACGACGCGCTCCTCAACGAGCGCGCGCGCACCGCCGCCAATCCGGCGTTCAATCGCCCGGGTGTGCCGGGACTACTCGAGGCGGTGCAGGCAAGCCAGGCCAGCAGCCACAACGTCAATGTGGTCATGCTGCGCCTCGCGCCGCAGGCAGACGAGACCGTAGTGGCGCGCGAGATCCGGCGCTGGAAGCACCTGGAAGCCTATACGCGATCCGACATGGATGAAATTCTGGTCGCAAAGCTGATCGCAACCTCGGCCAGGCAGATTTTCATGTTTCTGGTCATTCTCTCCATTGTCAGCGCCGCCATCGTTGCTTTCATCATCTACACCATGACGCTGAACAAGGTGCGCGAGATCGCGGTGCTGAAACTGATCGGCGCGCGCAACCGCACCATCGCCGCGATGATTCTGCAGCAGGCGCTGGGCCTGGGTGCCATCGGGTTCATCGTTGGCAAGACTGCGGCGACGCTGTGGGCGCCGATCTTTCCGAAGTACGTGCTGCTGCTCCCCGGAGACGCGGTGCTGGGCGCGATATTGGTGCTGGCGATTTCCGCGCTGGCGAGCATCGTCGCGATCCGCGCGGCCCTGCGCGTGGATCCGGCGACTGCGATCGGAGGCTAAGATGGGACACCCTGCGATCGAAATCAGCGGCCTCACCAAGCGCTACGGCGTAGGCGAGGCGGCGGTCGACGCATTGAAAGGCGTGGACATGGTGGTGCAGCCGGGTGAGGTCGTGGGCCTGATCGGGCCCAGCGGTTCGGGCAAGAGCACGCTGCTGAAGTGCCTCGGCGCGGTGATCGAGCCGACGGCTGGGCGCATGGCGCTCGCCGGCGAGACGATTTACGACCATGGCTGGAAAGTGGCCGATCTGCGCGCACTGCGGCGCGACCGCATCGGCTTCGTATTCCAGGCACCCTACCTGATCCCGTTTCTCGACGTCACCGACAACGTGGCGGTGCTGCCGATGCTGGCCGGTGTGTCCAATGCCAAGGCGCGCGAACGCGCGCGGGAGATGCTCGCCGCGCTGGACGTCGGGCACCGCGCGCAGGCGCAGGTGCCGCAGCTCTCGGGCGGCGAGCAGCAGCGGGTCGCGATTGCGCGTGCGCTCGTGAACCAGGCGCCGATCATTCTCGCCGACGAGCCCACGGCGCCGCTGGACAGCGAGCGCGCGCTGACCGTAATCCGCATCCTCAACGAAATGGCGCAGCGCTTCGGCACCGCGATCATTGTCGTCACCCACGACGAGAAGATCATCCCGACTTTCCGGCGCATCTATCATATCCGCGACGGGCGGACCTACGAGGAAGCGGGCGAGGCGCGCGCCGCCTGAGACTGCTACCAGGTCCGTCGACAGAGGCAGCTGAAGGGGCGCACGTCAGAGTTTAATCGGCGTGCCGATTGGCGCTTGCCACTGCCCACACCGCCGCTTCCAGGCGCGAGCGGAAGCCCAGTTTCTTCAGCAGATTCTTGACGTGAACCTTGACGGTGGCGTCGGTGATCTCCAGGTTGCGGGCGATCAACTTGTTGGACAAGCCGTGTACCAGTCCGTCAAGAATCTCCTGTTCGCGCCGGGTGAGTGTGGCCGTATCGCGCTGGCCTGCGGTCGCTTCTTCGCGTATCGCGCGCGCGAGCAGGCCGTTCAGACGCTCGCCGATTACCGTGCTGCCGTTTAGGGTTTGGTCGATGGCAGCGAGCAGGTCCTCCGGCTCCATGTCCTTGAGCAGATAGCCGTCCGCGCCGCTGCGGATTGCAGCCACGAGGTCTTCCGCACTGTCCGAAACGGTGAGAATCACCACGCGACAATCGAGCCCTGCGTCACGAATTGCCTTGAGCGTTTCGATGCCGTTCATGTCCTTCATGTGCAGATCGAGCAGGATCAGATCCGGATCGAGTTCCCGTGCCTTGGACACACCCGCTTCGCCGCTGGAGGCCTCGCCGACGAGTTGCAGGTGGGGCGCCATGGCGATCAACTGCGACACGCCTTTGCGAAACAGGGGATGGTCGTCGATGATCAGTATGCGATTGCCTTCGCTCATGCTGTTGCCTCCGCCGGGGTTGCCGCCATCCGGAACGGTCCGCGAGGGGAGAATTTCAACTCGACACGGGTGCCGCCCTCGGCGCGCCGGGAAACCTGCAGGGTGCCGCCCAGCGTGGCAGCGCGATCGCGCATGATCGCCAGGCCGTAGTGATGCGTGGGCGGTTCGGCATCCTTGATGCCCACGCCGTCGTCGTCCACGGCTACACGTATGTTGCCCTGTTCGATCGACAGCCGCACGTCGGCGCAGCGCGCCTGCGCATGATGTTCGACATTGGTGAGCGCTTCGCGCACGACCTGCAGCACATGGATCTGTTCGCTCGAGTCGAGCTCATGGCCGAGCAGCCGGTCATGCAGCCGCACCTCGATGCCCGCGCGCTGGGAGAACTCCCGCGTCGTGTCCTGCAGGGCTTCCGACAGCCCGCGCCCGTCTATGCGCAAACGGAAGGTGGTAAGCAGTTCGCGCAGCTGCCGGTAGGCATTGTTGATCCCCAATTTCAATTCCTCGACCACATCGGCCGTTTGTTCGTGCACGCCGCTGGCACTGAGTTGCTGCTTGAGTCGTGTCACCTGAATTTTCAGATAGGTCAGGGATTGCGCCAGGGAATCGTGCAGTTCACGCGCGATTACCGAGCGCTCCTCAAGGAGCGCGATACCGCGCCGTTCGTCGCTGCGCTTCGCGGTTGCGAAGGCCGCGCCGATGTGATGTCCGATGGATTCAAGCAGCTTCATCTTCCAGTCCTCGAGCTGCATGCCGGCCGGAAACTGCAACAGCATCACGCCATAGGGTTTTCCGCCCTCGGACAGCGGCACCGATAACATGCGTTCGTCGCCGCTGCCGACGATGCGTATTCCGGATTCGCCCGCACCGGCACCGAAGCATTCGTAACAGCGCTCCTGCTGGCACCATGATTTCGCCTGCTCGCTTCCGGCATGTATGGCGATCGGAAAGCCGCGCCGGTCATTGTCCTCGCGCGCGCAGATCGCCCCGGCTTTCAGCCCGACGACGCGTTCTATGTCCTGCATCACGCCGTCGAGGGTGGCCTGCGTCAGCGGGTTTTCCGCCAGCGTGCGTGTGGTGTTGTACAGGGCTTCCAGCGACACGTTGGTGCGCGCAAGCTGTTCGGTTTTCTCCTGCACACGTGCCTCGAGCGTGGCGTAGCTGCGCGAAAGGTCTTCCACCATATAGTTGAACGACTGCCCGAGCTGGCCCAGTTCGTCCTCGCCGGCATGACGGGCGCGCACGCCGAAATCGCCTACGCGCACGCGCCGGGCGCACTGAAGCAGATCGCCCAGCGGGACGATGACCTGCGCGTGCATGAGGAACAGCGATATGAACATCACCACGACTATGGCGAACAGCCCTGCGCCCTGGATTAAACGCAGCGCCTGGATGCGTTGTTCCAGATCGTGCTCCAGCAAATACACCAGCCGGTCGACGTCGAGCACATACGCGTTCATGCGCGCGACGAAGGCGTCGCGCGCGGGTGCGCCCTCGGTGACGGCACGCGCGATCGCGGGCTTGAGCGCGCCATACCAGTTGCTTGCAATGCGATCGTAGGCGCGGCGCGTCGGGTCGGTCGCATCCAACGGCACGCCGCCGACAAGCTGCGGGCTCTTGAGGCGGGACTCGAAGTCGCTGATGGCGAGCTGCAGCTCTGCGGGGGGATGTCCGATGTCGCCGGAGCGCAATACCTGCACCGTAATCCAGTAAGACTGCATTCTGAGACTGCCGGAGACATTGATTGCGGCGGCTTTGCCTGTGGACAACTCCGCGAACACGGTTGCGCTGATGGTGGCCGCAAGCGCCAGCAGGACAATGGCTCCAAGGGCCATGCCCAGTCTTACTACCAGCGATTCGGCGAAAAAGCGACGATTGATGTTCATGATGCCTTGCTCCTGCGGGGTGGCCGCTGTCCCGGGTCTTTGATTACCCGCCATGCTGCTTACATTGGTGCCGAATGTTAACAGACCCTGATGTGCCTTATTTGTCGTTACTCCCATTTTGCGCGATTGCCCGGGTGCACGCCACCGCGGAATGTGCACATTGCCAGCAGATCCAGAATTGGCGCGGGGTTTCAGGCATTTACTCCTTTGTGCACGACTACTCCTTAGTGGGTAGAAACGCGCTTTTTCAGGTGGTTTCCCTGTATTCCCCTGCGCAGCGTACGCGCCTAGACTCCGCTTCAATCTTTCACGGAATCCTGATCCGAACCTGCGCAATAGCGGGTCAAAGGGTTCAAAAAACGATTTCGATTTTGATTGATAGGGGGCACTGAACATGTCGGACATCAAGAAGTGGGACGTAGAGGACGAAAAGTTCTGGGAGTCCACCGGCAAGGGCATCGCGAACCGAAATCTGTGGATTTCGATACCGAGCCTGCTGGTCGGGTTCGCGGTCTGGATTCTGTGGAGCATGGTAACGGTACAGATGATCAACGCCGGCTTCCCGTTCAAGCCGGTGGAACTGTTCACGCTGTCCGCAATCTCCGGTCTCACAGGTGCGACCCTGCGCATACCGAGCAGTTTCTTCATACGCATCGCGGGCGGCCGTAACACCATCGTTTTCACTACCGCGCTGCTGATGATTCCCGCTCTGCTCACCGGAATCGCGCTGCAGGACAAGAGCACGCCGCTGTGGGTGTTCCAGGTCCTCGCCTTCCTGTGCGGTTTCGGCGGCGGCAACTTCGCCTCGTCCATGTCCAACATCAGTTTCTTCTTTCCGAAGCGCATGCAGGGTCTCGCACTGGGGCTAAACGCAGGCCTGGGCAATGCCGGCGTAACCACGATGCAGATTCTGGTGCCGCTGGTGATGACGCTGCCCTTGCTCGGTTCGCTGGGCGGCGATGGCATCGCGCTGGTGCAGGCCTCCGGCAGCCTGATCGGCAAGAGCGCGGCCGGGACGATTACCTACATCCAGAATGCCGGCTTCGTCTGGCTGCTGCTGCTGGTGCCGCTCGCCTTCATCGGCTGGTTCGGTATGAACAACATCGTTACCCCGGAAGTCTCGCCGCACATCGGCTCGCCGCTCGCTGCAATGTCGAAAATCACCGGTATGCTGATGATCAGTTTCGTCACCGCTGCGGCCGGCCTGTACCTGATCCTGCCCGCGCCGGTGGGCCTGGGCGCGCCTGGCTGGGCGAAGTGGTTCATTCTCGCAGGCATCATCGCCGCCACCGTATTTCTGATGAAGCTGATTCCAGGCGATATCAAACCGAACCTGGAGCGTCAGTTCAAGATTTTCGGCAACAAGCACACCTGGATCATGAGCATTATCTACACGATGACCTTCGGCAGCTTCATCGGCTATTCAGCTGGTTTCGCGCTGGCGATCAAGGTGATCTTCGGCTTCACGCACACCGTCGGCGCTGACGGCAGCATGACCAATGTGCTCAATCCGAACGGTCCGTCGGCATTGATGTATGCCTGGATGGGTCCCTTTATCGGCGCCCTGATCCGGCCTGTAGGCGGATGGGTGGCAGACAAGGTGGGCGGCGCCAAAGTGACGCAGATCGTTTCGATCATCATGATCGCCGCCGCACTGGGCGTGGCCTATTACATGAAGTCGGCCTACCAGTCGGCGACGCCGGAGCAGTACTTTGTGCCGTTCTTCATTCTGTTCCTGGTTCTGTTTGCGGCCTCCGGAATCGGCAACGGCTCCACGTTCCGCACCATCGCCATCGTGTTCCCGAAAGAGCAGGCGGGACCGGTGCTGGGCTGGACTTCCGCGGTCGCAGCCTACGGCGCCTTCATCATCCCACAGGTATTCGGTGAGCAAATCAAAGCGGCCACGCCGGAAAACGCACTGTTCGGGTTCGCCATTTTCTACGCCGTGTGCCTGGCGCTGAACTGGTGGTACTACCTCGGGCCGAAAGCGGAATACGACAATCCGTGATCCGCGAGGACAGAGACCGGAGTGAACATTGCACGCTTCGAGCCCGCGCGCTTCTGGCGATTCCAGGGAGTCAGGCACCATGGCGAATCAGGTCCTGACGCACTGGAATGTCGAGGACGCGGTCTTCTGGGAGAAGCAGGGCCGTGCCATTGCGAGCCGCAATCTGTGGATTTCGATACCCGCGCTGGTGCTCGCGTTTTCGGTATGGATGGTGTGGAGCGCCGTGGTGGTGAATCTGCCCTACGTCGGCTTCGAGTTCACGACGCGGGAACTGTTCTGGCTCGCCGCGCTGCCCGCGCTGTGCGGGGCAACGCTGCGAATCGTCTACGCCTTCATGGTGCCGGTTTTCGGCGGCCGCCGCTGGACCGCGATTTCGACGGCTTTGCTGCTGCTGCCGGCAGTCGGCATCGGCTACGCGGTCAGAGATCCTGCGACCAGCTATTCGACGCTGGTGGTGCTGGCGCTGCTCTGCGGGCTGGGGGGCGGCAATTTTGCCTCGAGCATGGCCAATATCAACTTTTTCTTTCCCAAGGCGCAGAAGGGCACGGCGCTCGGTCTCAACGCGGGCCTGGGCAATCTGGGCGTGTCGCTGGTGCAATTCGTGGTACCGGCGGTGATCACCTTGGGAATATTCGGGGCGCTGGGCGGCGAGCCGCAAACCTGGACGCGTGGCGCCGAAGTCAGGCAGATATGGCTACAGAACGCCGGTTTCATCTGGGTGCCGTTCATTCTGGTGTGCGCGCTTGGGGCCTGGTTCGGCATGCACGACCTGGCCTCGGCCAAAGCTTCTGTTTCCGAGCAGACTGTAATTTTCAAGCGCAAGCACAGCTGGATCATGTGCTGGCTCTACCTCGGAACCTTCGGTTCATTCATCGGCTATTCGGCGGGGTTCCCGCTGCTCATCCAGAGCCAGTTTCCGCTTGCGAACGCGCTTTCCTATGCCTGGCTGGGGCCGTTGATCAGCGCGCTGATACGACCCTTGGGCGGCTGGCTGGCCGACAAACTGGGCGGGGCGCGCGTGACCCTGTGGACCTTCGTCGCGATGGCAGCCGGGGTATTGGGGGTGCTTGCATTTCTTCCGTCGAGCGGTCAGGGCGGCAGCTTCTACGGCTTCCTGGTGATGTTCATGCTGCTGTTCGCGGCATCGGGCGTCGGCAACGGTTCGACCTTCCGCATGATTCCGGTTATTTTCATGAATCAGCACTTGCGCGCTGCGGTAGGAATGGGACCGCAGGCAGAGGATCGCGCACTGCGCGATGCCAATACGGAAGCCGCGGCATTGCTCGGGTTTGCATCGGCGGTCGGGGCCTTCGGCGGGTTCTTCATTCCGATGAGCTACGGCGTATCAATATCGATAAGCGGGGCGGCACACGCCGCGCTGGCCACTTTTTTGGTGTTTTACCTGGTCTGCATTGCAATGACGTGGTGGTACTACGCGCGGCGCAGGGCGCCGATGCCGTGCTGAACCGTGCGGCTTCATGTTTTACAGAACCGATCAACGTAACAGAGGGGAACGAGCATGAGTCATTTTCTGGATCGTCTTAGCTATTTCTCGCAGGAGAGGGAGTCCTACGCCGAAGGTCATGGCGTCAAGACGCGCGAGGATCGCAGTTGGGAGGAGGGCTATCGACAGCGCTGGCAGCACGACAAAATCGTGCGCTCCACCCACGGTGTCAATTGCACCGGCTCATGCAGCTGGAAGATTTACGTCAAAGGCGGCATCGTTACCTGGGAGACGCAGCAGACCGATTATCCGCGCACCCGCCCCGACCTGCCCAACCACGAGCCGCGCGGTTGTTCGCGCGGCGCCTCTTACTCCTGGTACATGTACAGCGCAAACCGGGTGAAGTACCCGATGATCCGCGGCAGGCTGCTGCGTGCCTGGCGTGAGGCCCGCAAGCTGCTCGGGCCGGTCGAGGCCTGGACTTCGATCGTCGAATCGCCGCAGGCTTCAAACGAATACAAATCGCGCCGCGGGTTGGGCGGATTCGTGCGCGCCGATTGGGAAGAAGCGAACGAAATCATCGCCGCGGCCAATGTCTACACCATCAAAAAGCACGGTCCAGACCGCGTGGTGGGGTTCTCGCCAATCCCGGCGATGTCCATGGTGTCTTATGCCGCGGGCAGCCGCTACCTGTCGTTGATCGGCGGCGTATGCATGAGCTTCTACGACTGGTATTGCGACCTGCCGCCGGCCAGCCCGCAGACCTGGGGCGAGCAGACCGATGTGCCCGAATCGGCCGACTGGTACAACTCGACGTTCATCATGGCATGGGGATCCAATGTGCCGCAGACACGCACGCCGGACGCCCATTTCTTCACCGAAGTGCGCTACAAGGGCGCCAAGATCGTTTCCATCACGCCGGACTACGCCGAAGTCTCCAAGCTCGGTGATCTTTGGCTGCACCCCAAGCAGGGCACCGATGCAGCGCTGGCGATGGCCATGGGCCACGTGATCCTGAAGGAATTTCACCTAGACAAGCCTTCGGCCTATTTCCAGGACTACGTGCGCCGTTACACCGACATGCCGATGCTGGTGAAGCTGGTGAAGCGCGAAGGACGCTACGTACCGGACCGCTTTCTGCGCGCCACCGATTTCTCCGACAAGCTCACGCAGGCGAACAATCCAGACTGGAAGACTGTTGCATTTGACGATGCATCTGGAAAAGTCGTGGTGCCGAATGGCTCGATCGGGTTTCGCTGGGGACAGACCGACGGCAAATGGAATCTGGAGGAGAAGGAGGCAGCGGGCGGGGAGGCGAAGCTGGCTTTGTCGCTGATCGACCGGCGCGACGATGTCGCGCCGGTCGCCTTTCCCTATTTCGGCGGCATCGTCACCGAAAACTTCACCCACAACGAACAAGGCAAGAACATTCTCCTGCGCAACGTGCCGGTGAAAAAACTGCAGCTCGCCGAGGGTGAGGTGCTGGTGGCGAGCGTATTCGACCTGCTGGTGGCCAACTACGGCGTCGACCGGGGCCTCGGTGGCGGGAACGTCGCCTCATCGTTCGAGGAGAATGTCCCCTACACCCCGGCATGGCAGGAATCCATCACCGGCGTGAAGGCCGCCGACGTGATTTCGGTCGCGCGCCAGTTCGCCGACAACGCTGACAAGACGCATGGCAAGTCGATGGTGATCATCGGCGCGGCGATGAACCATTGGTACCACTCGGACATGAATTATCGCGGCATTATCAATATGCTGATGATGTGCGGCTGCATCGGGCAATCCGGCGGCGGCTGGGCACACTATGTCGGGCAGGAGAAGCTGCGCCCGCAGACAGGCTGGACCGCGCTGGCGTTCGCGCTCGACTGGCACCGTCCGCCGCGCCAGATGAACTCCACTTCGTTCTTTTATGCGCACACCGATCAGTGGCGCTACGAGAAGCTCGAAGTCAAGGAGATCCTGTCGCCGCTGGCCGACCCCAAGGATTACACCGGTTCGCTGATCGACTTCAATGTGCGCGCCGAGCGCATGGGCTGGCTGCCATCGGCACCGCAGCTGCAGACCAATCCGATTCAGGTGGTCAAGGATGCACAGGCCGCCGGCATGGACCCCAAGGACTATGCGGTGAAATCGCTCAAGGACGGCAAGCTGCGCATGTCCTGCGAGGATCCGGACAACCCGGCTAATTTCCCGCGGAATCTTTTCGTCTGGCGCTCCAATCTGCTCGGTTCATCAGGCAAGGGGCACGAGTACTTCCTCAAGCACCTGTTGGGCACCAAGCACGGTGTGCAGGGCAAGGAACTCGGCGCCGAGGGTGACATGCGGGGCGGCGCGAAGCCGGAGGAAGTCACCTGGCGGGAAGGCGCGCCGGAAGGCAAGCTCGACCTGCTGGTGACGCTGGATTTCCGCATGTCCACGACCTGCCTCTATTCGGACATCGTTCTGCCGACGGCGACCTGGTACGAGAAGAACGACCTGAATACTTCCGACATGCACCCGTTCATCCATCCGCTGTCGGCGGCCGTGGACCCCGCCTGGGAAGCAAAGAGCGACTGGGAGATCTACAAGGGATTCGCGAAGAAATTCTCCGAAGTCTGCGTTGGTCACCTCGGGGTAGAAACGGAACTGGTGCTGACGCCACTGATGCACGATACGCCGGCGGAGCTTGCGCAGGCGCTCGACGTCAAGGAATGGAAAAAAGGCGAATGCGAGCTCGTTCCCGGAAAGACAGCGCCCTCGATGGTGGTGATCGAACGCGATTACCCCAACACCTACAAGAAATTCACCGCGCTCGGCCCGCTGATGGCCAAGGTCGGAAACGGCGGCAAGGGCATAGCCTGGAACACGGAGCACGAGGTGAAATTGCTCGGCGAGCTCAATTATCCGGTGACGGACGAAGGCGTCAGCAAAGGTTTGCCGAAAATCGAAACCGACATCGATGCCTCCGAGGTCATCCTGATGCTGGCACCCGAGACCAACGGCGAAGTCGCGGTAAAAGCATGGGAGTCGCTTTCGAAAATCACCGGCCGCGAACACGCGCACCTGGCAAAACCGAAGGAAGACGAGAAACTGCGCTTCCGCGACCTGCAGGCGCAGCCGCGCAAAATCATTTCCAGTCCGACCTGGAGCGGCATCGAGTCTGAAAAGGTCAGCTATAACGCCGGCTGGACCAATATCAACGAGTTGATTCCGTGGCGTACCCTGACCGGGCGCCAGCAGTTCTACCAGGACCACAAGTGGATGATCGGCTTCGGTGAAGGGCTGTGCGTGTATCGACCGCCCATCGATCTGAAGACCGTGCACCCGATCCAGGGACAGAAGGACAACGGGAATCCAGAGGTGGTGCTGAACTTCATCACGCCGCACCAGAAGTGGGGCATCCACTCGACCTATACCGACAACCTGATGATGCTGACGCTCTCGCGCGGCGGCCCCATCGTGTGGCTGTCCGAAGATGACGCGGGCAAGGCCGGCATCGTGGACAACGACTGGATCGAACTCTACAACGTGAACGGCGCGATCGCCGCGCGAGCGGTGGTGAGCCAGCGGGTGCTGCCGGGCATGTGCATGATGTACCACGCACAGGAAAAGATCATCAACACCCCGGGATCCGAGATCACCGGCACGCGCGGCGGCATCCACAATTCGGTGACGCGCATTGTCACCAAGCCCACGCACATGATCGGCGGTTATGCGCAACTTTCCTACGGGTTCAACTACTACGGCACGATAGGCACGAACCGCGATGAGTTCGTGGTGGTGCGCAAGATGAAGAACGTGGACTGGTTGGATGAACCGGCCACACCCGAACTCGCTGAAGGAGTGCAATCATGAAAGTACGCGCACAAATCGGCATGGTGCTGAATCTCGACAAATGCATCGGCTGCCACACTTGCTCGGTCACCTGCAAGAACGTCTGGACCAATCGTGAAGGCGTGGAATACGCCTGGTTCAACAACGTCGAGACCAAGCCCGGCATCGGTTATCCCAAGCAGTGGGAAAACCAGGAGAAATGGAACGGCGGCTGGGTGCGCAAGGACTCCGGGAAAATTCAGCCCAAACAGGGCGGCAAGCTCGAAGTCCTGCTGAAAATTTTCGCCAATCCGAATCTGCCGCAGATTGACGACTACTACGAGCCGTTCACCTACGATTACCAGCATTTGCACAACGCGCCGGAGATGAAAGCCCCGCCGACCGCACGTCCGCGTTCGCTCCTGACCGGGAAGCGTATGGAAAAGATCGAGTGGGGTCCGAACTGGGAGGAGATCCTCGGCGGTGAGTTCGCCAAGCGTTCCGAGGATTCGAACTTCGAGGACATGCAGAAGGCGATGTACGGCCAGTTCGAAAACACCTTCATGATGTACCTGCCGCGCCTGTGCGAGCACTGCCTCAATCCGACCTGCGTGGCATCCTGCCCGTCCGGTTCGATCTACAAGCGCGAGGAAGACGGCATCGTACTCATCGATCAGGACAAGTGCCGCGGCTGGCGCATGTGCGTGTCGGGATGCCCTTACAAGAAGATCTACTACAACCATGTGACCGGCAAAGCCGAAAAGTGCATTTTCTGCTATCCGCGCATCGAGTCGGGTCAGCCGACGGTGTGCTCGGAGACCTGCGTAGGGCGCATACGCTATCTCGGCGTGATGCTCTACGACGCCGATCGCATTCTGGAAGCCGCAAGTGTCGAGAACGAGAAGGACCTGTACAAGGCGCAACTCGGCGTGTTTCTCGATCCGCATGCGGCCGAGGTGCAGGCACAGGCCCGCGCCGACGGTGTGCCCGAAGCCTGGATCAAGGCGGCGCAGGAGTCGCCCGTCTACAAGATGGCGATGGAATGGAAGGTCGCGTTGCCGCTGCACCCGGAATACCGCACGCTGCCCATGGTCTGGTACGTGCCGCCGCTGTCGCCGATCACCGCGGCGGCCAATGCGGGGCAATTGGGCGCCTTCGGGCAGTTGCCCGATGTGCGCAGCCTGCGCATCCCGGTGCAGTACCTCGCCAACCTGCTTACCGCAGGCGACGAAGCGCCGGTGGTGGCGGCGCTCGAGCGCATGCTCGCGATGCGGGCCTATATGCGCGACCGGCATGTGGAAAAGCGCGAGAACGATACGGTGCTCGAACAGGTGGGGCTCAGCAAGGCCGAGATCGAGGAGATGTACCGGTACATGGCGATCGCCAACTACGAGGATCGCTTCGTCATCCCGACCACACACCGCGAATATGCGGAAAATGCCTACGACCTGCGCGGTGGCTGCGGTTTCTCCTTCGGCAACGGCTGCTCGGACGGCCAGTCCGAAGCGAGCCTGTTCGGCGGCAAGAAACGCAAAACCATTCCGATCAAGTCGCTGACCTAGGAGATACACGCATGAAGACGCTCAAATTGTTGGCGGTGCTGCTCAGCTACCCCACGCAAGACCTGGTCGCGGCGCTCCCGGAAATCGCGCACCGATTCGGGGAGGAATCCAAACTGCGCGGCGCGACACAGGACGCACTCGCCGGCCTGCTGGCGGAACTCAAACGCGAGGATCTGCTCGATCTGCAGGAACGCTATGTCGCGCAGTTCGACGCCGGACGCTCGACCTCGCTGCACCTGTTCGAGCATGTGCACGGCGACTCGCGCGACCGCGGCCAGGCAATGGTGGACCTGAATGCACTATACCGGCGCTCGGGTTTCGTGCTTGCGGTAAACGAGCTGCCGGACTACCTGCCGGCGGTACTGGAGTACCTCGCCAGCCGGCCTGCGGAGGAAGTGCACGATTTGCTGGAGGACTGTGTCCACATCCTGCGCGCGGTCGGCGAACGCCTGGCGCTGGGCGCCAGCCCCTATGCGGCGATTTTCGCCGCGCTACTGGACTTGCACGGCGCGGCGCCGCTGGCGATACCGAAGCACGCGGCCAAAGTGCCGGTTGTGCCCACTCTGGACGAGGAGTGGGGTGAGGCACCCGTGGAGTTCGGCCCCCCGTCTGGTCTCGACGCCGCTGTGGCGCACGGCGCACAGCAATCGCGTCCGCAATTCATCCGCTTCGTTCCCAAGAATCCCTGATCCAGGAGCACGACATGGACTTCAAAACCTATCTAAATCAGTTCCTGTTCGGCTACTACCCGTACATCTGCCTCGCGGTTTTTTTTCTCGGTAGCCTGATCCGCTTCGACCGCGAGCAGTACACCTGGAAAAGTGATTCCTCGCAGCTGCTGCGCCACGGGCAGCTACGATGGGGTTCGAACCTGTTCCACATAGGCGTGCTCGGAATATTCGCCGGGCACTTCACCGGCTTGCTGACGCCGCTCAGGATCTGGCATGCGCTGGGGATCATGCCTGCCGAAAAGCAGTTGACGGCGATTGTCGGCGGCGGAATCTTCGGACTCATGTGCGTCATCGGTCTGGCGATATTGATCCACCGCCGCCTGAGCGATCCACGTGTCAGCGCAAGCAGCAGGCCGGCGGACGTCCTCATCCTCTTCATGCTTTTCGCGCAGGTGATCCTCGGACTGGCCGGCATCCCGCTGTCCATGCAGCACATGGACGGATCGGAGATGGTCAAGTTCATGGGCTGGGCGCAGCGCATCTGGAGTTTCCGCGGCGGCGCGGCCGATCTGGTGGCGAACGTCTCCATCGTGTTCAAGCTGCACCTGGTGCTCGGACTCACGATATTCCTTGTATTTCCCTTTACACGCCTGGTGCACATCTGGAGCGGATTCGCCTCGGTGTTCTATTTACTGCGCCCGTATCAGCTGACGCGCAGCCGCGGCGCCAATCGCTGAGGGACGCGCTTGGTCGACGAACGTATTTGATCTAGCGGCGACGTTGGCGGCAGGTGCGAATCTATTTTCGACCTATTGAAAGCATTGCTACCTATTTGGAGTTCCGGTCATGCCCATGACAGACAAAGGTAAGAGTTATTCGGTCCTCACGATGAACACCTTGGCCTTCACGGTCAACTTCGCCATCTGGACCATGTTCTCAATTATCGGCATCCGCATCAAGACTGAGCTCGGGTTAAGCAATACAGAATTCGGCCTGCTGGTTGCCACGCCGATACTGACCGGTTCCCTGGTGCGCCTGCCGCTGGGCGTGCTGACCGATCGCTACGGCGGCCGCATCGTCTATTTCATCCAGATGCTGCTGGTTGCGATCCCGACCTATGGCCTGGCGTTTGCGACCCAGTACTGGCAGTACCTGACCATCGGCTTGTTCGTGGGTCTGGCGGGCGGCTCATTTGCCATTGGCATCGCCTACACCTCGGCCTGGTTCCCGAAGGAGAAGCAGGGCACGGCCATGGGCATATTCGGCGCCGGCAATGCCGGCGCCGCGGTGACCAACCTGATTGCACCCCTGATCGTGGTGGCCTTCGGCTGGCGCGCCGTGCCCCAGGTCTATTCGGCCGCCATGCTGATCATGGCGGTGGTGTTCTGGTTTTTCACCTACCCCGATCCCAAGCAGGTGGAGCGGAAGCTGAAAAAAGAGCATTTGACCCTCGCGCAGCAGCTGGCGCCGCTGGCGGATGCGCGTGTCTGGCGCTTTGGCCTGGCGTATTACTTTGTTTTCGGCGGATTCGTCGCGCTGGCGCTGTGGTTGCCGAAGTATTACATCGGCGAGTTCGGACTGGATCTGAAACACGCGGCCTTGATCACCATGTTCTTTACCCTGCCCTCGGGACTGATCCGCGCGGCGGGCGGCTTTGCCTCCGACAAATGGGGCGGCGACACGGTCACCTGGTGGGTGTTCTGGGTCAGCATCGTGTGCCTGTTCTTCCTCTCCTATCCGCCGACAACGCTGACGGTGCACGGCATCAAGGGGGATTTTAATTTCAGTATCGGCCTGGGCGTCACGCTGTTCACGGTCCTGGTGTTCGTCGTCGGCATCGCACAGGGCATAGGCAAGGCGAGCGTCTATCGCAGCCTTGCGGACTACTATCCGAACAACATGGGCTCGGTCGGCGGACTGGTCGGCGTCATCGGTGGTCTGGGCGGCTTTTCGATGCCCATTATGTTCGGCATTGCCGCCGACGCCACCAACGTACGCAGCAGCGCCTTCATGCTGATATTCGGCGTGCTCGCCGGCGTTATGATCTGGACCTGGGCGGCCGAACGCGGCGAACGCGAGGAAATCCTGGAGAAGGAAACCGGGTTACGCGATCAAATGGTCAAGGAACACCTGCTCGGCGCAAAGGCCGCTGTCGGAAGCTGGTTGCAGGATTGGCGGCCCGATGACGAGGCTTTCTGGCTGACCACGGGCAGGCGCATCGCCCTGCGCAATTTGTTCTTCTCCATGCCGCCCCTGTTCCTGTCCTTCGCCGTGTGGATGGTGTGGAGCGTGGTGGTGATCGAACTGCCGAAGATCGGATTCAAATTCAGTACCGGTGAGCTGTTCTGGCTGGCTGCATTGCCCGGACTGTCGGGCTCGATACTGCGCCTCGCGTATTCATTCGTGGTGCCGATCTTCGGCGGCAGGAATTTTACGGTGTTCAGCACGGTGACGCTGCTGCTTCCGGCGCTGTGGATGGCGCTTGCCGTTCAGGATCCAAACACGAGTTATGTGGTATTCGCGGTCATCGCGCTGTTGTGCGGTCTGGGCGGCGGCAATTTCTCCGCAAGTATGGCGAATATCAGTTTCTTTTTCCCGAAGCGCATGCAAGGCACTGCGCTCGGTTGGAACGCCGGCGCAGGCAATCTCGGGGTAGGCGTGATGCAGGCTGTTGTGCCTCTGAGCATCTACGGCGGCGCGCTCGCCGTCATGGGAGGTGGCCCGCAGACCTACAGCGATCCTGCCATCAGCCAGGCCTGGCTGCAGAACGCGGCTTACATCTGGGTACCGTTCATATTACTGGCGGCGCTCGCCGCCTGGTTCGGCATGCACAATATCCGCGGCGTACACGCGAGCTTCCGCGAGCAGGCCGTGATTTTCCGGCGCAAGCATGCATGGATGCTGGGCTGGCTCTACGGCGGGACATTCGGCTCATTTATCGGCTTCGCCGCCGCCTTCCCGACGTTGCTGGCAACACAGTTTCCTGGTTCGGGCTTGCTCAAATATGCATTCATCGGCCCCCTGATCGGTGCCTTGATCAGGCCACTGGGAGGCTGGCTGGCCGACCGTGTGGGCGGGGCCAGGGTCACGTTCTGGAATTTCGTGGTGATGTTTGTCGCATCGCTGGCCATCGCGGGATTCCTGCCCAGTGGATCGGATCCCGGCGCCGCGTCTGCTTTCTATGCAGCGTTCATGGTGCTGTTCCTGACGACGGGCATCGGCAACGGATCCGTGTTCCGCATGGTCCCCACCGTATTCCAGACACTGCACCGGATTTGGGCGAAGGGGCAGGGCGAGGAGGGGATGGAAAAAGCAAAGCGGGACGGCGAAATCGAGGCTTCGGTTGCGCTCGGATTCACCGCCGCGATCGCTGCGTTCGGACTGTTCTTCGTGCCGGTAGCCGTAGGCATATCGCTGCAGGTGAGCGGCAGCCCGCATGCAGCCTGGTACGTATTCATCCTGTTCTATCTCAGTTGCGTTCTCGGCACCTGGTGGTGGTACCGGCGCAAAGAGGCCGAAATCCGCTGCGACTAGCTCAAACAAAGCTGTGCGGCGGGCTCTGCTCTCCGCGCAGCTTTGAGTGGAACCAAAGGCGTACGCTCAGTCCTCTGGAATTTCAACGACCCGCTGCGATTGCAGCGAGCGGATGCGCTCGGCGTCGTAGCCTAGCCCGGCGAGCACCGCGTGCGTATGCTGCCCCACGCGATAGGGCGCCGGACCGCCGGGGGCCACGGGCATGCGATCGACATGGAAGGGTAGTGCCGTCACGCGTATGCTGCCCCGACCCTGGTGCGGAATTTCCGGGAATGCCGATCTCTCCGCGAGGTGCGGAAGTTCGATGACCTCTTCGGGTGAGAGCACGGGCACGGCGGGTATGCGCGCTGCGGCCAGCGTTTTCACGGCTTCATCCACGCTCTCGAAGGCATCCAGCCTCTCCCGCAGGATCTGGACCAGCGCTTTCCAATTGGCGCGGCGTGACATCACCGTCGCAAAGCGCGGATCGCTTGCCATTTCGGGTCGGCCGATAAGCGCCAGCAGACGCGACCACAGGTGCGGCGCGCCGGCGCTTTGCATCGCCACGTAGCGCTCACCGATCGGATGCACCACCATGCCGACGCGCGGTTCGCGCAGCACCTCGCCACCGTTCAGCAGCGAGCCGTAGGTGAGATCGTCCGCCGCGATCAGGCATTCGAGCATCGACACATCGAGGTAGGCTCCGCGTCCGTTGCGGCCGCGCCGCAGCAAGGCCGCGCAGATTGCCCCGAAGGCATGCGCGCCCGCGAGCACGTCCGCCGTCTGCAGGTAGGACACGCGCGGCGACGATTCGCCGCCGCGATCGAGATCCATCACGCCCGAGATCGCATTGATCAGGTGCGCGTATGCCTGCATCGAACTCATCGGCCCGGTCTGGCCGAAACCCGAGATGGAGCAGTAGACCAGATCCGGTCGCATGGCCAGCAGCGTCGCGGCATCCAGGCCGTAACGCGCCATCACGCCGGGAGAGAAATTTTCGACGACCACGTCGGCGCCGCGGACCAGATCGAGCGCGATGTCGCGCGCCTGCGGATTGGCAAGGTCGATCGCGATGCTCTCCTTGCCGGCGTTCAAGCGCGCAAAGTAGCTGCTTTGATCCGTCCGCTTCGGATCCAGCTGGAGCACGGTATAACGAATTTCATCGCCTTCGCCGGGACGCTCGATCTTGATCACGCGAGCGCCAAGGTCGGCGAGCATGCGCGTTGCGTAAGGTCCGGCCAGCACGCGCGTAAAGTCGACGACGGTAATGCCTGATAGCAGCGGTTCGGCGGTGTTGGCAGGGCTTGTTTTTGTCATGTGAGTCGCGGGCCTTGGCCGCTTTGCAGTCGGAGGGCGCACAGCTTACAGCATTCGCAGGGGGTGACGCCATATTCAAGATCGAGCTCCACGAACGGCCGCGCTGTAGAATTGCCGCAATGAAGACCTATGCCATCCTGTTCTGTTGCACCGGCAATATATGCCGCTCGCCGACCGCCGAAGGCGTATTCGCGAAGAAGATTTCAGATGCGGGTTTGACGGACAGCATACTTATCGATTCCGCTGGTACGCATGGATATCACGTCGGCGAGCCGCCAGATTTGCGCTCGCAGCATGCCGCAAAAGCGCGCGGTTACGATATCTCAGCGCAGCGCGCGCGCCGGGTGACACGCGATGATTTTGACCGGTTCAATCGGGTGCTGGCGATGGACGACGATAACCTGCGCTTCCTCACCATGCTGTGCCCGCCCTCGAGCGCGCACAAACTAAAAATGATGATGGAGTATTCCGGCAGATACAGCGAGCGTGAAGTGCCCGATCCGTATAGCGGCGGCCCGGAGGGCTTCGAGTTGGTGCTTGAGATGCTGGAGGACGCCGCAGAGGGATTGCTCCAAAGCATCCTGCTGGAGCAATCGATCAATCGCTAGAAGCTTGTTAAACAGCGCTCCGGGGCCTAACGCGCCGGGTTTAAAAAAAAGCCCCTCCTGCGACAGGAGGGGCTTTTTATGGTTCGCGGTCCTGGCTTACACCGCGAGGCATCACAGTAAAGCAATTCGCTAGACGTTTTTTTGCGTCTCCACGATTTGCAGCGGCCCGGTATCCGGAGGCGGCGGACGCCGCGGACGCGGACTCGGCGGCACGTACTGGGGCTCGGGCTCCGTAACGACCTGTTTCGCCTTGTTCGGATCGGTCTGGATCATGACCAGTCCGCTTTGCTCCAGCGCTTTCTCCACGTCGAGTACCGGTGCTGGCGCAGGCGCAGGCTCGGGCGTCTGTACCGAACGCAACGGCTCCGGTGCGGGCGCGGGTTCTAAGTGAATTTCCGGTTCCGGCACAAACGGTGGCTCCGGCGCAACGACAGGCAGTGGCGCTTCAACAGGGGGCGCGACATGGACCGTCTCAGCCGGTGCAACGGCGGCGACGGAAATTTGTTCCTCCGCTACCGCATGCTGCATTTCGGGAGCCGCTTCTTGCGCAGGCGCCTGCACTTCGGTGCGGTCTTCATTGCTGTGTTCCGCCAGGGCCGCGCGTGCTGCGTGTTCGGCCTGCTCCGCGCGTTCCAGATCGACGGGTTCCGCGCGTTCTACGCGGGCAGGGCGCTCGCCGCGCTCACCGCGTTCGCCACGCTCACCCCGGCCGCCGCGTCCGCGGCGACCGCGGCTGCGTCCCGATTCGCTCCCGTCCTCGGGGCGTTTGTTCTCAGGCGGCCGTGCTTCAACACCCGGCTGTCCCTCGGTTGGAAGCTGCGGACGCGGGGCGCGCGGTTCCCTTGGTTCGCGAGGAGGGCGCGCTTCACGTTCTGGCCGCTCTCCGCGGTTGCGATCCTGACGCGGCTCGCGTTGTTCGGGCCGATTGACCTCGCCTTGCGCCGGCTTTGCTTCGCGTCCTCCGCGTTCCTGGCGGTCGCGTCCGCCACGTCCGCCGCGGCCGCCGCGCCCGCCGCGATCACTGCCGCTGCGCTCGCTGCGTTCGCCCCGTTCACCGCGCTCGCGCTGCGGTTCGCGCCGGGGTTCCCGGCGTGAAGGGCGAATGCCGCTGCTGGGTTCAGCTTCGGATTTTGGCGCTTCGCCTTTGAACCAGCCCATGATGCGCGAGATGATGCCTGGCGCGGTTTTGGTTTCACTCTCAAGTGCCTTCGGCACGGACAAGGGCGCCGGTTCACCCGGCGGAATGCCCTGCACCGCGGCCTGCGCTCGCACGGCTTTCGGCTCTGCACCGGTCTGGGGCTTTGTATCTTCCTCGGAGGGCAATTGCACCATGTTATAGCTGGCAGGCAAAGGTTCTGCCTGGTTGAGATCGTCGTGGCGCAAGCGCGAAATCTGATAGTGCGGCGTTTCCAGATGGATGTTCGGGATCAGCACTACATTCACCTTGAGCCGCGACTCGACGCCGTGGATGTCAGTGCGCTTCTCGTTCAAAAGAAAAGTGGCCACATCGACCGGCACCTGCGCATGCACAGCCGCGGTGTTTTCTTTCATCGCCTCTTCCTGGATGATGCGCAGGATATGCAGCGCGGCAGACTCTATGCCGCGGATATGGCCGATGCCGTTGCAGCGCGGGCAGGTGATGGTGCTGCCTTCGCCCAGGGACGGACGCAGGCGCTGGCGCGACAATTCCATCAGGCCGAAGCGCGAGATCTTGCCCATTTGCACGCGCGCGCGGTCAAAATGCAGCGACTCGCGCAGGCGGTTTTCCACATCGCGCTGGTTGCGCTGCGATTCCATGTCGATGAAGTCGATCACGATCAGGCCGCCCAGGTCGCGCAGACGCAGCTGGCGTGCAATTTCCTCGGCCGCCTCCAGATTGGTTCGGAACGCGGTTTCCTCGATGTCGCTGCCGCGCGTGGAGCGCGCCGAGTTGACGTCGATCGAAACCAGCGCCTCGGTGTGGTCGATGACCACGGCTCCGCCCGCGGGCAGGTTCACCTGGCGCGAGTATGCGGTTTCGATCTGGTGCTCGATCTGGAAGCGTGAAAACAGGGGCACATCGTCGCGATAACGCTTCACCCGGCTGACATTGTCCGGCATCACATGCGCCATGAACTGCTGCGCCTGTTCAAAGATCGAATCGGTATCGATCAGTATTTCGCCGATCTCCGGATGGAAGTAGTCGCGGATGGCGCGGATGACCAGGCTGCCTTCCTGATAGATCAGGAATGCGCCTTTCTGACTGGTGGACGCTTCTTCGATGGCGTGCCACAGCTGCAGCAGGTACTTCAGATCCCAGTCGAGTTCTTCCAGCGAGCGACCGATACCGGCCGTGCGCGCAATCACGCTCATACCGGCCGGGACCGGGAGCTGGTCCATGGTGTCGCGCAACTCTTCGCGGTCTTCGCCTTCGACGCGACGCGACACGCCGCCGCCCCTCGGGTTGTTCGGCATCAATACGAGGTAGCGTCCGGCGAGGCTGATGAACGTCGTGAGCGCCGCCCCTTTGTTGCCGCGCTCGTCCTTCTCCACCTGGACAATCAGTTCCTGGCCTTCCTTGAGCGCATCCTGGATGCGCGCGCGGCCGACGTCGACACCCGCCTTGAAATAGGTGCGTGCGACTTCCTTGAACGGGAGAAAACCGTGGCGATCGGTACCGTAGTCGATGAACGCAGCTTCAAGGCTGGGTTCGACGCGGGTGATGACGCCTTTGTAGATATTGCTCTTGCGTTGCTCTTTCGACGCCGATTCAATGTCGAGGTCTATCAGTTTTTGACCATCGACTATGGCGACACGTAGTTCTTCGGCCTGTGTCGCGTTAAACAGCATGCGCTTCATGAATGTTGCTCCCGCGCGCGCATGGGCAGGACAAATCTCGGGCAGGACAAACCTGGGCCTAAATGTTCAGGGGCTTAGCGATACATTCCAGTCTAAATTAAGTGGAAGGGGGATCGGTTGGGTCTGTCTAACTAATCTTCGGGACGTATTCCGAAGGCCGTAATCTGCCGCTGCTCTTACAGCGCGCCAAATCAATTACACTCTCGCTACTTCCGGTGAGCGATATTAACCGCATTGCCCAGGGTTACGACCCTTCCGGGGCCGCAAAACCGGGGACGTGTCCAAGTTTGTGTCGCCATTTCGGCGCACCAAACCTTGTCCCGCGACTGAGCCAGTAGGAACATTATAAGCAAAATGAAGGATTTAAGTAAAGTTTCCGTGAGGATGGTGGAAATCGACAGCGAATCCGCGGGCCAGCGCATCGACAACTACCTGCTGCGCGTATGCAAAGGCGTGCCCAAAAGCCATATTTATCGCATCCTCAGGAGCGGGGAGGTGCGGATTAACAGTGGTCGCGTGGACGCGACCTATCGTTTGGGCGAAGGTGACCGGATACGCATACCGCCTTTGCGTCTGGGTACCAGGACCGCGACGGCGAAAGCGCCGAAAATCGACCTGCCGCTGCTCTATGAGGACGAAGGCCTGATCGCGGCCAACAAACCCGCCGGGCTCGCGGTGCATGGCGGCAGCGGCATCAGCCACGGCGTGATCGAGCAATTGCGCGCCGCCCGCCCGCAGGCGAAATTCCTCGAACTGGTGCACCGGCTCGACCGCGATACCTCGGGGCTGTTGCTGTTGGCAAAGAAACGATCGGTACTTACGGCGATGCACGAACTGATACGCACGGGACAGATGGACAAGCGCTACCTGGTGCTGGTGCGGGGCCAATGGCCGAAGGGGAAGCAGCATGTCAAGCTCAAGCTGCAGCGCTATGTGACCGGCGCTGGCGAACGCCGGGTAAGCGTGGACGATGAAGGGCGCGAGTCCCACACCGTATTCGACCTCGAGCGTGCCTGCGGCGATTACAGCCTGCTGCAGGCGCAACTAAAGACCGGACGCACCCATCAGATACGCGTACACCTCACGCACCTGGGTTTCCCTATCGTAGGCGATGACAAGTACGGTGATTTTGAATTGAACAAGCGCCTGGCCAAACAAGGCATGAAACGCATGTTCCTGCATGCCTGGAAGCTCGCGTTCGTGCATCCCGCCAGCGGCGATACGCTGAAGCTGGAGGCGCCACTGCCGCCGGAACTGGAAAATTTCCTATCCGCCCTGAAATAACAATACGCGACCATCGATAGATGTACGCACCTACGGAATGCAGGGGAGCAAATGCAAAAACGATTTCAATTGCTGGTGTTCGACTGGGACGGGACCTTGATGGATTCCGCTGCAGCCATCGTCGCAAGCATACAGGCGAGCTGCGAGGACCTCGGGTTGCCGATACCGGAGCGCGAGCGGGCGGCACATGTAATCGGCCTGGGCCTGAAAGACGCGCTGTCCTACGCCGTGCCCGAATTGCCCCCCTCGGACTACGGCAGACTCGCAGAGCGCTATCGCCATCATTATCTCGCACGCGACCCTGACATCGAGCTGTTTCCCGGCATGCGCGAGATGCTCGCCGTCCTCAAGGAGAAGGGCCATCTGCTCGCGGTGGCGACGGGCAAGAGCCGCGTCGGGCTGGACCGTGTGCTGGAGGCAACGCAGCTGAAATCAATTTTTGACTCGTCACGTTGCGCCGACGAAACCCATTCCAAGCCGCATCCGGCCATGCTGCAGGAATTGATGGCGGAACTGATGGTCGAACCGGAGTCGACGCTGATGATCGGCGACACTGCGCACGATTTGCAGATGGCACTGAGCGCGGGCGTGCCCGCACTGGCGGTGAGCTACGGCGCGCATCCCAAGGATAGTCTTACCGAATTCAATCCGCTCGCCTGCATCGACATGCCTCAGGATTTGGCGCCATGGCTGGCAAGAAACGCCTGACCGAGCTCAGCGAACGCGCGCCCAAGGTGCGCGCACAGCGCGTCTGCGCCAGCGGCGATCTGGCCGACGGCGGCGACGGCATCCGCTTCGAGGTCGACCACAATGGTGAAACCGTTCCGGCGTTTGCCATCCGCTACGGCGGGCGTGTCTATGCCTATCTCAACCGCTGTGCCCACATTGCAATGGAGCTTGACTGGAATCCGGGGAAGTTCCTCGATGCCGAAGGCGAGTATTTGATATGCTCGACGCACGGTGCAGTGTACGCTCCGGAAAGCGGCGCCTGCCGCGGCGGACCCTGCCGCGGCGCCGGGCTGAGCGGCTTGACAGTGACGGAAGTCGGCGGCAATGTCTACGTAGAGAGAGGCTGAATCAATGGCACTAGAGGACGGGAACTGGGAGCGGGAAACGCTGGAGAAACTGGCGTTTGCCGCCTTGAGGGAGCAGACCAAGGCACGCCGGTGGGGCATCTTCTTCAAGCTTTTGACCTTTGCGTATCTCACGTTTCTGCTGCTGATGGCGATCGAGTGGAGCGGTGATAGTGACCTCATGACCGACACCAAGCACACCGCCCTGGTGGAACTCGATGGGGTGATCGAGGCCAAGGGCGACGCAAGCGCGGAAAAAATCACGGGCGCGCTGCGTAACGCCTTCAAGGACAAGAACACGCAGGGCGTGATCCTGCGCATCAACTCGCCCGGCGGCAGCCCGGTGCAGTCGGGCATCATCAACGATGAAGTGCGGCGACTGCGCGGCGTATATCCGAATACGCCGCTGTATGTGGTGGTTGAGGACATCTGCGCTTCCGGCGGTTATTTTGTCGCCGCATCGGCCGACAAGATTTATGTCAACAAGGCGAGTCTGGTGGGATCGATCGGGGTACTCATGGATGGTTTCGGGTTCGCCGGCAGCATGGAAAAGCTGGGCGTGGAGCGACGACTGCTCACGGCCGGAACGAACAAGGGGTTCATGGACCCGTTTTCCCCGGTGGACGAAAAACAGAAAGACTATGCGCTGGGCATGCTGAACGACATACACCAGCAATTCATCGCCGTGGTGAAACAAGGCCGCGGCAAGCGCCTGAAGGACGATCCGGACCTGTTCAGCGGTCTCGTATGGACCGGGCAGAAAGCGGTAGACCTGGGTCTGGCGGACGGATATGGCAGCGTCGAATCGGTGGCACGCGACATAATCAAAGCCGAATTGATTGTTGACTATACCCGGAAGGCGAATCCGCTCGAGCGCATCGCCAAACGCGTAGGCGCAAGCGCGGCGAAAAGTTTCGCCGATTTCACCCTCCGCGAAAACCTTCGCTTGCGCTGAACGCGCGCAAAGAACAGGCGGGGCTCAATCCGCCAGCAACAAGAACAATGTCGGGCGGCGATCGAGTTGCGGCGGTTTCTTCTTCCACTGCGCCACGGTCATCGTGCGAATGTCTTCCCCTGGCAGACTGATTTCGGCGGCGACGCACAGCAGGGTGCTGCCCTTGCAGCGCTCGAGCATGCTGTGCACGAGTTTCTGGTTGCGGTAGGGCGTTTCGATGAAAATCTGCGTCTGCTTCAGGCGCCGTGACTGCATCTCGAGTTCGCGCAGCACTTTTTCTCTTTCTGCGTCCGCCACCGGCAGATAGCCGTGAAAGGCGAAGCTCTGACCGTTCAGCCCGGAAGCCATGAGCGCGAGCAGGATGGAGGAGGGGCCCACCAGCGGCACGACGCGCGCCGCCCGCTGCTGCGCATACAACACCAGTTTTGCGCCAGGGTCCGCGACGCCCGGACAGCCCGCCTCCGACATGATGCCAAGATCGTGTCCTGCCAGCAGCGGTGCCGCCAGGCCGGCAACGTCCGCATCCGGGGTGTGTACGTTCAGGGTGGTGATGTGCAGATCCTGCAGAGGCTTCGTCATCCCGATCTGCTTCAGATAAGCGCGTGCACTCTTGGGGTTCTCGACAACGAAGTAATCGAGCGTACGCACGCGCTGCTGGACTTCCTGCGGGATGACCGCCGCCAACGCGCTCTCTCCCAGCGTGGTCGGAATGAGGTACAGCGTCCCTGCGCCCATGGTCAAGCCGCTCATCTCATTGTCTACAGAACGCTGACGCCCTGCGCTGCAAGCATCTCGGTGAGCGCAATCAGCGGCAGCCCGATCAGGGCGCTGGGGTCTGCACCGCGCATTTCCGCGATGAGGGCGATGCCCAAGCCTTCGCAACGGGCGCTGCCCGCGCAATCGTAGGGCTGTTCGCGCTCGAGGTAGCGCTCGATCTGCGCGTCGCTGTATTCGCGAAAGCGAACGTAGAAGCTCACGACTCTCGTCGATGCCTGTCCGCTCGTGACGTCAAAAAGGCACAGGGCCGTATGAAACGCGACTTCCTTGCCGCGCATCGCTTTGAGCTGGCGCGTGGCGTTACCGTGGTTTCCGGGTTTGCCCAGCGCCGTTCCTTCGAGCATGGCCACCTGGTCCGAACCGATCACGAGGGCCTGCGGAAATCGGGCTGCGACCGCTCGTGCCTTGGCTTCAGCCAGGCGCCGCGCGGTGTTCTCCGGCGCCTCGTTTGGCAGCGCGGTTTCATCGACCTGCGGGGAAGCCACCTCGAACGGCAGCCCCAGTCTGGCAAGCAACTCACGCCGGTATTTCGAGGTCGAGGCAAGAACGATTTGGGGCGGCGATCGCATGATTGAGCGGATTTAACCACGGTTTCGCGCGATTTTGCGCGGTTTGCGCATCAGGTGCCGGACCTGACTAGTGGCAGCGCTCCGAAATCAGCCGTTCCATTTGAGCGATCGTCGCCCGGTTCTCCTCTTCGCCCTGATAGACGCGCTGGCCTTGCTCGTCCAACCGGTACATGCGCCGCGCGGATTTGGCCAGGGCCAGGCGGTCGCGTGCCTGGTTGCACGCCTGGCGATTTGCGTCATCCTGGCGCTTCTGTTTGGCTTCCGCCTGCTCGGCTTCGACGCGGCGGCCGCGGAACTCCAACTCCTTGTCCTGCCAACTTGGTTGCCCGGTCTTTCCGGGGGCCGGCCCGGGGTTGGCCAGGCGCTGCTGTACCGTCTGCGCCTTCCTGCCCTGCGGCGCGCGCTCGCCGTAATGGGTCACGCCTTTTTCGTCGACCCATTTGTACACCTGGGCGCTAGCCGGACCGAGCAGTACCCAAAACAGACAAAACCTCAGCAAGGTGTTGAAAATTTTGTTTTTCCTTTGACAGTGCTGGGCAAAAATAATATCATGCGCGCCTATGTTGCAACCGGCGGTCATCGACGGATTGGCGTTTGTCCGCGCTGCTGGGGTACTGAAGGGGCGGCTCGGCATCGAATCACTGCCGCGGCTCGCCCGATCCGGCTGTTCGGGCTCGGTCCTCGATTTCGTCCTCACCGGCGGGAACAACGAGCGCGACAAACCCGAACTCAGGCTGGCCGTAGACGGAAGCGTGCGTCTGCAATGCCAGCGTTGCCTCGGCGCAATGGATTTTCCGCTTCGGTTTGAGGCGCAGTTGGAGCTTGCCGCCAGCGAAGACGAGATTGCGGCGGCCGACGACGGTATAGAACGGATAGTGGCAGCGCGCGACATGGACGTGGCAGTTTTGGTGGAAGATGAGATTATATTGGCATTGCCGATGGTTCCGAAACACGAGCAATGCAGTGCAGCAGAAGGATCGGACGGGGGGGCAAAACCCTCGGCGTTTCAGGCGCTAGCCGCGCTAAAAAATTGAACAGGCAAGGAGCATAGATATGGCAGTCCAGCAGAACAAGAAGTCGCCCTCGAAACGCGGTATGCATCGCGCACACGATTTCCTCACCAATCCGCCTCTGGCCGTGGAGCCGACCACGGGCGAAGTGCATCTGCGCCACCATATCAGCCCCAGCGGCTACTATCGCGGCAAGAAAATCGTCAAGTCCAAGGGCGAGTAGGCGCGCCCGGCGCAGCCAGAACGGGTGGCGCGCACACTAGCCGCTCGGCAAGCCTGAGCGCTTGCCGTCTTCAAGCCGCAAACAATTAAATGGATATCACGGTAGCCGTCGATTGCATGGGAGGCGATCACGGCCCCGGCGTGACCGTTCCCGCGGCGCTCAATTTCCAGAAATCCCGCCCGCAAAGCAAACTCGTCCTCGTCGGCTTGCAGGAAGCGATAGACGCGGAGTTGCGCGCGCACCACGCGACGACCGGATCGAATCTGCGCGTACACCACGCCACCCAGGCGGTGGGCATGGATGAAGCGCCCGCACTGGCGCTGCGCGGTAAGAAAGACTCCTCCATGCGCGTCGCGATCGACCTGGTGAAAAGCGGCGAAGCGCACGCCTGCGTCAGTGCCGGCAATACCGGCGCGTTGATGGCGATTTCGCGCTTTGTGCTCAAGACCCTGCCTGGCATAGATCGGCCCGCCATCGCCGGGATTTTGCCGACGATGAAAGGCGAGGTTTATGTGCTGGATCTGGGCGCCAACGTCAATTGCTCTCCGGAGAATCTGCTGCAGTTTGCGATCATGGGCGCCACGCTGGTGTCTGCCATGCAGCACAAGGAACGGCCCAGCGTCGGACTGCTCAATATTGGCGAAGAAGAGATCAAGGGCAACGATGTCGTGAAACAGGCCGCCGAACTGCTGCGCGCAAGCGGCCTCAATTTTTACGGCAATGTCGAAGGCGACGACATTTTCAAAGGCACAACCGACGTGGTGGTCTGCGACGGCTTTGTCGGCAATGTCGCGCTCAAGGCCGTAGAGGGTGTGGCCAAGATGCTGGGTTCGTTCCTCAAAGACGAATTCAAGCGCAACTGGTTCACCTATGCCTGCGGCGTGACGGCGCTGCCGGTGCTCTCGGCGTTCCGGCGTCGCGTCGATCCGGCGCGTTACAACGGCGCTAGCTTGCTCGGCTTGAAAGGCATCGTGGTGAAAAGCCACGGATCGGCCGATGCCTTCGGCTTCGAGAAGGCCATAGAGCGCGCCTTCGATGAGGTGCGCGAAGGCGTGTTGCAGCGCATCTCCCAACGCCTGCCTGCGCTTGCGCCTGGTCCAGGTTCCGTGGAACCCGCATGATCTATTCCAGAATTATCGGCAGCGGGAGTTACTTGCCGCGCAATGTCGTTACCAACGACGATCTGGCCAAGCGCATGGATACTTCAGACGAATGGATCCGCACGCGCACCGGCATCCGTCAGCGGCATATTGCGGATGAGGGTGAAACCTCCAGCAGCCTCGCGTTCGAGGCCTGCAAGGCCGCGATTGCGAGCGCCGGAATCAGCGCGACGGACGTCGACCTGATTATCGTGGCCACCTCGACACCGGATTTCATCTTTCCCAGCACCGCCTGCCTGTTGCAGGCCAGGCTCGGCATCAAAGGCTGCCCCGCATTCGACCTGCAGGCGGTATGCAGTGGTTTTGTCTATGCGCTCGCAACGGCCGATTTATTCATACGCTCAGGCCAGCACCGGTGTGCGCTGGTCGTGGGTGCAGAAGTATTTTCGCGCATCCTCGACTGGAGCGACCGCGGCACCTGCGTTTTGTTCGGTGACGGCGCCGGTGCGGTGGTACTGCGGGCGGACGACCGGCCCGGCATCATGGCCAGCGCGCTGCACGCCGACGGCAGCCATGCCGGCATCCTGTCGGTCCCCGGCAACGTCAGCGGCGGCAAGCCGACCGGTGATCCGTTCCTGCGCATGGACGGGCCGGCCGTGTTCAAGTTTGCGGTGCGCGTGCTGGACGAGGTAGCGCGAGAGACTCTGGCAAAATGCAAGCAGCAGGTAGAAGACGTGGATTGGCTGATTCCGCATCAGGCGAATCTGCGCATTCTGGAATCGACAGCAAAGCGCCTGCACCTGCCCCGGGAAAAGCTGATCGTAACCGTGGATCAGCACGGCAATACCTCGGCGGCTTCAGTGCCGCTTGCGCTGGATCTGGCGGTGCGGGACGGCCGCATCAAGCCGGGGCACAAAGTCATGTTGCAGGGCGTCGGCGGCGGATTTACCTGGGGCGCCGCCATGGTGCAGATGTGACGCGGGAACAGGTCTAATTTTGGATCGGCAATGATGAAACTTGCAATGGTATTTCCCGGGCAGGGATCGCAATCGGTGGGCATGATGCAGGCCTACGGTGATCTGGCAGCGGTACGCGATGTGCTGGCAGAGGCCGGCGACGCGCTCGGACAGGATCTGGGCAAACTGATGGCCGAAGGCCCGGCCGACCAGTTGAACCTGACAGTCAATACGCAGCCAGTCATGCTCACTGCGGGCTATGCCGCTTATCGAGCCTGGATCAGCCTGGGCGGAATCGAACCCGCGCTGGTCGCCGGTCACAGCCTCGGCGAGTACACCGCGCTCGTAGCGGCGGGTGTGCTGAGTTTTCGCGATGCCCTGCCGCTGGTGCGTTTTCGGGCTCAGGCGATGCAGGAAGCGGTGCCCCAGGGGCAGGGCGCCATGGCCGCGATACTCGGTCTGGAGGAAGACAGGGTGCGCGCCGCCTGCGAGGAGGCAGCGCAAGGCGAAATTGTGCAGGCCGTGAATTTCAACTCGCCAGGCCAGGTGGTGATCGCGGGCCATGCCGCTGCAGTCAAGCGTGCCTGTGATGCAGCCAAGGCGATGGGAGCGAAGCGCGCGCTGCCGCTTCCGGTCAGCGCGCCATTCCATTCGGAGCTGATGCAGCCTGCGGCGGAACGGCTGCAGCAGTACCTGCAGGACATCGAGTTCAAGGCGCCGCGCATCCCTGTAATCAATAACGTGGACGTGGCGAGTTACGTCGAGCCCGCTCAAATCAAGGATGCGCTGGTGCGCCAGGCTTATCACCCGGTACGCTGGGTGGAAACGATCCGGGCGTTTGCCGCCCAAGGCATAACGCAAGTCGCGGAATGCGGCCCGGGCAAGGCGCTGGCGGGCATGACCAAGCGCATTGATGGAAATCTGGAATCGCTCGCCCTGGCCGACCAAGCCAGTATCGAGCAGGGTTCCGGCAGATCCAAAGGAGGATGATCATGCTGCAGGGACAAGTTGCATTGGTGAGTGGGGCAACGCGCGGTATCGGCAAGGCCATTGCGCTGGCGCTGGGCGCGCAGGGCGCGACCGTCGTGGGCACTTCGACTTCGGCAGCCGGCGCGGGTGCCATCAGCGAGTACCTTGCGCAGGCAAAGGCCAGCGGGAAAGGCGCGGTTCTGGATGTGAACGACGGCGCAGCGATCGACGCGCTGGTGGCCGAGATCGAGCGCGAGTTCGGCGCCGTAGGCATCCTGGTCAACAATGCGGGCATTACGCAGGACAATCTGGCCATGCGCATGAAGGAAGCCGAATGGGATGCGGTGATCGACACCGACCTGAAATCGGTGTTTCGCCTGTCGCGCGCAGTGCTGCGCGGCATGATGAAAGCCCGCGCCGGCCGCATCATCAATATCACCTCCGTTGTTGGCAGTTCAGGCAATCCCGGGCAGATCAATTATGCCGCGGCCAAGGCCGGCGTTGCGGGTATGTCGC
The DNA here is from genome assembly GCA_014860445.1 of Burkholderiales bacterium. Taxonomy (GTDB): domain Bacteria; phylum Pseudomonadota; class Gammaproteobacteria; order Burkholderiales; family SG8-39; genus 2-12-FULL-64-23. The sequence continues at coordinate 34,292 of JACZJT010000070.1, forward strand.
GTGCCCTGGCCCAGGAAATTGCCAGCCGCAATATCACGGTAAACTGCGTCGCTCCCGGATTCATCGATACGGACATGACGCGCGCGTTGAGCGAGCAGCAACGCGAAGCCATCCTCGGCCGCGTCCCGCTCGCACGCCTGGGAAAATCGGAGGAGATCGCTGCCGCGGTGGTGTTTCTCGCCTCGCCCGACGCCGGATACATCACGGGCGCGACACTACCGGTCAACGGCGGCATGTACATGGCGTGAGCCCTGATTTATCAAACCCCAGGCAGTGAATTTTGGTAAAATGCCTGGCAGTTTCCGAAGCTAAAAAAGAGGGAAGGAGAATTTAATGGATAATGTTGACCAACGAGTAAAGAAAATCGTCGCCGAGCAGTTGGGCGTAAACGAGGCGGAAATAAAGAACGAGTCTTCGTTCATCGACGACCTGGGTGCCGATTCGCTGGATACAGTGGAACTCGTGATGGCCCTGGAAGAAGAATTCGAGACCGAAATCCCCGACGAAGACGCGGAAAAAATCACCACCGTCCAGCAAGCCATAGACTACGTCAACAGCCACGCCAAAAAAGCCTGAATTCCAGCGCACCGCGCGCATTTTGCCGGAGGAAATTTGTCCCGACGCAGAGTCGTTATTACCGGGTTGGGCATTGTTTCCCCGGTAGGCAACAACATTGCCGAAGCCTGGGCCAATATTCTAGCCGGCGTTTCCGGCATCACCAGGATCAGCCGATTCGACGCTGCGCGCCTGTCCTGCCAGATCGCGGGAGAGGTGCGCGAATTCGATATCGCCCAGTACCTGGAGCGCAAGGAAGCGCGCCACATGGATACTTTCATCCATTACGGCATGGCGGCCGGCGTGCAGGCGCTGCGCGATAGCGGTCTCGAAGTCACTCCGGAGAATGCCGAACGCATCGGCGTGAACATCGGTTCCGGCATGGGCGGCCTGCCGATGATCGAACATACGCACCAGGAGATGCTTGCGCACGGCCCGCGCAAGATCTCGCCGTTCTTTATCCCCAGCACTATCATCAACTTGATTTCCGGGAACCTGTCGATCAAGTACGGCCTGAAAGGCCCGAACCTCGCCATGGTGACCGCCTGCACCACGGCGACCCATTGCATAGGCGAATCCGGCCGCCTGATCGAATACGGCGATTGCGATGTGATGGTCGCCGGCGGCGCCGAGTCGGTGGTCACGGAACTCGCCATGGGCGGCTTTGCACAGGCGCGCGCGCTATCGCATCGCAACGACGATCCGGCCACCGCGAGCCGCCCCTGGGACCGCGATCGCGACGGCTTCGTACTGGGAGAAGGCGCAGGCGTAATGGTTCTGGAGGAGTACGAGCACGCCAGGGCGCGCGGCGCGAAAATCTACGCCGAACTTACGGGATACGGCATGAGCGGCGACGCTTACCACATGACCGCGCCGCGCGAGGACGGAGAAGGCGCGGCACGCTGCATGAACAGCGCGCTTCGAAACGCGCGGCTGAATGCAGACCAGGTCGATTACATTAACGCCCATGGCACCTCGACCCCATTGGGAGACCTCGCGGAAACCACTGCCGTAAAGCGCAGCCTGGGCGACCATGCAAAAAAAGTCGCTGTAAGTTCGACCAAATCCATGACCGGACACCTGCTGGGTGCGGCAGGCGGCGTGGAAGCCGTGTTTTCCGCGCTGGCTATTCACGATCAGGTGGCGCCGCCGACGACCAATATATTCAACCAGGACCCGCAATGCGACCTGGATTATGTGCCGAACACGGCTCGCCCCATGAAAATCAACGTGGCGCTGTCGAACTCCTTCGGTTTCGGCGGCACCAACGGCACCCTGGTTTTCGGTCGGGTTTGAGCCAAGCTTCAGGGGATATACGCTCCGCAGGAAGTCCCGTTGGTGCAAGCGGGGGCGTCACCCCCTCTTTCAGCGAACGGCTCAGCGTTTCCCTTAGGCCTTCCCGCTTTCTCGCTCTTGCACTGACCGCTATCGCAGTAACGGCCCTGGTTTGCGCCTGGATAGGCCTGCCGCGGCCGGCGTTTGCGCCGGTCGCGCTCGGCATCCTCCTGGCGTGGGCCTGGCACCTGCGCCGCGCATTGCAGCGCGGCGGATCTGCGATACACAGCCTGGAATTGAGGGCCACGGGCGAACTGCGCTACGAGGACGGCCAGGGGCGGTGGCAGGAGGCCGAAATTTTGCCAGGGGGCTACGTTTCGGGATGGCTTATCGTCGTGATGCTGGGCGCAGGCGGCAGGGGCCGCGTGGCCGTTGTGCTGCTTCCGGACAGCGCCGACCCGGGGGAATTGCGCCACCTGCGCGCCTGGCTGCGATGGCGTCTCGCCCGACCATGAACTTTATGCGCCTACGGGGGTCATAACCGGGTCGTCCCAGAAACGAGAGGCTAGGATTGAAATTCCCCGGTAGCGGCGCGACGCCCATCGAAATGCTTGAACTGGACTTCGTCCCGGGTGCGGCATTCCCGCGGGCCGTCGAACAGTTGGGGTATACTGAGACTCGTCTGGGTGCGGTAAACGAAAAACAGCCTCAGGGTTTCAGGGAAGGGCGGCGCATGAGTGAGCGCGACATTGACCAGCAACTGGTCGAGCGTGCGCAGCAGGGCGACAAGCATGCCTTCGAATTGCTGGTCGGCAAGTATCAGCGAAAACTCGGACGCCTGTTGTCGCGCTTTATACGTGACGCGGGCGAGGTTGAAGACGTCACACAGGAGGCCTTTATCAAGGCCTATCGCGCGTTGCCCTCCTTTCGCGGCGATAGCGCCTTTTACACCTGGCTGTACCGGATCGGCATCAATACCGCCAAAAATTACCTGGCGTCCATGGGTCGCCGCGCGCCTACCAGCACCAACTACGATTCGGAAGAGGCGGAGGCGTTCGACGACGGCGATCAGCTGCGCGACCTCAATACGCCGGAAAACATGCTGATGAGCAAACAGATCGCGCAAGTCGTGAACCAAAGCATGGATCGGCTGCCTGAAGAACTGAAAGCGGCGATCATGCTGCGCGAGATAGAAGGCATGAGCTACGAAGATATCGCAAAAATCATGGATTGCCCGATAGGCACGGTGCGCTCGCGCATTTTCCGTGCGCGTGAGGCGATCGCCGAACAGCTGCGCCCGCTACTGGATATATCCAAAGAAAAGAGATGGTGATGCCATGAAAGAAACTTTGTCCGCTTGGATCGACGGCGAATTGCACGACCAACGTGCCGAGGCGCTGCCCGCGCAAATCAAGGACGATGCGCAGTTGCGCGACAGCTGGGACTGCTACCATTTGATCGGCGACGCCTTGCGTGGTGTGCGGGGCGCGGACCTGTCGGCGGCAATTCGCGCCCGGCTCGAAGCGGAACCCACGGTGCTGGCGCCGCAGCGGCGCCGTAATCCGGAGAAATTACGCTGGGCCGCCTTGTCTATGGCGGCGAGTGTGGCCGCGGTGGCTTTCGTCGGCTGGATGGCCCTGCAGCCCGGTGCGCAGCAGGCTACACCGCAGATTGCTGCGGTCCCGTCGCACGATATCCGGCAGGTTGCGATGCCGGCGGGCGAGGGTGCAACGAACTACCTGCTTGCGCATCAGCGCTATTCCCCGAGCAGCGCGATGCAGGGCGTCGCGCCCTACGTACGCACCGTGGCCGAGCACCGGAGCCGCGAACGTCGATGAGGATTCTGGTTCTGCTGTTATTCGCGCTACTGGCTCAGACGGCGCGGGCGGACGACGATGCGCTTTCCTGGCTGAAGCGCATGCACATGGCGGCCGAGAAGCTAAGCTATACGGGAACTTTCGTCTACCGCAGCGGCGACCAATCCGAAACCTCGCGCGTCGTTCATGTAGTGGGACAGCGCGGAATACGTGAACGGCTGGAGACCTTGGACGGCTATCCGCGGGAGATTGTGCGCGACGGCGACGAAGTGAAATGCTATCTGCCGGATCGCATGACGGTGAAGGTCGACAAGCAGACCGACCACAAGATCTTCCCCGGCTTGCTGCCGGAAAATCTGCAGGATATCGGCGCGTACTACCTGTTGAGCACGGGGGAAAACGAGCGCATCGCAGGCTACGATTCCCGGGCCATCGTGCTGCAACCGAAGGACAGGTTGCGCTACGGCAGAAAGTTATGGGCGGACATGAAAACCGGGATGCTGCTGAAGTCCCAGACGATCGACGAAAAGAATGAGCCGATCGAGCAATTCGCGTTTACCCAGATCACCATCGGCGGCAAGATCGGGAACGAACAACTCAAACCGCGGCTCCTCGCGAAGGCGCGCGTCTGGCACATTGAGAATTCGGGTGCCGTGGAAGCGAACCTCGCGGCATCCGGCTGGACCATCAAAGCGGAGCTGCCCGGATTCAAGAAAGTGACGGAGATGAAGCGCACCCAGGGGGGATCTGCAAAGGTCGGGCATATGATCTATTCGGACGGGCTCGCCGCAATATCGGTGTTCATCGAGCCCATGGCCAACAAAACCGCCCTGCCGCCAGCGGGTTTGTCACGCCAGGGCGCGATCAATATCTACAGCCGGCAAATCGCCGATCATCTGGTGACCGTGGTCGGGGAGACGCCGGCCGAAAGCGTCAAGACGTTGGCCGAGTCCGTGGAATACCGCGCGCCGAGATGAGTGAAACGCAGCCTGCGCACGTCGGCATTCGATTGTATCGATGATATTTCCGCAACACGCAACTCAAGGGACGTAATAATGCGAAAAATTCTGCTTCTATGGATGCTATTGCTGCTGCCGCTGGGCGCTTATGCCCAGGCGCGCGAATTCCCCGATTTCACCGAATTGGTGGAGAAGCAGGGGCCGGCGGTGGTCAATATCAGCACCGCGCAGACAAAAAAAGCGCATCCACGGGTTCCGCAGATTCCCAATCTGGACGAGGACGATCCGTTTTTCGAGTTCTTTCGCCGCTTTATGCCGCAAGAACCCGGCCGATCCCCGCACGAGTTTTCCACCCGCTCATTGGGCTCGGGTTTCATCATTAGCGCGGACGGTTACATTCTGACCAACGCCCACGTCGTCGACGGCGCCGACGAAATTACCGTGCGCCTGATCGACAAGCGCGAATTCAAGGCCAAAGTCGTAGGCGCCGACAAGCGCACCGATGTGGCGCTGATCAAGATCGACGCAGGCGGATTGCCGGTAGTCAAGCTGGGGGACCCGAATAAACTCAAGGTGGGCGAATGGGTGCTCGCGATCGGCTCGCCCTTCGGTTTCGACAACACCGTGACCGCCGGCATCGTGAGCGGCAAGGCGCGTTCGCTGCCTCAGGAAAATCTGGTGCCGTTCATTCAGACCGACGCCGCCGTGAATCCAGGCAACTCAGGCGGTCCCCTGTTCAATCTGCGCGGCGAAGTCGTGGGCATCAACTCGCAGATCTACAGTCGAACCGGCGGCTACATGGGACTGTCATTTGCGATCCCGATCGATATTGCGCTGGATGTGCAAAGCCAGCTGCGCAGTAACGGGCGCGTCAGCCGCGGCCGCATCGGCGTGGTTATCCAGGAGGTAACCAAAGAACTGGCAGACTCGTTCGGGCTGGCCAAACCGCAGGGTGCCCTGGTCAACGCCGTGGAAAGCGGTGGTCCGGCGGACAAGGCGGGCATCGAAGTGAGCGACATCATCGTCAAATTTGACGGCAAGGACGTCGCAAGTTCAAGTGAGTTGCCGCGCATAGTCGGGGCCACGCGGCCGGGCAGCCAGGTCGGCATGCAGGTATGGCGCAAGGGCGCGACGAAGAATCTGACAGTCACCGTCGGGGAGATTCCGGCGGACAAGGTGGCAGGCCGTGAAAACAAGCGCAGCAAGCCGGCAGAGGCGGCAGCCAACCGCCTGGGTCTGGTACTGGCGGATCTGTCCGAAGCGCAGCGCAAGGAACTGAAAATCACCGCCGGCGTGGCGGTGGACGAGGTACGCGGCCAGCCGCGCGGCGACCTGCGCAAAGGCGACATCATCCTCGCGCTGATCCACAAGGGCATCAATACCGAGGCAACAAGTGTGGCGCAGTTCAACAAGGCGCTGAATGCCATTGATAAATCGGTCACCATTACCCTGCACGTGCGCCGCGGGGAGAACCAGAGTTTTGTCACCATCAAAGGCACGAAAGACAAGTAGGGCTACAGCCGCGATGCAGTCCGGGGGCGAGGAGGACAAGCTTCGGCTCAAGCTCTATGGGCGAAGCTACTGCCACCTTTGCGATGAGATGATCGCGGCGCTGGCACCTTTGCGCGAGGAGTTTGGCTTTGGCATGGAGATCATCGACGTCGACAGCGATGCCGCCCTGGAGCAGCGCTTCGGCCTGCTCGTGCCGGTGTTGATGCACGCCGATACCGAGCTCTGTCACTACCACCTGGACACAGCCAAAGTCCGTGCTTATTTGGCCAATTTCCGTTAAAATACCGAATGTTATTCTTCAAAGGGTGCCATGCGGGCGCCCTTTTTCATGATGCAGCACATTCGTAATTTTTCCATCATTGCCCACATCGATCACGGCAAATCGACACTGGCTGACCGGTTCATCCAGCTGTGCGGTGGACTGTCGGACCGGGAGATGGAGGCGCAGGTGCTCGACTCCATGGACTTGGAGCGCGAGCGCGGCATCACCATCAAGGCGCAAACGGCCGCGCTGCAGTACAAGGCGCGCGACGGCAAAATCTATAACCTCAACCTGATCGACACCCCGGGGCACGTGGATTTCTCCTACGAGGTGTCCCGTTCGCTTGCCGCCTGCGAGGGAGCGGTGCTCGTGGTGGATGCTTCACAAGGGGTGGAAGCGCAGACGGTGGCCAATTGCTACACCGCCATCGAGCAGGGCGTCGAAGTGGTCCCAGTGCTGAACAAGATCGACCTGCCTTCGGCGGATCCCGACGGTGCGATTCGCGAGATTGAAGACGTAATCGGGATCGACGCCAAGGAAGCGTTGCGCGTCAGCGCCAAGACGGGCGAAGGCGTGCAGGACATTCTCGAAGCGGTGATCGCGCGTATTCCGGCGCCCAAAGGCGATCCCGCGGCGCCGCTCAAGGCGCTCATCATCGATTCCTGGTTCGACAACTACGTCGGCGTGGTGATGCTGGTGCGCATGATGGACGGCACCCTTCGTCCTAAGGACAAGATCCTGCTCATGTCCGCAGGCACGGCGCATCTGTGCGAGCAGGTCGGCGTGTTCACACCCAAATCGCAATCGCGCCAGCAGCTGGTGGCGGGCGAGGTCGGGTTCATCATCTCCGGGATCAAGGAATTGCAGGCGGCGAAGGTGGGCGACACCGTCACCCTGGTCGAGCGTCCAGCCACGGCGGCGCTGCCCGGATTCAAGGTTATCCAGCCGCAGGTGTTCGCCGGCTTGTACCCGGTCGAGGCCAATCAATACGACGGGCTGCGCGACGCGCTGAACAAGTTGAAACTCAACGACGCCTCGCTGCAATACGAGCCGGAGGTATCGCAGGCGCTCGGTTTCGGATTTCGCTGCGGCTTCCTCGGCCTCTTGCACATGGATATCGTACAGGAGAGGCTGGAGCGCGAATATGCACAGAACCTGATTACGACTGCCCCGACCGTCGTATACGAGGTGCTGATGCGCGACGGCACGCTGGAGCAGGTTGAGAATCCCGCCAAGATGCCGGACCTCTCCCGGGTCGAAGAAATTCGCGAGCCGATTATCACTGCGACGATCTTCGTGCCGCAGGAGCACGTGGGCACGATAATGACCCTGTGCACGCAAAAGCGTGGCGTGCAAATCAACATGCAATACACCGGCCGGCACGTCATGCTGAGCTACGAACTGCCGCTCGCCGAGGTGGTGATGGATTTCTTTGACAAGCTCAAATCGGCGAGCCGCGGCTACGCCTCGCTCGACTACGAGTTCAAGGAATACCGTGCTTCGGACGTCGTGAAGCTCGACATCCTGATCAACGGCGACCGGGTGGACGCGTTGTCGCTGATGGTGCATCGCGAGAACAGCCGCTACCGTGGACGGGAACTCGTGACACGCATGCGCAAATTGATTCCGCGGCAGATGTTCGATGTGGCGGTGCAGGCGGCCATCGGCGCCAATATCATTGCGCGCGAAAACGTCGCGGCGCTGCGCAAGAACGTGTTGGCCAAGTGCTATGGCGGAGACATCACCCGCAAGAAAAAATTGCTGGAGAAGCAGAAAGCAGGCAAAAAGCGCATGAAGCAAGTGGGCAACGTGGAAATCCCGCAGGAGGCGTTCCTTGCAATCCTGCAGGTTGACTGAGGAAGGTAGATGAATTTCGCGCTTTTGCTTTTCAGCCTGCTGGTCGTCACCGGTATTGTCTCTGCACTGGATTTGGTTTACTTCGGCAAGCACCGCGCGCACGGCGCGAGGGAACCGTGGTGGATCGAATACGCGAAGAGCTTCTTCCCGGTGATCCTGATCGTGTTCATGCTGCGTTCATTTCTGGTCGAGCCGTTCAAAATTCCATCGGGCTCGATGATCCCGACTCTGCTGGTGGGCGATTTCATTCTCGTCAACAAGTACACCTATGGCATCCGGCTGCCGGTGATCAACAAGAAGATCATCGACATCAACGAACCGGAGCGCGGCGACGTCATGGTATTCCGCTACCCCGATGATCCCTCGGTCGACTACATCAAGCGCGTTGTCGGACTGCCCGGCGACAAGGTCGTCTACGAAGGCAAGCGCCTTCGCATCAACGGCCGCGAGGTGCCGCGCAAAGAGGCCGGCGACTATCTGCTCAAGGACAAAATCCAGTACCTGAAACAGTACACCGAGACACTGGGCAAAACCGATCACGCCATACTCCTGGACGCCGGCGAATCGTCCGCTCAGCCTTATGTAAAACAGTTCCCCCAACGGGAAAATTGCATTTACAATAATATTGGTGTGACATGCACGGTTCCGCCCGGCCATTACTTCATGATGGGCGACAATCGCGACAACAGCAGTGACAGCCGCGTTTGGGGCTTCGTGCCAGAAGCCAATATCGTCGGCAAGGCCTTCTTCATCTGGTTCAATTTCAGTGAGCTGAAGCGCTTCGGAAGATTCAAATAAGGAGTCAGTAATCATGCGCAACAAGCAACGAGGAGTCAGTTTCCCGGTGATTTTTCTGATCGGCGTGGTGATCGCGCTGGGTGCCGTTGGTGCCATGAAAATCGCTCCTGCTTATGGTGATTTCTCCACGGCGAAGAAAGCCATTGTCGCGATCGCGGCTAGCGAAGGGCGCACCGGCAGCGTCACGGAAATACGCAAGGCCTTCGACAGGCGCGCGGCGGTGGACAACATAACCGTAGTGACGCCGAGCGAACTGGAGATCAGCAAGGAAGGTGGTGATTTGGTGATTTCCTTTGCTTACGCGCAGAAAATCCCCCTGTTCGCCAATGTGTCGCTGCTGATCGACTTCGCCGCAAGCACGGCGCCCGGCGGCGTCGCGGATAATCAGTAGCGCCCGTTTCGCAAAAATGGACTACGGGCCGCTACAGCGAAAGCTGGGATACAGCTTCGCGCAAGCGTCCCTGCTGCAACAGGCGCTGACCCACCGCAGTCACAGCGCCCTGCACAACGAGCGCGCCGAGTTCCTCGGCGACAGCGTGCTCAACTGCTGCATCGCACACGAGCTTTACCTGCGGTTCGACCAAATGAAGGAAGGCGAACTCTCGCGCCTGCGTGCCAATCTGGTGCGGCAGGAAACCCTGGCCGAACTGGCGCAGGAACTGGAACTCGGGACTTATCTGCACCTGGGTGAGGGCGAGTTGAAAAGCGGCGGATTTCGCCGTCCCTCCATCCTGGCCGATGGCCTCGAAGCCTTGATTGGCGCGGTTTTCCTGGATGGTGGGTTCGCCGCAGCGCAGCGTGTGGTTGGCGGGCTGTATGCGTCCTTGCTCGGCCACCTGAATGCAGAATCACTGGGCAAGGATCCCAAGACGCTGCTGCAGGAATTGCTGCAGGCGCGCAAACTTCCCCTGCCGCAATATGCCGTGATCGGGACCAAGGGCGCGGCGCACAAGCAGCATTTCGAGGTGGAATGCCAGATCCCGCAGCTGGCAATACGCACCATAGGTTTTGGCGCAAGCCGGCGCATTGCAGAGCAGGAAGCGGCACAGCTTGCGTTCGCACAGGTGAGCACGTGAAGCCCGCTGATTTTTGCTGCGGCACCATTGCCATCATCGGCCGGCCCAATGTGGGCAAGTCCACGCTGCTGAACCTTTTGATCGGCGAAAAGATCAGCATCACTTCGCGCAAGGCGCAGACCACCCGGCATCGCATTACCGGCATCCTCACCGACGCCGAGACGCAGTATGTGTTCGTGGACACGCCAGGCTTTCAAACCAAGAATGCAAGCGCGCTGAACCGGCTGATGAACCGCAGCATCACACAGGCGCTACAGGACGTGGACCTCATCCTGGTATTGATCGAAGCCGGGCGCATCAGCCGCGAAGATCGCCAGGTATTTGATTTGCTGCCCGCCGGGCGGCCGGTGGTCCTTGCGGTAAACAAAATCGACCGGCTGGCGGACAAGAAGCAACTGCTGCCCCTGTTGGCGCAATTGCAGACCGAGCGTGCGTATTCAGATATCGTCCCGATCAGCGCAAAGAGCGGGGAGCAGACGCAGCAATTGCTGCATGCCCTGCGCCGGCACCTGCCGCAACAAGCGGCGATCTACCCCGCAGGCGATATTACCGACCGCAGCGAGCGTTTTCTGGCGGCGGAGCTGGTGCGCGAAAAGCTGTTTCGGCAGCTCGGTGACGAACTGCCCTATGGCGCCAGTACCACCATCGAAAAATTCGAGACCGAAGGCAGGCTGCGGCGCATACACGTAGCCATCATTGTCGACAAGGCCAGCCACAAGGCCATGGTCATCGGCAAAGGCGGGGAGAAGCTCAAGCTGATCGGAAGCGACGCGCGGCGCGACATGGAGAAACTTTTCGGCGGCAAGGTGTTTCTGCAAATCTGGGTAAAGGTCAAGCACGGCTGGGCCGATGACGAGCGCACGCTGAAAAACCTCGGATTCGAACCGTGAACGCGCGTGCACGACAGGACAATCAGCAGGGCTTTGTGCTGCATACCTACGCATTCCGCGAGACCAGCCTGGTGGTAGAAACCTTCACGCGTTCGCACGGCCGCGTCGCCATGGTCGCGCGCGGGGCGAAGCGCCCGCGCTCGGCCCTGCGCGGCAGCATCATGGCGTTCCAGCCGCTGGGGCTGTCCTGGTCGGGACGCGGAGAGCTGCGCCTGTTGCTGCGCGCGGAATGGCAGGGCGGACAGCCGCGCCTGCAGGGCAAAGCGCTCTTGTGCGGTTTTTATCTTAACGAGCTGCTGCTGAAGCTGCTGCCACGGGAAGACGCGCACGAACAACTGTTCCTCGATTATCAGGCGGCGCTTGCGCGCCTCGCCGAGGAGCCCGAGCCCGGGACCGTGCTGCGCCGCTTCGAAAAAGCGCTGCTGCGCGAGTTGGGCTACGCGCTGGCGCTGGAGCGCGACAGCGCCAGCGGCGCGGATATCGAGCCTGGCAGGACTTACGCGTACGATCCGGAACGCGGGCCGGTGGCAGTGAACGGCGTCGCACACGCAGGTTTGGTGCTGTCCGGGAAAACCCTGCTCGACGTCGTGCACGACGACTATAGCGATCCGCTCACCCTGCAGCAGGCGAAGGCTCTGATGCGTCTCTTGATCAGCCATCGCCTGGAACAAAAGCCGCTCAACAGCAGGCGCATTTTCGAGGAGCTGCGACAACTGTGATTGAACTCGGCGTAAATATCGACCACGTCGCGACACTGCGGCAAGTGCGCGGCACCACGTATCCCGATCCGGTGCGCGCCGCGCTGCTCGCCGAGGGCGCGGGCGCCGACGCCATTACCCTGCATCTGCGCGAAGACCGGCGCCATATTCAGGACCGTGATGTCGACACGCTGCGTGCGCGGCTTTCGAAGCGCATGAACCTCGAATCCGCGGTCACGCGCGAGATGCTGCAAATCGCATTGCGCGTGCGTCCGCACGACGTTTGCCTGGTGCCGGAGCGGCGCATGGAACTGACGACGGAGGGCGGCCTCGACGTCGTCAGCCAGCATGAGCGCGTGCGCCAGGCCTGTCAGCTGCTGGGCGAATCGGGGATCCGAGTATCACTGTTCATCAATGCGGATACCGCACAGATCGATGCGGCCAAGGCAGCCGGCGCACCGGTGATCGAATTGCACACCGGCCACTACGCCGACAGCACCGGAGACGAACAGCAGGCGGAGTTTAAACGCATCTGCCAGGCGGTTGAATACGGCAGGGGCATCGGACTCAAAGTGAATGCCGGACACGGGCTGAACTACGACAACGTGGCGCCAGTCGCCGCGCTGCCGGGGATAGCCGAACTCAATATCGGCCACGCGATCGTCGCGCACGCCGTTTTCGTCGGCTGGGAGGCGGCCGTGCGAGAAATGAAACGACTGATTACCGAGGCCCGGCGCGCGTGATCCTGGGCACCGGCACCGATTTGATCGATGTCCGCCGCATCGAGCGCGCGCTCGCGCGCTTCGGCCACCGCTTTGCACGGCGCGTTCTGGTTGAGCACGAGTACCAGCGCTTCTGCTCGCACGGGAAACCTGCGCACTACGTAGCCAAGCGCTTCGCCGCCAAGGAAGCGTTTTCCAAGGCCATGGGCACGGGCATTCATTTCCCTGTCAACTGGCACAATGTCAGCGTCGCCAACGAGCGCTCCGGCAAACCTTATCTGCAGTTTTCCGAGCCGCTCGCCGCATTGCTTAAACAGCGCGGCATCAGCCGCACCCACCTGAGCCTGACCGACGAAATCCAAATGGCCTGCGCCTTCGTCATCCTTGAAGGCAAGGACCATGAATAAGTCGCGCGGTATCCATGGTCTGGGACCGGTGATGCTCGACCTGGCGGGAACGGAACTGAGCGTGGCCGAAGCGGAAACATTGCGCCACCCCCTGGTCGGCGGCGTGATTCTGTTTTCACGCAATTACCATTCGCCGCAGCAACTGTGTGAACTTACCGCGGCGATCCGCGCGCTGCGCCAGCCCGAACTGCTGATTGCCGTCGATCACGAGGGGGGGCGCGTACAGCGCTTCCAGCAAGGTTTTTCGCGCATACCGCCGATGCGGAATCTGGGCGTGGCCTGGGATCGTGATCGAATCGCAGCGTGCAAGGCCGCAACTGATATCGCCTATGTGCTGGCGAGCGAATTACTGGCCTGCGGCGTGGATTTCAGTTTCACACCGGTGCTGGACGTGGATTTCGGCGCCAGCGGCGTGATCGGCGATCGCGCCTTTCACGCAGATCCAGCGGCGATCGCGCAGTTGTCGTCAGCATTGATCGCAGGCTTGAATGAAGCGGGCATGGCCAGCGTGGGCAAGCATTTCCCGGGACATGGCCATGTGCGCGCCGACTCGCATCTGGCCGTACCGGTGGACGAACGCCGCTACGCTGAAATCGAAGCAATCGACCTCGTTCCATACAAAGCACTGATCAATCATGGGCTCGCCGCAGTGATGCCGGCGCATGTAATCTATCCCGACGTAGACACGCATCCGGCCGGATTTTCCTCCAAATGGCTGAAGCAGATTTTGCGCGGGCAGTTGGGCTTCGACGGCATGATCTTCAGCGACGATCTGTCGATGGAAGGCGCCAGCGTTGCAGGCGGAGTCGTCGAGCGCGCCAAGGCCGCGCTGGCAGCCGGCTGCGACATGGCGCTGTTATGCAACGCGCCCGACGCCGTTCCTGAGCTGCTGGCGGGACTGACAGCCGGCACACTGAACCAGGGCAGGGCAGAGGCGATGCGCGGAAAGCGTTCAATTCGCGATTTGCAAACGTTGCGGCAAAGCACTCGATTTGAGCAAGCAAGTGGCGAGTTGATTCGAATCGCCGCAACGGCGGTCTGAGCGTAGCAGACCGCATGCCAGGAAATTTCGATCTCGAGTGCCGCGACTGTCCGAGGCTTGCCGGCTTTCTCGATCAGGTGCGGCGCGAGCGTCCCGCCTATCACGCGCGGCCGGTGCCGCCTTTCGGAGACGCAGCTGCAGAACTGCTGATCGTGGGGCTCGCGCCCGGAATGCACGGCGCCAATCGCACCGGACGCCCTTTCACCGGCGACCACGCGGGCATCCTGCTGTATCGCAGCCTGTACGAGTTCGGCTTCGCCAGCCTTGCGGCCTCGGAGGCCGCCGACGACGCACTGGTGCTGAAGAATTGCCGTATCAGCAATGCGGTGAAGTGCCTGCCTCCGCAAAACAAGCCTCTGCCAGAGGAGATCCGCTGCTGCAATCCTTACCTCGCCGCGGAGCTGCGACAACAGCCGCCGCGCGTGATCCTTGCGCTGGGTGCGGTCGCCCACCAGGCGGTGCTGATGGCCTGCGGTCTCAAGCGCACGAGTTTCAAATTCGCGCATCACGCGGTGCATAGCCTGCCGGCGTCGTCGGCCTTGCCTTCCGGGCTCCGGCTCTACGACAGCTATCACTGCAGCCGCTACAACACGCAGACCAAACGACTCACAGAAGCCATGTTCCACGCGGTGTTCCGCGACATCGCAGCGGAGCTGGAGAGGCAGTGACCGCGTCCGCCGATTCCGCACCGGCGTTCGATGCGCAGGCGCTGATCGGCAGCCTGCCCCATCTGCCCGGGGTGTACCGCATGCTCAACGCCAAGGGCGATGTGCTCTACGTGGGCAAGGCGCGCGACCTGAAAAAACGCGTGAGTTCCTATTTTCAGAAGACCGCGCAAAGCCCGCGCATTGCGCTGATGCTGACCCAGGTCGCGGTGGTCGAAACCACGGTCACGCGATCGGAGGCCGAGGCGCTGATCCTCGAAAACAACCTGATCAAATCACTCGCGCCGCGCTATAACATTCTCTTCCGCGACGACAAGTCCTACCCCTATCTGATGCTCAGCGGCCACGCCTATCCGCGCCTCGGTTTTCACCGCGGCGCGCCCGACGGCAAGCACCGCTACTTCGGCCCGTTCCCGCATACGGGTGCGGTGCGCGAGAGCATCCAGCTATTGCAGAAAATCTTTCGCCTGCGCACCTGCGAGGACTCGGTATTCCAGAACCGCTCCCGACCCTGCCTGCTGCATCAGATTCGGCGTTGTTCCGCCCCCTGCGTAGGTCTGGTTGGCGAAGAAGCCTATGCCGCGGACGCCAGGAACGCGGAACTGTTTCTGCAGGGGCGCGAAGACGACGTGCTGCAAGCCCTGGGGCATAAGATGCAGGAGGCGGCGGACCAGCAATACTACGAACAAGCGGCCTTCTATCGCGACCAGATTCAGGCGCTCGCGACCACCCAGCAAAAGCAGTATGCCGAAAGCAGCACCGGCGGAGATGCCGATGTCGTCGCCTGCGCGGAAATCGGCGGCGCGGCCTGCGTCAACCTGGTGATGGTGCGCAACGGCCGCCAACTGGGCGACAAGAGCTTTTTTCCGCATAACGCCGAAGACGGTACCGCACCCGAGGTACTGCAGGCCTTCCTCACGCAACATTATCTGAAGCGGGAGGCGCCGGCGATCATCGTGGTCGGTGCCGAGTTCGAGCCGCAGGAGATCGAGGCGGCGCTCGCGCAGCAGGCGGGGCATGCGGTGCAACTCGTGCAGCGGCCGCAAGGCCAGCGCCGCGCCTGGCTGGAAATGGCGCTTAAGAACGCCCAACTGGCGCTGGCGCAGCGCCTGTCGCACGCGAGCAACCAGGAGGCCAGAATCGCGGCCTTGCGCGAGGCATTGGACCTGCCGGACACGGTGCAGCGCATCGAGTGCTTCGACATCAGCCACACCCAGGGTGAGGCGACCGTGGCGTCCTGCGTCGTCTATGACCGCTACGAACTGCGCAATTCGGAGTACCGGCGCTACAACATCGCCGGCATCCAGGCCGGGGATGACTACGCAGCGATGCGCTCGGTATTGCTGCGCCGCTACGAGAAGATTTCACGCGGGGAGGGCGCCGTACCCGACCTGATCCTGATCGACGGCGGCAAGGGCCAGGTCAGCGTGGCGCGGGACGTGCTGGCGGAGCTGGGCATGAACGATATCTTTCTGTTCGGCGTGGCCAAGGGCGAAACGCGCAAGCCGGGCCTGGAACAGCTGATCTGCGCCGATGCGAAAACCAGCATCCAGCTTGCACGCGACAATCCCGGTCTGCATCTGATACAGGCCATCCGCGACGAAGCGCATCGCTTCGCCATCACCGGCCATCGTGCGCGACGCGGCAAGGCGCGCGTGACCTCATCGCTGGAGGGCATAGGCGGGGTAGGCGCCAAGCGGCGCAAAGAGCTGCTGGCCCGCTTCGGCGGGCTGAAGGGTGTGATCGGCGCCAGTATCGACGATCTGGCCCAGGTGCACGGTATCAGCCGCAGCCTGGCGGAAAAAATTTACCGCGAGTTGCACTAATAAACGCCCGATTGGGGTATCTTCGGAACTGGTCTCGCACCGGCCTGCGAGCGGAGCGGACCGCGTTTATTTGGACATTTGCCCATGCATTTCAATATTCCCAATGCGCTGACCTGGATGCGCATCGTGATGATCCCGCTGTTTGTGGGCGTGTATTACTTCCCGCCCACATGGCTGACGCTGCCGCAGCAAAATCTCACGGCAACCGTCATCTTCACCGTCGCAGCGCTCACGGACCTGCTCGATGGCTACCTGGCGCGCAGACTGAACCAGGTTTCTGCTTTCGGTGCTTTTCTGGATCCGGTCGCGGACAAGTTGATGGTGGCGGCGGCGCTGATCGTTCTGGTGGATCTCAACCGTCTGAACGCGGTGATTGCGGTGATCATCATCGGCAGGGAAATCACGATCTCGGCGCTGCGTGAATGGATGGCGCATCTGGGCGCGGCAAAAAGCGTGGCCGTATCGCTGATCGGCAAGATCAAGACCGTATCGCAGATGGTGGCGATCCCGATGCTGCTCTATCACAACCCGCTCGGCACATTCCGGCCGCAGCAATGGGGCACCGGCCTGATACTGCTTGCGGCGGCGCTGACCCTGTGGTCCATGTTCTATTACCTGAAAATGGCCATGCCGACCGTGATCAAACATGGTTGAACGAAAGGGTCAAACCCCGGTATAATTCGCCTCCTTATGCGGCAGTAGCTCAGTTGGTAGAGCGCAACCTTGCCAAGGTTGAGGTCGAGAGTTCGAGACTCTTCTGCCGCTCCAAGATTTGAAGGGAATGCGCGCATCCGTTCGTGGCGCAAGCCGAAGGCGCGTTCCCTTTATCAATTCCGTTTGCCGTTGCGCCTGAAGGCGCGCGCTAGAAACGGCGGGATGGCAGAGTGGTCATGCAGCGGCCTGCAAAGCCGTGTACGCCGGTTCGATTCCGACTCCCGCCTCCACATCCCTTTGAATTCTATTCAGCGGCCTATGCGACCTGCCACCGCGCGTATCTGGCGCGGCGCGGCCAGCCAGATGCACAGCGCGGAGGCGAGGCTGCAGCCGATGGCGAGGGAAAACGCCAGCGCATAGCTGCCGCTGACGTCGTATAGCGCCCCGGTGACCCAGGGGCCCAGTGCGCCACCGGCGATACCGATGCCCATCAGCGTCCCGAAAATCCCCCCGTAGTGCCGGCCCTGGAAGATCTCAGCGGGGATCGCACCGACCACCGAGGTTAGACCGTAGCCGAGCAGTCCTTGCGCGAGCACCATGAACCAGAGCAGGGCGGGGCTGGGCGTTGCGCGCATCAGGAGCAGGGCGACGTAGCACAAGACGAAGCCCGCATTTCCCACGGTCCAGACCCACTCGCGGCCGATTCGGTCGGAAATATGCCCGAGCGCGATCTGTCCGGGGATTGCGGCGAAGCTTACGAATCCGAGCGCCCAGGCAGCGTACATCGGCGCGAATCCGGATTCGATCAGGTACTTGGTCTGGTGTACTTGCACCGCATACCACGAAAACAGTCCGCAAAAATAACCGGCCGCGATCCACCAGAATCGCGACGTGCGCATTGCCCGCGCAAGTGTCCAGTCGATCGAGGTCCAGTCATGATCGATGATATTCGCGTGCGGCTTGGCGACAGTGGAAGCCGGCGCAACGAGATCGCCGTCCGGTCCCGCGCCCAGGTCTTCGGGCCGGCGGCGGATGAGCAGATTGAGCGGCGCCAGTAGCGCGAACACCAGTATTGCCATGCCGGTGCAGGCTGCGCGCCAACCTGCCTGCTCAATGAGCGTCTGCAGCCAGGGCAGCAGCACGATGGAGCCGATGCCGACGCCGGAGAAGGCGATGCTCATCGCAAGCCCCCTGCGGCGCACGAACCAGTTGGGCAGATGCAGAGCCTGGCCGGTAAATCCCAGCGCCACGCTGCCTGACCCTACGAGCACACCAAGCGTGAGATAAAGGTGCCAGGGCTGGCTCACCTGCGCTGCCAACAGCAGGCCGACTCCCATGATGCCCACGCCTGCTTCGAGCACGACCAGAGGGCCGTAGCGGTCCATCAATCGGCCCAGCAGCGGGCTCAGGATCGCCGAAATGAAAAAGCCGAAGGAAAATGCGCCTGCCGTCACGCCGCGTTCCCAGCCGAATTCCGCGAGTATGGGGGGGAACAGCAGGGAAAATGCGGTGCGCGCATTGACCGCCACGCCCATGGTGACAAAAGCGATGGCTACGATGGCCCAACCGTAGAAGAACGGAAAACGCGGCGTTTTCAGCTTATCCCCCCAAACTCCCGGGTGGTGGATTTAGATCCGCCCGAGGCGGGTCGAACGCTTTGGGCGAAAGTACTGGCTAAGCGGGCAGGATGCCCGCGCCGGCAGGGCGCGGGCGATGTGCACAAAGCTAGCGTTTAAATGCCGCGACGCCAGAAACGGTGACCGCGGCCGCATTTTGGAAACTGTTGCCGCCGTGATTGAGCGAGTAAGCCATGCCCACACCATTACCAGTCTGTCCGGTAAAACCGCCAACCAAACGGCCCGCTGTGTTGGTGCCCAGGGAACTCGTAACGGTCATGCCGCCAGTGGCACCGAGTTTTTTCTCAGCCTGGAAGACATTGCTGCTGATGGGCATGCCGGTCGCACTCGCAGCCCATGTGTTGCCACCCACTACTAGATTACTCAGCGTGGCATCGACCGTTTGCGAGGTGAAGTTCGCGCTCAGGCTGGCGTTTGCCGCAGTAAGCGCCGCCCCCACATTGCCCTTGCTGTCGATCGGAGCAGTGCCGCCTACGAAGGTATAGCTGAACGTACCGGTAGTCGGCAGCACGGTCGGACCCGACTGATTGTTGCTGATGATGAATGGCAGGCTCTGCACGCTTGCATCCACCGTCCCCAGCGATGCGCCGGTGATGCGGTCATTGACGCCGATCGTGCCGTTGCCGTATCGACCCCATCGCAAACCGGTTACGGGATCGAAGCCCGACTCGACCAGGCTTGCAGTTCCGATCGATGCCGGGCCTGTGGCGCCGGCGACTGTGTACACGACGGCTAAATTGCTGATGTGCGAACAGTTGATCGAGCACGGCGCCCCGTTGGTCACGACGATGGGTAACTCACCATCGAGCTTAACCGGGTAATTGTTGACGAACTGCGTTCGGTACGCCGACAGGAAACCGCCATCGATCCGGGTATTTTCCTGCGAATCAAATTCGCCCGCCGCAGTCATGCCTGGTACGTTCAAAACGATGTGGTAGGGCGTCAGTGTGCTAAAAGGCGTACCACTCAGACCGAATGCAAGCGCGCCGGCAGCAGTTTCGTTCGGGCAAGGACCGGGCGAGCAGGGCAGAAAACCGTTCAAATTGTAGGTAACTCCTGCGCCTCCGAGGCCGATGCCCATCAATTGCCCCTCGACGTTACCAAATGTTCCGCTGTTTCCGTTTAACGTTAGGCTCATGGTGTCGTGCGAATTCGTCGGCTGGACGGTCGTGCCTGAATTGATTGTTGCGCCCGAATTTCCTGCATGGGCGTGGAAGTTGCCTCCCTGATCGATACGGATGCCGGGCGCCGCGACAACCCAGTTGCCAGCCGCCGTCGTAGCCTGCATGTCGAAGTTGACCGACGCGTTATTGAAGTTGACTGTCAGCCCCGCAGAATTGACCGTACCGGTCGCCCCGTTCTTGTCGTGCAAAATCGAGGCGCCAAGATTATAGGTAGCGGTTCCCTGCACCACGACACCTGCGGAATTCGAATTGCCTGCAATTGCGCCCGGTAAATACGCCGGGAAAGGCGCCGGGCCGCGCACCCAGGACAAGCCGTCGCCAAGAACAGTCCGAGGTGTCGGAGTCAGCGCGCAGCCGGACCCGAAGCAACCGTCCCAGTCTTTGCCGCTCACAGTCAGGCTAGGCGACGATGCCGTCCAACCGAGCAAAATGTTGCCGTCAGTCGCAGTTGCTGCGCTACCTATGGCAAGCGCTTTCGGCGTCGCGGGGTTCGCGGCGCCACCGGAGAGCGTCAGTGATTTGTCATCGCCGAACGTTGTATTCGATTCGGCAATCGAAACCAGATTTCCCGCCGAATCCGTGACCAGACCCGCCGCAGGCTTCTCCGACCAGAAATTACCGCCAACATTGAACGAATTGCCCGCGTTTTGATACGAATATTCCGAAACCACGACCACTGGGCCAATCGGAGCCGCCACCGGATAGGCGCTAGTCGTCGGAAGCACAATCTGCGGTCCCTGTTTGAATGCGACCAAGCCATTGATATAGTCGTCGACCACGCGGCCCGCCGGCGGCGTCACGCCGTTGGAACCATAGCTTGTATTGAAGGTATAGCGGTAGAACGCGCCATCCGCCGTGCCGGCATTGCCGGACGCGCTGTCAAAGGCACCTCTGATGCGCCCACCATAAGCCGATACGCCTGTCGATATATCGGGCGCGCAGCCCGGGCCGTAGCAACCGACATGTAAATTGTCCGTGCCGGCCGGGTTGTTGGAGGCTCCGCTGCTCACATTGAACCCGCCGTTGCTGATCGGCGCATTGTCGAATCGCGAGCTTAGGTTCTGGATTCCGAACGAACCTGCTGGGCCGCTGGGCATGGTGATTCTGAGTCCGGCGCTCGCTTTCATATTGGTGAAGTCTGCGCTAAGGCGTGCACCCTCGAGCACGCCGATGTTGCCGTAGCTGTCGGTCGGTGCGGTTGCAAACGAGGCTGCGCCTGAGGCGTCCGTAATGCGTGTGTAGTGATACTCACCCGTCACCGGCAGCGAGCTCGGCGTCTGAGCGACCACCCAAATCAGGCTGCGTGCGGTGCCATCCGGGGCAATCAGAGACTCAATGTAGCTGGTTCCCGTCGCCAGGTCTTTCACGTTGACAACGCCGCCAGCCCAGCGTCCAAAGCGAATGCCGGTGCCGGGTTCGAAGAAATTCTCGGACGACGTTGCCCCGGTACCGAATGTCACCTCCGCGTTCGCAAGCGGGGTGGGCATCAAGAACTGCGTCGTGCTTCCAGGCACATCGTTGCCGTGGTCAAAAACTACCATTGGCGTGTCGAGGATCTGCGCGAGGTTGCCGCCTGCGTCAAATAGAAAATTGGTATTGCCGGTCGGTCCGGAAAGCGTCACCGGTGTCGTAGACGGCGTCGCCAACGGTGTTGTCGGAGATCCGCTCGAGTTGTTGAATAAATTAACCTTGCTGAACAGGCCCGCTGCATAAGTGGTCACCGCCGGTTTTGTTCCTGCTGCGATCTGGGTCGTTGGCCACAACACTTCATCTAGCAAAACGGATGTGCTGGAGAAAGCCGTCACATTGACGGGAGCGGCCGGCGTCGGCGTGATTGGCGTCGGCGTCGTTGTTCCGGCCGAGGCCGTCGTCGTTTGCGTGGTCGTATTCAGGACTTCGCCCGTCGCTCCTGTCGCGGTAATTGCAATTACCGGCGCGACTACGGCTGGGGCCGCGCCTACGGACCCCACTGACTGAGCGGTAGCGACGGTACTGGTCGGATCGACTACGGCGGTATCGCGTATTTCTGCGGGGGACTCGGCAGCTTTCTCTCCAGTCGCCGCCGCGGCTTCCTTCTTGCCTTCTTCCTTGGATTCCTCCTTCGCCTGAGGACCCGGTGCCGGCGTCGACTTATAGAACGGCGGTATGTTCGGCAGGATAACCGGTGCGCCCTTGGTCACCGGTGCGAATCCGACCTGGTTGCGCTGAATGTCGACGCTACCCGCATCGGTTTGGATAAAAGCAACACCCACGTTGACCTTGTCGTAAGTTCCGGGCGGCGCGATCGCAATTTGTCCCGGTGGGGGTGCCAGGATCACCATGGGTTCGTGGTCGGTGCCTCGGATTCCGATCGTCGCCGTTGCGGTTTTTATATGGTAATTGTGTTTGTTGGTGTGGCCGATGATGCCGGTGATCGTGCGAAATCCGCCCTGCAGCAAGGAAACGACCGCGCTTTCTGAACCGTCTTCCTTGCCGTTGTAGCGGTAGGTGTCGAAACTCATATCGGTATTGGGCCGGATCGCGATGAATCCACCATCGACCATTTTGATTTGCGCCGACGAACTGGCGGCGGTGACGATTCTGTCGCCTTCGTTGATTTCGGCGCCTTTTTGCAGTGCTCGCGTCTCGCGCGCCTTGGTGATGAGCTTTACGTCGCCGATCACGAATTGCACGTTTCCAGCAGCGCCAAACACGGCGCCCGCATACACGGCAAGAAACAACAGAACGGGAAGGGCCTTCAGCGAATTTTTCAAGGAAAACTGCATGGCGATTACCCTCTGCAAGAATTATTTGAAGTCGCGACGGATCGTGATTGATACGTCGGTTCGTTTGTGCTCATAAATCACGATATTGGACTTATTGCGCAAGTACGAGACCTGCGGCCGCAGCGTCCAGGCTTTGCTGAAATGCCAGTTGAGGCCGAGGTTTGCATCGTACTGCTTGTCATCCCGTGTCAGGGTTTCCCCCAGCGGGCTGAATGCGGCGTTGGCCGCGTCGAACTTGCCGATCTGCGTGCCCAGCCCAGCGAACACTTCCGTTTTGTCGTTGACCTGGACCTGACCGCCCATGCGCAAACCGGTGAACGTCTTGCCGCCGTCGGCGCGCAGCGGGGCGCGCTCGATCCCGTAGAGCAGGGTGGCCGACACCAGGGCTTTACCATCTTTGTAGATATGCAGCCAATTCACGCCATAGGTGGATTGCTCGAAATTATTGACGCTTATGGTCGGTTCGAAGCGATAGCGGGCGTACTGCCCGAAGCTGCTTACCAGATTTGCAGGGTTGACCAGATGGCGCCACTCACCGGTTAAACCATTGGTGTCGCGGTTGGTTTTCCCATCGAGCACGTATCTGCCGGCAATGCCGCCAAAGCGGAAAGTATTGACGCCTGAGCCCATGGCTAGACCGGCTCGCACGTCGAAGCTGTCGGAGTCGAACAGGTCCTGGGTATTGTTGCTACGCGCGCGCATGTCGGCGCCTGCGTACAAGCCAAAGTCCGGGGTGATCCGGTGTTCGACCTCGCCGCCGAAGCCCAGCCCTCTATAGCTGTCCGAAATTCTTACGCTGGAAGGGTTGAGCGTAAAGATCAGATTCCCCAAAGCCGGCACTGCAATCTGGGAGTTGCCTGTCGCGAAATTTATGTTCGTATCGTAGCCAAGGGTGGCTTCGATATATGCGGAAGACTTGGTCTTGCTAGCGTTCTCCCGTTTCTCTATCGCTTCCAGGTACTTGGCGATAGTCGCCTTTGCTGCTGCCGGAGGATTTTGTGCCAGCACGGACTCGAATTCAACTTTGGCGCGTGCAAAGTCGCCCAACTGGAAGTAGGCGCGCCCCATGTCGATGCGTGCGCCGGCGAAATTCGGATCAACCGCGAGCACGCGCTCGAATGCGATGGTGGCCTTGTCGGGCTTGCCGCTGTCCAGGGCGGCGATGCCCAACAGGTAGTCGAATTTGACGTTGCCCGATTGCTGAAACTCAAACGGTTCGAGCAGCGAGTATGCGTCTGCTGCCTTGCCTTGTTTCATCAGGGCTTCCGCTTTTTCGAGATTGACTTCCGCCGCAAGCGCGGAATTCCCAACGGCGCACAAGCAGATGCTTAGCGCGAGCAGCGTCCGCTTGACTGAAAATGAATTCGTCATGAATTTCTTACTCCCGATGCTTGATCTTGGGCGGGTCGGGGAGACCCATTTTTCCAGATGCGAAAGCACATGCCAAATATCATTTTCTATTCAGGCCTGCGTACGCATGGAATTTAAAATCACTCTTCCTGAAAACTGCGTTCTTGTCGTTGTTGCTTTTGATTGCCTCTATGTCTGGTTCGAATGTAGCACAGTTAATTAACCTGGTAAATTATTGACTGCTTTCAAGAAGCCACGCTACTCCAGTATCATTCGCATGTTCGCCAGGGTGGTGAAATTGGTATACACAGCGGGCTTAAAACCCGCCGCCGCTAATCCCGGCATGCCGGTTCGATTCCGGTCCCTGGCACCAAACGCTGCTGAGGCTGCGAGGCGTTTGCCGGTATTTGTATCGCGAGCTGCCGGACAAGACTTTAGTTTCCAAAATTCGCCACGATATATAAGCTAGAATGAAGTTGGAGACATATACGTGATCGTATTTGAGCTTATCTGCCGTGAACAACACCGCTTCGAGGGCTGGTTCGCCTCGGGAGATGATTTTACCGCCCAGCAAAGCGGTGGCCTGCTTGCGTGCCCGGTCTGCGGCGGCGTGCATGTGGAGAAATTGCCAACGGCCAAGATCAGGAAGCAGTCCACCGAGGCGCTCGTTCCGGAACAGGAAGCGGCTCAGCCACAAGCAGCCGGGAAAGTTGACGCTTCCCGCATCATCGATTACATCCTGACCCATAGCGAAGACGTCGGTAAGCGTTTTGCCGAGGAAGCTCGCAAGATCTATCAGCAAGAGGCGCCACAGCGCAGCATACGCGGCGTCGCGACACGCGCCGAAGCCGAGGATTTGCATGAGGAAGGGGTTCCGGTGTTTTCCTTGCCGATCCCACCGCAGGATCGCTGGAACTAAGGCAAGCCATAGCGCGGCAACCCGGTGCGATAAAGAGGTTGGCTAGGCGTCGGGTTCGTAGGCGGCCACCAATCCCGTGTTCTAGAACTATCCTTCGTAAGTTCTTAATTCATAGAACATTCATTCGGTCCCAGTTTCTAGGTTTGGTGCAGTGTCTTGCACGCAAATTACGTTTAAGGCGGCTGTTTTGCACCTAAACGCGGTTTAAGCCGGCGTTTCAACTAAATTCAGTCTAAGTCGGAGCCGTGCACCCGGTTTTGGTCTAAGCCGAAGGAAAAACACCTAAATTTTGGCTAAGACGGCCACCGGGGAGCCGACAAGGGGGGCAACAGCGAGAAAACCTTCAACCCGCGCCCCCTCGACCGACTTTCCGCTTCGCGCCGGCATAAACTAGTCTCACTAGATCGAATGGCTGATACCCTTAACTGATTAATGGGTATACCGTGGCGTCGGGTTTCATTTCACAATAATTTGACCGCGCGATGTTTAGCAGCGTCGTTGCGAGAGTGAAACATCGTGCAGGAAGCGCTCAGGACTCGATTTCGACCCTTTCGCAGCGAAAGTGAACTGCGAGCTGCTATCGACATGGTTTGTGCCGAGTTCGGCAAAATTTTTCATTTGCGAATTCTTCCCCCTATGCAGCATCGCGTTGTCGGCAAATTTGAGTGCGAATGCTTTCTAATGTTCGGCTCGGTAGCCGTTGAAGCCGCATTCCATGCCAAACACCGCGTGAGTGAGTTTCGCCGAGAGCTGCGCTTCCTGGCGGAGGTCGATACAAACTGGACCGATCCGAACTGGGGACCGGCACGGAGCACGTTTAGCGAGCAAACCATCGTCTCACCACCCCCGCCAGCCATCCTCAATCAAGCGGGTCTTTTGTCGCCGAATCCTTCCCACCAGTCGGAACCGACGCGCGCCCGACCGGGAACTGAACCACGTTCGAATGAGCCTGGGGCAGGGGAGTAAGGGAAGGGCGCCGCCGCGCATAGTCCTCGCGCCAGTACCGCGCCATGGCCAGAGTCGCATCCAAATGGCCCAGTTCGTTCGCCCTGTATGCCCGTCGATCCGGGGAGCAAAGGGTCTCTTTGTGGAACGTAAAGCCCTCCCAGGCCGGATGCGGCAGTTCGAACCCGGAATAGCTTCGGAGCAGCTTAAGCGCCGCGTAGGGGATTTTGGAGCGCCCTTTCTCCCAGTTTCGAATCGTTCGTTCCGTAACGCCTAGAAACGCTCCCGCAGCCGATCTGGACAGTACCGCCCGACCTGGTGGTCAGCCGAAAGGCATCCGTTTCTGTAAATGTGCTTACAGGCACCCTTCCGATGGATTCCTATTTTTTCGGAATGCGACGCTTGGAAGGGGGATTTCATGCTGGAAGGCTTTTCCAACGACACCCCCCGTTCTGGCACGCCCGCTCGAACCTGTTTCCATGGCCTTAACCCCTCAATTCATTCAAGAATTGATGGGGGGCAACCTAAGTTCCCCCTAGGTTTAAGTGCGCATATGTGTATTATGTAAAATAACAGATACCATTAAATCAACCGACTAGCTTATTCCTTCGCGCCCGCCCGTTTCAACAGCTCCGCTATATCGCTATTCCCCGCTTTCAGTGCCCAGCCCAGTGCGGTATCGCCCGATCCGCTTTTAATATTCGGGTCGGCGACTTCCCAAAGCAGCAATTTGACCGTTTCGAAATGCCCTCCGCGGGCAGCCATCATTAGCGCCGAAACACCGCTTGCCGAAACTGCATCGATCTCCGCTCCTTTGTCCAATAGATACTTAACGATTTCCGTATGGCCGCGCCAGGCGGCGTAAATGAGCGGGTTCCAACCGGAGACATTGACCTCAGCGCCTTGCTCAAGCAGCAACTTTACCGTTTCCAGACTCCCATCCGCCGCCGCAAGCATCAAGGCCGTTTCCCCGTACTGGTTCCTGGGTCCAACCTTGGCTTGGCGTTTCAGGAGGCGCCGAACCATGTCGGTATGACGTTCTTTGACAGCAATCATGAGCAAGGTGCTCCCGCCCGGATCGCTGGTGTTGACATCCATGCCG
The DNA here is from genome assembly GCA_014860445.1 of Burkholderiales bacterium. Classification (GTDB taxonomy): domain Bacteria; phylum Pseudomonadota; class Gammaproteobacteria; order Burkholderiales; family SG8-39; genus 2-12-FULL-64-23. The sequence goes on from JACZJT010000070.1 coordinate 61,209, forward strand.
CGAGAAAACAGCGCTTCAGCTGCCGCTATGTCGTTCAGCTTGACCGCCGACAGCAGATCCTCATAGGAATCGGCTAATGCGCCAGGCGCCCATAGAAACAAGAACAATGTTATAAATATTCTCAATGACATATAGCTGTCTTTTAATGTCATTTATTAGACCGGATCGACCTTGAATAAGCGGAAAAAATTCGCGGTCGTGGCTGCCGCAAGCGTTTCGATCGAGATCTGCCGCAAGCGGGCAATTTCCTCGGCTACATGCCGGACCCAGGCCGGTTCATTGGTTTTGCCTCGGTGAGGCACGGGGGCAAGATAGGGAGAATCCGTTTCAACCAGGATACGCTCTAAAGGCACTGACTTAGCCACCTCTTTGATTGCAAGTGCATTTTTGAATGTAACAATGCCTGAAAAGGAAATGTAAAAATTCAGATCGATCGCTGACTTCGCGAACTCCATGGACTCGGTGAAACAGTGCATGACACCGCCGATCTCGGACGCCCGTTCTTCGCGCAGAACGCGCAAAGTGTCTACGCCGGCATCCCGTGTATGAATAATCAAAGGTTTAGCGCAGGCACGTGCGGCCCGGATATGAGTGCGAAAGCGTTCTCTTTGCCATTCGAGATCGCCTTCCTGGCGATAGTAATCCAAGCCGGTTTCGCCAATTGCGATCACTTTCGGGTGCTTCGCGCGTTCGACCAGATCCTGTATTCCCAGTACGGCATCTTCGGCCTGATCGGGATGTACGCCCACCGAGGCGAAAAGCTGTGCATGCGCTTCCACCAGCGCTAAAACCCGCTGGAAATCAGTCAGGTTGACCGACACGCACAAGGCGTGGGTGACCTGATTGTTCGCCATATTGTCGAGAACCTGCGGGATGCGATCGGCATATTGCTCAAAATCGATGTGACAGTGCGAATCGACCAACACGCCAATCTATCCTATCTCTTTGTATGAGATGAATAAATCATCGAAGAATAATCTGGCGTTCAGCGGATGCTCAGCGATTGCTCGCAGCGATGCGAGCGCGGCGTAATAGCGAAGCAGCCGCGGCAGCGCCATGTTTTGAGCTAGCACGCCAAGTTTTCTTTCGTAATCAATGTTATATCGCGCCCTGCTATTGCTCGCCAGTGCGATCAGATCGTAGGTCCATTTCAGCATCCAGTCGACTACAGCGCCGGGCTGAAGCCGCTGGCAGAAATCTGCCAGTCCCAGTGCGCTGCTAGCCGGTTGACTCAATAGATCGAAGAGTCTGCGCCGGGTTTCCGCCTCTTCCTCCGGCAGCGCCGCCGCTTCCAGGGGCGCATCACCCGCAAAGGCGAGCGTGGCCGGTGTGGCCCTGCTGTCCTGGTCCTTCAGCCATCGCAGCGACAATTCACGCGGAGGCAAGCTCAGCGGCAAAGCGTGGCAGCGACTGCGCACGGTCGCCAGCAGCTTGGTCGGTTGGTGCGATACCAACAGGAAAACCACACCTGCCGAGGGTTCTTCCAGACTTTTCAGCAGCGCATTGGCCGCACCGGGATTCATGCTTTCTGCAGGGCAGATCAAGACCACGCGATAGCCGTTGCGATGCGATCCCAGGTTCAGAAAATCCCCCAGAGCTCTGATTTGATCGATTTTGATCTGCTTGCTCGCCTTCTTCTTGCCGTCTTCGACGCCCTCACCCAATTCCGCCTCGTCCGGCGACGGCGCCATCGCTTCAGATTGGACCATGCGAAAGTCCGGATGATTGCCTGCAGCAAACCAGACGCATGCCGGGCACTCGCCACAGGCCAAGCCCCGATCTGCCCGTTTTTCGCACAACAGCGACTGCGCAAGGGTTTGCGCCAGATGCAGCTTACCGATGCCGGGTCGACCATGGAAAAGCATTGCATGTGGCAGGCGGTCTTGCATCGCGCGCAGACGGTCCCAGATCTCTTCCTGCCATGGATAATTGCTTATTGACATATGGTTATCACATGTTCTTCAAGTGTTTTACGAATATCGTCCACGCTCCGTCTGGCATCGACCAACCTGATTCTTTCAGGGTATCGTGCAGCCCGCGCCAGATATACCGAACGTACCCGCTCGAAAAACGCCAGATCTTCCTGCTCGAAACGGTCAGGATCGGCTGTTGCCGCCAGACGCCGTCGCCTGGCCTCTTCGACCGAGAGGTCAAAAATCAAGGTCAGATCCGGCTGCAGACCCTGCTGAACCCAGGTTTCCAGGCTTTCGATTCGCCCTAAATCCAGCCCGCGGCCACCGCCTTGATAGGCAAACGTGGCATCGGTAAAGCGATCCGAAAGCACCCATGTCCCCGCGGCCAATGCCGGCAGGATCAACTGCTCCAGATGTTCGCGCCGCGCCGCGAACATGAGCAAGGTCTCCGTTTCCAGGTGCATGGGCTGTGCCAGCAGCAATTTGCGCAGATCTTCACCCAGCGGCGTTCCGCCGGGCTCCCGCGTAATCACCACTTTCCTTCCGGCCGACTCCAATCGTGCGGCGATCCAATCGAGGTGGGTGCTCTTGCCCGCGCCGTCTACGCCTTCCAGAGTAATGAATTTGCCGCGCATTCTAAGGTTTCCGCCGCCGCTGATACTTGGATACCGCCCTTGCGTGCTCCGCAAGGGTGCGCGAAAACTCGCTCGACCCATCGCCGCGTGCGACGAAATAGAGGGCTTGGGTTTTCGCCGGGTTCAGCGCTGCCTGCAAAGCAGCACGACCGGGCATGGCGATCGGCGTCGGCGGCAGTCCGGCACGCGTGTAGGTATTGTGGGGCGTATCCTTGCGCAGGTCCTTCCTGCGCAGATTGCCGTCGAATTTTTCGCCCATCCCATAGATTACAGTCGGGTCGGTCTGCAGCATCATCCCAATACGCAGCCGGTTCACGAAAACGCCTGCAACCTGCGCGCGATCGCTAGCTTGTCCAGTCTCTTTCTCGATCACCGACGCCATGATCAAAGCCTCGTAGGGGCTGCGATACGGCAGATCGGGGGCGCGATGCTCCCACGCCGCTGCAAGTTGTCTGTCCATCGCCGCGTAGGCCGCCTTAAACACATCGATATCGCTCGCTCCTTTATCGAAACGATAGGTATCGGGAAAGAACAGGCCTTCCGGACTACGCCCGGCTGCGCCCAGCCGGTCCATGATCTCGGCATCGCTGAGGCCCGCGCTATCGTGCATCAGGTCGGGATCCGAGTAGAGCGCGGCGCGCAACTGCCTGAAAGTCCAGCCTTCGACCAACACCACCTCGGCCTGGACGACGTCCCCCAAAGTCAGTTTATCCAGCAAGGCCAGCGGCGTAATGCTGCCACCGACTTCATAGCTGCCCGCCTTGATCGCGCCCGCTTTGCCCAGCACGCGGCCAAGCAGATTGAATTGCCAGACGTTCAGCCCGATGCCGGAATCGACAATCTGTCGCGTCGCACTTTTCAAGCTGGCCCCTGGTTTGATTGAAAATCGTGCGGGATCAGTTCGCATTTTCAGCGGGCTAACCGCGTACCAGCCCAGGCCCCCGGCCGCCAGTAGCGCCGAGCACGATGCGAGTATGAAGATGCGCTTGATCCATGACCACATTCTATTTTTATCGCGAGCTTGTTCCTGCGGGACTGAGAGAAGTTTGCCGAAGCTATAATTGCCGCTTGAATTTCATATTATCACGCATACTTCAGACATTATCCAAGTCTGCAGGATACCCATGACAGCTGTCTGGCAGGACTACTTGATCGCACGCCATGCCCACGTCGAGGCAGGCGCTCTGTGGCATTTTGGCGACGCAGCGGCGGAACTGCGCGCTACGCGCGACGGCGGCATCGTAGCGCCGCTTACCCACCTGGGATTGCTGGAGTGCAGCGGCGCAGACGCGCAGAGTTTTCTGCACGGCCAACTCAGCAACGATGTAAAACAACTCAGCCCTGGGCACAGTCAGTACGCCGGCTACTGCTCCGCCAAAGGACGCATGCTGGCCAATTTTCTGCTATGGCCCGAGGAACACGCATATGCGCTGCAGTTCGCCCGCGCCCTGTTGCCCGCAATGCAAAAACGGCTGGGCATGTTCGTGCTGCGTGCCAAGGTAAAGCTGACCGACGTCAGCGAGTCGCGCCCGATACTCGGCTTGGCCGGGAAAGCTGCAGCTGAGGCTTTGCGCCAATTTTTCCCCGAGATTCCGCAGCAATCGCATCAAGTCGTACACCATCCGGTATACGGCACATTGATAACTTTGCCAGGCAACCGGTTCGAACTGATCGCTGATCCAGAATCGGCAATGCAACTGTGGGACGGCCTGGCCTCCAAAATCACCCCGGTCGGCACGCCATGCTGGGAATGGCTGGAAATTAGGAACGGCATACCCCTGATCACGCCTGCCACGCAGGAACAATTCGTACCGCAGATGGCCAATATGGAACTGATCGGCGCGGTAGATTTTAATAAAGGCTGCTACCCGGGGCAGGAAATCGTCGCGCGTACCCAGTATCTCGGTCAAACCAAGCGCCGCATGGTACTGGCGCACATGGAAGGCGCGGTTATGCCGCAGGCAGGCGATGCCCTATTCAGCAGCGACCCGGACGCACAGGCCAGCGGCATGGTGGTCAACGCGCAGGCGGCGCCGGAGGGCGGCTACGATTTGCTGGCGGTGGTGCAAACGGCCGGCATCGAAGCAGCCGCGCTGCATTTCCAATCTGCCGAGGGGCCGGTGCTGAGTATCCAGCCGCTGCCCTATCCGCTCCCCTGATACCACCTCGATGTGTCTGATCCTGCTCGCGCACCGCTCGCATCCCGACTATCCGCTGGTGATCGCCGCCAATCGCGACGAATATTACGTCCGGCCCGCGGCGAAGGCGGCGTTCTGGCAGGATTTCCCGCATATTCTTGCCGGACGCGACCTGGAGGGCATGGGCACCTGGCTGGGCGTGACGCGCAAAGGCCGTTTCGCCGCGCTCACCAATTTTCGTGATCCCGGCGAGCGCAAGACGGACGCACCAACACGCGGGGAGCTGGTGAGCGGATTTCTGAAATCCGACATGGAGCCGCGCACCTATCTCGATGAAATCGCTCCGCTGGCGTCGCAATACAACGGTTTTAACCTGTTGATCGGCGACATCGATGAGGTGTATTTCTTTTCCAGCCGCGAAGGTGTGGTTCAGCAAGTACCACCGGGCGTTCACGGACTGTCCAATCATCTGCTCGATACGCCCTGGCCGAAAGTGGTGCGCGGCAAGCAACGCCTGCAGGCCGCGCTGGCCGCCGAACCCGGCGTCGAGGCGCTGCTGGAATTGCTGCACGACCGCGAGCCCGCAAAGCCAGGTGAGTTGCCCGACACAGGAGTCGGCCCGGAGATGGAGCGCGTGCTGTCGCCGGCGCTGATCGTTTCCCCGCAATATGGAACGCGGGCGTCGACGGCCGTACTGTTCGGTGGCGACGGCGCGGTCAATTTCAATGAACGCACCATTCTGCGCGGTGGCGAAATCGGCGCTACCGTCAGTCTGCGCTTCTTCCTCGATCACTGATCAGATCGCACTGCATGGCGACGTGCGGTATGCCCGCCTCGAAGAATTCGGTTCCCACGGCCTCGAAACCGAGACGTCGGTAAAAACCGGCGGCATGGACTTGCGCTTTCAGACAGACTCTTGCATGTCCCCGCTTGCGCGCTTGCTCCATCAGGGCCTGCAGTAGCAGCGCGCCAACGCCGCGGGCGCGGTACGCTTTCAGGACTGCCATGCGACCGATGTGCCCGTCTGGCAGCAGGCGTCCGGTCCCTACTACTCCTCCCTGTGCATCAAGGGCGAGTGCGTGATCGCAATGCGGGTCGTGCTCGTCCATTTCCAGTTCCAGCGGCACGCCCTGCTCTTGCACGAACACCTGCTCGCGTATGCGACGCGCCTCGGCGCGGGCTTGGTCCCAGTTGCAGATACGAATTGAAAATGGCTGCATTGGCATGCGCGATATAATACGCGCCTTCCTTGCGAGTCCATCATGCAGAACCTCTGGGACGATAACGAAGCGGCGCAATACCGCAGTGATCTGGAACTGCGCGTCTATACATCGCGCCTGCTCGGGCGCGACAAGACCCTGGTACTGCACGGCGGTGGCAACACCTCGGTGAAGCTGGCGCAAAAGAACGTGTTCGGCGAGGACGAAAACGTTCTCTATATAAAAGGCAGTGGCTGGGACCTGGAGACCATAGAGGCCGCCGGATTCGCGCCGGTGCAGCTGGAATATCTGCAAAGGCTGGCGCAGCTAGAGGCGCTGTCGGACACGCAGATGGTCAACCAGCTTGCCACGCATATGCTCAAGGCAACCGCACCTGCGCCATCGGTCGAAACGATTCTCCACGCCTGCCTGCCCTACAAGTTCGTCGACCACACCCATGCCGACGCGGTACTGGCCATTACCGATACCGCCGACGGGGAGCGCCGCATACGCGACCTCTACGGCGACGCGGTGGTCATCATCCCCTACGTCATGCCCGGATTCGATCTGGCCCGGCTGTGCGCGCGCGAATATCCGCGCCAGGCTGGTGCCAACACGATAGGTATGGTGCTGCTGAATCACGGCATCTTTTCGTTCGGCGACACGGCGAAATTGTCCTACGAGCGCATGATCGATTTGGTCGGCCGTGCCGAGGACTATCTGAAACGCGAGCGCGCCTGGGACAGTCCGGCGCGTGCCGCTGCACCGGCTCGAATTGACATCCTGGATCAGGCCCGGCTGCGAAGCGGGATTTCGGCCGCGGCCGGCGCTCCAATGATCATGACGACGCATGCGGACACGGATAGTCTGGCCTTTGCCCAACGCGAAGATCTGCGCACCGTGTCGCAGCAGGGTCCCGTCACGCCAGACCACATTATTCGTACCAAGCGCGTGCCCATGCTCGGCTCCGACGTCAGCGGATACGTGCGCGAGTACAAAACGTATTTTGACGAACACGCGCCGCGGGCCAAGGAACCCAAGGCCATGCTCGATCCCGCACCGCGCATGGTGCTCGATCCGGGATTCGGTCTGGCCGCCGTGGGCAGAAGCGCGAAAGACGCTGCCATCGTCGCGGAGTTGTATCAGCACAATATGCAGGTCATGCAGCGCGCGCAGGCGCTGGGCGGCTATTGCGCCCTGCCCGCACGCGAGTTGTTCGAGGTCGAATACTGGGATCTGGAGCAGGCCAAGCTGAAGAAAAGCGGTTCGCCACCGGTCTTCTCAGGCGAGATCGCCCTGGTAACGGGTGCGGCATCCGGTATTGGCAAGGCCTGCGTCGATGCACTGCTTGCGCGGGGCGCGGCGGTGATCGGTTTGGATATCAACCCCGCGGTCGAGACGATATACCAGCGCAAGGATTTTCTCGGCTTGCGCTGCGACCTCACTGATGAGCACGCGATCGAGTCGGCACTCGAGCATGCCGTGATCGCCTTTGGCGGCCTGGACATGCTGATTCTGAACGCGGGCATATTCGCGGCGACTAGAAAGATCAGTGAGCTCGGCAGCAGCGAATGGCGCAAGGTGATGGCGATCAACCTTGATGCCAACCTGTTCCTGCTGCGCGCCTGCCATCCCTTGCTCAAGCTCGCGCCCAGGAGTGGCCGAGTGGTGGTCATCGGGTCCAAGAACGTTCCGGCCCCGGGTCCGGGCGCGGCGGCGTATTCGGCCTCCAAAGCCGCGCTCAACCAGCTGGCCCGGGTTGCTGCGCTCGAATGGGGTGCGGACGGGATACGCATCAATTCCCTGCATCCCAATGCCGTATTCGACACCGGCATCTGGACAGAAGAGGTGCTGGCGCAGCGGGCGCAGCACTACGGCCTGTCGGTCGCCGAATACAAGACCAACAACGTGCTCAAGACCGAGGTCAGGAGCCGCGATGTCGCCGAACTCGCCGCGGAAATGTGCGGACCCCTGTTCGCCAAGACGACCGCGGCGCAAGTGCCGGTCGATGGCGGCAACGACAGGGTGATCTGAGCGATGCCAGTCGAAACCCTGAGCGTGGAGACCCTGCGTTGGCGGAATGGAAAACTGGAATTGATAGACCAGCGACGCCTTCCGCTCGAATTCGAATACGTCGCCTGCGAGGACGCGGCGCAAACGGCGGCGGCGATACGCGACATGGTGGTGCGCGGTGCTCCTGCAATCGGCTGCACAGCGGCCTACGGCGTGGCACTGGCGGCACTAAGCCATGCGCACGAAGCAAGGCCCGCTTTCGACGCCGCTCTGGAATCCGCGTTTCAGGTGCTGGCAGCGAGCCGCCCTACCGCGGTCAATCTGTTCTGGGCGATCGACCGCATGCGACAGTGCCACGCGCAGAATCGCACGGTCTCCACCCGAACCGAAGCAGAGGCACTGCTCGCCCTTGCGCAACAAATCCATAGCGACGACATAGACATATGCCGCGCGATCGGAACGCATGGCGCACCGCTGATCCCGGACGGGGCGCGCGTCATGACCCACTGCAACGCCGGCGCGCTTGCCACCGCCGGTCACGGCACCGCGCTGGGCGTAATCCGCTCGGCGCGCGACGCGGGCAAGCGCATCAGCGTGATCGCCAACGAAACCCGGCCCTATCTGCAGGGCGCCCGGCTGACGGCCTGGGAAATGGTCCAGGAAAACATCCCCGTGACCTTGGTAACCGACAATATGGCCGGCTACCTGATGCAGCAGGGCCGCGTCGATGTGATCGTCGTCGGCGCGGATCGCATCGCCCTCAATGGCGATGCGGCAAACAAGATCGGCACCTATACCGTGGCGGTGCTTGCAGAGCGGCACCGCATCCCTTTCTACGTCGCAGCACCGCTGTCCACCATAGATATCGGAATCGCCGATGGCGGCGCGATTCCCATCGAGGAGCGTGATGCATCGGAAGTGACCGGGTATCGCGGCGTACGCTGGGCACCCCAAGGCGTCAACGTCGCCAATCCGGCATTCGACGTCACGCCGGCTGCGCTGATAACAGCCATCATCACTGAAAAAGGCGTGTTAAGCCGACCGGACGCGAGGCAGATTCGCGCGCTGTTCAAGAATTAATCAAGTTTCCCGCATGCGCACCGGCGTTCCCGGCGCCACCTGATCAAACAACTCGATGACGTCGCGATTGCGCATGCGTATGCAGCCTATTGAACCGGGGCTGCCCATTTGCGCGCTGTCCGGACTGCCGTGGATATAGATATAGCGCTGCATCGTATCCACTTCGCCCAGGCGGTTGTATCCCGGCTCGCAGCCTGACAACCACAGAATCCGCGTCAGGATCCAGTCGCGCCCGGGATGGCGTTCACCCAGTTCCGGCGTGTAAATCTCGCCGCTCGGCCTGCGGCCGATGAATATCGTGTTTTCCGGAACGCCAGCCCCGATTTTGGCCCGGACAATATGGCGGCCGCGCGGCGTGCAAAAGCTGTCCTTCTGTTCGCCCGCACCGTTTTTGGATGTCGACACCGGATAGCTCCGCACCACCCTCCCCGCTTCATCCAGCAATTTCAGCGTTTGTTCCGCCAGGTTGATTTCGATGCGCATCATCTCAGACTTTCACACGCTTTTCCGAAAAGAACGTGCGCAATATCGCGCCGCACTCTTCGCCCATCACCCCGGAGGTAAGCGTCGTGTGGTGATTGAGCCTGGTTTCGGCGAAAAGCGCGACCACGCTGCCGCAGGCGCCGGTTTTCGGGTCGGCGGCGCCGTAGACCAGGCGCGCAATGCGCGCATGCAGTATCGCTCCCACGCACATTGCGCAGGGCTCGAGGGTGACGTAGATTTCACAACCCGGAAGACGGTAATTGCCGAGTTTCATCGCCGCATCGCGCAGGGCCAGGATTTCCGCATGCCCGGTGGGATCATGGCGGCTGATCGGTGCATTGAATCCGGTGCCGACGATTTCGCCGTCTCTTACCACCACGGCGCCGACCGGCACTTCGCCAGCTGCCTGCGCCCTTCGCGCCTGTTCCAATGCCGCCTGCATGTAGTCTTGGTCGACAGCCATAGATTATCCTTTGGTATCTGCCGCGATTTTCAGAACTGACATCGTCGGCGGACGATCGGAATGGTAACCCAGCCAATTGGCGCTTGCTGTCCCTTTGCCAGGCGCTAACTGCTTTGTTCAGACCTGCGACTGCAGATCACCAAAGCGTAGAATGCGTGCATGCGATTTTTCCTTATTCGCGCCTCACCTTTTGCTGTTTCCCTGCGTGCGTTTCCTCGAATTGTGCGCCTAGCGCCACTGCCATGACGGCGTCCAGCACCGACGCAGATGGGCTGCCGCTACCGCAGCGCTATTGGGCGGTCGCAACCGTAGCACTCGGCATCATGATGGCGGTGCTCGACAGTTCCATCGCTAACGTGGCCCTGCCGACTATCGCCAGGGATTTGAACGCCGCGCCGGCCGATTCCATCTGGGTGGTGAACGCCTATCAGTTGGTCATCATCATACTTATGCTTCCGCTTTCCTCGCTCGGGGAGATCGTAGGCTATCGTCGTGTCTACAGAACGGGGCTAGTGATATTCACCCTGGCCTCGTTGGCTTGCGCGCTGTCGAATTCGCTCATCATGCTTAGCGCGGCGCGGATGTTTCAGGGCGTGGGCGCCGCGGGCATGCTGAGCGTAAACGGCGCACTCATGCGTTTCATTTATCCGTCAGGTTCGCTGGGCCGTGGTATCGGCATCAACGCCCTGGTCGTGGCGGTCTCGGCGGCACTCGGACCGACTGTCGCCGCCGGCATACTGTCGATCGCCTCCTGGCCCTGGCTGTTCGCCGTCAACGTGCCCATCGCCACACTCACCATGTACGCGGCGCGCAGACTGCCGCGCACGCCGCGCTCCAGCCGGAGCTTCGACTGGTTCAGCGCGCTGCTGAATGCGCTCTTCTTCGGCCTGCTGATCATCGCGGTCGACAGCATCGGCCATGGTATGCGTCCGCTCTATGCTGTGCTCGCCGCCTGCGGTGCCGCGATTGCGGGCGTGGCGCTGGTGCTGCGCCAGCTGCCACAGAGTTCTCCGCTGCTTCCCGTCGATTTGCTCCGCATCCCAATGTTCGCCCTGTCTATAGCGACATCGGTATGTTCTTTCATGGCGCAGATGCTGGCCTACGTCTCGATTCCCTTCTATTTCCAGCACTTGCTCGGCCGCACGGACGTGGAAACCGGACTGCTGATGACGCCCTGGCCGCTGGCGGCAGCCGTGGTGGCGCCTATAGCGGGAAGGCTGGCCGACCGCCATTCGGCCGGCATCCTTGGTGCCCTAGGACTCCTAGTATTCGCCACGGGCCTGGGAATGCTCGCGCTGCTGCCGGTGGTGCCAAGCGACGCCGACATTATCTGGCGCATGGCACTGTGCGGCGCCGGCTTCGGCCTGTTCCAGTCCCCCAACAACCGCGTGATCATGACTTCAGCTCCGCGCGAGCGCAGCGGCGGAGCGAGCGGCATGCTGGGCACGGCACGGCTCCTCGGCCAGACTACAGGTGCAGCGTTGGTGGCACTGATGTTCAACCTGTTTGGCGAGCGCGCGAACGTATGGGCGCTGGGGCTGGCGGCCGGCATCGCGCTTCTCGCCGCGGGGGTGAGCTACCTGCGGCTGGTTGGACCGCGCCGCGCGTAGGGCCAGCCCGGTGTTGCCTTGCGCCGGAGCTGCGCGCTATTCCACGAAAGCATTGAACGACATCGCCCTGCGTTCGCCCTCGCCCAGGAAGGGCTCGACCGCGTGCAGCAACCAGCCCGGAAAAATGTAGAAATCGCCGACGCGCGGCTTGAAGCTGATTACTGATTTGGAATAGCGCTGCTTGCCGCCGATCAGAAAGGTGATGTAGCCGGCGCGACGCGCGTTAATGTAGCTTTGCTGTTCTTCCTCGCGCTCGTTCTCGATCTGATCAGGCACTTTCAGGTACAGCACGCCGGACACGTCGCCGGAATGGAAGTGCGCCGGGCTGAAGGTGCCGGCGAAGTGCCGCACCATCCAGAAGCTCTCGAAGCGCACCTTGCCGATGGCGCGGTCGTCCGCGGTCTCCAGATATTGCGCCATCCAGCGCGCCGTGCTGCTGGCGAGGGAATCCTCGCCGCCGGCGCGCACGAAGTCCTCCGGCAGGGTTATCTCCCCCGGTCCGCGATTCCCTGCTCCAGCCGCCGCGATCAGTCCGTCGGCGTAGCTATTCAGCCCGTCCACCAGCGCCACCGGCGCGCGTACCCTGGAAATCATCGGGCCGAAGGGAGAATAGAAATCCATGCCTGCAGCGCTCGCCGACGCGACAGGCGCCGCTTCGTAGCGGCGCAGCCTTCTCACATAGGCGGGCGAGCCGAACTGGTCTTCGTCATCAGGCGTCATGAAACAGCCCCGGCCGCCGCGTCCGTCCAGCGCGCGAGTTCTGCCTCTGCCTTCGCGATGACTGCGTTCCAGGCACCGCGCTGCGGCTGCCGGAACAGCCGCGCGCTCGGATACCACGGGCTGTCGTCCCGGTCGACGAGCCAGCGCCAGTCCGCGGCGTAGGGCAGCAGTATCCAGACCGGCTTGCCCAGTGCGCCTGCGAGATGCGCGACTGCGGTGTCGACGCTGATAACCAGGTCGAGCGCGCCGACCAGCGCTGCGGTCGCCTTGAAATCCGCCAACTCGTCCGTGTAGTCGAGCACGTTCGCACCCGCGTCGCGAAGCTGGATGCCCTCGGCCGCAGCATCTCCCTTTTGCAGGCTCACGAATACGCATCCCGGTACGGCGGCGAGCCTGGCCATCAGCGCTACCGGACAGGCTTTGGTCCGCGCTCGGCCGAATTTCGGATTGCCCGACCATGCAAGCCCTATGCGCCTGCCCTGGTAGGGCGCCAGTCTCGCCTGCCACGCTTGCGTCCCTGCCGCATCCGGCGGCAGGTAGGGTGCGCTGCCCGGGATGGTTTCCGGCATCGTGCCAAACGCGAGCGGCAGGCTCATCAGCGGGATGTGCAGGTCGAATGCAGGGACCGGATCCACCTCGGGCGCAAACGCCTGCACGACGCCCTCTACGCCTTCGAACAGTGCGCGCAGCTGCGGCGCGCAGGCGACGATTACCCTTGCGCCCAGCGCGGCGACGCGGGGCGCATAGCGGATGAACTGCAGCGCGTCGCCGTATCCCTGCTCGGCATGCAGGAGCACAGTTTTTCCCTCTATGTCCGGCTCGCCGGTCCATTGCGGCCGGTCGCTCAGGCGCGCATCCATGCCCAGCGCCGGATTGCGCCAGCGCCATTCGTATTTCGCCCAGCCGCGCCGGTAGTCGCCCAGCGCCAGGCGTGTGAGCGCCTCGTTCCAGTGCGCTTGGGCGTCGTCGGGGTCGAGCGCGAGCGCGCGCCCGTAGCTCTGCAGCGCCTCTGCATGGCGCTTTAGAGCCTGCAGCACATTGCCGCGGTTGACAAGATTGACGATGTCATCCGGCCGCAAGGCGAGCGCCCGCTCATAGCACGCGAGCGCCTCCTCCGGTCGGTCGAGGTCGGCCAGCAAAGCGGCGCGGTTGCCCAGCGCCTCGGTATAGTCGGTCTGCAGGGTAAGCGCATGGGCGAAGGCCGCCAGCGCATCTTCGTTCCGGCCCAGCGCCTGCAACGCGAGGCCGCGGTTGTTGAGCGCCGCGGGATAGTCAGGACGGCAGGCCAGCGCCTGTTCGAAGCTTGCCAGCGCCTCGGTCGTGCGCCCCAGTTCGCGCAGCACCACGCCCCGGTTGTTCAGCGCCTGCTCGTCCCGCGGCGCGAGCCGCAGCGCGGTGTCGTAGCTCGCCAGGGCTTCCGAGTGGTGACCCAGGCGTCGCAGCGCGTTGCCGCGGTTGAAATGCGCGTCGGCGGAATGCGGCCAGCGCGCCACTTCGGCGTCTCTAGCCGCAAGTTCGGACGGCGGCGCGCCGTTAGCAGCAGCGCCGCCGACGCCGGCCTGCTTATTCACGAGCCGCCTGCGCTGTTGCCTGCGCCTGCGCGCGTCGCAAAATCTCGTCGCGCGCGCGCGCTACCAAAGCGTCGGGGCCATCCTCGCCGTCGAGCACGATATCCGCAACTGCGCCCACGCGCGCCTTCTGCATCAGGACCAGCTGCCTGACGACCGTGAGATAGTTCGCGAGATAGCCCTCCGTCCATGCGAGTTGCGCGGCGTCGGCTCTGCCGCCGTGCAGTGCAACCCGGGTGGATTGAAGCAGCGTCCGCGCCAGCGCGATGTCGGGCGGCGTATCCAGCCAGACCAGCAGGTCGATGTGCCGGCCGGTCGGGTGGTGCACGCGGCCGAATTGCGTTTCGAACAGAATCCATGCGGCCGGCGGAATCGCCTCACGGGTCATCGGATCCGTCACCGCACTACCCCGGCGGAGCGCATCAAGATGGTCGGCGAGCAGCGGAATGGGCAGTTCGTCGTAATCCGCACCGCGCTCCATCCAGCGCGCAATCGCCTCTATCGGTAGTGCCGTCGCGTGCTCGTAGTGATCCATGTGCACGACCGCTGCGTCCCCGAGCGCAGCGGCCAGGCCGCGCGCGAGCGTGCTTTTGCCGCTGCCCGGCGCACCTGAAATCGCCACGATGCGGCTCATGATCAGAATACCCCGTAATACCCGCTTTTGAGAAAGGCGAGCCTGCCCGCTTCCATGCGGTAATCGATGCCTGCGTCGAAACGCAGATGGTCCAGATTGCCGCGGTTTTCGCGCACGAAAGACACGATGGCAGCCGGGTAGCGCAGTAATTCGAGGAAGAACAGCAGCTGGTCCACCGTGATGCCGGAAAAGTATACGCAGTCGTGCGTGCGCTTGTTCGCCACGCAAATGGTCTGGCAGTCGCGCAGCTCCGGAAGCAGCACTTCGTCCATGGTTATGCGCGTGGGATCGATGTAGGCCGATGACAGTATCTTGTCCCAGGCCTCGCCCTGCTGCGTCTCGGCGTCGAAGAAAAAATAGAAATTTTCGAGCTTCGGGCTGGCGTTGCTCAGGGCGTAGGCAATGCCGGAGGATACCGTGCTACCCGGATTGCCGACGTACATGTGCACCACGTCCATGGCGCGCGCGCCGCGCGCGAGCTCCGTGTCGACGTCGAGCGAAAACATGAAGTACGGCAGGTTCTCGTTGGCACGCAGCTCGCAACTTACGTACGGGGCGAGCGCGGCCAGTACGCGCGTGATCGAAACTTCGCGCGCGCGCCGCGCATAGTCGTAGAAGTAATATTCCCAGGCGAGCCGGCCTTCGGCGAGCTTGATGCCGAAAACGGTGCGGAACATGCCTATGCCCGCGCGCAGCGCATCGACCATGTCGTAGGCGCGCGCATCGATTTCGGCGAGTTCGAAGGACTGGTACAGCAGGTTCACGGCCCGGAATTTGTCTTCGGCGGGCGCGCAGGGCGCGTAATCCCAGAGGCAGTAGTTGCGCGAAGGGTCGTCCCGGGTCGCGTATTCCAGTCGCGCCATGGCCGGCCTTTGATTCACCCGAAGCGCTGACTGAACAGCGGGAACCCGGTCACGCCGTAATAGACGTTGAAGAATTCCCGTCGGTTCCGGTGGATGCCGCCCGCGACATGGCCCAGCGGCCGGGTTTTGATCTGATCGTAGAGCGCCTGGAAGCGGCCCGGTCGCACCTCGCAGCGCTCGCGCATGGCGTCGAGCAGGGGCTGCGCGTCGCTGACCTGGAGCTTGGCGTCGTACACATTGAGGTCGAACGAGCGGCGTCCGTTTTCCTCTTCGACCTGCAGAAACTGAAAATGCGCGTCCGGGGCGCGGGCCGCGGCAAGTTCCAGCATGCCGCGCACGATCGCAAGTGACGGACTCGCATCCCCGTACAGCACTTCCAGCCGCTCGGCGATTTCGGCAGTGCCGAGCAGCGGGTGCCAATTGTATTCGGTGACGACGGAAGTTCCGCCGGCTGCGCCATCGACGTCCCATTTGAAAGCGCGATGCAGGAGCAGCGCTTCCGCGCGCTCGCACGCTTTAAGCGCCGCCTCCGGCGCGATCGCGCGCTCGAAATACAGCTTCGCGACGGCGCCGCCTTCGCCGCCCTCGAAACCGAAGTGCACGCACGCCGCGTGGCCGTAGTCTTTCTCCGCCATGCGCCTGAGATCCTGCGGCATGTGTAGGGCGTCGCAGATCGTGAGCACGCGCTCGAGTGCGTTCGCCGGGATGTCGCCGGCGTTGAGCGAGAGCAGAAAGCGGTTGGCGAGCAACTCGCCTTCGGTCAGCCGGAACGAACGCTCGTGCTGGCAGGGGATGCCGAGTTCCCCGACGAGCCGGAGCAGCAAGGCGCCGTGCGCGCCTGCCGCATCCGGCGGCGCGTTCCGGGGTACCTCGCCCCTTTGGTCGCGCTCCCCGGAGAGCGCCTCGGCAGGGTAAGGCCGCAGCGCGTCGGCCAGAACCAGCACCAGCCGCTTCGCGGTCGCCAGCGGCATGACGATGCGCTCGGTGAGCGCAATCGCACCCGGGCTACCTTCCGGCCCCTCGGGCCCGGTGCGGTGGCGGCCGAACTCAATAGCGATCCCGTCGCTGTCGAACCGGCCCCGGAAGGCGTCTGTCTGCACGTCCCTCATCTATTCGGCCGCAAAAGGGACCAGCACGTCGGCGTGCCAGCCGAATTTGCGCACATAAGCGGTGTTCAGCCCGAGGCAGCGGCTCGCGCTGCAATAGCTGCGGTGCACGCACTGGTGAAAGCCGTTGCGCATGAATTCGGGCCAGAATTCAGGATCGATGACGAGCTTCGGCTGTTCGTTCTGCAGCGCGTCCCGGTCCTCGCCCAGCAGGCATTCCGGAAAATTCTTGACTTCGACCGTGCGCCCGAGCGCGCGCGCGCGGACGATCGCCTCGCGCAGGTAAGGCAGAACGTCCAGGTGCGAGGCGATCAGGCCTTTTGCGTCGGTCTCGTTCATAGGCCAGAAATTCCAGAAATCCATCTGCGCGAGCCGCTGCAGGTGACCGAGCCGGGAGACCACCTCAGGAAGCTGGCGGTAACTGCGCTCGGTGACGACCGTGTTGGTCAGCGTGCTCACACCGTCGAAACCGTCGAGGTTCTCCAGGCCGCGCAGCGTCCGCTCGAACGCGCCCGGGACCGCGGTAATGGCATCGTGGGTCGCCGCGTCGGCCGCGGTTACGCTGACGAAATATTCATCTATGCCCGCTTCCACCAATTCGCGGCAATAGTCCTCGCTTGCGAGCTTCATGCCGTGCGTCTGGATGCGCACGTGCTCGAAGCCGCTCGCGCGCGCCATGCGCGCAAGCTCCGGCAGGTCTTTGCGCAGGGTCACCTCCGAGCCGGTAAGGATAATTCCTTTCCACCGCATTTCGGCCGCATTTTGCGCGAGCACTTCGCGAAACCGATCCATCGATTCGGGCCGCAGCCAGTGCATGCTGTCCTCGATCATGCAGTGCTCGCACCTGAGGTTGCACTGGAAATGCATGGTGAGTTCGACATAGTCCGCGGCGGCAAAGCGCGTCGGCGCCGGCTTTCTGCGGGAAAACTTCAGCGGTTTTGTGACGGATTCGAGCATCGCCGCAGTGTACCAGCTATGCCGGTTTAGTCGCCGTCACCAGAAAGAATGGCGTGTCGAGCTCGACCTCGCGCCGGCGGATATTCTCGAAACCGAGCGCCTGCAAATGCTTCGCGTACACGGAAGCGCGCCGGTAGGAGCGGAAGAAAAGCAGGATCGGAAGCATAGAAAACGGCGGCGTCGTCCCGCTCAGCGATATCGGTCCGCGCTCGAAAATGAGCGCCGAGCCGCCGGGGGGCAGCGCCGCGGCCGCTTTCGATACGAAGCCGAGCGCCTCCTCCTCCGGCCAGTCGTGCAGCATGGATTTGAACGCAATCAGGTCATAGCCCTCCGGCAGTGGATCGCTTCTCATGTCCGCCTTGTAGAAGGCGATGCGCTCGCGCTCGGGCCGGGCGAGTATTTGCTCCATCCCGATGTCGCACACGAGCGGGAGGTCGAGCACCGTCGCGCGCAGTTCGGGGTGGCGGCGGCAGGCCTGCAGCGCGAACTCCCCGCTGTTACCGCCGACGTCGAGCATGCGGCGGTGCGCGCCGAAGTCGTGCAGGCCCATGCAGGCTTGGGCCTCGTAGCGCGTGAGCGTCGAGGTGAGCTTCATCCAGGCGCGCGTGCGTTCGTAGTTCTCGAGCGTCGGTTCGAAGCAGCGCCGGTAGTCGAACAACTCGAACAGCCGCGAGCGGCCCGGAAAAACTCCCGGATCTTTCAGCAGCACCGTGAACCAGTCGGCAAAATCGTTCATGATGAAGCCGGCGAAATCGAGCTTGATCTCGAGCAGGTCGCGAAACTGCAGGGCGCGCGTGAAGCGTTCGCTCAGGACGATATCGGCGCGGCGTTTTTCGACGACGCCGTTCGCTTCGAGCAGGCCCAGCAGGAACGTCAGTCCTTGTTCATCCACGCCCAGTGCGTGGCCCAGCCAGGCAGCCGACGCGGTGCCGCGCTCTGCCACCGTATCGATCAGGCGCAGTTCGAATGCCGATTTCAGGGCGCGCGCGTCGACCAGAGTGCGCAGAAACTGGTCGACGATTAGAAAATCGAACTCTCCGCCGGTGACTGCTGCGCCTTCCCCCTGCTTCGTCACTTCGGTGCGCGGGATTTCACGGCCGCAGGTGCCGCCGCTTGCGACACCGGTGGCGCTATCTTGATGTCGACGCCCGAATCAGAATCGGATTTCTTCTGGCTGAGATAGTTTGCAAGATCGGTCTTCCAGCTGCTGGCCGAGGCCGCGGTACCGGTCGGCACCGCTATTTTGATGCCGGCGTTCGGATCGCGCTGAGATTCGGACTGGCCCAGGTAGCTGACGAAGTCCGACTTCCAGTCGCTGCTCGCTGAGGTCGTTGCGCCTTCCGGCTGCGCCAGCGCACCTTGCCAGTCGATCACGGGCGCTTCCACCGTGGCATCGCCCGCAGCAGCGTCGGTCGTGCCGGGCTCCGGCGCCGCCTGGCTTGTGGCCGAGGCCCCGTTGGTCTTGAGCGGATCCAGGCTCAGACGCGTGCCCGCTTGCAGTGTTTGACTCATCACCCCGTAAGCCGCATCGCCGTCATTGACGCCGGCAAGGTCGGTCGCGCCTGACTCCGGCGCCGCCAGGCTGGTGGTCAAGGTCCCATTGGTCTTGAGCGGATCCAGGCTCAGACGCGTGCCCGCTTGCAGCGTTTGACTCATCACCCCGTAAGCGGCATCGCCGTCTTCGACGCCAAGCAGGTGGCCCATCTCGTGCATCATCACAGAGAGCAGGTCCATGTGGTCGTAGGCTGCGCTGTCCGGTTGCGCTTCGAGCAGGCCGCGGGCATGAGTTGCGAATTCCGCGCTGTCCTCCGGCGAAGCATCGAGGAACCAGCCCTGGCCGGCGCCGTCAATGTCGATGAGAATGCTGTTGCCCTCGGTGTAGCCGAGCACGCCGTCGGCGAGGTCAGCAACCGAGATCAGCACGCCGCTGAGCGCCGCCAGCCGCGAGTCGCCGCTACCGAGGCGGTCGGTCCACTCCGCAATCGCGACGTTCGCGATTGCGTCGAGATCGGGTACCGTGAGCACCGCGCCCTCGGTGGTCGGTGCGGGACCGGCCGGAACCGTGCTCGCGAGCATCGGCTCGCCGCTTGTCGGGATGAAGGCCGGATCGTTGGTCTTGACCGTCACGTCGTCGAAGCTGGTCGTCTGCGCACCGGTCGCCAGCAGACCGAAGTTGCCGTCCACAGTGGCTGCATTGAACACGTAGCCGAGCAGCACCTGGCCGTCCAGCGTCAGGCTTACGGTCGAGCCCTTCAGCGTGACGCCAAGGGTATGATCGGTGCCTGCGCCGATTGCGCGCGCAGCGCTCGCGTCGAGCACCCAACCGCCTTTCGTCGTGTAGTGGCCGATCATCACCTGGTCGGTCGCGGCGTCGATGGCGGCAAACTTGAAGTTATCGGCGCCGTAGCGGTCGAACACCACCCCGGCGCGGTCCTGCGTATTCACCTTCGTGCTCAGTTCGAGCAGCGAGGCGACGTTGAGGTTGTTCACGCCCAGGTCGAGCAGGCTGACGCCGGTGGCTCCATTAGGTGCCGCCACGTAGCGGCCGCCTTGGACCGTCCAGGCGCCGACTTCACCGGTGAACTGCAGTTCCGCAGCGCCCTGGAAGTCCTCGGTGGACTGCAGGGTGTAGTTCGGCGGCAGCACCTGCACCTGGACGTTGTCGAAGCTGCCGCGCGAGTTGTCCGAGCCAACGCCAACCATGCCCCAGTTGAGGCCGTAGGAATAACCGTCAATTACGCGCGGCGCGTAGGTATGGCTGAACACCGTCTTGTTGTCGATCAGCAATGTAGCGTTCAGGCCGTTCACAGCGAGCAGCATGTTGTAGTACTTGCCGGACTTCAGACCGCCCTTGACCGCGGACTGCTCATCGACCTGCCAGCCGTTCGCATCGCGATGGCCCATGACCAGCTTGCTGGTTGAAATGTCCAGTCCGGCGAACTTGAAGTCGTTCGTGCCCTGGTAATCGAAAATGATGTAGCTGTTCGCCTTCCAGCCGGCGGTCGGCTTGGTGACGTTGATTGATGTCTGCATCTCGAAATAGCCGGGCAGCGCATCCTCAATGTTGAACACCGCGACAGCATCGCCGCCCAGCGACTCAGCCGACACTTGCAGCGCGCCGCCCTGGACCGTGAAGTTGCCGCTATCTACGGCAAAACCCTGCGTGTTGCCGTTGGTGTTGAAGTTCGCCGAGCGCAGCACGTCGCGGCGTCCGCCCGGGATGTTGCCAGGCTGCGGATCATCGGGCGCGCCGGTCTGGTCCTGCCACGCCGGATCCTGCTGGCGCACCATGCCGAGTTCGCCTTCGGGCTCGCCGTTCCTCGCCGGGTCGGCACCGGTGTCCACCGCACGCGTGAAGTCCGCTCCGTCCGAGGCAGACAATGCGTACAGGAACTCGCCAATCTGCGGCTGCAGCGCGCGCGACACCGTGCCCATGCCGAAGGGCGCGAACGGCACGATGAAGCTGTTGAATTCACCCGCCCAGTCGATCAGCCGGTCGCCGCCGGTGTTGGCGATCAGGCGGTCGCGGCCCGCGCCGCCGTAGGCGCGGTCTTCGTAGGACGGATGGGTGTCGGGCGCATCGTTCAGGCCCCCCTGCCCTGTCTGGTCGTCGTCCGCGTTCAGCAGGTCGTCGCCCCAGCCGCCGTACAGGTTGTCGCGGCCGGTGCCGCCGACCAGCCAGTCGTTGCCGACGTCGCCGAAGATCTTGTCGTCGCCGTCGCTGTACACCGTGCCCCAGGTCGCGTTGGGCATATCCACGCCTTCCGTCTCGTCGAAATTGAGCAGGAAGTTGGCGATCAGGGTGCGCGGGTTGTATTCGTCATACTTTTCAAACTCGCCCGTAATCTCGTTGTAGGCGAGGACATCGCCGGTATTGACCGGATGGGCATAGAACTCCGGCAGGGCTTCGGCGCCAGACATCGCATCGTCGCCCGAGCCGCCGTGCAGGAAGTCGCTGCCCAGGCCGCCGTAGATGATGTCGTCGGACTGCGTCGCATCGAACAGCGGGTTGTCCGCGGGATCGACGTTGAACGGCGCCAGATCCACCGCCTTCTTCAATTCGCCGGTGACATTGATGTCGGCTTGCTGGATCTTGCCAGGGGTGGTGATGAAGGTCTGCGTAGTCGCCGCGATGCCGTACAGCGGCTCCGCCGTGCCGTTCCTGCTGGTGAATATGCGCCCGTCGTCGCCGAGCACGCCGTCCTGGCCGGTGCCGCCGGAAATCCAGTCATGCCCCCAGCCGCCGATGATGTCGTCGTCCTGGCCTTCGCCGAACAGCACGTCGTTGCCGACCATGCCGTAGATGAAGTCGTCGCCCGATTCGCCGTGGATTTCGTCCGCTGCGCCGATGTCGGTCGCCGCCGAGGCGGCATCGAAGTCCGCGCCGCCCAGGGTGTAGTCGAGGAACTCCATGCCGCGCACCACGATGCGCTCGCTGCCGCGGTCCTCGAAGGCTGAACTCTTGTCGTAATTCAGCTGGACGAACGCTCCCGCGTTGCCGTTGGTGCCGACGATGCGGTAAATATTGCCGTTATCGCCGAGGATGGCGTCCGAGTCGTTGGCGTGGCCGTTGGCCGAGATGTCGCCCGCGTTGTTTCGCGAGATGTCGGTGCCCGCGCCGCCGAAGATGATGTCGGTGCCGTCAGGACGGCGCTCAGGCGTATCGAGACTGAACAAGCTGGAACTGCCGCCGATCAGGTCGTCCTGGCCGAGGTTGCCGAAGATCACGTCGTCGCCACCGTTGCCTTCGATGTAGTCGTGGCCGTCGCTAGCGCGCTCCACCGATGCATGAACGACGAGATTGCCTGCCGCGTCGCGGTAGGCGCCAACATCCGTGTTGGGATCCATGCCGGCTGCTATAACGTTATCCAGGCAGACAGCGCCGTCGCCCTGAATCACGTCGTTGCCGAGCTGGCCGAAGATCTGGTCGTCGCCTGCGCCGCCGGCGATGTAGTCATTGCCGTACAGGGACGGGTCTGTGCCAAAGGCGTGATCCAGCAGCGTGATGCGGTAGTCGGCCCAGGACGGGGCTTGGCCGCGCGGATCGAGCTGCCAGGTCGCAGTAACCAGCACGTCGCCCGAAACCGCGCCGTTGACGCCGTCGCCCTGGCCGTACACCTGGCTGCCGTCAAGGGCGCGGAAGCGCGGATTGCTGTAGTCGCCATGGCTGGCACTGCGATCCAGGGTGACGTTGTCGCCGAAGATCAGGTCGCGGCCTGCGCCGCCGTCGATGCGGTCATCGCCGGTGCCGCCGATCAGGACGTCGTCGCCGTCGCCGCCGCAGATCGTGTCGTTGCCGCCAATGTCGTTGCACTTGACCGTGATCAGGTCCAGGGTCGCGGCGTCGGCGTCCTCCACCCAGCTTGCCAGGGCATTGTCGCCCATGACGATGTTGCTGCCGCCCTCGATTTCAATGGTGTCATCGTCGATGCCGCCGTAGGCGATATTGCTGCCGTCGCCGCTGATCGTAATGAAATCTGCGCCGCCGTCCGGACAGACGATGGTCTCGACCACGCCCAGCGTGATCGGCTGGTTGCCAAGCTGGCGCACGCCGTCCTGGTCAGCCGCCGTGATGCGGCCGCTGTCGCCGATAGCGATGTTGTTGCCGGTTCCGGCAACAATGACGTCGCCGAAACGACCGCCGATGATGATGTCGTCGCCCGAACCCGTGGTGATGGTGTCCTCGCCGCCCGCGAAGGTCGGCGACAGGCTTTCGATCAGGTCGATGTCGGAGGCGTCGGTATCGGCGCCCGGTTCGCCGGCTTCGCGGTCGGCGCGCACATAGTCGATCCGGCCGTCGTCGCCGAGGACGAGGTTTTCGCCGTCGCCGGCGTCGATGACGTCGCCTTCGTGTCCGCCGAGGACGATGTCGTTGCCGGCGGTGGTCGTGATGGTGTCCACCCCGCCGTTGCCGAACTCGATGGTCTCGATCAGGCCCAGGGTGATCGGCTGGAACGGCAGGTAATGCACGTCGTCCAGCGTCGCGGCCGTGATCCGGCCGCTGTCGCCGATCACCAGGTTGTTGCCGCTGCCGCCGTCGATTTCGTCGCCATAGCGCCCGCCGATGACGATGTCGTCGCCGGCGCCGGTGGCGATGGTATCCGCACCGCCGAACTCAGTCAGCGACAGGCTTTCGATCAGGTCGATGTCGGCTGCGTCGGTATCCGCACCTGGTGCTGCAGTCCGGTCGGCGCGCACGTAGTCAATCCGGCCGTCGTCGCCCAGGACGATGTTGTGGCCTTCGCCAGCATTGATGGTATCGCCCTCGTGGCCGCCCAGGATGATGTCGTTGCCCGCGGTAGTGGTGATGGTGTCCGCCCCGCCGTCGCCGAACTGGATCGTCTCGACCAAGCCCAGCGTCATCGGCTGGAACGGAAGGTAATGCACGTCGTCCAGGGTCGCCGCCGTGATGCGGCCGCTGTCGCCGATGATCAGGTTGTTGCCGTTGCCGCCCAATATCGTGTCGCCGAACCGGCCGCCGATCACGATGTCGTCGCCCGCACCCACCGTGATTGTGTCGGCGCCGCCAGCAGCGTCAGTGGACAGGCTCTCGATCAGGTCGATGTCCGAAGCGTCTGTATCTGCGCCCGGCACCCCGGGTGCACGATCGGCGCGCACATAGTCGATCTGACCGTCGTCACCCAGGACGATATTGTGGCCTTCGCCGGCGTCGATAATGTCGCCCTCGTGGCCACCCAGAATGATGTCGTTGCCCGCGGTTGTGGTGATGGTGTCCACCCCGCCGTCGCCGAACTGGAACGTTTCGATCAGACCCAGCGTGATCGGTTGGAACGGCAGGTAATGCACGTCGTCCAGTGTCGAAGCCGTGATCCGCCCACTGTCGCCGATGATCAGATTGTTGCCGTTGCCGGCAAGTACCGTATCGTCGAAGCGGCCGGCAATCACGATGTCGTCACCCGAGCCGGTGGTGATGTGGTCAACGCCGCCCGCGAATGTCGTCGACAAACTCTCGATCAGGTCGATGTCCGAAGCGTCTGTATCCGCACCCGGCACCCCGGGTGCGCGATCGGCGCGCACGTAGTCGATCTGACCGTCGTCGCCCAGGACGATGTTGTGGCCGTCGCCTGCATCAATGGTATCGCCCTCGTGGCCGCCCAGGATGATGTCGTTGCCCGCGGTAGTGGTGATGGTGTCCGCCCCACCGTCGCCGAACTGAATCGTCTCGACCAAGCCCAGCGTCATCGGCTGGAACGGAAGGTAATGCACGTCGTCCAGCGTCGCCGCCGTGATGCGGCCGCTGTCGCCGATGATCAGGTTGTTGCCGTTGCCAGCCTCGATGCCGTCGCCGAAGCGACCGCCGATGACGATGTCGTCGCCTGCGCCAGTGGTGATGGTATCGGCACCGCCGAACTCGGTCAGCGAAAGGCTTTCGATCAGGTCGATGTCGGAAGCGTCTGTATCCGCGCCCGGCGTTGCAGTCCGCTCGGCGCGCACATAGTCGATCCGGCCGTCGTCACCCAGGACGATGTTGTGGCCTTCGCCGGCATTGATGATGTCGCCTTCATGCCCGCCGAGGATGATGTCGTTGCCCGCGGTGGTCGTGATGGTGTCCACCCCGCCATCGCCGAACTGGATCGTTTCGATCAGGCCCAGCGTCATCGGCACACCAGCAAACTGCGGCGCGTCCTGGACCGCCGCCGTGATGCGACCACTATCGCCAATCACCAGATTGTCGCCGTTACCCGCGTTGATTACGTCGCCGAAACGCCCGCCGATGACGATGTCGTTGCCCGAACCCGAAGTAATGGTATCGGCACCACCCCCGGCGTTCGTCGATTGACTCACGATCAGATCGATGTCGCTCAAATCGCCGTCTGCGCTTACGTAATCAATCAAACCGGCGTCGCCGAGAACGATGTTGCTGCCCTCGCCAGCGTCGATGATATCGCCCGCGCTACCACCGAGAATGATGTCGTTATCGTCGTTGCCGAAGATCGTGTCCACGCCGCCGTCCGTCGGCCGCGCCGTGCTGATCTTCTCCACGCTCCCAGTGGTGAGTATGCGCAGGGTGCCCGCAGTCTGGTCGATCACGCCGTAGTCGCCGAAGATGATGTCGCTGCCAGCGTCGCCGTAGATCGTATCATCCCCGGGCGTCAACGCATCGCGGTTCTTCGTCGTGACGTAGCCCTGCACCAGTGGATCGGGATCATAGACCTGCGCATCCGTGACTGGGATCGACAACACTCGGAAGTTCGCTCCCTTGGTCTCGTCGATGTTGATGCCGTTGTCGCCGTAGATGTGGTCATCGCCGCCTTGGCCGTAGATGATGTCGTTGCCCGAGCCGCCCGCGATCTGATCGCCGGCCTGGCTGCCCCAGATCGTGTCATCGCCGGCACCGCCGTAGATGGTCAGCCCGTTGGTCGAAGTGTGCGCGTCGATGACATCGTTGCCCGAATAGGTAAAGCCGATGCCATGGATCGATGGCGTGCCGGACGTGCCCGCGTAGTCGAGTCCATCCTGCGAGGTATCTCCGAACACCACCAGTGGCGAGGTTTCCCCGCCACCGCCGTTGACAATGATGTGGTCGCCGCTCGTCGACGAGGTGTTGCCACCGCCTTCTATGATCGTCAGTCCGCCGCTGTCGGCGTCGGTCGTGAGCGTCGCATTGACGGTAAAGGTATCGTCGCCCTGGCCCAGCAGCACCTTGGCCACTTCAACGTCCTTGAATGTGACACCTTTGCGGAAGGTCGTCATCACCGGATCCAGCTCCGTACCTGTATTGAGCGTCAGGTCGCCGGCCATGCCAAGGCCCCAAACGTTGATCGCCGCGACAGTCGCGTTCGTGATCGGGTCAATTCCCGTTACTGCATCCATCTGGCCAACATCGTTGGAGACGCTCGAATCGTTGCGGATATTGATTCGATCGATGGCCGTGTGCTCGTCAATCGCCGTTGGTACTTCTGCAACCGGCGTATCGCTTTCCCGCGGCAACGTGACTGCGGTGACGAAGGACCGGTCGGCCGAGCCGACGTTCCCGTTGATGTACAGCGGCCCAGCGATCGCATTGAGCACGTGCGGCTCGATCGGGAAGAACTTGAGCGGCTGCGCGCTGGGATCCGGCGTGTAATCCAGGTTCGGTGTGACTGTCACGGTCTGCGGAATCCACCAGTTCGCCGCGGTGAACGTGACTGCGCCCGGCGTAGTCGTCGTCATCGGCGTTACCAGCCGACCGTCCGGTAGCATGGTGATCGTGACGTCCGCGGTCGGCGCCTTGGTCAGGCGCAGCGTGTAGCTATCGGTCACCGTTTCGTCGGCAGACGTGGCCGGGTTATCCCGTACCAGTTGCGTGAAGCCGTCGCTTTGGTCGACGAGTACGCCGGCCGTGTCCCCGTCCACCACCTGGAAATCGATCCCGGCACTCGCATAACCACCGCTGGCCGTGTGCACAATGGTCGAGGTCAGACGGTTTTCGGCGCCGTCATTGGCCACCGCGGTAACGGTGACCGTCGCCGCACTCATCCAGTTCGTACTGTTGAAAGTCAAGGTCCGATTATTCGAATTCCAGCGGCTGTCCGACGACGATACCGTGACCTGAGCGTCCGGATTCAGTGTCACGACGACGCTGCCGGAGGTCACAGGCGCACCCAACTGCACAGTGTAAGTGTCGGTAATCTGGGTGATCCCCGTACCCTCAAGCACGAGGTTGTCATGCCCGGTACCGGTGACAACCACTTCCTTCTTGTCATTGTCGAGTACCGTGACGAGCACATTCTTGACTCCGGCGTGGTTGAACGCCGGGTCCGTGCTCTGCGCACTTTGGCTGATGGCGTAGACGCGCTCGCCCTCGGCCAGCGTATCGTCCAACGCCTTCACCGTAACCGTCTGCGCGATGTTCCAGTTGCTCTCGTCGAACACCAACACTCGGTAACGGTTGTAAGTCACGCCTCCGTCGGTCGAGACCAATATCGAATCACCGGCAAGATCTTCCTCCTCCTGCGTAGTGCGCGCGGCCGAGACGTTGACGTACACCGTACCGGTGGGTGCCGCCGCGAGCTTCACGGTGTAGGCATCCGTCGTACTGCCTTGCTCGTTGACGATCGTGGAACCATCGGATTGCTCGACCACTATCTGGCCCGAGCTCACATCGGCCACGTTCAGCGAAATTCCGGGTGCCAGCAGGTTTTCGTAGCTCGCGTCGGCGGAGCTCACTTGATGATCGATGACGCCGCTCAGCCCCTCCAGATCCTTGCTAACGATCAGGTCCGTTACATCGCCAGACACATCGAACGTGTCGTTGCCGTTGCCACCATCGATGGTCGTAACCACACCGGCACGCGTGCTGCGGATGAAGAAATGGTCGTCACCTTCGACGCCGTCCACCTCCAGCGACTCCATGTTGTCGTAGCGTACGTTCAGTCCGGCGCCATACACGCCGTCCTGCGTAATTACAAAGCTGTCGTCAAACTCGGTGCCGATCACCACGACCTTGTCGAACCCGGCGCCGCCGTCCAACCCAACCGGTGCGTTGATGTTGTACTGAATTAGATCGTCGCCGCCGCCACCGAGCACGTCGGTGCGATGTTCAGTCGAGACACCTTCGCCGCTTCTCAGCGCGAACGCGCGAATAACGAACTCGTCGTTCCCATCGTTGCCCTCGAGGCGCAACTCGGCCTTGTTGCTGTAGACGGTGAACTTGTCGTTGCCGCTGCCGCCCATGGCCGTCAGCGCGAATGTGGCTCCGCGGCTTACGAAGCCTGCCGTGGTGTCGATGGTGGCGAACGCGTCACCCTCGGCCACAGTCGCATTGTTGCCATCCGTGGGTATCGAGATGCGCGGCGAGCCGTAGATCTGCCCGATCTGGAAGGTATCGCTGCCGGCACCGCCGTCAAGCGTGGTGATCGCGGCATTGTCGTCGACAGCAAAGTAATCGTCACCACCCAGTCCGCGCACGATCAGGCGCGAGTTGACGTTCTCGTCATAATTGATACGCTCCACGTCCTGGCGGCGGTTGGCAATTGTCGGGTCGCGCACCTCGTCGAGCGTGCCGTGAAGCAGCGCAACGAAGGCCGGCGTGTTGACGGAGTATGGCGTCGACATGCCTTCGGTCAGCGCTTCGGTGCGGCGCAGCAGGAAGACGTCCGCCGTGTCGGTGCCGTCAATGGTCAGCGTGTCCAACCCGTCGTCCTTTGCACCGGTGTCGAGCACATTGACGATGTAGTCGAACTCTTCGGTTGCCGCGCTGCCGTGGGTGTAAACTAGGTAGGTATCGGTTCCCGCGCCGCCGTCAATGTCGATCGTGTCGCGAACCAGGCCGTTGTTGCCATCGGCGGGCCGGTTGTGCGCTGTCGCAAGCGTCGGCTGCCGGTCGATGATGACTGTATCCTCGCCGCCCATGCCCAAAATGCGGGTGTGGCCGACCAGTTCCACCATTTGCCGCAGTTCGATCAGGTCGGCGTCATCCGCGCCTGCAATCACCACGTTCTGCCCGAGGATGCTGCCCTCGATCAGGATCGACGTGCCTTGGGCATCGGTATCATTGTTATCACCGAGAATCGTGAGGGTGTTCAGGCTGTCGCCCGAGGTGTAATCGCTGTCGAGGGTGCTCACGATACCCGTGCGAGAAACGTGAACGTCGTCGCCGGCGCGCAGTAGGATATCCCCGGTTTCCGCAGTCACGCTTGCAGCACCGGTTGAACCCGAGTCGATGATCAGGTTGTCGCCCGCCGTGAGAGTGATATCGGTGTAA
This sequence comes from Burkholderiales bacterium, assembly GCA_014860445.1. Taxonomy (GTDB): domain Bacteria; phylum Pseudomonadota; class Gammaproteobacteria; order Burkholderiales; family SG8-39; genus 2-12-FULL-64-23. The sequence continues at coordinate 90,298 of JACZJT010000070.1, forward strand.
GCCTGTACGCCGCTTTCGTCCAGTACTTCCACGTTCGTCCCGGCCGTCCCCATGACTGCCTGCTTGCGCGCACGCACGTTCGAGCCGCTGGTCACGGTAATCGCGCCGGTCACAGCGGTCAGCGTGACATAGGTATCGGCATTTACGTTCGAGGCAAGCTTGACCAGGACGTCCGTAAAGGCCGACCCCGTCAGGGATCCGCCGTTCGCATCGACCTCGGATTCGTCGCGGACCGTGATTGCACCCGCATTGGCGGTCAACGCAATGTTCGTCCCAGCCCACAAAGCGGAATTGAGCGTGACCTCGATATTGCCGCCCGCCTCCCCAATTATGTCGCCGCTGTTCGCCGTTACGCTTGAATTGTCGGCAACGGTGAGATCGCCCGATACGGCGCTCAGATCTACATTCGTTCCCGCCCACAGTTGCGAAGCGTGCTCGGTCGTGATGTCTCCGTCCGCTTGGGCAACGATGTCGCCGCTGTTCGCCGTCACGCTTGAATTGTTAGTCACGGTGAGATTGCCTGCCGTGGCGGTCAAATCGACATTCGTGCCGGCCCAAAGTTGCGAATAAAGCGAGACCAGGATGTTGTTGCCAGCTTGCGCAACGATGTCGCCGCTGTTCGCCCTGACGCTCGAATGGTCGGTGACGGTGAGATCGTGCGCCGCCGTCAGGCTGACATCCGTGCCGGCCCACAGACCCGAATTAAGCGCAATCAGGATATCGTTACCTGCGTGTGCGACGATATTGCCGCCAGTCGCTGTCACGCTCGAAATATTGGTTACGGTAATATCGCCAACCGTTGCGGTCAGATCGACATTCGTGCCTGCCGTCAGCGTCGACCCAGTCTGGATTGTCAAGTTACCCGATGCCGTGCCGGTGATCGAGGTGCCGGCGTCGACCGTCGAAGTTGTCACCGTCAGCGCACCACCGTTGGCGGCCATCGAAACAGCGCCGGTTCCGGCGTCAATGGCCGAATCCGTCACTGTCACGTTCGCTCCGCCCGTCAAGCTGGCGTTCGTGCCCGCCGTCAGCGTCGACCCCGTCTGGATTAACACATCGCCAGACGCCGTTCCGCTAATTGACATACCCGCAATGATCGACGCGCTGGTCACTTCGATCAAGGCCGTAGCCGCGTCCGTCTTGGCGTAATCGGCGGTAATATTGACTGCACCCACGTTGGCCTGGACCTGCACGCCCTGTTCGATGAACACGCTGTCGCCGGCTTGGATATTTACCGATCCGCCGGTGCTTTGGATGACGCGGTTCTCGATCACCCGTATCCAGTCGTTGTTCCCAGCGCTGTCGACTGAAGTGATGAAAATGTCGCCCGCGGCGAGCACGTCCTCGCTCTGGGTGATCGGGCTGTGGGCGGTGAAGTAGACCGCGCCGCCCGCGTAGATACCGTTCGCGTTCTTGTCATTGTAGCCACCCGCGACGACGCCGCCGATGGTGATTGCGCCGGAATTGTCGACGATGAAGCTGCCTGTCTCGGAACGGCCTTCGATGGCGCTTGCCTTCGTTGTGATGGGCTTCGCGTACTCGCCTATGTCGCCGGAGGCGAACAACCAGACCTTCCCGGAGGTGACGTTGAACTCGCCCGCGCCGGCACGGTTGAGAATGCGGCCGTTCGGCGCCGTGATAAAGGCCGCTTTGCCCGCGAGCGTGGACAGGGTGTTAAGGCCGAGATCGCCCGCGGTTTCCTTGACATAGACGTTGTCCAGACCGCTCGCAACTGTGAGTGCCCCTGCGCCGGAGTAGGAGCTGTCGATGTCCAGGTCATTGCCGAAGAAGCCGATGCCGCCGGAGTTGGATGTCAGCGTGATGTTCCGCCCCACGATGTCGGCACGCGGCCACGCTTCCGGAAGCTGCAAGTCGAGGGTCGGCTCCGCATTGCCCGACGCGGGATTGGTCGAATCAACGAGATCCACCGCATCCAGGATGTACAGCTGCGCCTTCAAGTCCACGTCACCTTGCCGGGACAGGACGTTGCGGAGGTTCATATTGCCTGCGGTCTCGAAGACACGGATGTTGTCGCGGGTCGTCGCGGTCAGCGTACCGGTGCCGATCGCATCCACCGTGTCTCCCGGGAGCAGGTCGACGCTGATGTCGGTTTCGAGGTAATCGCCAGCCTCGCCGATACCGCCATTGTCGGCGGTCAGGACAATAAGATTGGCCTTGACCTTGATGAAATCGTGGTTGACGGCGTCGATAATCGATCCGGCATCGGACTTGAGGTAGGCGCCGCCAGATTGCGAGAACACGCTGCCGATCCGGAGGTCGCCCGCAGTCTCGGTGATGTAGACGTCGTCGGCCGCTCTGGCTGTCAGCACTCCCGTGCCGACCACGTCCACCAGAATCTCTGCGCCCGCCGCGCCTATAGACCCGGTACCGGCCTCCAGCACCAACTCTCCGGTGCGGATTCCGCCGCTGGTCGCGCGCAGAATGCTGTCGCCCACCTTGATGCGCGCTTCCTTGCCTGTCGTCGCATCGCCAGCTTCAATGTGATCGACGCGGATGCTCTCTTCGGAGCCGAGGAACACCGCGCCGTCGGCATCGACGTACACCTTGCCACTGGCCGTCAAGTCGAAGTCTTCGATCTGATTGATGCGTGCCACAACGATGAAATCGGAACTGCTTACACTGTGTTTTCCGTTCGCTGTCCCAACCGTCTGCGGCAGAAGATCGATGGCCGTCCCCGCGACGGCGTTGGCGTAGGACGTGGCAAGTTTGATCGTCGTGGAATCGACCGTGATGACATAGTAGGTCGCGCCGTCCTGCAGCGCGCCGCCGGCGACCGCTATGCTCGCATTGCCGCCGTTGTGGTATTTCACGCGTGCACCGAGCAGGTAGCCGTGGGTCGAGTCCAGCGTTATGGTGTTCGCATTGCCGTCAACGGCCGTGGCGTCGTGCGTCCCCGGATCGGAAACAACGGGCGCGATGGAGACCGCCCGCGAGTATTCCGTCGCAATCAACTGGCTTTCAAGCGTAATGACATTGCCGCTGACGGAGGCGACGCGGTAGAACTGCTGTCCCTCGGTCGAATTGGCGGTCTTGCCCAAAACCTGGATGAGGTCGCCAGCCTGAATGGCGCCGAAGCTCGCGCCGGAGAGCCGGGTAATGGTATCGGGTGAAGATGCGTTGTTGGTGAAGTTGGCAGTCACGCTGAGCGGTGCAGCGCCGAGGTAGGTCACATCGTTGCGCTCGGCCGCGGCGAGCGCAACGCGCTCGTCGTCCGACATGGTGATGGATACCGTGAGCGAAACAGTCTCGTTCGTGAAGGCGTCACCCGATACCGTCAGGGTTGTGCCGGAAACGGAGGTGACTGTTCGCGGACCGCTATTGCCCGCTTGGCTGCCCTCGACGAAAATCTGTTTGCCCGCGTAGATCGAACCCCATGTGCCAGATGAAAGAATGATGCTATTGCCCGAGAGCTGCATCGACCCGACTTTCGACGGCTCACGCAGCGCGAGGAGATCAATGTCGATCGAACCGCTGGGCTCGCCTATCGCGCCTTTAACCATGGTGCCGTTAACCATCTGGCCGTGAACCAACAGCTTTACGTCACCGCCGACGATATTCGGATCCTCGATGTTCACCGTCGTGTCTGAAACCGCCTTCAGCAGACCGGCGCTGACACTGTAGAGGAGTTCTTCTTCGGTCCAAATCTTGAAGCTGCCGGTGAGTGCCGCTTCTTCCTCGGCCGTGAGGTGGTAGATAAAGCCACTGCGCAGCGTCTGGTCGCCTTTCGCACTGGAAAGTGTCTGGCTGGCAAAGTTTATGGCGATGCCATTTATGGCGTTCTGCAGGCTGGTCGCCAGTTTCAGCTGCTTCGTATCGGCAGTGCTGATGACGTAATACACCCCGCCGTCAAGCAGCGTGCCGCCGCCCTGCAGGGCGATACTCGAATTGCCGCCGCTCCGGTAGACGACCTCGGCACCGGTTGCATAGCCGTGGTCTTCGGCAAAAGTGATGGTATCGCTGGCGCCGCTCACCGACGACGCCGCAGCCACTTTCGACTGCTGGTAAGTATTGCCGTAGGCCGCGTATCCGCTGAGTTGTGCGTACTCGGTATTGCGCGCCGACTCGAGCGTCGATATCGCGTCCGGCGCACCATCGCCGTACAGATCCGTGTAGTACTGAACTTCGGCCGCCGAAAGCTTTACCTCGCCATCGACAAGGTTCATCCGGTAGTTCCAGTAGGTCTGGTACTCGGCTTCCTTCACCGACCGGAAAGTGACTTTGGCCGTCTCTATCTTGGTCAGCGCGCCGAGATCGCGTGTGAGCGCAAGGTCAGCCCAAACGCCACCCTTCAGTTGTTCATAGGTGCGCTCGTCACGCGTCTCGTTCTGGTTGCGATCGATCAGATCGCCGTTGGCGACTTCGACGTAGACATTGCCGGTGGCATTGATTCTTTCAACCGCCAAATCGCCGCTGGTCTCTTTCAGGAACACGTTGCCGGCCGCTATCGCGCTCAGCTTGCCGTTGAGCGCCACCACGGTCGCCGCCGTATTGACCTGCAGCGGTATCAATTCGCTGTTACCTATGCCGCCGCTGCCGTTGCGATCGACGAAATAGGAGCGCGCGGAATCGCTGACCAGCAGCACACCCGCTGGCGGATTGCCCACAACCGGTGCGGTAATCGTTCCGCCTGACACGAGGGCTATGGTGCCACCCGACACCAGTCCCTGGTAATAGTTTCCGGGTGAAGACTGACCGACGCTGAGCGCGCCCGGGGCGCTGAGCACCACATCACCACCCGTGGCCGCCACAACCGAGTCGATTGCCAGATCATTGATCTGCTCTTTCACCGCGATGTTGCCGCTGACTGTACTGGCCTTCAGTCCGCCCGAACCGTCCCACAAATAATCTTTTGGCGAGAAATGGGTCGAGTCGTCGGTGACACGCGTGTTCAGCGGGTTGAGCGTCGATGAACCAATTCCCGTGCGGGCCTGCAAATCAACGTATCGACCGCCTATGTAGGCATCTTCACCGAAGGTCTCAATCTTCTGCTCGGAACTGACGGTCGTCACCCCTGTCGGGTTGCTGATCTGGCCGTTGATCTTGACTGTCCCGGTCCCGTTCGAATCGACCGTGATCCGACCTTCGTTGTATCCGATGAACTCGATCGCGATGGGCCGGTCGGCCTCGACGGTATGGGTATGCGTGATGCTGACGCCGGTCTTGTTCGTGTAATCCACCGTGATGTGCGTTGTGCCGTACCAGGTGGTGCGTGTCTTCGGCGTACCGGCGGTGGTAACCGACGAGGTGATCTGCTCGACCTCCGAATAGCTGTAGGAACTCGAATCGTTCGGGGCGTAGTAGTAGTACCCCGCCTGCTCTTTCAATTTCGGCAGTTGCTCGACTTCAGTGCTGTCCCACGGCCCATTGAAACCAGTAGGCAGCGGTATAAACAGCCAATTACTCGAAACTACCTGCGCCCTGGAGATTTCAAGCTGCGTCAACCCGACTGACCACCCGAAGCGCCATCCGCTCACAGGGTCGTACTGCCCGTTCCAGTTGCCCGCAACCGACCCGGTGCCGTTGTCAGTCGTAACGTGTGTCCCGGTCCGGTCGTTCTGGTAAAGCGTGACATTGACGTCGATTAGCGCCCACTTGGTCGGATCTTTGTAATTCGCGCGGCTCAGGTCGATGGTCGAGGTCACCGGCGCATCATGCTCGCCACCCGCAGTTTCGATGTACTTATAGAAGGCGCCCGGCTTTGCCTTGTTCGAGTCGTAGTTGGTCGCAACCTTCACCAGGTCGCCGGTCGTGACCGTCTTTGATCCCTCGCTCGACTGGAAATCCGGCGTGGGAGGCGCTTGTTCGAACTTTGCCTTGTCCTTGATCAGGATGACACCGGCGCCGCGCTGCGAGGCATCGAGATCGTTAATCACCAGATTGTGATTGGTGTTGTTAACGATCGTTATCTGGCCATAACCGCCCAAGGAGCGGATCTTGCCGTTGCCGGAGTTAAGCACGTGGCCGGTTATGTCGATATAGCCGCCGCTGACGCGCAAATCCAGCACTTCGATGGAGTCGGTGCTCTTGTCGTAATAGATGCGGAAATGGCCGCTCGCCGCCGAGGCATCCTCCAGCAGGAACTTGGTCGGGCTGTCTGGCGAGCGCTTGGTAATCTCCGTATCGATCTCGCTACCCAGCGTCAGGTTGTAGTCGCTGTAACCGCTCTGGATGATGCCGTTGATGTTGACGTATTCGGCATCGATGATGATGCGGTCCGCGTACATGCCGTGCGAAGAGTTGGGCTGGATTGCGTAGGTCTGCTCAATGGACGGGCGTCCGCCAAGCAGCAGGCTGCCGTCGTGTTGGGCGGGTTGCACCCACGCCGCGTAACCTTGTGCCACGTTGGTCGAGCCGTAGCCGTAGCCGCCGTAAGTCGCCGCCGCCCACGCATTGTAGGGTTTGCCGTCGACTTCAACTTGCGAGACGCCCTGGATCAACAGAGTCCCGCCTGCAACGATGGTCGAACCGGACACAATGATGTCGCCGTGTATCTGGATGTCACCCTTGCCGAACTGCGGCGTCTTGAGCAGCATCTCTGCAGTGGGCGCAATGATTCCCTGTCCGTTCAGATTCGGGTCGTTCTCGTTCGGGCCGAGCACGTCGATATCGTTCCAGGTGTAGAGATCGCCGCCTGGCTGTGAAACGTCAAGCGTGTTCTCCACGCGGATCTGCGGCACCGAAATCAGACTGTTCGGAACGCTGACGAAGGTCGCAGTCAACACCGCAACATCGCCTTCGAACTGGTTGAATCTGTTGTCTTCGTCCGCCCCATCCTGGTTGTGATCGGCGATATCGGCGTTGTCCGAAACCTCGGCGCCATTGATGTATAGCCCGCCGTTTGACTGCGAGATCGATATTCCGAGAATGTTGAGGAACGCCGGCGTTTCGTTGATGATCTGGACGCTGGAGTCACCCGGCGCGATCCATTGCCCGGAACCGGTTACCTGATCGGCACGCAGGTCGATACGTCCGGCATTGGCGTTGATCGGGTTGATCGTGACCTGCATCTGCGATCGGTCGACACCGGTCGGTCCAGGCGCGTTGGGATCCAACAGTCCCTGCTCTGCCATTTCGGCGCTGATGCGATCGACTTCGCCCTGGTAGAAAGCGACCAGCGTGGCATTGCCCGGATAGCTGTTGAGCTGGCTCTGTGCGAATTGGAGCTCCTTGACCAGGCTGCTCTTGACCGCTGCAGTGCCCACGCTAAAACCAGGATCGAACTTGCCGAGGGTATGCCAGGTGTTGGCAAACAGGCCTTTTTCCAGGATTAAATTTCCGTTCAGCAATGTAACGACGACATCGCCCTCGTTGGCGATATGCTGGCTGGTCAGCGCGCTGTTGATCGCATTCTGAAGAGCAGACTGGCCGCTCGCGGAGCCCACGCCAAGCGTAACCGAATGTCCGTCGTAATTGAACGAGGTGCTGTTCGCCGAAATTGTTCCGCTCAGCGTCACCTCCGGCAGACCGAAATCAATCGCACCGTTGTCGTCCAGAAAAACCACCACTTTGCCGGCGCCAAGCACCGAATTCACCGCACCCTGAATGTGCGCCTGGAGCGCAGCCGCGCTGGCGAACGACCCCGTCGCTACATTGACCGTATGGGTCACACCGTCGTAAATAAGCTGGATGCTCGTCTGCAGGATGTCGTTGCCGTTGCGCGCCGTGGCCACGGCAGACTCCGGTCCCCCGTCGCTCGCCACAAAACCTCGGATGGCCGGCAGGTTGTTGTTGGCGCTCTTGTTCTCCCAGGCCGTGAGCGTCAGATCCTGGTGCCGCCGGATGCCGGTCTCGACCGTGCCATCCATGGTGATGACAGCATGCGCCTCGGAAAGTCCATCGCCCTTGTCGAACTGGTTTGCCGAATTGAAGAGATTGGCCGCCCAGCTGTGGCCAGCGGCGCCGACACGCACGTCGTTGAGCCCGAGGCGGTCGGCGTGCAGGCGCGCTTCGCCCGCCGTCTGCAGCAGCGCGTTCGCCTCCACCGTGATCACATTGTCCTGAAGGATGAACCCGTTCGCGTCAATATCATCGACCGGAATTGCCGCCGAAGAGTAGGAGTCGATGCGCGACTCCAGCGTGTACCAGTCGGAAACGAAATCCGCTGACCGGCCCGTCGAGAGCTTCAGGTCCCCCTCGGCGAGAATGCGCGCGCCGTTGTGCACCAGGATCTCATTGCGCGGCCGGATATCGATGGTCGAGATACCCACCACGACACCGACACCACCGTTCGCTTCGGCGCTGGCCTGAATGCTCAAAGACCCGGCACCTCGGGCGGATACGACGATGGCGCCGGAACTGATGAGCTGCGCATTCTGGCCAATGTCGACTTTTGCGATGTCCAATACCGTGTGTATGGTTGTGTCGGCCCTTGCACCGGCGCCAAGGCCGGCCGCAGTAAATGTAACCTTCTCAGCGGCATCGATCTGGTTGAACGCGTTAAGACGCATGACCGGGGCGTTGCTTGTCAGCCCCGCGACTTCGATCCTTGCGTTATCGCCGATATTCACCTGCGTGGTCAGTGTCAGTTCGGTGTCGCCATTGGCCCCGGCGCCGGATATCAGCGCCTTGGCCGACCCCGAAAGGTTCGCGGCACCGTCGGCGAGTGCCGGCTTGTCGATACGATTGAAGGCATCCATCTGCACGTCGCGCGCCGTGATATTGACGCCGTTGCCAATGGCCGCCGTTACGGTGGAGACAATGATGTTGTCGCTGTCGGCCCCCGCCCCGGAGAGGAACCCGGCCGCATTGGCGATCACGCGCGTGTTGAAGGTCGCGATGTGACCCGCACCAATGGCGAGCGCACCAGTGCCTCTGCTTGCAAGATCGATATCTCGGCCGGCGACGCCCTCGCCGCGGATTTCCGCGGTAACGGTCGACGTGTTCGTCGTCAGCGGCCTCGCTGCGGCACCCGACAGCACCCCGCCCGCCCCGGCGGTGGTTTCAGCGTAGTTGTCATCCTCGCCGTTGGCGACGATACCGAGGCTGCCGCCAGTCAGTTTCACGCCGGTATCCAAATAGGCCTGTGTCGTCGTATTCGCGTTCGCAGACGCCGTGGTGATACCAGCGGCCAGCAGGCCCCAGGCGTCGCTGCTTGAATTCGCGCTCTGCCGGGTAAGATTGTTTGCCGAGACCACGGTCATGCCGGCAATGTCGAGCGTGGTGTTGCTCGCCACCTTGCTCGTGACAGCACTCGTGTTCGTCACACTGGTGACCGTCGCATCGACGCCCAGCAGCAGGCCGCCTGCTGAACCGACCGCACGTGCGCTCGCCGAGTCTCCGTTCGCCGGGAGCATGTGGGACGCTGAAACGTTGAGCGAGTTCGCGGTGATGGTCTTTGCGTCGCCGCCCCCGCCCACGCGGGCATTCACCACGCCGCCCAGATAGGCCACAGCCGTCGACACACCCACCGATGCACCGGTGCTGACGGCGAACCCGCGCGCCATGAGATCGGCCTTGGGCGTAGCGGTAGCCGAGACGACGATGTCGCCGGCCGTCACGCGCGACGAATCTATCCAGGCATCCACCACCGGGGAGATTGTGCCCACTACCGTGGATCCCGACACGGCGACGCCGATCAAACCGAAACTCGCCGAGGTTACAGCGACGTCCGAAGTCACGGTCGAGTCGTTCTCCGCCGTCACGGAAAGATCACCCGACAGATTCAAGGTGCTGTTGTCGACGTGCGCGCTCGTGGTCGTGAGGATGTTCGAAACCGTACCGGCGCCACCGCCGGACAGGGACACGCCGAGGCTGATGCTCGCGGATATTGCGGCCGCCTGAGCGCTGGAGGTAATGGACGCGTTCTCGTCCGCGAGCACGGTAACCCCACCCGTGGCGCCATCGATAACCGCCGAGCTCAGATACGCATCAACCACGTTGGTGATCGTATTTGACGCGACTGCCACGCCGACTGCGGCGGAGCCGCCGACCGCGCCAATCGATCCTGCAATGGACGCTGCAATGGTTGTCGCGTCCACATGCGACGTATCGCTTGCGGTCACCGAGAGCGCATTTCCCACGTCGACATGATTGCCGCGGGTCGCACTGATGTAGCTTTCGACGTCGGTACTGATCGCATTTATCGCTCCGGCACCGGCGCCGGAGGCGGACACCGCAACCCCGCCGGCTGAGAGCGCCACCGATCCCGCTCCGACGAAGGCGTTAATTGTCGAAGTATCGGTCGCAGTGAGGGACAGGTTGTGCCCCGCATTCGCACTCGCATTATTGAGGTAGGCCTTGACTTCTGCAGGTTGTGCTTCTCCAAGGATCGTCCAACCAATCAGGTTCTGGGCGGTCGAGGAGCCTATTGCTGCCGCAACGCCGACGCCGCCCGCTCCGACCGACGCGGACAGCCCCAACACCACCGCGTTGATCGTCGAGGAATCCTGCGCACTGATCAGCATGTCGGTCGCACTCGCGATATCGCTGTTCTCCGCGTAGGCATGCACCTTGGTGAGAATGACGTTGGTCGCGTTGGCGCCACCGCCGGCGACCGAGACGCCTACCAGCCCACCTCCAATGGCAGCGCTCGCGGCGCTCGCGGTTGCGTTGATGGTGGCATTGTCGACAGCCACCAGCTTGATGTCTCCAGGAGTCACCAGTTGCCACAACGAGGCATTGCCGTATTGCTGGATGCTCAAGTCGCGAGTGGCTGAACTTCCCAGATACTGGTACGTGGCGCCGGCGGTCCCAGTTACCACACGCCACTTGGCCGTATTGTTGAAGTCTTGGGTCTTCAGGTTGACGGTCCCGGGCGTGCCCACATAGGTATAGAACACGTCTGCCTGGCCGCTGACCAGTTGCCAGTTTCCTATCCCGTAATTCTGGCTATTCAGGTCAAGCGGGGTCGGGGTGCCTCCGGTGTACTTGTAAATCCTGCCGGCCAGGCCGCCATTCGCATATGTATCCGACAAGCGTACGAAGTAGCCCTGGTACATCTGCACCGACTGGACCCCGGTAGACTGCGCCGTGAAATCGGCCACCAACCGGACGACATCCCGGCTGGCCAAATTGACGTTTTTGACGGCCGCGCTGGCCGGCTGGCCTGCGGTATTCGAAGGAACGAGCACGGACTGCGTGCTGTAGTCCGCGGTCGCATAGTCGTTGGCCAACTGCACGCGATCCCCCTGCTGCAGCGCCACTGCGGTCTGGCCGCTGTTGAAGTCCGCCTTGGTGCTGACTCCGTAACCTGATGGCGAACTCGCGCCATCGGCGTCGACAATATAGGTCTCGACTTTGTTGTCGATCTCGTTGTACGCAAAGCCGAGACCGATCGAAACGGCCACGCCCACCCCTCCGACCGCGCCGGACACGGCCGCTGATCCCGCCAACGCGTTGATTTGCGAAGTGTCGTCCGCCCTCAACGATACGCTGCCTGCCCTGACCGTGGTCGTCTCGCCTTCGATGTACGCTTTGACATCAGTGGTGATTAGGTTCGTTGCCAGCACCCCGGAGGCGCCCACACCGACACCCACGCCGCCTGCAGCAATTGCCACTGAGCCCGAGAGCACCGACGCGTTGATCGTCGCCGCCTCCGTCGCATTCAACGCCAGAGTTCCGGCCGCTTTCACGGTGGAATCGCTGACGTACGCCTGAACCTGCGACGGGCTGCCAAGCAGCGGCATCCCGATCACGTTGCGCGCCAGCGCCCCGCCAATCGATACGCCGACGCCCACGCCACCACCGGCGACCGACACAGCAAGCGCCGCGACCGTCGCATCGATCGTCGAAGTGTCATTCGCCGCCAGCGTCACGTCATTCGCGCTGCGGACAACACTGTCGGTAATATAGGCGTTGGTCGTCGTGGTAATGAGGTTTTGCGCCGCCGCCCCGGCACCGCTCACCGCCACACCGACGCCGCCGATCGCCACCGACAGCGAGGCCGCCGTCGTCAGCGAATAGATGTTCGCCTCCTCGGTCGCGCTCACCGTGATGCCGTCGCCGATGCCGGTGCCGGTCGTCCTCACCCCGTCATCGGCATTGGCGATGAATGCCGACACTTCGTTGCCGATCTCGTTGTGCGCAAGGGCTACACCCACCGAGACCCCCACGCCCACCCCGCCGAAGGAAGCCGCGATGGAGGCCGCACCGGTAATCGCCGCGATCGAAGAACTATCGTCGGCCGCGATGCTGATGCTGTCCGCGGTAATACCCGTCGCACCGTCGCCGTCGATGCCTGCACCCACCTTGGTGGAAATTGTGTTGATCGCGACTGCACCCGCGCCACTCACGCCCACCCCGACCCCGCCGGCAGATACAGCCGCCGAGCCGGACACCACCAGCGCGTCGATCGACTGGTCGGACGTGGAGTTCACAACCAGGTCGCCTGCAGCGTCGATGCTCGAATCGAGTACGTAGGCCTGCACTTCGGCCGGCGCTTCGATGAGATCCACCCGCTTCCACAGATCCGTATTGCCATAGTCCTGCGTGCGCAGGTCGACCGTCGTCTTGCCTTGCGCCGGCGGCAGGGCTGCACCGCCGATGTACTCGTAGACATATCCAGTACGCACACCCGCGTCGATCTTGACGCGCTTCCCGTTCGTCACCTGCGCAGGATCGCTCCCGGTGGTGTAGTCATACGGCGTATCAAGGACCGATTCAAAACCGATCACGTTGGTTGCAAGCGCCACGCCGATCGACACACCCACCCCAACCCCGCCGCCCGATATCGCCGCCGAGGTCGTCAGCACCGCCGCCGATATGGTCGGCGTTGTCACCTCGAAGTTGTCGCCTACGCGCGTGACCACGTAGGTGGCACCACTCACCCGGTCGACCACCGACCACGCAGCCCCCGCCTCGCGTATCGTTACCGCTAGCGCACCCGTGGTGACGATCCCTTCGGCCGCAAACGCCGCGGCAAGCTGACCACGGAACACCGCGTCCGCCGCAATGTCCGCGGCGTCAAGGGTGTCGTCTGCGCCATCATCTGTGTTCTTGTCATCGACGTCGGTGGAGGCCGCGTCGTCCATCTTCTGGGCAAAACCGTTCGCATCACCGACCAGGAGCGTCTCCAGCACCGGGGCAGCGCCGACACTGTCCGCAGAGACGAGCACATCGCCCGCGCTCGTCACCATACTGTCTACAATGTAGGCGTTCGTCGCGGTCAGTACGATGTTGGTCGCCATTGCGCCTGCACCGCTCACCGCCACACTGACCCCGCCAAACGCTGCCGTCACGCTTGCCGCGGCCGCGATCGCGTTGATCTGTGCGTGCTCGACCGCGCTCACCACAATATCGCCCACGGTCGATGTGACCGCAGTCGTGCCGCCGCCGTCTTCGCCGATATAGGCGGCAACATCGTTCGCGATGGTGTTCACTGCAAATGCCAGACCGATCGCTACCGACACGCCCACACCGCCGGCTGAACCGGCCACCGAAGCCGAACCCGCCAGCGCCTGAATGCGCGAGGTGTCGTCCGCCACGAGCGAGATGCTGCCCGCCGTCACGTCCGTATCGCCGCCGTCGATGAATGCCTTGACGTCGGTGGTGATGAGGTTCGTTGCCAGTACTCCGGAAACCCCCACACCGACACCCACGCCGCCCGCGGCAATCGCCACCGAACCCGAGAGCACCGCCGCATTGATCGTCGCCGCCTCGATTGCATCCAGCGTCAGCGCCCCGTCCGCCGTCACCTCCGCGTCACTTATATACGCCCGCACCTCGGATGGCGCACCGATGAGGTTGATGGCCGCCGCCGCGCCGATCGATACCCCGACCCCAACGGCACCGCCTGCCACCGACGCCGATAGCGCCGCCACGACGGCATCGATCGTCGAGGTATCATTCGCCTCGATCGTCACGTCCTCTGCGCTCGTCACCGCACTATTGGCGATATACGCGTTGGTCGTCGTCGTGATGAGGTTGTCTGCCGCCGCCCCGGCACCGCTCACCGCCACACCCACCCCGCCGATCGCCACCGACAGCGACGCCGCCGTGGTCAGCGAATAGATACTCGCTTCCTCGGTCGCGCTCACCGTGATGCCATCATTGGCGTCGATGCCGGTTGTTTGCACATCATCGGCATTGACGATGAACGCCGCGATCTCGTTGCCGATCTCGTTGTGCGCAAGTGCCACACCGACCGCAACCGCCACGCCGACGCCGCCGAAGGACGCTGCGATGGAGGCCGCACCGGTCACCGCCGCGATCGACGAACTATCGTCGGCCGTGATGCTCACGCTGCTCGCCTCGATGCCCGTCGCACCATCGCCGTCGATGCCCGCACCCACCTTGGTGGAAATCGAATTGATCGCGACCGCACCCGCGCCGCTCACGCCCACCCCGACCCCGCCGGCAGACACCGCTGCCGACCCGGCTACCACCAGCGCGTCGATCGCCTGATCAGACGTGGAATTCACAACCAGCTCGCCTTCAGCATCGATGCTCGAATCGAGCACGTAGGCCTGCACTTCGGCCGGCGCTTCGACCAGATCCACCCGCTTCCACAAATCCGCGTTGCCGTAGTCCTGCGTACCCAGATCGAGCGTCACCTCCTTCCAGGTGGCGGCGCTGAAGTCCAGCGCCGAGAAGTCGCTGACGTTCTGATCGTTGCCAGTGTACTCGGAGATCGCGCCGGGCTTGCCCTTGCCGCCGAAGTCCGGCTTGATCTCTACCCGGTCGCCCTTGTGGAGCGTCGCAGGGCCGCTGTCAGTGCTGTAATTCGCGGTAGGCTGCGTCAGCGTGGGACCGAGGTACTCATAGACCCCGCCCTGGCGCACACCGCTCAGGATCTTGACCGTATCGCCCTTGGCGAGCGTTTCGCCGCCGTCGAGCCGATCGCCAGTGGTGTAGTCGTACGCCGTCTCGAGATCGGATTCGAAGCCGATGTAGTTGGCCGCAAGCGAAACCCCGACCGAAACACCAACTCCAACCCCGCCGCCGCCGATCGCGGCCGAAGTCGTCAGTACCGCCGCCGAAATCGTCGGCGCGCTCACCTCGAAGTGGTCGCCCACCTGCGTGACCACATAGGTCGCACCGCTCACCCGGTCGACCACCGACCACGCCTTGCCTTGTTCGCGTATCGTCACCGCCAGCTCTCCAGCGGTAACCGCCCCGCCAGTGGCAAGCATCCCGGCCAGTTCGCCGCCCCCGAGAATGGTATTCAGGAACGCAGCGTCCGCGGCGACGTCCGCCGCGTCAGCCGTGTCGTCTGCGCCATCGTCGGTATTCTTGTCGTCGATGTCGGTCGAGGCCGCATCGTCCATCTTCTGTGCAAACGCGTTTGCCGCGCTTGCGTCATTCAGGAAGGACCCCAACAAAGGCGCTGAGGCGCCCGTGCTCTCGGCACTCACCGTCACATCGCCCGCGCTGACCACCACGCTGTCGGCAATGTAGGCATTGGTCTTCGCGAGTATGACGTTGGTCCCCATCGCACCGCCGACGCCAACCGCCACCCCGGTACCGCCGATGGCTGCGGCGACGCTCGCCGCGGCAGTCACCGCGTTGATCTGCGCCCGCTCTACCGCCCGCACCTCGATATCGCCCGTCGTTGATGTGACCGAGGTCGTCGCGCCGCCTTCCTCACCGATGTACGCGGCGACATCGTTGCCTATCGTGTTCGACGCCAGCGCCACGCCGACCGCCACCGCCACACCGACGCCACCAAAGCCGCCGGCAATGGAGGCCGCACCGGCAAACGCATTGATGCGCGAAGTGTCGTCCGCCACGAGCGAGATGCTGCCCGCCGTCACTTCCGTATCGCCGCCGATGAACGCCTTGACGTCGGTGGTGATGAGGTTCGTGGCCAGCACCCCGGAGGCGCCCACCCCTACGCCCACTCCACCCGCGGCAATCGCCACCGAACCCGCGAGCACCGCCGCGTTGATCGTCGCCGCTTCGGTCGCGCTCAAACTGAGCGCCCCGTCCGCATCCACCGTCGAATCGCTGATATACGCCCGCACCTGCGATGGGCTGCCCAGCAGCGGCAGTCCGATCACGTTGCCCGCGAACGCCCCGCCAATCGATACGCCTACGCCGGTCGCCCCGGCACCCACGGATGCGGCCACTGCCGCGACCACAGCATTGATCGTAGAGGTGTCGCTCGCCTCCAGCGTCACGTCATTCGCGCTGTCGACAACGCTGTGGGTGATATAGGTATTGGTCGTCGTGGTAATGATGTTCTGTGCCGCCGCCCCGGCACCTGCCACCGCCACACCGACGGAGCCACCTGCAACCGCGAGTGAAGCTGCCGCCGTAAGCGAGGAAATCGTCGCTTCGTCGGTTGCGCTCACCGTGATGCCGTCGCCGGCGTCAGTGCCGGTCGTCATCACGCCGTCATCGGCGTTGGCGATGAACGCCGTCACATCGTTGCCGATTTCGTTGTGCGCGAGTGCGACGCCGATGGACACCGCGACGCCGGTCGCGCCGAACGCGGCTGCGATGGAGGCCGCTCCGGTCACCGCCGCGATCGACGAACTATCGTCGGCCGTGATGCTCACGCTGCCCGCTTCAATGCCCGTCGCACCATCGCCGTCGATGAAGGCGCGTACCTCGGTGGATATCTTGTTGATCGCGCCTGCGCCCGCGCCGCTCACAGCGACACCCACCGAGCCACCCGAGATGGCCGCGGAACCCGCCAGCACCGCTGCGTTGATCGACTGTGTCGCTGCCGCATCTACGCTGAGCGTGCCGCCCGCAGTAATGCTCGAATCGAGCACGTAGGCCTCCACTTTGGCCGGGGCCTCGACCAGATCCACCCGCTTCCACAAATCCGTGTTGCCGTAGTCCTGCGTGCGCAGGTCGAGACTTACCTCCTTCCAATCGGCCGTGGTGAAATCTGCCGCTGAAAGATCGACGTTGGCCGGATCGGTACCTTGGTACTGATAGATGGCATTCCGCTTGCCGCCCGCACCCGCAAAATCCGGATTGACGGCCACCAGATCACCGCGGTTGACCGTCGTTAGACCCATGCTAGTGTCGAACTCGGCAGTCGGCTGAGTCTGGTTCGGGCCCAGGTATTGATACACCTCTCCAGCGCGCACGCCTTCGAGGATCTTGACCCACTTGCCCGTCTCTATGACGGCGCCCTGCGCAAGCTGGTCACCGGTCGAGTAATCGTAGGGGGTATTGAGATCCGAACCAAAGCCGATAATGTTCGCCGCCAGCGAAACGCCTATCGACACTCCTACCCCGGTGCTGCCCGCGGCAGCCGCAAAAGAGGCAGTAAGGATCGCCGCGTCGATCTCGGCTGAATTGCTGGAATCGATGGTGACGTCGCCAAACGCGTCGAGTGTGCTGCGCGCAACATACGCCTCGGTGCGGGTGAGGATGATGTTCGTGGCCTGGGCGCCCGCGCCGCTCACCGCGATCCCGGTCGATCCGAATCCCAGCGCGAGCGAAGCGGCGGCCGAGGCGGCGTGAATAGCGGCGTCTTCATCGGCGGTCACGCGAATATCGCCGCCGGTTGCCTGCACGTCGCCTGCATCGGTGATATAGGCCGCCACGTCGTTTGCGATCAGGTTCTGCGCTAGCGACACGCCGATCGAAACCCCGACCCCGGTGCTGCCAAACGCTGCCGCGAGCGAGGCCGCACCTGCCAGCGCATTGATGGTCGATGTGTCGCTCGCCGTCAGTGAGATACTGTCAGCGACTATGCCATCGCCATCGCCGTCGATGTACGCCTTGACGTCGACGGCGATCCGGTTCTCGCCCCAGACCCCCGAACCACTGACGCCCACTGCCGTGCTTCCGGCCGCCACTGCGGCCGAGCCTGCCAGCACCGCCGCATTGACCTGCTGCGTGGTGACCGCGTCGAGCGTGAGCGCGCCGGTCGAATGCACACTCGTATCCTTGAGATTAGCCTGCACCTCGGCCGGCTGTTTGATGAATCCCGTCGGATCCCAGCCGATGAAGTTTCTCGCTACCGCAACACCAATCGATGCGCCAACCCCGGTGGAACCCGCCCCGACAGCCAGCGACGCTGCAAGCACGGCCGAATTGATGGTCGAGGCGCTGTTTGCGTTGATGTCGACGTTGCCGACTTGGTTCGCTTCGGAACCCAGCTTGCTGGCTTCGGCGTAGGCGTTGATTTTGGTCAGGACCACATTCTGTGCGAACGCACCAGCGCCGCTCACCGCGACACCGGTGCTGCCGAATCCCGCGCCCACTGACGCTGCGGCGGATATCGCGTTGATGGTATTGCGCCCGACACTGAGAATGTTGCCGTACCGCTCGATCACGTAACTTCTGCCGTCGGGGGCAATCAGGCTCCAGCTCTTTCCGGCGTCGAGCACCGAGATCTTGAGCGGCTCGACCTCAAGCCAGTTGCCGGCGGCGGAGTAATCCTCCGCAGCGAGGTTCACGTCGTCGCGATTCGCGCCGATGTAGCGATACACGCGGCCGGCGGTCCCGCCGCCGGCGTAATCCGCCGCGAGCTTGACCGTAGTGCCTTCACGCAGATCCCACGTTTGCGTGATCGTTTGCCCGGCGAACCCAGCTTCGGGCGTGGTGAGCCCCTCGATGGCGGTTCCGGCCTCCGCATTCTCCAGAGAAAGGGCGAGCTGGATGGTCAGATCGTCGACCTTGATAACATAGTAGTCGCCGCTGGCGAGGCCACCGATGCTGGCACCGCCGCCACTGTCGTAATGAACCTTGTCTCCGGTGGCAAGGCCGTGTTCAACGGCGAAGCGGATCTGGTCGCTTTCGACAATCTCGAGCGTGTGCCCGGCGAGTCCCTCTTCGGCGGGTGCAGTCAGTGTCCCGATCGCAGTTCCGGCCTCGGCATTTTCCAGGGAAAGGGCGAGCTGAATGGTCTGATCGTCGACCTTGATAACGTAGTAATCGCCATTGTCGAGACCGCCGACGCTTGTGCCGCCGCCATTGTCGTAATGGACCTTGTCACCGGTGGCGAAGCCATGATCGACTCTGAAGCGAATCTGGTTGTCCTCGACGATCTGCTCGAGCCCCAGCCGCCTCTCGTCGAGTTCGAGCCGCCCGGAGTCAGTGGTGTACATCGATGCCGTCGCCACCGTGCCGTCGAGCGCCAGCGATTCGCCGTTGTCCGCGAACATCTGTCTCAGCGCTGCGAGCGTCGCGAAGTCGCCCTGCAGATCAGTGGTGGCCTCATTTACATCGGTCGAGTCCGGGTCGTCCTGGTCCGCCTTGGCGGCGTCATCGAGCTGGTCTGCAAAAGACTGCGGTTGATCCAGCCAGAGGTCGAACAAATGCTGATCAGCCGATGCGGCCGAGATCGTGATGGCGCCACCATTGGCGGTCAACACACCCCCGTCTGCATTGCTGATAAACGCATCGACGTCGTTCGCAACCTCGTTGTAGGAAATTGAAGCGCCGATTGAGACCGCGACACCCGTCTTGCTCGCCGCGCCCGCGATCGAGGCTGCGCCCGCGATGGCATTGATGGCGGATGCGTCCGAGGCGGTGACAACTAAGTCCGCTGCGGTGATTCCGTCTGTGGCGTCCTGCTCTCCGTCGCCATCGATCAAGGCGCGGACCCGCCCCCGAATCCGGTTTTCGGAGTACACGCCCGCGCCGCTCACAGCGACACCGTTCGTGCCGCCGGCGGCGAGCGCCACCGATCCGGCCACGACGATTGCGTCGATCGTCTGCGCAGCGACGGCTTCCAACGTCAGTTCACCCGTGGCCCGGACACTCGCGTCGAGGATTTGCGCCTGCACCTCGATGGGAGCGGCGCCGAGGGCGGCATGCTTCCAACGGCTCAGGTCATGGTAGTTCTGAGTAGCCAGATCGATCTGCTGCGTTCCGTCCACGTCCGGATCGCCGTCGGTCAGCGTCGGGCCGATGTATTCGAGCACTTCGCCCGCCATTGGTCCTGTCGTCACCTTGACGACGTCTCCCGTGTCGAGTCGCGACGTCTTCTGGTCGGAATTGAAATCCCCGGGAACCAACAGGTTGACCACTATCCCGTACGGATCCCAGCCGATGAAGTTGCGCGCGACGCCGATTCCCACCGCCACACCGACGCCGGTCGTCGATCCGAACGCTACCGAACCGGCGACCGCTCCGACCAGCGCCTTGATGTCCGAACTGCTATGCGCCGTGATGCTGACCTTGCCGACCGGATCGGCGTCCGTGCCAAGCGCGCTGTGCGCGACATAGGCATTGGTGCGCGTGAGGATTACGTTGGTCGACTCCGAGCCCCCACCGCTCACCGAGAACCCGGTCTTCGCCGACAATCCCACCGATAGCGCGGCAGCCACCGAGGAAGCGTGGATCAAGGACGCATCCGTCGCGCTCACCGTTACGTCGCCACCGCCGGTGGTCACGCTGCCGGTATCGGCGATGTAGGCCGCGATGTCGTTGGTGATGAAATTGTGCGCGAGCGACAGGCCGATAGAGACGGAGCCGCCGCCGCTGCCGGACAGCGCAAGGCTGGCGGTCACCGCTGCCGCCGCCGCATTGGCGACGATGGTAGAGGTATCGGATGCCGAGATCGAAATATTTCCGTTGTCGATGTCGACGTGGTCCAGGCCGTCGATGTAGGCGTGGACATTGGTCGCGATCTTGTTGTCGGTCCACACTCCCGCCCCGCCGACGGCAACCGCGCTGTTCTTGGCGCTCGCTGCAATGGCCACTGAGGCCGCGGCGACCGTAGCATTGATCGTGCTCGCGGACGTGGCAGTCAGACTGAGGCCGCGATCGGCATCGATGCTGGTAGACCGGCCATCTCCCGCGTCCGAATCCGATACGTAAGCCTGCACGTCGATCGGATCGGGGCCGAGGTACTCGCTCCAGCCGATCAGGTTGCGCGCCACCGCGGCGCCGATCGCCACCGCCTTCGCGGATTCGCTGAAGCTGACGGCGACCGAGGCTGCTGCCGCCGCTACGGTCGCATCGATCTCGGATTGGTTCAGGGCCGCGATGACCACCTCGCCCTTGTCGCCCGCGCCCGTCTTGCGCGCGGTAACCGCGCTGTCCTCGATGTACGCATTGGTAGCGCCGCCGATCGCGTTCACCGCGACCGCGCCGCCGCCTGCGAACCCGGTGCTGCCCGCCTTGGCCGATGCCGTCAGCGCAACCGCCGTCGCGGTGGTTGTCGCTTCGATTTCCGAAGACCGGTTGGCGACTACCCGCACATCCCCTGCCGTCGCCTGTACGGTTGGCACATTGACGATCGACGACGCCACCACCGAATCGATCTCATTGCGCCCGACGCTGATGCCCACCGAAACCGACAAGGCCTCACCCTTGCCGCTGACGGCGACCGACATCGACGCGACCTTCACGGTTCCGTGAATGGCCGCGCTATCGTCCGCTTCCAGGTCGATGTCCCCGCCAGCCCGGGCAAGCGACCCGCCCGAAATGGTGGCCTGCGTGTCAGACGCGATCCGGTTGAGCGCAACTACGGCGCCCACTGAGACCGCCGTGGCCTCCTCTTTCAGGGAAGTCACTATGGACGTTGCGCTGCTTGCGATGGTCGCATCGATCGCCGCATCGGAGTTTGCCGACAGGCGCAGCGACCCAGCTGCATCGACGCTGGAATTCTCGATCGTCGCCCGGGCGCCGACCGGTAGCGCATCGGCGAGTCCGGCACCAAACAGCGCGTCAACTGTGTCAAAGAACAGGTTCTGTCCCTGGAAGCCGACCGAATTGAACGCGAGGATCACTCCGACCGATACGCCCTTGGAGCGTGTCTCGCCCTTGATTTCGGCCTCGATGGTCGAAGTGTTCTGCGCGTCGACGACGATATCGCCTGCTCGGTTGAGCACGTCGCTGTTGACAATGCTCGCTTCGGCCGCACCGAGCACCAGGTTGTGCGCGATCAGGCCGTTGACGGCGATCGAGTCGCCCATCTTGGTGCCGCCCGCGGAAACCACGGTGCTCAGATCGGTCGCGCGGATGGTGGCGGTCTCGATCGCCGTCACCGCAATGTTCTCGCCTGCGCGCAGCACCGAATCGGCGAGCGTCGCATCGGCGCCGCCGCGCACGTCGTTGCGTATCACCATGCCGCCAAAGGCGTTGGCCGGCGAGTTGCTCAGATTCAAACGGTCCAGCCCCAGCGTATGCAGAAAATCGAACAGCGTGTCGGTCTTTACCTCGATCCATTTGCTCGAATCGCCGTAATTGGCCGTCGCGAGATTCTGCAATATCGGATCGTTGTCCAATCCGCCGCCGATGTACACAAACACCTTGCCGCGCAACGCCTCAGCCTCTTCGGAGGTGAGGTCGCCATTGGTGTAGTCGCTGGCCACCCGCACCAGCGCGCCGTCGCTGATCCACTTCGATCCGGATTTCGTCGTGTACTGATATTCATCCAGCATCGAATGCAGCAGGTTCAAGCCTGCGCTGATGCCGTAGTCGTTGACGGCCGACGCCGTCACCTTCAGCGTGCTGTTGGCGTCGATCGATGCCGCATCTTCGGCCGCAATCGTCACCGCGCCGCCGACATGGTTGTCTGCGGCCAGAGCAAGCGCCGGCACGCCCTCGACGTAGGCGTCGGCATAGCTGCTGACCTTGTTGTTGGCAACGACGAAGCCCACCGCCAGCGCCTCGGCGTCCTTCAGCGCCACAGCGGCCGAAGTGGCTTCGTTGCTGACGGTGGCGTTGATTGCCGCCTCGGAGAGTGCCGATACGGTGAGGTCGCCGCCGATCGAAAGTGCCGTGTCCTTGATGTAGGCGTTGACTGCCGCCGGCTGTTCGCCGCCGAACGGCAGGCGCAGCTTAATCCAGCGTGTTGCCTTCCCGATTTCGTCTGCCGACAGCAGCACGTCGTCCTGGGTGCCGTCGCCCCGGTACCAGTAGATGTCGCCGCTCGCCGCCTTGACTCGATCGCCCAGCGCCAGGCCATGCGCAGTGTCGCCCTGCTCGTAGTCATAGGACTCGAGCGGGCGCCCGAGCAGCGTCTCGAGTGAGTTGAACATCAGCGCCTGGGACTTCCAGCCGACCGTGTTGAAGGCCATGGTGACGCCCACGCCCTTGTCGCCGCTGGTGGTGGCACTCAGCGTTTCAGCGTCGATTACCGATAGGTTGGTGCCTTTGACCTGGAGATCGGCGCCGGTGGTGATGTCGCTGTCGGTAACGTAGGCATTCGCCGAACTGAGTACCTCGTTCATTGCAATCGTGCCGTTCACTGCGATCACAGTGCCCTTGCCCATGGCGCTGCCGCCGGAGGAGGTGACCGAACTGTCGGCGGTGGCCCGGATGACGGCCGTCTCGTCGGCGGTCACGGTCAGGCTGGCCGCAGTCAGCGTCTCATCGGCTACATGCGCGTCGACCGCGCTGCGCACGTCGTTGCGCACCAACAGACCGCCGACGGCGGTCGCATCCGAATCGGAAATGTTGTAGCCCGTCGGGATGTTCTTGGTGAGGAGGACTTCTTTCCAGAAGTCGAGATCGGTGTAGTCCTGGTCGTTCAGGTCGCGTGTCTGCGTCGTGCCCAGGTATTCGTAGATCGCGCCGCTGCCGCCGATCTTCTTCCACTGGCTGGCGTCGCTGTAGTCAATCGTGCCTAAATCGTAGGTATCCGGGCTCGTGCCGATGTATTTGTAAACAACTCCGGCTTCGCCGCCGATCTTCACCCAGTCGGCGTCCGTGTCGTAGTCGATCGCGCCGAGGTCGAGCCGCAGACCGGCCCCGCCCGCTCCGACGAACTTGTAGATGCGTCCGGTTTCCCCGCCGCCCGTGTAGTCGTCGGCCAGTTGTACCGTGTCCCCCGCTACTACCAGGCGCCGGCCCGAATCGGTGGTGAATCGTGCGCTGTCGTAACCGTCGGCCAGTTCGATGCGGGTGCCGAGGCCGACCGCGTGCTCGCCGTCGTCGCTGGTGTAGGCCGCCGCGCCGTAATCGTCGGCCAGCCGCACCTTGTCGCCGAACTGCACCTGGCGCTCGCCCTCGCTCGACAGATGATCGGCCGGAATGAAGTCGTTCAGCGTCTCCTGCGCCATGGCGACGCCGCCGTCGTTGGTCGTAATCGACGACGAAACCAGCTTGACGTTGGCGTAGATCCCCGCGTTGTCGAGCGCGGCGACGGTGACGTCGCCCGTCACGTCCGCGTGGCCGATGTTTACCGGGTAGTTGACGAGCTTCCAGTTGGCCGTATCGGTCGCATAGTTCTGCGTGCCGAGATCGTGCGTAGCTGCCGCCAGACGCAACGGATCGACCAGTTCATCCAGATTCAGGTCGAGGTCGAGGAAGCCGAGAAGATCGTCGACCGCATTGCTGCCGACGTACTCGTATACCTTGCCCGAGGAGACATCGAGGACGCGCGTTCCTGCGAGCAGCGGCTTCGAACCCTGGTCGCTGGTGTAGTCCGCCGTGTCGACGTCGATGTAAGCGCTGGCCCGGCTGCTGACCTTGTTGCTCGCGAGTACGCCGCCGACGGCCTTGCCGCTCGCGTCGGTGAGCGCCCCGGCGGCGGAGTTGGTCGCATTGCTGATGGTGGCGTTAAGCTGCGCCTCGTTGGTGGCGGTTACGTTCAGGTCGCCTGCAACGTCGAGCGCCGAGTTCTGGATGTAAGCCCGCACCTCCGCCGGCTGTTCACCGCCGAACGGGGATTCTATCGGTGCCCAGTGCGCACCCACACCGGTGTAGTTCTGCAAACTCAGATCCACCGGCCCGCTGAGTATCGGGCCGCTTTCCTGCCCGAGATACCAGTAAACGGTGTCGCCGAATTTGACGCGGTCTCCCGGGTTCAGGCTGGGTACGATTTCGTCCGAATCGTAATCGTAGTCGTCGAGCGGCCGCCCGATGATGGTGTCCAGGGCATTGAACAGGAAATTCTGCGACTGCCAGCCGATGGTGTTGAAGGCAAGCGTGACGCCGACGCCTTCATCGCCAGTGGCTGTGTCGCTGATGATGGTCGCGTCGATCACGGAGTTGTTGACGGCTTCCACATTGAGGTTGGCGGTCGTGGTCGTGATCTCGCTGTCGCGTATGAACGCATCGGCGCGGCTGAGCACGACGTTGGTGACCACCTGACCGTTGACCGCGAGCACCGAGCCCTCGCCGAAGGCGCTCCCGCCCGAGGCCTCGACGTTGATTTCCGCATTAGCCGCAATGAACGCGGTTTCCAGCGCGCGCACGTCGATGCTGGCCGCAGTAACGGTGGCGTTGTCAACCGAGGCTTCGACCGCGCTGCGCACATCGTTCATCACCACCAGGATGCCGACGGCCGTAGCGTCCGAATCGGTGAGATTGCCGATGTTCGGGTACAGGTCCGCAAGGCCGTTGCTGCTGCTCAATTTCTGCCACAGCAGCGCGTTGCCGTAATTCTGGTTCCCGAGGTTGAGCTGGATGCCCGGGGTCGAGCCGTCCGCGTCCAACGCCAACACATCCTCGTGTAGACCGATGAAGCGATAAGTCGCACCCGCGTCGCCGCCGCCCGCATAATTCGCGTCGAGCCGCACCTGCTGCGGCGAGTACTGCGCCGGCAGCACCGGGGGCACCGGCAGCACCGTGATGACACCGGACTTGGTGGTGTAATCGTAGTCGCCGGGCAGAAGGGCTTCGATCTGGTCGACCACGCCCGAGAGCGTATTGGTCGATATCGCCTGCTGCACCACAATGCTGTCCGAGGTGATGCCCGCGACATCCTCGGCCTGCACCGTGAGGCTGCCTTCTGCCTGGACCGTGCCGCGCGCACCGGTGTAGTCGATATAGGCTTTGGCCAGACTGCTCACTTTGTTGCTCGCGAGCACGCCGCCGCCGGCCACGCTGGCGGCGCCGTCCATCACCCCGGGGATGACAATGTCCACCTCGGCCTCGGAGATGTTGACATTGCCCACGGTCGCGTCGATCTGCGCCTCGGACAGCGCCGTCACCGACAGGTTGCCGTCAGCATGGATGGCTGAATCGACGATATACGCCTGCACCTCGGCCGGCTGCTCGCCATTGAATGCCGAAGACAGGGTCGGGTCGCCCATCAAGGCGTCGAGCGCGTTGAACAGCACGTTCTGCGCTTTCCAGCCGATGGCGTTGAAAGCTACGACCGCGGTCTTGGCGTCCCAGGACTCGACGGTGCTGGTCGTTTTCGATTCGATGAACGAAATGTTTTGCGCATCCACCACGACGTCGCCGGCGGCGGTCGTGTCGACGCTGCCGCCGTCGATGAATGCATTGGCGCTGGAAAGCACATTGTTGGTGGCGATGACCCCGCCGGCGCCTTCCCAGGGCGACACCGTGCTGTCTTCGAGTGCGTTGATTCGGGCGCTTTCCAGCGCCTGCACGGTGACGTCGCCTGCGGCATCGACATCCGTGTCCTGCAACTTGGCCAGAACCGCGCTGCGCACGTCGTTGCGGTCGATCAGGCCGTAGAAACTCTGCGATTCCCCGGTCAACCCTTCCTTCTTCATGACGCTGCCGATCACCTCGAGCCCGGCGAAGACCGTCGAGTCGGTGATCAGATTGCTCGGGTTGAGCCGCTTCCAGAGCCCGAAGTCGGTGTAGACCTGATTGCCGAGGTTGACGCCCGCCTGTCCGAGCGCATCGGATCCCATGTATTGGTAGGTGCCGCCGACTTCGACCCAGCGGGTGGCGTCGCCGAAATCTTCAATGCCGATGTTGACCTGGCCCGGCGGCGTCGCGCCTATGAATCGGTATGAACTGCCCTGAGCACCCTTGTCGCCAGCGTAATCTTCGCTGATCTGCACCACGGTTCCGGTGGTAAGCGCAGCGAGCTGGTCGTCGCCGTCGGTTTCGAAGTCCGGCGCGTAGTAGTCGTCGGCGAGGCGCACCTTGTCGCCGAAATGCAGCTTCTTCGTACCCGAATCGCTGGTGTACTGATAGTCGTCCAGCAGCAGCCCTGCATACTTGTTCAACAGGCCCGCGCCCGCATCGTTGGTCGGCGACACCTCGGCGTACATCTTGGTCTGCGCATCGATCGCCGCGTCGTCCTGCGCCAGCACCATGACGCCGGCACCGGCGTTCACGCTTCCGCCTTGGATCACCGCCTCGGCCGAACTGCTGACCATGTTGCTCGACAGGATGCCGCTCACGCTCATGCCGGCGGCACCGAAGAGCGCGCTCGGGAACGAGGTGGCATCGTTGGTGACCAGCGCATAGATCTGCGCCGCGGAATCAGCAGCGACGGTCACCGCACCCGCAGCATGCAGGTTCGAATCCGTCACGGTCGCGTGCACCGTCGCCGGCACTTCGCCACCGAAGGTGTCCACCCCGAGCAGCGCGTCGAGCGTGTTGAACAGCAGGTTCTGCGCGCGCCAGCCTACGGTATTGAACGCAAGCAGGAACGAGGCTGCGTTAGCGCCCGACGTGGCCGCGCTGCGCGTGGTCGCATCGATCTGCGAAATGTTCTCCGCTACGACGTTGATATCGCCCTGGCCGTCCGCGCCGGGCGTGGTCGTGGTGATATCGCTGGCGTCGATGTGAGCGGCAGAGGTGCTGAGCACGAGGTTGGTCGCCACCACCGCATTGACGGCAAGTGATTCGCCCTTGCCGAAGGCGTCGCCACCCGACGAAGAGGTTGCGGCGTCGGTCTCGGCGCGAATCACCGCGCTCTCCAGCGAGAGCACCTCGACCCGGCCGCCGGACTGCAATTTGGCGTTCTGGATAAAGGCTTCGACTGCGCTGCGCGCGTCGTTCAGCACGACGATGCCGCCGACCGCGATCGAATCCGACGGCGTGAAGTTCAAGCCGCTGGGCACGATCTGGGTGGTCGGATCGACCTTCCACAGGCCGGTATCGCCATAGTCGGCGGTGGCGAGGTTCAGCGACGGATCGGCCTGTCCCATATATATATAGATGGCGCCAGGGCTGCCGGTGACCTCGCGCCACAACGAATCGTCGCTGTAGTCCTGCAAGGCCAGATCGAGTGCATGGTCATCCGCTCCGAGATATTCGTAGACCGATCCACCGTTGCCGCCGATCGCCTGCCAGCGCGATGTGTCGGTATAGTCTTCGACACTCAGGTCGACACGCAGTCCGCGCGATCCTTCCTCGACAAAACGGTACAGACCCCCGCCCACGCCGCGCGAAGCGTCGTATTCGCTCGACAGTTCCACCACGTCCCCCGTGCGCAGCAGGCGCACGCCGGAATCGGAGTCGAAAGTCACATCGGCATAGCCGTCGGCAACCAGTACGTACTGACCGTTGGCAATGTCGGCCACGCTGTCTTCGTCATCCGTGGCGAAATCATTGCTGCCGAAATCGTCCGCCAGACGCACGCGCTGGCCGAAGCCGATGGACACGGAGCCTTCGTCCGACACGTAATCCGGCGGGTACAAGAGATTCAGCTCCGTATCCAGCCTTTCACCGCCGAGGCTCAGGCCGCCGTCGTTGCTTGTCACCGACGAGGACACCAGCTTGGTGTTGGCGTAAATGGCGGCGTTATCCTGTGCCCGGACGGTGACATCGCCGCCCGCTGTGACGTCGACGTTTCCATCAAAGGCGTCCGTGTAGCGGATATAGGCTTCCGCCGAACTGCTGACCTTGTTGCTTGCCAGGATGCCGCCGATGCTCTTGCCGGAGGCGTTTACCAGCGCCGACGCCGCGGACGAGGCCGCGTTGCTGACGGTGGCGTTGACCTGTGCCTCGTTCTGCGCGGTGACCGCGATGTTGCCCGCGACATCAAGTTTTGAATCCAGCACATAGGCATGGACATTGGCCGGGTCTTCGTCGCCGTAGGGCGAGACGACCTCGGCCCACTTGTCCACCTCGTCGTGGAAATTCGATGCGAGCGTGACCTCGCTGCCGATGGCGTCGCCAATATAGCGATAGACCTTGTTATTGCTGTCCTTGACGCGGTCGCCAGGATCAAGCTTGTCCAGGGTTTCACCGATCAGGTAATCGATGTCGTCCAGGGGGCGTCCGATCAGCGCGTCGAGTGCGCTCAGCAGCAGGTTCTGCGACTCCCAGCCCACCGAGTTGAACGCCAGCACGACACCAATGGCCGCGTCTCCACTCGCTGTGGAACTGAGCAGCCTCGCGTCAATTTGCGACGTGTTCTGCGCCGCCACGGACAGATCGCCCGAGCTTGTCGTGATTTCGCTGGCGGTGATGTAGGCGTCGGCATGACTGAGCACCAGATTGGTCACCGCCGAGCCATTGCCGGCGATCACGGTGCCGCTGCCGTAGAGACTGCCGCCCGAGGCCTCCGCGGCACTCACCGTGAAGGCGTCGATGGTGGCATTCTCCACCGCGCTCACACCGAGTTGCGCCGCTTCAATCACCGCCTTATTGACATAGGCGTCCACGCCACCGCGCACATCGTTGCGCACCACCAGCCCGCCGATCGCCACCGAATCGGAATTCGAAACGTTGCCAAAGGCAGGAATAACGTTGACGGAAGTGAGCCTTACCCACGGGCCAGTGGCATAGTTCTGAGCACCCAGGTCATCTGAGCCCAGGGGCAGCGGGTCCGTCCCGGTGTACTGATACACGGCACCGGGGGCACCGGAGCCGCCACTGTAATCAGCCGCCAGCCGCACCTTGTCATACTGCTGCAGCGTTGGCGTGCCCGATTTCGTCGTGTACTGGTATTCGTCGAGGAATGCGTTAACGAAGTTGTTGACGATACTCGCGCCGCCGTCGTTGCTGGTGGAGCCCTTGGCGAGCATCCGCGTGTTCGCGATGATTGATGCGTTGTCGTTCGCCTCGATGCTCAAGGTCCCGCCGGCACTGACGTCGATATCCGGGTGGGTGTAGGAGTTCGAGTAGTCGATATAGGCCTTCGCCTCACTACTGACCATGTTGCTCGCGAGCACCGCGCTGATTGCGAGTCCGGTGGCACCATAGAGCGCAGAGGCAGCGGAGGTGGCTTCGTTGCCGGCTTTGGCATGGATGCTTGCGTCTGAGGCGGCGCTCAGTGAAATGTCGCGATCGGCGGTAAGTGTCGAATCGAGCGCATAAGCGCGCACACCGGCCGTCTCTTCGTCGCCGATGTTGGTGGCGATGAGCGCGTCGATCGTCCGGAACAGGACGTTCTGCGCCTTCCAGCCTACCGTGTTGAACGCAAGCGTGACCCCGCCCGCCGTGTCGCCGGAGGTGACGGAGTTCAGCACCGTTGCGTCTATGAGCGAAGTGTTCTGCGCGTTGAGCGCAATGTTGCCAAGCGCGAACGCGTCGAACTCGTCCGCGTCGGTTGCGGTAACGACGCTGTCCTTGAGGTAGGCATCTGCCTGGCTCAGGATCATATTGGTCGCGACGATGCCGCTCCCAGCGACGACCGTGCCGCTACCGTAGGCGCTGCCGCCCGAGGCCGTCGCCGTCGCGTCCGAGGTCGCGATAATGGTGGCGTTTTCGATTGCGCCGACCTGCACATCGCCGTCGACCGTATTGACCGTGGCATTCTCGATTTTCGCCAGCACGTTGCTGCGCGCGTCGTTGAGCGCAATCAGCCCCCCGATCGCGATCGAGTCCGAACTGGTGAGGTTGTTGCCCTGCGGAACCAGCTGGGTTTCGAGGATTTCCTTCCACCAGTCGCGGTCGCTAAAGTCTTCGGTCGCCAGATCGCGACCGGTCCCTGCCCAGTCCGCGTCCGTCCCCATGTATTCGTAGACGCGTCCAGGCGTTCCGCGGGTCTCGTCGAAATCGTTGGCGAGTATTACGCGCTTGCCGAAATCCAGGTTTGCGGGATGGTCTTCGCTCGTGTAATCGTGCGCGAGATACGCAACCGCCTGATTCAGGATGTTCGCGCCGCCGTCGCTGGTGGTGATGGAACTCGAAACCAGCTTGGCATTGGAGTAGATTCCGGCGTCGTCAGTCGCCAGGACTGAAATCGTACCGCCTGCATGCACATCATCCGGACCGAGGTCGCGGGAATAGGCGCCGGAATATTCAATGCTCGCCTCGGCCGCGCTGCTGACTTTGTTGCTCGCGAGCACAATGCCCCCCGCCCCGCCCAGCGCGCCGTAAAGTGTGGAAGCCATGGTCTCGGCGGCATTGCTGACGGTGGCGTTGATCTGCTCCGCGGCACCCGCATGAACTGTCAGGTCGCCGCCGGCGACGACGTCGGTATCGAGCAGGTAGGCGCGCGCCTGCGCCGGCGTGGCCTCGGCCACCGGCAGGATGTTTTCTATCAGGTCATTGCCGGGGTCGCCGATGAAATCGTTTATCGTATTCATCAGCACGCCGGCCATGTCCCAGCCCACCGCGTTCAAGGCCATGACGGCGCCGAAAGTCAGACCGCCGCCCAGCGCCCCCGCGGTGGCGTCGCCTTTGACCCTGGCGTCTATCGCCGCTTCGTTGACTGCGTCTAGCGTTATGTCGCCGGTGCTGGTCGTGAGGACGGAATCGTCGGCGTATGCCTCGACGTTTCCATTGGCGACGTTGATCGCGAAAATCTCGGCATCGGCGAAAACCAGGCCGGAGGTGCGCAGCGTCGTGGTCGCGCTCAGCCTGGAGCGGTTGTCGGCGGAAATCCCGATCGCGCCGCCGGTGACGTCGACTGTAGAGCCGGTGACGTACGCGCTGACGTCGTTCCTGACGTCGTTGAGACTGGTCCGGCCGCCCTCGCCGTCAGAAATGGCTGTATAGGAAGAGTCATCGAGCGCTGTCAGGCTCACCCCTCCGGCGCCCGCAGTCACCTCGCTGTCGCTTATGTAAGCGCTGGTCGCCCCCCTGAACGTATTGCTGTTTTCCTCGGCGGCCGTGGAGTAATTCGAAGAATTGTTCCCGATCACCTCAAGTCCGGCCACGTTCAGATCGGCATTTTCTACATACGCCAGCGTGTTCGCCCGTGCGAATGTGGTCGCCTGGTAATCCAGAAAATCCGAATAAACCGTCGCGCTGATGTTGCCCAGATTCTGCGCCGATACCCTGACTGCGCCGGCTTCCGTGCCCCCGGTATTCTGCAGGCTCGTACGGTTGGTCGCTTTGCCTATATAAGCACTGGTGTCCCGACTCAGTCCGATTTTGCCTTGCACATAATCGTAGCTGGTCAGATCGCCTAGATGTCCCGTGGTGATACTGCTCTGGATATTGGTAGTGTCTGTCGCCTGGACCAGTACGCTGGACGTATCCCCCGCCAGCGGAATCGTGCCGACCGTGATTGCCGCCCCGCCCTCGATGCTCGCAAGTGTTTTGACTTTGATCGGGCTGTCGTAGGTCTCGACATTAACGCTGCCGACGAGTCCAGCATCGAGCAGATCGTCATAGGCCAGGGAATCGTCGCTCCCGATCACGCTCCCCTGACTAAAGCTCTTGCCGCGCAGCAAATCGCCCATCAGCTTTTTCGAATAGCCGTGGTTGCCGATGACATTTGTCTCGCCCGGCTGATTGAGCGCACCTGGGTTCACATACAGGTCCAGATCGCCCGCTTGCCCATCGTAGCCCGCGATGCTGGTGGTATGCAGGACCACTACTCGATCCGCATCGCCTGAATCCAGTCTATGCGCGTCATCTTTCACGGGGAAACCCCCGCCCGGTTCAAATGCGGGCCCAGCCGGATCCAGCGCAAAAATCTGCTTGATGGAGCTTCCGTACAGATCGCTTGTTTTCTTGCCGGCGACACCGCTCACCTGTCCGCCCAGGCTGTGGCCGATCAGGGTGGTTTTCGACGGGTCAACTAACTTGGTATGGAGCAGCGCCGCTAGCGCCACGCCGACGTCGTAGGTCGCGTCCGCCGCCTCGGGATAGACCGGGTTCTTGGCGGTTTCCGACCAGTCGGCAAAAACGATGTTCGCGTCGGGGTCGTGCTCCTTCATCGCGGCCAGCAAATCCATATAGCTCGTTGAGAGCTCGCCTGTCCATCCGTGGACCAGTACATAGGTGTCTTTAGTGGCGTCGAATGTCGGCGTATCCCAGAGATAAAGTGTCACGGGACCGTTTTGGCCCCACTGTGTCGCCGTGCTGCGCTGCAGATCGATGGCGTCTTCGCCGATGCCGACGGTCCCGCTGTCCGCATTGGTGACATCCACAGTGAAATTGGTATTGGTGACAGCCGATACGCTCAGGTTGGCCGCAGTGACGATCGCGTTGGCGCCGATTTGCGCAGCGGCGTTCGAATCGGACGCGACTGCCAGAGAACCGCCCGATTGGTTTAGCAGATTGACGGTATTGGTGACGGTCGCGTCGAGCTTGAGCGTACCGCCGATGTTGATGTTGCCGTCAACCAGGATGTCCGCGCTAAGGAGAATGGCAGAGGGACTCGAAGCGTCGACAAGATCGACGAGATTATTCTCGGCGACCGCGGTAAGGGTGACATCGCCTGTGGTGGCGATGCTCGCCGCGGAAGCAACCGCAATCGATTCCGCGGTTACGGCAAAATTACCCCCGGCTAGCGTCAGCGCCCCGGCGATGTTCACAGTGTCCGTGCCGCCCTGGCCGTCGATGGTAAGCGAGGCCGCGGTGTTGATGTCGGTCGTGTTGACCGTGATTACGTCGTCGCCCTCGCCCGCATTGATGGTGATTGAGCCGGTGGGAATATTGAACGGCCCACCCTCGAAATTCGCAGTCAACGTGAGCTGCGAAGCGATAGGCCCGTTCTCCAGTGTGATGACATCGGCCCCAGCGGTCCCGTTGAATTCGACCGTGGCGGCGGTCCACACGTCCAGCGTCAAAGGCTCGAGGCCGGTATAACGCAGCACTTTGTCGTCAAGCGAAATGGAGCCCGCGTCCGCGCTTGTAGGCGTCAGTGAAATCACGCCATAGTTCCCGCCGCGCACAATGAGGGTGTCGTAGCCGGCCGCGCCGCCGTGGACTGCCCCGCTGAGACTGCCGTCCGGCGTGAAGGTAAATGTGTCTTGATTGTCATCGGCGCCGAACAGGTCCTCGATGTCGCTGAACGTGATGGTCCCCGAGGCGCTGCAGCTGAGCGTACCGCTGTTGGAACCGTCGATGGTCCACGCGGCATCGCCGAGCCCGCCTATGAGCCTGTCCATGCCGCCGCCACCGAGAATGTTGACGTCCGCCGTGATCCCAAGGAACTGGAAGCTGTCGTCGCCTCCGCTGCCGTCAAGCACGATGCTGCGCACGCCCGTCACTGCGTCGCCGTAGCGCTCGGTGACACCGCCCACGGTGAGGTCGACCACCACGCCGCCGTCGGAGGACGAGCTGATCTGGCTCATCACGACCGAATCGGCGCCCTCGGTCAGAAGCGCGGCGAGCTGGCCTTCGGCGCTGACAGCGGCGAGCGGATCCGCCGAGAGCAGCAGGCGCGGCTCGAGCATCTCGAACAGCACCTTGCGGCGGTACGGCGGGTGACCAACAGGTTTTCGCGAGGTAAGCGCCTGGAAGGGGGACTTGAGGGCTCGAGCGAAGGCGCGCAAATTCGAATCGGCGCCCAACAGATTTGACATGCGAAAAAACGACCAGGGTCGCTGCATCGGGCACCCCCTATCAAAACACCTAACGATCCGCGGCTCCCGCAACCGCACTTGACTCGACAGTGCGGAAAGGAAGCTCGTGCGATCGATCGACTACGTTATTATTTGTCCGCCACTGTGTGAGCCATCCTAGATTCACGCAATGTTAAAGCCAGGTTAAATCGGTGTTAAATCGGCGTTAACGCGGTGTTAAAGCGATAGTAACTAACTGAGAGTCATTCCGCAATACTTGAGAATCATTTGTCAATACCTGGCGACGCCAAATTTGCTGCGTAGCAGCGAAGTCTTACGTGTCGTCTGCCGCGCTCTAGCCCGGCAATTTCAACAATATTCCTAACACATTGGCGGAAATTAATGATCAGGCGGGTTTTTATCCGTCCTGCACTGCGCTCAAAAAGTAACAGCCGCTCGCGCGGCTGTTACTTTTATGTTGCAGTGCTTATTTTTTTCGCCCTGCTCCCTCCGACTTTCCGGCTTTCCCCTTTTTCTCCGTATCCGCTTTCTTTTCCGGCTCGGGTTCGTCCACTACCGAAACCTGTTCACTCGCCGGTACCGGCGCCGCAACCGCGAGCCGCTCGCGCATGCCGTTGAAATGCCTCATCGAATGCAGGTGGTTGTAGATGAGTTCGAGTTCGTCGGATTTCGCCATTTCGGCCAGCGTGTCGGCGGGCAACGCTTTCAACTTCGTTCGATCCACCACCATGAATCCCGTGAGCGAGATCCGCTCCCCCGACTCCAGGTTGATCTGAGCGCGCATGGGTTCGAGCAAACCCAGTTCTTTCAGTTTCTTGCAAAATGCCTGGGTACGCTGGAACTCGAACTGGTACTGCTGCAGGAACTTGAGGACATTCTCGACGTACTGCGACGGCTTCTTCTGCTCGTCGTAGAGGGACTCGCCGCGCTTTTCCTGGTTGAAGCCCGGGAAGGATTCGTCTATGCAAAGTGTGAAGTTCTTGCCGTCGTCGGTGCTGGAAAACACGAACGGATAGCGCCGCAGGAAGGCCGGAACATAGCGCGCCTTCCATTCGCCCTTGTCGGCGAGGTAAAGGTTTTCGCGGTCGCGCATGCCCAGCAGCGCCGCCGGCATCACCACATCGCCGGATTCCGCGAAGATGATGACGTAGTCCGCCGCAGCGCTCGCGAATTCGACCGCTGTCAGAGGAACGGAGTTCACGTTCCGGCTGAACGAATAGTCCGCACCTGCCTCGATGGACCAATCGCCGTGGCGCGACTGCGATACAGGCACTGCACTTTCGTAAATCATCAGTTGTGTCGCCATTTTTTGCTTCCCTCCCTTGTTGTGATTAACGTGCAGGATGCACTACTGCAATTATTTCAGCACGCCGTAGCGCGCCTCGTATTCCTTGATCAGTTTCGTGAGCAGCTCCTGCAGCCGTTTCGCGGCGTATGGGCTGAGTATGATGCGATGCAGGAGCTGCACTTCGAGTTCGGTGCGCGGCCGCTCCCAGTTCTCGTTGATGCCGAAATTGACGATCACCTCCTCGCGCGTGCTGGTCGCGTTGGCGATGTTGCAGTATGAACTCTTGAGCTGCGAGGTGTCCCAGTGCACACGGTTCGGCTCCGGCGCCGGCTTATCCTTGCCCGGCTCGTCCTTGTTTTCGGCCATGTCCTTCTCCCTTGTTGTCGCTTAACGCACGCGCCTGTTGTCGTCGACCGCGCGCCTCGCCTGGATGTCTGCCGCACGCGCGGCGCGACGCCTCGCCGCAGCGCCTTCGATCTCCGGAAAGTTCGCCTTGCAGCGGATGCCCGCCGGCAGCCGGTGGTCGCGGTTATTCAAAAGCAGGCGGACGCCGAAGGTGCCGCTTTCAGCATCAACCAGCCGGTCGACTACCGCGACTTTCGCGACATACCGGGCGCCCGCCGGAATCTCCGGCACCAATTCCACCTCCATGCCGCGTTTGACGCGCCCGTAGGCCTCCACCGGAAGCAGCACCTCCACATGCAAGCGGTCGATCTCGGCCAGCTTGAGTATGGGTTTGCGCCCAACGCCCGCTTCCGCAAACTCTCCCGGGTTCAACATGCGCTCGACGACGATGCCGTCGACGGGGCTGCGAATCGTCTTGAGCCGGATGATCTCCCGCTGCCGCTTGAGTTCCAGCTCGGCCAGCCTGCGATTGTCCACGGCATCACGCAGTTCGGACTCGGCGAGTTTTTTTTCGGTCGCCGCTTCGTCCCGGGCCTGCGCCGATACGTAGTTCTGCCCGTGCAGATTCCGGGCACGCTCCAGCTTCGCGGAGCTGAATGCGACCCGCGATTCCCCGGAAAGGACTGCGCCCTGCATCTGCGAGCGCTGCTCGGCTATTGCCTCCGTGGCGCGATCGACCGAAGTGTCCAGCACGACGAGCACCTGGTTGTGCTTCACGACGTCACCCCGATCGACATTGACCTTGTCGACCAAGCCTTCAAATGGCGCACGCAATTCGATAATCTGACGCGGTTCGATGACGCAGTCGAACTCGCCCCCAAGGGCCGGAAGCGCCATCAAGGCGGCCAGCGCCCCCACCAGGACGGCCGACGCTCGCTTCACGGCGTTGCGATCAAATGTTGCCCGCTTGTTCAAATACGCTTCCCTCATTCTGACTTGCCGGCGAACGCGAGCGCGGAATCCAGCCGCCGGTCCGCTTCCATGGTGATGCGCCGTTCGTGGGATTGCAGCGCCTCCGCGGCGCGTTGCGCCGCTATCCGCAGAAAATTTGCAGCCCATGCGGGTAACGGCCGCAGTTCTTTCGTCCGCTGCTTTTCGTGGCTCCTTGCAACGAAGCCCGCGATCACCTGAAATATAACATGCTTGCGAAATATGTCGTCGTCCATACTCACGATCGCCTCGTATGATCCGGCATCGCCCTGCCGCGCGCAGCGGCCGAAGAGCTGGCGGTCAATGCGCCTCGACTCGTGGAACTCGGTGAGAATCACGTGAAGGCCACCTCGCTGCAGTACCTCGTCCGTCGGCCGTATGTCGGTTCCGCGCCCCGCCATGTTGGTCGCAACCGTGACGCGCCCCGCTTCGCCGGCATCGGCGACAATTGCCGCTTCCTCGGCGTCCTGCCTTGCATTGAGCACGACGTGCTGCAACCCGCGCGCGGCGAGCAGTAAAGCCAGTTCTTCGGACGCGCCCACCGAGCGCGTACCCACCAGTACCGGGCGCCCGGAGGCGCGCATTCTTTCGACCGCATCAGCGACATCCTGCCATTTTTGTGAACGGTCTACAAAGGCGCGCACCCCGAGGTCTTTGCGCGCGACCGGCCGATGCGTGGGAATGCGCACAACCTTCAGTCCGTAAACCGCTTCGAGTTCCGGCGCGACTTCCGCGCCGGTGCCGGTCATGCCTGCAAGACGCAGGTAACGACGGAACAGGCGCTGATAAGTAATGCGCGCTCGCGTGGTCCGCCGGCCGGTGATGTCGCAGCCCTCCTTCGCTTCGATGAGCTGCTGCAAGCCCCGCTCCCAGGAGCGATCGGGCAACACGCGGCCGGTGTATTCGTCGATGATCATCACCTTGCCGTCGCGCACCAGGTAATGCGTGTCGAGATCGAACAGGTGCAGCGCTGCCAGTCCCTGCTGCGCCAGCTCCTCGCGCCCCCGCGACGAGCGCCACTCCGGCGGCAGCGCCGCACTCCGGTCCTTGATGCGCGCGCGGCCGCGATCGGTAAGATGCGCCTGGCGCTCTTTCCTGTTCATGATAAAGTCGAGGCCGGACTCGAGGCCGCGCGCGATCTCAAGCGCGGCGCCGTAGAGTTCGGCATCGCCCGCGGCGTCATCCGAACCTGAGATCACGAGCGGCGTGCGCGCTTCGTCGATCAGCACGCTGTCCGCCTCGTCCACAATCGCGAAATGCAGGCCGCGCAGCAGCAGTCCGCCCTGGCGGTCGCCCTGTCCCAGGATTTTTTGCAGCAGCAGCCGGCCGCGGCTCCTGGTGGAGGCCAGCGTCAGTCCATCGCGCAGGTAATCGAAGCCGATGTCCTTGTTGGTGCAATACGTAATATCGGCAGCGTACGCTGCCCGGCGCTCCTCGGGCGGCTGCTCCTGCGCGGTGATGCCCAGCGTCAGGCCGAGCGCCTCGTACAGCGGCCGCATCCCATCCCCGTCGCGCTTGGCCAGGTAATCGTTGACCGTGATGACGTGCACCGGCACTCCGGCCAGGGCTGCCGTGCCCGCAGCTAGCGTTGCAGTCAGCGTCTTGCCTTCACCCGTCTCCATTTCGGCAAGCATGCCCTGGAGCATGACGTGCCCGCCCATGAGTTGGACCGGAAAGTGGCGCATGCCCAGAGTGCGGTCTGCGGCCGTGCGGATAAGCGCGAACGAGCGCGCGACAAGTTCTGGCGTGAATCCCTGCTTGAGAAAAGCGGCGCGAAGCTCGTTCACGCGTGCAGCGAAAGCTTCCGATCCCAACCGGTCGCTTGCCGCCTGCTCCACCTCGACCAGCGCCGCAACTTTGCGCGCGAGTAGAATGCCGCGCGGAAGCGGACGCTGCAGCCACGCGCCCGCGGTGAGCAGGGTGCGGTCAAAGCGCGTGTCGGCCTCGTCGGCGCGCTCGGCGTACGGCGCCGCCGCGCGAGGGACGGTGCGCCAAAACAGCGGGGCCGCGTCAGACATTGAATCTCGCCAGGAAGACCTGCCGCAAGCGCCGGTACCACTGCTGCGCGAGCGGTTCGGACGCGTGCACGAAGCGCACATACGCGCGCCCACCGAACGCGGCTGCAGATGCGGCAGGCGGCAATTCCAGATCGAACTGGAAGCTGCTGTCGAGTGTTTTCCCGCTCTTGGGATCACGCGGGTCGGAGGCCAGCGCGCCGCCGCCCTCGGTTGTAAGCGCGGCGCTCGGCGCCTGGTCTTTCGCCGCCGGCACTTCCCGCACGACCGCGGCCGGGTAGACCGTCTGCAATTCTTCGGCCAGCCTCACTTCCGCTCGCAGCAGACCGGTCCTGACCAGATCCACATTGTCCTGCGAGACGACCGCGCGCACGATCTTTATCGAGTCGTTGGTGACGTAGCCAAGTAGGTCGCCTTTGCGCACGTAGCGGCCCGGCATGTCTTCCGGGCGCTCCATTATCAGGCGCCCCCAGGCGGCGCTGCGCGCGACGAGACGATCGACCCGCTCCACCATGCGTTCGTAGGTTGCACGCTCGCGTTCCAGGTCCTGGCGGGTGATCTCCGCCCGCACGCGCTCGCTGAAGCGCTCGGCATCGAGCTTTGCTTCGAGCTCGGCCACGCGCGCCTCCTGCACGGCGATCTGCGCCTCCAGAACCGGATCGCGGCTCTCGACCAGCGGCGCGCCGGGATCGACCAGTTCCCCCGGCCGCGCAAGCACAGTACGTATGAAACCGTTCGCACCGGCACGCACGTTCGCCTCCTCGGGCAGCCAGACCACGCCCTCGGTCTGGATGCGCAACGGCACGGGAACAATCAGCACGAACGCGACCGCCGCAGCCAGCAGCAAAACCGACACGGTCATCGCCCTTCGCCTCGCGTTCTGTGCCCGCGGCAGAGACATCAGATAGCCGTAGAGCTTTCCCACCGGCCAGACCAGCATCGCGCCCACGCCCCAGATCGCGAGCACGACGCCGATGAAGAACCACGCCGACGCGATGTACAGCACGATCGCCACGAGAACAAATACCCGGTAGATCATTGCGGCCGGCGTGTACAGCATCAGCCAGCGCCGCTCCCCCGGCGTCAGCTGCGGCGGCTCGGCCTTCTTCATCCTGAACAGGTGGCGCTCCGCCAGATAGCGCCAGTACTGGTTGCCGCGCTGGGCGAGATTCGGCATCTCGATGAGGTCGGAGAAAATGTAGTAGCCGTCGAAGCGCAGCAGCGGATTCAGGTTGAAGACCAGTGTCGATACGCCCGCAATCAGTATCACGTTGAATGCAACCGCCCTGATCCAGC
Organism: Burkholderiales bacterium; assembly: GCA_014860445.1. GTDB lineage: Bacteria > Pseudomonadota > Gammaproteobacteria > Burkholderiales > SG8-39 > 2-12-FULL-64-23. The sequence continues at coordinate 130,416 of JACZJT010000070.1, forward strand.
CAGGCTCGGCGGCGACCCAAACGAGCATTGCGAGCGACGCGATGTAGAGCTCGGCCATCATGCCGGCAGCGCCGACTGCGCAGCGCATCCAGCGGCTGCGGAACGCGCTTGCGGCCGATGCGTCCACGTAGGGCACCGGATTAAATACCAGCAGCAGGATGCCCATCTCGTGCACCTCGCCGCCCCCGGCCTTGGTGACATAGCCATGCCCCATCTCGTGCAGGAATTTCACCACCGGAAAGCAGAGCCAAAGGACGACCAGATTGTGCGTGGCGAACACGCGGTCGCTCATGTTCTGCGTGAGTTCCGGCCAGTGTAGCGCGACGAGCACAAGCGCCAGCAGAAGCAGCGCGCAGTAAGCGATTATCCCGGCGCGACTGTACAGCGGCGCGACATATCGGATGGTACGGTCGAGAAACTTGTCCGGATTCCACAAGCGGATGCGGATGCTGAACGGATTCTTAAGACTTGCCTGCCGGACCGAGCTTTGCTGCTTGGAGAAACGCTCGAACAGCTCGGCTGAATCCGGGTTGACCTCACAATGCATCAGGTCCGCGCCATGCAGCTGCGACAGCAGCCGTATGACCTCGTCCTGGCTGGGCGCGTCCTCGTCGAGCTGCTCGACGACTTCCTTCCAGATCTCGTCCATGGTGCGCTTGCCGTCCATCAGCGCGAGCAGCTGGTAAGTCGGCGGCGTAAACCGGTTGAATCTTCCGGATGCGAGGTCCTGCACCACGTACCATACGTGCCCGCGGAAGCGATGGCGGCGGATGCGCGCCTGCGACTTGAGCACCGGACGCAGCGGCGCGATGCGGTACCACGACGAACTGAGGAAGCCTTCGCTCACGGCATCCAGGTCCAGAGCGAGATGCGCGCCCAATCTACGAAGCTACGCGTCCATATCCAGAGCAGGCGGCGTTCGCCCGAATAGATCTTGCCCACGCCTTCCATGCCGGGGCGCATGGCTGGCGACGCCTTCTCGATCTGCGCTTCGACGCGGAAATAATTGCGGCCTTCCTGCGGCGTGGACACCGAGGTCACGGTCTTCACCGTGAAAGGCATCTTGATTCCGGATAATCCGGTAAGCGCGAGCTCGCCGTGCTGTCCGACCGACACATAAGCTATGTCGCGCTCGTCTACTTTGAGGATCACGCGGTAGGCGTCGAGCGGCGCAAGTTCGAACAGCACCTTGCCCTGCTCGACCGGCGCGCCAAGCAGTTGCGACAGGTCGCCCGAAACCACGATGCCGTCAAACGGCGCCCGCAGGCGCGTACGCTCGAGCTTCTCGTCTGCGAGCGCAAGCTGCGCCTCCGCCTGGGTCAACTGCGCGGCAAGAATGCGCGAAGCCGCCTTGTCGCGCTTGGCCAGCGCTTCGCGGTATTTGCGCTCGGCCTGCTCGCGCTCGCTGGCCCAGCGCACGCGATCGAGCACGATGTCCCGGTCGTCGAGTTTCGCCAACAGCTGCCCCTTGGCGACCTTGTCGCCGGCGCGCACACGCGCTTCGGCGACGTAGCCTTCGAAAGGGGCGACGGCGGCACGCTGCACCGCGCCTTCGATGACGGTTCGCGCGGATATGCGGAAATCGCCGTCGGCAAACGCAAGAAACAGCACCACGGCCAGCGCAAAGACGACTGCAAGCTTGATCGTCGGGTGCCGCGGACCGACCAACTTGTCGCGCCAGGACGAAAGTTTGTCCACGAGCCGGCCCGAAATCCAGCGGTCGCGCTCCATCAGTTCCTCGAGCACCGGCCCAAGGAGTTCGCCCACCATTTCGCAAAGCAGGAACGTCGGTGCATCAAATGGCGTGCTGCGCTCCAGGGTTAGCGTGCCCATGGGCCTGCCGCGGCTGACCAACGGCACGCTCAGCACGGCGGCGGCGCCGGCGCGCGCCGCGAGATCGCGATGCGCCACATGGACCTTGGCGCGTATACCCGCAACCGCCGGCAATGCGACGGCGGATTCCTGGTCCATGCACTCTTCCATTGCGCTCTCGATCGCTTCCACGAGCAGCGAACGACGATCGAACCATGCGGTGCGCGAAATTGCGCGCAGTTGCAGTGTGCCGCCGCGTTCCACGCCGAGGCTGACGCGCTCGGCGCCGGCCCTTGTGGCGAGTTCGTTAACCACTGCCATGGCGGCCTGGTCGACATTGCGGTGCTGCTGCGCCGCCATCATCAGGTCCAGGCTCGCTGCAGCCCGCTCCAGCAGATGCGACTCGCGCCCGACGCCCTGCCGCCGCAGCATCGACTCGAGCCATCCTGCGCCCCACAGCATCTGTCGCAGCACGGCTTGCAGCTGCGCCTGCGGGCGCGAGAGGATATCCAGGACGACGGCGCCCCTTACCACGTCGTCGGTTTCAATCGGAAAGGCGACATGCACGCTGTCCGGCGCAATGCGCTCGCGCTCGGAGTCTTCCAGCCCGAGCACCGACCCCCGCCCCTGCGACAAAGCCCGCTCTGCAGCCTCGGTGAGATAGCTCAGGTCGCGACGGTTATCGGGCCAGACGGCGGCCGGGACGAAGGAGTCGCCGGCCGCGTCGCGCAGCAGCAACAGGCCTGCGCTCACCCCCGTGACCATGGAGCATTGCAACGCCAGCCAGGCCCGGCAGAATGCCTCGTCTGACTCGGCCGAAGTGAAATTGGACCACGCCTGCGCTTCAGTGGTCTGGCTCGAGCCTGCAGCAATCGACGTTACAGGATTCATATCAGTGCCGCTGCCCGGATTGCGGCTCGCGGCCTACGCGACGCAGAGCGCGAGGAGTCTACAGGCATCAATATCAAACCGCAACCGCGCCGGCGCTCCAGGGTCAGACTGCAATGCTCGCGGAAAATGTTACGTGCGCATCCTGTGCCGGCCGGGATCGGCTGCACTCTGTGGCGCGGCGCACCCGGAGGTTCGATCGTCCATTGCGGCTGTGCCCGCGGCGCTCTTAAGCGCCGGCGGGGCAGCTGCGCGCGCTCATTCCCACTCGATCATCAACGGCATATGTAAGCCATTGTCCCATTTAGCAGTTCGTTCTTCGAGTAGCATTTTTACCGTCAGATTTACCGTCAATCTCATCTGATCCCCGAAAATAGCTTTCAGCATCTATCGAGATGTATCGAGATCAATCGACGATCTCTTGCAGGGCACCTTTCGAGATGTATCGAGATCTATCGGTTCCCGCGATGCTCCTTGGCAACGTCAACTCGCCCTTCTGCTGGTCGAAATAGCGCAAAAAAAGTGCCGGCATCAAATCACCTAACTTATTGTCTTTCCGTTCTTATTCATCAATTTTTTTACCGTCACGACACTGCTTTGAAGGCATCTGCGTCCCGAAAAACAACCAGAATGACCGCCATCAAATGCCTTAACTGATTGCCACACAAAAAGTTTTCGATCAAATTTTTACCGTCAGCGCAGCCCTGCGAATGGCCGGCGATTCTTCGGAATTTGTCGGCCGGCCGGTTGATCGAGGCGATAAGCAAATCAGACAATTTTCAATCTCTGGAATTCGGCACGCAGCGCTTGTACCAGTTCACCCAGCGCAATGGGATTGAGCTTGTTCTTCGTCACGAAGGCACGCCACTGTGTCAACTTGCCGGCATCCGTGGCAAATGCGTCGCTCAACCCGGCGGGTACACCTTCGGGCAGCGCGGTTCGACGACGGGTAAAAGTGGCCTGGATCGCTCGCACCAACTCCACGTCATCCAGATCGCGATCGCGCAGCAACATCCACAGGTCAAAATAGTCTTTCATGCGGCTGTTTGCCATGCCGAGGGCGCACAGCGCCTGAAATTTTTCGGCGACGACCGTGTACTTGGGATACGCACGGAGCATTGGCGCAGGCAGGTCGTCCAGCAAGCCCGGATAGCTGACTGTCTCGGGCGCTGGCGTCACAACGTCACCAAAGCCGATGTCTATCTGCAGCGAGAGCTGCGCACCGTCCAGCGTCGCGCGCAGTTCGACACGCACTCCCCCGTAACCCACCTCCTTGCGTATTTCCGCCGTCTTGACCGAGCGCGGTTCGAACGCAATCCCATCATCGACCCCAATGACGCACACGTCGCGGAATACAGCCGCCACGGAATCGATGTCATCGGGGCCGTAACCAAGCAAGTCAGCATCTCGCGTTGGCCGGTGTGGAACGTCGTACCAAAGCTTAAAGAGCAGCGCGCCCTTGAGCAGAAAGTTTGGCGCGTGCCTGGATACAGACAGACGATACAGCAACCGTTCCAGGCCGTAGTGCGTGAGCGTGAGATTGAAGTCCTGCTTCGCGGCGTCGGAGCGATTTTTCAGGCGGGCGCGAATCGAGGCCGCGCGGTTCTTGCTCATGACGCCGCGATGGTATCGAGGTAGGGGCGCATGACATTGGCTACACGATTAACAGCAGCGTAGCGCCACAGGTCGTCCATCGTGACCTTGCGCCTGTGCCAACCATCGCGCAGGGCTTCTAGCGCGACATCCAGCCCGATCTTGTTGCGGAACTTGAAGCAATCGGCGATGGTCTTCGCAGCGTTGAACACGGGGACGTTCACGCCGTCCACATTCAGTCGGTCGATGCCTTCTGTCAGGGATGGGCCAGACATGCGAATCACGCGCAGTGCGGGTTTGTCGAGCCGGGGTGTGAGCATCCGATGCGGTATGGCGAGCCAGATCTCATGCGGCGCCTGGGTACCGATGTCATGCACGCGCAGCGCTGACACGAGGCAGATGACTCCGCGGGGCACCCGGATCGCGACCTCGGCGAGCGAGCGATTTTCGCTGACTGCTTGGTTGGGTAGGCTATAGATGCCGCGCCCCACGCGTTCCAGCTTCCCGGCGGACACGAGCCGGGTCAGCGCAATGGTCGGCAGGCCTTCCCGGGCGAGGTCGCGCGCGCGCAGCAGCGGGTGCTTGCGTGCGAGCTGAAGGACGGCCTGTTCGCTGGTTTGCGGGTGGGACATGGAAGGAAGTATGTTGCAAAATG
>JACZJT010000071.1 GCA_014860445.1 Burkholderiales bacterium
CCGCCCTGCCCCGCCCTCTCTTTTGTCTTTATTCATCGGCAAGCCGCACACGGGCGCCCGGCGCCTGCTCGCTTACACAATGACACAATTGCTTACCACTATCGCCGCGCGAACTCGCTAGTCTGTACCCATCAGAAGCGACTTTCGCCCCAGAGCGATGGAGGTAAACCATGAGCAGACTGAAAGCACTGATCCTTAGCGCGGCGATGCTGGTTATTCCGATCGCGGCAAATGCGCAAGTGGCCCATACCGGCAATACCACCCAGCTGCGCGCCGGGCCGGACCCGGACTATCCCGTCGTCGCCATCCTCGGCGCCGGGGTCGCCGTGAACGTGCAAGGATGCCTGCGGGATTACAGCTGGTGCGACGTGGTCGTGGGCGAATACCGGGGCTGGGTGCACGGGCAAAACATCGTCACTCCCTACCGTGGGTTCAACGCGCCCGTGATCCACTACGGCGCGGCCATCGGCATGGGCGTGGTCACGTTCGTCATCGGCAACTACTGGAACGATCACTACATCGGGCGGCCCTGGTACAGGCAGATGCGGCATTGGCGCCACAGAACGCCGCGTGCAGTCATGCATCCGGTGGCGCCGCAACGATTTTCACATCCGCAAGCTGCACGGCATCCGGCACCCGTGTTCCGCCCGCACCACGGCCCGAGAAGCGCTGATCGTGCGCCGCGAGAAGCGCGCGCACTGCTCCGCCCGGCGCATACGCGACACGCAACGACTCACGCCACGCCTGTTCACCGTCCCGCCATGCGGCCGGCCGGCGCGACGTTCAATTCGCGATCGCAAGCAGGGACGCCGCACCAGGGTAGGGCGCAACGTGCGACACCTGGCGCTACGCACGGCGCGCGCCGCGGGCCATAGCACGCGCGCGGGAAGCGGGTCGGGCGAGGCGCGCCTGCCGGCCGGATTCCTCAACATTTAAATACCGCATAATCAGGACCTGCCTGCATTTCCGCGATACGCCGGTGCCATTTTTGGCAAGTCAACTCGGCACCGCCACTCATCGGCACCCACGACCGCACAGATCATCCACTCGCGACATGTTCGGATGCTCGTGTTGACGCACGATCGGTTAGCGGATAATTTGAAACACCTTTCCAAGGGGTGCTCAAATGACCACGCTGCTCACGCTTTCACCGGATGACGCGCTGTTTTACATTCACGCAAAGCCGACGCGCACTGGTGCGCCAACCTTCGTTTTTGTCAATGCGCTGACCGGCTCGACCGATGCCTGGGAGGCGGTAGTGGGACCGCGCCTGCGTGATGAGGGCTTTGGCACCTTGTCGTGGAACTTTCGAGGTCAAACCGGCTCGCCTTTTGCAGCGGGAACGGCGCTGACCGACCGGTTGATTGTGGCTGACCTGCTGCACTTGCTGCGGAATATCGCGCCCGAGCGGCCGATGCTGGTGCGGCGCCTGTCGCGTCAGGCCTGAGTGGCGACCGGCAGTTCATGATCTGCAGGCCGCCATCGACTTATGTTCAGTCCGGGCTCCCCTACCAGGCAAATGGACGTGCTTTATTGCCTACACCGCCCCTCGGGGGACTGCTGCTATCCTTTTCCGCTATTACAGGGAATTCACCAGATGACCGCCGTCGACCGGAATAACGGTACCGGTCATAAACGACCCGGCGTCGGACGCCAGCAGGAGCAGCGCTCCATCCAATTCAGAGTATTGCCCGGTGCGCTTCATAGGGATTCCTTCCACTAGAGCTTTGCCTTTTTCCGAATGCAGGAGCGCGCGGTTGAGGTCGGTCTCGAAATAACCGGGAGCCAGGGCGTTCACCCGAATGCCGTTCGCTGCGAACTCCAGTGCTGCGACTTTGGTGAGATGAGCGACGGCGGCTTTTGACGCCGCATAGGCGGGTGCGCCAGCCCGACCGCGCAGGGCCATGATTGAGGCAGTGGTGACGATGCTGCCTTTGACCTTGGTCGCGATCATGCGCCTTGCGGCTTCTTGCAGGGTGTACCAGACGCCATTGAGGTTGGCGTCAATAACACCTGTCCAGTCGTCCGGGGTCATATCAAGGGAAGTGCCGCGGGGGCCAACCCCGGCATTGGCAACAACAATGTCCATCGGGCCAAAGGCGGCTTCGGCCGCCTTAAAACCGTCTTTCACACTTTGGGCATCGGTCACATCCATCGCAATAGCGGTGGCCTCACCGCCCGCTGATTTAATGGCTGCAACGACGCCTTCCAGCCGGTCGATTCGGCGCGCTGTAACCACTACCTTCGCCCCATGGCGGGCGAGCGTCTTGGCAAAGTTTTCACCGAGGCCGCTTGACGCCCCGGTGACCATCGCGATTTTTCCCTCGAGGGACAATAAGTGCTTCATTGGCGTTTCCTTGGAGTGATGGGCTTTCGTCGAGCCGGGGTTGGGTCTCTTCCAATTGGACAGAAACACACAACAGGGTGGCTTCGTCAAACGATAGGAATATCAATCCGCCGGGCAATCTACGACAATCGCGGGCGCGGTGCAACAGCCCCGTCCAGGCCCGGGGTCGATGTCCACCAGCAAAATGTCTAGCCTCCCTTTTTTACCGCCAACACACCATCCCCGTTGAAGACCGTGGTAAATCCGGCGCGGCCGAGGCGTTTCGCCACTTCGGCGGGCACGTCGCGCCCGCTGGTGAGTTTGTTTGGTGTGCCCGTGTAATGAAACAACCTGCCCTTCGGCTTGAGCACCCGGCTCAGGTGATCGTAAAAGATTTGCGAATAGAGCTCTCCGGCGATGCCAAATCGGGGAGGGTCGTGCAACACGGCGTCTACCGACCCGGCGGGCAGCGTCCCGATCACCTCGGTTATGTCGGCCTGGACCAGCGTCAATCCTTTGCCGATCTGCGGTGACCAGGGGTTGAGGCTGCGCAACCATATGACATCGGGATTCTTCTCGTACGAAAGCACCTGCTTGGCGCGCCGCTGCAGGCACCACGCGGCGAAATAGCCCAGGCCGCCACAGGTATCGAGGATCACCTTGCCGTTTGGCTGAATCAAGTCGACTTTGCGCTCGGCATCCGCGTAGGGCGAGACGCGCGCCGTGGGCAGCATCTTTATGCCGTCGATCTCAAAGGTCGGCGGCCCGGGCGCTGTCGGCACCAGCTTGACCAGCGACGCCGTATAGCGCGCAACCGGCTGAAACGCCCCATCCACCCAGTAATAGACCGTCCGGCCCTTGCAGGATTCAAGGTGCGGAAAGCGTTGACCTTGCCAGTTCCATCCCGCCGCGCTCACTTCGACCCGCGTCGTCGAACGCCCGAGGTCCAGCGTGCACTCGATCTCCGGCCTGCCGGCCCGCGCCGCCGCGCGCAAGGCCTCGCACACTTCCACAGTCAACAGCGGCCCCATCAATCCCTCGTCTGTGCGGTCGATTGTTCGGTGCATGTCGGTTCCGCATCGACGAACCCGGCGCAAACGCCGGCGATGCAATCTATGGTGCGCCCGGAGAGATTCGAACTCCCTACCCCTTGGTTCGAAGCCAAGTGCTCTATCCAAATGAGCTACGGGCGCAACTACATGCTGCGCAGGTCGTTCTTGACCGACTTCACACCGCCGACGCGGCGGGCGACTTTACCCGCCTCATCTACAGCGGATCGGGACGTGACAACGCCCCAGAGGTGAACCACGCCCTTCATGGTTTCGACGTGGATATCCAGCGATTTCAGCGTCGGCCGGTCAAGTATTGCGGCTTTCACCTTCGTAGTAATGACAGCGTCATCGACGTACTCTCCCGTACTTTCCCTGTGGCCCGTAGCGGCACAGCCCGTCACGATGACCAGCGTGACGGCAAGGAAGATGGCAGATGCGGTTTTGTTCAGTTGCTTCATTACAAGATTCTCCATCGGGTGCATTAAATGAGCCGCGACACGGATTTTCGGTACGCTGCTACGCGGCAACACTGAAGGGTTCGACCTTCGGAAGTGGCTTTTGCGAGGCCTGCCATAAATCCCATTTGATCGGGCAGGAATTTCCGAAGCAGTTCACCGGGGTGCAAGGGGGGTTATACATGTGTGCCACGACTGCCTCCCAGTGATCATCCTGATAGTTCACCAGAATAGCATCATTACCTAATGGAAACGATCACCAGTGTGGTCTATACCACCCCCGCAATGCTGAACGAATCACGCCGCATAGAATAGCTGGACAATTCCATCGGCTCAAATAACCGCCAGGTCTAGTGTGCCGTGGCGTGAAGCGACGTCCAGGCCGCATAGTCGGCCGCAGTATCCAGGTCAAATGCGAGCGCGGGATCGTGCCAAATCCGCGTGTCGATGCCCAACGCCTCTAATGCGGTGCGGTGCTGTACGAGGCTGTCCACGCCAAAGGCGAAGCAAATGTTCGCGCGTGCCGGCAGTAGCAGCCCATTGGTTCCAGTTCCGATCTTGTCGGAGATCACCGCCGCCGAATTGGCGGGGATCGCGCGGTCGAGTCGTTCGAGCGCGGCCGCATCGACCTCAGGGATATCTGCCGCAAGAACGAGCAGCCTCGTTGCACCTTGCGCGTTCGCCTTGGCGCGCGCTAGTTCGAGCGCCGCATTTAGGCCGGTGTTTCTGCCTTCGTCGAGTGCCTGTGCACCGCGCAATCGCGCCAGATCGAGTACATCGGCATCGGCGCTGACCACGATGCATTGTGCCAGAGGATTACGCGGCAATTCGGGCGCTTCGCCGGATTGCGCAATCGCCTCCAGTGTGCGGTCGAGCATTTGTGCATTCAGCGCGCGCCGTTCGTCGGCGGACACAACCGCCGCGAGCCGTGATTTTCCTGAGGCCAGCCCACGCACCGGTACGAGAATCCAGGTGTTCATTCGGCAGCGTCCAGTTCATCAAACAGCGCGAGCGTGTCAACGGCCAACTGTCGCGCCCGCTCCGGCGAACTCATGATTGTGTCAGTGACCCGCACGCGATGACCTGCAGCCTCGACTCTGCCTGCGAGCGCGGCGTCTTGGGCGTCGATTACCCAGCCGTCAACCCTGACTCCATAGTACTCGACGACGCTGAGCGCATCGCTGCCGCCGACTAGTTCGTGCATGATTTTCGACGCAGGCCCCTTCACCGCTTTGCCGGCGATGATGGGAGAGACGGCAACCACCGGCACGCGATGCGCGTCGATTAGTGACGAAAGCTCACCGATTGCGAAGATGGGCGCGATGCTCAACCAGGGATTCGACGGGCATATCACGATGCCGGTTATGCGTTCGGCAGCAATGAGCCGCCCGAGCGCGGCGCACGGTAAGGCAGATTGTGCGTCCTCAAAACGCAATCCTCGCACTGCCGGCTCGCAACGACGTCGCACGAAGTAGTCCTGAAAATCCAATTCGCCGATATCGGTCAACACACGCGTGCGCAGGCGCTGATCGGTCGCCGGCATCACAGAGTGGCGTATACCCAAGCGAGCGCAAAAACCGGCAGTAATTGCCGAAAGCGTTTCGCCGGCCCGTATCCGGCGCGTGCGGTCGACATGCACGGCAAGGTCGCGGTCGCCGAGACGAAACCATGTTTCGCCTCCAAGTTGCTCGAGCGTTTCCATGAAATGCCAGGTCTCGTGCGCTCGGCCCCATCCCAGCTTCGCGTTGTGTATGCCCGCCAGGGTGTACATCACCGTGTCCAGATCCGGCGATATTTGCAGACCAAGGTGTTCGAAGTCGTCACCAACATTCACCACGATGCCGAGCTTGTCCGGCCCTAGGACCTGGACCAACCCCTGCGCGAGTCTAGCGCCGCCCACGCCTCCGGCAAGAGCGATGATCATCAGCGAAACAGGTCCATGCTTTTGGGTCGCAGCAACTCGCGCCCGTTGCCATCGCGGCGAGCGTAGGGCACGCCACGCGCGTGGATCACAGGGTAGCCCTCATTTGCCTGCCCCATGAGCAGGGATGCCGCCGAAGCAAGCTCATCTGCGAATCCTATCTGCGTGACCTGCAATGCTCTGCCGAAGCGATCCGGTCTGCCGCGCATATCGACCACACCGGGCAAGCCCGCCACGCCCAGCGCGACGCCGGCGACACCGTTGCGCCATGCGCGGCCAAAACTGTCGTTGATAACAATGCCGACGTCCGCCTTGTCGCGCAGGCTGGCGCGCAACCGCTCGCACGAGGCGTCCGGATCTAGCGGCAACAACAATGCGGTCTCACCGCCGCCCGCGACGTTCGACAGGTCAATGCCGGCGTTCGCCATGACGTATCCGAGCCGGTGCTCGACTACGATCACATCACGCTTGCAGCGTATTACCTCGGTCGATTCGCCGAGAACAAGTTCGAGCATGCGCGCGTCCCTGCCGGTAATCGCCGCCAGTTCCAGCGCGCGCTGCGAAGGCACGACCTCCGCGAGTTCGACCTCGCGTCCTTCGCTTTTTGATACGATTTTTTGCGCGAGTACCAGCACGTCGCCGTCGGAAAGCACCAGGCTACTCCGCTCGAGCCCTTCGATGACGATGGCGACGAGGTCGTCTCCAGACTGTATTTCCGGAATGCCTTCGAGTGCGGTCAATGTGAGATTGCGCATGACGGAATTTTGCCTCGTTAGGCCGCACTGCTGGCAGAATCTAGGATGGCGCGCCCGCATCGTATCGCGGCACGCCTGTGATGCGGATTCCGGCGCTCGGAACCTTGTAGCGCTTGTTGATGGCGATCAGAACGGAGGTGAGCGCTTCAGCCGCTGCGGAGTTCGCTATTGAGCCAGCATGCCAGGCGACCATTCCGGCCGATTGTGCCAGCAGTACCACCTGCTCGCGAGCATCGACGTCATCACCGCACACGAGCACATCGCAGTCTATCGTGTGCCCGAGGTCTTTCAGGTGGACAGCGGATACATTTTGGAACGCCGAGACCACACGGACGCCAGGGCCGAGTTCCTTTTGCAGCCGCTCGACCGCGGAGCCGCCTTCGGGAAGCTGCACCTTGTCGACTTTAGGCGGCGCGAGCGGAACGGTCACATCGACAAGGATCTTCCCCTCCAACACGCTCTTAACTTCGAGTGCCGTTGGCCGTTGCGCAGCGAACGGTACCGCCAGCACGACGATAGCCGCAGCGCTTGCTGCGGCTAAATTATCCATGCCTTCTACCGTCCCTCTCCCGGCGAGCAGCGTAGTCAATTCAGCGGCCGCGGCAGCAGCCTTGGCGGCATCGCGCGATCCCAGGACAACGCGGTGGCCGGCGTACGCCCAGCGGAACGCAAGTCCGGCGCCTTCCTTGCCCGTGCCACCGAGGACGGCGATGGTGGCAGTGTTCGTATTCATGGTCTGTTCTCCTAGATTGGCACAGCGGCGACGCGGCGCCGACGCAATGGGGTCAAAACGACATCGGAGAGCGTCGCTGCAGCGAATGAGCGGGTCCGGCGCTCCGCCGGGACATCTGCGTAAAGTGTGGTGCGCTGCGCCGGCACGCGGCCGGCACGCGCGATCAGCGCTTCCATCTTTGCGGGTGCGAATTCCTGTCCGTGCTGATTGCCCGCTGCATAGGAAATACTTTCGTTCATAAGTGTGCCGCCCAGATCATTGGCGCCAGATTGCAGCACCACGGGTACGCCCTCGGGGCCCAGCTTTACCCACGATGCCTGGATATTGGGAATGAGCGGGTGAAGCACAAGTCGCGCCACCGCGTGCATCAACAATACTTCTCGCCAGGTTGGACCCCGGCGTGCCCGTCCTTTCAGGTATAGCGGGGCCTCCATGTGCACGAATGGCAGCGGCACGAACTCGGTAAAACCACCGGTTCGCGCCTGCAGGTCGCGGATGCGCAGTAAGTGGCGCGCCCATTGCGCACTGTTGTCGATATGTCCGAACATGATGGTGGCGGTGGAGCGCAGTCCGGCGCTGTGTGCCGCTTCCATCACAGAAAGCCATTCGGCCGTGCTGAGTTTGTCCGGACACAGAACGGCGCGCGCTTCGTCATCGAGAATTTCTGCTGCAGTGCCAGGGAGCGTGCCCAGACCCGCCTCCTTCAGGCGCTCCAAATAAACCGCAACGGACAGCCCCAGCGTGGCCGCGCCATGGCTGACTTCAAGCGGAGAGAACGCGTGCACATGCATGTCTGGCGCAGCCGTCTTCACCGTCTTCAGGATGCGCAGGTAAGTGGCGCCGGTGTAGTCCGGATGAATCCCGCCTTGCATACACACCTCGGTCGCGCCACGATCCCACGCCTCGGTGACTCGGCGCGCGATCTCCTCGTGTGCAAGATCGTAGGGCGCACCGCGCAGCTGTACGCTGTGGCGCCCCTTTGAAAAAGCGCAAAAGCGGCAGCCGTAATGACAGACATTCGTGTAGTTGATATTGCGGTTGACCACGTAGCGCACGACCTCGCCCGCGGCCTCGTGACGCAACTCGTCCGCGGCGGCGCAGACCGCCGCGACCCCGCCGCCGCGCACCGAGAACAGCGCCACGACGTCAGCTTCATTCAGACGTTCTCCCGCGGCAGCGCGAGCAAGAATCGCGTCGAGTCCGGCATCGCGAACAATGGGCACCGACAAAATCCGCGGAACCGCACCAACCCGCCCCGGGGTCCAACTGTCGGTGCGTGCAAAACCGTCCGCATCCATGCGCTCAAGCAGGTGCGGCAACACCGCTGCGTCGTGCCAACGTGCGGCATCGCGGCAGTAGACCGGATAACTCGGCAGGCGAGCGACCAGCGTTTTTCCGGCGCGCGCAGTGTTATCACGCAGCGCCTCGATTTGCGGCCATGGCGCCTCTGGATTGACGTGATCCGGCGTGACCGGGGACACGCCGCCCCAGTCGTTGATGCCCGCGCCGATCAGCCTCGCGTAGTCGGTAGGGCTCAGATTTGGCGGCGCCTGGATGTTCATTGACGAACCGAATACGATGCGTGCCATTGCGATGGTCCAGGCAAGCTCGTCCGTTTCCGGCTCTCGTGATAGCGCCATCTTTGTGCCCTGCTTGGCGCGGAAATTCTGCACGATGATTTCCTGGATGTGGCCGAATTCGAGGTGCAAATCGCGAAGCGCAAGCAGGGTGTCGATTCGTTCTTCGCGTGTTTCGCCGATACCGATGAGCAGTCCACTGGTGAATGGGATGGCGAGTTCGCCCGCGGCTCGTATCGTGGCTAGGCGTGCCGCCGGGTGCTTGTCAGGGGATCCGAAGTGTGGTCCGCCGCGCTCGCACAGCCTTGCCGAGGCGCTCTCCAGCATGATGCCCAGCGAAACGGAGGAGCGGCGCAGTAATGCCAATTCGGCGCGGGTCATTACGCCCGGATTTGCGTGCGGCAGAAGGCCGGTATCGGTGAGCACGAGTTCGCACATCGCCGCAAGGTAGGCTACGGTGCTGGGATAACCCAGTTCCACAAGCGCTGCACGCGCCTCACTCCAGCGTAGCTCCGGCTTATCACCTAGGGTGAACAGGGCTTCGTCGCAGCCGGCAGCACGGCCGGCGCGCGCGATCGCCAGCACCTCGTCCGGGCTTAGGTAGGGGTTATTGATTTGTCGGGGGGTCGTCGCAAAGCTGCAATAGTGGCAGACATCGCGGCACAACCGGGTCAGAGGAATGAATACTTTGCGTGAATAGCTGACGACCGCCCCGTGCCCCTCGTCGCGCAGCGCGTTGGCGCGTTCCAGCAGCCGGGACAAAGGCCAGCCAGCTGCTGCGCATAGCTCGGCATCATGCGGCCGGCGAACGCGCAGATCCGCGTCGTTGGCGAGACAGGTTGAGTTAATATTAGTGGGCATGGTCTTGTAATCAAGTTTCGATAATGTCCCCGAGTCGCGAATAATTCCTGCCCCCTAGGCGGCCGATCGGGTCGTATCGTCGCGTGTCAATGCGGCAATCTTCGTGCAATCCCTTTTCAATGTGCACCAGCAAAACCTCACCGATGACAAAATGGTTCGGCGCGCTACCCACTTCGACTATTCGCTCGAGGCGGCATTCAAACTGCACGCGCGACTGCGCAATGCGCGGCGCGCGCACATGGACCGATGGCAACACCCCCAGCCCGGTGACCTCCACCTCACTGACATCGGGCGGCATGTCTTCGCCGCAGTGCTGCACGATCTGCGCAAGCGGGCTCGTTACCGTATTGATGACGAACTCCCGTTCGCGCCGTACGTTGACCAGGGTATCCTTGTCGCCTCGCGGGCCAGGTCCGATGGAAAACCCGAGCATGCCCGGATCAACAGCGACAATCACGAATTGGCTGAACGGCGCGGCGTTCACCTGCCCGAGTTCACCCAGCGTCGTCACCAACGCGATCGGTCGAGGTATTACGGTACCGGTGAACAGTTTGTAGCGATGAGCCCGGTCGAGAGAACCGGGATTAATCTCCTCATAGTCGCCAGCGGCAAGTGCCTGAACGCTCATTATCCCAGTTCCATCAGGCAGAAGTTATTTTCATCACGTCCTCGGCAAACCATTGAATCTGGTCGTTCATCTCGGCGACGGAATCGGCAGGGAACATCAATGCACAGCAATGCCCCACGCCGATTTCAGCAAGCTTGCCCACTTTTTCGCGCAGCATTTCAGGCGAACCAACGAGGTTCGCGATGACCTGCTGGCTCAGATCGCGTCCCGTATAGGCGAGCGAAACGCGGTGCGCCACCAGACCGCTTTCCATATACCGCTTTTCCGCCGCCTCGGCGGTCTTACCGATTGTCACGGAGAACTGCGGCGCAATTTCGATCTGCGTCGGATCCCGTCCATGCTCCGCCGCGCGCCGGCGCAGAAGAGCAATGCGGTCGGCCAGTTCGTCCCAGGGCCGCCACCCCGGCAGCCAGCCCTGCCCCAGACGTGCCGCGCGCTCCACCGCCTCGAGGTTGTGCCCGCCCACGTATAGCGGAAACGGCTGCCGTCGAGCCTTCGGAAACATCTCCACGGCGCTAAAGCTCGCGTACTTGCCGTCAAAGCTCGGTCGATCCTCGTTCAGCAACAGCGTGAGCGTTGTTAGGCCCTCGTCCATCATGTCGCCGCGTCGGGCACCGCGAATCCGGTTGCCGCCCCAAGCCGTAAATTCTTCGCGATAGGCGCCTATGCCAACGCCGAGCATGAAACGCCCGTTGCTCATTTGATCCAGCGTAAGCACCTGCTTGGCGAGGTACACAGGCTCTCTCATCGGCAATACCAGCAGCGCCGTTCCTAATCCGATGCGCTTGGTGGCGCCGGCAATGGCCGCGAGTGTTATCAGCGGCTCGTAGAAGTTCGGTGGCTTGCCGGGGAACAATTCGCGCACATAGTCCTGCGTGGTGATGTGGTCGTTGCCCCACACGGAATCGTAACCGAGCCGCTCGCACAGCTTCGCCTGCTCGATGAAGTCCTCCGGACCGGCAAACGGGATCGGGTACATCACGCCCTCGAACCCGGTTGACAAACAAACGCTGAATTTCATAACACCCCCTTCAATTAATTCTATTGTGCGACCGGCGCTAGCGCGTCAAGCAGAGACGAAATCTGCACGCCGTCGCGGACACCGCCGATCACGATCTCGTCCAGCCCTGCGGCATGGTATTCGGCAAAACGCTTACGCACCTCCGACGCGTCGCCACTCGCCGCGTGGCGACCGACGACTTCGTTTGTGATCAGCGCCTCCGCAGCCGCCCAGTCGTTGCGCTCAGTCGCCGCGCGCAACGCCTCCTGATCTAACTGCGTGCCGGCCAGATCCAGATTCATACGGTGATGGGCGCCGCGCAGGGTGATCGCGAGCATGCGATGCAGCCGTGCGTTCGCCTGCGTGCGGTTCGAATCCACTGACGCGTACACCAGACCGCAGGCGTGCACCTTGCGCCCTGCCGCACCGCGGCGCACGTGATCCATGCTCCAGCGCACGAACTCAACCGACGCGGCTGCACTAATCAACACACCGTCGGCTACCATTCCTGCCAACTCAAGCATCAGCGGTCCAGAGGCGGCTAGTACAATCGGCACACGGCGTTGTCCGCACGCGAGCGCGCGCCCGCGCACGCGAAATGACTGGCCTTCCATGTTCACCGTTTCGCCTTCCAGCAAGGCTCGCGCGAGCTCAAGCGCCTCGCGCATAGGCTTTAGCGGCTTGCCGACCTCGATGCCCACGCTCTGCATATCGGCGGGCGCACCCACACCGAAGCACAGTGTCACACGGCCTGGATAAAGTTCTTCAAGCGTCGCGGCGGCCATTGCCGCCTGGACCGGGTGAATCGTGAACGGACTGATCGCCATTAGTGCCACACGCATGCGCGGGGTGCTCGCGAGAACGCGCGCTGCGAGCGCCACCGGGTCGCGCTGAAACATGTGGTTTGCCAGCCATATCTGCGCTGCGCCGCCACTCTCGCCCGCGGCCACTTTCGCGTCAAAAGCGACGGGCTGATCGCGCCCGTCAGCCGAGATGCTTACGCTGCGCAAGGTCCACCACTGCTTCGATGATTTTTACATACCCCGTACAGCGACACAGATTTCCGCGGAGAAAATGCCGGATCTCGTCCTCCGTAGGCGACGCATTCAGCGCCAGCAATCCCTTTACCGCCAGCACCATCCCGGGCGTGCAGAATCCGCACTGCAGCGCACCGTGGGCAACAAACGCCTGCTGTATCGGATCAAGACCCTGTGGTGTGCCCAGCCCTTCTATGGTCAGCACTTCACGACCGTCGACATCTGCCGCGATCATCGAACAGCTGGATGCGGGGAGACCATCGATCAATACCGTACACGCGCCGCAGACGCCGATATCGCAAGAGCGCTTGGTGCCGCTTAATTCAAACTTCTCCCGCAGAACGTCGATCAGCAGCTCGCGCGGTTCCACGGTCGCGCTGACGCGAACGCCGTTTAGCACGAATGCAATATCCAAGGTCGGAATGCCGGTCTTCACGCGACGCGCTCCTCCAATCCGAGCGCGGCGCGAGCGCTGCGAAGGGCGAGCACCGTCACGAGGTGTCGCTTGTAGTCGGCGCTCCCACGCAAGTCGTCGTATGTTTCGATATGCTCGACTGCCGCCTGAGCGGTGCGTTCAAGACTTTCCAGCGCTTCGGCAGGCGGTTGGCCAGCCATAGCGTCCTCTAGCAAGGTGAGCGCTGTGGGTCTGCCGCACATAGATCCCGCAAAAAAGCGCCACGCGTAGCCCTTTCCCTCCGGTTTCGCCACCGCTGCCACGCCAGCGGCGGGACGCTCGAGGTGGCCGAACGCCCGATAGGCCGCGCGCGCCCCCTCAGGCTGACCCGGGACTTCGATGCGCACGAGCAATTCCTGGTCCGTACGCACGGTCGAGAGTTCGCCCAGGATAAAGTCCTGCAATGGCAGCTTGCGCATGCCGCGCGAGCCCGCAAGGCAAACTTCTGCGCCCAAGGCGCACAGTAGCGCGGGCGGGTCGGCGTGAGGCTCCGCGAAGCATAGGTTGCCGCCCAAAGTGCCTGCCACCCGCACGCGGATGTTCGCGATATTTGCGCTGAGTCGCGCATAGGCCGGGGCATGCTTGCGCACAATCGGATCATTCGCCAACTCGTGGTGCGAGCAAAGCGCGCCAATCGACAGGCCGCCATCGTCCCGCGCGACAATGCCGCGCAGCTCGGCGATGCGCTTGATGTCGATAATATGCGCGAAACGCACGACCCGAGCCTTCATCGCAATCAGCAACTCCGTTCCGCCTGCATAAGGACTCGCGTCTTCGCCGTACTCGTCCAGCAATGCCAGCGCTGTCGCAAGCGAATCGGGCCGGTGGAGCTCGAATCGAGCGGGCAGCATCAGGTAATCCCCAGTTCCGCGCGCAAGCGCTTTTCAAACTCAGTGAAAATTTCCTCTACCTTCTTTTTTACCACCGGGTACCCGAGCGAGGCCATACGCCCCGCCACCTGCATCGTAGACGTCACTGTGAGGC
Organism: Burkholderiales bacterium; assembly: GCA_014860445.1. GTDB lineage: Bacteria > Pseudomonadota > Gammaproteobacteria > Burkholderiales > SG8-39 > 2-12-FULL-64-23. Next base: position 13,784 of record JACZJT010000071.1, read on the forward strand.
GCGTGCCACCGTTATCGTCACCGCCACCTGGCGCGTCCACGCCGTTCTCAAGACGTTCGAGCACCACATCGAGCAAGACGTCAACAGTCGTTGCCGTGAACTTGTCGCGGCCTTTTGCACGCGCGCACACTCGTACCGGCGCAAGCAGTTCTTCAACCCGGATCTCCGTCGGCATCTCCAGTTTGAACGGGCCGATCTTCTGCCGCATAACTGCGGAGTACAACGCGAGCGGCTCTTTCTCTTCAATCTGCTCGCACCCCGGAATGAGTCCGGCGATTCGACCAACGTCGAAGAAAATCGGCCAGATCGCCTCGGGCTTCGTAGGTAAAACCACTTCCAGCAGGAAATTCATTTCCCGCCTTTCTTCTTTGCGTCATTCAACGCACGCCAGACTTTTTCCGGAGTCATTGGCAGATCCCGGATGCGCGCACCGTAGCGGCGCGCGAGCGCATTTGCGATGACGGGCGCAACCGGCAGAATTCCACCCTCGCCCATTCCACGCGCCCCTTCCGGGCCCGGACCATCCCCGCTTTCGACCAGCAGCGTGACGAACTGATGCGGCGCCTCGTCCATCGCGGGAACGTGATAATCGATCATGCTGGCGTTGATGGGCTGACCATCTTCGTAGACAAGCTCTTCGTACAAGGAGTGGCCAAGCCCCTGCACAGCGGCGCCCTCGTCCTGCCCTTCAGCAGCTTTGCGGTTAAGCACATGGCCGACATCAGCAGCGCTCACATAGCGCTCGAGACGCACCTCCCCGGTGTCGACATCAACCTCGATCTCGCCCACTCCAACTGCGGTTTCCCAGAACAAGGGGGCGCGCGCAAATGCGCCCTGTTTGGAGCGCGGCGTGATGCGCCCAATACCGATGAATTCGCCGCTGTCCACACCGTTCAACGCATGCAGCAACTCGCGAATACTGACCATCCCGTTTGGACCGACCACCCCGCCATCTGCGAGCAGGAAAGCCTCTGGTTCCCCGCCGTAAAGATCGGCGGCCAGCTCCCGCACCTGCCTTGCGATATCGGCGCAGGCCTCTTCCACCGCGAGACCGATCACCACCGAGGAACGGCTTGCGCCGGTGCCCCAGTCATAGGGCGAGACATCCGTATCCGGCGCGGGAACGCTGATACGCTCAATAGGCTGCGAAAGAGCACGCGCCGCGACTGAACGCAGCACGCCGTGCGTGCCCTGGCCGATTTCGACCGTGTTTGCGAGAACGAGCACAGATGCGTCTGCCTTCAGGCGTACGATGGCCCCCCCGACCGGCAGCACGCCGGGATCGGTCGCAGCGACAGCAACACCGCGCGCGCGCGCGTTACTTCCCGCCTCGGCATCCATCAGCCGTAGGGCACTCTTCAGCATTTCCGGCATATCCACATCGAGCGGGCGCAAATCCGGCCGCACCAGCCCTCCCTTGTCGAGCATGTTGGCCAGGCGAAAAGCCACTGGATCAATGTGCAGTGCCTCGGCAATCATGTCCATTTGCGACTCGGTAGCCCAGACCGCCTGTGGCCCGCCGATTGAACGGAAAGCTGCGCCGGGGACGGTATTGGTGTACACGGCCATGGACTCGAGCCGCAGATTAGGAATCCGGTAAGGACCGATGGCACGAATCGCCGACTTTATCGCCACCGCCGGACCTGTATCGGCATAGGCGCCGCCATTCATGACGACACGAACCGACTTGGCAAGCAACTCGCCCTGTTCGCTGACCGCCGTTTTGAGGTTCACGTGCGCGCTTAGTCTGCGACAGGTCAACATTGATTCGGTTATCGACAAGCAAACGCGCACCGGGCGCGCGGCTTTGCGTGAGAGCGCCGCCACCAGTGGATCGATCTTCACGGACGCCTTGCCGCCAAAACCACCTCCGACGAACGGCGTTACCACTCGGATTTTTGCCAGGGGTATTTCGAAAAGCTGCGAAAGGACTTTTTGCACCGCCGTGGGGGACTGCGCGCAGCTCCACAGCGCGATCGAATCCTCGCGAAAATCGGCAACGACGACATGCGGTTCCATTGCGTAATGGAACACCATCGGAAAGGTGAAGCTATCCTCGAACACGCGGTGCGCGCCCGCAAACGCCTTGTCGACGTCGCCGTTTTCATACTGATAGTGCTGAAAGATATTCGTCCCGGGTACCGCCTTGGTCTCGCCCTTGAAATAAAAATCTTTCAGCTTATTCATGTCTTCGTGCAAAATCGGCGCGCCCGGTGCCATCGCTTCTTCGGCGTCCGTGACGAAAGGCAGCGATTCGTAGTCGACTTGAATCGCATCGAGCGCCTCTTCGGCCGTGAACTCGTCTACGGCTGCGACAGCCGCCACAGGTTCGCCAACGTAGCGTACGCGATCTATCGCGATGACCGGCCGGTCGCGAAGATATAGCCCCCAGTGCGCATTGATGCCGGCGAGGTCGGCGCCGGTCAGTACCGCGACCACCCCGGGCATCGCAAGCGCGGCCGACGTGTCGATCGCGAGGATGCGCGCATGCGGCAGCGTACTGCGCAGAATGCGTCCGTGCAGCATCCCCGGCACGACAATATCGCTTGCGAATTTTGCCTCGCCGGTCACCTTATCGAGATAATCGGCGCGGATCTCAGTGCGACCGTGCAGGTGCTTTGCGGAATCCATTTCAGGATGTCCGTCGATGGCGACGGTGATAACTGTACAGCTGCGAGACCACGACGACGGCGGCGATCGCCAGAATGACACCTGAACGCGGCCGGGTGAAAAAGATGCCAAGACTATGGTCGCTCATTAGCAGCGCCTGCCGAAGCGAGGTGTCCAGAATATCCGCAAGAATGAAAGCCATAGCCATGGGCGCGGCCTCATAGGCGGCGGCTCGGAACAGGTAGCCCACCCCCCCGGAAACCAGCAGTACGCCGACATCGAACCAATTATTGCGCAGCGAATAAGTGCCGAAGACCGAGACCATTACGATTGCCGGTGCAAGCAGCCAGAACGGCACCCGCAAGAGCTGCACCCACAGACCGACCAGCGGCAAGTTCAACACCAGCAGCATCATGTTGCCCACGTACATCGAAGCGATCACACCCCAAAAAATGTCGGCATGCTGCACCAACATCATCGGGCCTGGCTGAATGTTCTGGATCAACAAACCGGCGAACAACACTGCGGTTACTGCGTTACCAGGTAGGCCGAGTGTCAGCAAGGGAACGAACGACGATGTCGCGGCGGCATTATTGGCGGATTCCGGCCCTGCGACGCCCGCGATCGCTCCTTTTCCGAAACGCTCCGGATGCGCGGAAACCCGTTTTTCCATGGTGTAGCTCAGCAAAGACCCGAGGATCGCCCCGCCGCCCGGCAACAAGCCGATCAGGAAACCGACCACCGAACCACGACCTATTGCCGGTATCGATTCGCGCCAATCACGTCGTGTGGGCATCAGCTTGCCGATCTTCGTCGTGAGCAACGTCGCGCCGTCCTGTTTGCTGAGGTTGTGGAATACCTCGCCCAACCCGAATAGTCCCATCAGCATCGGCACCAACTCGATGCCGCCGGTCAGATTGATCGACCCCATCGAGAGGCGTTCGACACCGGTCATCAGGTCAACACCGACCAGCCCAAGCAGGATTCCGGCAAGCGCCATCGCAATGCCGCGAAGCGGCGGGCCACCGGACAATGAAGCACATAGCACGACACCCAATAACGCGAGCGAAAACATCTCGGGCGGACCGAAGTCAACAGCAGCATTCGCGAAAGCCGGGCCGACGAAGGTCAGGCCGACAATCGCGACAGTCCCGGCGACGAACGATCCGATCGCCGCGATCGCCAACGCAGGCCCCGCTCGGCCCTGCTTTGCCATCTCGTAACCGTCCAGGCAGGTGATCACGGAAGCCGCCTCTCCCGGCAGCCGCATCAGGATCGAGGTCGTCGAACCGCCATACATGGCACCATAATAGATTGCCGAGAGCATGATGATCGAACCAAGAGGCGAGCCCGCCTGATAGGTGAGCGGCAACAGCACCGCGATCGTCGCTACCGGACCAAGCCCAGGCAGCACGCCAACGAATGTTCCCAGCACGGATCCGATTAACGCGAATATCAGGTTCTCAGGCTGGAATGCCAGTGAGAAACCATACAGGAGCATGTCAAACGCACTGCTCATGACATTCCCGGCCAAAGCGACATCGGCACCTTCAACAACACCTTAAACATTAACGTCCCTGCGCCCGTCACCAGCGCGGACACAATCAGCGAGACCAGAAACGGCCGCTGGTGCAGCAGGCGCATCCACAGCACGCCGAAAATGACTGACGGCAGCACCATGCCTCCCCAAGGAAGCGCCAGGCCGTAGGCGCACAGCAGGGCGAACGCGACTAGCGGCAGACGCTCCAGCACCACGGCCTCCTCGGGCTCGCGCGGCGGACCATACAGAAACGCTGCGCACACAGCCAGCAGCAGGCTCGTGCCGAGCGGCAATAGTCCGGGCCCCGGTTCGCCATGCACCCAGTAGCCTAGCTTCCAGGACGCGGCGCCAAATACCAGCGCCAGCGTCATGAACATGCCCGCAACAAGCCGGCCTGGCGCCAATGCGTACCAGGGAGACAGCTTGCTCGACCTATATGCCGTCCGTGCGCGCATTCGCTTCCTAGTTGCCTGCCGCCTTCATGCGCTGAACGAGCTCGGTTGCGTGCTGCAGCTCACTTTGCACCAGTTTTTTCACATCCGGCCCGGCCAGGTCGATTACTTCCATGTGAAGGGTCTTCATCGCGTTTCTGAACCCTTCGTTGTCGAGTGCCTTGCGGAATGCGCCCTCTAGCTTCAGGCGCACCGGTTCGGGCATGCCTGCGGGACCGATGATCGCCTGCAGCGAGCGCCGCGAGTTGTAACCCAGTTCGCCCAGAGAGGGCACATCGGGATAGGCTTGCGTGCGCTTTGGCGTCGACACGGCAAGCAGGCGCACCTTCCCCTCCGCGACGAACGGCGCCCATACGGACACCTCGGTAATAAAGTCCACATGTTTGCCTAACAAGGCCGGCATTGAGCCCGCGGAACCTTTTTGCGGGATATGCACGAATTTTGCGCCGCTGGACAACATCAGCGCCTCAGTTGTGAGGTGCTGCGTGCTGCCTACGCCCGCGGTCCCATACTTGATCTTCCCGGGATGCGCCTTGCCGTCCGCAATGAGCTCGGCAAGGCTCTTCCATGGCGCATCGGCGAGCACTGCGATTCCAATGAGGTTGTCACCATAATAGCTAATATAGGAAAACGCCTCGACCGCATCGTAAGGCAGTTGGCGTCCCTGCGCCTTCAGCATATAGGAGGTGGAGGACAAGGTGCCTATCGTATAGCCGTCGGGTTTGGCGTTCGCCAGTTCGCCCATTCCGATCATCGTCGACGCGCCGGGCTTGTTCACCACCACGATCGGCTGTCCGAGCAGAGCTTCGGCAGCTTTGGCCAACGCACGACCACTGACGTCGGTACTACCGCCCGGACCCCATGGCACGATCATCGTTATCGGGCGCTCGGGAAATTTGTCTTGCGCGCCAGCCGGACCGTGGGCGAGAAACCCAGCACAGGCGAGCGCAGCCACCCCAAGCCTAAAACCAAGCATGCTTTTCATTGTCGATCTCCTTTTCAGTGCGTTGAAATTACCGCTTCGTTGTAGCTACAGAATCAAACCCAAACTGCTCGGCAAGCACACGCAGCGTGGTTTCGAACTCCCCGTTCACCAACGGAAGTTCCGGGAGCGCGCGCGCCGTCGCGTCCGGATCCTTTATCCCTGCCGCCGTGAATAGGGTGACCACCCGGTCTCCCGCCGACATCACACCCGTGCCGCGCAAATGCTCAACGGCGACGAACGGCGCCAACGCGGACGGCTCTCCGTACAAACCTTCCTGCGCCGCGATCGTCGACTGCCAACGCAGCAGGTCGGCATTGCTCACGCTGACCGCGCACCCATTCGATCGCCGCAATACGTCGAGCGCCTGGAACGTGCCCTGTGTCGCACCAATTGAAACCGCCAGGGTTTCGTGCGTCTTCGGCATCGCCGGCGGCGCAGCCAGATTGTCCGCCAACGCCTTGCCGAAGGAACCGTAGATTTCGGCCGCCACCATTCGCGGCAAACGATCGATCCAGCCCCAGGCCTTCATCTCCAGAAAACCTTTCCACATTCCAACCATCGCGTCACCATAGCAGATGGGCAACACGCACCAATCGGGCACCTGCCAGTCGAGTTGCTCCGCGACCTCGTACGCGAGCGTCTTGTAGCCTTCAATGCCGAAGGGATTGCTGCCCACTGCCGGACCGAAGAACGGCGAGGTCGGAAACCAGCCGAACTCACGCACTCCACGCTCGAGCAACGTCCAGCGATCCGCCTTGTCTCTCGTGCTCAATACCATCGCACCATAGGCGCGCATCTGCGTAAGCATCGGGCCGGCTGCGCCCTGGAAAGTGAACACAATGCAAGGCAGGCCTGCGCGCGCCGCGTAGGCCGCAACGGCAGCCCCCGCATTTCCAGAAGAACTGGACGCGATGACCCGGGCGCCGAGTTCTTTCGCCACCGAAATTGCCGAACTTGCCAGCCGATCCTTGAAAGACCAGGTGGGATTGCGCGATTCGTCCTTGGCATAAAGATCGCGAATGCCGATCTTGGACGCCGCGCGCGGCAGTGGCGTAAGCGGCGTGCCGCCTTCGCCCATCGTAACTGCCGCAGCGCGCCCTACGGGAAGCGCGTCTGCAAATCGCCACATCGATTTCGAGGGCGTAGAGGAGGGCCGTGGTCGCGGCCCGGACAAACGATCGCCGTAACATACCGTGAGATTTGCCCGCAGCGTGCTGCGGCATGCGGGACAATCCGAGGAATGGTGCGCTAGCGGGTACTGGCTTGCGCAACGAACGCACTGTAGGCTGAGGGCTTGCACGTCAGACAATGCGGAGTTCGCTGGAAGTGCTCATCAGAGACTCAATGCCGTCTTTGGTGACATGCAGCATGTCCTCGACCTGTAGGCCGGCAAAGCCCATTTCGTAGTAGGGCGTTTCCACGCATATGCACATTCCTTCCTCGAACACTTCGCTGCTGCCCGGCGTAATGTTCGGCGCGTCGTAGCCGTCGAGTCCAATGCCATGGCCGACGTGATTGCGCTTATAGTGGGGAATGCCTTCTTTTCGCACCGTCTCGACTACCTTCTCGAAAACCTCGGACGTGCGCACGCCAGGCTTTATCAGATCGTAGGCTCGCAGAAGACCCGCACGGATCGCGCGGTGATAGGTTTTGATCTTGTCCGATGGCTCGCCAAGTACTGCGATTCGCGAAATGTCGGCGCGATAATACATATGACGCCCGCCCACATCGAATCGAATAACGTCGCCACGTACAAGTTTGCGCTCGGTGGGCTGCCCACTTGAAAGCGCGCTGCGTGGCCCGGTGCAGATTACGCCCAGCACTGGTGTGCCGCCTTCGGATATGGTCTTGGCGTGAAACGCGTAGGCGAGTTCACGTTCGGTCGCCCCCTCTTTGGCCACCGAAAGCGCCGCGTCGATTGACAGCTCCGCGACGCGCGCGGAGCCCCGCAGGCGTTTGACTTCTTCCGCGGTCTTCACCGCGCGGGTGTACCGAAACGTTTCGGCCGCGCGTGTAATCGTCGCTCGCGGGAGTGCCGCGACAAGTTTGTCGAAATACTGCGGAATGATACCGATCTCGTCCACGCCTATGCGCGCCGTATCCAGGCCGCGATCCTGTATTGCCGAAACCAGCGCGCCGACGGCATCGCCGCAGTCGTCCTCGCTAAGCATGCGCGAGACGCGCTGGTCACGCACTTCGTGATCCACACAGAGGTCGCTCTCTATGGCGAAAAATCCGTAGCGGCGCACATCCTTGATCTTCACGTCTTGATCGGCGATAAGGTCAAGCGTACCGGTGCTCGCGATCACGGCTTGCTCACCGCACCCCTCGGCCGGCGTCAGCACATAGGACTGCGGACCGCGCCGTATCCACTGACTCATCGCCCAGAATCCGCTTGTGTATGTGACATTTTCCGGTGCGGTCGCTACGATCGCATCCAGGCCTTCGCGCTTCATGCGGTCAAACAAGCGTTGAGTATTCATTAACATCAGCTTCTCCTGTTTCGCGATGCGTTCGTCGGTCGCCTGGGAGTGCTATCCGGGGACGGAGGCGCGCCAAGACGTAATGAAATCCGCTCGGCCGCGTCACGCACAAGACGGCAGAGGCTGGGAAGCTTGGCGCGGTCGAGTTCGTGGCGCGCAAGCGCGCCGCTGATTGCAGCAACTGTCGCGCCGCTGGCGTCGCGCACGGGAGCGCCGATCGCGAAAACACCGACGAGATTTTCTTCGTCGCATAGGGCGTAGCCTTTCTCACGTGCGCCCGCGAGCTCGGTACGCAGCATGGAAAATCGCGTCGTGGTGCGCGCGGTCAGACGCAGGTACGGCTGCGCGCCGAGCAATTCCCGCGCGGTCTCTTCGGGCAGCTGCGCAAGGATGACTTTGCCGAGCGCGGTACTGTGCAGGTGCGCCTGGGTACCCGGTGAGCTTTTGATTGCAATTGGCCCGCTGCTCTGGAATGTCGCAAGGTAAGCAATTGCATTCCCGCGCAATACCCCTAAGTAGGAATTTAGTTGATGCCTGTCCGCGAGCGTCTGCAACTCTGCGTACGATTCGCGTGCGAGCATATTGCTGGACAAGAACGCATTGCCTACGGCGAATGCACCGAGACCAACACGGTAGCGGCGCGATGATTCCTGTTCCGCAAACCCGGATTTCGCCAAACTCGAAATTAGCCGCTGCGCAATCGCGGGCGACACGCTGATCGCACGCGCTATCTCGCGTACGCCGACGCCTTCTTTCGAGGCAGCGAGCACCCTCATGATTTGAAGCGCACGGTCGACTGATTGGTTGGTCGAGGGAAAGGCCGGCATTTGTTCCTATTATCGGTACACTGTTCCTTATATTGAAATCAGTCTAATGGCGCCCTGAACGTCATGTCAAGGGTCGGCATTTCATTTCCAAGAATCGACTTGGCTTTCGTCGCCCAACGTACAGCGCTAAAGCGCCGGATACTCGGCATGAACCTGATTGCAGATGCAGATCTAGATTCGATGCGCTTCTTCATCGTCGCGAGCGGCGGCTTCTATCCCGAGTTCGCGGCCGACTACGACGAGGTGATGAACGCGTATTTGGACAAGTTCCTGACAGAGGACGAGACCGAGCAAGAGGCCGCGTAAATCAAGGCGCTCGGTTGACCTACCGTTGAATCGAGATGCGGTTGACGTCTTGGAAGCGGAACAAGGCAAGCATCCGGATTACTGCTTCACCTATCGAGGGGCGCGCATCGTTGGCGCAATAGATAACCCTAGCCCTCTGACATACGCCGCGCCCCGCTATAGCGCTTGACCCAGTAGCGTCCCTGAAGGTCGTCGATCCTTACCGCTTCGCCCGTTCGGGGTGCGTGGATAAACAAATGATTGCCCAGATAGATACCGACGTGCGAGAACGCATGGTGCATGGTATTGAAGAACACCAAGTCGCCGGCCTTGAGTTCATGCTTGGATACCGGCGTACCGCCTTTGCTGATTTCGCGGGAAGCGCGAGGCAGTATCAGCCCCATGCCCTCACGGAACACGTAGCCGACGAAGCCCGAGCAATCAAAACCGGTCTGCGGTCGGTCGCCGCTGCGGCGATAGCGGATGCCGATTAGTTCGCGGGCGCGATCGATGATTTGTTGAACGTCGTCGCGATAGCCGAGAACCCCGGATTTAGTCTCCGCCGCCTGGGTCGGAGACTCCTCGGCGACTGCACATTGCGCAATCAATGCGCAGGCGATGATGCTCGCCCTAAGAAAGGTCGTGAAACTCATGCGGCGCACTATAGCGTCCCGGCGGTTGGGGCGCAATCCGCGATTCCCCGACCCTGACAAGACCGGGACCAATCCAAAGTGCTAACCATGTCTCCGGTATAAAATGTAAATCATCTGTCCGGTATGGACCGCTGAAGAATGGTGGCCAAGGGTGGAATTGAACCACCGACACACGGATTTTCAGTCCGCTGCTCTACCAACTGAGCTACTTGGCCATGTTTGAGGCGTCGGCCGCCAAAAGTGAAAAGAATGCCGGTGGCCGAAAAGAGGGCGAATTATAAGTGGAAAAGGGTCTTTAGCCAAGAAACTGTCGTTTCCGACATAGTGGTTTGCTATTGGAACGACAGCGCGCGAACTCACAACTGATAGTTCAGCGCAAGCCGCTGCTGCAGCTTGCGCGCCAGCCGCAACGCCTCTTTCAGGATATGGCGGTCCAGTTCATTGAGCGTGTCCGGATCGATGCGGTTCGCGTTGTTCTCGTTGAGTTCATTGCGTGACGCCTGATTGCGCAGGCGCAGGCTCTGAATAAACAGAAAAGCATCAATGTCGGCCTCGAGTTCCGCCGCGCCCATATGCGCGCCGGGCGCCGCCGCGCGTAGGCGCTCCACCGTACTGGTTTGCGGCAGCCCCTGCGCGAGCGCGTAAATCCGCGCCACGTCCACGAACAGGCGTGCGCCGTAGGCTTTCAAATCTATGCTGTGCGGCGCGTCCGCGGTGTCCTCGGTGGCGAAATCGCGCAGAGTGCCGAGCGCCGGCCGCACTTTCACTGCATTTTCCGCCATCATGCGAAGAAACGTCGCATTGGCTCCCGTCCGCTGCAGTATCCAGTGGCGCAGGTCGGCAGCCAGGGTCGCGTCGCCGTAGAGCGGGCGGAAATCGAAATAGATGGTCGCGTCGAGCAGCGCTTTCGGATCCCAGTTCTCCAGCCAGCCGGCCATCTTGCGCCGCCACTCTTCGACTGACAGACAGAGTTCGGGGTTGGACGCCATGATGTTGCCCTTGCACCAGCAGAATCCGCAGGCGTCCAGCGCCTCGTTCACTTCCCGCGCGAACGGCAGCAGCCGCGCGCGTACCGCGTCAGGCGCCGCGCCGTCGTGCGCTGAAAATATGATGCCGTTGTCCTGGTCGGTGCTGAAGGTCTGCTCCAGGCGGCCTTCGCTCCCGAATGCGAGCCAGCACCAGCTCGTTTGCTCCCACTGATGGCGCTTGCGCACGACTTCGATCACGCGCTGGCACAGCCGGTCGTTCAACACCGTGACGTACAGAGTCAGCTGCTCGGCGGCGACCCCCTGGTTCACGAGCAAGCGCGTGAGCCTGTTGATTTCTGCCGCGATGTTTACCAGCGTGGCGACTTCGCCCGCAAGGCGGATTTCGGTGGTGAGTTCGCCCAGGCCGAGCCGCTGCAGCGAAAACAGGTCCCGCTCCGACACCACGCCGATGAGCTGTTCCTCGTCGGTCACCAGCACATGCCGGATGCGCTTGCTGACCATGGTGAGTGCCGCCTCGTAGGCGAAGGCGTGGGCGGGAAGCGCGATGGGGTCTCCGGTCATGAGTTCCGCCACCAGTCCTGCGTCCTGGCCGCGCGCGACGGCCGCGAGCAGATCGCGCTCGCTGAAAATCCCCACCGGCCGGTAGTCCGCATCGACCACGACAATCGAACCGACGCCGCGCTCGTGCATGATGCCCACCGCTTCGCGCACGCTCCGGTCTCCGGTGCAGACCACCGGTTCGTTGCGGATCAGCGCGCGCAGCGGCAGCGCCAGCGTTTGCTGCTCACCCGCTAGCCGGTGTTCGAGCTGAACCTTTATTTTTGCCGACATGAGCTGCCTCGCCCCCCGTTCAGTATTGCAGGCGCGCGTGATAGGTCGCGCGGGACGCTTCCAGCGCCTGCCCCAGCGTCAGAATGCCGTGTTCGGCAAGCAGGGGCAGCAGCTTGAGGAAGATTTCCCCGGTCACCAGCGCGTCGCCCAGGGCGGTATGCCGGCCGATTACGCTGACTCCGAGGCGCTCGGCGACCGCCTCGATGCTGTGCCCTTCCTGCGTCGGGTGCAGAACCACCGACAGCAGCAGGGTATCGAGTATCGGCTGGGTGAAACGCACGCCCGTGGCGGCCTCCTTCAGCTCGAGAAAGCGCATGTCGAAGGCGGCATTGTGCGCGACCAGCACGGTGTCCTCGCAAAAATGGTGGAACTGCGGCAGCACCTCGCCTATGGTCGGCTGGCCCTTCAGCGCCTTCGCCTCGATGCCATGGATGCGGGCGGAGGCCTTGCTGACCGGCCGCTTCGGATCGACGAGCTGCTCGAATACCTCGCGCTTGAGCAGCCTTCCATTGACGATGCGCACCGCGCCCAGGCTGATGATCTCGTCGCCTGCCGAAGGTTCAAGGCCGGTTGTTTCGGTGTCGAAAACCGTGTAGTGCAGATCGACCAGCTTGCGCTCGGCGAGGCCCGGCGCCTTATCGGCATGGCCGAACAGATCGAAGTCGTAGTACTCGGGCCTGCTGTCCATGGCGACGCTGCTCCGCACTGCCGCCGAAGCGGGCGCGCCCAGCGGCAACAGCAGCCTGAACCAGGCCGTATGCGAGGTCTTGTGCGACTGCACCCAGGCTTCACCGCCGTGGCGTTCGAGCACGTCTTTGAGGGTAAGCGGCGTTTGCATGCCGCCGATCTGCATCGGCTCGGTTTCCCACAGCGACAGCGCTTCGCTGCCGACGATCGCCCCGCTCCATACCAGGTCGAGTTCGGCAAAACGGCCGTTCTCGGCGGCGCGCAGGCCGACGGAGCGCACGCCGTAGTCTTCGCGCAGGCGGCCGGCAAGATAGGCCAATGCCTCGACCAGCGCGAAGCTGTCCACTTTGATCCAGATCTCGTCCGAAGCATGCTCCATGCCGCAGGGCAGGCCGAGCACGGCTTCGATGCGGCGCTGCGCCACGCTGAGCAGATCCGCGGCGCGCATGTCCTCCAGCGCCAGCCCCGCCTTTAGCGCATCCGCATACTCGGACAGGGCATCGTTGATCATGGCCGAGACTTGGCGCGATTCGGCGGCGACGATTTCGGTGAACTGCACGCGCCGCGCTTCGTTCATTTCCGGGAACGACACAAGATTTTCGGCAGCGGCGCGCAGGTTCGCCACGGGCGCGCGCACCCCGGCGGCAAACGCCTGCAGCAGCGAACGCCGCTGCGCCTCCCGGCCCATCAGTTCGGTTACGTCCGCGAGAGTGAGCACCATCCCGGCGATGCGCCCACCCGCCGATAGAAACGCGGCCATCTGCACTTGGATCAAAGCACCGGTGACCGCATTGGTGATAAACCTGCTGGCCGGAAACTCCACGCCCTGATCCAGGCTCGACTGGAGCTTGTCCAGTGCATGCGCGACCTGATCGCGGTCGAGCAAGGCGAATACGGAACGGCCCAGCCCGACCAGGCCCTGGCGCGTGCCCGGCGCCGCCGCACCGAACAGCGCCTTGGCTTTTTCGTTGTACAACAGAATGCGCCCTTCGGTGTTGCACAGCAGCACGCCCTCGGCCAGCTCCGACATCAGGGCGGCGAGCCGGTTGCGCTCCTCTTCGAGCCGCGCGTTGGTCGCGCCGGCCCGTGCTTCCAGGTCGTTCCTTTCGCGGTGATACGCGTCGGCCAGCCGGTTGATGGTCGCGGCAAGTTCCACAAGTTCGGCGCCGCCGGAGGAAACGACGCGATGCTCCGAGTTTGCCGCAAACACGATCCGGGTCTGCTCGGCCAGCGAGCGTACCGCCGTCACGTGATTGGTGAACAGCCAGCCGAGCAGGCCTGCACAAGCGAACAGCAGCAGCACGGCGACAAAACCGAGCACCGGCGCGCGATCCCGGACGATGCGCATGAAGAACGCGTATTCCGCGTCGGGCAACCCGGCCGCGATCATGACGCCGACCACCGCCACCACGGCCACGATGCCGGCAAAAAGCGCAACCAGGCTCAGCGCAAATTTCAACCTGACGTTCATACCCCGCCTGAATTGGACGCGGGCGCCAGCAATTCGTCGATTTTCGCGACCAGTTCCTTGTTGGAGAAGGGTTTCGTAACGTAGAGGTCGGCCCCCAGGGACAAGCCCTTGCTAACCTCCGCCTCCCGCCCTTTGGCCGACAGCATGATGATCTTGATGTGTTGCCAGTCGGCGCGCTCGCGCATGCGCTGGCACACTTCGTACCCGCTTTTCACCGATATCATCACGTCGAGCAGGACCAGGTTCGGGAGGTGCTGATCGACCAGCTTCAGCGCCGCCTCGCCGTCCCGCGCCACCAGCACCTCGTAACCGCTGCGCTGCAGGAGATATTCGAGCGCGGTCACGATATTCGGTTCGTCATCGACGATCAGTATTTTCTTGCTCACGGATTCTCTCCTTGCGCGAACGCCATGTCGTTCATGCCGCCCCGGCGACCGGCGCCTGGTCCGGCCGGGCGGCAATCGGCAGCGTGAAGTAAAAACACGCCCCTTGCCCGGGCCTGCTTTCCACCCATATCTTCCCGCCGAAACGCTCGACGATGTGGCGGCTGATGTGCAAACCCAGGCCGGTACCCTGCGGCTTGCCCGTAAGAGTATCGCCGCCCTGCCGGAATTTGTCGAAAATCGCCGCTTGATCCCCCTCGCTGATGCCGGGTCCGTTGTCGAATACCCCGACCCGCAGGTAGGCACCCTGCTCGCTCAATCCGATGCGGATCTGCGCATCGTCGCGATTGCAGAACTTGGTTGCATTCGACAGCAGATTGAGCAGCACCTGAACAATGCGGTCGAAGTCCGCGGTCACCGCCGGCACCCTTGAAGGCAGGTCGACCTCCACCCGGATGCGTTTCTCCGTGAACAGCTGGCTCATTCCGGCCGCCGTGTCGGCGATCAATTCCTTCATGTCGATACTGGACACCTCCCACTCGGCGGCGCCGGATTCGATCTTGGCCAGGTCCAGCACCTGGTTTATCAGGCGCGACAGCCGCTCTGCTTCCTTGGTGATGATGCCGAGAAATTTACTGCGTTGTGAGAGCTCTATTTCCGGATCGTCGAGCAGAATCTCCGAAAAGGCGCGAATCGAGGTGAGCGGGGTGCGCAATTCGTGGGTGACGGTCGAGATGAAATCGTCCTTGAGCCGGTCGAGTTCGGTCAGGCGTTCGTTGGCGATGCGCAGTTCCGCCGTCGCCGCCTCGAGTTCACGCGATTTTTGCTCCAGCCTGTGGCTGTAGACGACGACCTGCGAAGCTTCGTCGAGAATTTCGCGCACGTCGTCCAAGGTGAGCGCTTCCTCCTTGACTACCGAGGCCACCATCACGCGTGCCGACGCCGCCCCGATTGCCCCGGCAAGCTGTATTTCGACGTAATGGACGAACTCGGCATCCGCCTGCAGCGCCTCTCCCGGATCGCGCGGGCCCTTCGACTGCGTATAGCCGTCAATCGCGGCCACCGCCGCGGCCGGTCCGACGAACCTGGCGAGCAGTCGGTACAGGTCCGGCACCGATGCGGTGCCGCGCCAGAAGCGCGCGCCCTCGCCTTCGCCGGCCTGCTTGAACACGTCGACGAACAGGCTGGCCTGGCGGTGCTCGCTCACGCTCTGCTCGCCCCACAGCGATCCGCACACGTAGGCGCTGACGTTGGCCAGCATGCTCCAGATCATGGCATGCGTGATGTGATCGAGGCGGGTCAGGCCGAACAGCTGCTGCGGGTTGAGCAGCCCGATACCAAACGGCCCGACTTCGAGCAAGCTGATGGGCAGCCATCCGGAGCGCGCGATCGCCGGAAGCAGCAGCGTGTAGAACCAGACGGCAAAACCGGCCAGCAGCCCCCACAACGCGCCGCGCCGCGTACCGCCCTTCCAGAAGATGCCGCCGAATACCGCCGGCGCGAACTGCGCGACGGCCGCGAACGAGATGAGCCCGATCGAAACCAGCGCATAGGCCTCGCCCGCGAGCCGGAAGTACACATAGCCGAGCAACAGCATCAGCACGATCGCGCCGCGCCGTATGCCGAGCAGCAGGCCGGTGAGGTCTCTGCGCTCGTTGAGTTTCAGCCATTTCAACCGCAACAGGATCGGCATCAGCAGATCGTTGCAGATCATGGTGGAGAGCGCGATGGTCTCGACAATCACCATGCCGGTCGCGGCGGACAGACCGCCGATGAACACCAGGAGCACGAGCAGTTCCTGCTTCTCGACCATCGGCAGCGTCAGCACGAAGGTGTCGGCGTCAACACTGCCGCTGGGGAAATGCATGACCCCGCCGAATGCGATCGGCAGCACGAAAACGTTGATCGCGATCATGTATAGCGGGAACAGCCAGATCGCCTTGTTGAGGTGCTTCTCGTCCACGTTCTCTATCACCGCAACCTGAAACTGCCGCGGCAGGAACATGATGGCCATCATCGACAGGATGGTGAGCCACATCCAGCTTGCATAGCCGCCCGCTACGCCCTCCAACGGGGTCATCATCGCACTCAGCTTGGGCACCGCCGCGGCGCGCTCGAATACGTCGCCGAAACCGTTGTAGATGCCGTAGGTGATGTACGCTCCCACGGCAAGAAACGCGAACAGTTTCACCACCGACTCGAACGCGATCGCGGCGACCATGCCCTGGTGGTGCTCGGCGGCGTCCAGATTGCGGGTGCCAAACAGGATGGTGAACGCGGCGAGAATCAGGGCGACCCAGAACGCGGTGTCCTGCAGCAGGGGCAGCGTGGCGTCCGATGCGGGCATGATGATCTGCGGATACTGCAGCACGATGCTGAAACTGTTGGATACCGCCTTCAGCTGCAGCGAGATATAGGGCAGGATGCCGACTAGCGCGATGACGGTGACGAGCCCGCCCAGCAGCGCGCTCTTGCCGTAGCGCGAGGCGATGAAGTCGGCGAGCGAGGTGATGCGGTTGCGCTTGGAGATGCGGATGATTTTGCGCATGACGACCCACCACAGCGCGATCATCAGCGTCGGACCGATGTAAATCGGCAGGAAGCCCACGCCGTCGGCGGCGGCGCGCCCGACGCTGCCGTAGAAGGTCCACGCGGTGGCGTAGACGCCGAGCGACAGGCTGTAGATGTAGGGGCTGGCAATCACCGAACGCCCCGCGTCGGCGCGCCGGTCGGCATAGTAGGCGATGGCGAACAGCAGCCCGAGGTAGGCGAAGGACGTCAGAACGATGACCCAACCTTGCAGCATTTCAATCGCCCCTGCGGCCGCTCCGCCCTAGTTCTTGGATTCGATCACGTAGGCCATGCCGGCGATCAGCAGGCTCCACGATACGAAGATATAGGCGTAGAGCACCGGGATGCCGAATACGGTCGCCGCCACGTTGAACAGCGCCAGCATCGGATAGTTGAACAACAGGACGCCCAGCATGCACAACGCCACCAGGCGCCGCGCCTTGACCTCGAACTTGTCCATCCGGTTCTCCTGCGTCGACGGATGACTGAATCAGACTCGTGCCGCGCAGCCGGTCGGGGCAACGCCGCTTCTTCAGTTCACCCGCGGTCGTTCAAGACAATATCCCAGTCCGCGTATGGTGACGATCTTCACCCCGCCGCGCTCGAGCTTCTTGCGCAGACGGTGAATATAGACTTCGATCGCATTGGTGCTCACCTCTTCGCCCCATTCGCACACATGGTCCACCAGGTGCTCCTTGCTGACCATGCGGCCGGCGCGCTCGAGCAGGATTTTCAGCAGCGCGAGTTCGCGCGCCGAGAGCTCGACCACCTCGCCCTCGATGCTTGCCACCATGCCGACGGTGTCGTAGGAGAGCGATCCATGGGAGAGCACCGCGGAATCCGATTGGCCGCGCCGCGCCAGCGCGCGCACGCGCGCCTCCAGTTCGGCGAGCACGAAGGGTTTGACCAGATAGTCGTCGGCACCCAGATCCAGGCCGCGCACGCGGTCATCGACGCCGTCTTTCGCGGTCAGGATCAACACCGGCAGGCGCGACTGGCGCGCGCGCAGTCGCCGCAGCACTTCGAGACCGCTCATTTTCGGCAGCCCGAGATCGAGGATCAGCAAATCGAATTCGTTGCTCGCGACGGCGCTGTCGGCCTCCGCACCGGTCATGACCAGATCCACTGCGTGACCGGCGTGACGCAAGGAATGCCGCAGGCCGTCAGCCAGACTGGCATCGTCCTCGGCGACCAGAATCCTCAAGCGTCCCCCCTCCCCAAATCACCCCAACCACAAGGCAGTGTAGCAAACCGCTCCGCTGACTGCACGATTAGAAGCGCGCCCGTGCGGTCTTCGGAAATTCCGCACAAAAAAAAGCCCCGCCGAAGCGGGGCTTTTCGGAGCGAAACCGTTTCCAATTGCAGCGCGCCAGAGCGCGCCGCTCCTGGACGTCGGCTTTACATGTCCATACCGCCCATGCCGCCCATGCCACCCATGCCGCCCATGCCGCCGGGCATGCCGCCACCACCGGCCGGCTTTTCTTCGACCAGCTCGGCCACCATGCAATCGGTGGTGAGCATCAGGCCGGCGATCGAAGCCGCGTTCTGCAGCGCGGTGCGCGCCACTTTGGTCGGATCAACCACGCCCATCTGCACCAGATCGCCGTACTCGCCGGTCTGCGCGTTGTAGCCGTAGTTGCCTTTGCCTTCCATGATCTTGTTCAGCACCACCGAGGGCTCGTCACCCGCGTTGGCCACGATCTGGCGCATCGGCTCTTCCAGCGCGCGGTTCACGATTTTGATGCCCGCGTCCTGGTCGGAGTTGTCGCCTTTCAGGTTTTTCAGCGCCGAGCGCGCGCGAATCAGGGCCACGCCGCCGCCGGCGACGATGCCTTCTTCAACGGCCGCACGCGTTGCATGCAGCGCGTCTTCAACGCGGGCTTTCTTCTCTTTCATCTCGACTTCGGTTGCGGCGCCGACTTTGATCAGCGCAACACCGCCGGCCAGCTTGGCCACGCGTTCCTGCAGCTTCTCTTTGTCGTAGTCGCTGGTCGCCTCGTCGATCTGGGTGCGGATGTTCTTGACCCGCGCTTCGATCGCCTTGGTGTCGCCCGCGCCATCGATCAGGATGGTGTTCTCTTTGGCGATTTCGACGCGCTTCGCCTGGCCCAGATCCTTCAGCGTGGTTTTCTCCAGCGTCAGGCCGAGTTCTTCGGCGATCACGGTGGCGCCGGTCAGGATGGCGATGTCTTCCAGCATGGCTTTGCGGCGGTCGCCGAAGCCCGGCGCTTTCACGGCGCAGGTCTTGAGGATGCCGCGCAGATTGTTCACCACCAGGGTGGCGAGCGCTTCGCCGTCGACGTCTTCAGCAACGATCAGGAGCGGACGTCCGGCCTTGGCCACGCCTTCGAGTACCGGCAGCAGGTCGCGGATGTTCGAGATTTTCTTGTCGTGCAGAAGGATGTAGGGATTGTCCAGCAGCGTGATTTGCTTGTCCGGATTGTTGATGAAGTAGGGCGAGAGGTAGCCGCGGTCGAACTGCATGCCCTCGACGACTTCCAGCTCGTCGGCCAGGCTCTTGCCGTCTTCGACGGTGATCACGCCTTCCTTGCCCACTTTGTCCATGGCTTCGGCGATGCGATCACCGATGGAGGAGTCAGCATTGGCGGAAATGGCGCCGACCTGGGCGATTTCCTTGCTGGTGGTGCAGGGCTTGGAGATTTTCTTCAGCTCGTCGGTGATGGCGATGACGGCTTTGTCGATGCCGCGCTTCAGGTCCATCGGGTTCATTCCGGCGGCGACGAATTTCATGCCTTCCTTGACGATCGACTGGGCCAGCACCGTGGCGGTGGTGGTACCGTCGCCGGCGACATCCGAGGTCTTGGAGGCGACTTCTTTGACCATTTGCGCGCCCATGTTCTCGAATTTGTCTTTCAATTCGATTTCCTTGGCCACGGACACACCGTCCTTGGTCACGGTGGGGGAGCCGAAGGAGCGCTCCAGCACCACGTTGCGGCCTTTCGGGCCCAGGGTTACTTTAACGGCATCCGCGAGGATGTTGACACCGACGACCATCCGGGCACGGGCCGAATCATGAAAGCGTACGTCTTTTGCAGCCATTTGGTAGTTCTCCTAAAAATTTGTAATCGAACCGGGGGATACATGCGGCGTTGCCGCTAGTCGATACAACCCCGGGGCCAACTTTGATTGGTGTTTGTGCCTACTTGGTGACCACACCCATGATGTCTTCTTCGCGCATGACCAGCAGTTCGTCACCGTCGAGTTTGACGCTGGAGCCGGAATATTTGCCGAACAGGACACGGTCGCCGACTTTGACGGCCAGGGGACGCACTTTGCCGTCGTCCATCACTTTGCCGGTGCCGATCGCGAGCACTTCGCCCTGATCCGGCTTCTCGGCTGCGTTGTCGGGAATGACGATCCCGCCGGCGGTCTTGCGTTCTTCCTCAATGCGTTTGACAATGACACGATCGTGTAAGGGACGGATTTTCATGGATACTTCCTCCAAACAGGTGGTTAGTTAGCGGCCACTAACTCAACATTAGTGGCCAGAAGTCGGACGCTGGCTGTTAGCACTCACGGTCAACGAGTGCTAATTATGAGGCTAGATGGCCCCGATTTCAAGTGGTCGACCAATCTGAATTTGATTCCTGCTGCGTCGGCCTCACGCAAACCGACGGCATTCGGCGCGGCGACTAACCCGATATGATGGCAACCCGAACCCCTGACCAATAATGCGGCAACCATGTTGATATTGCGCGTTTTACTCATTTTCCTACTTGGGGCTTTCCTGCTTGGGGCGAAACTCGCCACCGCACAGCCCCTGCCGCCGACGGTCGAGCAGGCCCTGAAGCGCGCGCGCATCCCGGTCTCGGGCGTCGCCGCCTATGTACAGGACGTGGACGCCGCCACGCCCCTGCTCGTTCTCAATGCCGCGCAGGCGATGAATCCGGCGTCGACGATGAAGCTGGTCACCACCTTCGCGGCGCTCGAATTGCTCGGCCCGACCTACCAATGGAAAACCGAGGTCTACGCCAACGGCAACTTGGAGGGGGACTCGCTGCGGGGCGACCTGATACTCAAAGGACGCGGTGACCCGAAGCTGACGCTGGAGCACTTCTGGCTGCTGTTGCGCAAGCTGCGCGCGCTGGGCCTGCGCGAAATCCGCGGCGATCTGGTGCAGGACCGCAGCTATTTCGAAGCGGCGCCATACGATCCGGGGAAATTCGACGGCGAAGCGCTGCGCGCCTACAACGTCGGGCCCGACGCGCTGCTGCTCAACTTCAAGGCCGTGCGCTTTCAGTTCGTGCCCGACGCCGAGGCGAAACGCGTGACCGTCATCGCCGAACCCAAGCCGGACGGACTCGAATTCTCCGCCACCGTACGCGCCACCGCCGGGGCCTGCGGCGACTGGCGCGCGGGCATCAAGGCCGACTTCCAGAGCAAGGGCGGATCGGCCAGGGCCGCGTTCACGGGCAGCATGCCGGCGAGCTGCGGCGAGCGTTATTGGAATGCGAGCCTGCTGGCGCAGCCCGATTACGTCTACGGCGTGTTCAAACAGTTGTGGCGGGAACTGGGCGGCAGCATCACGGGCGGCTGGCGCGACGGGACGGTGCCGGCCGGCGCCAGACTGCTCGCGACGGGCGAATCGGCCAGCAACGCCGAACTCGTGCGCGACATCAACAAGTTCAGCAACAACGTGATGGCGCGCCAGCTGTTCCTGACGCTGGGCGCAGAAATGCTGGCGTTGCCCGCAAACAGCGAGCGTTCGACGCAGGCGGTGCGTGCGTGGCTGGCGGAAAAGGGGCTCGATTTTCCCGAGCTCGTACTCGAAAACGGATCGGGGCTGTCGCGCGTGGAGCGGATCAGCGCCGAACACATGGGCAAACTCTTGCTTGCGGCATGGCGCAGCGCCGTGATGCCCGAGCTCATGGCCTCATTGCCGCTCGTCGCCCAGGACGGCACCATGCGGCGCCGGCTGCGTTTCGAATCCATCGCAGGGCAGGCGCATATCAAGACCGGCTCGCTCAGCGACGCGCGCACCTTGGCTGGCTACGTGCTGGACCGGCACGGCCGCCGCCGCGTGGTCGTCATGTTCATCAACGACGCCAATGCCGGCGGCGGCCGGCCGGCGCAGGACGCGCTGCTGCAGTGGGTGTACGAAGGCGGCACGACAGCGGGGAATGCGTCGCGAGGGAACTAAGGGCCCGGAACACGGGTCATACGTGAGACGCATCCTTGAAGCGGCATTGGCGCCTGCTTGACCAAAGTCAAAGCAGAACACGCGCCAGCGGCTAGGATCGAAGCGTACGCACACCACAAACCGGGAGTCATCATGGACGCCGAATATCAAGCTGTCACACGCGAAAAACTGGTTGCAGACCTGCGCGTCGTACTCGCAGACACCGAGCAACTGCTCAAAGCCGTCATCGGCGAATCAGGCGAAAAACTCGCCGCGCTGCGACCGCGCATCGAAGAAAACCTGCGCAACGCCAAAGAGCGGCTGGCCGAATTCGAGCAGGTCGCAAGCGACAAGGCGCGCGCCGCCGTGGACGCGACCGACGGTTACGCGCACGAGCATCCCTGGAGAATCGCCGGCGTCAGCGCGCTGGTCGGTGTGGCACTCGGCCTGCTGATCGGCCGACGCTAGCCGATTAGAGTTGTCATTCCGAGGGCGCAGCCCGAGGAATCTGCTTTCCCGCCTAAACCCAAAAGCAGATTCCTCGCTGCGCTCGGAATGACAGGCGATCGAAGCAGCACTGCACGCAAGCGTGCGCGCGGGCGCTTATAGCTCCAAACTACTCCACAGTTCATCCACGCGCCGCTTCACCTCGGCATCCATCGCGATCGGCGTGCCCCAGCCGCGGCTGGTTTCGCCCGGCCATTTGTTGGTCGCATCGATGCCCATCTTCGAGCCCAGGCCCGACACCGGGCTGGCGAAATCCAGATAATCGATCGGCGTGCGCTCGGCGAGCAGCGTGTCGCGCGCCGGATCGACGCGCGTGGTCATCGCCCAGATCACTTCCTTCCAGTCGCGGATGTTCACGTCGTCGTCGGTGACGATGATGAATTTGGTGTACATGAACTGGCGCAGAAAACTCCAGATGCCGAACATGACGCGCTTGGCGTGGCCGGGATACTGCTTTTTCATGCTCACCACGGCGAGCCGGTAGGAACAGCCCTCGGGCGGCAGATAGAAATCGGTGATTTCGGGAAACTGCTTTTGCAGCAGCGGCACGAACACTTCGTTCAGCGCCACGCCCAGTATGGCCGGCTCGTCCGGCGGCTTGCCGGTGTAGGTGCTGTGGTAAATCGGGTCGCGCCGCATGCTGATGCGCTCGATGGTGAATACCGGAAAGCGTTCCTGTTCATTGTAATAACCGGTGTGATCGCCAAAGGGGCCCTCGAGCGCGGATTCGTCCGGGTGTATGACGCCCTCCAACACGATCTCGGCGCTCGCCGGGACTTCGAGGTCGCTGCCCAGGCATTTCACCAGTTCGGTCTTGGCGCCGCGCAGCAGACCGGCAAACTGATACTCCGAAATCGAATCCGGCACCGGCGTCACCGCGGCGAGGATGGTGGCCGGGTCCGCGCCCAGCGCCACGGCGATCGGAAACGGTTCGCCCGGACGGTGCAATCCGTGGTCGCGAAAATCGAGCGCGCCGCCGCGCTGCGCGAGCCAGCGCATGATCACCTTGTTCGGCGCGATCACCTGCTGGCGGTAGATGCCCAGGTTCTGCCGGGTTTTCAGCGGCCCGCGCGTGACGACCAGGCCCCAGGTGATCAGCGGCCCGGCGTCGCCCGGCCAGCAGGTCTGGATCGGCAGCCGGGACAGATCGACATCCTTGCCCTCCCAGACGATTTCCTGACAGGGCGCGCTGCTGCGCACGTTCGGCGCCATATTGAGCACCTGCTTCAACACCGGCAGCTTGTCCCAGGCGTCCTTCAGCCCTTTGGGCGGATCGGGTTCCTTCAGATAGGCGAGCAGCTTGCCCACTTCGCGCAGCGCTTCGACCGAGTCCTCGCCCATGCCGAGCGCGACGCGACGCGGCGTGCCGAACAGATTCGCGAGCACCGGTATGCGCGGCCCTCCCGTTGCGCCGCCAAAGCCCTTTGGATTTTCGAACAGGATGGCGGGACCGCCGGCCTTGAGCACGCGGTCGCATATTTCGGTCATCTCCAGGTGCGGATCGACCTCGGCCGCGACGCGCTTGAGTTCGCCCTGTTGTTCCAGCTGCGCGATGAAGTCGCGCAAATCCTTGTAGCGCATGAATGCAGGTCCCGTTAAGGCCAAACGTAATTCGCAGCGATGCCGGCGAAAATGACGCCGCCGACCCAGTTGTTGTGCAGGAACGCCTTGAAGCAGCCCTCTCGCGTGCGCCCGCGTATCAGGCTGTAGTGATACAGCATGATGCAGGCGGCCGCACCCAGCCCCAGATAGTAATACAGGCCGAACGCAAGCTTCAGGCCTATGCCCGCCAGTACCGCGAGCATGGCCGCGTAGCACAGCATCACCGCGGCCACGTCGTAGCGGCCGAGGGTGATCGCCGAGGTGCGGATGCCGATCCGGATGTCGTCGTCGCGGTCCACCATTGCGTACTCGGTATCGTAGGCGAGCACCCAGAAAATATTCGCGAGCAGCAGCCACCAGCACATGGCCGGCAGCGCGTTGGCCACGGCCGCGTAGGCCATCGGAATGCCGAAGCCGAAGGTCACGCCCAGATAGGCCTGCGGGATGGAGAGAAAACGCTTGGTGAAAGGATAGGTGGCGGCGAGCGCGAGCGCGACGAACGACAGCGCGATCGCGAAGCGGTTGAGTTCGAGCACCAGGCAGAACGCGGCCAGTGTCAGGGTCGCGGCCAGCCACAGCGCCTCTTTCACGCTGACCAGCCCGGCCGCGACCGGCCGGTCTTTGGTGCGCTTCACGTGCGCGTCGAACTTGCGGTCGGCAAGATCGTTCATGACGCAGCCGGCCGAGCGCATCAGCAGCGTGCCGAGGCAGAAGATCCAGGTCATCAGCCAGCCCGGCCGGCCGGTCGAGGCGATCCACAGCGCCCACAGGGTCGGCCACAGGAGCAGCAGCGTGCCGATGGGCTTGTCCAGCCGCATCAGCTTTTCGTAAAGCGTCAGGCGGTCTTTGATGGCG
The DNA here is from genome assembly GCA_014860445.1 of Burkholderiales bacterium. GTDB lineage: Bacteria > Pseudomonadota > Gammaproteobacteria > Burkholderiales > SG8-39 > 2-12-FULL-64-23. Next base: position 38,655 of record JACZJT010000071.1, read on the forward strand.
GCGAGATTCATATTCTCATGGTCGAGTACAAAGTTGACTGTCATTCCGAAGCCGAAGGCTGAGGAATCTGCTTTTTGCTTGACCCAAAAAGCAGATTCCTCGCTGCGCTCGGAATGACAGTTTTCGATATTTTCATCCTAACATCCGCTCTCAAACCTTCATCAACTCGCTTTTTCCCGCCAGCCAGCGCGCCAGGTGCCGGCGCGCATGCTCGGGATGATTGCGCAACAGCTGCGGCGCCAGGTCGCGCGCCGCTTCGAGCAGGTCGACGTCGAGCTCCAGATCGGCGAAGCGCAGCAGCGGCGCCCCGCTCTGGCGCACGCCAAGATACTCCCCCGGGCCGCGCAGCAACAGGTCCTGGCGCGCTATTTCGAATCCGTCGCCGGTTTCGTACACCACTTTGAGCCGCGCGCGCGCGGTCTCGCCCAGCGGTTTCTGGTAGAGCAGGATGCACACGCTGTCGTCCACGCCGCGCCCCACCCTGCCGCGCAACTGGTGTAGTTGCGCCAGGCCGAAGCGTTCGGCGTGCTCGATAATCATGAGCGAGGCGTTGGGCACGTCCACCCCCACCTCGATCACCGTGGTCGCGACCAGCAACTGGATCGTGCCGGCGGCGAAATCCGCCATCACCGCGGCCTTGTCCTCACCCGCAAGCCTGCCGTGCACCAGGCCGACGCGCAGTTCCGGAAATTCCGCGGCCAGTCGCGCGTGCGTGTCGAGCACGTTCTGCAGCTGCAGGGCCTCGGCCTGCCTGCGCCCCACTTTGCGCCCTCGCGAGGGCGCACTGCCCGCCTCCTCCGCATCGGCGCTTTCTTCGATCAGCGGACACACCCAATAGGCTTGCCGCCCGGCGCCGCAGGCCTCGCGCACGCGCGCGAGCACCTCGTCGCGCCGCTCGGCGGCGATCAGCTTGGTCGTCACCGGTTTTCTGCCGGGCGGCAATTCGTCGATCAGCGACACGTCCAGGTCGGCGTAGTAACTCATCGACAGGGTGCGCGGGATCGGCGTGGCGCTCATCATCAACTGGTGCGCTTCCAGACCCGCCGCCGCGCCTGCGGCGCCGGCGCCCATGCCCTTGGCGCGCAGGGCGAGGCGCTGCTCGACGCCGAATCGATGCTGCTCGTCGACGATGACCAGGCCCAGCGATTCGAATGCGATGCCTTCCTGAAACAGCGCATGCGTGCCCACCGCAACGCGCGTCGCACCCGAGGCGATGTCCGCCGCCGCCGCAGTGCGTTCTTTTTTCTTCTGGCTGCCCGACAGCCAGGTGAGATGCACGCCCAGCGGCGTCAGCCATTCCGAGAATTTCCGATAGTGCTGCTCGGCGAGGATTTCCGTGGGCGCCATCACCGCCGCCTGCATGCCGTTTTCGACGCTGCGCAAGGCCGCCAGCGCAGCCACCACGGTCTTGCCGCTGCCGACATCGCCCTGCAGCAACCGGTGCATGGGATGCGCCTGCGCGAGATCCTGCTCGATCTCGGCCCAGGCGCGTTGTTGCGCGCGCGTCAAGCGGAACGGCAACTGCTTGAGCAGCGCGGCACTCAGCGCGCCGGCCTTTGCGAGCGCGGGCGCAGTCTCGTTTTTGCGTTCGCGGTAATGCAGGCGCATCGAAAGCTGCTGCGCGAGCAGCTCTTCGAGCTTCATGCGCCGCCAAGCCGGATGACTGCGGCCGGTGAGTGCGCGCGCGTCGTCGCCCGGACGCGGCCGGTGCAGGGCGTCGATGGCGTCGCGAAACGCCGGCAGGGCAAAGCCTTCGATCAGGTCCGCGGGCAGGGTCTCATCGAGTTCGCACTCGGCGAGCGCCTGCGCGATCAGGCGGCGCAGCGCCGTCTGCGCCAGGCCCGCGGTGGTCGGATACACCGGCGTGAGCGCTTCGGGCAACGGCGCATCCGCGGCCACGGTGCGATAGCGCGGGTGGACCATCTCCGCGCCGAAAAATCCCGGCCGCGCTTCGCCGAAGGCGCGCACGCGCACGCCCGGGACCAGCGCCTTGGCCTGACTGCCGTAGAAATTGAGAAAGCGCATGTAAAGCGTGCCGCTTTCGTCCTCGATCCTGCACACCAGCTGGCGCCGCGGGCGGTAGGCGATCCGGCTTTCCATCACGGTGCCCTCGACCTGCACCGGCGCGCCCTCGCGCGCGTCGGCGATCGCGGTCAGCCGGGTTTCGTCTTCGTAGCGTAGCGGCAGGTGCAGCACCAGATCGAACTGGCGGCGGATGCCGAGCTTGGCGAGTTTCGCCTTCAGCGAAGGCGTCGTCTTGGCGGGCATTTCAGGTTTGCCCGTCATTCCGAGGCCAACGGCCGAGGAATCTGCTTTTTGCCGGACTTACAAGCAGATTCCTCGCTTTGCTCGGAATGACAGCTTTTGACAGGGTCATGTTGAAATGCGCGACGAGGCGCGGACCTCACCTCCCGCCGCTCAGCCGATCACCAATATCGCATCGGCCTCGACGAGCGCACCGCGCGGCAGCGAAGCAACGCCGATCGCGGCGCGCGCCGGATAGGGTTGCGTGAAATACGCGGCCATGGTTTCGTTGACCTTGGCGAAATGGGCAAGGTCGGTGAGGTAAATCGTCAGCTTGGCCGCATCGTCGAGCGAGGCCCCTGCTGCCGCGGCCACCGCTTTCAGATTGTCGAACACGCGCTTGATCTGCGCGTCGATGCCGTCGACCAGCTGCATGCTTGCAGGATCGAGGCCGATCTGGCCGGACAGATAAATCGTGTTGCCGCAGCGCACCGCCTGCGAATACGTGCCGATGGCGCCCGGGGCATTGGGAGTGGATATCGCGGCTTTGGCCATGGTGTCTAAGATTCCCTGAAAGTTGCTCGTCGAAATCGAGCCTATAATTGCAGCCCGGTCGCGGATTGTCTCCCGCGATGTCCGAATCTTACAATGACCTCAGCCGTCATCGCCAACCTCGAAAAGCTCATAGGCACACCGCGCGACGGCGCCTTGCTGCGATACTCGCTGGGCAACGAATACCTGAAGAACGGCGACGCGCACATCGCGCAGCAGCATCTCGCCGAGGCCGTGGCGCGCGATCCCGCCTACTCCGCGGCCTGGAAACTGCTCGGCAAGGCGCTCACCGAAACCGGGCAGCCGCAGGCCGCGCTGGACGCCTACCTCCAGGGCATCGCCGTCGCCGAGGAAAAAGGCGACAAACAGGCGGCGAAGGAAATGGGCGTTTTCGCCCGCCGCATCCAGAGCAAGCTGACACCCGACCAGTCGTCCTGATCCGGCGCCCATGTCCTTTCAATCGCAATTGCGCACCTGGCTCATCGGCGCGCCGCTGGACCCGCTGAACAAGGAGACGCGCCACAACCTCGCGCTGGTGGCGTTTTTCGCCTGGGTGGGACTGGGCGCGGACGGCATTTCGTCCTCCTGCTACGGACCGGAACAGGCCTTCCGCGCGCTGGGCGATCACACCGGCCTGGGCCTGTACCTGGCGCTGGCCACCGCAGCCACGGTGTTTATCATCGCGATCGCCTACAACCAGGTGATCGAGCTGTTCCCGACCGGGGGCGGCGGCTATCGCGTCGCGACCAAACTCATCGGCCCCTACGCCGGGCTGACTTCCGGCGCCGCACTGGTGCTCGACTACGTGCTCACCATCGCCATTTCCGTCGCCAGCGGCGTGGACGCGCTGTTCAGCCTGCTGCCGCTCGCCTTCCACGCGCACAAACTCGCGGCGGAAATCGGCCTGATCGTCCTGTTGATCGTGCTCAATCTGCGCGGCATGAAAGAGGTGATCAAGGTGCTGCTGCCGATTTTTCTCGGCTTCGTCATCACGCACGCCTTCCTGATCGTCTACGGCATCGGCGCGCATGCGCAGTACCTGCCGCAGCTGATTCCGGCGACGCTTGCGGAAACCCGATCGCTCTCCGGGCAGATGGGCTGGGCGCATGTCGCCGCGCTGATGCTGCTCGCCTACTCGCAAGGGGGCGGAACCTACACCGGGCTGGAGGCCGTCTCGAACAATGTCAACGTGCTGGCCGAACCGCGCGTCAGGACCGGCAAGATCACCATGTTCTACATGGCGCTGTCCCTGGCCTTCACCGCGGGCGGCATCATTCTGCTGTACCTGCTGTGGGACGCGCAGCCGGTCGAAGGCCGCACGCTGAATGCCGTCGCCTTCGGCTCCATCATCAAGAGCCTGGGCTGGGAGCCCTGGATCAGCGACGCAGCGCTGTGGACGGTCCTGGCGCTGGAGGGCGGGCTCTTGTTCGTCGCCGCGAATACGGGGTTTCTCGGCGGGCCGGCGGTGCTCTCCAACATGGCCGCCGACTCCTGGGTGCCGCACAAATTCCGCCATCTGTCGACGCGGCTGGTTACCCAGAACGGCATCCTGGTGATGGGCCTGGCCGCGCTCGGCATCCTCGTCTGGACCGGCGGCAGCGTGTCCCTGCTGGTCATCCTGTACAGCATCAGCGTGTTCCTGACCTTCGCCATTTCCCTGTTCGGCCTGTGCATCTACTGGTGGCGCAGCCGCGCCGAGCAGGGCAAATGGATAGGCCGCCTGGCCCTGTCCGCGGCGGGCTTCATCGTGTGCACGGTCATCCTGACGATGCTGCTGGTGGAAAAATTCACCGACGGCGGATGGCTCACGGTGCTGATCATCACGGCCATCATCGGCATCTGCCTGACAATCCGCAATCACTACAACTGGACCACGGCGCAGATCCGCAAGGTCGACGAAATATTCGCGAATCAGCCCTTTGGCAGCATCACCGGCGCGCCCAAGCCCGATCCGTCGCTGCCGACCGCGGTGTTCATGGTGGGGTCGAGCCGCGGCGGCGGGCTGCACACCCTGCTCTGGGTGCAGCGCATGTTTCCGGACCATTTCCGCAATTTCATTTTCATCAGCGCGCGCACGGTCGACTCGCACAGCTATGGCGGCAGTGAAGACGTGAAATTGTTGCAAATGGAGGCCGAGGTCGCGCTCAATTATTTCGTCAACTTCTGCAACAGCAAGGGCTGGGCGGCCGAATCACATCTGGCGTTCGGCACCGACCCCATCGACGAGGACGTGAAACTCGCCGAGCAGGTGCATAAAGCGTTTCCGAACTGCATTTTCTTCGCCAGCAAGCTGGTTTTCCAGCGCGAAAACTGGCTCATCCGGCTGCTGCACAACGAGGCGGCCCTGGCGATCCAACGCCGCCTGCACCTTCAGGGCCTGCAAATGGTAATCTTACCGATGAAAATCTGACCAGATGTCACGGAAAGGGGGAAATGCATGAGTCTGCTAATGAAATCGGTGCTGATCACGGCCGGCCTCGGGCTGCTGTTCATCATTTACGAATGGAGCCTGATGCGCAAGAAGAAAGGCGGGGTCAGCCCCACCGACAAGAAGAACCTGCGCGATCTGGTTCTATTTACGGCCGGCGCCTGCGCGCTGGTGGCGTTCGCGGTGGCCAACCTGACCTAGCAAGCGCCATGGCCTGCGGCAAGCTGCTCATCTGCGATGACCATCCGCCGATCCGCAAGGCAGTAACCTATATCGCACGGGAACTGATCAGCGATATCGAAGTCGTCGAAGCAGGCAACGGCGCCGAGGCACTGGCGCTGCTCGAACAGCACCCGGACATCGACCTGGTATTGCTGGACCTGCACATGCCCGGCATGAGCGGCTTCGACCTGCTCACCGAAATCAAGCTCAGGACGCCGACCCTGCCGGTGGTGGTATTGTCGTCGGACGAAACGCGCACCGCGGTGGTGGATGCGCTGGAACGCGGCGCCACCGGCTATATCTGCAAATCCTCGCCCACGGATTTGCTCGCGAAATATCTCGAACACGCACTCGGCGGACACATCACCCTGCCGATCACGGTTGCGCATGCGGAATCTGCGCAAGCGACGGCGAAAGAACAGGCCGCCCCGGCTGCGCCGCGGGAACCGGTCGATCTGGGGCTTTCGCATAGACAAACCCAGGTACTGGGCTGCCTGCTGCGCGGCATGTCGAACAAACAGATCTGCCGCGAACTCGGGCTGGCGGAGGGCACGATCAAGAACCATGCGATCGCCGTGTTTCGCGCGCTGAACGTCACGAGCCGAGCGCAGGCCGTGATCGAAGCAAGCCGCAGGGGCCTGTCCGTCGGCGACTGGCGCGCGCAGTCCGACGCGCAACAAGAAGAAATCCCGAACTAGCGATTCGGGACGCTAACCCGCGCCGACGCTCACGTACACCCGCGTTCCTTTTCCGGGTGCCGATTCGATCTCCCACCTTCCGCCGATGGATTCGGCCCGCTCCTGCATCGACAGCAGGCCCAGACCGGATTTGGCTGCGCCGATATCCGCAAAGTTCATGCCGACCCCGTCATCGGCGACACTCAAGCGCAGGGAATCTGCGTCGCTGTTGAACTCGATCGCGACAGCCTTTGCCTGCGCGTGCTTGGCGCAATTGGTGAGCGCTTCCTGCGCAATGCGAAACAGGGCGATCTTTTTTTCCGCGGGCAGGCGTCCGCCGGAATGCCCGCCGCTCACCCGCACCGTGATGCCGGTGCCGGTTTCAAACTTGCGCGCGTATTCCTCGAGTGCGGGAAGAAGATCCCGGTTCTCCAGCAGCAGGGGACGCAGATCGACGCTGATCTCCTTGGCGCTCGCCTTGGCCACATCGATCAATTCGATGAGTTCGGCCAGCTGCCGCTGCATGTTTGCGATGTTGCCCTGCGGCAACTGTTTTTGCAGCAGGGCGAGATTGAGGCCGATCGCAGCGAGATTGGAGCCCACCCCGTCATGGAGTTCCGCCGCCAGCCGCCGCCGTTCGGCCTCTTGCGCGTGACCCAGGCGGCGCGCCATGTGCTGCAGCCGCCCGGCAAGGTCCAGCGCTGACTGTTCCGCATGCCGGCGCTCGCTCACCTCCGCCTGCAGCGCGGCGTTGGCCGCGCTCAGTTCGGTGGTGCGCTCGTGCACGCGCCGCTCCAGATCTTCGTTGAGGTGGCGCAACTGCTCCTCCGCCCGCCGGCGCGCGGTGATGTCTTCGCGCAATGCGAAAAACCCGGTGACTACGCCCGCTGCGTCGCGATCCGGGATATAACGCAGCGCCCGGGTGGAGACCTTTCCGTCCTCGCCGGTGAAGGAGTGTTCGTAGACGACCACCTCGCCGGCCAGCGCCCGCTTGATGATGGGTGCCAGAACGGCATACACTTTCTCACCGACGAATTCGCGCACCGTGAGCCCCTGGTAGATTTCGCCGTAGCTTTCCCGGTAGAAACGATTCGCAAAAGTCATGCGCTGCGCCTTGTCGATGTGCGCGACCGCGATCGGAAACGCGTCGAACAGTTCGCGCAGATGCGCCTCGTTGCGCTGCAGCGCATTCTCGGCGAGCTTCGTGTCGGATATGTCCACGATCACACCGACCAGACCGACGGTTTTGCCATCCGCGCCGAGCATCCGCCGCCCGGTAATGCGCCCCCAGAAATCTCCGCCATCCCTGCGCCGGTAGAGGCGCTCCCGGTCGAGCACGTCCGTCCTGCCTTCGATCAGCGCAAACATCCCGTTCATTCCGAGTTCACGCTGGTCCGGATGCACGCAGTCGACATACGCGCTGCCGATCAGCTGCTCCGGCGCACACCCGAACATTTCCGCCATGCGCCGGTTGGCATGGGTAATCACACCATTGCGGTCGACGTCGAAGATCGCGGCGCTGGATGTGTCGTACACAAGCTGCAGATGCGCGATCCGCTCGCGCAAATCGGCTTCGAGCTGCTTGCGGTTTCGAAGCGTCTCCTCTTTGTCGTGGACCCTGAGCGCAAACAACAGCGACATAGCCAGCAGCGACAACGTGGCTACGGCGCCGACGCTCAGATAGTTGGCGCGCTGCGCGCGGTACGGGGCCAATACCGTATCCAGGGCCTGCCCGACGTAAATGGTCAAGGGGTAGCCCGTGATCTGTTGATAGCGGTACATGCGCTCTACACCGTCGGTCCTGGCCCTGCTGCGATGGCCGCCGGCAGGCGCTGCACCGGCGCCCAGCCCGGGAATGTTTGTCAGGGAAACATCGGACATTCTGGAAAGGTCGTGCGAACGCGCCAGTATCTTGCCGTCCGCACGCACCAGGGAAATGGTGGCGCCATCGCCAAGGTTGACGCCCTTGTAGACCCGCTCCAGGATCGGAGGGGGAATCATCAGCACCATTACACCGGCAAAACGCGCCTGGCGATCCACGATGGCGCGCGAGAAGGGGATCGTCAATTCGTTCAGCGACAACTCGATCGAGGGTGCGCCTATCTGCAACTCCTGTCGGTCGCGCCCGTCGTGGCCTCTGAAGTAAGGCTTGTCCGAGACGTCGATACCCGCAAAACCGGGCAGGCTACTGTAAGCAATGTGGCCGTTGGCATCAGTCACGATGATCTGGACGGCGCCTTCAGGCCCGAGACTTGCCTGATGCGCCGCCACCTGGTCGGCGAAAGGTACAACAGCCGCAACCCAGTCGTCGCGCATGTGCATCGACACAAGATCGATGGCACGCACCGAAGCAGCCATATGGTCGGCGATGCTGCTGGCGATATTGCGTCCCTGAATTTCGGCCCTCTCCAATGCGACGCGCTCGGACCGGCTCAATGCTGAGGCAATCGCTATCCACATCGCCAAGATCAGCAGGCCCGTGATGGCGAAGATCAGCAATGCGTTGCGGCTGAAGGGGTTGAAGCGCATGCGCCGGTCTGATTGGAGTTTTGGCGCTCCAAAGTCCTGGTTACCAACGAGTCGCTACATTAACAGAGCCCCGGGTTTCAGTCTTGGGCAAGGCCCCCTGCGGGGCGGATAGCCGGTCAGGCAGGACCGGCGCCTATCGCGCCATGCGCTGCGCGAGGCTCTCCCAGCGCAAATCGCGCAAACTCTGCGCCAGCGTGTGCACGCTGCCATCGGCCACGCGCGCCTTGCGCTCGGCATCGGTCGGCACCTCATGATGGCGCAGCATCATCGCCAGCGCCTTGTCCTTGTGGAACGCCACCGGCTTCAACACATCCGCCGGTCGCGTATGAAACGCGTCTTCACCCTCCGCGCAGGCGCGATCGAACACATTGAAATGCCGGCAGGCCATGGGGCGCAGCGGATGGATCGCGCAGGCCTCGTCCACCAGGAACGGACACGAAGGCGTCGCACGATGCTGCGCCAGTTGCAGCCGCAGCGTTTCGCGCAGCGCGCCGTGCAGCTGTTCGGCGACGTACCAGGCGATGCCCGCGAGCTCCAGGGGATAGACCGGAATGTCGGTATGGCTGCGGCAGCACGCGGCGCAGCCGCGCGCGCAGGCGAGGGTCCGTCCCTTGCGCTCGCCCTCGCGCACACCCTGCGCGACGCCCTCATCCGTGGTGCGATACACCTCCAGCAACAGGCCGAGCCAGGGCAGGCGCGCCACATCCTCGGCAAACGCCGGCGGCGTTTGTGCCGAATCGTCGTGCTTTTTCTTGCTCATCCCTTCTTGCTCATCCCACTGGTTTCCCGTGTCGAACCGCGCTCAGGCTTTCGCGTCTTCCGCTCGCAACTCGGCGAACACATTCACCGCGACCAGCATCGCATCGCGCACCAGCGGCGCGCCCACATAGCCGAACAGGTGCAGCAGCGCCTCCGTCAACTCGTCTTCGGTCCAGCCCTGGCGCCGCGCCATGCGCAGATGGATCGCCAGTTCGGGCTCGCGGCCGGTGGACGCATCGGAGATCACCGTAATCATCGTGCGCGTTTTCAGGTCCAGCCCCGGCCGGGTCCAGAGCGTACCGAACACCGTCTCGCTCGCGAGGTCGATGAACTTCTGCATCATCGGGTCTTTGTAGGCCGTCGCCGCCATCTTGTCGACGTAGGCGTCGCCCATCAGCGTGCGCCGCATCGCGCGGCCCTTGGCCAGTTCCGTATCGGACATCGGTTTCTCCTTTGGGTGGGTCGTGACAATAAGCGGGACAATAAAAAGGCCGGACGGCGGACGGGCAGCTTTCATGCAGGTGCCAATTGCGCGGAAATTCGGCTGACACCCTCGCACTATGCCAGTGCTGTCCTGGTCAATTCAATGCATTCGTCGAAACTTCGGCGGTAATCAAGAACTTCAAGCGCCGCGAAAGTTTCTCTCAGTGCGACTTCCTGCGAGGCGATGTTTGCAAGTATGACGTCCCGGCGGTCTTGCAGGATGGGCTGGATCTGCCACAGTGCCTCCGGCTCCTTCTCCACCACCATGGCCAGATCGAAGATGTCTCGCGCTGTAAAACGATCCCCTCTGTGCCAAACCTTCTTCGCGATGACTTCACAGACGTCTCGACCTGAACCTCGCGCTCGAACAGGATCTCGATGGCCGTGGCATTTTCAGTCAGTGGCGCGGACGTCATGGGCGATCTTCCCCAGGTTCTTCTCGACCCTTCCGGGTTTGGTCCATTTGGCTGCTTCGCCAACCAAGCCTTGCAGCAACTCGGGTGCGGCCTCGTCCAATAGCGCACGCAGATGCGGCCGTTTGCCGACAGGCGGCTTTCCCGTGAGCAGCGCGTGGATGAGTTCGTCCTCGGTAAGCGCGTTCTTATAGCTTACATTGGCCGTGGTGCACGCCATGCGGATGAAATCCGGACGGCGGATTTCGCGGACCGGCTGAACGGCAAGATCGAGCCGCAGCGCTTCGAGAATCGCAAGAACCTTCCTGACGCCCAGATCCGGGAACAAGCCGTTCTCCAACTGGTTGAGCGTAGTTCGGGACAGCCCGGCCGCTTTTGCAAGTTGAGCCTGCGTCAGTCCGCGTTCGAGCCGCGTCTGCCGAATCTCGTAGCCTAGCTCCTGCAGTCTCACCGGAGACCTCCAATAAGTTATATATGTTGAACATTATAGTAATACCAGGTAATTTTCAAGCCCTTGAAATACAGCGCGCTCCGCGTCTTACAAATCTGAAAAGCGCGAAGCTCTACAGGGTGCGCTTGACACTATTAATAACACTATAGTACTATTATACTTTCCAGGAACACAAGCGCGTTCAACTTGCGGGAGTGGCATCCATGAGAACCATTGAAGTGGACTTTGACGTGTATAAGGCCCTGACCATGCGTCGCGCTGCCGAGGAAATCACGGAAAACGACGTTCTGCGCGAATTGCTCGGCCTTACCCGCAGCGACAAGTCCCGCCCCGCCGCCAACGCTGCGACACCGGGCGATTGGGTCACCAAAGGCGTTCGATTCCCTGTCGGAACAGAATTCCGGGCGAACTACAAGGGGCAAACCTACCTCGGGCGCGTCGAGGGCGCGGCACTCGTCCTGAAAGGCGAGCGCTTCGATACGCCTTCCGCGGCGGCAATGTCTATTACCAGGAATCCAGTCAACGGCTGGACCTTTTGGGAATGCAGATTGCCGGGTCAGGCGTCCTGGCAAATGCTCAAGACGCTGCGCAAGATCGTCTGAGCCGTGCATATGGCAGGTGCGCGCAGCACATTAAACTTCAGTGCCGCCGCGTCCTGCTCAGTGCGCCGCACCGCTGGGTGCGGGCCATCCTTCGATCGCTACGTTCACGCAGGCCACTTTGCCGCTGCGCACCGCACGGCCCAGTGCGGCGTCCAGGTCGGCCGGGGCGGCGACATACTCCCCGTGCCCACCCAGACCCTCGACGGCGAGATCGTAGCGCGCGCCGCTGAGCGTGCAGCCGATCAGCCGCTCGGGCCCGTAATCGCGCAGCTGGATTTGATGCTCGGCATTCCAGCATGCGTCGTTGCCGATGACGACGACGAATGGGGTCTTTTCACGCACCGCCGTCTCAAACTCGGCAAAGTGAAAACCCACGGTCCCGTCCCCCATCACGGCAACGATCATCGCATCGGGCTTCGCCTTCCTTGCCGCCACGCCGAAGCATAGCGATCCGCCGATCGCGCCCGAGGTCCCGTTGATCAGCCGATAAGTGCCGCTGGTGCCGGCCTGCGCCCATTGGCCGAACTCACCGCCGTCGATGATGAGTACGGATTCCGACGCCGCCGCCAGCTGACGCTGAATCGCGGCGCTCAATTGCGCGGGTGTGATCTTGCCGGCGCAGGCCCCGCTTGCGGGCGGAAGGCTCCGCGCGGCGAGCAGTTTGTTCACTTCGTCCCGCCAGCCGCTGCGTTCGACGCCACCGGTGCCCGCCTCGCAAAGCGCAGCTGCCGCCGTAACGGGGTCGGCGGCAAAGGCGAAGCGCAGGCGCTTGCCGAGGTTCAGACGGGCGCGCCTGCGCTCCCCCGTTTCCGCATCGACCACGATCCATTTGCACTTTTCGTCGCATACGGCGGTGCTGCCAAAGCCCAGCGTATAGTCGATCGGCTTGCCCAGGCTGAGCACCACATCGGCTTTCGCGAGCACCCGGGAAAATTCGCCCAGCGAAGGATCCTTGAGTCCGCGGGGGCTTTCCATCGCGACTACGGGCGCATCCATCGCATCGGCCAATGCCGCTAGCGCGCCCCCCTGGCGGGTGGCGCTCATCAGGGGGCCGCAAACGATCAGCGGTTGCTTGGCAGCCGCCAGGATGCGCGCAATGCGCGTTACATCGACGGGCCTGAGCGCAGCCGGCTCGGCGCGCAGCGCAGACTGCTCCGGCAGCTCAGCGCCGCCGGCGTCCGCCTGCACCACGTCGAAGGGCAGCGCCACATGCACCGGCCCCGGCCTTCCGGACAGGGCAGTGCGAATCGCCCTGGCAATGTCGTGCCCCATGCGCTTGGCAGAGCGCGCCCGAAACGACAGCTTGGTCAAGGGTGCGGTCATCGGCACCTGATCGAGTTCCTGAAACGCGCCCTTCCCGTCCTGTGCGATCGCGGAGTCGCCCGTCAGAAACAGCACCGGACATTCGGCGCGGCGCGCAGAGAATAACGGCCCGAGCGCATTCGCAGCGCCCGGCGCGGCGGTGACCATGCAAACCCCCAATTGCCCGGTCAGCTGCGCCCAGGCGATCGCCATGAACACCGCGGCCGCTTCGTGCCGCGTATGAATGATCTCGATCCCGGCGTCGATGCATGCGTCGTACAAAGGCATGATCTGGTTGCCCGACAGCGAAAATATCTTCGTCACGCCCGCCGCCGCCAGCGTCTGCACCAGCAGGTCCGCGCCTCTCGTCTTCTTCATTTTTCTTCCTTACACCCGCGTTTGCGGAATTGCACACGCGACGCTGCCCGTTTGCGAAAACCGATGATCCGTACTTCGGTCAAGTCAATTGCCTTTCTTCATGTTCGTCATTCTCCATGATTTGACGGACCTCTCTACTTTTTAGAGTGGTATGGCTGGCGGGAGCAGCTCAATTGTTCAAGCCCGCCGCATCGGCTTGGGATGCGCGCATGATAGCCGACTCGAAGACTGCATGAGCCGGCCTGCGCGTTCATACGCCATGCGCAGACGAGAAGCAGGGCCCCGGATCGTCGACAGCCGACTTGCCATTTTTGACTACGCCGCTGCCGCAACATCCGGTGGTGCCTGATTCTACGAAAAACAATGTTTGTTATTCATCCGCCTCAAAGCGAGCAGGTCCCCTCGCCCCGCTCCGCGGGGAGAGGGACAGGGTGAGGGGCGCTCCCTTTCTTGGAGACCTCGGAAGCGCTTGCTACAATGGCGCCCGAGCGGGACGGCGGACAGGCATGCAGGCTGCCGGGCCGTGGCGGCCGGCGTCCGCGACTATCCTTCCCTCCTTTCAAACAGTGCCCAGGCGCTGGAACATGACCGGAGCCCCGATGGCAGACAACATCCAGCAGGTGTATGTGATTCAAGGGCGCATTCTGCGCGACTACGCAGATCTGCACACCGTGCTGGCGCAGCTTCCGCTGCGCGTGACCGTCCTGCCATTCCTCACCACGGAGGACGAGGTGATTGCGCGCACGCGCGATGCGGTCGCGCTGGTGGTCGCGTCCTCGCCGGTCGGCCGCAAAGTCATGTCCGCGCTCGAGAACCTCAAGGTCGTGCTGCGCACGGGCGTAGGCTACGACGTCATCGACATCCCCGCCGCCACCGAGTTGGGCGTCGTCGCGGTGAACATCCCGGACCTCTGGGTGCGCGAGGTCGCCAACCACACCATGGGGCTGCTCCTCGCCTGGAACCGCAAGCTCATCGCGCAAGACCGCGACGTGCACGCGGGCAGCTGGAGCCCGGGGATCCCCGGCGCGTGGACGGGCTCGGTGTACGGGGAGACGGTGGGCATCGTCGGCCTGGGCAACATCGGCAGCGCCTTTGCCCGGCGCGCGGCCGCCTTCGAGGCAAAAATCATTGCCCACGATCCCTACGTCGAGGACGCGCACTTCAAGGCGCTCGGCGTCGAGCGCGTATCACTCGAGGCGCTGGCCGAGCGCGCCGACTACGTATCCGTGCACACGCCGCTCAATGCCGAGACGCACCATCTCATCAACGAAGCCTTCCTGCGCCGCATGAAACCGACGGCCATGCTCATCAACACCGCGCGCGGCCCGGTGGTGGACGAACAGGCGCTGGCGCGGGCGCTGACAGCGAAGCAGCTGGCGGGCGCTGCGCTCGACGTGTGGGAGCGCGAGCCCGTCCCAGGCGACAGCCCGCTGCTGCGCATGGACAACGTCATCGCTACGCCGCATGCGGCCTACTACTCGACCTCCGCCGTAGCCCGGATACCGCGCCGGTGCGGCGAGGAACTCGTGCGCGCCCTCACCGGCCAGCAGCCGCTCAACGTGATCAACCCAGAGGTCTACGCACCCGGGGCGGCGCGCCGGGGCGGCGATCTGCCGACACTTTAGCGAATGCTTGCTGACATCGTCTGATGCCGGCCTGCGCGCTCGTGCGCCATGTGCAGAAGAGAAGCGGGGCCCCGGTGCGCCGAGAGCGAACTAGCCATTTTTGCCTATCACGTAGGCCGATACATTAGGCCACGCCTGATTCTACGAAAAACAATGTTCGTAATTTATCCGCCTCAGAACGTGCCGGTCTCCTCGCCCCGCTTCGCGGGGAGAGGGACAGGGTGAGGGGCGCGGCTCGTTGTCTACGCGACTTCCAGAACCAGGCGCTTGCCGCATGCCTTGACGTATTTGCGCAGCGTTGCGACCGAGGGCGAGTGCTTTCCGGTTGCGAGCGCACGCTCCATGCGCGCGACCGCGGGAGCCTGGGTTCCCATGCGCTTGGCGACTTGCGCCTGGGTAAGGCCCGCCTCTTGACGCGCCTTGAGCAGCGCGTCGAGCAAGGCAAATTCCTCGCGTTCCAGTCGCCCCACTTCAGCGCGCACTCCGGGGCGGCGCATCAGCTTTTTTACGATTTGATCATGGGTTTTCATGTTTGACTTCCTTCATTCGGGCCTCAGCGATCCAGCGTTCACGCGGCGGCGTCTTGTCGGTCTTCTTGATAAAGCTGTGCAACATGACGACCCGCCTGCCAACAAGGGTGCAGAAAAACACGCGCGCGATTCCTTCGGCACCCTTCAACCTGAGCTCGAACAGGCCTTCACCGAAGGCTTTGGTGTGAGGCTCGCCAAGGTTCGGTCCAAGCGCAGCGATGCGGCGGGTCAACACGATGTACCGGGCGGCGAGCGTGTCGGGCAGGTTCATGATGTCCGCCTGCACGGTCTCACTGTAGTAAGTGATCGTGTAGTCCACGGCTGAATAATAACAAATATGTTATCTGCGCACAAGTAAAACGCCTTGAGCACACGCCCGCGTGGCGGACGGTACGAATAAAAGCGAGGGCGCTTCTGACTTTAGAGGAAGTTGTGGAGTGGAGGAGGATCGAACAATACCTGGAGCACCGCATGTATGCTTGATCCTGCGAGTTCGAAAACTCTAGATGCCCCCTAACATGCCCCCACCATGACGATGCTTTACAGTCGGTTGTCAACACGCCGTAGTGTGCTATATGAACGCCACCGTCTCCTTCATATAATTGATTGGATCAGCCATCACCAATATCTAGCTTCCCTTGCAGCTGCGCATGATGAATGCTACACAATCCATTCATGTCCTGGTCCAGACTATCAAGCGAGTCACCGCAAACGACGCAGTTCTTATATATCCGCGTGGCGCCGCACGTCGCACACAAATCTTCAGCTTCCAAATAGGTCACCTTCCTGCATCGATAACATAAATACACAGGGGACCTCTCACCCGCCCACATAGCCTCTTCAATTTCTTGCTCATAACAGCGATCCACTGCATCTTCCGCCATTGAATCGTACAAACTTTTCGTATTACAAGCAGTGCAATGAAACTGTAAGTTCGGGAATGACTGCATTGGCGTCGCCGGATTTATCAAATCCGATTCACAATTAGAGCATCGAAGGTAGGTGGAGATCTTAAGTAAGGCCTTGCTCGGCCAACCGATCTTTGCAATTTCGCGCCGGCAATCTGTCAAGTTCTTGTCACGCGACAATGCCACGTTTGTTAGAACACGCCATGTATCGTTACCCAGAAGCTGAACCGGCTTACGCCCCAATTGTGCACTAGTAAAGTCCCGGATGATCAAGAATGAATCCGCAATAAGCTCCATCAGGCGAGGGGCGCTTTCGCTTGTGGAGTGGTGCTCGATTTCATTTCTAATGGAAATAATGTCGTCGAACCGCTTCCACGCCACTTCTATCCTTAACGCGGAAAATCGTTCGCGGATTTGTTGCGCATCGACCGTCTTCCTTCCCTTGCCCCGAAATGACAGCACCCCATCCTTGCCAATGCATGGTTCAATTCTTTGTTTGATCAGCACTTCGTCTGAATCCGCGGGAGACATTTCCCGAAGCTTCTCCTTGAACAGCAATAGAACGCCGGCCGTGAGATTTCTAGTCGCTGAGAGCAGCCGCCTCGGGTCTCTAGACATATAGTCTTCGACTCCAATTTGGATAGATTGCACAGCGTTCTTTAGAATCGTATCCACAAGGATAAACGACTAGTTTTCATCCCGCCCAAAATGCTCATTCAAGATGCGTGCGACTTTCGAAAACGTTTTCGGGTCTAATTCCTCCTTAAGGACGGCGATTACTTCATCTAATAGCTCGTCTTTGGCTTCCTGCTGAATCTCCTCCACGTCGTACTTTGAGACCGCCCCAATCTGCTTCACCGCTTTCGTCTTAATATCAGTAACTCTATTTTCAAGCGAACGAAGTTGCGCTAACGCTTGGGCCTCCTCAGTCTTCATCGCTCTTGCAATTAGTCTATGGACTTTTGTCGTGGAGCTCGACAGATGAATAAACTCGTCTATATTGGCATTACCTGCATTTGACAACTTCTTGTGTTCTGTCTCAAGCTTGCGCACCTCCTCAGTTAGCGACTCCACTGATTGTTGAAGCTTCTTCGAGGTGGCATACGCCTGCTTGCCGAGCGCGTCGCACATCGACGACAGCTCCTCCCGGATTATCAGCCAGTTATCATCATCCTCAAACGCGTCTCGGCGAGCATTGGGCACCAAGAATGCAGGGTCAATAAATATCTCGCCTATGTACCAATCATTAAAACGCGTGTAGCTCGTTCTCTGCTTCAAATTAGCAAAAATGTTGCTCGTTATATGAGTTTCGTCTATCTGAATATTTCTAACTCGGATGCGCAAGCCGCGACATTCTTCATTCTTTATAGCCCCAGACTCCGTAGGCATTCCTACCCATGCCCACCAGTGCTTTCCACGAAAGATACGATGTTCCGTGATCTCAACCGCGTTTGCCCCAACCGCATACTTCCGTCCATATGGTTTGAACACCTGTGTCTGGGCTTCGCCGTCACCGACGTAGACATTTGTTTCTTCAATTGGATGTCTACGTGATTTGGCTTCCCCATGTATAGATGTTCGAAGGGGAAAGTCTTTTCGATAGGGAACCGGAGCGATTTGCCCCACAAACCGCCGCATGGCATCGATATCTGTGCACTCGGCGGGCGCAGCGGTCGTGAATCCTTCCAGCACGACCTCAAAAAAATGCGCATCCTTTGAATGTCGACCACTCACCGTCGCTCTGACATGTTTGCGCAACAGTTCCTTTAGGCTAAATGGCGACAAATTGCTAGGTGACATATCCTTGCGTAGCCCTTTGCCATCGAATGTCACTGTTGTCTCGCGAGTCTCACCTTTTGCCTTTGTCCTGAAATGAACTGCGTCGGAGAAGGCAATTCCGGCCAAACGGCCAATTCCACGGAAGCCCGCCTCATGCTGATATCGCTTCTTGGAAGCGCCAATCGAAGTTAGTGTTTCCGCCGCAAGTTCTTGCGCAATTCCCACGCCGTTATCGTGAATCGTTATCCCCACAAACCTGACCACCGGCAACGCACGCGCCAGGTTCCCTGTCACGCGGTTGCTTTAAGGCCGCTTACACATCCGCCTTCTGCTTTGGGCTTGAACGGCTCAATTGTTGCCATGGCTATCACCCCTTAAGCCAATTTCAACAAACCACGCCAGCCAACCTCTTTCTGTCATGGTTTGTCGATTTCAAATCAAACCCGTCTAACTAAATCCGGTTCTTCCCCCTTGTCATCCCCCGACGCCCTTGTTTCTTTGCGAAAGGGCGACGGGGGATGACAAGAACAAAGCGGAAGAAACCTAACCTTCTGCCGTCCACCCCACCAGTCCCCCCGCCCTTCCGTGAGGAAGGGGGCTTGGGCTTTGAAGGATCTCCCTTCGAAACCTAGGAGCCCCACATGAAACGTTATTCCGCCAAACAGATGATTCAGCAATACGGCAACGCAGACGCCGCCATCAATGCCGCGCTTGAAATACTGCGTAAGCAGATGCGCCAACACGGGGCGGCAATGTCTTCCCCCGGAGCCGTCAGGGATTACCTCAGGCTTAACCTTGCCCCCCTCGAATACGAGGCTTTTTGGTGCGTATGGCTCGATGCTCAAAACCGGGTGATCTCCGCCCATGAATCCTTCCGCGGCACCCTCACGCAGACAAGCGTCTACCCGCGCGAAATCGTCAAGCAAGGACTGACCTTCAATGCGGCAGCGGTGATCTTTGCGCATAACCACCCCTCGGGCATCGCAGAGCCCAGCCACGCCGACCAGCTTTTGACGCAGAGCCTCAAACAGGCTTTGGCCTTGGTCGACATCAAGGTTCTAGACCATTTCATCATCGGACTCGATTCGGCCATGAGTTTTGCAGAAAGGGGACTTGTCTAACGCCTGGCCGCCCACGGGAGCAACCGCGGAAAAAGGGGGGCCTCAACGCTCCCCGCCTTTCTGTAGCGCCTGTCCCAAAAAAAGCGCGGGGGCCTGCTGCCCCCTCTTGGCCACGTGTCCGGCCAATTCACCCCCGCTTTCCAGCCACGCGCAGTTGGCGCCAGCATCGCGCAATGGCACGCAATACGCCGCCCCTATGGCGTCAGCGTCTTTTTGTTCTGGATGATGAAATGGGCGTAATATCTTCGGCAATGTATCCGTAGGCCTCCGTGTTACAGCAACGGGGGGCAAAACGCCGCCGGGCACCCCGGTTTCACGCCAAATCTATAGAATGCGGTGACCATGCTCACCTGAACAGGTCTCCGCACATAGGGGTCATGATGAAAGCATTTCTGTCTCACTCGTCTCGGGATAAAGAGTTTGTCATGGCGGTGGCGAACGAATTGGGCCGTCAGTTTTGCGTTGTCGATATTCAAACATTCCAAACAGGTATCGAGTTTAAAACATCAATTGAGCAGGGCCTGGATGATTCCAAACTTTTCGTGTTTTTCGCAAGCAAGCCATCGGTCGAATCAATATGGGTGAATTTCGAGCTAGAGGAGGCTTGGTACAAAAAATTGGAGCGCCACTTGTTGCGTTCTCTCGTCTACATCATCGATAGCAACGTGACTCGTGACAAGCTTCCCACATGGATAACACGGGCGCTCATTTCAGAAAAGCTGAATGCTCCAAAACCTATCGCCCGCGATATTCAGCATCACCTGGCAGAGTTGATGCGCGCGACGAGGGGATCGTATTTTGTCGGCAGAGCAAGGGACCGGCAGAATTTGGAGGCGTTATCAACACCATTGGACGGTTCGAATCCGCCTCGCATATTTGTACTGTTTGGCCTTCCCGGTATCGGGCGGCGCTCTTTGATCCGCGAGGTAGTTCCAAATCTGTTTGGCCTCAAAAAGTCCATTGAGATAGCTATCGGCGATGGCGATTCAATTAATGACCTTTGCTCCACCGTCGCGGCGCATATCGAACCATATAACACGTCGGAGCGACTTCGCGAAATCGTTCACACGATCCAAAATCTTTCCAGTCGCGACGCCGAAGCAAGATTAGTCGGAAATTTGCGGTCGATTTTGGCCACCGGTGAAATGCCAATCATAACGGATGAAGGTGGTCTACTTACGGGCGACGGTTACTTTTCGCCAACTACTGCAAGTCTGTTGGCAAGTGTTCGCGGATTTTCGGACCTGACGCTATTTATAACGACGCATAGAAAACCCAGAGACACCGACGCAGTAGATGTCCCTTCTCTGAAGGTGCCGAGCCTTGATCCTGACGATACAAAACGTCTCCTGGCGAGACTAGGCGAAAAGGATTCCGTAAAACTTGACCAAGGGCAGCTCGCTGAACTAGCTCAATACGTTGCTGGATATCCTCCAGCTGCGTACTTTGCCATCCGACAAGCGAAAGACTATGGCTTGGACCTCGTGCTGCGCGATAAGGAAATATTAGTAAAGTTTCGTACAAGCTATTTCCTCCGTCACTTCGCCCGCACCAAGCTCAGCGACATGGAGAAGAAGCTGCTTCGCCTGCTCGCGTTGTATAGCCCCCTACCACTAACAGCTATAGCAAAAGCAACGGGGTTAGAACAGGACCCGGAGAACCTAAATGAAATGTTTATACGTCTTATCGATTTGTCCCTTGTGGAAATAGACGAAAATGCAAGATATCTAATTGCCCCCCCAATTGCCAGCGCCGCCACCTCAGCATTCGGCTTCCCGAGCCAAGATGAGAATCGAGCACTTGCAGTCGCGCTGTATGATGTAATCAACGATAAGGAAGAACGGCCAGCCGATCTGTCCTCAATGCGGCTTCTATTTCGCGCCGGACGCCTGAGTGGGGAAAGGCGCTTCGAGGCTGCTTCCATTGGTCTGTCAAATGACTTGATTCGCCTAGTCCGTACCCTGTACCACCAGCGCAGCTATGAGCAGGCGATTAAAGTAGGTCTTACGGCGGTAGAGGAACGGCCCGACAGCGAGGAAGCACGCGCCTACTTGGTCCGGGCTTTAATTCAGGAGTCGCGCTGGGATGAGGCCGCGCAACATCTCAATGCTTTGCGCGCGCACTCTGGCCCACGTACAGTCTCGTTTTTGGAGGGATTCTTAGCCAGGAAACACGATGATCTTGTTGGAGCAATAAAGCATTACGACAACGCAATGAGGGCTGGACGAAACGACGTGGCGATTCTGCGCGAAATGTCGCTCTGCTACATGCTTCAAGGGAACATGCCAGCCGCACAGGAATATATCAAGCGAGCATTCGACAAGGATCCGGAAAATCGTTTCGTCCTCGACTTAACGGCCCAAATATGTGCGGCCGTCCACGACGATACCGGCGCGATGGCAGCGCTAAATGCTCTTGAACTATTGGACTCTGAGCTCTTTTGGTACAGGTCGTCCAGGATATTCCTAAATCAAGGAATGCTACCCGAGGCGGAAGAGTCTGCGGCAAAGGCTGTGGAATCTCAGGAAAATCCGCCCTTCCACCAGCTCGCTCAGTACGCGTACTGCCTAATTTGCAATGGTAATGTGAAAGACGCAGAAGCACTTCTCGCGCGCATCGACGGCAGCTTTCAGCGCAAGCAACCAGATATAAGGGTTGGCCTCCGCTGTCGATTTGAGATCGTCCGCCGGCGTTTCGGTGACGCACTAAGGTTAAGCGCTCAAATTGCAAACAAAGGTACGATTTACTACAAAGGGATTCGACGCGACGCGCTCAGTGGCGAACTAAAAGCTAGCGCACTACCCGATGCAATACGCAAGTCCTATGAGGCCGAACTAAAAGACCTCGAAGCCGAAATAGGTGTGGGAACGAATCTCCTTGAATTCCCAATTGACTTGGGAGACAGTGCGCTCGGCTAGCCACTTCCGCCGAATTACTTGCGCCTAGCGCAGTTCGCCCTTAATCAGCCAATGGTGCCCAGCTTTGGCCGGACCGGCAAGTCATTCAGGGCTCAAACAAACGCGCGGAACATGCTGCCCCACTTAACCATATGTTCGACCAAGTCGCCGCCGCTTTTCAACTGCGTGCTGCGCACCGCCGGTCCTCGCATACCCTACCGCAGCACGTCCACTTGAAGCATCACCACCAACTCCGTTTTAGTCTGACCGGCATCGTTCGATCGCATCCACCCCGGCAGCCACACCGCGCCTGAGCTCGACCCCGTACGGTTTGTCTCGTCCAGGCCACCGATGAACACGACCTCGCCCGATTGCATCGATACCACCGAGGACACCGCCCGCTTCAAGAGCGTGGGCGACGCATTCACGCCGGTATTGGTGGCCGCGAAGTCGGATATCTCCTGTTTCAGCGTCACCTTGACCGAGTCCTCCAGTGCAACCGGGGCGATATCGAGCATCACGCCGGAACTCTGATAGTTCACCGACTGCACAGGAGCGCCACCCACGGGGACGGTGACGCCGCCCAATACCGGCACGTCCTGGCCGACGACCATCCGCGCCGATTCGCCCGTGGTGACGCGCAGGCTCGGACTCGACACCAGATTGAAGCGCGAATCGGAAGCGAGCTTGCTTACGGCCAGATCGAAACCACCCTTGGCGAAGCGCAATACCGGAGACGCCACGGAGCCCACACCGCCAGACAGTGCGCCGCCCAACAGGCTGTACGCGATCGCGACGCCGCTGGACTCGTTCTTCGTGGTCTGCACTTCGAACACCGAAGCCCTCACCAAGACCTCGGCCGCTTTCACATCCAGCACTTCGACCAACCGGCGCACCAATTCCACCTCCGCCGGCGGACCCTGGAACGTCACCACGTCGCGCTGGCCCAGGGCGACCCCGCCCATGTTCGTTACCTGGGCCGTGGACGGCCCCGACGACTGGGCAGGAGAGGCAGTGGCACCGCCGGGCTGCGACTGCGGCCCCATAGACCCGCCAACACCGGGAGGGAGCGCAGACGCCATCCCTAACCCCGCAACGACGCCTCCGAAGCGCCCCCGGGAAACGAACGCACGAATTCCACTCTCCAAATACGCCGTAGTGCGGAACTTCGGCCGATACGTGAACACTTCGCCGTTGTCCAGTTCGCCGCGCCGGCTCTCGATCACGTTCACGCCATTGACCACGCGAACGCGCAAGTCTTGCTGCTCCAGCGCGAGCGCCAAGACCGACCGCACCTGGTCGGACGTGGCGCCGCGGAAATCCACCGAACTGACGCGATCGCCCCGCGCCACCGCGCCATCCACGACGAACGGCTCATGCAGCATATCGGCGTACACAACACGCACCAGCTCGTAGACCGGCACGCGGTCGAACTGCAAATCGAAAACGCTACTTTGCGCCGAGCACAGCCCCGCCCACGCCGCGAGCAGGACCGCCGCCATAGGACGATACGAATTCACCATCGATGAAAAGCTCCACGTTAAGACCGCTCACGCGATAACCCTGCGGCGCGTTGATATAGCGCATCCGCTCGCCTGACTGCACCATGAAAATCTCGCGCCCCCCGCCCGCGTAACGCCCGACCACGCGCCACGCCGAGGCCGATGCGAGCGCGGCCTTGTCCGCCTGCACAACCGGCGCCACCGGCCCGCCTGGCTTCGCGGCGCCGCCTTCCGCAACCGGCCCGGCAGCCGCAACTGCTTCAACCTTCTTCGGATGAACGTACTTATCCCAAATGCGCCAGGTTCCATACATCCCGCCCACGAGCAACAGCGGCGCGGCGATCAGCACCACCAACACCATGGGACGGCGCAGCACGTTGATCCGCTTATCGACCTCGCGTTCATCGCCCCCCTTCCCGTCATAACTCGAATAGAACGGAAAGAAGTCCTTGTTGTACTTGCGTACGATCCGCCGCAGGAAATTCGCCTTGGTCGAGCTCCATTTGTTGTACACGTCCACCGTGTACTGTTTCGTCAGGCCCAGGCGCTTCAGCTTCTCCATGACGAAGTGCTTTTCGATCACAACGCGCACCTTGCGATCGAGGTCGCCTATGGACTGCGTAATCAGCACAATGTCGCAGGACACGCCCTTCGCATCGACGAAATGCCGATGCTCGCGCAAAAACGCGAACATCGAAGGCGGGATCTGCGCGCCGGCCGACATCCAGCGCCAGCACTCATCCAGTATCACCAGGTCGCCGGGCTTGACCGTGGTTTCGCGCCCGTCCTGCGCCCAGAAGAGCGGCCCGCCGATCTGCTCCTTGGTCACCGCTTCGAAGGTGCCGATATCACCCTCCGCGGTGCCCGATTCCAACAGGTAAGCGCGCATTTCGTCGTAGTGGAGTCCGGCGATGTTGGACACCACGCGACGCCCGGAACGCAGCGCCGGAAGGATCACTTCCGTGACGACCTCATAGGTCTTACCTGAACCCGGCACCCCGCAGTAAGCGGTATTGGCCATCGCTCAACCAACGACCGGCAGACGCCGGATCAAGAACCGGGACACATACGCTGAGATCACGAGCGGTATGCCTACGTCGAATTTCAGCGCGTAGAGAAACCAATAGACGCCGTCCGGCACCGCGTTGAATAGCCCCGTCAAGCTGCTCGCGCCGACGAACCCGCTCACGTAACCCCACGCGAGCGGCATCAGGTACACCATGAGCCAATAGAGCCCGGCTAATACGCTTGCCTTGATCACCACCTCGCGCACCAACCAGGCGCCGACGACATAAAGCAGATTCAGCATGATCAAGCCCCCAGGACGATGAACATCGCCAACAGCGCCCACGACACCAGCGCCACCGCCTGCACCTGGCTCGCAACCGTGGACCACAGGGTGCAATGCGCGTCGATCGTGTACGAAGTACCCCACAGCGTGAAGTTCGCCGTAGGACAGGACACCGACCGCCCCGGCATGGACCACGCCTTGATAGTGGAAAACGAGCTATCGAGCAGCTGCCCGGAAATATCGTCCGTGCTCTTCACGGACGGATCAGACGGCGCACTCGCGGACGTGGACGTTAAATCGGTGTGCAATTGCTGCACGTTGCCGGCCAGGGACGATACCGTTGCATCCCTCGCATAGTCGGATGGAAACGTGATCGACGGCGCTGCGGCCATCCCCGCGCCGGCGCCCGCCGGGACCGGCCCCGACACGGTTGTTGATGAGCCGCCGCCGCTTGGCGTTGTCGTCGTCTGTTGAACGCAGGCCGAACCGACGCACTTTTGCGTCACCTGGACCATATTGCCGGATGCATCCACGCCGCCGGTCGTCACATACGCGGCTTTCGTTTCCGCGCTATCCAGGCATGTCGTCGCCCCTGTCGTTACATTGACGATCTGCGAACTTGTGCAGCCGGAGCCGGTTACAGCGTCCGCTACGCTGCCTGTACCCGCCACCGCGCCGGCCCCACCCGCTGCCGTGTCACCCGTTGAAGTCCAGATCCCGCACGCCTTATCGACCCCGTCAACCGTGCAACTGCGCGCTTCCGCGAGACGAAAGGTGCATCCGCCGTATTCGACCTCATAAGGCGCATTTCCTGTCGCGGTAACAGGAGCCTGCATCCGTTGATCCTGCCCCGCCTTGCAGCCGCCGCCAGTGCCCGCCGTGTCATTGACGTTCGAGCAAAGCCCGATGTCGCTCCGATAGACGAAACCCGCTCCGGCGCAAACACTTGACACGGCATTAATGTGGCCAACGGGCACGACATAGTCTCGCCACTGATATACCCCATCCGGATATTGACAATCCGATAGCGCATAGCCCTCCGTATTTGAGTACGCCGTGTACCCATCATGATAAAAGGAATAGCAGTTACCACCGTGCGCCGGACTATTCGACCCCACCGCATGCGCCGCATTCAACGCGGCCACCTGAACCACCACTGCCCCCAACGGCGTAGACGAAACCGTACCACTAGACCCGATCCGATAACCCGACACTGTCGCAGTAGTCGCGGCTTCAACGCGCGCACACGAGCACAGAAAGACCAACGCTGCGAACACCGACCACTCGCGCAAGGTTTTCATGCCGCTACGCCTACCCTTACCCTGCCGCTCGCCGGTCATATTCCGCCTTCGCCCCAGCTTCGCCCCGATCCGCGGCGAATTTCAGATCCGCCATGGTCCAATCCGCTTCCGGATACGACCGCTCCGACACAGTGTGAAAATGCCCCTGCGGATCGTTGTCGTCGTTCCAGTCGTAATTGCGCCAGTCATCCGGGTCCGCTGGGTCTACCGGATAGATCGCGTCAAACTCCTCGCGCGACAAATCGCCATCCGGCCCGAACCCGCCACCACCCCTCGACCCCCTAACGATCTCCAGAACGTACTGAATGCCTCTCATCGCCACCTGGACCGACACGACCACCCCAGCGACGGTAAATAGAGCCGAAATGCCATCGGCAATCACCGCCGCGTTCGCATCAATCAACGCCGTAATGGACATCACAGTCCCTTTCATCTATCTCAGACATTTCCAGAAAAAACGGGAGCCCGTCTTGCTGACCGGACTCCCGCAGCTCGCCATCAGGCTTAGCGCTTGACCATCGCGTAGATCCAGCGGATGCCGCGGATCGTCACCAGAACGGCGACGATGGTCGCGGCCACCGTGAACAGCGCGGTGATCACATCGGTAAAGGACACCGCCGTAGTCAGCGGATCGAACACCGACTGGGCCGACGCCAACATGGCGAACAGCCCCAGCACAACAGCAACAGCAGCTTGATACAAACGCATAGCACACCTCCACAAAACGCTACGTCTCCCGACGTTGCAACAATTAAGGCGGGAAGCCGCCCGCCCATCGGTCCTACACCGTTACAGGCGCAGCCCCTGGATCACCGCCCATGCGCAGCCGATACCCCAGACCGCCGCGATGACCAAAGACCACTCATAAACGCCCATCACCCTTTCCCCTCGATCAGATACAGCACCTTCCGGATTGCAAAACCCACCAGGTACAGCGAAACCATCGGCACGAACACGCCCGCGAATATCGCCGCCACGGCCACCGGATCAACCGGTAGATTCGGCTCCACGCCCGTATAGCTCGCCACCGTCAGCGCGCCGCTGGGCAGGCTCCCTACGTAGGCGCCCGTTGTCCGGTACTCTTCCAGGCTGAAGCCCGTGAGCACGCCGGCCGAATCCTCCGTGCACCCGTTTCCGCTAAAGACGCGATTGCCGGTAATCTTCTGCATCCAGGTAGCAAACTCAGTGGCCACCGTGTAACAGTCGAGACTAGGCACGACCGCCGTGTGACCCAAGGACGCCGAACCCACCGTATAGACCTTACTCATTTCCACCTCCGAGCAAATACGCCCTCGCCTGTCCCCGCCGACGCGAGCCGCGCCGACAGGAACAGGAAGCGGCGCACTACGCCGCTTTGCCTTTGACCGCAGCCGCCGCGGCAACGCGCTCCACACCGACGCAGACCGTTTTCCAGTCCCCGCGCACCGCTTTGGATGCCGTCTTGATGACCAGGTCAGCCGGAAAAGTGACGCCTTCGAATTGCTTCACCACAGCCGGATCGATTTCCATCGAGACGGGCTCATTGCCACCGCCCTCGATCGTCGCCGCCCCGAACTTTCCCGTCTCCACCGCGGATTCGAGGAACAATTCCGCGAAGTCATACGGTCCCTTTGGGCTCACGCCGTGAACCCGTTTAACGCCCCGCACATGCATGGTTGACATTTCAAATCTCCAAAAAAAGGATTACGCCGCTTCGTCCCACTCGTACCAATCAGGCGCCGACAGCGGACAAAGATCGACGACCCGAACCTTCACAGGAAAATTGTGGATATTGCGCGGCTGCGTAATATCGATATCGAAACCCTTCAGCACTCTCGCGTGCCGGAAGAACGTCCGGCGAGAAACCAATTGGCGCAGGTCCTGCCCCTTCAGCCACGCCGCCGCATAAACACGGGAACCGGCAGGCAGTTCAGCCAAGATGTCCGGCTCGTCCGAACGATCCACCTTGCGCAAGAACGCCGTTTCATCCTCGAACGCCGCCGCGAGCTTCTCATCGGTGACATCGCCCAGGTGATTCAGTCCAAGTCTTTGCAATTCGCGTCTTTTCAATTCAACCTCCATACGAACGACCCCTCGCTCCTCGCACCATGCCGCCACGCGGTCATCACGCGCCGCACCGTGCGCCCTCAATTCTTCCGACTTCACGTACACCTTGATCATCCGGCTCGTATTGACCCACCACGCAGACCAGTCCCCGATCGCGCCAGGACGATGCCGCGAGATTTCCAGTCCCCGAGCCCATCTCACCAGTGCCTTTGCTTGCGCGATTGACCCCGTGGAAAAGTTTCCGGTGATGTCCACACGGAGTAGACGCGCTCCTCCGACCACTTCCCCCGATGCCGGATCATCATCGGGTAGCCGCTTAGTAACGCTGAAGCGCGGCAAGCCGTTGAGGTCCAGTATTCGCTGACATTTCTCAAGGGTGGCGCGCCATCCCAGATTAAACACGTTGTCCTTACGAGCAAATCGTCCGACATTTCCCGAAAGGAAGACGTTGAAACCGTCACATCCGAGCAGTAGAGCTGTGGAATGTGAGCCGCCCAAATGCGCGGCGCTAATTCTTTCAAGACGAGTAACACCTGCCTTGTCAGCCCATACGTGGATTCCTCGCAGCTTGAGCGGCAGGACCCCCTCCGGATATCGCCCACGGACCCCTTCCGGATGGCGCTCAACAATGGTGACCCAATCGCAGAAAATCGGGCTCTTGCCATGCTCATTCATCCTCGCACCAGGTAAGTGCATTTGGGTGCCGGAGTGCCAACTTGGCACTGAATGGCGTAGTGTTACTAGCCATCGCGCCCCGCTGGCGGTGCTCGCTCCGCTGCGCTCCGGCAGCGGAGCGCTCGGGCTCAGCCCCGCAAAGCGACGCGCAGCCGGCGACCGGGCACCACGAAAAGCAGAATTCCGGTGCGATTGCTACTCGCGCAGGGTCGGTACCGTGCAGCTCATTGGGGCCAGTTGCCAGATCATCGGAGTTCATCGTCTGCCCGCGACTAGCCCGCGGCCTGCCCGATCAAGGCGCGAATGTCCTCAACGCGCCATGCCGTGATACGCGCGCCCAAGGTCCTGACGGGTTGTGGATAGCGCCCCGATTTGACGCCCGCCCACCAGGTGCTCTTGGATACTGGGATGATTTGCAGGAGGGTGGAAAGCCGGATGAAGCCGGTTTCCGGAAGTTCGATTTGCGCCATGTCGCACCTCGTCGGTGTGTTGAACATGGAGCGATTGTCTTCGCGGCACGCGCCGCCGCGAATACGCTGTGCGTAGCAGAGGCTAGCCTGTGCTACGCAGAGGCCAGGTTAATCCGGGATCACGGGTCAGGCGTGTTCTTGAGCGCTTTGCGCGCGGCAGCGTAGGACATTCCGAGTGCCGCGCATTCCTCTTCGGCGCAACGATCGCGCGAGGAATATTTCCCGCCCGCCCAAATCTCGCGTATTTGTCGTTGCTTGTCTCGACTGCCGCCGGGTTGGTCGTGCCTTGCGTTTGCGGCAATCGCCGCAGTTTGCCGGCGCCACTCGGGGGAGCCAACCTGCGGTCCCGCTTGGCCAATCGCGCTTTTGCTCGGACTGCCTTGCTTTCGCGCTTCGCGCCGTGGCGTGGAAGGTTCGTCACGGTCTCGGGATTCCGAGGCCGGCGGCAAGTCCACCAGATCCACGATTGCACCCCGGTCGATGGCAGGCCGCTTGCCGTCGCAATTAACAACCTGCCTCAATGGGAGCGAATGCCCGGACGCCTTGAGGCAAACCGGATCGACTGTGTCGAATTGCAGAGAGGCCAGTCGGCTCTTGCCTTGCAACGTCCCGAGCGTGAATACCCCAGTCGCCTTATCCCGCTCCGGTTTGCCCTTCAGTCCAAGTGCGCCGGATAGCCAGCGCGCGATCTGCGCTTCCGTGATTTGCCATTGCCGCAATCGCGACATGGCAATCGTGACCCGCCCCGCATCGTCGTGCCGGTCACAGGCGACATAGGCCCGCGATGCGCGCCCGTTTCGCGCCGGAAGCACATGCACGGGCAGGAAGCAACTTTCCTCACAGGCCGGGCATTCGACGCTTGACGCAGCTACCGTGGGCTTGATCCATCCGGCTTTCTGAAAAACGCCGATCGCGCCGCCTGGCCAATGCTGCACTTGTTCCCAAGCGACGGTGGTCTCGTCCCCGGGACCGAGCCGCTCAATTAGCTCTTGCAGCACATCCTCCAGCGTCATTTGTCGCCGTCTTCCTCGCCAGTGTTTGGCTCCATCGGCTCGATGCCAGAATCGATAAGCATCTTGCGGATGATCAAGTCGCGTTCGTCGTGGCGCAGCGCGCACCAGTTGGGGTAACTGATCTTGAAGCTGCGCGTGCGTCCGCGCACGCCGGGCGTGGGCGCGAACGTAACTTTGATCTCCGCCTGGGTAACGTGATATGGCGGCAGGCTGATCTTATCCAGCAAGTCATAAACCGCCTTCGAATCGCCTGCCGGGTCTGCCTCCACAGTCACTCGGCGTTTCTTGCCCGTTCTCAGGCTGAAGCGAAGCCGACGCACCGCCACTGATTCGATGCCGCAGTCCGCCGGGTACGCAAATTCAAAATCTCGGTCCGCCAGCGGGTCCAGGGCATAGACCCGGTTATCCTCCGCGAACTCGTCTAGGTCATCGAACTTGAGAATTGTCTCGGCGAAGATCCGCTGCAGTTCGGGTACCGCCGCTGTGTTCCGTGGCGCGTGGATGTCGAGTGAACCCTCGGGTTGGGAATATACAAATATAATCTCGAACGCGGGATGGCGCGACCGGGGAGCAAGGGCATTGCGCATCCACTCCAGGCCCGATTGCGCGAAGTCTTCCGGATACGCGAAGAAATATTCCTTCTCGTACCGGCGGAAAACTTCTACCTTGCAGTTGCGCCCCCGGCCTTCCTTGATGTGAAAATGCTCACCTATAGCGGCCGCAAGGCGTTCCACGTCTTCGTTCGCCACATGGGGCGTCAGGTGCGGCAGGTCGTTCCGCTTCTTCCAGAGGGACTCCGATATATTGTCCGCCTGCAGAAACAGCGTCGCGCCAGTCCAGTAACTGGGGTGTTCCAGGAACGCCCACATGACTGAGCCATGGAATCCGTCGATCTTGGAAATGGCTGCCGGAAACGCTTTGTCCTGGTGAAAATCCGCTTCGTCCGCGAGTGCCTTCAGACCGCCCTGGCAGGCCATCGCATCGATGTCCTGGCACTCCGCCTCGATCTGAGCCTGCTTGTCGTCGGGCAGGGACATGAACCCCTCGAAGACGGCGTCCACCTCCGTTTCATTCAGTTTGTCGAAAGCGATGCCGTGCAAGACACCGTGCTTCTCCCGAAAATAACGCCCTAGCAACGCGTTGGGCGTGCGACGGAAGAATTGCAAATGCGAATACTGCCCGGCCATACTCTGACTCTATCGTTAATATATTGTCTATCAGCAGTAGTGTCCCAACGTTTTCACGAGAGACGGTTATAGGTTAATGATTGAAATGCGGAAACGAGCGATTTTGTCTGGTCTCGATTTGAACGTCGAGGCGCAGAATTGGAGCCTTTTGCGGATCTCCGCCGAAGGCTCCCATGCATCAAGGCATGCTCGTGTTTGCGCAGGTCATGGCGCATTTGCCGCTCTCCACATTCCGCCGCTGCGTGGCAGCGCATCGCGGCGATCACAAAGTGCAGGAATTCTCCTGCCTCGATCAGTTCTTCGCGATGGCTTTTGCCCAGTTGACCGCCCGCGAATCTCTGCGCGACATCGAAGTCAACTTGCGGGCACAATCGGCGCGGCTGTACCACATGGGCTTTCGCTGCAAGACGATTGCGCGAAATACGCTGTCCAACGCAAACGCGGTGCGGCCCTGGCAGATGTACGCCGACTTCGCGCAGCACCTGATTGGCATTGCCCGGCCGTTGTATGCCGACGAACCGTTGGCGGTGGACCTGGACGCAACGGTCTATGCGTTCGATGCCACCACCATCGATCTGTGCCTGTCGGTCTATCCGTGGGCGCCGTTTCGTTCGGCCAAGGCCGCCATCAAGCTGCATACCTTGCTCGATTTGCGCGGTGCGATCCCAAGCTTCATCCACATCACCGATGGCAAGACCCACGAGGTCAACATTCTGGACGACCTGATCATCGAGCCGAGCGCCTATTATTTGCTCGATCGCGGGTATCTGGACTTCGGCCGTTTGTTCGCCATTCATCAAGCGCAGGCTTTCTTCGTCACCCGCGCCAAGAGCAATACCAAGTTCAAGCGGCGCTACTCGCACCCGGTCGATCGCATCAACACCAATGTTCTGTGCGACCAGGCCGGTGTGCTGACGGTCTATTATTCGAGCAAGGACTATCCGGCCACATTGCGCCGGATCGTGGTGCGGGAGGAGGAGTCGGGCAAGCGCGTCACGTTCTTGACCAACAACTTTGCGTTGAAGCCCGATCTGATCGCGCAGTTGTATCGGCAGCGCTGGCAGGTCGAGTTGTTCTTCAAGTGGATCAAGCAGCACCTGCGTATCAAGGCATTTCTCGGCACCAGCGAGAACGCCGTGAAGACGCAAATCTGGATTGCGGTCTGCACATACGTGCTGATCGCGATCGTGAAGAAACGGCTCAAGCTGTCGCATAGCCTCTATGAAATCCTACAAATTCTAAGTCTGACCATGTTCGAAACAACACCGATAAATCAATTGCTTCCAAATCCCTCGACCAATTCAGAGTCGCCAATATCGCCGATCCAGGGCGTTCTCCTCTGAAAAACGTTGGGACACTACTGGTCTATCAGGTCAATTCATACGCTCACCAAATCTCAGGTAAATATATGGCTAGTGCGTATGCCGTGTTAACGCACTCTCTGCCTCATTTAGTTACTTGAGAATTCGCAGATCCGCTCTCGGCGAAGTCGCTGTATAAACCAATTACAACGCAATTCTTAGAGGATTGGACCAAATGACGGCAAACCGTTCCCTTACGAAACGCGTCTTCCCAATATCAACCGAATTGCACTCCCACCACGCCGTTTAGTAGGCAATCCGCCGTCAGTAATTTGATAACATCCCAGTCCTCAGCTCGAAATTCCGCGACGCTACGGATCTCGCGCGAGTGTAGTACTCGTTTATCGGATGGGTTACCCGCAAAACCAGCCGCTTGCTCGCCGCGTTGATTTCAAATACATATTGTGTCCAACCGTCGCGAAATCTGTCCCAGTTTCTGATCTCCTTTTGGTCGCCGACTATTTCAGCAACTCTCTCGAAATGATGATGCGCTGAATCTCCGAGGTACCCTCAACAATCTCCAGCACCTTGGCATCTCCAAAGGCTCGGGAGACTGGATACTCTGACATGATGCCGTTGCCACCGTGAATCTGGATCGCCTGATGTGCTGCCTCCATTGCCCGTTCCGTGGCGAAGACCTTTGCCATCGACGCCTGCTGATCGAAGCGTTGCCCCGCATCTTTCCGCAAGGCAGCGTCATAAAGCATGAGTCGCGCTCCGTGAGCGTGAACAGCCATATCGGCCACTTTAAATTGCAAGGTTTGGAACTCGGCCAGGAACTTACCGAAGGCCTTACGCTCCTTCAAGTAAGCGATGGAGCGCTCCAGCGAGCCTTGCAGGATGCCCAGTGCGAGGGCGCCGATGAGGATGCGTCCGGTGCTGATGTTGGACAGCGTCTGTTTCAGGCCCGCGCCGACTTGACCAAGCAGGTGCTCATCGCCCAGGTCACAGTCTTCGAAAAAGAGCTCGTATGTGGTGGAACCGCACCAGCCTATCTTCTGTAATTTGCGACCGTAGGTGAATCCCGGCGCACCGTTTGGAAGAATGAAGTTGGAGATTTCCTTGCGCCCGTCCGGCAGGGTTCCGGTAACGGCGGCAATGACCACCGGCCCGGTGATGTCAGTTCCCGAATTGCTGATGAATGTCTTGGAGCCATTGATGATCCAGCGCCCGTCGCGCAAAACAGCCCGGGTCTCGATATTGGCTGCGTCGGAGCCCGCGTTGGGTTCCGTCAGGCCAATGCAACCGACCTGCGCGCCTTCAAGTATCGGGCGCAAGTGGCGCTGTTTCTGCTCTTCAGTACCATAATTGTTGATCAGACTGGCGGGCGTGGAATTGGCCATTAACGACGCGGCGACGGCACAATCAACACGCGCGATCTCCTCGAGGACGATGGTGAAACCCAGCCAATTTCCGCCGCCGCCGCCGTAGCGTTCCGGATAAGGCAGTCCGAGAAACCCCAGTTCCCCGGCCTGCTTCCATATGGCATAGGGAAATTCCTGTTCCCGCCACAGATGCTCTGCCAGCGGCGCGATTTCATTCTTCGCAAAGCGCCGCACGGCTTGTCGCGTCATGTCGTGCTCTTCGTTAATCTGTTGCAACATTTCTGAATTCCTTCACTGTTTTTTGCCAAAGTTATGGAAAGTTCTCACGATCATGCGAGGATGTACGCTGTTTTCGCGCTGGCATAGAACGCCAGGGCGTAGGTGCCTTGTTCGCGCGGACCACCAAATAGCCGAAACCAAGCATTTGGTGCTTTTAGCCGACGGGGGTTTCGTCCGGATCATGAGCAATACCCTCACTTTCCGATGAATTTCGGCTTGCGCTTGGCGACAAAAGCGCGCAAGCCCTCGGCAAAATCCGCGCCGGCGGAAGATGTGATGAAACTGTCCTGTTCGGCCTGCAACTGCTCGGGCAGGCTATGATTGAGCGACTCGTTGATGAGCCGTTTGGTGCGGCCATAGACTGCGGTTGGGCCACCGGCCAGGCGCTCGGCCAGCTTTCGGGTTTCGCTTCCTAACTCCGCCGCCGGCACCACCCAATTCACCAACCCCAGTTCCAGCGCGTGATGGGCGTCGAAGCGCTCGCCCAGGAAGGCGATCTCCATCGCTTGCTTCACGCCAACAAGCCGAGGCAGGGCATAGGTGGCGCCACCGTCGGGCGAAGTGCCGATGTGGCAGTAAGCCATCGTGAAGTAGCTGTTGTCGGCAGCGATGGCTAGGTCGCACGCCCACATCAAGGAGAGGCCAAATCCGGCCACGGCGCCCTTGACACTGGCGAGCACCGGCTTGGGCATCCGGCGAAGGCGGGTCACCGTGGCATGCAACTCACTTAGCATGCGCTCGAATTGCAGCTTGCGTTGCTCTGCCGGGTCTTCAAGACCCTGGTGGAAAAGCTTGATGTCGCCACCCGCCATAAAGTGTTCGCCCGAACCCTGGAGGACCACGCAACGGACTTCCTCGTCCTGCTCCAGGCGAGAACTGAGTTCGGACAGATCCACGGTCATGGCGTTGTCAACGGCATTCAAGGCCTGGGGCCGGTTCAGGGTGACGGTGGCAATGGCGCCGTCGATTTCCAGCAATATACTGTTCATGGTCACTCCTCAAGGCGCAGCGTCCACCTTGGCCGCTTGATAGATCGCTTCACCCACCGCAGGGGCGCCGATCAATAGATTAAACACGCCGGCGGATTCCCCCGACCGCGCCAGAATGTCGGCGCGCGCTTAGGTGCCGTCGATGCGGATGGGATGAATCCCGGACTTGCTCATCGGTGATCCTCTCGCCTAGTAAGATTGGTCCAGCATGTTGAGGTAGTCGTCGACCGTGGCGATGCGAGGATTGGTCGCATGGCAGTGGTCTTGCATGGCAGCCTGTGCGATCCCTGGCAGCAATTCCCGGTCAAGCCCCATGGCGCCTAATCCCGCCGGGAGACCAAGGCGGTCGTTGAGGCTCGCAATGTATTCGGCCGGGTCCACAGACCGCGGGATTCCCATGGCGTCCCCCAAGAGCCCCTGCTTAGCTTCCGTGGCAACGCTGTTGAAACTCAGGACCGCCGGAAGCAGCACCGCGTTCAAAGTACCGTGGTGCAAGGAAACGCCTGGAACAGCCCCTAGTGGGTGTGAAAGCGCGTGCACCGCTCCAAGTCCTTTCTGGAAAGCCAGCGCCCCTTCGGTAGAGGCCATCATCATGTTCCAACGTGCCTCGCGGTCCCCACCTTTACGCGTGGCCAACTCAATGTTGCGAATGCCACGGCGGAGCCCGTCCAGCGCAATGGCGTCGGCCGGCGGATTAACGGCCGGCGCGAGGAACGTCTCGATGCAGTGGGCGATGGCGTCCATACCTGTGGCAGCGGTCAGCAGCGGCGGCAGGCCTAGAGTCAGCTCCGGGTCGCAGATCGCCAGCTTGGGCAGGAGATGAGGGCTCAGCAGACCAAGCTTGCGCCCTGAGCGCATGACGATGACGGCACCTCGCCCGACCTCGCTACCGGTTCCCGCCGTGGTCGGAATAGCCACCAGAGGCGCGACTTGGTTGGTGATCTTGCTCATCCCACCCTCGATCGCCGCATACTGCTGTAATGGTTCCGGATGCGTTGCCAACAGCGCCGTAGCCTTCGCCAGATCGATGGCGGATCCACCGCCGAGCGCAACAATCCCATCACAAGCCTTGCTGCGGTAGAAGGCAGTTGCGGCGATAACCGCGTCCTCCGTCGGGTTGGCTGGAGTATCGTCATAAATAATCACCTCGACCCCGGCGCCCAGGGCGTTCAGCACGCGTTGCAGGAGTCCCGCCACGCGCACGCCTTTGTCGGTGACAAGAAACGGCCTACGTATCTTGAGTCTTTGCAGTTCTGCTGCAAGGACCTCTATGGCCCCAAAATCGAATTGAACTGTCGTAAGGTAATTGATGGTTGCCATGGCGATATGAATCCCTATGTCTGAGTTTGCGTTTGAGTAACGCGAAGCAGTGCCTGAACCGCTCCTTGGCGTATGCAGTCGGTCAAGGACGGAACAATGCCGCTGCCATAGTGGGCAGCGGCTCCTCCACGCGCAGCGGAGAAAACTCCATTAGGTCGAGAACCTGGCTTTTCACATCTATTCCGGGAGCCACTTCGGATAAAATGAGGCCACCAGGCTCGACCGAAAAAACCGCGCGCTCGGTAATGATCTTTGCCTTCTGTCCACGTTCGCCGATGTTACGAGCCAGTGGATAGGTAATCTCGCCCACTTTCTCCACAAATTTCCTGACCTGTCCCTCCTTTTGGATCGAAAGACAGCCGCTCGCCGTGGCGGCCTTAAGACCAGCCGTTGTGAAGGTGCCGGTGAATATGAGTTCACGGGCGTTGAAAGCGATATCGATAAACCCGCCCGCACCAGGATTTGCCGACCCGAATCGGCTGACATTCACGTTGCCAGTACGATCAAACTCCGCGAAAGCCAGGGCCGCGAACGCACAGTTTCCGCCATCGATAAAATCGAACTGGTAGAGACCGTCAATCAGCGCCTCAGGATACTTGTTCGCCGAGAACTGCCAGCCGCTCATCACGAGTCCGCCAAATGGCCCGTGCTCTGTGGTAAAGCTATACCGCTGCAGGCCGTTGTTCTGAAAGGCGCCATCTTCCATCATCACCGCCGGAACGTCTGACGATGCGCCGAAGCCAAAAATGCTAACTACACCGGGGCGAATCTCCGCAGCGGCTCGCCGCGCAATTACCTTGTCAGGACCGGCCGGCAGCAGCTGCGGCGTGTCACCATCGAATGCCTGTCCCCCGAGATAAGCGTCGTCGTACCGAACATCGGTGGTCATCATCACATCCTGCGCCACAACCACCCGGTCCACGAGTTCACCGGGCACGCGCACATCCTGAACCAGTCGCGCATGGCGCGGGACTATCTTTCGCACCTGAGCGATCACCTTGCCGCCGCAAGCCTTCACCGCCAGGGCCATGGCCAGTGCGCAGGACACAATCGGCTCGTCCTCGAAGCTCAAGTTCCCGTGCTCGTCCGAACTGGTAGCACGCAGGAAGGCCACGTTGAGCGGCCAGGTGGGATAGAAAAGGTATTCCTGACCTTCCAATTGGAGCAGTCGCACCAAATCTTCTCGCGCCCGCTCGGTGTACTTGCCGCCCTGCTGTCGTGGATCGATGTACGAACCGAGGCCTATGCGCGTGAAATAGCCGGGACTCCGCCGCGCCACTTCACGCAGCCAATGCATGGTTGCGCCGATGGGCCAGCAGTAGGCTTCGACGCGGTTCTCTTTGATCAACCGCATCATCTCCGGGCGCTTGCCTGTCGCCGGGTTTAATGAATTGATGAAGTTACCCGACACTACACGTTTCATCAGCCCTTCTACGGCAACGTGGTCCACACCTCGGATACCCATCGCGTCCCCGATAATGACTGGACAGTAGAACGTCAGGTCGCGTGGTGAACCGGTATCTTTGAAGCGTTGCGCGAGCCCCTTGAAAAGATCATCTGGCGCGAGCCAGCCGATAACTCCCACGCTCCCGACTGCATCGCCCGATTGAATTTCCGAAACAGCCTCTGATATAGTGCAAATCTTGCTCATCGTTTCTCCATCAATATGCGCCCGGCGCGCGTTATTCCTGGAAGTGGCATATGTGCGTGCAGGCGCATACCGTTTCTCCGCGCTGATTGGTCAAAGTTACATCGGCCCACAGACGTTTTTTATCATCGTCGGCGCGAGCGATGCGGTAATGCACCGTAAGCGTATCGCCGATCCTGACGGGCTTAATGAAGCGTGCGCGATCGTAACCGTATGAAACCGCCGGGCGGCCCAGCGTATCCAGATATTTGCTCACTGCCCCCGCGGTATAACCCACCAACATTGCGCCCTGCGCGATTCGTCCGCCAAACCCCATGCGCTTGCCATATTCCTCGTCGACATGATTGGGGTGGTTATCACCGCTAATCCCGGCGAAAGCGTAGATGTCATACTCGCTCACGGTACGCGTGTAGCTGGTTTCCGTGCCGATCAGCGTTGACACGGGACCTTTGTGAGGCTTGGTGAATTCCGGCATTTAGTTCTCCTAATGATGTGATGGAATCAGACCCGCTCCGAGACAAGCGTGCCATCGAGGACCAGTAGTGATTCAAACAGGAAGTAATCGCCCCAGATAAGCTCATGGGCGGTGCCCACGTTGATTCGCTTGTTAAAGCAACCCTCAGTAAGGATGCCCGGTTCGCGCTTGTCATCCTGAGAAACCGGTGTCAGATACTGGGAAACGAGTTGCTCCACGGATGCCTGCGCCGTGGCGCGGTATCGCGCGCTTCTTTCGGGGATGAGCCGAGCCAGTTTAAGCAGCGCCGCTGCCGCTATCGCAGTCGCGGAGGTATCGCGACTAGTATTCGGAATCGCTGGATCGTCGAAATCCCAGAAGGCAACTTGGTCGCGCGGCAGGTGCTCGACCCACCAGTCGGCGACCCGGACAGCGTCATCGCGGAATTCGGTCTCACGCCACGCAAGGGCCTGGGCCAGACCGAGCATCCCCCAAGCCTGGGCGCGCGCCCAAGTGCTGTTTTCGTGAATGCCCTTATGGGTGTAGCGGCGAACAAGTTTCCCGTTCGCCGGATCAAAGGTCGCGGACTGGCACACCGAGCCGTCGTCGCGTACACACAAGGCAATGTGCTGCCGCAAGTGCTGCCGGGCCATTTCGTCCGAACCAAGGACAACGCCGTAACTGAGCAGCAAGCCGATGGTGCCCGGCAACGCGTCGATGTTGGCCTCGCTTGCGCCCACATCCGACGCCTCTTCGGCTTCTGTCCCAAGGGGAATCAGCTTCGCCTCGTGACTGTACATGGCCATTAAGCCGCGCGTGCCTTCAATGGACAAGTCACGCGCATCCGGGTCGGCGAACAGTTCGCAGCCCAACTCGGCGCCATACCAGAAGAGAAATCCCTTGAATACCGATTTCGACGTCACCCGTGGACGTAGTCGCAATGCCCAGGCGTGGGCTTGGTCGCGATACTTCGCGTCCCCCGTACGCAACGCCGCCAGCCAGAGTAACCCACACCAGAACCCCCCGGTCCAGTCGCCTGCCGGGCTACGCGTCCATTGGCCGCCTTTTGGGTCGGCGTAATGCGGAAAGCCCTGCCCAGGCTGGTTGAGCGTCGCGTCTATGCGCGCCAGCATCCTAGCAACGGCTTCGTCCAGAAATGTGCGTTCCACTACGGTTATCCTCCTCGATACAACGCTGAAGACGGTGTTTGCCACATTGCTGCATTACCCCATTCGGATGACTATCTTGATTTCCTCACAGGATCCCCAGTCGTTTCGGCAACCACGTCACCAGCCCAGGAAATGCCAAGACCAGCACCAAAACCAGTAGCTGCGCGACAATAAAGGGAACTACACCCCGGTACATATCCCCCAAGGTGATCTGCGGTGGCGCAATCGCTTTAAGATAGAAAATGGAAGGAGCCAGTGGCGGGCTCAAATAGGAAGTTTGCAGAACGATGAGAAACAATACCGAGAACCAGACCGGGTCAAATTGATAGATTCGAATAAGGGGCATGGCGATGGGGATAATGATTAAGATTATCGAGATTAGGTCCAGCACGAAGCCGGCAAGAAACGTAAGAAACAGAATTAACGCTACCGTCTGCCATCCCGAGAATCCCCACGCGTCTATCGCAGATTGCACGGCCGCCATTCCGCCCATCCCAAAAAACACAGCCGAGAACA
Source organism: Burkholderiales bacterium (assembly GCA_014860445.1). Taxonomy (GTDB): domain Bacteria; phylum Pseudomonadota; class Gammaproteobacteria; order Burkholderiales; family SG8-39; genus 2-12-FULL-64-23. The sequence goes on from JACZJT010000071.1 coordinate 79,101, forward strand.
TACTGCCGGCGAGGACGATAAGCAGAATCATGGCGGTGATGGAAACGCTGCGCAAAAGCGCGCTCCACAGTACTCTGAGGGTAAACGTTCGATAAAACATGGAAAGGAGCACCGAGCCCAAAGCGCCGCAAGCAGCCGCCTCGGTGGGCGTCGCTAGCCCCATTAAAATGGTTCCCAGAACCGCGAAAATCAGCGCGACGGCAGGTACCAGTGCCGTTAATGTGAGCATGAGCTTTTGTTTCCAACTCATGTCAGGTTCATTGCGGTCATGAACCGGCGCCAACTTTCGGTCAATCACGCAAATGCCGACGACATAAAGCAGGAACAGTGCCGCCATGATGAGGCCCGGAAACAGGATTCCAACCAACAATGGACCAACTGATATATTCGCTACCGGTCCAAGCACGAAAACGGATATCGAAGGCGGAATAATTGTTGCAAGTGATCCGCCTGCGCAGATGGTCCCTGCGATGAGCTTCCGGTCATAACCGTGTTTCATCATTACGGGAACGGCAAGAAGGCCGATCACGGTTTCGGTCGCGCCCACGATGCCACTTGTCGCCGCGAAGATCGCTCCCATCGTTATCGCAGCGACGCCGAGCCCTCCCGGAATACGTCGCATCCAGGCATTAATGGCTTGGAATAGACGCTCCGCGATGCCGGAGCGCTCGAGCATGGCGCCCATGAATATAAAGAGAGGTACGGCAGCCAGAACCGATTCGGACAGGACAACATCGATTTTCGATACCATTTGATACGTAATGGCACTGCCATATCGCGTCAACCCAAAGAGGAATGTCACGCCTATCATTGAAAACGCGACGGGGAATCCTGCAAAGATGAAGACCATCAAGAGCGGAAACATCAGAAATGCGGAATATTCGCTCACTTATCGCCCCGGTCGTTACGGTCACCGAGCAGGGTGCGGATAGCCCTTGCCGCTTCCGCCGACATTTGCAGGCCCAGTATGGCGAAGCCGATAGCCCATGTGATATCAAATGGCCACACCACGGGATTCCAACCTGACTTCCCCGTGACCTCGCCGCTCTCGAAGGCCCGATAGGCATACTGAGCAAGCGCGCCGGACAGCCAGAATATGGCGGGAGCCAAAGCAAGGTACGCGATCAAGTCTAGAATTGATCGGCTTCTCGTAGACAGGAACTCATTTATGAAATCGACGTTGACGTGATATTTGTGCTTAAGTGCATAACCCATCCCAAGCATTAGGATTGATCCTGTCAGCATGTAGCTTATTTCGTAAGCCCACGCTGTCGGAGCACCCAATGCGTAACGAGAAAAAACCTCGTACACAAGAGCGCCAACGAGCGGGATCACTATGATCGCGCCGGCGTAGCCCGCAATCTCTGACACCCAATCAACAATTTTCGTAAACGCCATCTGCAACAAGCCTTTCGGCGCACGGCTTGATTGAACAAAACTCCCGTACGCGGTACCCGTGATCGAGCCGCTCGCTGAGCGATGACCGACCGATAAATTCTCAAGGATGCGATTCAACAGGCCGGCTTCCAGGTGTCACCATAAGCGGGCGACCCTCAGTCTGCGACCGAATTTGTTTCATTTCCGTCGCGGACAGGAGCGCTGTACTGCACGCAAGCGCTCCCCCGCGCTGAGCCGATGCTTTGGCCCAGCTACTTTCTTAATGGTGTCGGTGTTATTATTTCCCCGGCTTGTCGAGAGGCTGACCGATATTCAGCCGATACTCGGGCATGAGTTCGAGCTCCTTCTTAAACGAACGCATGTTGTTCCAGACTTTGCTAAACCACGGGTTCTTTTCCGCTTGCTCTTTCGACCACTGATCGGTGACTTCCATCGCTTTGGCGATAAAGTCGGGGGCGAGCCTCACAATGACGTTGTCGCTCTTTTTCATGTTGCGCCAAGCGCTCAGGTCCGCAGTTGAAGCTTTCAGCCAGCTTTCATACACCGATTGCTTCGCTGCGAGTCTTATCATCTCCTGATCCCGCGGCGCCAGCTTGTTCCACGCTTCAACATTAAATTCACATTCGAGAAAGCCGCCAGCCTGATGAATTCCCGGAACGATGATGTACTTCGCCACTTTTTGAAAACCCACGGGCAGGTTAATTTCCGGGCTTCCCCATTCGGTAGCGTCGATCACGCCTCTTTCCAGCGCGGTGTAGACTTCGGTCCCCGGCAAAACGACCGTTGACGCACCAAGACGAGTAGCAATCTCCGCCCAGGCGCCCGACGTTCGCAATTTCAGACCTTTGAAGTCCTTCAGATTTTCAATTTTTTTCCGCGAATGAAGGAAGATTTCAGTGCCGAGACTGACGCACGGGAAAGACACAACGCCGAACCGTTCTCTTCGAAATTGCTCCCACAATGCCACGCCGCCGCCTTCATATAGCCACAGCATGTACTCCTCAGGCGTACGCATCCCGCCGGAATACCCTGCAAAAAGAACCGTCGTCCTATCTACGCCCCAATCGTACCCCTGCCAATTGAAGCCAACAGCGGCGACGCCTGCCTTGACCGTCTCAGTCACCTTGAGTGGTGACCCGAGCGCGCCGCTTGGTAAGGGTGTGATGTTGAGCCGGCCTTCCGTTAGAAGCTTCACGCGTTCGACAAAGTTCTTGGCGTCACGGTCAAACCACGGACCGGCGCCAAACGCTGAAGCCATCTGCCACTCGAGCGGCGCGGCTTCGACGGTGACCGAAGCGAACGGAAGCATCGCCGACGCAGCCACTAGAACGGCAGCAATAATGTGCTTCTTAATCATTTTGAACTCCTCCTTTTACCAACTGCAGTTTACGAACACATGCCAATGGGTTGACTGGCATGAACTTCAGCAAAGCAAATTTCTACCGCTTCTTCCCACCCAAAGCGTTTTGTACTAACGCTATTATCTTTATATTCAATACGTTATAGAATCGTGCGATATTGTTGATATCTACTCCATATCTGGGTCAAACCGCCCCCGCCTTTCATGTCCACCTCTCCCGCCCGGATCCCCGAAATCGAAGATCCCATCACCCGCCTACGCAACGTCCACGTCCATTTACGCAAAGGAATCGGGCGAGGCTCAGTCCACATATTTGCGCTTCACCGATCTTCATCCTCGTGTGAAATCCGCGATGGGGGAATGCTAGGCATTGCATTACATGGTGTCCAATATATAATTCATAAATAAATAATACTTTATTGGTATATATGGATCTCCGTCATTTGCGCTATTTCATCGCGGTCGCTGAAAACTTGAGCTTCACTCGAGCCGCCGAACGCTTGCATATCGCCCAGCCACCTCTGAGCTTGCAGATCCGCCAACTCGAGGAAGAGTTGGGTGTCACCCTGCTACACCGCACCCGGCGGATTGTCGAACTCTCCGATGCTGGCCGCATTTTCCTCGAACAGGCGAGACAGATCATTCGCGCGACCCAATCCGCAGTTGTCCAGGCGCAACGAGCCCAGCGCGGCGAAATCGGCCAACTCGCCGTGGGGTTCTTCGAGCACATGTCCTATACGCTGCTCCCTCCGGTCCTTTCCGCCTATCGGGAGCGCTTTCCGTCCGTCGATGTAAAGCTGCGCTGGTTTCCCGTGATTGGCCAAGCGGATGCGCTGGCTCGGGGGGACGTGGACATTTCCTTCATGCGTGCCGTACCCGGCATAGAGGAAGTTCAACGGCAAACGATCCTCACCGATAAGCTTATGCTCGCCCTACCGGCGACTCACCCTTTTGCCGCAAGAAACAAAATAGCCCTCAGAACGTGCGCTGACGAGCGTTTCATAATGTATGTACCTAACCTCGCCCCTGATTTCCATAATATGATCATAGGCATGTGCGCGAATGCGGGCTTCATGCCACAGATAGCATTGGAGGTGGGGCAGGTCTACACGGCTCTCGGACTCGTGAGTTCGGGGGCAGGCCTCGCCTTCGTGCCCACTTCGGTAAAGGGAGTAAAGTTCAATGGCGTCATTTACAAGCCCATCACCGGGCGGACGCCCAAAATCGAAGTAATGCTGGGATGGCGCCAGCGAATTCCTTCGCCGTTGCTTATGGCATTTGTGGAAACGGCGAAGCTGGTGGCGCAAGCTGCCCACCCCACTTAAGCAGAGTCACCGCGCGTGCGATCCTCGTCAGCACGAGTTTTAACCAAATGCAATCGAACAATTTTTCGAGACTCGCGTCAGATCGGGGAAATTGAACTTATCCCCAGCCTCAATATGCCCGAGACTCCTGTCCCTATGCGCACCGCAGAAAGATCGAGCACTTCTCCGCTTGGCTGCGAGACTTCCGCAGACTGTTTCGTCGCCGGGAGTATCAACCTAAGCACTTTGCCCGCTTAGCCCTACTGCTCTGCGTGCTTATCCTTGTTCGAGATCATTTTCTTGAGGCAGACTCGCTGACGCTGATGGCAGGCGACAAGAATTCGGATCGATCTCAGACTCCTTCGACGGTTAAACCGACTCCGCGCATGCCACTAACACGCTACGTTTCCAACCGACTCAACCCTTAACCAGCCGACTCCGAGCAAGAGCCGCATGCGATTTGAGATCCTCGCGATCCCGAGCCGCATATCGATCCGCATCATTGTGGCCCTGGTATCAAGTTAAGCAAATATCTACCGGACATATGTACTTTAAGACGTCCACTTGCGACTGCCGTGTTGGACCAAACGGGCACACTCGATTGTCGCGAACAGGTGGCCCAGATAACGAAGCGAAGCTCTGCTTATATACCTACAACGTATTAGACGCTGATAATTTATATATTGGACGTGATGTAACAAAATACCTACGATTTCACCGCTGCTGCTTGCACGCAAGGGTGACGACAGTGGAAACATCAATTTGTGGATCAATCTTCCCGCAGGAAATCCGAGCCAGAGCGCGTTCACTCTACCGTGGCGGACCCGGGCACGCGCATCCTGCATCTGATCAATCCTTCGAAGCAGCAGCCCTCGCGCTCGCCGGCAGGTTACTGGACTGGTGTTCGCGCGACAATCAGGAATATGTTTAGGCTTTTGCACCCTCGTCTACGTCTGCCTGGTATCACCCATTGCGATCGCGCATCGGCCGCCGCAGAAATTGCACCTGTGGGTCAAATTTGAAATCTAGTACCCATTTTTCAGAAAACGAAATGGCAAAGTAGGCGCACCTGATCAGGTCCGCGATTATCAAGTCAGTCTGAATGATACTCGTGATATACCCCAAAACACTCTTCGGGAGAACACGCATGAAACGAAACTACATCGGCGGCGAATGGGTTGACAGCCCCAATCACTCCTCCAACATTAATCCTTCAGACACGCACGACATTATCGGCCAATACGCGCGCGCCGACGCGGCACAGTTGCGCGACGCTGTTGCGGCGGCCCAAGACGCCTTTCCGGTTTGGTCGGTATCAACTCCACAACAACGCTTCGATGCGCTCGACGCCATAGGCAGTGAGATACTCACCCGCCGCGCCGAACTCGGCGACCTGCTCGCACGCGAGGAAGGCAAGACCCTGCCAGAGGCCATAGGCGAAGTGTCTCGCGCCGGACAGATTTTTAAGTTTTTTGCGGGCGAGGCGCTACGCATTCCGGGGGAACTGCTGGGTTCGGTGCGCCCTGGTGTAGGTGTCGAGATCACGCGAGAACCGATCGGCGTAGTCGGTATCATTACGCCGTGGAATTTTCCAATTGCTATTCCTGCCTGGAAAATCGCGCCCGCGCTCGCGTACGGGAACTGCGTCGTCATCAAGCCTGCCGACCTGGTGCCCGGTTCCGCCTGGGCGCTCTCTGAGATCATTAGCCGTAGCGGCCTGCCAAGGGGCGTGTTCAACCTGATCATGGGCCGCGGTGCGGATGTAGGTGCCGTATTGCTGGAAGACCCGCGTGTGACCGCGATAACCTTCACCGGTTCCATCGCTACCGGCCAGAGTATCGCCCGGGCCTGTGCCGCACGCATGGCCAAGTTCCAGCTGGAGATGGGCGGCAAGAATCCTATGGTTGTGCTCGACGACGCTGATATTGACACCGCGGTGAGCTGTGCAGTGCAAAGCGCCTTCTATTCTACCGGCCAGCGCTGCACAGCGTCCTCCAGAATAATTGTTACCGAAGGCATCCACGACCGCTTCGTTACATCTATGGTCGAGCGCATGCGACACATAAGTGTGGGCAACGCACGCGAGCAGGGGATAGAAATGGGGCCAGTGGTGGACGCCAGCCAGCTCGCACAGGATCTTGACTACATCGCTATTGCCCAGGCCGAAGGGGGACATCTCGCATTTGGAGGTCGGCCTCTGGAATACGAAACACCCGGGTTCTATCTGCAGCCGACCTTGTTTACCGAAACGACCAACGCAATGCGAATCAATCGTGAAGAGGTCTTCGGGCCAATCGCGAACGTGGTACGCGCACGCAACTACGATGAAGCGTTGACGATGGCCAACGACACCCAGTTTGGATTATCTGCTGGCATTGCGACTACTTCGCTCAAACATGCGACGCATTTCAAGCGCCACGCGCAAGCCGGCATGGTGATGGTCAATCTGCCAACTGCAGGCGTTGATTATCATGTACCCTTCGGCGGACGCAAAGGATCCAGCTACGGCGCGCGCGAACAAGGCCGCTACGCAGCAGAGTTCTATACCACTGTGAAAACCAGTTACACGCTCGCTTAAGAGCGGTCGACATTGTCGGTCACGTCGGGTTGGTGCGCAAGCTGCGAAAGAACTAGCTCGCCTTGCGCGCGGTAATCTGGTCCAGGTCCGCGATCGATTCAGCCTTGCCGCCATGAATGACCCGCAATAATTATCCGTTTCCTTCAAAAAACGCACCTGCAAAGGATTGATCGACGTAAGCCAAACCCTCGATTCCACCGGCTTGCGTTGGGACGTGCTATCTCCGATAGCAAGTGACTATTCACGCCGATGTTCAAAATACGTGATTCCGAGGTGGATGATTTTGCCGATGCTCAATGCGATCTTCCTTAATTCTTCCAACGACCGCTACCGTAGTAAATCAGGCCGCGCTGCCGTGCAGCGCTATTACTTCAGCCCCAGCCTTAAGCTTCTCAAGATAATCCGCCCATCGCTGCATCATGACACGGCGCTCTTTAATGAACTTCGTTCGATTGTAAGCGGCCCCCAAAGAACCCGGAACGCGGTGCGCCAATTGATGCTCGATTACTTCTGGCGCAAAGCCTAGCTCTTGATGCAAGATCGTTCTGGCCATTGCCCTAAAACCGTGCCCGGTGATTTCTGTCTTGGTGTCGTAGCCCATGCGCCGTAATGCGGCGTTCAACGCGGCGTCGCTCATTGGCTTGTGCGGATCTCGCCCCGGAAAAACATTACGACGCTGCCCAGTTAGCGCTTGAAGCTCGCGGAGTATTACCACTGCCTGAGACGCTAGAGGCACAAGGTGCTCAGTCTTGGTCTTGGTCACCAGATAACGCCATTCGGCCTTTTCCAAGTCAAACTCAGTCCATTCCGCCTTGCGCAGCTCACCTGGCCGAACAAAGAACAATGGGGCAAGGCGCAAAGCACACTGAACAACTAAAGTTCCGCGAAACCCGTCAATCGCCCGTAGCAGGTCTGCAACTTGTTTGGGCTCGGTTATCGCTGCGAAATGCTCATGCTTCAAAGGAGTCAGCGCGCCACGTAGGTCGCGGCACGGGTCACTTAAGACGCGTCCGGTCGCAACGCCGTAGCGAAATACCTGTCCGCAATTCTGCAGTGCCCGGTGCGCAGTATCCATAGCGCCTCGGCCTTCTATCCGATGCAGAACTTTAAGTACCTCAGGCGCGTTGATCTCAGATATAGGCTTGCCCCCAATCCACGGAAACACGTCGTTCTCTAGCCGCTTGATGATCTTGTCTGAATGTGAAGTGGCCCAACGCGGCGAATATTTTGCAAACCACTCACGGGCTACAGCTTCAAAACTATTCGTGGCCTGCGCTACTTTCGCCTCTTTCACGCTTTTACGGTGTTCGCCCGGGTCTATGCCATCGGCCAGTAACGTGCGCGCCTCGTCGCGTCGCTCTCGGGCTCTCTTAAGGGTCACGTCGGGATAGACACCAAGAGCCAAGCGTTTTTCCTTGCCGCCAAACCGGTACTTAAACCGCCACCACTTACCCCCGGCCGGTGCAACTTCTAGATATAGGCCGCCACTGTCGCCCATCTTGTACGGTTTCGCCGTAACGACTCCACTCGGCGTAATCCCACCCTTTGCTTTTCGAATCGCAGTATCACTTAGCGGCATGATTTGCTCCGAATGGTGACTCCTCGGGTCGCGTCGAGAAACGCGCGCAGCTCCGTCGTTTCAGATTCGTTTAGCGCCAAACACCGATTTCCCAAACGAAATGACAATGCGCCGTCGTTGTCCAGCATGAACCGGGTTGCGGCAATCCGCCTTAGTTCCTCGGCGAGCTTTCCGGCCTTTTCCGCCTTGCGCATATCGCTTGGGTCTATGCCATCGGCCAACAGCTTGCGGTACTTGGCACGCAGTTCCCGCGCATCGGCGAGCGACACATCGGGATACACGCCAAGAGACAATTGGTTTTCTTTTCTGGCGAAGCGATACTTCAGGCGCCACCACTTTTTTCCCTTTGGCGTCACGAGCAGAAACAGCCCGCCACCGTCGAAAAGCTTGCACGATTTCGCAGAAGCGCCAGCGTTAAGCACATCATTTTCTGTCAGCGGCACAGCGGCATCTCATCTAGAGAAAATCGCTTAGATGGCCCCAACGGAATTGCAGATGCCCCCATCGTTGGCCCCTTTTTCACTGGATTTTAGTCTACTTCATCGGACAGCGAAAAACAAGAAAAAGGCCGGAAGCCTTGATTTTACTTGGCTTTCCGGCCTTCTTTGGACTTCTTTGGAGAAGGGGTTGGTGGAGTGGAGGAGGATCGAACTCCCGACCTCTGCATTGCGAACGCAGCGCTCTCCCAGCTGAGCTACCACCCCATGGAGGTGCGAATTTTAGCCCTATTCCGGGGCGGCAACAACCTGCGGGTTGTTGCCGGCGCGGGGGGCGGGCTATCATGCCCCTTACGCTAATCACCACGACCCTGGAGCACGCATGCAAATCAATCCGCCTTTCGGCTACTCGGAAATCGTGCCGTTGTACAAGAACAACAAGGTGGCGCTGCCCGCGCCGGGCTCGGTGCCCGAATTCTGCAAGCAGCTCAACGCCATTCCGATCAGCTATACCGAGTTTTCGATCGCCTGCCGCGACTATCCCCTGGTGTTCACCAGCGGCGACAAAGGCGAGACCTACGCGCCGGTGGCGGTGCTGGGCCTCACCAACGGCGAGAACCTGTTCCTCGCCGGCGGCGCCTGGGAGAAGAGTGTCTACGTTCCGGCCTACGTACGGCGCTACCCGTTTTGCATGGCGCGGGTCAATCTGGACAAGGTCGAACAGGCGGACCGGCTCATCTGCGTCGAAAAGTCGTTTCTGAACGACGATGGTGAAACCATGTTCGACGCCGAAGGCAAAGCGCTGCCACGGTGGCAACCGATCGAGAAATTGCTGCAGGAGTATGAGGCCGACCTGGAGCGCAGCCGCGAGATGTCGTCCATCCTTTCCGACTACGCGCTGCTCGAGCCTTTCGCGATGCAGGCGCAGACCAAGTCGGGAGCGGCGATGAATCTGACCGGCATGCACCGCGTGGACGAGAAAAAAATCGGCGCCCTCAACGCGAGCCAGCTCAAGAACCTCATCAACAAGGGCGTGATGGGGCGCATTTACGCGCATTTGATTTCACTGGACAATTTTGCCCGCCTTCTCGACCGTAAGGTAACGCGCGCTTCGGCTGCAGCCTGAACACGGCTATCGGAGAGAAAAAATTGCGGCGCAGGCTAATATCGCGCGCAGCGCGATGTTATGCCGTAGCCACAACTTTGCGCGCCTGCTGGATCGCAAAGTGAATAAGGCTGCGGCTGCGGCGTAGGGTTCGCGCTCCCCTCACCCTGGCCCTCTCCCCGCGAGCGGGGCGAGGGGACGGTGCGCGTAGGGTGTCGCCTCGGGACCGCTGTCGAAGCCGTCATTCCGAGGCCCCGTCGACTTCGCTCGGGGCAGGCTCTGGCCGCGGAATCTGCTTTTGGTCTGCCTCAATAATAGCAGATTCCTCACTGCGTTCGGAATGACAGTTACCTGGTGAACGACTAGACAGTTACCTGGTGAACGACTACTTTGAGGCTGCGCGCTTGAGCCGGTCGTTCACGCCCTGCCATCCGGGCACATCGGGCGGGGCCTCCACGAGTAGCACGTCGCAACCCAACTCATCGAGGCGGCGCAGGCTCGCGTAGAGTTCGTGCGCATAACCGGCTACTGCACGGTGCGCCTCCTGCCAGTAGACGTCTTTGAGGCCGGAGGGCGCTTCGGCGCGCGCGAGGACGGCGATCTTTTTCCCGCGCAATTCGGCGAGCTTCGCGGGTAACTCCGCTGCGGCCACGAGATGCAGCGGCGTGCGCGGCGCATAGTGGGCATCGAGCGCACCCGGGACGCGCGGCGCCGCGTCGTCGGCCGCTTCGACTTCCTCGCCCAGCACCGCGGCGATGCGCGCCGGCGTGATCTGGCCCGGCCGCAGCAGCACCGCGCGCCCGCGCGACAGATCGATGATGGTTGATTCGATGCCGATCTCGCACTCGCCGCCTTCGAGCACCGCGTCCAGCGCATCGCCGAGTTCGGCGCGCGCATGCTCGGCCGTGGTCGGGCTGACGCGGCCGAACTTGTTGGCCGAGGGTGCCGCGATGCCGCTGTAGCGCCGCCCGCCTGCTTCGCCGGTAAAGGCTTTCAGCAGTTCGAGCGCCACCGGATGCCCGGGGATGCGCAAGCCCACGGTATCCTGCCCGCCGGTGACGCAATCGGGGACGCCGGCTGCGCGCTGCAAGATCAGGGTGAGCGGGCCCGGCCAGAAATTTTCTGCGAGTTTGCGCGCAGGCGGGGGTATCCGCGCCGCCCACAGCGAGAGCTGGTCCATGTCCGCCACATGCACGATCAGCGGATGGTTCTGCGGCCGGCCCTTGGCGGCAAAGATCTTCGCCACCGCCTCCGGGTTGGAGGCGTCCGCCCCCAGGCCGTAGACGGTCTCGGTCGGGAAGGCCACCAGGCCGCCTGAGCGCAGGATCGCCGCGGCTTGTTCGATTTCGGATTGGGTGGAAGTGGAAGGCATCGCTGTTTGTGGCTCCCTCGCCCCCTTTTGGGGGAGAGGGTCGGGGTGAGGGGGTGTTCGCTGGCGTCCACCCTCACCCTGGCCCTCTCCCTCGAGGGAGAGGGAAATTTAGGAAGTCAGCAGGCGCAAAGCCTCGCGGTATCTCTCCGCGGTCTTCGCGATGATATCGGCGGGCAGGCGCGGCGCCGGCGCCTTCTTGTTCCAGGGCTGCGTCTCCAGCCAGTTGCGCACGAACTGCTTGTCGAACGAAGGCGGGCTCATGCCGATCTTGTATTGATCCATCGGCCAGAAGCGCGAGGAATCCGAAGTCAGGATTTCGTCGATCAGATAGAGCTTGCCCGCGGCGTCCGTGCCGAACTCGAACTTGGTGTCGGCGATGATGATGCCGCGCTTGGCCGCGTATTCCGCCGCCTGGGTGTAGAGCGCAATCGACGCATCGCGCACCTGGGCGGCGATGTCCTTGCCGACGCGCTGCTCGGCTTCGGCAAACGAAATGTTTTCGTCGTGGTTGCCGGCGGGCGCCTTGGTCGAGGGCGTGAACAGGGTCTGCGGCAGCTTTTCGGCTTCCTTGAGGCCGGCGGGCAGCTTGATGCCGCACAGCGAACCGGTCTGCTGATAGTCCTTCCAGCCGGAGCCGATGATATAGCCGCGCACAATGGCTTCGATGGTGAGCGGCTTGAATTTCTTCACCACCATGGCGCGGCCGCGCACCTGCGCTTTTTCTGCTTCGCCGCTCACCACGGACTCCGGATCGATGCCGGTCATGTGGTTCGCGATCATGTGGCCGAGCTTGCCGAACCAGAAATCGGACATGGACGTGAGCACTTCGCCCTTGCCCGGTATCGGGTCGTCGAGGATGACGTCGAAGGCGGACAGACGGTCGGTCTGGATCACCAGCAGCTTGTCCTCGCCCACGGCGTAGATGTCGCGCACTTTGCCACGGTGCAGAAAAGGCAGGCTCTTTATCGATGTTTGCAATAGGGTGGTCATCAGTTTGGCTCGTTGAGTGAGATTGTGGGATTGCGGGATTGATCAGTTATCGAATCTTAAATAATTGCATTGCCGCCCCACCCTCACCC
>JACZJT010000011.1 GCA_014860445.1 Burkholderiales bacterium
CAGCGATTTCGGAACGCTCCTGACCTGATTCCCTGATAGGTCTTTATTTCCAAGCCACTGAGTGCGACATTTCATCGAACTCAGTGGCATTCTATTTTCGCACGTTGCGAAAGTGCTTGCATTTACACTAATATTGTAGTATAATTACATCAATATGAAACAGCGCCCTGTCGGTCCCATCGCCGCCGCCTGGCGGAAACGCAAGTATTCCGCCCTCAAAATCATCGACATCCCGGACACCGCCTTGCCCGGATCCCTGTCGATGAGCTACACTCGCTGCGGGAATCCCAACTGTCATTGCGCCCACGACCAAGGGCATCCCGCCTGGTCCCTGACCTTCATGTCCGACGGCGTCAAGCGCGTCATCCGCATTCCCCACGAATGGGTCGAGGAAGTCCAGCGTCGGGTCGACACCGGCCGCCGGCTCCAGGATGCCCTCCGCGAGGTGCTCACCGCCAATGCCGAACTCCTCGCCCTCGAACGCGCCCAACGGCCTCGTCGCACCAAACCCAAACCCGAATGACCCAGGCCACCCTCGGCGGAATCAAGCACTACGCGCGCAAGTCTCTTCGGCTTGGCGCCTGGCTCGACTCCCCCGGGGATGGACGCGTGGCAGGGGTCATCCCTGCACGCGATTTGGTCTGGGCCTCGCTGGCGGGCCTCTTCTTGCGAATCGGCAGCGCCCTCGGGACGGCGCGCACCCTGACCAAGGCCTCGCAACGAAGCACCGCGGTCATGCACACCTTCGGCGATGATGCACTGCACTACTTCACCGAGCGCATGAGCGTCGATGCCCTGCGACGAACGCTCTATGCGCTGGCACGGCGCGCGAAACGCAGCAAGGCCTTCGATCACGCTGCCCACATCGGATTGGCCATCGACGGAACCGGGGTCGGACGACGAACCGAGTGCCGTTGCCCGTGGTGCCTGCCGGTGCACAACAGCAGCGGCGAGCTTCTCGGACACACCCATAAACTGGTCGCCTTGAGCATTGTCGGGGTCGGTCTTCCGCTCCTGCTCGATGTCGAACCCATTGGTCCGGCCGACAGCGAGTACGTGGCCGGGCAACGCCTGCTGCGACGGGCCATCGAACTGCTTGGTCGCGGCTTCGCCGATTATCTGGTGGTCGATGGAGGTTTTGCCACCGCCCCGTTCCTGCACGTGGCCACCGCGCTGGGCATTCCGATCATCGCGCGATTGAAAGCGAATATCCCTTCCCTTCTCCAGCAAGCCGAACAGCGTTTTCACCTCCATCCTCCCTGTGATCGCTTCGAGGAGGGGAAGGACACCTTTGAACTCTGGGATGAGATCTTCCCACCATGGGAGACCCTCGACTGGACATCGGTGCGGGTGTTGCGCTACCGGCAAACCAAGCCTGATGGGACGGTGATCGAAGCGATGTGGCTGACCAATATGGCCAAACACACCATGGGCAGCCGCAGTCTGGCGCGGGCAGCGAAAGCACGGTGGGAGATCGAAAACGAAGGCTTCAACGTCGCCAAGAATCAGTACCACTTCGCGGTCATCCGGCATCATCAGGGAAACAGCATGCTGGTGCAGTGGCTGATGACCGTTCTGGCCATCGATATCGAACGACTCTATCGCATCCGTTTTCTCCACCGCGGGACGCATCCCATCATGGAGAGCATCGCGTTGTGGAATGCCTTGTGGTCGTCACTCGAGCCGCGATCCTGGCATTGGAGCAGGGCCCCAGGATAACAACCGAACCGTCCTTCACGGACCACTTGTATCCTATCCCGACGACTGATACACAACCATCCCACCACGATCGGATGGGCGGGGGACAACTCTCGCTGCTGCCGAATACCTACCACATGCCACGCAACAATGCAGCTCCAATATCTTGAAAAGGGCTGCTTGCGAAAATCCAACCTCCAAACACACTCGCAACTCCTTGTGTCAGCTTCGTTTCCCGGGAGCTTCCGAAATCGCTGATCTGGCAAAGGAGACTTGTTTTTCATCAGAGGAAAGGCGATTATTAAAATCTCCCCAAAAAAGCCCATTCCCCGCTTTGAAAATTCCGCCGTGCGCCGTAATTTGGTTGTGCACGCGTAGCTCAGTTGGTAGAGCAGCTGACTCTTAATCAGCGGGTCGTCGGTTCGAGTCCGTCCGCGTGTACGAGCACTACGGTGCCCAAACCCAATGC
>JACZJT010000072.1 GCA_014860445.1 Burkholderiales bacterium
CACTGTCCGCATGGAAGTCAGCGACGCCGGAAATGCGATCGCGCCGGAAATCGCCGCCGAACTGCTGCGCGGACCGGTCCCTTCGGAAAGCGGTCTCGGGATAGGGCTGTACCAGGTGGCGCGCCAAGCGGAGGCCTGCGGATACAAGCTGGCGCTGACGCACAACGCCTAAGGCAAAGTGTTGTTCGTGCTCTCGGGTCCGGTCAGGCCGGACAAAGTACTAAGGTAGCACGCCTGCAGTGATCAGCTTGGAGTACAGCGTACCGACCGAGATCCACAGGACCTGATCGTCGAATTCGCCGCCAGTGGCGCCGTCCGGATCTGGGGTCCGACTAACGAACAACGCGTTTGCGTCGAGATTTCTCGCTTCGTTCGTTCCCGTGCCGCCTGTCGCCCCGTTCTTGCCGACGGAAAAAATGATAGCTACGACGGTATTCTGGTTGGTTACCGAAGTATTCGCGTCGCAGGTCGTGTTGGTCACGGTTGCCGGCGAGGTGCTGCACACGACCAGATCGTTTGGTTGAAACGAGATACCGCTTGTTTTCAAGACGCTCGCTTCGGTGAAATTGGTGGTGGTTGGCGAGGAAACAGAAAACTTGGAAGACAAGGCGTAGCGAATGCGGTTGCCCCAGGGGTCCAGGCCGAATCCCTGCGAGTCGACCGGTTGGAAGCCGATGGTAGCGGCCGGCAGCAGACCGTAGGTGACACCTGAGTCGACGCCACCGTAATAATTGTATGACTTGACGGCCGGATTATCGTTTTCTGCCCCACAGGAGTATGGAAATGCTGAGGTGCCTGACTGTCGTACCTCGGCGCCCGCCGAAGTGCTATTCGCCGGACAGGGGAGGCGTCCATTTACAATCGCATAGCCTAAAATCGCATCGCGCGCGGTTTCGATTCGGTTTTGAGTGTCATTCCATTTGCGCTGCTCCGTCTGCGCTGTGACCATGGCCATCATGCCGCCTAGCAGAAGGGACACGATGACCATCACGATGGCGAGCTCCGCAAGGGTGAAGCCGGCTGTTCGACCTCTTATGCCATTGGCTTCAGGGCGCAACGACGATCACCTTGTCATTGATGGTGGCGGATCTGCTCTTTGCATGCTCGAAGCTATAATCGCCGGTGCTCGCATTCTGCCCTTCGAGATAATCGGATAAGGTCGCGCTGGGGCGTGTTGCGCCGTTGAGCGAGCGGCCGGCAAGAATCAGTATTGCGCGTGTATCGGTCTTGGGATCGGCGTAGGGAGCGGGCAGGTTGGCGACGGTCAGGCATGGGTACGTTATGTTGCAACCCGTGTTAGCACCGGAATAGCCGCTGGAGACTGCGTAGTAGGTCTGCTTGTACCACTGATTTTTGTTGAACCAGCCCGCGTAAGGATCGCCGGTACTGATCAACTGGCTGGCTATCATATTGTCGTTCTTGATGGTGACGGTAGCGTAGGTCCACCCGGATTGGTAGGACATCGTTGCGTCCAGGTTCACTATGCCGGCACCGGAGCTGTTGAGCGATCCGCTGATGCTGCGCGAACTCATGCTGCTGCCGCTAATCGACACATCCGTAAGCCGCGGCAGTTGCACGAAACTGAGGCCGACTTTGTTTGCGGTGCCGGACATGCGAAATGTCGGTGCATAGTAATACCAGATACCGCATTGCACTCGAGAGTTCGAATTCGTCGTCGAACAAGTGCTACCGTTCCAGACTACGCCGGAGCCACCGGTCTGGGTCACGCTGCCTGAGCTCCAGAGGTAGTAGGGGCTGGAGACGGGGTTCGGGCTGAGGTCCGCCACCGGCAGCAGTCCCTCGCGCGTACCGGCGACGCCGGTGAAACTGGAGCTACCGGGGCTAGCAAAGGTCGCGGCAAACGGAAAGGCGCCCCAGGCATCGAAATACCGGCTCCTGTCGGTGCCGCCACCGTCGGTCCAATTGTTGCTGGTGCCCGGCGAGGGGTTGTAAATGTACTGCAGTACGATATCGCGCTGGATCCGCGCTGCAACTGCCGGCTCGACCAGCGAGAACAGGTCCTCGTGCGCGATCGCGAGCAACTGGTCGTTGAAGAAATTGACTTCGTCAGTCACGTTCTCAGTCGCGGTAACGAAATTAGTGCTGTTGGCGGTGCCGTTGCTGTTTTCCAGATAATTCGAAGCGGTGTTGATTCCCGCTGCGCCGCGATTTTGGGCGCCCAAGCGCGCGCCGGGCGCAAGCACCACTGCGATCACATTGCTCGCCGGCGCCAGGCCAGTCATCGTGAGCAATCCTTGCTTGTCGCTATTGATTACATTATTGGTCGAGCGCACGAAATTGCTCGAGATCGCGTACCACAACTGTTCGCCGCTCGCATCGCGCAAGTCGGCGATGCCCAGAGTTTTGTAGGGCAGACGGCCAAGGAGGCCGGCGCAATTCTGGCCGGAGTAATCGGAAACGCCGTCATTGTTGATATCGGGACAAGGCAGGGCGCCGAGCTGAAAGCCTTGGCCGGACGTGGGCTGAGATGCTTCCGCGGCGGCCCAAACGATCAGTGCTGCTTTGGCAGCCTGCATCACCGCTTGGTTCTTCGTCGTTCTTGCGACGGTTAGGGCGGTGCGGCTCGTGCTTAAGGAATTCACCAGTATGTACGTTCCGGCCAATGCAACTATTGCTAGCAAAACCAGCAGAGCCAGCCCGCGCTGACGTCGCGGCAAGTGTATTTTCGCGGTGCTATGCATTGTCTCAGTGCTCCGGTGCTGGCAACCTGCCGTCGCCGCCGCGGCGGGTCTTCGGCGGCATTTTCGATGAGGGTTTGCCAATAGTAATCTTGCCGTCCCCCAAGCTGTCGCGCACTTCACCGCTGGTGCGATCATAGATTTCGCCGACTCTTAGTTTGACGCCGGCTTCCCCTGCATTCGGCACTACGGTGACCTCGGCCGGATCGCGGCTTTTGTGGCTATCGTACTGGGGTGATCCATTGATCCAGGTGGCTGTTTTGCCGCCGGAGCGCTGTACATGTCCCTCGAGCGTTAGGGGTCCTTCCTTGATCTGTGGCGCTTCTTCTTCGGCGCGGTTGGTGGCGCGCCTGCGGTCCAGATCCAGGCGCTGTTGCGGCGTCAGAAACAGGCGCCCGAGATCTGCCGCCGATATTTCGGCTGGGGCGGCAATCGTCAACGCGAATGCAAGGAAAACGCAGATTCCCCGGACGATGGTACCGGAATGGCGATTTCTGGAACTGGGATTGCTTGTGATGTCCATGATTAGTATGGGCGCAGGGTAGACGCTGGTCAGGGGGGCCTAGGCCGGACCGCCGACGCGTATGTTGATCAGGTCGACCACGCAGTTTGCCCGCAAACGCGGCGCCAGCGTGGTGCCGCCGCCGCGACCCTCGCGCTGCACGTCGCAGCTGCGCACCGACACATAGGGCTTGCTGCGCCGGACCAGATCGTCGATAAAATTGAGCAAGTCCTCCTCGTGCAGCAGCAGCAAACCCAATGTTACGCGGCTCACCATGAACTTGACCGCTCCGCCCGGGCTGAATCCCGGATAACTGAGTTCCGCTTGCGGCTGGATGTTGTAGTTGACGCCGAACAGACGCCGCTCGTTCTTGATCGCCGTTACCGTGTCGATCCAGTCGAGGCGGTTTTCCCTGCCGATCATGCCGCGCGCGGCGAGCGCCTGATACTGCTGCAGACTGGCCTTGATTTCGCGTTCTTCCTCGCTCGCGCTGGCAAGCCGCTTTTGCACTTCCGCACGTTGCCCGGAAGCGGCCGCTTTCAGCATCTTGGTCTCCCGCAAGTAACGCTCGGAGGCGACATAGCAGGCCGCGCCGGCTACAGCCAGCACGATGAATGCCGCAATCGGCAGGCGCAGATGTTTCAAATCGCGGCTGCTCAGTTTCATCGGCCGAGTTTCCTTCCTACTGTGAAGCTGAAAGCCGCGTTTTCCGCAATTGCGCGCTCCGACCCGATGTCGCCGGAGAGCGTATCTGCCGATGTAAGTGCGAAGGGCAGACTTACGCCCGTAACCTCCAGTTGCGGGTTCTTCCTCAAGTTGGCGATGAACTGGTTGGCCATCTCGGTGATCGCGCGCAGATCGACCCGGCGCGCGCCGACGACCTGCGCCGAGACCTCCGCCAGAGCATAGCCCAGATCGACCCCGCTCGGAGGCGCGGCGCTTGCGGCTGCAGCCCTGGGAGCCCCACCCTTGGGGGCTATCTCAGCGGGCGGCTTCCCGATGCGCCACTGGATGCTTTCTATTTCCACCTGTGGAAAGTCGGCCAGGGCCTTGCTGATTTCGGTGTACAGGTCGGCCGGGGTCGTCGTCTGCGCCTGCAGCAAGTGGAACTGTTTGATGGCGGTTTTCAGGTTCTCCGTCGAGGTCGGCGCGGGCGGAAAAGTGGCGGTAAGGCGTGCGTACTCTGCGCTGAGCGTGCGGAACTGGGTCTGGTCGGTCTCGATCTGACCGCGCAGGCTGTAGATCTGCAGCAGTAGCGCAGCAGCGAAGAGCAGGCCCGCCGCTGCCGCCGCCAGGCCGGCGGCATACAGGCCGCGGCTGATCTGCCACAGGCGGTAATAGTGACGGTGTCGTTCCTGCCCAAACTGATCCGCAGGAGCGGCGATGCCGGCCGCACGCATGAACAAGGCTTCGCAGGGCGCTTCCGGAGGAAAGCTTTTCAGGCCGGTCGCGCCGCACTGCTTGTCTGCATCGATTACGTGGTAGCGCAGTACTTCGCTGTCGCGACAGGCTTTGGCGATAGCTGCATGATATTTCCCTGCAGCCAGCACCATCACGTCTATCGGCGTCGTTACCGTCGGCAGCAGTCGCATGGTAACAAGGTATTGCTGCAGACGCGCGGATTCGCTCGCGCAACTCGCGGCCACGCTATCCGCATTCTCGAGGTTCAGCCGGCCGACACGGGAGAAACGAATCTTCCCGTCTTCCACGTAGCTTTGCCTCAGACCCGTCGCCTGCACGCTGACCAGAAGGCAGCGCTGCAGTTTGAGGCCTGCTCCCCGGATCACGGCCGGGGCGAGCAATGCGGTCGAATAGATTCCCGCCAGCCGGCATTCTTTCTGCTCCAGCGCGTTGAGCCAGGGCTGGAACTGCTGCGTGTTTGAAAAAGCGGCGTACAGGACTTTTTCGTTGCGCCGCTCGCTCTTTTCGAACCCCAGCGACATGCTGAGCGTGAGACTGGTATCGCGATAACGTTGTCCGAGCTTTCGCCCCAGCACCTGCCGCCGGTCTTTGCGGCCGAGGGCCGGAATCGTGTCCTGGTGGTAGTCCTCCTCCACCACGTCCACTACCAGGTAATAAAGATTGCGCGAACCCGCGAGATAGGCAGTGAAACTGGCGACGCCCTGGTCGTCGCGCTCAAACGCGGCGTCGAGGACCAAACCGCTGCGCGAGAGGCTGTGTGCCTTCAGCTGGTTGGAGGTGAGATAGAGCAGGCGCTTGTTTCGCAGCATGGTGTTAGAACTTGATCTTGCTGATGGAGTCGTAGATCGGACCCAGCACCGAGAGCATCACCCAGCCCAGCAGCGCGCCGAGGATGACGGTCATGGCGGGCTCGATCATCACTTCTACTTTGCCGATGGCATCCTTTACGTCCCGGTTATAGAAGTAGGACACATTGAGCAGTGCGTTGTCGAGCTTGCCGGACGATTCCCCGACGCGCAGCATGCGTATGACCAGCGGCGGGAACAGGCCCACGTCCTGGAACGCGGTGGAAACGTTCTTGCCTTCGGCGATCTGCTGACCGGCGCGCTCCAGCCCTTCCTTGATCACCAGGTTGCCGGCGATTTCCTCCGAGGTCTTGATGCAGTCCAGTATGGTGATACCAGCAGAATACATCATGGCGAAAATGCTGGCGAAGCGCGATAGTATGATTTTGCGCTGGATCGGCCCTAGCAGCGGCAGACGCAGCTTGAAATCGTCGAAGCGGTAACGGAACCCCGGGCTGCGTTTGATGGCCAGCTTGATGCCGATCACGGCAATCACCGGCGCGATCAGGACCGCGTACCAGTAATTGATAAAGAAATTGGAGACCTGAATCAGGATGCGCGTTTGCAGCGGAATCGGCTGTCCGGTGCTCTTGATAAATCCGAGCATCTGCGGCACCAGGTAGATCATCAGAAACAAGGTCACTCCCAGGACAATGCTGCCGACGAAAGCCGGGTACATCATCAGCTTTTTCGTCTGCGCGATCAGCTCGTCCTCCCATTTCAGGTTTTCCGCTAGGCTTTTCAGCACCTGGGACATGCGCCCGGTTTCCTCGCCGGCGCGGATCAGGTTCGCGAATACCGTGGGAAACACGTCGGTATAGTCGGACATGGCCGAAGACAGATTCTGGCCGCCCTGAATGCTCTCGAGCAGCCCGGCGATGACTTCGCGAAAGCGCGGGTTTTCGACGCTGTCGCGCAGGTCGATCAGCGATTCCAGAATGGGCACGCCTGCGCCCGTGAGCTGTTCCAGGTGGAAGCAGAAGTTGATCAGCTCGGGCCGCCCGACCGCGCCCTTGAACATGCTCGCGCGCCTGCGCGCCGGTCCGCCCACGATGAGGTCCAGCCCCATGCGCTGCAGCCGCAGTTCCAGATCGATCAGGTTGATGGCTTCGATCTGGCCCATGAGCGATTTGCCGCGGCCGTCTATCGCCTTGTAGGAGTACAACGCCATGCGTGGCCGGGAGCGTCGGCAGCCGCCCTACATGCGGTCGGTGAGATCCACCACCCGCATGAGTTCGTCTAGTGTGGTCGTGCCCTCCAGGACGCGGCGCGCCCCGTCGTCCGCCAGGGTGCGAAAACCCTTGGCGATGGCGGCAAGCTGCAATTCGCGGGCGGTTGCGCGGCGCGCGATGAGTTCGTCGATATCGACATCCAGCTTGAGTATTTCCATGATGGCCAGGCGTCCGCGGTAGCCCTGGTAGTCGCAATGGTCGCAGCCCACTGCGCGATATACGGTGGGCGGCCGGTCGGCTTTGACGCCGAGCATGCGGCACTCGGCCGAAGTCGCCGTATACGGTTGGCGGCAATGTTTGCACAGGCGACGGATCAGACGCTGGGCGACGATGCCTATGATATTACCCGCCATGACCTCGGCGGTGACGCCGGTGTCGATCAGGCGCGGAAACGCGCCGACCGCGGAATTGGTGTGCAGGGTGGAATAAACCTGGTGGCCGGTCATCGCTGCGCGAAACGCCATTTCGGCGGTTTCCTCATCGCGAATCTCGCCAACCAGAATCACGTCCGGGTCCTGGCGCATGAGCGAGCGGATGCCGTTGGCAAAATCCATTTTCGCCGCCTCGTTGACCGAGGTCTGGCGAATCATGGTCATCGGATACTCGACCGGGTCCTCCATGGTCATGATGTTGACCGTATCGGAATTGATGTGATTGAGGATCGAATACAAGGTGGTGGTTTTACCGCTACCGGTCGGGCCGGTCACCAGGATGATGCCTTCAGGGCGCGAAATCATGCGTTTCAGCAAATCGAGCTGGCTCGATTCCAGGCCCAATCCATCCAGGGGCACGATGCCCTTTTGCCGGTCGAGAATCCGCAGCACCACGTTCTCGCCGTGGCTGGTCGCCTGCGAGGCGACGCGGAAGTCGACCTGTCTGCCGGTGAGCGAAAGGGAAATGCGTCCGTCCTGGGGCGCACGCGTTTCTGCAATATTCATTTTTGCGAGGACTTTGATGCGCACCGCCATCGCCGGCCAGTACGTTTTATGCAAAGAGCGGATCTGGCGCAGCACGCCGTCGATGCGGTAGCGGATGCGCAGGAAATTCTGTTCCGGCTCGAAGTGGATATCGGAGGCGTTTTTCCCGACTGCGTCCGCGAGCAGCGCCGCGATCAGCCGCACCACCGGCTGGCTGTACTGCTCACCCGCGCCGGCCAGGCTTTGATAGTCAACCTCGCCGGTTTCGATTTCATGGAGGATGCCGTCGATTGAAAGATCGTGGCCGTAGTACTGTTCGATCGCGCGCGAGATCTCGGTGTCGCCGGCCAGGCGCGATTCCAGCTCCAGTTCCCCGCGCAGGCGCGCGCGCAACTGGTCTATGGCGACGAGATTGTTGGTGTCCGACAGCGCCACGATCAGCGTGGCGCGATCGCGGTCCAGCGCTATGGGAAAGATGTGATGGCGTATCGCGAAATCGCGCGGCACGAGTTTCATCGCCTGCGGATCGATGATGATCTGCGACAGGTCGACGCTTTGCAGCTCGAGCTTTTCTGACAGCGCGTCGCGCAGCGTGGCTTCGGAAACGAAGCCCAGGTTGACCAGGAGTTTCCCCACCGGCAGTTTGGACTTCAACTGCTCCAGCAGCGCAATGCGCAACTGGTCCTCGGTCAGGATTCCCTGGGAGATCAGGATCTGGCCGATATGGCGCTTGGCCGTTGCTGCCGGAGTGGCGGGCGAATTCATGGCTGGTTCGCGAGCTGCGACGCCCTTTTGCTCACACTTGTTCTGTCGAACAAGGCCGGGTGGGTTTCGGCAAGCTTCAGTGCGCGCCGGTAGTACTCCAGCGCCGGTTTTTTCTGATGCATTTTGTCGAGGCTGACGGCAAGATTGTAGGCAAAGTCGGGATGCTCGGGGTCGCCGCTATAGGCGCGGAAGTATGCCTGTTGCGCTTCGGCCCAGCGGCCTTGCGCAGCGTACTGATTGCCCAGCGTGAAATTCAGGAAGCTCGCTTCCGGTTGTGCAGCGATCATGTTCTTCAGGCGTGATTCCGTAGCCACGGGATCGCTCTGACCTTTGAGCCCGATCAGGCCGGCTTGCGCGTGGGCGTCAAGCGGGTCGAGTTCGAGCAGGCGCGTGTAGAACCGTTCCGCAGCGCTAAAGCGCTGGGATTGCATCTCCACGGCCGCGAGCCCCAGCAGTGCGTCGCGGTTGTCCGGACTCCTCTGCAATACCTGCTGATAGTCTTCGCGCGCCCGCGCGATGTCCCCGCTATTGAAGGCCTGATATGCGCGTTCCAGCACCGGGTCGGTTTGTACCCGCGCGGGCGTGATCTTGATATCGCCCTCGCGCTTGGCGGAACGCTGCGGCGGTAACGCAGCCGGTCTCGCAGGCGCCGCACGGCGCTTGCCGGTTTGTACACCGTCGGGAACCGCGGCCGGAGACGCCGCGCTTGGGGCGGACGCGACTGGCGCGGCCTGCGCAGGTTGGTTGCCGGACGGCGGTGTCACCGTCGAGACCGTAGTCGCCGCGGGACCGGCGGGCGCTGGTACGGCCGCCAGTGGCGGTGCGGCGACCGGCGGCGGCGCCTGCTGCGCCGAGGGCGGGGGAATCTTGTAGTTATTCTTCGGTTGCAGCTCGTACCAGAAGTAGCCGACGGTGCCCAGCGCGAACAGGCCCAGCGCGCCCACGGTGATATAGAAGGGCTTGCGCGGGTTGACGTCCATCTCTTTGGCTTCGAACAGCTGCTGCGCCTGTTTGCGTTCCTCCATGTCGCTCGGCGCGCTGAACT
>JACZJT010000073.1 GCA_014860445.1 Burkholderiales bacterium
TCATACTGGTTTGCCGACAAATCGTCCTTAGACCCAGTCACGCGAAACGCGAAAAACAGCCTGCTTGACTGCGACGCAGCGCAGGCGGATGCTTGAGTGAGTCGAAGCCCAGCTGCTTCGCCATTTCGATATTTCCATCGCGATCCCCGAACCCCGATACCCCACACAGGCACCACCATGCACATCGACCTGGACATCAAGCTCGATTTCAAGGACGTTCTGATCCGCCCGAAGCGCTCCGCCCTGCCCTCGCGACTGGAAGTCGACATCACGCGCGAATTCAGCTTCAAGCACTCGGGCAACCGCTATCACGGCGTCCCCGTCATTGCGGCAAACATGGACACCGTCGGCACCTTCGAGATGGCGCGCGCGCTCAGGCCCTTCGGCATGTCCGCCGCCCTGCACAAGCACTACGATGGCGAGCAACTGGTCGCGTTTTTCAAGGCGCTCAAACCGAAATCGAATGCGTTTTATTCCCTGGGCATCACGAAGGGCGATCTCGACAAATTCGACCGCGTGATCAAGCAGGCCGGCAACGCGATCCGCTATGTTTGCATCGACGTGGCCAACGGTTACTCCGAAACCTTCGTCGAATTCGTCGCCAGATTTCGCCGCGCCTACCCGAAGTTGACGCTGATGGCAGGCAACGTCGTGACCGGCGAAATGACCGAGGAGCTGATTCTGTCCGGCGTTGATATCGTCAAAGTCGGCATCGGCCCCGGCTCGGTCTGCACCACGCGCACCATGACCGGTGTGGGTTACCCGCAGTTGTCGGCGGTGATCGAATGCGCCGATGCCGCCCACGGCCTGGGCGGGCGCATCTGCGCCGACGGCGGCTGCACGTCGCCGGGCGATGTGGCCAAGGCTTTCGGTGGCGGCGCGGATTTCGTCATGCTGGGCGGCATGCTCGCGGGCCACGACGAATGCGCAGGCGAAATCGTCGACCGGGACGGCGGACGCTACAAGCGCTTCTATGGCATGAGCTCGCGCGCGGCAATGGAAAAGTACGTGGGCAGCGTGGCGCACTATCGCGCGGCGGAGGGCAAGGAAGTGTTGGTGCCCTATCGCGGCCCGGTGGACAAGGCCGTGCAGGAAATCCTGGGCGGCCTGCGCTCCGCCTGCACTTACGTCGGCGCCCGCACGCTGCGCGAACTCACCAAGCGCACGACCTTCGTGCGCGTGGGCATGGAGTCGAACGAGTTGTTCGGAGAAAACTGAACCGTCGCTCGCCCTGCTTTCGGATTAAAAAGGCTGAAGAATGGCTCTGGGAGCCATTCTTCAGCCTATCCGGATTTTTCCGGTGCCGGTGCGGCGCCGCCTCAGGCCAGCAGCTCGCGCATGCTCTTGTTGACTTCGGCGCTGCGGTGGCGCGCCGCCTTGTTGCTCGGTGCCAAGGGCTCGCTGTAGAAAAAGTCCGGCAGCTCGTCGTCGGCCTCGGTGAAACCGGCCGCCTTGTTGAATTCCCACTCGAGCTTTATCGCCTCGCGCCCCAGGGTGGTCATGAACGTCGTGTCGAGCTTGGTTCCATGCGCGTCGTTGAGCGCGTTGACGATGAGTTCCGCGCTGACATTGGTGACCGAGCGACCGAAAATGCACAGGCCCAGCGAGTCGGCCGCAGCACACACTATCTGAATCCCCAGACTCGCCTCCACCAGTTGTTCCGTGGTCTTGTCCTTGCAATCGAACACCGGCAGGTTGCCCGCGGTGTGGTCGGCGCCCTGCGCTGTGATCATCATGGAAATGCCGGTCACCTCGATCACGCGCGGATCATAGGCGCTGATGCTCTGCTGCTTGATCACCGGAATGCGCGCGACCTTGTAATGCGCGCCGGCGCGCGCCGCGCCCTGCGCGAAAATCCGTCCGCGCTCGTTGCCCTTGCGGATGTCCTCCAGCGCCGTGTGCATGAAGGCTTCGTCGCCGAACTTGCCCAGTCCCGCTTCCATCAGCACGGCGAGCGTGGCGCCGGCCTCGATGGTATCGATGCCGAGGTCGTTCGCGACGGCGTTGACCCTGGCCACCTGGTCCGGGTGGTCCAGGCCGCAATTGCTGCCCATCAGACCCAGGGTCTCGTACTCGAGCGGCGACACGATCTCCTTGCCGTTTTCGTCGACGTAGACGTTGCTGCATTCGATCATGCATCCCGGCATGCAGGCGTGCGAAATATGGCCGCCGCGACTGGAGTTGAGCTCTCGGATGTAGTCGCCGCCCAGCATCAGCGGGCCGTCGGCGGCTTCCACCAGACGGCCGTTGCTGAAGTTGCGCACCGGCAGCGCGCCGAGGCGGTTGATGATGTCGGCCATCATCGCCGTGCCGGTCGTCTTGTAGCTTTTGATCGCCGGCTCCGCGTTCAACCGTGCGCCGTATTCGCGGATCGCACCCATCACTTTCTTGCGGTCGTGGAAGGTCGGCATCTTGTGCACGTCGATCACGATCGCCTTGATCTTCTTCGAGCCCATGACGGCGCCCACGCCACCGCGCGCCGACAGGCGCGAGGGCCGGCCGTCGGTGTCGCTGAAGGCGATGCCTGCCATCAAACCGAGGTACTCGCCCACCGGACCGCACAGCGAGAAAGCGATCTTCTTGCCGTATTTTTCGAACAGCAGTTCGGCCGCCTCGTTGTTGCCCTTGCCCATGAAGGCTTCGGCGCTGTCATAGCTGATCGCGCCCTCTTTGGTAATGCGCATCACCACCCAGTCCTTGCTCGCGCCATAGAGCGTGAAGCCGGCGATCTCGAGCTGGCCCATGGCGAAGCCGAACGTACCGCCCGAGTTGGCTTCCTTGATGCCACCCGTCAACGGACTCTTGCAGCCGACGCTCAGCCGGTTGGCATTCGAGAAATTCGTGCCCGCAAACGGGCCCGCCGAAAAAATCAGCGGATTGTCCGGCGACAGCGGGTCGACCTTGGCCGCGCCGAGTTCGAGCAGAGTCTTGGCGATGAAGTATCTGCCGGCGCGGACAATGTCCTCGCCTTGCAGTTCGTCCGTCCTGACCGAGCGGTCGCCAAGATTGATGTGCATATATTTGCGCATGGTCACCCCGTGTAGATGGAAATATTGATTCGTGTTGAAGGCAAGATTCTACTCTTTTCGCGCGAGGCCCGTCCCCTCCGCACCGCGCACAACCCTTGTTTCAACGTGGATATCTGCGCGGCGGCGCGCGAATTTACAGCTTCTTGCGAAAGGCTTTGCCGATGAAATCCAGCGCCTCGGGGCCGTCCCACTCCCTGGACCCGCGCACCTTCTTCACCACCCGCCCCTGCGCATCGACCAAAACGGTCAGGGGTATGGTATTGGCGCCGAGCATCGATTCGAGCAGGAGATTCCGATCGTGATAGTTGTCGAAAGTGACCCCGGCCTGCCTCAGAAACTCTGCCGCCAGGTTTGCGTGATCGTCGGTCGAAACGCCGATGATATTGAATTGCCTCCCGTTGTAGCGGCGCGACAGCCGCTCCAGCGAACCCATTTCCGCCCGGCACGGGCCGCACCAACTGGCCCAGACGTTGATGATCAGCGGTTTGCCGCGCAACTCGGACAACTTGCGGTAGTCCCCGTTGAAACCGTACAAGGGCGTATCGCGCAGCATGCCCCCTTCGTCGACCTCGCCCGGCATCTTTGCGTAAGCGGCCGTGCCGAGCGCAACCATCGAGAAAATAATCAGTAATACCGCCTTCGTTTTCCGCACTCTCGCCCCCGGTATTCTTGCGCGTCGCACCAGCCGCATTTTCGCATAGCCGCGCCCCGATTTCATTCGATGAAAATCAGCCATTGACCGCGGTAGCAGGACGCGCAGATACTTTGCAGGTGAAGCTGAATTGGATGTACGGCCGATGATCAATTGGTCCGACTTCAACTGGCCCGACTTCGTGTTGCAGGGCGCCGCGCGTTGGATTGCCGGCGGCGGCGCGCTCGCCGGCGCGGCAGGCATCGTTTTGAGCCAGACGGTCTTCTCGCCGGATTACGAAATCCTCTACAGCGGCGGCGTGGACGTTGCGCAGTGCGCCTCCGTCGACGACCGGCGCCGCTGCGCTTTCGTCTACCGGTTCTCGATCGGCAATACCGGCAAGCTGGGGCAGGAGACGCTGCGCGTCGAATGGCCGCTGGATCTGAAGCACCTGGGCATCGAAACCCGGGTCGCCGATATCGTCGCGAGCGCGGAAAAAACGGCGCAACCGAAGATAATGCCGGTATTCGAATCCGACAGGACCGTCTATACGATCGATGGCTTGATGCCGAATACGATGGTCGGATTCAACGCGAGTTGCCTCGCATGCACGCCGGAACAACTGCAGGCGATGCGGCAGGCACAGCCACTCATTGTTGCGCGCGGCACGATCGAAGAGGGCGATCCTCGCGTGTCCGCGCTGCGGCGCGGCGCATCGAACGTGCTTCGCGTCGTCGGCCTGTTCCAATAGCGCGTGACGCGCGGCCTTGCGTACAGTTCATTTTGATCGAAGGAGAACATCATGGAAACAGTGAGAAAAGTACTGGTCGTGGATGATGAAGAGATCGTGAGATTGAGCCACATGCGAACACTGGCGGGCCAAAGCTGCCAGGTGGAGGGCGCGCTCGGCGGGGCGCAGGCACTGGAGAATTTGCAGAAGGCGCCGGCCGACGTGGTTCTTCTGGACCTGCGCATGCCCGGGATGGACGGGCTGGAAACCCTGAAGACGATCAAGGAGAGATGGCCGGATACGCAGGTGGTGATCATCACCGGGTATCCCTCGGTCTATACGGCGCGGGAGGCGGTCAAGCTGGGCGCATTCGATTATCTGGCTAAACCGGTGGAACCGGACCAGGTCGTCGCCGTGGCGAACGAGGCGATGGCGCAAAGACTGGCGCCGCAACAAACGGAAAAGGGCGGACGGGAAAAGGACCCGAAAAAGGGATGGGCAAAATATCTGGCCTGAGCGATTCTTGACGATGCAGAAGGTCCGCCGCCCGGAACGGCCTTGAATGCAGGGATAGTGCGCAAATGAGCAATACCACGCTAAGAAGGTACCTCAACCTGTGCTGCCTCATCGTCTTGCTTGCGGGTCTGGGCAGCGCGACGCTGATTTACCTGACCGCCGAAGAGGTGCCAGACGACTCCCTGGGCTATGTGGTTGTAGACGGCGTTCTCTATCCGCTTTCGACGAGCGATTCCAAGACCTACCGTCGCGAAGTGCAGCGCTTTGGCGGCAAGGCGGCTTTGCTGTTCGACGATTTCGGCCGCTGGTTCGCTGAACGGTGGCGGGGAAAAACGCTGGGCAAGACCATCGCCTGGCTCAGCGCCCTAGTCTCCCTTGGGACTTATCTTTTTGGTCGATTGCTAGGCCCGGACGCGAAACCGACGAACCCGGATCTGCCAAAAAGCGATCGCCCCGGCTAGGTCCCGGGCACGATTGCGCGGCCGACGGGCAGGGCATTGATCTACATCAAAATGGCTCTGCGGAGCCGGTGCTAGCTTTTCTGCGAGGGGGGAGCCGCTTGCGCTGATATCCGCGGCTTCCCCGGGGGGGGATTGATGACGCACGTCCTAGCGATACCTTCGTCTGCGCAATGCCGGCCATCCATGTCCGGAATGACGTCATCTGCCATGCGCGCCGCGCACCTCCCCACTTCGGGCAACAGCACCCGGGAAAAACCAAACACAGACGTCCATCGTTAAAACACGGCTTTTCGAGAAGCAGCTGCATTCTTAGGGGGGAGAGAACATGGCCGACGATTCGAGTCAAACAGCATCGGGTTCAATACAGGGTGTGGAGTATGCGGGATTCTGGGCGCGCTTTGTCGCCCTGCTAGTCGATGGGGCGATTCTGGTCGCCATCGTCCTCACCATAGGCATCGCATCGACGTTTGCCGGCGCCGCCGGAATCGCGATCGGTCAAATCATCATTTTCCTGGTCTATCTGCTCTACTGGCCGGTGATGGAGAGTTCGTCCCGGCAGGCCACGTTCGGCAAGAGCCTTCTGGGCCTGCAGGTTACCGACCTTAACGGTGATCGACTGTCTTTCCTGCGGGCATTTCTACGCAATCTCGCGAAGATCATCTCGGCAATTCCTTTCGATATCGGATTTATCATGGCGGCCTTCACCGGACGCAAGCAGGCCCTGCACGACATGATCACCAAGTGCCTGGTCGTGCGCACCCGGCCTTCGCATTTCGGCAGGGTATTGGCAACGGGGTTCGGGGCATTGGTCCTCGTCATCGGCGGCAGCATCGCGTATTTTTACTATGTGGCCGTGCCGCAGATGCAGGAACAAACCGCCGCCTCGATGCAGGCTGCGGTGAAGCATGCGCCCCCGAAGAAGGCGATGCCCGCGAGGCCAACGGTTGCCAACAAGCCGATGCCGGCAACGACCGCCAAAGCTGAACCCAGGATGCAGGGTGCCGCGCCCGCACTCACCGGGTTTGACAAGCCAGGCTCGGTCCGCGCCGGCCCGGCGATACTTACCCTGGACCAATTCTTTCCCACGTCGATCTGGATCAAGGTGCAACTGCCTTTGATCAAGGATCTCGAACTCGCCCCGGCACCGGAAATCACCGTGTCGGACGTAATGAATAAATCGGGCCAGAATTTCCACGACGCCGCGAGCCCCTTCGAGACGGGCATATTCCTGCGCGCCCGCCTCAGCCAGCAGCCGATGCCCGTGCCCCACTTTTCCGGACTGCGCACCCTGCATATCAAGTCCGGACTGGACGAAAAAGCACTGCAGAAAATCGATGGTGAACTGCGCATCAGCATTCCGGTGGACGCGAGGCCCGTCGCGTTCGAAGCCGCGGACATCGGAAAGGAAAAACCCGCGCACACATCGACTGTTGCGCTGAAATCGCTCTCGGGTGCCGAAGCGGTGTTGCACTACCGCGGCACTCCGGCGAATCTGCTGCGCGTGCGCGGCTACGCCAAGGACGGCGCGGCCGTAGCATCGGGTTGGAGTCAATCGCCCCCGGCCGGCAAGGCCGCGGATGTGGACCTTAAATTCAAGTTCAAAGCGCCGGTAAGCAAAGTCGAAGCCGTCGTCGCCGCCGGTCTGAACGAGCAGAAGTATCCGTTTTCGCTGGCACCCGGCTCGATGGCCGGATCCCCTTCGCCGGCAATGGCGCCGGCAAAATCGTCAACGCCGATGCCTGTCGCGGAGTCTGAAGCGCGGCATCCGGCCGTTGCCGTGACACCGCACGCGACCGCCGCAACCGGCAAGCCCGCCGGGCCCGCGCGCGAAATGCTGGCAACCGCAAGCGCAAAGCCCGCAGCAGCAGCAGCGTCGAAGCCCGCCGCCGTGTCGACGCCCGCGCCGGCGCCCGCAGCCAGGATGGAACGCAAACCAAGGACCGTGAGCGCGCGGCCACGGCTGCCGAAAGCCGCCGCGAGTCCGGCTCCAGTCGTCGCCGCAGCGCCCGCGTATGAGCCCAAGGTAATATCGCCGAAATTCAACGACGTCATGACCGCCGTCATCTACGAGGACGAACCGGCCGTCAAGCAATTGCTCGATTTGGGTTGGTGGGTGGACAAACCCAGTACCGTGGGATTCACGCCGCTGATGGCGGCGGTGATGAGGCGCAATACGCGCATCGCGCAATTGCTGCTCGCGCGTGGCGCCGACCCGAACGCGAGCGGCCCCGAGGGCGTGACCCCGCTTTCGCTGGCCCGAGAGCGCGATGACAGCGCGACAACCGCGCTGCTGGTACGGCAAGGCGCACACTAGGACGGGCATGGACCCGCGTCCAGGCCGCGGCTGGTACGTATTTGCGGGAGCGCTCGCATTCGCGAGCACTGCAGCGATCATCGCGATGGTCGCATGGCTGGTGTTCGCGCCCAGCGAGCGGCAGCAATTTATCGCCCCCGGCCGGCACGTCATGGAATTGGCCGGACCGGCGGACTATCTGATCTGGACCGACTTCAAGACGGTATACGATGGGCGCTCCTACCAGGATTCCGAAGCGCTTCCAGAAGGCGCGCGCTTGTCCGTATTCGAAAAAGCGAGCGGCCGCAAGATCGCGACGCATCCGAATACGCACGTGAATTTCAACGGACGCGACACCAGCCGCCGCACGGTCGCGCAATTTCGGACCGAACAGGCCGGGCAATATGAACTGGTCGTGGAAGGCGATTTCCCGCCGCGCGTGATGTCCGCAAGCCGCGACTATCTGTTCGGCGCACTTTGGCGCACGGTGGGTATGCTCGCGCTGGCGCTTTTCGGTTTCGGCGCGGCCACCGCGATTTTCGCATGGGCCTATTTCCGGCGCGAGCAGGCCAATGAAGCCGCAGTCAGCGATCCCGCAGCGGCCGTATCGACCGGCGCGCTCCCCGACGAAGCGGCGCTCAAGAAACTTACCGCGCTGGTCTACGGACTTCAGATAGCCGGTTATTTTGTCGGCGTGACCTTCATCGCCGGGCTCATTATCAATTACGTCAAGCGCAAGGACGTAGAGGGCACCTGGCTCGCCTCTCACTTTCGCTGGCAGATCCGCACCTTCTGGTTCGGACTGCTTTGGTCCTGCGTAGGCGTTGCACTTCTGGTCGTATTGGTTGGTGTGCTGATACTGATAGGAACCGCGATCTGGGTGCTCTACCGCGCAATCAAGGGTTGGATCGAACTCTCGGAAGGCAAGCCGGTTTCTTCGTAAGCCCGCGCCCGGTTACGCCTTCCGGCCGGGCGAGGACCTAGCAGGCTGTTGAAATTCGCTTCCCGAAGGGATTGCACGGAAATTTGGCAAGTCCGGCTAAGAGGGAAGCGGATTTCGGCAGCCTCCGAATTGGGGGATTTAGAAGGGGGCATGCCCCCCTTTTTCAACACCCTGCTACATCTCCATCGGCAGCTCGGGATCCGCCGCCCATTCGGTCAGCGACGCGTCGTACACCTTGACGCGTTTGTGCCCCAGCATCGCCAGCGCCAGCGCGGTGCTGGTGGCTGCGATTCCGCCGCCGCAGTAAGCGATGACCTGCTGTTTTTGCATGGCCTGCGCAAACATATCGCGCAACTCTTCCATGTTCTTGAACGTATTGTCGGCATTCGCCTGCGCCGCGGCGGGAATATTGATGCTGCCGGCTATGTGCCCGCGGCGGCCGTAGGTCACGCCGCCCGTACCGGCGTGCTGCTCGGGACGCAGGGCGTTGATGTTGCAGACCTCGTCCGCACCGATTGCAGCCAGCACGTCTGCGCGCGTTGCGACCATCTCCTTGTTCGCTTGCCGCGGCGTATAGCTGCCGGCTGCCCGTGCAGCGGCGGCGCCGGTCTCAATCGGCCGGTTTTCCGATTTCCACTTCTGATAGCCGCCGTCGAGTACGGCCACCCGCTCGTGCCCGAAGACTTTCAGCATCCACCACAATCGCGTGGCCCACCAGTGGCCGACGGTGGAATAGGCAATGACGAAGCTGTCGTCCGAGACGCCATAACCTGCCATCGCGTTCGCAAAAGTCTGCGCGTCCGGGAGCATGAACCGCAGTCGCGGATCAGGCGTGGACAGTTCCTTCCCGAGGTCCACGAACGCCGCGCCCGGTATGTGGCCCATTTCAAATGCATCGCGCGCGGGAACCGCGTCATACATCGAATAGTCGGGCCTGGGCAAGAGCAAGGTGGAGGGATCGAGCACCCTCACGGCCGGATCGTCGAGATGGCGCGCCAGCCATTCGGTGCTGACAAGGCAATCGGTGCAGCCGGCGGGTTCAGTCATGGACTTCCTTTCTCACAGATGTCAGCGAATCGCGCCGCCCAGCCTCGTACTCATTCCTCGGCTTTGTCGCCCGCGCCGCCGTCAGTGCTCGCGGTGTTCTCCTCGCCACGCGCCTCTTTCTGCCGGGGTCGCCGGTTCTTCTCTTCGTTGGCGAAGACGAAGCGGCCGTACAGCACGCAGCCCTTCATGCCTGGGTCGCAAGCGATCATATTGACCTTTGCGCACTTGTCGTTCAGTTCGTGCGGACATCCCCATGAGCCAGCCATGCTGTATCCCCCGATTGCGCGATCGTCGCGTCTAAAGCTGCTCGGTAACCAGCACGCGCCCCGACGCGGCCATGCCGGTTTTCCCATCCGCGCATAGTATGCGTCCGCGCAGTTCCACGACGTGACCGCCGAGTTTCATATTGTGCGTCACCTTCCTGACCAGCCACTCGAGTCGTATCGTCTCGTCGGCGTAGATCGGCCGGCGATAGCGTATCTCGAACCCCAGGCCGACGACCGATCCCTTGGAGGAGAAATGCGAGGCGGTCAAGGCAAACAGCAGCGCGGCGGTATGCGCGCCGCTCGCGATAAGCCGGCCATACCGGGTCGTCGCCGCGAAATCGGGATCGTGGTGCACCGGATTGGTGTCGCCGACCGCGAGGGCATAGTCGCGAACCATCGTCGGCGTGAGCGCAATTTCGGACGAGAAGCGTTCATGTGCGCGGGTCAGCATCGTGTTGCGCAGGCTACACCGCATCGCGAAAATTGAAAAGCGTGCGTACTTGAATATCGCTTGCGGTGACACTGCGCAGAGCCATGCGGTAACATTCATCATGCGCGACGCCATAAACCCATTTCGCATCGCGGTCGGCGACGCGGTACTCGACGATCTGCGCGCGAGACTGCGCAATACCCGCTGGCCCGAGGCGGAGCTCGTCGACGACTGGAGCCAGGGCGCGCCGCTCGCCTGGATCAAGGAAGTCTGCCGCTACTGGGCCGAGACCTACGATTGGCGCAGCCGGGAAGCCCTGCTCAATCGTTTCGACCAATTCACCACGGAGATAGACGGACTCGACATTCATTTCGTGCATGCGCGTTCCCCGCACCCCGGGGCCATGCCGCTGATCATCACCCACGGCTGGCCAGGCTCGGTCGTCGAGTTCCAGAAAGTGTTGGGGCCGCTCACCGACCCCAGCGCTTACGGGGGCGCTGCCGCCGATGCGTTTCACGTCGTCTGTCCCTCTTTGCCGGGATTCGGATTTTCAGCCAAGCCCACGACGGCAGGCTGGGGCGTGGACCGCATTGCCGCCGCATGGGCGGTGCTGATGAACCGCCTCGGCTACCGACGCTACGGCGCGCAGGGCGGCGACTGGGGTTCGGCCGTGACTGCATCGCTGGGCGCGCAAGATCCGGAGCATTGCGCCGGCATCCACATTACCCTGGCGATGGGAACCCGACCCAAACTCGACGGCGACCCCAGCCCGCAGGAGGCCAGGACGCTGCAAGCGATCAAGTTCTACCGGGACTGGGATTCGGGCTACTCGAAGCAACAGGCGACCCGGCCGCAGACACTGGCGTATGGCCTCACCGACTCGCCGGCCGGACAGGCCGCCTGGATCCTGGAGAAATTCTGGGCGTGGACGGACTGCGACGGCCATCCCGAAAACATACTCGGCCGCGACGAACTGCTGGACAACGTGATGCTGTACTGGGTATCGGCCACCGCCGCCTCGTCCGCCCGCCTTTACTGGGAAAGCTTCGGCCGACGCGGCGTCGCCCGCCAGGTCAAGGTGCCGACCGGAGTAGCCGTGTTCCCCAAGGAGATCGTTCCCCCGGTGCGCCGCTGGATGGAAGGCGAATTCACCGACATACGTCACTGGAGCGAGATGAGCAAGGGCGGGCACTTCGCGGCATTCGAGCAGCCCGAACTCTTCGTTGCCGAACTGCGCGCCTACTTCAGGACCCTGCGCTAAGTTCAAATGCGAGGTCCCGAAGCGATCTTTTTTACGGGCCGATTTAGGGAAGCCACGGCAGGCGGCGCACGCCAGGAACTGCCTTCCATTTCATCACTGAACGCAGCCGCTCGCAGCAGTCGCAGACATATCCCGCTGTTGCCTATCCCGCTCCCCGTGGTTGAGGAAACGGCGGCTTGAGCGTGGCCTGATTGTGCTGCCCCTTGCTTCGGGATTCCTGTAAGTCGCCATCTAGAGGATCAGTTTCATTTTGGCGCCTCGAAGGTTGAAATCGCGCCGTCCTTTCGGCGAAACCATGCATAATGGAGTTCACCGCGAGACGGTGCGTCATCTAGCGGTTTCAGATTACACCGATCAACAACCGGAGTAACCCTCATGTTTCGTATCGCTCTGATCACCGCGGCGAGCGTTTTCTCCTGCGCCGCCCTTGCGCAGGATGCCGTAAAAACCGATGGCGACAAGTACAAGGTCATTCTTGAAAATAATTGCGTGCGAGTCCTCGATTACCGTGATCGTCCTGGGGAACAAACGCACCAGCATACGCACCCCGCTTTTGTCCTCTACGCTCTAAGTGCGTTCAAACGAACAATCACACTGCCTGATGGCAAGGTCCTGCAGCGACAGTTCAAGGAGGGAGACGTTATGTGGTCAGATCAACAAACACATATCGGGACTAATGTCGGCGAGACTCCAACGCATGTCGTCATCGTAGAACTCAAGAGCACGACGGGGCCGTGTACGCAAAAGTGACGTCCAACCGCGGCTTGCCGAAGGCGCGCCGTAAGCATCGCGCTCCGTGAAGAGCTCAGCTTGAGCAACTTTTCAAGCAGATCTATTTCCGCTCGGGGTCGAATCCAGCCGGTCAGGGCAAACCAACAGCCGCTTTCCGGCGTCCGGACGCGCCCTGTACCGGAAATCGGCCGCGCCCGCCAGGCAGCGCAGGCGCAATGGTTTGCGCTACATCAAGGCAAGCGACCCCCTCCCGGCTAGAATTTCAAGCTTAGCTCGCTGTCCGAGAAGGAGAACATCTTGGCAACCCGTAAGCAAAAGCAAGCGCCCGCCGTCTCGATTCGCCGTACCAAGGCGGAAGACATGGACGCCGTGGTCGCGCTGGACGCGAAATTCGTGGATCAACCCCGTCAACTATATTTCCAGCGCCGACTCAAAGCGGCGCTGGATCAGACCGGGTTGCATGTTCAGCTGTCGGCGGAACAGGGCGGCAGCCTGATCGGCTTCATCAAGGCGCGAAAACTATTGGGCGAATTCGGCCGCACGGAATCGGCATTGCGGCTGGAAGCGATGGCCGTGGCGCCGGACGAACAAGGCCAGGGCATCGGCTCGGCGTTGCTGGCCCGGCTCGAAGACGAGGCGAAGCGCATGGGCGTGGCGGCGATCCGCACGACGGCATCCTGGCGCGACCACGCGATCGTGCAGTTTTTCGACAAGGCGGGTTTCGATTTCGCGCACAACCTCGTACTGGACTGCCCGATGCGGCAGAACCGCGTGGGCGCGCATGAGGGCGACAAAATCCTGGCCCCGGCGCACGTCACCGGGTTTTCGACTAGCGAAGTCGACTACAGTGCGACCGCCGCGAATGATTTCGAAGCGTTCGCGCAGGACCAGTTCGAGGTGCGCGCGCTCGCGGCAGGCGACCTCGACGACATTATTCGCATCGACCAAAAAGTCTCGGGGCGCAGACGCGAGGACTATATCCGTGAATTGTTCGACGAGGCGATGAACGATTCCGCGGTGCGCGTATCGCTGGTGGCGCGGGTGGACGGCATCACCGCGGGTTTCGTGATGGCGCGCGCCGATTTCGGCGATTATGGCCGCGCAGAGCCCGTGGCTGTGCTCGATACCATCGGCGTGAACCCGGATTACGGACACCGCGGCGTGGGCCACGCGCTGTTGTCACAACTGTTCGTGAACCTGGCGGCGCTGCGCGTCGAGCGCGTGGAAACGGTGGTTACGCGCGAGGACTTCGGGCTGCTCGGTTTCTTCTATGACGCCGGTTTCGGACAGTCGCAGCGCCTGTCCTTCGACAAGCGCGTGGCTTGAGCGACACCCGCCTGCCTGACCGGCAGGCCGCACCTTCCCATCCGGCTATCCGGGATAGGGCGCCTCGGCGACGAGGATCTGTCCGGTCTCGGAGTCGGTGATGAACACCAGCGAGCGATCCGGTCCGCCAAAACACAGATTGGTGATGGAGCGTCCGGCACAGGAGACCATGCGGTGCGTGGGAATGCCGTTGCGGTCCAGGCGCCATACGCAGCCATGGCCGGGGTTCGCCACCAGTACGCCGCCGTCGCTGTCGATCGCCAGGCCGTCGGGTCCGCTCACGCCGCCAGGCAGTTGGCAGAAGAGCTGCGCTTTCGAGACGCCGGCGTCCGCGCCCAGCGGCAGCCGCCACACCTGGCAGGCGCGCGTCAGCGCAACATACAGGTAGCGGCCCGTCGCATCGAGCACCAAGCCGTTGGGACTCGGGCAGGTATCGATCAGGCAGTGCAGGCTTCCCTCCGCGGTGAGCCGGTAGACGCGCCCGCTCGCATCCTGCAGGCCGGTCTGCCCCTGATCGGTAAAATAGATCGCGCCCTCGACGGCGATGCACAGGTCGTTCAGGCCCTTGAAGCTTTCGCTGCGCACCGTCCCGAGGACTTCGCTGACCGCGCCGTCGCGCGGATCGACGCGCACCAGCCCGCGCCGGTAATCGGTGATGAGGTAGCTGCCGTCGGCGCGCACCTTGAGCCCGTTGGGCCAGCCCTCGTAGCGCGCGACCTGCTCCCAGGCTTCGCCGCCCGATGGGTCGATGCGGAATATGCGGCCGTTGGGAATATCGGTGACCACCAGCCTGCCCTGCGCGTCGAAGCAGGGACCCTCCAGGAAACTGTCGATCGCCGAACCGGCCTTGTTCGCGCGCGACCAGGCGCAAATCCGCGGCGCGCGCTGCGCGTCCGGCAGGCGCGCCCACACGCGCGTCGGAATATCTTTGGGAACGGGAAACCAGCCCATGGCAATTACTCCGCGGACGAACCTGCGTCAGTCGCGGGTTCATAGGTGTATAGAAAACGCTTCGGCGTCGGGCCCTTGTTGCGACGGCCCTGCTGCATCTGCTCCCAGGCATGCGCCAGGATGCCGACCGAGCGCGACAGACAGAACAGGCCGCGCGCAAGCGGTGGCGCGAATCCGAGTTCGGCATAGATCACGGCGGTCGCAGCGTCGATGTTCATCGGCACCGCCCGGCCCTGTTCGGCAAACAGCGCCTGCTCGACGCCCCGGGCGATGGCGGCGTACCGGCCCGAGACTGCGCCCGCAGCTTTCGCATCGGCGACGCAGGCCATCAAACGCTGCGTGCGAAACGCGATGCGTCCGGGCGCCATGTCTATGATCGAGGTGCGCCAGCAATCCGCAACCTCGCGTTCGACTGCTTCAGTTTCCTTCATTTGTTTTCCTTTTGACCGGCACCGCTTCGAGACCGAGTTCGGCGAGAATTTTCGCGGTATGTTCGCCCAGGCGCGGCGGCGGCGTGCCGACGCGCGGCGCCTCGCCATCGAGCTTGTATCCGGCGCTCGCCACGCTGACCTCGCGGCCCACGCCCGGCACCCCGGCAAAGTGTTCGATAAAACCGCGGTCGCGTATCTGCGGCGACGCGAGCACCTGCGGCAGATTCCAAACTTCGCCCGCCGGCACGCCGCGCTTCACCAGCACGTCCACCCAATGCGCACAGGGTTTGTGCACGAGTTGCGCTTCGATCAGCGCATTCAGTTCGTGACGGTGGGCGAGGCGCGCTTCGCGCTTGGCGAAACGCGGGTCGGCGAGCAGGTCTTCGCGCCCGATTTCGCGCATCAGCGCCTCGAACTGCTCCTGCTTGTTGGCTGCAATATTGACCAGCCCATCGGCGGCACGAAACGCGCCCGAGGGCGAGGCGGTCATGTTTTCGTTGCCGATGCGCTGCGCCTGCACGCCGGCGACCAGCCAGTTGGACACCGCCCAACCCATGGTCGCCAGCGTGGACTCGAGCATGGACACGTCGATGAACACGCCACGCGTGCCTTTGGGCGCAGCCAGCGCCGCCGCGATCGCGAACGCGCCCGTCAGGCCCCCGACCGTGTCAGCGACCGGGTAGCCCGCGCGCAGCGGTCCGCTGTCCCCGGTGCCGGTGATCGCCATTACGCCCGACATGCCCTGGATGATCTGGTCGTAGGCGGGCGCGCGCGCCAGCGGACCGTCCTGCCCGAAACCGGATATCGCGCAGTAGATCAGATCGGGGTTCGCTTGCTTGAGGCGTTCGTAACCCAGCCCGAGGCGCTGCATCACGCCGGGTCGGAAATTCTCCAGCACCACGTCGGCGCGCGCGACCAGCGCGAGAAACGCGGCCTTGCCGGCCGCGTCCTTGAGATCGAGCGCGATGGATTCCTTGCCCGCATTCTGCGCAAGAAAAGACACACCCATGTACCGCGCATTGAGATCCTGATCGGCGCCGAGCTGGCGCGCGAGGTCGCCGCCATCCGGGGTTTCCACTTTGATCACGCGCGCGCCCATATGCGCGAGCTGGTGGCCGCAGAACGGACCGGCGAGCACGTTGGTCAGGTCGAGTACGGTGTACGCTGCCAGTGGTCGGCGCATGCGTCGACCTAGGCCGCGGATTTCAGCACGTCCGGATTCACCACATTCGTCGGCGTGCCGGCTGCGTACGCGCTTATCTGATCGAATATTTCGGTGAATTGCAGCTCGTACTCGTCGCGCGAGACATAGCCCAGGTGCGGCGTGCAGACGACGTTGTCCATCTGCAGCAGCGGGTGTTGCGGGTCGAGCACGGGTTCCTCGTCGAAGACATCGACTGCCGCCATGCCGGGACGCCCCGCCTTCAGGGCTTGCTCCAACGCGCCGCGCTGGATCAGGCCGGCGCGGCTCGTGTTCACGATCAGCGCCGCAGGCTTCATCTGTGCGAGGTCCTCCGCGCGTACGATGCCGCGCGTCGAATCGTAGAGGCGCAGGTGCAGGGAAATGATATCGCAGTCCCGGAAAAACGCCTCCCTGGATGCCGCGGCCGTCCAGCCCTCGGCGCGTGCGCGCTCGAGCGTGGCCTCGCGCGACCAGATCAGCACGTTCATGCCGAAGGCCCTGGCATACTGCGCGACGGCAAGGCCTATCCTGCCGTAGCCGTAGATACCCAGCGTCTTGCCGCGCAGGCTGCTGCCGACGCCGATCTGCCATTTGCCCGCCTTGAGCGCGTTCATCTGCTGCGGAATCTGGCGCATCGCCGCGAGTATCAGACCCCAGGTCAGTTCGGCTGCGGCGTAGCAGGGCGTGTCCACATGCTGGCTGGAGGAGACGATCACGCCCAGCCGCGTGCACGCGTCGATGTCGATGTGCGGATAGACACTGCGCTGGCTGATCAGCTTCAGTTTGGGCAGGCGATCGAGCAGCGGCGCGCGTATCTTGGTGCGCTCGCGTATCAGCACCAGCACTTCGCAGTCCTTCAGCCGCTCGGCGAGGGCGTCGACATCCTGCACGTGATCGTTCCAGATGGTGACGTCGTGACCCGCGAGCTTGCGAAAGCAATCCAGCGTGCGCAAGGTGTCATGGTAGTCGTCGAGGATGGTGATGTTCATGATTCTTCCTGGCTCCGTCTCGGGAAACGCATTATCCACGAGCAAAGCCAGTCCCGACAACGGCTGCGGCAGTCCGGCAGGGGGAAGAACTACTGACCGAGCTCCTGTTTCAGCTTCCAGAGCATGCGGATGTGGCCTTTTTCCTCGTCCATCAGCGTCTTGACGACCGTCTTGTCGGTGCCGTTGACGTAGGGCAGGAACTCCCAGAAAAACAGGATGGCGTCCTTTTCGAGGGCGATGGCCAGGCGGAAAACGTCCTTGGCGTCGATCGCCTTCTGCACGAAATCCTCGGACCCGATCTTGGAATACAGCCGGTCCTCGACGACCGAGTCCATGTAAGCCTCCATGTCGGCGTCGTATTCTTCGGGCCGGACTTCCTCCACCGGCACGCCGTCGCGAATCTTTACGAAGGTGGCCACGTGCCGGTCTTCCTCGGCGGTGAGAAACTCGAAGAGCTTCGTCATCTCCGGATTCTTGCTGAGCTTGGTCACGTTGGCGTAGAAGTCGCGCCGTTTCATTTCCTTCTCGACCGCGGCTTCGGCGATCTCGCGGGCGGTAAATACTGTGGTCATTTCGGGCTACTCCTAAGAACCTATCTCGGAATGAAATGTCATTCCGAGGCCAACGGCCGAGGAATCTGCTTTTTTTCCTGATTCAAAAGCAGATTCCTCGCTTCGCTCGGAATGACATTTTTTGGAATCGTCAATCGGCTATCTCGCTCATATCAGGCTCGCGCCAGCGCACCATCCGGCGCAGGCTCACTTTGCCAATTCAGGCTCGGAGGCGGGCGGGCGCTTCACGAAGGTCATCGGAACGGCGGGGATGTCCGCCAAGCGCTCCACTGCGGCGTCCCTGGGGGCGCTTTCCTTCTTGCGCCGGCCTGGGAAGGCGAGCGCCTCGGTCATGAGGTAAGCGGCCTGCGCGTAGGAGGTCGGGCAGATCGCGAAACATTCCTGGCAGCTCCAGCATTCCGTCGCGGCGATCTCCGGGATGAAACTGATCTCGCGCGCATGCCCGTTGTCGATGAAGCCGACCGCATGCTTTTGCTTCACCTCGTCGCAGTAGCGCACGCACAGGCCGCACATGACGCAGAACGCCGCCTCTTTCTCGAAGCGGTTGCGGTCGGCGCCGTATTCATAAGCGAGCCGCACGAGTTCGGGCGCATCCGGCGCATGCGCCATCAGTTCCTCGATGATCACGCGCCGCACCTTGTCCACCTTCTCCGAGCGCGTGCGTACGACCAGACCGTTCTCCACCGGATAGAGGCAGGACACCACATAGTTCGTCCGGCCGCGCGACTCCACTTCCACCAGGCACAGGCGGCAACCGCCGTAGTCCTCGAGCTTGGGATGGTGGCACAGCGTCGGAATCGCTACGCCGATTTGTTGCGCCGCCTTGAGCACGGTCGTGCCCGCCGGGACCGTCGCTTCCTTGCCGTCTATCTGCAGCGTGATTTGTACGATAGCGTCGTTCATTTCGCCTCGCTCCCCGCGGCGATCCGCGCCTCGAACTCCGGTTTGAAATAGCGCAGCATGCTCTTCAAGGGGTCGGACGAAGTCTTGCCCAGCGCGCACAAGCTGCCTAGGCTGGTGACCTCGGTCAGATCGGCCAGCCGCTCGAGGTCGAACTTCCTGCCCTTGCCCTCGATGATATTGGTCAGGATTTTCAGCATCTGGTACATGCCCTCGCGGCAGGGTGTGCACTTGCCGCAGGACTCCTTGACCAGGAAGTCGAGCAGGTAGCGCGCCATCTCGATCATGTCGGTGTCCTCGTCCATCACCAGCAGACCGCCTGCGCCGATCGGCGCGCCGAGCTTGGACATGCCGTCGAAGTCCAGCGGCGCATCGATCATGTCGATCGGAATGGACCCGCCCATGGCTCCGCCAAAGTGGATGGCCTTCGGCGCCCTGCCCTCCGGGACGCCGCCGCCGATGTCGAACACGATGGTGCGCAGCGGCGTGCCCATCGGCACCTCGACCACGCCGCTGTTGACCACGTGGCCCGAGAGCGACACGAGCTTGGTGCCCTTGCTCTTCTCCGAGCCTATGCTGGTGTACCAGTCCGCGCCGCGGTTGATGATCTCGGGCACGTTGGCCCAGGTTTCGACGTTGTTGAGATTGCTCGGCTTGTCCCAGATGCCGCTGACCGAGGTGCGGATGTACTTCGGCCGCGGCTCGGGCGCATTGCCTTCGATGGAACGCATCAGCGCGCTCGATTCGCCGGAAACGAATATGCCGACGTCGAAGTGCAGTTCCACCTCGAAGTCGAAGCCCGAACCGAGGATGTTCTTGCCCAGCAGGCCCAGTTCCTTCGCCTGCTCCAGCGCGGTCGTGACGTGCTTCGCCATCGACGGCGAGTCGTGGCGGGTATAGATGTAGCCCTGCTGCGCGCCGATCGCGTAGGCGCCGATGATCAGACCCTCGAGCACCCGGTGCGGGTTGCCGGTGAGCATGGCCCGGTCCATGAACGCGGCGGACTCGCCCTCGTGGCCGTTGACGATGACGTACTTGGTCTTCTCCGGCGCGTTTTTCGTCGTCTCCCATTTCAAGCCTGCGGGAAACCCGCCGCCTCCGCGGCCGCGCAGGTTCGCCTTCTTGACTTCCTGCAGCACCTGGTCGGAACTCATTTTGGAGAGCGCCTTGGCGAGCGCGCTGTAGCCGCCGACGGCCAGGTAATCTTCGATGCGCGTCGGGTCGATTCTGGGAATGTCGCCGGTGAGTATGCGCATCTGGTGCTTGTAAAACGGCACCTCGCTCATGTGCACCGCTTTTTCTCCGCTGGCCGGATCGTGGTAGACGAGGCGATCCACCACCTCGCCCTTCACCGCGCCGGCGACAACATCGGCTACGTCTTCGGGCTTGACTTCGAAGTAGCAGACATCGTCCGGACCGACGAGGACATTCGGCCCCTTGTTGCAATAGCCGTGGCAGCCGGTGACCCTGAAGTCGACCTTGGCCGCCACGCCCTGCTTCTCGATTTCCGCAGCGAAGGCGCTGGCGACTGCGGCCGAGTCCAGTCCGTCACAGGCTGCGCCGCCGCACACCGCGATGCAGGGCTTGGCCGGATCGCGGGCCGCGAGGATCTCTGCTCTCAGCGTTTCCAGTTCGGCCGTTGTTTGTAACCTTGGCATATTCCGTTCCTAGTCGTATTGCTTGAGTACGTCGGCCGCACGCTCCGGCGTCATCCTGCCGTAGTGCTTGCCGTCGACGATCAACTCGGGCCCGATGCTGCAGCTCCCGAGGCAGCTGCCGGCCTCCAGCGAAAACTTCGCGTCGGTATCGGTTTCACCGGGTTTGAGCCCGGTGAGTTCCTCGACCTTCGCCATCAGCCTGGCGCCGCCGCGCAGGTGGCAGGTCATGCCGGTGCACACGTGCAGCTCGTGCTTGCCCTTGGGCGTGAGACTGAAGGTCTTGTAAAAGCTTGCGATCTGCATCACCTGGCTGAACGGCACTTCCAGGGCGTCGGCGACCTCGTGCATCACCTCGCGCGGCAACCAGTGGTTCGCATGCTGGATTTCCGTCAGCGCATGGATCACCGCGCCGGGCCTGCCCCGGTATTTTTCGATGATGTCGGTTATCTGTTGTTCGCTCATGTCGTCGATTCGCTTGTAGGCATTTCAATATCAACTGTCATTCCGAAGCCGAAGGCTGAGGAATCTGCTTTTTGTTTGATTCAGAAGCAGATTCCTCGCTACGCTCGGAATGACAATTTTTAAAGTTTTCATTGTGAAATACGTTTTTGGCTATTTGGCTGAATTCACGCCACCGCTACAGCCTGCACCTGATTGCCCTCGAGCTTCACCAGTCCGCGTTGCGCCATCACGTTCAGATGGCGCAGGACGTCTGCGTCCGGCAATCCGAGGCCTGCGGCGATCTCGCCCGTCGCCACCGCTTGCGACCGGGCGAGGCCCATGATGCGGCCCATGGCCAGCTTGTCGAGGATCAA
The DNA here is from genome assembly GCA_014860445.1 of Burkholderiales bacterium. GTDB lineage: Bacteria > Pseudomonadota > Gammaproteobacteria > Burkholderiales > SG8-39 > 2-12-FULL-64-23. The sequence continues at coordinate 21,165 of JACZJT010000073.1, forward strand.
TTCCTGGAACAGCTTGTCGAACTCGGCGCTCCCAAACAGCTTGTGGTAACTCTCTTCCTTTCTTTCCTGCACCCGGAAGCGCTCGCGCTCGACCAGCTTGATGTAAGGCACCAGGTCGGTCGCCGCCTGCAAGCCCGCCTGCAGTTCGGCGATCGGCTTGCCTTCGCTGGAACCGAACGGACCCAGACTTTTGATCTTGGCCGACAACTCGATCATGACTTCGGCAAAGCGCGTTCCCTCGCCGGCCGACACCCACTCCAGCCGCAGCCGGTCCGGATTGATACCGATGTTCGCGAGGATGCGCTTGGCGATCAGGCTGTTGCCGAGCGCATCGTAATTGCCCTCGGGGTTGTAGTGGCAGTCGTTCAGGTGGCAGCCGCCGATGAACACGCCGTCGGCTTTCTGGGCGAAGGCGCGGAAAATGAATTCCAGGTCGAC
>JACZJT010000012.1 GCA_014860445.1 Burkholderiales bacterium
GCCCTACGCGATCCGCATGCATTCCACGCCAGAATTCGAGGGGAAACTGTGCGCACCGGCGGACCTCGCCGGGCGCATTGCCGGCCTGACGCGCCCGCTGGTATTCACCAACGGCGTGTTCGACATCCTGCACCGCGGCCATGTGACCTACCTCGCGCAGGCGCGCGCCCTGGGCGCGAGCCTCGTGGTCGCCGCGAACAGCGACGCGTCAGCCCGGCGGCTGGGCAAAGGCGCAGACCGACCGATCAACCGGCTCGAAGACCGCGCAGCAGTGCTCGCCGCCTTGCAGGCAGTGGACCTGGTAACCTGGTTCGATGAGGACACGCCGCTCGCGCTGATCCTCGCATGCCGCCCCGACGTGCTGGTAAAGGGCGGGGACTGGAAACCCGAGGCCATCGTCGGTGCGCGCGAAGTCATCGCATGGGGCGGCGCGGTACATGCGATTCCGTTTCAGTTCGAGCGCTCGACCACCGCGACCCTGCAAAGAATACGCTCCGGCAAACCTATTTAGCGATTTTGTTCGCGCATCAGCCGTGCTGTTTCTGCCGCGAGGTTGTCTCCGCCGGCCTCGAGATCGCGCGCGATGCGCTCGCGTTCCGCCGGATTTTTGTCCTGCGACAGCTTGTAGCGCGCGTCGATCCGGGTCGCAACCAAGGAAAATGAAACGATGGCGGCGAGCTTGCCATCCAAATAACGCTCAGGCAATTCGGCCATCTGCTCCAGATAGCCCGGGTCGTACTGGCGGATGAGCTTTTTCTGCAGCTCGAGTTTGGCGTCCCGGTCCTCGATCAGCAGCGGCCGGCCGTATGCGTGCACGGCGACGTAATTCCAGGTGGGCACGTTCTGCCGGCTGTCGTAGAGCCGTGGCGAGATGTAGGCGTGCGGCTGCATGAATATCACCATGACATCGGCCCCGGCGTCGAAATCGCGCCACTGGGAATTGGCTTTCGCCATGTGCGCGCGCAGCCGGATTTCGCCGCCCTCCTCCTCGACCACGAACGGCAGGTGCGTGGCCGTCAGTCCAGCCGGCCCTGCGCTTGTGAGCGTGGCGAAGGAATAGGCGCGCATGTAAGCGATCAGCGCTGCGCGATCTTCTATCTGGTTATGCTTGGGCGTGTACATTTGTCTCCCTATCCTTTTTTCTCATCGGCCGCGCACTCCCGCAGTTCGGTGCCGGGATAGCCTTGTTTCAATGCATTCAGCTTTGCCGTGAGACCCGAATCGAGATCACGCATCTGAAAATAGGTTTTGCCCTGCCGCGTTTCGCGCGCGCCGATGGTCGCGCTTCTCACGCCCTTGGTGCGCAATGCTGCCAGGCGTGCCTTTGCCGCCTCTTCCGTCTTGAACACACCCAGCGATACTGAATTGCGCCACTTCGGCTCGTCCGACACGACGAAATAATCGTCTATGCCGAGGCGCTTCAATTCGCCGGCCTTCTGCACGGCTAGCTGGCGGCTGGAGAGCGGCCCGATGTAGACCCAAAAACCCGCAATGTCCTCCTGCCTGCGCTGGCTCAGTTTCGCGCCCAGCGCGAAGGGTTCAAGCGCCTGCTCCGCGCGCGCCGCATCGCTGTTGCCGAAAGCACCCCATTCCAGACACGCGGTCATGGGTTTCGCCGTCTCGGGTTTGGCGGTATCGTGCTTCGCAGGCTCCGACTTGCGTGCGAGCGCGCTGACCTGCTCGGGCTGGAGCAGACGGATCTTCTCCGGATTGAGCTGCTGGCTGACGATCTGCGTGTCGCCGCCGGCCTGAGCCCCCGGCCCAAACCAGCCGTAGGCGAAGAATGTCACATTCGCCAGCAACAAGATGAAGAACAGCAATCGCATCGCTCAGATCCGTTTCACGCCGATCATCGCTTCGTGGGCCGCTTGCGCGAGCGCCCGGCTGATGCAATGCAGGCCTTCGAGCACCAGATTTTCGTGGTAGCGAAACACGATCGCGAGGTGCGGCGTAAGTGCCTTCGCCGCGCCCCCTGAGACCAGACACAGCAACTCCGGATGATCGCGACGGTAAAGATCGTAGATGCGTTCCACCGCCCCCGCCTGCGCATGCTGGCAGCCGCTGACGATCGCATCGACCGTTTGCACCGGGTACGGCACGTAGACGCCGTCCGCGTCAGGCAGCGCCGCAGTCTTCTCGTGCAGTGAACGCAGCATGGTGCCGACCCCCGGCATGATGCAGCCGCCGGCGAATTGGCCGCTTGCGGTCAGCAGATCGATCGTGGTCGCGGTGCCGCAGCACACGGCCAGCACCGGGCGCGCCCCGTGCAGCGCACGCGCGCCGATCAGTGCGGCCCAGCGGTCGCTGCCCAACTGCGCCGGATTGCGGTAGCCGTTTTTCACGCCGCATTGCTGATCCGTCGCAATCACCCAGTACGGCGGCGGGCCGTCGGGCCAGATCTCAAGCAGCCGCAGCATCGCCGCACGCACGCGCGTACCGGCGACATTCGAAATCACGATCTGCGCGGGCGCAGGATGCTTGCGCAAGCGCAGCGCGAGCGCCGTGATTTCCTCCAGCAGCGCGTGGCCGGATTCGATACAGCACTCGTGCGCCGACGCCGGCGAGCCCGCCTTGTAGCGGCCCCATTTGACGAAGGTGTTGCCGATGTCGACCAGCAGATTGTAGGGTTCGCTCATTCTCGACAAAAATGGACGGGTCGCCAATTCTAAGGCGAATCGCGCCTAAATTGCATCCAGGGGGAAAATCGGCCGCACCAGCCGGCGATAGTTATATACCGACAGGTCCGCGTTTGTTACCCCTGCGCCGGCGCATTCGACAATGTGCGCGGCAATCGGCTTGAAACCGGCGCGATAGTGAATGCGCGACTTCAGCATGATGAATTTCTTTTTCGCCGGCTCGATACCGCAATGCCGGAAGATCACCTGGTCGAAGGGTTCGTGGTGACGCTCGGTGACGACGATCTGCGCGCGCCCGGTATCGAGCACGACAGTGCGCCCGAGGTGGCTTTTCAGTCCGGTGTACATCGGGCCCGTGAACACGATTTCTCCGTCGGTGATATTGCGCACGCGTCCGGCGAGTTGCAGGGGCTTGCCGGAAAGCCCGATCGAAGGCATCTCCGTTTTGCCGCCGAGCAGCACGTTGACATTGCTGCCGATGCCCGCGGCGACCATCTGCGCCACGGCCTGCGGGTCGCGGATGGGTCCGATGGCGACATCGTCCAGGTTCTGGCGCAGGATCTCCTCGACCACCAGCATCACATCCTGGCTGCCGCCCGAACCGCAGTTGTCGCAGTGATCGATCAGCAGAATCGGCCCTTCGTGCCGGCTCGCGCCGAGAGCGCGCGCCCGCGCCACCGATTGCGCCAGCGGCTCCGGATGAAATGCGTACTCGGCGCGCCGCTCCCATGCGATGGCGAGCATGCGGTCGCACACCTGCTGCGCCGTGGCCCGGGCGCCGGCATCCGCGCGCGCATCGGCGACGACCACCGCCGATACGCCGGTGTAAGGCGTGTCGGCGTGAGGGAAGCCGGGCAACAGCGTCGCCGCAAGAACGCGGCCGGATTTTTCCATGGCGCGCGCATAGTCGAGAATTTCGCCGGACGGCCCGTCCTCGGGCGCGTGGCGCATGACCGAGGACACGAGCGGCAGCCAGCCCCAGGCCATGACCGGCCGCGCCTCCCCGCGCAACGATCTTGCCAGTATGTCGCCCGCGAGCATCCCCGTCTCGTACATGTCGACATGCGGGTAGGTCTTGTAGCCGGTAATGACGCTGGCGTTGGCGACGCTGTCCGGCGACAGGTTGGTGTGGTAGTCGAAGCTCACCGCAATCGGCAAATCGGCGCGGATGCGGCGCAGACGTTTGAGAATCTCGCCCTCTGCGTCTTCACAGCCGTCGACCACCATCGCGCCGTGCAGATCGAGAAAACACGCGTCGCAGCCCGCGCGCACCGCGTCCTCCAGCGGCTGTACCAGCGCGTCGAAGGTCGCGCGCGTCGCCATGTTCGAGGGCCAGGATTCCGCCGCAACCGGGGTGACGGCTTCGGCGCCCTCGCGCCGCGCAATGTCCAGAAATGCCGCGAACGGGGTATTCGATCCGGCGAATGCCGCTTTGGCGTCCTCGCCGAAACTGGGCCCGTTGCCGTGACCGAAGGCCGACAGAGGCGTTGCAATCGGGGAGAAGGTATTCGTCTCGTGCTTGATCAGCGCGATGACAAAGCGCTTGCTCATATTCCCGCCCCCGTGGTTCCCGTGCCCGGCTGACGCGCGCGCAGCGACACCTCGCCGTTGACGAAGCGCTCCGTTCCGCGCGCCGTCTCCAGCAACAGGGCACCGTCCTCGGCCACGCCCACGGCCACGCCCGCTATCGACCTGCCATCGCCCGAGAACAGCGTAACCTGCCCGCCCTGGTGCGCGTGGCAGGCCATCCACTCGTCGCGCAGCGGCGCAAATCCGGTATCCGCGAAAGGCGTCAGCACCTGTTCCAGCTGGATCAGCGCTGCGGCCAGCAGGCGGTTGCGCTGCGGCAAATGTGCGGCGATCGAAGCGAGCTCAGTCACGGGCTGCGCGATGACATCGCGCACGCCGGCTCGCAGGCGCAGGTTGAGTCCGATGCCGATCACCGCTGCATTGCCTTGCACCTCGATCAATATCCCGCCCAGTTTGCGCCCCGCGTGCAGCAGATCGTTCGGCCACTTGAGCTGCACCCCCGCGACATCGAGGGATGCAAGCGCACGCGCCATCGCCACGCCGACTGCGAGCGACAATCCGGAGAGCCCTGCCGCACCGTTCTCGTAGCGCCACAGCAGGGAAAAGGTGAGGCTGCCGCCCAGACCGGATTGCCAGTCCTTGCCGCGCCGGCCGCGGCCGGCGCTCTGCAGTTCGCACGCAATCGCGCTGCCGGACGCGGCGCCGGCGCGCGCGCGTTCGAGCAACAAGGTATTCGTCGAGGCACAGGCATCGAGCAGTTCCAGGTGAAAATGGTCTGCCCGCCCGCCGAGCAGCGCGCGCACTGCGTCGGCATCCAGGCAGTCGTAGGGCTCGGCCAGCCGGTAGCCGCGGCCGGGCGCGGTGCGCAATTCGAGGCCAAATTCCTTCAATTCGGCCTCCAGTTCGCGCAGCGCCGCTCGCATCGCCGCCGGCGTGACGCCCTGCTCGTGCGCAAGCTGCGCCCCGGAATGCCAGCGCGCATCCGCTAGCCGGCGCAGCAGGTCGAAGCTGAGAGGCGGCATAATATGACTTTTCGCAAATTCGCTTGTTGCATAGATGCTAGCATGGCATCCGATTCATCCGGCATGCCGCAATCCGGCGAAACCGCGACGGCGCGACGACCAATCGGGGTTTGCCGTATTTGCTGTAATATAAACGCCGCTATAGACTTCGATAATAAGTGTTTCCCCCGCTTCCGCAAGCGTGTTTTCTCGAAAGGAGTTCAACATGAAGATCAAGAACATTTGTTTCGCAGTCGTTGCGTCATGCGCGTTCGGCGCCGGCAGCGCCCAAGCCGCAACCGAAATACAGTGGTGGCACTCGATGTCCGGCGCCCTCGGTGAGCGCGTCAAGGAAATCGCCGACGGCTTCAATGCCTCGCAATCGGCCTACAAAGTGGTGCCGGTGTACAAAGGCGGCTATGCCGATTCCCTGACCGCCACCATCGCGGCCGTTCGTTCCGGGAAGGCGCCGCACATCGCGCAGGTTTTCGAGGTCGGCACCGCCACCATGATGTCCGGGGGCAAGGCAATCAAGCCCGTGTACGAGGTAATGACGCAGGCGCACGAGAAATTCGATCCCAAGGCCTATATGCCCGCGGTAACCGGCTACTACACCGACACCAAGGGGCGCATGCTGTCGATGCCTTTCAACAGCTCGACACCGGTGTTGTTCTACAACAAGGACGCATTCAAGAAAGCAGGCCTGGATCCGAACAAACCGCCCGTGACTTGGGATCAGGTCGAGGAGACCGCGACCAAGGTGAGAGACGCCGGCATGGCCTGCGGCTACACCACCGGCTGGCAGTCCTGGGTACAGCTTGAAAACATGAGCGCCTGGCATAACCAGGAATTCGCCACGAAACAAAACGGTTTCGGCGGCCTGGATACCAAGCTGGTATTCAACACCCAGCTGCTGGTGCGCCACATCGCCAAGCTCTCCTCCTGGGTCAAGGCGGGCCTGTTCACCTACGCCGGTCGGTCGAACCAGCCCGAGGCGAAGTTCTACGGCGGCGACTGCGCCATGCTGACCAGTTCGTCCGCGGCCTACGCGAACATCAAGAAAAATGCCAAATTCCAGTTCGGCGTGTCGCAACTGCCCTACTACGAGGACGTGAAAGGCGCGCCGCAGAATTCAATCATCGGCGGCGCCAGCCTGTGGGTAATGGCGGGCAAGAAGCCGGCCGAGTACAAGGGCGTGGCGAAATTCTTCACCTACATGTCGAGCCCGGAAGTGCAGGCCAACTGGCACCAGAAGACCGGCTACGTGCCGATCACCAAGGCGGCCTACGAGCTCAGCAAGAAGGAGGGCTTCTACGAGAAGAATCCCGGCACCGACGTCGCCATCCAGCAGTTGCTCCTGAAGAACCCGACCAAGGACTCCAAGGGCATACGTCTGGGCAATTTCGTGCAGATCCGCGGCATCATCGACGAGGAACTGGAGTCGGTATGGGCGCAGAAGAAAGGGCCCAAGCAGGCGCTGGACGACGCGGTTGAGCGCGGCAACGTCGAATTGCGCAAGTTCGAGCGTGCCAACAAACCAGGCAAGCATTGAAGCGCTAAGGCTCTGAAACTTAAGGAACGGCCCGCAGGGGCCGTTCCTCATTCAACATGGAAAAACGCACGCAGTTCCCGGTAGGCTGGCTGCCCTATGCGCTGGTGGCGCCGCAGCTCGCCATCACCATTGTGTTTTTCGTCTGGCCCGCGGGCCAGGCCTTATGGCAATCGCTGCTGGTGCAGGACGCGTTCGGCACCCACACTGAATTCGTCTGGTTTGAAAACTTCGACGTACTATTTGCCGACGAGACTTATATCGAGTCGTTCAAGGTCACTGCGAAATTCTCGGCGCTGGTCGCGGGGTTCGGACTTTCCATTTCACTGGTTCTGGCCGCCTGCTGCGATCATGTGCTGCGCGGCGCCAAAGCCTACCAGACCCTGATCATCTGGCCCTATGCCGTGGCGCCCGCCATCGCCGCGGTGATCTGGGCCTTCATGTTCAATCCGACGGTCGGCATCCTCGCCCACGGCATGCAACTGCTAGGCTACGACTGGAACCACCTGCTCAACAGCGGCCAGGCCATGACCCTGGTAGTGGTCTCGGCGCTGTTCAAGCTCATTCCCTATGATTTCCTGTTCTTTCTCGCCGGGCTGCAGTCGATACCTAAATCGCTGATCGAAGCTGCCGCCATCGACGGCGCCGGGCCGATACGGCGCTTCTTCACCATCGCATTCCCGCTCTTGTCGCCGACCTCGTTCTTCCTGCTTGTGGTGAACCTCGTGTACGCATTTTTCGACACCTTCGCCATCATCGACGCGGCCACGGCCGGCGGCCCCGCCAGATCCACCACCATCCTGGTATACAAGGTGTTCCACGACGGCTTCAGGGGCATGGACCTGGGGGGCTCAGCGGCGCAGTCGGTGATCCTGATGGCGATCGTGATCTCCCTTACCGTGGTGCAGTTCCGCTTCATCGAGCGCAAGGTCCAATACTGACATGGTCGAGAACCGCCCCGGATTGACTTTCTTCTGCCACGCCCTGTTGATAGTGAGCGTCATTGTGGTGGCGTTCCCGCTCTATATCGCCTTCATCGCCTCGACGCACACCGCGGAGCGCATGTTCGAGCTGCCCTTGCCGCTGCTGCCGGGCAGCGAAGCCTGGGAGAATTATTCCACGGTGCTCCTGCACGGCGTCGCCGGCGCCAGCACCGCGCCGGTCAGCCACATGATGTTCAACAGCCTGGTGGTGGCGCTGACGGTCACCATCGGCAAGATCTCGATATCCATCCTGTCGGCCTTTGCCATCGTCTACTTCCGCTTCCCGCTGAAGAATTTTTTCTTCTGGATGATCTTCATCACCCTGATGCTGCCGGTCGAAGTGCGCATCCTGCCGACCTACAAGGTAATCGCGGATCTGGGCCTGCTCGACACCTACGCAGGGCTGACCATACCCCTGATCGCCTCGGCCACGGCGACCTTCCTGTTCCGCCAGTTTTTCATGACCATCCCGGACGAACTGATGGAGGCCGCGCGCATCGACGGCGCCAGCGCGCTGCGCTTTTTCTGGGACGTGGTGCTACCGCTCTCGAAAACCAATATCGCGGCGCTGTTCGTGATCCTGTTCATATACGGATGGAACCAGTATCTGTGGCCGCTGCTGGTGACGACGCAGGAGGACATGTACACCGTGGTGATCGGCATCAAGCGCATGATTCCCGGCGGCGACGCCTCGGTGGACTGGAACCTGGTCATGGCCACGGCCATGCTCGCGTTGGCGCCGCCGGCGCTGGTAGTGCTGCTGATGCAGCGCTGGTTCGTCAAAGGCCTGGTCGACACGGAGAAATAATAGAGCATGGCAAAACTGCAACTGCGTGACGTCCACAAGAGCTTCGGCAACCTGGAAATCATCAAAGGCGTGTCCGCGGACATCGCCGACGGCGAATTCGTGGTCATCGTCGGCCCCTCGGGCTGCGGCAAGTCCACGCTGCTGCGCATGATAGCCGGCCTCGAAGCCATCACCAGCGGTGAGATCGTCATTGGCGACCGCGTGGTCAACAATCTCGAGCCCAAGGATCGCGACATCGCCATGGTGTTCCAGAACTACGCGCTCTACCCGCACATGAGCGTGCGCCAGAACATGGCCTACGGCCTGAAAATCCGCGGATTCGCCAAGGACGACATCGAGACGCGCGTCCAGCGAGCGGCGAAAATCCTCGAACTGGGCGAGTTGCTCGCACGCAAGCCGCGCGAGCTCTCCGGCGGGCAGCGCCAGCGCGTCGCAATGGGCCGCGCCATCGTGCGCGAGCCGGCGGTGTTCCTGTTCGACGAACCGCTGTCCAACCTGGACGCGAAACTGCGCGTGCAGATGCGCCTCGAAATCCAGAAGCTGCACCGAAATCTGGGTACGACGAGCATCTACGTCACCCACGACCAGGTCGAGGCGATGACCCTGGCTGAGCGCATGATCGTCATGAGCGCCGGTCGCACCGAGCAGATCGGCGCGCCGGCAGACGTGTACCAGCGCCCGGCCACCCAGTTCGTCGCCGGTTTCATCGGTTCGCCGGCGATGAATTTCCTGCGCGGCAAGGCTGACGCGGCGGGATTGACGACGGCCGACGGCAGCCACCTCGCCGTGGCCGTGCCCGCGGCGCTGACCGGACGCGATCTGGTGATGGGCATCCGTCCGGAACACCTGGAAGTGTGCACGCCGCAAGAGGCCTTGTTCACGCTGCAGACCGAAATGCGCGAAATGCTCGGCGCCGACACCCTGGTGCACGGCCTGTTCGGCAAAGAGTTGCTGGTGGCGCGCCTGTCAGCCGCCGAGCACCCCGCGCCCGGGCAGGCGCTGCCGCTGCGCGCCCTGCCAGGCTGCCTGCACTGGTTCGACGCCGAAAACGGCGTGCGCCTGGAGAGTGCTTGAGTCAGGCGCCCTTGCTGATCCGGGAATTCGCACGATGAAAGCGGGATGGCTGCGCAGGGGCATGAACCTCTGGTCGCCGTTTCGCGGCGCCGGCGTACGCGTCACGCGCATTGCGGAGGATTTCCGCGAAATCGAGGTCGAGCTCTCGCGCAAGTGGCACAACCGCAATTGGCTGGGCACGCATTTCGGCGGCAGCCTGTATGCCATGACCGATCCGTTTTACGCGCTGATGCTGATCCATATACTCGGCAAGGAGTACTTCGTGTCGCACCAGGCCGGCGCGATCGAATACCTGAAAGCGACCCGCGAAAAAGTCCGTGCGCATTTTGTCATCGACGAAGCGACCATCGCCGACATCAAGTCGCAAACGGCTCAAGGCAGAAAATACCTGCCGAAAATGTCGGTGGACGTAAAAGACCCGGCCGGCGAAGTCGTCGCGCGCGCGACGCATACCCTGTACATACGAAAGAAAAAAACATGAAACCCTGGCCCTACCCGCGCATCATCGCGCATCGCGGCGGTGGCACGCTCGCTCCGGAAAACACGCTCGCCGGCATGCGCAAGGCCCGGGAACTGGGCTTCGGCGGAGTCGAATTCGACGTCATGCTGGCCGGCGACGCAACCCCCATCCTGATGCACGACGAGACACTGGCGCGCACGACCAACGGCAGCGGCGCGATCGCCGATACCGCGTATCGCGACATGCTCAAACTCGACGCGGGCGGTTGGTTCTCGCGTGGGCACGCGGGCGAACCCGTGCCGAGCTTCGATCAGGCGGGCCGCCTGTGCGTCGAACTCGGGCTCTGGGCCAACGTCGAAATCAAACCCAGCAAGGGATTTGAAGCACAAACCGGCACGGCGACGGCCCTCGCCGCGCGCGAACTCTGGCGCGGCGCACCGGTACAGCCGGTGCTGTCCTCGTTCCAGCCCGCAGCACTCGCCGCCGCAAAGCAAGCGGCGCCTGAATTGCCACGCGGCGCCCTCACGAAAGGCATCCCGGCCGACTGGGAACACTGGATGCAAGTGCTAGGCTGCGTTTCGCTGCACTGCGACTATCGCATGCTGCTGCCGCAGCAGGTGCGCGCGGTGCACGACGCGGGCTATTGGCTGGCCTGCTGGACCGTCAACGACCCCGAGATCGCACGCGTGCTGTTCGACTGGGGCGTGGACGCCGTCATCACCGACCGGCTGGACCGGATCGCGCCCGATTTCACTTAGTCGCGGCAGCGACGTTGCGCGTCGCCGCCAGATGATTGAGGGATGCCGGCACCACCCCCTCTCCCATGGCTGCGGGATGCCGCTAGCCGTGAAACACAATGAACTGCTTGATCCATTGAACGTAGGTCTGTTCACTGCGCAATCTGAGGTTTGCACCTTAACGCATTGAACTTGTTGCAGGATTTCAAGGACCGGAAGAAAATGGCGCAATCAAAGGCACCATTTCGGGTGCCTATTTGAAAGTGAGAAGGCACAAGGCGGCGTCGCCCGATGATTACGCAACCAGTAAGAGTGATTATCACCATTGCGACGTATTTCTTGACGCTGCTTGTCGTGACCGTAATCGCCTTCTTCGTAGTGATCCTTCTCGCAGGTCCACACGCGGGTCTATTGCCACACGCAATGGAGGTCGTCGTACTTGTTCTCGGCTGGCTGTCCGTGCTCATCCTGCCGTTTTGGGGAGCGTGGATAATCTGGAGACGCTTAGGGCAACGTGAGCGCTATGCTGCCAGGGGGGAGGTCTAGTGACAAGGGTGCCTTCTAACATGGCGGTGGTGGCGGACGCGCCGCGAGCGGGCGTGCTTCTTCAAGCGGCATGCATGGCGCGCCGCACACCTGCACCTTAGGCGCACTCCGATCATGGGCCACAAGATCGCCGGCATTCTCTTCGATATAGGCGGCGTGCTGGTGGCGCTCGACGGGGTGCCGTCCATGGCGAAGCTGCTCGGCGTGGAGCCCCGGCACGAAGCGCTCCACGCAATGTGGATCGCTTCGCCGCCGGTCGTGGCACACGAAACCGGGAAGATCGATGCGGCGGCGTTCGCGGCCGGCGTCGTAGCAGACCTCAGATTGCCCGTCACCGCGGATTGCTTCCTGCAGGACTTCTGCAACTGGCCAACGGGGCTCCTGCCAGGTGCGCTGGAGCTGTTGGATGAAATACCGGATACCTATCGCGTGGCCGCGCTGAGCAATACGAGTGCGGTTCATTGGGACAAGATCCGGACAATGGGTTTCGCGGATCGGTTCGACCAGACCTATCTGTCACACCAGACTGGATGTTTGAAACCCGCCCCCGCGGCCTACCTGGTCGCGCTCGATGGTATGGGTCTCTCGCCGCCGGACGTCCTGTTTCTGGATGACGGCTTGCGGAACGTCGATGCGGCCACGAAACTGGGTATGCATGCGCATTTGACAAGAGGGCCTGAGGAAGCGAGGCGTGTTCTCGCACAGTACGGCGTTGTTCCTTCAAGCTCCGGCGCCTAACACAGCGGTGCACCGGACGGGCGCAAGAGCGGCGCGCGCCGGTTACCGGGAACGTTATGCCGCAGAAGCTGAACGCTCTTGACATACCATATATGGTATAGGCACAATAAGGCATGTGGCACATCGAGGAGCACCGCCGGGTCGCTAAGCAGCTCTCTGGGGCAGTTCCGCGCGAAATCCTGATGCGGTACGAGAAATGGAAAGACATTGCCAGACTCTCCGGTCCGCCCGGGTTGCGGGCTATCAAGGGGTTTCATGACGAAGCCTTGGCTGGCGAATGGAAAGGCCACCGCTCATCGCGACTCGGGCTGCAATGGCGGGTGATATACCGCGTCGTCGCCGATGCGCTATTGGTACAGGTTGTACAAGTTACCCCTCACGACTATAGGAGGTCCTGAAATGAAAGATTTTCGTCCTGCCAAGAAGCGAGTGGAAGTCTCGGTAGGCGAGTCTGTCCGTATCCTTCGCGAACTCCAAGAGCTTAGCCAAAGCCAGCTTGCCGAACTCTCTGGAATTCCTCAGGCCACGCTATCCGCCATTGAGAACGGTCGGGTTAACCTCGGGGTCGAGCGGGCAAAGGTGCTCGCCAAGGCGCTCAAATGCCATCCTGCGGTACTTGTCTTCCCAGGCTGGGAGGTTTCGCTTGAGTCCGCGGCATAACACGGCGCCCCACCCGGAGGCGCGCCAGCGCCGGTGATTATTCAAGCTACGCGCCCGGCGCGTCGGTGGGCTTTACGTTAGCGGTCAAAGCAAGTGGAGATCTAAAAATGACGCGGATCAGAGTAGAGAGCTTCACCATCTCACTTGACGGCTACGGAGCTGGTCCGGATCAGGACATCAACAACCCGCTTGGGGTCGGCGGGACGGACTTGCACCAGTGGTTTATTCCGACGCGCACATTCCAGCGAACCCATGGCGCTCGCGATGGCACGACCGGTATCGACGACAACTTCGCGACACGCGGGTTCCAAAACATCGGCGCCTGGATTCTCGGGAGGAACATGTTCGGGCCGGTACGCGGTCCTTGGCCGGACCTGAGCTGGAAGGGGTGGTGGGGTGACAACCCGCCCTATCACGTTCCCGTGTTTGTCTTGACGCATCACGCGCGCCCGCCCATTGAGATGGAAGGCGGAACTACGTTCTACTTCGTCACGCAGGGTATTCACGATGCGCTCGACCAAGCGCGCCAAGCAGCCAAAGGGCTCGACGTGCGCATTGGCGGTGGGCCACACACGATACAGCAGTATCTTCGTGCGAGCCTCATTGACGAATTGCACATCGCCATTTCGCCGGTGCTCTTGGGACAAGGCGAGCGGTTGTTCGAGGGGGTAGACCTTCGGGCTTTGGGATACGAATGCGGCAATTTCGCCTCGTCGGAGAAGGCGACCCACATAGTGCTCCGGCGCCACGGGCAATGACGGCTAACAACCGGTTGCAGCGGACGGCAAGCCGGTCTGTCCCGCCAACCCCAAACCCAAGACCTCGCTGCTGCGCAGCGGCCGACGAAAAGTCGTAAACTCCAGCTTCCGCTGGACGCCGCTTCGACAGGAGAATCGACTATGGCCACAGGTACCGTACGATTGCATCGCGTGCTCCGGGCACCACCGGAGCGTGTCTATCGGGCGTTTCTGGAAGCCGACGCAATGGCAAAGTGGATACCACCCTATGGATTCACCTGCAAGGTTCACCACATGGATGCCAGGGTCGGTGGAACTTTCAAGATGTCGTTCACCAATTTCAGCAAGGGGAGCAGTCACTCTTTCGGGGGCGAGTATCTCGAACTCGTCCCCCACGAGCGAATTCGCTACACCGACAAATTCGACGACCCGAACCTGCCCGGGGAAATACGGGTGACGGTCGCTTTGGCAAAGGTGTCCTGCGGCACCGAGATCAACATCGTGCAAGAGGGGCTGCCTGAAGTGATTCCCCTTGAACTGTGCTACCTCGGGTGGCAGGAATCCCTTGCGCAACTTGCAACCCTCGTTGAGCCCGATATACCGGGCTGATGAAGTGACGCGCTACCCAAGCATCGACGCGGGCGCAGGCGACAGGGCCGCTTGCGCTGATTATTTCAAAAGTCGGGTATCACCCATTGCTGCCCAGGAGTGTTCTTGAAGACGATCGGACTAATCGGCGGTATGAGTTGGGAGTCTACCGTTCCGTATTACCGGCAGATCAACGAGGCGGTCAAGGACCGCCTGGGCGGGCTGCATTCGGCGAAGATCGTGCTGTACAGCGTCGATTTCCATGAGGTCGAACAACTGCAGCACGCCGGCGATTGGACGGCGGCCGGCGCCATGTTGGCCGAAGCCGCGCGTGCGCTCGAAGCGGCGGGATCGGATTTTCTGGTCTTGTGCACGAACACCATGCACAAAGTGGCCGCCGACATCGAGGCGGCGGTCGCCATTCCACTGCTGCACATTGCCGATCCAACAGCTGCGGCAATCAAGCAAGCGGGCCACCGCAGTGTCGGCCTGCTCGGAACGCGGTTCACGATGGAAGAAGCCTTCTACCGCGACCGCTTGAAAGAACGTCACGCGCTCGAAGTGATCGTTCCGAATGCGACGGACCGCGATACCATCCACCGCATCATATACGAAGAGCTATGCCTGGGTTTGGTCATGCCTGAATCCCGTGACGAATATCGACGCATCATGGAAGGCCTGGCATCACAAGGCGCAGACGCCATCATTCTCGGGTGCACGGAGATTTCGCTGCTGGTCAACCAGCAGGATTCCAGGGTGCCCCTGTTTGATACCACGACCATACATGCGCGGGCGGCCGCGGAAAAGGCGCTTTCCCAATGACGCCCAAGACCGCCCCGGGCGGGACGCGCCAATGGCGGCGTGCCCCCTGCGGTGAATTCGACGGTTTATCGTCATCAAAATAGGGGGCTGCATGCTGGAACTCAGACCGAGCTGCGAGAACTGCAACAAGGCCCTGCCTCCCGACTCGCTTGAAGCGCGCATCTGCAGCTACGAATGCACCTTCTGCGCCACCTGCGTCGACGAGGTCCTGGAAGACGTCTGCCCGAACTGCGGCGGCGGATTCGTTGCCAGGCCCATCCGACCGGCAACGAACTGGAAAGGGGACAACTTCCTCGACAAGCATCCCGCGGGCACCAGGCTCAAGCACCGGCCGGTAGATGCGGCGGCTCATGCACGCTTCTCGAGCACAATTAAAACCATCCCGCCGCATAAACGATAGGCGCGCGAAAGCGACGGCTGACCGGCGCATCGCCGTCGAAGCCCGCAAGCGGGCGCCGCACGATACGGACCTTGGAGCCTGCGCAAATGCCCACTTACCATGGAAGCTGTCACTGCGGCCGAATCCGCTTCGAGGTCGAGGCCGAAATCGATCGCGTCACGCGCTGCAACTGCTCCGTCTGCTCGAAGAAGGGCATCCTGCATCATCGCGTCTCCGCCGAGAACTTTAGACTCGTGTCGGGCAATGACGCGCTCGGCACCTATCAATTTGGAACGATGATCGCAAAGCACCACTTTTGTACGACCTGCGGGATCCACACCCACACAAGGCCGCGTGCCGCCCCGAACCTCTATACAATTAACGTCCGTTGTCTCGACGACTTCGATCTTTCGAAAGAAAAAGTCGAAATAGTCGAATTCGACGGCCGCAACTGGGAGAAATCCGTTGGCCAGCTTCGGTAGCGCGCGCGCCTGCTTCAGCGGGCGCGGACGCGCCGGTACTCGGGGGCCCGGCCTGAGTTCAACCGCTAGGCCTCAATGAATCTGACACTCCACCTTTGCGATCTCTCCATGACCCCCAGAACCCGACGCGTGCTCCAAGCCGTCCTGTACGAGGTTTTCGCCATTGCCTTCGTCGGCCCTGTGCTGAGCATCGCATTCGACAAACCGGCTGCCTCGACCTTTGGACTAGCGTTCGTTCTGTCCAGCATTGCTCTCGGATGGAACTATTTTTTCAACGCAATCTTTGAGCGCTGGGAGGCGCGTCAGTCGATACGCGGTCGGTCGCTGGTCAGGCGCTTGGTACATGGCATAGGCTTCGAAGGAGGCCTTGTTGTGATACTGATTCCCGTCATGGCACTTTGGCTGGATATCTCAGCTCTGAACGCATTCCTGGCGAATCTTGCTCTCCTGGCATTCTTCTTCGTCTACGCCATCGCTTTCACGTGGACCTTCGATCACGTGTTTGGCCTTCCAGAATCCGCCGCGAAGCACCGTGAGGCCTGACCCTAATTGCGCAAGAACGAGCAACGCGGCGCGCCGCCGCTGGCCCGCGGGTTAGCGACACCGTAACCCGCCATGAGACGCGAATGCGCACATTGACGTCAGACACCCGACCCGCTTCGTCCCTGCGCCTGCAGGCGCTGCTTGCCCTCGCCCACGCGAGCCTGGCCTTGTATCTGTGGTTCTGCGCATACGACCTAAGCCTGGCCTTGACCTCCGCGCGTCTTTGGCAAATTCTTTCCGCGCTGTGGCTCGTCTGGCCCGTCCTGCTGGCGGTTCGCACCTCGGCTTCAGTTGCGCGGTACACGCGGTACAAATGGGCATCGCCGTCAGTTGGGCGCTTTCGCTCCCTGTCTTTTAAGTCTCGCGGTTCTCGGAAAGCAGTTGTCAATATGGATGCTACGTGAGCGCAAAGGTGGACAAGGCGTTAAAGCGCTTGACAGGCATTCTGCCTTTGAAAGAAGAACAAAATGCATGCAGCAGGCAGATCAGGGCGCTGCATCGACACATTCTGCGTTCGTTTGTGAGCAGAGGGCGAATTCTTACGCGGGATGAAATGGCGCGACACGTGGACAACCTGGGTGAGGCGGTCGACGTACTGGGCAGCAAGGGCATGGTGATATTTTCCGAGAATGGCGATCCTGTGGGCGCCTATCCCTTCACCATGGAGGCACGCGAGCATCAGGTCCGCATAAACGGGCATCGGGTCTATGCCATGTGCGCGCTGGACGCCCTGGCAGTCAGTCCCATGTTCGGGATGAAAACGCAAATAGGTTCCCGGTGCCAAATCACCGGTGATCCCGTCGACATACGGCAGTCGGGAAGCGCCATAGAGAATCCGGACGCAGCGGGCGGGCTTCATTTTGGCATCGCATGGGGGGCCGCAGACGCGGATTCCTGTTGCGCAGACAGCCTGTGCAAGGAGATGATGTTTCTGCGGGACGGCAAGATCGCGCGGCAGTGGCTGGCGGATGATGCCGGAAGCAGGGAAATCTTCACGCTGCCGGAGGCGATCGAGTTTGCCGGTCGGCTGTTTGTTCCCCTTGTATCCATGGAGACGCAATATGGAAATTGAGGCGCTGCCTGCGGTTTCGGTGATTCCGGGCCTGCTGCCGCTGTACACGTCGAGAATCGACATTGCCGCGCCGCTCGATCTCGGGAACGCGGCCTATGGCCAACGGCGCGTCATCAATATACTGGGTGGCGCGTTCGAGGGCCCGAGATTGTCGGGGCGCGTCCTGCCCGGCGGGGCCGACTGGCAGATCGTCCGCGGCGACGGCATCGTCGAGGTTGAAGCGAGATATACGCTGGAGACCGATGACGGCGCGCTGATCTACATCAGCAATTGGGGATTGCGCCGCGGCCCGCCCGCGGTCATCGCACGGCTGGCCGCAGGCGAGAAGGTCGATGCCAGCGAATACTATTTCCGCACCTCGCCGGTTTTCGAGACCGGCGCGCCCAGGTATGCGTGGCTGAACGGCATCATCGCAGTAGCGGCGGGCGAGCGACGCGCCGACGCGGTGATCATTACCGCATACGAAGTGACCTAGTCCCGGCGGCACGGAATCGTCGATCCGCGCCATCATTTCTGAACATTGTTTTTCTGAAGTTCAGGCGCTGCCTGCTTTATCGGACGATCATCATGCCAATTTTGGCAATCACCTAAAAAGGCAGCTGTGCGCCGGGCTTGGCCGCTTGCAGTACCGCGCGGAACTCCGCCTGGATACGTTCTATCGCCGCCTGTGTGTCGCCCTCGAAGCGCAGCACGATCACCGGCGTGGTGTTGGACGCGCGCGCGAGGCCGAAGCCGTCGGCGTATTCCACGCGCAGGCCGTCCAACTTGATGACTTCGCGTGCGCCGGGAAAACGCGCGCTTTGCTGCAGACTCGCGATCAGGCTGTGCGGCTCGCCCTCGGCCAGCTTCCAGTTGAGTTCGGGCGTGTTGATCGAATCGGGCAGCGCGTTGAGCACCGCGTCCGGATCGGCGTGGCGGCTGAGGATTTCCAGCAAGCGCGCGCCCACGTACTGCGCGTCGTCGAAACCGTACCAGCGCTCGCCGAAGAATATGTGCCCGCTCATCTCCCCGGCGAGCGGTGAATGCCGCTCCTTCATTTTCGCCTTGACCAGCGAATGCCCGGTCTTCCACATCAAGGGCTTGCCGCCACGCTCGCTGATCCAGGACGCGAGCCGGCGCGTGCACTTGACGTCGTAAATGATTTCGGCGCCCGGGTTGCGCTTGAGCACGTCGTCGGCGAACAGCATCAGCTGGCGGTCGGGATAGATGATATTGCCGCCCTTGGTGACCACGCCGAGGCGGTCGCCGTCGCCATCGAACGCAAGCCCCAGCTCCGCATCCGTATTGCGTACTGCCGCGATCAGTTCCTGCAAATTCTCCGGCTTGGACGGATCGGGATGATGGTTGGGGAAATTGCCGTCGACCTCGCAATAGAGTTCGGTCACCGTGCAGCCGAGGCGGCGGAACAACTCCGGCGCGCTCGCGCCGGCCACGCCGTTGCCGCAGTCGATGACTATGTGCATGGGCCGTGCGAGCTCGACGTCGGATGCGATGCGCGCGAGATAAGCCTCACGAACATCGGCCGTCGTGCAGCGGCCCTCGCCGTTCGCGAAATCGCCGGCCTCGATTCTCGCGCGCAGGCGCTGGATGTCGTCGAGCGCCAGCGTCACGCCGCCGAGCACCATCTTGAGACCGTTGTAGTCCGGCGGATTGTGGCTGCCCGTGACCATGACCACGCTGCCGCAGCCCAGATGGTGCGCGGCGAAATAGCCCATGGGCGTGGCGGCCATGCCGATGTCGACGACGTCGACCCCGGCCGCGGCGAGGCCTTGCGCCAGCGCGCCGGACAATTCTGGGCCGGACAATCTGCCGTCGCGGCCGATGGCGACCGCCGATTGCGAACGCGCGCGTGCTTCCGATCCCAGTGCGCGGCCGATGTCGGTGACAATCTCCGGCGTAAGCGTGCGCCCGACGATGCCGCGTATGTCGTAGGCCTTGAATATCTCTGCGGGTACGGAAGTCATTTGCGCTGCTTGAATGGGAGGAGCCCGCATTTTAGCGCACGGACTGCGGATGCTCGCCGAAGAACGCGAGCAGGCGCTGCGGCAGCCAGTCGATGTTGCCCGGAAATGCGCCGACTGCGAAACCGACATGGCCGCCCTTCGCGGGCTGTTCGAGCAGCACTGCGGCCGACACGTCTTCCGGCCGCGGCAGATGGGGCGCCGGCAGAAACGGATCGTTCCTGGCGTTGAGCACCAGCGTCGGAACACGCACCCCGGCGAGTAAGGGCTTCGCGCTTGCGCGCGTCCAGTAATCGTCGGTATCGCGAAACCCATGCAGCGGCGCGGTGACGACGTCGTCGAATTCCCGCAGGCTGCGCGCCGCGCGCATCCTGGCGCCGTCGAACAGGCCGGGATAGCGTTCGAGCTTGTGCAGGCTTTTGCGGCGCAAGCTGGCTAGGAACATGCGCGTATAGATCAGATTCAGTCCCCGCCCCAGCGCCGCGCCGGCCGCCATCAGATCGAGCGGTGCCGACACTGCCGCAGCTGCGCGCAGGACGCTACGCGCCCCGTCCCCGCTCTCGCCCAGCCATTTGAGCAAGGCGTTGCCGCCCAGGGACACGCCAGCCGCGTAAAGCGGCGCCCAGCTCGAGGCCAGGCGCGCCAGTATCCAGCCGATCTCCGGCGCGTCGCCTGAATGATAGGCGCGCGGCAGGCGATTGATTTCGCCGCTGCAGCCGCGAAAATGGACCACCACGCCGTTCCAGCGCGCACGCTCGAGCGCTTGCATCAACGCGACAGCATAGTGGCTGGACGAATCGCCTTCGAGTCCGTGGAACATGACGACCAGCGGCGCACCGGCAGTGCCGGCGTCCAGAAAATCAAGATCGATGAAATCGCCGTCGGGCGTATCCCAGCGCTCGCGCCGGTAGCGCGGCGGCGAGCCGCGCAGAAAAATGGCGGGGTAGATGGTCTGCGCATGGCTGCCGTGCAACCAGCGCGGCGCAGCGTAAGTCCCCTCTGATGCGATCAATGCAGTACTTTGGGGGCTTCCAGCGGAACCTCGCGGCGCACCACCGGCGCGGGCGAGTGCGAGGCGTGGTGCAGCACCATGCGCCAGCCGCCGGACGAGCGCACATAAGCGTTGGTCGTGACCACGATGCTGCGCGCGCCCGCTGCTGCGCCCGGTCCGCCCAGTACCAGTATGTTTTCGTGCAGGCTGTGCAGCGAGAACATCGGGCCGGAGATGACGAGCTGATCCGTCAACTGGACCTGCAGGCGCTGACCGGACTTGAATATCTGCGCCCAGTTTTCGCGCAATTGTTCGATTCCGCTAATGCGCGCGCCGTCCGGATGAATGCAGCTCACCTCGTCGTCCTCGGACCAGACTTCCATCATCGCATCCAGATCGGCGTTCTGCAGCGCGTCGTAAAACGCGGCTTCCGCATCCTGCGGCGTGGCGAAGAGGGTCTTTTTCAACGGATTGCTCCCGGACGCCGTAAATACTAGCCGAAAAGGAATGCGGCCGCCACATTCGTCAGTTGGTGCAGCGTGATCCATCGGATGGTTGCAGCGCGGAGCGAATTCGGGTTATGCTGGCCGCCGCCGTGGACGCAAGACGCAGTTTTTCCAAGGCTCCGGTTGTCAATGGCAGCAGCGCAGTTCAATAAAATGCCAGACAACAGTGTTGAAGGATCAGTTCATTAACTGGAGGAAACACGAATGGCAAACCTATGCCGGCGCGGTATATTGATACTCGTGGCGCTCGCCGCCATCAGTCTGAGCGGTTGCGCTTCGATGCGCGGCGTCGGGCCTGACAAGGCCGTCTATCACATCAACGATTCCGCCGAAGCCACTGCGCTGATGCGCAATGTCGGCAATCACCTGAGCGTGGACCCGACGGCCAAGATCGTGGTCGTGAGCCATTCCAAGGGCGTGGACTTCCTGATGGACGGCGCCAAGGACAAGAACGGCAATCCCTACAATATCAAGGTCGAGGAACTGGTGGCCAAAGGCGTGACGTTCGACGTGTGCGAAATCACGCTGAAAAGCCGCAAGCTGAAGAAGGACCAGTTCATTCCGGAGGCGAAATTTGTTCCTTCTGGAGTGGGCGAACTTGCGAAACTGCAGTATCGCGAGGGTTACGTTTACATCAAGCCGTGAACCCGCGCCTACGGGAAGCGGGAGCAATCGACGGGGACGGGGCGGGTTTCCTTCCGCCCCAAACTCAGCTAATGTGTGTATAGAAAGACTCGAAGCACACCTTCTTCGGATATTGGTTATCATGCCCGCGACGGGCTCCGAGAAGCTTGCCGGAAATATTATTAGAATTTCTAGAACGAGGGAGGATACATGGATCAAACACGCAGAGATGTACTACGCGCGAGCGGCGGCGCGAGTCTGTTCGCAATGCTCGCCGCAGCGGGACTGTTGCGGTCCGGGCCGACGCTGGCCGCGGACTGGAACAAGAAGGCGTTCGAATCGAAGAACATAAAGGATGCGCTGGAAGCACTGGGCGCAGGCAGTCCCGCCGACTCGGCCGACATCGTCATGACGGCGCCCGAAATCGCCGAGAACGGCGCAGTGGTGCCGGTCGCGGCGGTAAGCAAAATTCCGGGTACCGAATCGATCGCATTTTTGATCGCCAAGAACCCGACCGCACTGGCCGCCAGCTTCAATATCCCGTCTGGAACCGAACCCTCGGTGAGCACGCGGGTGAAACTGGCGCAGACGACCGACGTGCATGTGCTGGTCAAGGCGAACGGCAAGTACTACATGACCAAGAAAGAGATCAAAGTCACCATCGGCGGTTGCGGCGGCTAAGCGCCCGCTACAGGTTTCTTGTAAATAACGAAGTTCCAGCGGCGCCAGGTGCGCTTGCGTTGTGCCGGAACAAAACAGGAGAAGCAACATGGCAGATCCGATGCGCATACGCGCCGCAGTCAAGGACGGCGGTGTAAACGTTAAGGTATTGATGGCCCACGAAATGGAGACCGGTCAGCGCAAAGACAGCGCCGGCAAGCCCATACCCGCCCACTTCATCCAGCACGTGAGCGCGATGTGGCAGGGAAAGGAAGTGCTGTCGGCGAACTGGGGGCCCGCGATAGCGAAGAACCCGTTTCTCGAGTTCAATTTCAAGGGCGGCAAGAAAGGCGAGAAGATTCAGATAATCTGGACCGACAACAAGGGCGACAAGCGCACCGACGAGGCCACGATTAACTAGAACGTCATAACCGCCGCAAGAGCGGGAGCAGAAGGCGCGCCGGTCCACCGGCCCGTGCGGCAAGTCAATTCTGAAGGAGGATTCCATGGCAAGCATCAAGCTGAGGGCGGTTGTTGCGCTATCCGGATTTGCGTTGGCCTGCGCCGCGCAGACCGGGCAAACGGCAGCCCCGATGAAAAAAGCAGCCGGCGGCGCCAAGAGCGCGGTCGCAGCAGATTTTGAAAAATTCCGCGATATCATGGCAGAGGCGAGCCCGGCGGAATTGTTCGAAGCCAAAGGCAAGGAGTTGTGGCACACAAAGCGCGGACCGAAAAACGCCTCGCTGGAAAAATGCGACATGGGTCTTGGCCCCGGCAAGCTCAAGGGCGCCTACGTCAAGCTGCCGCGCTACTTTGCCGATGCCGGACAGGTAATGGACGCCGAACGGCGCATCGTCTATTGCATGGTGACGCTGCAGGGATTCAAGGAAAAGGATCTCGCCAAGAAGCCCTTTAGCAGTGCAAGCAAGACACCCGACCCGGTGTCGCTGGTCACCTACGTCGCGGGGCAGTCGCGCGGCATGAAAATCGCCGTCCCGCAAAAGCACGCAAAAGAGCGCGAAGCTTACAAAGTCGGCGAGGAAATATTCAATTACCGCGCAGGCCCCTGGGATTTCTCCTGCGCCACCTGCCACGGCCATGACGGCTTGCGCATCCGCACCCAGGATCTGCCCAATATCAGCAAGAAAGAGGGCGCGGTCGCCGCGTTCGAGGGCTGGCCCGGTTACCGCATGACAGGAGGCCGCATGCACACGCTGCAATGGCGCCTCAACGACTGCTTCCGCCAGCAGCGCTTTCCCGAGCCGGGATACGTTTCCGAGACGCTTTCGGACCTTCTGACCTACATGGGCGTAAATGCCAACGGGCACGTGTACAAGGGCCCGGGAATCAAGCGCTAGCCAGGAGAAAACCATGAAAACATTTCAAGCAACCATATTCGGCATGGCAGCCCTGGCCATCGCAATCAGCGCGCAGGCCCAGGACTACCGTACGCAAGCCATCAACTCCATGCACAGGGACTTCCACGCCCACGGTATTGCCGGCATGGACCGGCTGGATGAAGACACCGTGCAAACCATATGCAATCGCACCGGGAACAATCCGCCCAAAGATCTGGCCGAGCGCCTGCAGCAGGACCAGTTCGAAGCGATCAAGTATCCCGCCGACGGCAATTACCTGGGCGACTGGAAAGCCGGCGAGAAAATTGCGCAGCGCGGTCGCGCCATGACGTGGCGAGACAAAATCGGGAAGACCTCGCGCGGCGAACCGAACGGCGGCAGCTGCTACAACTGCCACGAGATCGACAAAAAAACAACTTCCTTCGGCAGCATAGGCAACAGCTTGGCGCATTTCGGCAAAACCCGCGGCTACGGGCCGGCTGTTCAGAAGTACGTCTACGGCAAGATTTATAACGCCAAGGCGTTCAATCTGTGTTCGGCCATGCCGCGCCTGGGCCATTCAGGCACGCTTACAGAGGCGCAGATCAAAGACCTGGTCGCCCTGCTGCTGGATCCGAATTCGCCGGTAAACAAGTAAAGCGCGTCGGGGGTGGACCGGCGCGAGTTCCTCCACGTCCTGGGGATGGCCGCCGCCTGCGGCCTGCCCCTGACGGCGTTTTCTGCACGCGCTAACGCGCAAACCGCGGCCAGGCTCTACGACCTGCCGCGTTTCGGCAACACGCACCTGCTGCATTTCACCGACTGTCACGCGCAGTTGCTGCCGGTTTATTTCCGTGAACCGAACGTCAATCTCGGCGTGGCGGATATGAGCGGGAGACCCCCCCATCTCGTCGGGGAGGCGCTGCTCAAGCATTTCGGCATCAAAGCCGGCACTGCGGAGGCGCACGCCTACACCTTCCTTGATTTCGAACATGCGGCCAGGACTTACGGCAAGGTCGGCGGATTCGCCCACCTTGCTACCCTGGTGAAACAGATGAAGGCGAGTCGACCGGGCGCGCTGCTGCTCGACGGCGGCGACACTTGGCAGGGTTCGGCCACCGCGCTGTGGACCCAAGGCCAGGACATGGTCGACGCCGGCAAGCTGCTGGGCGTGGACGTGATGACCGGGCATTGGGAGTTCACGCTCGGCGCAGAGCGCGTGCGCCATGTGGTCGATAACGATTTCAAGGGCAAGATCGATTTCCTCGCGCAGAACATCAAGACCGCCGACTTCGGCGATCCGGTGTTCCCGCCGTATGTGATCAAACCGATCAATGGCGTGCCTGTGGCCATCGTCGGACAAGCGTTTCCGTATACGCCGATCGCCAATCCGCGCTACATGACGCCGGACTGGAGTTTCGGAATCCAGGAAGAAACCCTGCAGAAGGCGGTCGACGAGGCGCGCGCCAAAGGGGCGCAGGCCGTGATCCTGCTCTCGCACAACGGCATGGACGTGGACCTCAAGCTCGCCACGCGCGTGCGCGGCATCGATGCAATACTCGGCGGGCATACCCACGACGGCGTGCCGGCACCGACGATCGTGAGCAATGCCGGCGGCAAAACCCTGGTCACCAACGCCGGCTCCAACGGCAAGTTCCTGGGCGTGCTGGATCTCGATGTCAAAGGCGGTAAAGTCGTCGATTTCCGCTACAAGCTGCTGCCGGTGTTCGCCAATCTGCTGCCCGCCGACGCTGAGATGCAGGCCTTGATCACCAGGGTGCGCGCTCCGTACACGGAAAAACTCGGCGAGCAACTTGCGTTGACCGAAGGACTGCTTTACCGCCGCGGCAGTTTCAACGGCACCTTCGATCAACTTGTACTCGAGGGCCTGATGGCGGAAAAAGATACGCCGATCGCTTTCTCGCCTGGATTCCGCTGGGGCACCAGCCTGCTGCCTGGCGAGCCTATTTTGATGGAACATCTGATGGACCAGACGGCCATCACCTACCCCTACACCACGGTGACGGAAATGACGGGGGAGACCATCAAGTTCATTCTCGAGGACGTGGGCGATAACCTGTTCAACGCCGATCCCTACTATCAACAGGGGGGCGATATGGTGCGCGTCGGCGGACTGAGCTATACCTGCGATCCCAACGGCAGAACCGGCGCGCGCATCAGTGACATGTCGATCAAGGGCAAACCGCTTGACGCCGCCAAGACATACAAAGTCGCGGGCTGGGCGCCAGTGTCGGCGGAAGCGAAAGCGAGGGGCGGCGAACCGATCTGGGATCTGATGGCTCGCTACCTGCGTAGTCGTAAAGTCATCAAGCCCATGCAACTCGAACTGCCGCGGCTGAAGGGCATGGAAGGGAATGGCGGCCTCGCCTGAGCGGGTCCTGAGCCTCCTGCGCGTACTTGTGGGTTGTGGCTTCGCGATGTTCGCCGCCGCTGCATTTTCCGAAGCAGCGATCAGCGTAAGGCCGGTACGCGTCAGCGATCACGTCTGGTATGTGCAAGGGCAATCAGGCCCCGCCTCCGCGGCCAACCAGGGTTATATCTCGAATGCCGGTTTCGTCGTGACCTCCGAGGGGGTGGTCGTGATCGACGCGCTGGGCACGCCGGCGCTGGGCCGCGCGCTGCTCGCGGCGATACGCAGCGTCAGCGCCGCGCCGATCCGGCGCGTCATCCTCACCCACTATCATTCCGACCACTTCTACGGACTTCCGGCGTTCAAGTCCGCCGGCGCCGAAATCTGGGCGCACCGGCGCGCGCGCGAATATCTCGAGAGCAGCACGGCGCCGGCGCGCCTGGCGCAACGGCAGCGCGTCCTTGGGCCCTGGCTGGACCAAGACACGCTGCTGCTGCCGCCCGACCGCTGGCTGGATGGCAGTACCGCATTCGTACTCGGCGGACTGCATTTCGACCTGATTTACGTCGGCCCGGCGCATGCGCCCGACGATATGGTCGTGGTCGTGCGCGAAGATCGGGCGCTGTTTTCCGGCGATCTGGTGTTCTCCGGGCGCGTGCCCTTCGTCGGCGATGCCGACAGCCGGCGCTGGCTCGCCGCGATGGATGTCCTGCTCGACCAGAATCCAAAAGTGATGATACCCGGACACGGCGCGGCCTCGATCGATGCCGCGGCGGATCTCGTGTTCACGCGCGACTATCTGCGCTATCTGCGCGCAGCCATGGGCAAGGCGGCCGAGGACATGCTGCCTTTCGAAGAAGCCTACCAGCAGACGAACTGGAGCCGCTATCAGAACCTGCCCGCGTTCGATGCAGCGAACCGCGCCAATGCCTACGGCACTTACCTGCTGATGGAGCGCGAGTCGCTGCAGAAACAGTAGCGCGCGGCGCTATGCGGCTGCGCCGCGCGAGACCCAGTCGCTGATCGCCTGCAGTATCTCGGGTGCCTCGCCTATCGCGGACATGACGCGAAACTCGAGCAGTGGATGCTGTTCTCGCAACTTAGCCACCATCCTCGGCAAGTCCTGTTTCAGATGGCCGCCCTGAGCCATGAACAGGGGCACGACGGTCACGCGCCGCGCGCCCTGCGCTGCCGCCCGCTCCACGGCAGCTTCGAGCGTCGGCGTCATGAAATCCTGAAACGCCAATTCGACCTGCGCCTCCGGGCGCGCCGCCTGTACTTGCTGCTTGACGATGCCGAAGGGCACGGCCCATTCCGGGTCGCGTGCGCCGTGCGCAAACAGGATGATGGCCTGGCTGCTGGAATTCATATACCTGCCTCTTTGCTGTCGATCTGATTTGCGCGGAACACGATCACGCCGGCGCCTGATAGATATTGCGGCAGCGCGTCTCGACGATCATGAACGTGCTCAGCCAGCCCATCAGTGCAAAGGCGAAGAGTACCGCAAGGCCGATGCGCCAGTCACCCAGGGCGTGCTTCGCGCCCCGACTGGAAAGATCGAGTCCCAGCCCTACCAAGGGCTGCAGCAGCGCCGGCCCGAGAAAGCCGCCGGTGTTGACGACGCTGGTGGACATGCCTGAGTAAGCCGGTGGATTGACCTCCTTCGCGCAAGACCAGACCAGCGTAATCGCCGAGAACGTGGCCCCCATGAGCGCGAACACGCCCAGCGAAACCGCCAATGGCAAGGCCCCGCCCCAAAGCCAGGGCAGCCAGCACAGCACATAGAGGCAACCGAGTACGCGCATCAGCGGCGTGCGCCTCCCGATGCGATCCGACAGCGCGCCCACGGCGAGCGAGCACAGCGCAAGGCCCAGGACCATGAAGCTGACATGCAATGCGGCGAGTTGCCGCTCCATGGCATGCGTCTCGCGCAGATAAGGTATCGCCCACAGTCCGCCCCAGGAAAGATAAGAGCCGGCCATGCCCAGCTGCATCACGAATCCGGGCCAGGTGCGCCGGTTCGCGAGCACCGTTGCAAGGGCCAGCCTCCAGTTCTCCCGCGCCGGCGGATACTCGGGCTTGCCTTCCAGCTGCTGCATCGACGGCAAGCCCAATTCGCGCGGATTGTCGCGCAGGAACATCCAGGTCAGCACCGCCAGCATGATCGACACGACACCGGTACCGACAAAGACGCTGCGCCAGGAGCCGTGCGCTGCAACCCAGGCCAGCGGCACCGTCGACAGCAGTCCGCCCATGTTGCCGATGAGCATCAGCAAGCCGGTCATGGTCGCGAAGCGGCGTTCTGAAAACCAGGCGGCGTTGAGCTTAAGCGCCGAAATGAAGGCCACCGACACGCCCAGCCCGACGAGAAAACGTCCCAGCAGTGCGATGCCGAAATTCGGTGCCAGGCCGAACAGCACGGACCCGGCCCCCGCCACCAGCGCCCCTGCCGTGAACAGCTTGCGCGGTCCCAGCGTGTCGGCGAGAATACCGGAGGGAACCTGCATGGCGAAATAGACATAGAAGTAGGTTGCGGCCAGCAGTCCCAGGGAAGCGCTGGAGGTCGCGAACGCGTGCTGCAATTCACCCGCAATTGCGCCAGGCGCGAGACGGTGAAAGAACGCCAGCACGAAGGCCGTGGCGCCCAGCGCAAAGGCGGTCCAGCGCAAGCGCTGGACGCGCTTCAATGAATCGGTAATGATTTGCTCCTGCGAGGACCTGTTCTCGGTAGCTGCGCGCCTGCCGGGCCGCAATCGCATTCTAGCACTGCGCCCGGCGGGTAATCGGAACCCGGTGACAGGAAAGAAATCCGTACGCACGAATACAAAGGATACGATATGGACAGCATCAAACCGTTACGCAGCTTCGTCCAGGACATGACGGGCGCAGTAGAAAAATTCGGCCAGGACGAGGCAGCGATGCTGCGCGAGGGAAAGATGCTGCTCGCACGCCTGATCGCGCGCGACGACTGGCTGCCGCCGGAGTTTGCGCAGGTTCACGCCGACACCTACCGCCAATACCTGCTTTACTGCGATCCGCTGGAGCGATTCTCGGTGGTGAGCTTCGTCTGGGGGCCCGGGCATAGCACGCCGGTGCACGACCATACGGTATGGGGACTGGTCGGCGTGCTGCGCGGGTCCGAAAAATGCGAGGAATACGAACGCGCGGGCGATGACCAGCCCATGCGCAAGACCGGCGAACACATCGTCGAACCCGGCGGCATCGATGCGGTCTCCCCCACCGTAGGAGACATTCACATCGTTTCGAACGCGCTCGCCGACCGGCCGGCGATCAGCATCCATGTTTACGGCGCCAACATCGGCGCAGTGAAGCGCCATGTCTATGTGCGCGAAACCAGTGAAATCAAACCGTTCGTTTCCGGTTATTCCAACAACACGGTTCCGAACCTTTGGGATCGGTCCGCGGAAATGCGCGCGGACGCCGCCGCAGCGCGCTGATGCCCGGAAGCGACACCACGCAGACTGCAAGGACCCGGCTGGCCGCCCTGACCCTCCTGGTACTCACAGCCCTGGCCGGTTGCGCGACGGACGATTCCCTGCGGCAAACCCCGGCTCCGCGCCCTGAAGAGGTGCGCGCCCTGATTACAGACCTGCTCCCCGCCGGCACCCCTGACAGGCAGGGCTGGGCCGCGGACATTTACGCCGCGTTCGCCGCGATGAAAATAGCGCCGAATCCGCCAAACATCTGCGCCGTACTTGCGATTACCGCGCAGGAGTCGAGCTTTCGCGCCGACCCCTCTGTCGCCAATCTGGCGAAGATTGCGTGGGCGGAAATCGACCGGCGCGCCGAGCGGGCGGGCGTGCCTGCGCTCGCCGTGCATCTGGCGCTGCAACTCCCCTCGCCCGGCGGCAAAAGCTATAGCGAGCGCATCGACAAGGTCAGAACCGAGCGGGACCTGAGCCTGATATTCGAGGACTTCATTGCCATGGCGCCCCTGGGCGCGCTACTGTTCGCACGCCTTAATCCCGTGCGCACAGGCGGCCCGATGCAGGTGAGCATCGCCTTCGCCGAGCAACACGCCAAAGACCGCCCCTACCCTTACCCGGTGAACGGCTCGATCCGCCACGAGGTGTTCACGCGCCGCGGCGGCATGTACTTCGGTATCGCCCACCTGCTCGACTACCCCGCGGCCTACGACGATCCCCGCTACCGCTTCGCCGACTTCAACGCAGGGCGCTACGCGAGCCGCAACGCAGGTTTCCAGAACGCGGTGAGCCTCGCGTCCGGCATTCCGCTCGATCTGGACGGCGACCTGATTCGCCACGATGCGGACGCCTCCAAACCCGGCAGCACGGAGCTGGCGGTGCGCGCGTTACGCGATGATCTGGACATGGGGCGCGACGCAATACGCAGCGCGCTCGAGCAAGGCGACGGCGCGGCATTCGAACGCACTACGCTCTACAAAAAGGTATTCGACCTGGCCGACCGCCTGGCGCGCAAACCGGTGCCGCGCGCAGTGATCCCGCACATCGCACTGAAAAGTCCGAAGATCACGCGCAAGCTCACAACCCAATGGTTTGCCGACCGTGTCGAGAGCAGGTATCGCCCCTGCCTGGCGCGAGCGCGGGCCGCGTCGGCTGCGAACAGCAAGTAGTCGCCCTGTTCGTATTCAAGGCTGATCTTCCTCCACCTACCGCAGTACCCGCTTCCTGTGTTTAAATTGACCCCTCATGGTTTGAAAGCCGCAATGGAGACCCTATGGCCCACACTTACGAGGAACTGAAGCACAAGCCCCTGGCCGAGCTGCGCGAAATCGCGGCCGGCATCACCCACGAAGCGGTGCAGGGCTATACGCAGCTGAACAAGGACCACCTGCTCGTGGCCCTGTGCACCGCGCTAGCCATCGACATGAAGGCCCACAAGGAAGTGAAGGGCATCGACAAAGGCGCGGTCAAGGCCCGCATCAAGGAATGGAAGGGAAAACGCGATGCCGCACTGGCTGCGCACGACCGCAAGGCGCTGAAGCTCGCGCTGGACCAGATACACCATCTGAAGCGCACCATGCGCAAGGCAATGGTCAGGCAGCCGGCGGCAAAATAAGCTTCGAATTCGCCCGGTTCGCGCGAGCGCAGAGCCCCTGATGAACATCCCGCGCCTGCGCGATTTCATCGTCGCCATGACCGTACTCGTGCAGCGCCACGGCCGCGACGAACTGGCGATGCTGCGCGAAGGCGGCCGGCTCCTTGCCGGGCTGATCGCGCACGACGACTGGCTGCCGGATGCGTGCGCCGCTACGCATCGCGCCCACCATCAGGAATATCTATTGCATTGCGATGCACTGGGACGCTTCGCGGTGCTCAGTCTCGTACTCGCCCCGGGACAGAAAACGCCGGTGCACGACCACACAGTCTGGTGCCTCATCGGTGTGCTGCGCGGGACCGAGTGCATAGCCGAATACCGGCACGAGGGCGAGGGTGCGCCGATGCAGAAGACCGGCCAGCATCTGTGCCGCGCCGGAAGCATCGATGTCGCCTCGCCCACGGTGGGCGACATTCATGTGATGGCGAACGAACAGCGCGACCAGACGGCGGTCAGCATCCACGTCTACGGCGCCGACATAGGCGCGCTGATGCGGCGTACCTATTCGGTCGCCACCGGCGAACCGCGTGCCCTGGTTTCGGGCTACGCCAACCGGCTGCTGCCGAATGTCTGGGACCGCGCGCTCGAACCCCGCGCCTGAGCGCTCGCGGTGCGCGGCTCTACAACACCTTGCCCGGATTCATGATCCCCTGCGGATCGAGCGCAGCCTTGATGCGGCGCATCAGGTCCATCTCCAGCGGCGATTTGTAGCGCAGGATCTCCCCGCGCTTGTACTGGCCCAGGCCGTGCTCGGCCGAGATCGAGCCGTCAAAGCGCGCGACACAATCGTGCACCACGCGGCTCACCTTGCCCGCCCCCGCGATGAACGCGTCCTCGTCGTCGCCTTCCGGCGGGGCGATGTTGTAGTGCAGATTGCCGTCGCCCAGATGGCCGAAGGTGAGCATGCGCACGCCCGGAAAAGCGCGCTGCAGCGCGGCGTCGGTGGCGGTGATGTATTCGGCGATGCGCGAGATCGGCACCGAGACATCGTGCTTGATCTGCTTGCCTTCGTGCACCTGCGCCTCGGGAATGTTCTCGCGCAAGGCCCATAGCGCTTCGGCCTGCGCCTCGCTGGCCGCCACGGCCGCATCGAGCACGAGCCCGCTTTCGCTCGCCTCGGAAAGCGCGGCCTCCATGCTTGCATCGAGGCTCTCCGCGCTCGCGGTATCGGAAAGCTCCAGCAGCACGTACTGTGCATGCGCCTGCGCCAGGGGCATGCGCGTCGCGGGAAAGTGTTTTGCCACCAGCGCAAGGCAGGCTGCCGACATCAGCTCGAAACCGGTGAGCCGGTCGCCGCAGGCGCCCTGCACGCGCGACAGCAGCTGCAATGCGCTGCCCGGGTCGGCAAGTGCCACCAGCGCGGTGGCCCTGGCCCGCGGTTGTGGATAGAGTTTCAGCACCGCCGCCGTAATGATCCCCAGGGTGCCCTCCGCCCCGACGAAAAGCTGCTTCAGATCGTAACCGGTGTTGTCCTTGCGCAGCCCCCTGAGACCGTCCCAGATCTGCCCGTCGGGCAGCACCACTTCGAGGCCGAGCACCAGATCGCGCGCATTGCCGTAGCGCAGCACCGCCGTACCGCCGGCGTTCGTGGACAGGTTTCCGCCGATTTCGCAGCTGCCTTCGGCAGCGAGCGACAGCGGAAACAGGCGGCCGGCTTCGCTTGCGGCCTGCTGCACATTGGCGAGCACGCAGCCGGCCTCGACCGTGATGGTATTGTTGACGGCATCGACCGCACGAACGCGGTTCAGGCGCGACAGCTTGAGCACGATCTGCGCCCCGCCGGGCCCGAATCGACCGGCATCTTCCAGTGACAGCGGCGTAGCCCCGCCGCACAGGCCGGTGTTGCCGCCCTGGGGTACGACTGCCGTGCTCGTCTCGGCACAAAGCTTCACCACCGCCGCGACTTCCTCGGTCGAGGCCGGTTTCACGACCGCGAGCGGCTCGCCGCTGTAGCGCTTGCGCCAATCGACGGCGTGGGGCGCGATATCCTGCGCACCGGTCAGCAGCCCCGCGTCGCCGACAATGGCGCGCAGTCTTTCGATCAGTTGTGTCATGTGTTGGTGTTCAAGGGTCGCAGACTTCGAAGTGTTCGATTTTAGTCGAACACCCGAAGCCCGCGCATAGAGATTACGGAGCGAGACTTTCCCGGTTCAATTGCGCGCAGCAATGCGCCGGTTCGCCAGCGCGACCACGACTCCGATTGCCCCGAGGCCCGCGCCTAACGCCGCGAGCTGAATGTGGCTCAACTCGAGTTCGCCACCGCCGGGCAACGCCATGGCCATGCCGCTGAAGAAAAGCAGCACGCGAGCAATGGCGCCTCCGATGCCGCTGTCCATTCTTCCCACCCCGAACAAGTAACCCTCGATCGCCGAGGCGATCAGCCAGACACCCAGCACCGCGGTAGCCACCACCACTGCGATTTCTCCGGGCGCGCCGCGCAGGATCAGCGCCGGATTGAGGACGAAGAAGAAGGGCACAAAGTACATGGTGCTGCCCAGGCGCACCGACTTCATGCCGACCTCGATCGGCGCGGCACGCGCAATACCGGCGGCGACGAAGGCGGCAAGCGCGACCGGCGGCGTGATGAAGGACACCATGCCCCAGTAGAGCATGAACAGGTGCACTGCCACCGGGTCGAAACCCGCTGCCACCAGCGGCGGCGCAAGCACGATCGCAAGAAAGATGTAGCAGGCGGTGACCGTCATGCCCATGCCGAAAATGAAACTGGTGATCGCGCCCATCACCAGGAGCACGTAGATATTGTTGCCGGCGATGTACACCAGGTCGTTGGCCAGCGTCCCCGCCAGGCCCGTGACCGATAGCGAGCCGATGATCAGCCCCACGCCCGCGAGCAGCGCCGAGAGTTCGCCCAATGCCCCGCAGATGCCTTCGAACAGCAGCCCGAGCTTTTTCCAGTCGAGCCGGTGACTGCGGGAGAACTGGTTGATCACCAGCAGCAGCGCAGTGGCATAGAACGGCGCAATCGCTTCCTGCTGCAGTATCAAAAGCATCCACACCAGCAGTACAAACACGAAGATGTACTGCCAGCCGTCAGCAATGGTCCTGCCGATCAACGGCAGTTCCGCGCGCGGTAGTCCTTTGAGACCGCGGCGCGCCGCGTAACCGTCGATCTGCACGAACAGGCCGAAGTAAAACAACAGCGATGGCACCAGTGCGGCAAGTGCAATCTGGTAGTAGGGCAGACCGAGGAATGAAGCCATGACGAACGCGGTCGCGCCCATCACCGGCGGCATCAGCACGCCGCCGGTCGAGGCGCAGGCCTCGACCCCACCAGCATAGGCCGGAGAAAAACCGGTACGCTTCATCGCCGGTATGGTCACTACCCCGGTGGTGAGTACGTTCGACACCACGCTGCCCGACACCGAACCCATCAGGCCGCTGGCGAATATCGACACCTTGGCCGGACCGCCGCGCACCGAACCGAATAGCGCGAAAGCCAGGTTGTTGAAGAAGGTCGCAGCGCCGGTGTACTGAAGCACGGCCCCGAACATGACGAAGCCGATCACCAGTTCGCCAAAAGCCCGGGTCGGAATGCCGAGCACACTCTCAGAACTGGCGAAATGATAGGCCGCGGTAGTGGAAAGATCCTGCGACAGGCCCGAAATCGGGCCGGGCATGTACCCGGCGTACACCGGATACAGCGAGATCAGTGTAACCACTGCGAACACCGCCGTGCCGCCGGCTCGGCGCGTGGCCTCGAGTATCATCAGCCAGCCTACGTAGGAGATCCAGATCGCCTCCTTGGGCGCCGCGAATTCCCAGCCTTCGGTGATGATGCGATGCGCGTTGAACGCAAAATAGATGAACACTGCGCCATTGATGCAGAACAGTGCCACATCGTACCAGGGCACACCTTCGCGGCGTGCATTCTTGGTCGCGGGTACCAGGACGAACACGCAACCTGCGAGCAGAGCGCAGAGCCAGTACAGATAGGCCGTATCCAGCAGAACCTTGCCGACGAAGAAGCCCAGATTGAGAATCTGGTTGAGGGCGAGAAGAATCGCCGCCATGGCGACGACGATCAAGACACCACGCCAGACAGGCGGGAGCTTGCGATAGCGCCTTTCGACTATCTCCTCAGGCACCACCTCGTCGACATCGGTGCTCACCGGCGCTCTCGCGATCCAGTACTACTACTCGCGGCGGCCAAGGCCGCCGCGCGTACAAGCCAATTAAAATTTACCAATTCGCACGCGCCGACTAGTAGCCGGCTTTCGCGAGGGCTTCCTCGCGCGCCTTTTCCCAAGCAGTGGCGAACGCCTTGGCGTCAACATCAGAGGACTTGTTCATGCCGGCCCAGGCCTTTGCAAGCACCTGCTGGCGCTTGATCAGCATGTCGTTGTGCTTCTGATGCTCAGGCTTCCAGTGGCCGGTTTCCTTCCAGTACTTGATCGCACCGTCGTGAAAAGGAATCACCCAGGCGAAATTCTGCCGGTCGACCGCCCAACCGCTGTTGCCCGGCGCCGAAGCCTTGTACAGATCGAAGCTGTCGACCATGGCCTTGGTCATGTTGTACACCAGATCGGCCTTCTGCGACGCGTAGGTCATCAGGATCGGGTAGGGATAGGTCGAGGATTCTGCCGGTTTGGCCTTCGACAATCCGGCGCCATCGGTACCCATGAACGGATAAAAGAACGGCGCGTGCGCATTGAGCCGCTTCCAGCCTTCCTTGTCCTTGTGCGAGATCACCGGATACACCAGGCCGCGCGGCGACTTCTCGATCGCGTACGCCTTGCCCGATACCGACGAACTGAACGCAACATCGACCTGGTTGTTGACGATGCCGTCCATCGCCGCGCCGAAGCCGCCGAACTCGACCTTTTCCACGTCCTTCCAGGTGAGGTTGGCGAAGGCAAGAATCGCGGTGATGTTCTGGTTCAGCGAGGGCGAACCGATCACCCAGGCAACGCGTTTGCCCTTTACGTCAGCCACCGTCTTGATACCGCTGTCCTTGGCCGCAAGTATGGTCAAAAGCTGGTCCGAGGTATTCATCATCAGGCTGCGCACCGGCTGCGGTCCCCATTGCTGTGAGCCGAAGTCGAACAGACCCTCCTGCGCCAGATACGCGCCGCCTACGCCGTTGGCGGAAAACTGCACCTGCCCGTTCTTGAGCGGCAAGTTGCGCGAGACATCGTTCTTGCCCGGCAGCACGCGCAGGCTTACGTTGTATTTCTGCTTCAGCGCATTGCCGATTCCGACCGACTGGTTATATCCGCCCGAGCCGACGTCGTAGGCGCTCCATGCAAGCGTTGCGGGCAGCTTCGCCTCGGCGGCGGCTACCTGTGCGGCGCTCAAGGCCGATACGGCAAAGAAAGCTGCGGCGAATGCGCCTTTGGCCCATGAATGTGTATTTCGCATTGTGAATCCCCCTCTTATGTATGGAAAACGACCATCACCAGAACGTGCTATGTTATCTGCCAAGCTGCCGTCTTGCAATCGCAAATCTCCCGCGAGCGCTGTTGCTCTTCCAATTTCTCTACTCAAGAAAGATGTGTCGCGCGCCGGGGTAAATCACCGTTCGGCGCCAACGCGCGCTCAGCCGCTCTGTGGGAGGAAACTTGCCTGGAGTCATTGCCTCTTTGACCGGATCATGTTAGCTTAATATCCGCATAAACTCGATGCGCGAAATCGTTTTTGTAGTCAAACGCCCACATCTTTTCAACGCCCGCGGGCGGCGCATTTTTTTCATCTCATTGGAGGGGATTCCACGATGGACAAAAAACCGGAAACACAAACGTCACGCCGTAAATTTCTGACCGGCGCGGCCGCAGCGACAGCTGGCGCGGCAACACTAGGCTTCCCGATGATCGCGAAGTCGCAGTCCCCGATCGTGCTCAAGATGCAGGGCGCATGGGGCGCGAAGGACATTTTCAACGAAATGGCCGAGGAATACGTCAAGCGCGTCAATGAAATGTCCGGCGGTCGCCTGCGTATCGACTACCTGGTTGCAGGATCGGTGGTGAAGCCGTTCGAAGTGCTGGACGCGACCAACAAAGGCGTGATCGACGGCGCGCACACGGTTGCCGTGTACTGGTACGGCAAGAGCAAGGTTGCTTCGATGTTCGGTTCAGGCCCGATCACTGGTTGCGATGCAGCGCAGAACCTGGCCTGGATCGCCAAGGAAGGCGAGGTCTTCTATTACGAGCTCATGAAAAAGCTCGGGATCGACGTGGTCGCCTTCTTCGCCATGCCGATGCCGACCCAGCCACTGGGCTGGTTCAAGAAGCCGGTCAAGAGCGCCAAGGAACTCAAGGGCTTCAAGTATCGTACCGTGGGCCTGGCCGCCGACCTGATGCAGGAGCTGGGAATGAAGGTCACCCAGTTGCCCGGTGGCGAGATCGTGCCGGCAATGGAGCGTGGCGTGATCGATGCGTTCGAGTTCAACAACCCGACTTCGGACAGCCGCTTCGGCGCGCAGGACGTGGCCAAGAACTACATGATGGGCAGCTATCACCAGGCGATGGAATTCTTTGAAATCGACTGGAACCGCAAGAAATACGAGTCTCTGCCCAAGGACCTGCAGGCCGTGCTGAAATATGCAGCCGAAGCCGCGTCCACATCCAACTTCGCGACGGCCATGGACAACTACTCAAAGGACCTGGTCTCACTTCGCGACAAGTCAAAGGTCAATATCATCCGCACGCCGAAGGACATATTCGAAGCGCAGATCAAGGCTTGGGACGTGATCGTCAAACGCCTGGTCGACTCGGATCCGTTCTTTGCCAAGGTATGGGCATCGCAGAAGGCCTGGGGCAAGCGCGTCGCCTACTACTCCCTGTTCAATAGCGCGGACTTCAAGGTGGCGTACGAGCACCTCCACGGCAAGCTCGGATTCTAAAGTCATCTTGCCGTAAGGAAGCAAAACCGGAGGCGGCACAGCAATGTGCCGCCTCTTTTAATATGCAAATTAAGTAATATCCGCCTCGTCGGGGGAATTCCATGCTTCAAACTTTTCTGCTCGGAATCGACCGCTTCAGCATGGCGGTAGGCCATGCCTTCGCTTGGTGCATTGTCATTCTGGCCGTGGGCACCTCTTACGAAGTGTTCGTACGCTACGTACTAAACGACCCCACCGCCTGGGCTTTCGACATGAGCTACATTCTTTACGGCGGACTGTTCCTGATGTCCGGCGCCTACGCGCTGTCGCGCAACGCCCACGTGCGCGGGGACGTGCTCTACCGGCTATGGCCGGTGCGCGTGCAGGGCACGGTGGAACTTATCCTGTATTTCATATTTTTCTTTCCCGGCGTCACCTCGCTGATCATCGCCGGCTATGGCTACGCGCATGATTCCTTCGGCTACCTGGAGGTGAGCGTGAACAGCCCGGTGGGCGTGCCGATCTGGCAACTCAAGGCCCTGATCCCGCTGGCCGGAATCATGCTTTTCATCCAGGGCGTGGCGCAGGTAATCCGCTGCATCCTGGCGATTCGCGACGGCGAGTGGCCGGCAAAACTGCACGACGTCGAGGAACTCGAGGACGTCATCGCAGAAGAACATAAGCAGCATGACGCCCAAAAGGGAGAGGCCGCATGAGCAATCCCGAAATCGCCCTGATGATGCTGGGCTCGTTCATTTTCATCATTCTGCTGGGCTTCCCGATCGCGTTCACGCTGATGGCGATGGGTGTGGGCTTTGGGTTCTACGCCTACTACGTCCCCGGCCAGGAGTTTTTCGACAGCCGCGTGTTCTACCTGCTGTCGCAGAATACCTTCAGCATCATGAACAACGACGTGCTCACCGCGGTGCCACTGTTCCTGTTCATGGGCTATATGATTGAGCGCGCCAATATTCTCGACCGCCTGTTCCACAGCCTGCAGGTCGCATTCAAGAACGTACCCGGGTCGATGGCGGTGGCGGCGCTGGCGACCTGCGCAATGTTCGCGACTGCCACCGGCATCGTCGGCGCCGTGGTGACCCTGATGGGCCTGCTCGCGTTTCCGGCGATGCTCAAGGCCGGATACGACGAGAAACTTTCGGCCGGCGTGATCTGCGCCGGCGGCACGCTGGGTATCCTGATTCCGCCTTCGATCATGCTGATCGTGTACAGCGCGACCTCTGCGGTTTCGGTGGTGAAGCTTTATGCCGCTGCCCTGTTGCCGGGTTTCCTGCTGGCCGGGCTGTACATGACCTACGTGATCACCCTCACCGCCTTGAGACCGAATCTGGCGCCCAAACTGCCGAAGGAGCAAACTGATATCCCCTTCAGCCAGGTCGTGTACCTGCTGGTGACCGCATTCATTCCGCTGGCGATCCTGATTCTGTCGGTGCTGGGCACCATCCTGTTCGGGCTGGCGACCCCGAGCGAAGCCGCAGCCGTCGGCGCACTGGGCGCGATGGTGATAGCGATAGGTTATCGCGCGATGACATGGCAGCGGCTGAAAGAGGCCGTGTTCCTGACAGCGCGCACCTCGGCCATGGTGTGCTGGCTGTTCGTGGGTTCCTGGACCTTCTCCTCGGTGTTTTCCTACCTTGGCGGCGAGAGCCTGATCAAGGAATTCGTGACCAGCATGGACCTCACGCCGGTGCATTTCCTGATCCTCGCCCAGGTGATCATTTTCCTGCTCGGCTGGCCGCTGGAGTGGAGCGAGATCATCATCATTTTCGTGCCGATCTTCCTGCCGCTGCTGGAGCACTACAAGATAGACCCGATGTACTTCGGTATCCTGGTCGCGCTCAATCTGCAGACCTCCTTCCTCACGCCGCCGATGGCGATGTCGGCCTACTATCTGAAGGGGATCGCCCCACCGCACGTTCAGCTGTGGACCATCTTCAAGGGTTGCTTTCCGTTCCTGGGCATGGTGTTCGTCTCGATGATCCTGGTGTACGTGTTCCCGCAACTGGTCTACTGGCTGCCCGACTTGATTTACGGCAACTAGGGTAGGCGAATGAACGCGGACACATCCATGGATTTATCGCTGCTCGGCGCCGCCGAAGCGGCGAGTGCGCTGGCCGAAGGCAGAATCAGCTCGGAAGAACTGGTCGCAGCCTGCCTGGAGCGCATCAAGATCGACGAAGAGCGCGTGCAGGCCTGGACCTATATCGACCCCGAGTACGCCTTGAGCCAGGCACGCGCGGTCGACCTCATGAGGCGCGAAGGAAAAGCGCTGGGGCCTTTGCACGGCCTCCCGGTGGGCATCAAGGACATCATCGACACCGAGGACATGCCGACCGAAGACGGAACGGTGCTGCACACAGGCCGCACGCCTTCCGAGGACGCGACCCTGGTGTCGATGTTGCGCGCCGCTGGCGCGATCATCATGGGCAAGACCGTCACCACCGAACTCGCCACTTATTCGCCCGGAAAAACCAGGAACCCGATCAATCCGGAGCACACACCCGGCGGCTCGTCCAGTGGTTCGGCGGCCGCCGTGGCAGCGCGTATGGTGCCGCTGGCGATCGGGACGCAGACCAATGGATCGGTAATTCGGCCGGCTGCCTATTGCGGCGTGGTCGGATACAAACCCAGCTTCGGCCTGATTTCCCGGCACGGTGTGCTGAAGCAGTCGCGGCCGCTGGACCAGATCGGCGTCATGGCACGCAGCGTCGAGGACGTTGCACTGCTCGCGGAGCAACTCATCGGATACGATGAGAACGATCCGGACACACGGCCGCGGGCGCGGCCGAAGCTGCGCGAGATCGCGATGCAGGAACCACCCCTGCCGCCGACTCTGGCCTTCGTCAAGTCGCCAATATGGAAACAGGCGGATGCACAATGCAGGGATGCATTTGCCGAACTGACAGCGCACCTGGGCGAGCGCGTGGAGGAGTTCAAACTCCCCGACGGGTTCAAGAACGCATGGAAATGGCAGCAGACCATCATGGAAGCGGATCTGGCCAAGAACTTCGAGCCCGAGTATCAGAATGGGCGTGACAAGCTGAGCGAGACGCTGCGCAGTCAGATCGAGCGCGGCCGCAAGGTACGCGCCGTGGACTACAACAAGGCGCTGGATCAGATTCCCGCGCTGAACAGCGCACTCAATCACCTGTTTGAACTGCGCTACGAAGCGATCATTACGCCGGCAACGGCCGGCACTGCGCCCAAGGGGCTGGAGTCGACCGGATCTCCCGCCTTCTGCACACTATGGACGCTGTGTGGTTTACCGGCGATTACCCTGCCGCTGATGCAGGGCGAAGACGGCTTGCCATTGGGCGTGCAGCTTGTGGGTCCGCGCGGCAGTGACGCCCGCCTGCTGCGCACCGCGCGCTGGCTGCTCGCACAGGTTCAGTCGGACTGATTTACAAACGCACAGAAGACACAGACAACAGAACCAGGAGCAAATCTCATGATATCCGAAATCATTTTTGGCTTGATAGGGATGACCATGGCTACCGTCTTTTATCTGGTCCCCATCGTCAAACTCGTTCCCATCCTCGGAGCGAAGTCGATCCCGCTGGTCGTCGTGGTGCTGATCGGCGTCGTGATGATGATCGTCGAGTTCGTCCAGACCGTCCGTGCCAGCAAGGGCGACAGCGGCAGCTGAGGCTCTCGCCGAGTCCGTCTAGAGGTAGTACATCACCAGGTAGACCGCGAGCAGCGCGCTGATCCATAGCGCCATCGCCCCAGTCGACAGCGTGCGCGCCAGCGGCCCCTCGGACGCATGCAGGTCTCGCATGACCCGAACTAGCGGCGCTCCGATCCACAATATAGCTTCCACAAAGGCCAGGCGAGCGGCCGCTATTCCCGCGCCGGCGACACCGGCCAGCGCCGGCGCAAACTTGCGATACGACCAGTCCGAATCCAGATTGATCGCGCGCAGTTCCGGCGGATAGATCCCGGTGCGCATCAGCACCGAGAACGCGAGGGCGGAAAACAGAAGCAGCTGCAATTGCGTCACCACGTGCGCGCCCGTGTAAGGTACGAACGCCACCGGGTACGGCAGCAGCGCGTAGAGGGCGTCTGGATAGACGCCGATGCCTATGCACATTGCTGCGGTCAGTCCCATCGCGAGCAGCATGTTGCGCGGCGCCTCGGCACAGCGGATTCCAGAATCGTGGCCGAAGAAAGCGAAGTAAGGGATCTTGATCCCTGAATGGTGGAACACGCCGGCCGAAGCGAACAGCAGCACCAGCCAGGTAATGACGTACCCGCCATCCGCCGCCGCAGTCAGGATCAGCGCCTTGCTGATGAAGCCGCTGAACAGGGGAAAAGCGGAGATGGACGCAGCGCCGACGATGCAGAACCCCGTGGTCCAGGGCATCGACTTGTACAGCCCGCCAAGTTGCGAGCCGTTGACCGTGCCCGCACGCAGCAGCACCGCTCCCATCGACATGAACAGCAGCGCCTTGTACAGAATGTGCGAGAACGCGTGCGCCACCGTACCGTCGATCGCAAGCTCGGTACCTATGCCTATGCCCACCACCATAAAGCCGAGCTGGTTGTTCAGGCTGTAGGCCAGCACCCGCCGCAGGTCGTTTTCTATCACCGCGTAGAAGATCGGGAATGCGGTCATCAGCGCGCCGACCCAGATCAGCATTTCGGTGCCTGCGTAACCGCGCGCAAGCGCATACACCGCAAGCTTGGTTGTGAATGCGGAGAGCCATACGGTGCCCGTTACCGTGGCCTCCGGGTAGGCGTCCTGCAGCCAGTTGTGCAGCAGCGGGAAGGCGCATTTAATGCCGAACGCAAGCAGGATCAGCCATCCGCCGGGCGCGGCGAGGCCGAGCAGATCGAAGCGGATCGAGCCTGTTGCCTGGTAGTGCACCACCGCCCCGGCAAGCAGCAGCATGCCGGAGGCAAGCTGCACCAGCAGGTAGCGCATCGCGGCGCGCCGCGAACGCTCGGTGCGCCGCGCCCAGATCAGCACCACCGAGGTTACCGCAGTCAACTCCCAGAAAATGAACAGAGTGATCAGATCGCCGGCAAACACCGCGCCGAGTGCGCTGCCGGCGTAGGCGAGCGCTGACACCTGCTGGTAGGGGTCGTCGTCGTGCAGCGAATAGATTACGTTCAGCAGCGTGGCGATGGTAAAGATATATCCGAAAACCAGGCTCAAACGGTCTACCCGCATCAAGATCAGGGTTTCACCGAGAAACCGTGCCTGGGCGTACTCGCCCACCGGAATCGCCACGAGATGGGCGAACGCAAGAACAGGCAGCGCCAGCATCCAGGCGGCACGCGCGCGACCGCGAAGAAACGGTACCGCCAGCGCCCCGAGGATGAGTATCAGCGCGGTCGGAAGCTCAACGCTCATAGTAATCCTCTGCGCGCTTCAGGATCTTGCGCAGCATCTTGGCCGCGAGCACCAGACCGACGCAGGCGAAGAAACCGAAGAAACCGAAAAATCCGAACCATTCTGCGAATCCAAATGCCTCGTGCTTGTGGATCAACGGGTCGATCAGCAGCAGCACACCGCATACGATCCACACGGCCCAGTAGACTTTAGTTACGTTCTCCTTGCGATCCAGCCAGTAGGATTTCGTTTGGCTCATGCCCGGCTCCGGTGTGCTCAAAATCCCGCCAGCTGCCGCGCGAGGGCCAGCGGTATCTGAGGATAGAAAAACAGCCCGACGGTAAGCGACGCAGTGGCGCAGAGCGCGATCACCATGGTCAACGGCGCCTCGCCGTGATCTGCGCCCTGAGCCGGCGCCTTGAAGAACGCGGCGTAAAGGATGGGCAGGAAATACGCGGCGTTAAGCAGCGCGCTTACGCCGAGCACAGCCATCACGAGGTAGTGCCCGGTTGCAGCCGCACCCTGAAAAATGAACCATTTGCTCACGAAGCCCACCGCCGGTGGCACGCCGATCAGCGATAGCGCGCCCACCGCGAACGCGCCCAGGGTCCAGGGCATGCGCCGGCCGATGCCGTCAAGC
Organism: Burkholderiales bacterium; assembly: GCA_014860445.1. GTDB lineage: Bacteria > Pseudomonadota > Gammaproteobacteria > Burkholderiales > SG8-39 > 2-12-FULL-64-23. The sequence goes on from JACZJT010000012.1 coordinate 43,727, forward strand.
TGGCTCACCTCGGTTTTGTGCGACGCTGTGTAGATCGCGCCCGCGGCGAAGAACAGCGTGATCTTGCTGACCGCATGCGCGGCGATATGCAGCGCCGCCCCCACGACCGACAGCGGCGCGAGCAGCGATACCGACAGAACGATGTAGGACAGCTGACTCACGGTCGAGTAGGCAAGCCGGCGTTTAAGATTGTCCGAACGCAGTGCAACGATCGACGCGGCGATGATCGTGAATCCGGCTACAAACGGCAGCCATTCAACGCTGGCGAGTCCGGCGATCCGCTCAACGCCGAATACGTAGACGACGACTTTCACCACCGAAAACACGCCCGCCTTTACCACGGCCACCGCGTGCAGCAAAGCGGATACCGGCGTAGGCGCTACCATCGCGGCCGGCAGCCAGCGATGGAACGGCATCAGCGCCGCTTTGCCGATGCCGAACATATACAGGGCTAGCAGCCCGCCGATGGCGGCGTTCGACACTCCGCCCCCCAATATTCCGCCTGCCTTGAACTCCAGCGTGCCGGCCACCGCCCAGGTAATGACGATCGCCGGCAGCAGGAACACGATCGAGGTGGCAAGCAGGTAACCCAGGTACAGACGCCCGCCACGCCGCGCTTCGTCATCGCCGTGATGCGTCACCAGCGGATAGGTAATCAGCGTCAGTGCTTCGTAGAACAGGTATAGCGTGAGCAGGTTGGCGCTGAATGCGATCCCCATGGTGCAGGCGAGCGCCAGGGCGAAACAGACATAGAAGCGCGTCTGGTGCGGCTCGCGGTTCGCGCGCATATAGCCGATCGAGTAAATCGAATTGACGATCCACAGGGTCGACGCCACCAGCGCGAACAGCATGCCCAGCGGCTCGATGCGCAGGGAAAGCGCGATCCCGGGCAGCATTTGCACCAGCATCACCTGCGGCTGCGCCCCGCCAAGCACCGGGCCGAGCAAGGACAGCACACAATAAAGCAGGCTGCCTGCCGTTACCAAGGTGACCGTCTCGCGCAAATCAGGCCAGCGGTCACAGGCCGCAATCGCCAACGCGCCCAGCGCCGGGATGAACAGCGCGGCAAGCAGCATCGACTCCACGCTCACGGCGCGCCACCCAGCAGTAGCGCGGCGGCCGCCCGGGCGCCGTCCAGCGGCAAGGACGTGTCCAGACCGAAATAGACGCAAGCGGCGACCATGATCCACGCGGGAATCAGCATTGACCCCGGCGCCTCAGCCAGCCGCGCCGCACCCGGCTCCGGCTCGCGAAAATAGGCCACCTCGACAAAGCGCCAGACGTAGGCCACGGCGATCAGTGAACTGACGACCAGCAAAACCGCGAGTCCCCAGTAACCGTGCTCTATCGCGCCCAGTACGAGATACCACTTGCTAATGAAACCCGCGGTCCCGGGAACGCCGATCAGACTCATGCCACCGAGTACGATGCCGAACGATGTGAGTGGCATGGTTTTGGCCAGCCCTGCGACGCGCTCCAGGCTGGTTGAGCCGACCCGCAAAGCAACGCCACCCAGAAGCAAGAATATCGCGCCCTTGGTGATACCGTGATTGAACAGGTGTACCACTGCGCCGGTCATTCCGGCCTTGTTCGCCAGCCCCATACCCATGGTGATATACCCGATTTGAGCCACACTGGAATAGGCAAACATGCGCTTGAGGTCGCGCTGGAACACGGCTACCAAAGACGCGCTCACCACCGCCAGCACCGACAGCCCGATCAGGACTTCTGCCATCGGCAAGCGCCCGAACACCAGCGGCACGCCGAATATCAGGAAGTAGTAGCGCAGCAGCACGTAGACCGACACCTTGGTCGCGCTGGCGGCGAGGAACGAGGTGATCGCAGAGGGCGCGTAGGCGTAGGCGTTCGGCAGCCAAAAATGCAGCGGGAACAGCGCCAGCTTCAGCCCCACTCCTGCCGTGATGAACGCGAGTGCAGCCAGCACCGGGCGCATTTCGTGGACATCGCGCAGTCGCTGCGCCATGTCGGCGAGGTTGAGCGTGCCGGTCATGAGGTAGAGCAGCCCTACACCGATGATGTAGAACGTGGCGCCTATGGTTCCCAGGACCAGATACTGGTAGGCCGCGAGCAGCGCGCGGCGATTACGTCCGAGCGCGATCAGCACGTAGGTGGACAACGACGAAATTTCGAGGAATACGAAGAGGTTGAATGCGTCGCCGGTGATGGTGATGCCGAGCAGTCCGGCCAGACACAGGGAAAACATGGTGAAGACAAGATAGTGCTGGTCGCGCGGCAGTTCCGCCGCTACGCTGGTCCGCGCGTAGGGCGCGACGACGGATGCGACCAGGCTGACCAGCACGAGCACGAAGGAATTGAGTGCATCGACCCGGTACTCGATGCCCCAGGGCGGCGGCCAGTTTCCCATGGCATACGAAATTACGCCGACCTCGCGCACCTTGACCGCGAGCGCAAACGCGATCGCAAGCGTGGTCCAACTCACCGCAACGGCCACGAGCCAGGCGAAGGTCCCGCGCCGCACCAGCATCATCAGCGGCGCCGCCAGCAGCGGCACCACCACCTGCAGCGCGGGAAGGTGGTCGGCGATCACTCTTCCGCTTCCTCTGCGCGGTCCTTCTCGAGGATCTCGTCCTCCTCGATCGTGTCGTAGGCCTCGCGTATGCGCACCACGATGGCCAGGCCCAGCGCGAGCGTGGCGACGCCAACGACGATCGCCGTCAGGATCAGCACGTGCGGCAGCGGGTTGGAATAGGTGTGGAACGAGGCGGCGAGGATGGGCGCAGTACCGCCGATCAGCTTACCTGGCGCGATGTACAGCAGATAGACCGAGGTCTGAAAAATGCCCAGGCCGATCAGCTTTTTTACCAGGTTGCCGCGTGCGATCACGATGTACAACCCGGCGATCATCAGGAAAATCGTGACCCAGTAGGTATAGTGCCCCGGGAAACTCACGCTTCGTCCACCACGCGCCGGCGTTCGGCGAACTGATAAAACACTTTTGTCATGACACCCGATACTGTGAGTGCCACGCCGACCTCGACCCAGAATATGCCGCGCTCCTGTCCGTGCACGGTGTCGTGTGCGAGCACGAAATAGTCGAGGTAATTGCCCCCCATCAGAATGCCGAACACGCCCACGCCGCCGAAAATCAGCACGCCCGCGGCGATCATGCTTTCGACTATCCTGTCGGGCGCGAATCTGCGTGCAGCGGGCAGGCCGAATATGATGGCGTAAAAGATGACCGCCGCGGCCGTGATCACGCCGGCCTGGAACCCGCCGCCCGGTCCGAAGTCGCCGTGGAACTGAACGTAGAGCGCGAACAGCAGCACGAACGGAATCAGCAGCTTGCCGAGGACCCGCAGCACCAGATCGCGCATCATTTCTTCTTCTCCGATCGGCGGCGGCGCAGCAAGGCGATCACACCGGCCCCTGCGGTGAATACCACCGTGGTCTCGCCCAATGTGTCATAGCCGCGATAGCTGGCGAGTACAGAGGTCACGACATTGGGCACGCCGGTTTCGCGCAATGAATCGAGCAGGTAGCGCGGCGCGACATGCGTGTGTATCGCCGCCTGCGGGTCGGAAAATGCCGGCAGGCCGAAAGTGCCGTAGACCAGTGCCGCGCCGATGACGATGGACACGAACAATGGCAGCAAGGGGCGGCGCAGCGGCTTAACCTCGTCGCCGCGGGTGAGATGAAGCGCTCCAAGCAATAGCACGGTGGACATGCCGGCGCCCACGGACGCCTCGGTCATCGCCACGTCTACCGCGTCCAGCGCGACCAATGCCGTGGCCATCAGAAAACTGTAGATGGAACCGAATACCACCACCGCAAACAGATTGCGCTGCACCACGATCGCGACGGTGATCAGCGCCATCATGGTGAGCAGCGTCATGACGATCAGGGTTTCGATGAATCGTCTCCCGAAGCAAGCAGCGGTTGCAGTCCGCGCGCGCGCGCTGCTTTGGCCAGCGCATGCGTGGCGGTGGGGTTGGCAAAAAGCAGGAGCAAACCGATCATCACCAGTTTCACCGCGATCAGGGTGAACCCGGCCTGCAACATCATGCCGAATAGCAGCAATCCGGCCCCTATGGTGTCGGTGATGCTGGCCGCATGCATGCGCGTATAAAAGTCGGGCATGCGCACCAACCCGATCGCCCCAATCACGCAGAATATGCCGCCCGCGACGATACAGACCCAGCTCAGGACATCCACCAACATACTCACGGTTGCTTCTCCACATGTTCCCCGGGGTCGCCGAGATCACCGTGGCGGAAATACTTCAGCACTGCGATCGTGCCCACGATATTGAGCAAGCCGTACACCAGGGCGAGGTCGAGGAATTCCGGCCGGCCATTGAGGAAGCCAAGCATCGCAAGCATCATCATCGCGACGGTACCTACGGTGTTCGCGGCCTGCAGGCGGTCGAATACCGTCGGCCCGAGAATCGCGCGAACCAGTGCGAGAGCAAGCGCAAGCAACAAGGCAATGGCGCCGGCTGCGAACATCAGCGATAGCCCTCGACCTTCGACACGCGCCGGTCCATCTCGCTGTCGATCACGCCGGCGCCGGCGGCGCGGGTCAGTCCATGCACCAGGAATTCATCCTGCGTCGCCTCAACGGTGATGGTCCCCGGTGTGAGCGTGATCGAATTGGCATGGGTGGCGAGCCCGACCTGCGATCGCTGCGTGGGCTTGAATCGAACCAGCACGGGACTGATCGGAAGATTTGGATCGATGATGATTTTGCTTACATCCCAGGCAGATTTCGCGATTTCCTTGATCAGCCAGGGCCAATACAGCACCACCGATGCGATCATCTGGATCGGGTGGCCTTCGCGATCGACGATTTTCATGCGCCACGCGAGCAACACCACGGCGAGCGCCGAACCGGCGCCGGCACTTAGCAGAAACGGTTCGAAATAGCCCGACAGCAGAATCCAGAACGCGTAAAGCACGACGCCCAGGCTGGCCAAATGCAACATCCGATAGCTCCTTTGGTCGCGATCGCGGACCGTGCGTTCGCGTCTCTGCGCGGTCTTCGCCGCGCCCATGAATTCTACAGGGGCGTGCCGCTTCAGACAACACGATCACTCTCGTAATGGGTCCATTATCGCGCGCAAACACGCTGTCTTCTCAGCCGCCGAAGCGAAACAGTACGTAGACATTCGACAGGTATACCAACAGCAGCAGAATGCTGATCCATCCGACAGCGCGAAACACCCTGCCCGGCGGCCGGTAAAGCAAGCCGACGATCACCGCTCCGGTCATCATTACAGCCGACATGACCGAAACGGCGTGCGTCATCGATGCATGCGCAAGCAGCGGCCCGGGCGCATAGAACACGTCATCGATGGCCAGAATTGTCAGGTTGAACAGATTGCTTCCCAGCAGGTTTGCGATAGCCATGTCCAGGGCGCCCAAACGAAGCGCCGCAAGGGTAACTGCCAGTTCCGGCAGCGAGGTGGCGAAGGCGATCAACAGTGTCCCGACAAATGACACATTCCAGCCTTGGAGCGCGGCGATGTCTTCCCCGACGAACGGCAGCCAGATACCGGCACCCACAACCACCAGCGCCGCCAGCGCGTAGCGAAGCGCCGCCTGCTTGAGCGTCATGTGCGGGTAGCGCTCGGCTACCTCTTCCGCATACGCGACCCTCTGTTTCTTTTCGTAACTGAAAACGACACGCATGGACAGCATATAAACCGCCACAATAACGGGGGCGTAGATGCCGACATGCCCCAGAGACAGGCCCGTGATCCGCGGCGCCAGCAGCAGGCTGAAGCCGACGATACCTAGCAGCAGGACGCCAAAACCGGCAGAAAGAATATGTCCTTGCCTGGCCCTGGTATAAATCGATTCCTCGCGATGAGCGAGATCCAGAACCACGAGATAGGCCAGATTGAGTACGCAGGCTCCAAGAATATTGCCTGTCGCGATATCGGGCTCGTTGGCTACGGCGACCGAACTTACGCCGGTCGCGAGTTCCGGCAGTGACGTGACAGAGGCCAGCAGCACAACGCCGATCCAGGTCCCGCCCAGCCCGGTTTTCTCGGCGATCACGTCACCGTATAGAGACAAGCGCCAGCCGGCCAGCCCGATCAGGACTGCGCAGACGCCGAACTCAAGCCAGACGAGAGTTGCGTTGGACACGCTGTTGCCATGCTCGCAGGAGAGTGGAATGCATGACAATTAGAACACGAACAACGCAATCGGGCGCACCTCGCGGCGCGCCCGACATTACACTCCTCTGTTGCCGCTCAGGACTTGAGCGCGGCCAGCACTTCGTCCAGCATCTTCTTTGCATCGCCGAACAGCATACGATTGTTGTCTTTGTAGAAGAGCGGATTGTCGACTCCCGCATAGCCGGTGGCCATGCTGCGCTTCATCACGATCGAGGTCTTGGCCTTCCACACTTGCAACACCGGCATGCCGGCTATCGGGCTCGACGGGTCTTCCTCGGCGGCCGGGTTCACGATGTCGTTGGCTCCAATGATCATGGCTACGTCGGTATCGGGGAAGTCCTCGTTCAACTCGTCCATTTCCAGCACGATGTCATAAGGCACCTTGGCCTCGGCCAGCAGCACGTTCATGTGGCCGGGCATGCGTCCGGCAACCGGGTGGATGCCGAAGCGCACGTTGACACCCTTGTCGCGCAGTACTTTGGTGATTTCATAGACCGTGTGCTGCGCCTGTGCTACCGCCATGCCGTAGCCCGGGACGATGATCACGTTCTTCGATTCGCGCAGCAGTTCCGCCGTCTCCGCGGCAAGGACGGGATTGACCTCGCCCGCCGGCTGTACACCGCCCGCGGGTGCAGGTGCGCCACCCTCGCTGCCGAACCCGCCCGCGATCACGCTGATGAAATTGCGGTTCATCGCACGGCACATGATGTAAGACAGAATCGCGCCGCTGGAGCCGACCAGCGCGCCGACAACGATCAGCAGGTCATTCGACAGCATGAAGCCGGTCGCGGCCGCCGCCCAGCCTGAGTAGCTGTTGAGCATCGAAATCACCACCGGCATGTCGGCACCGCCGATCGCCATCACCATGTGGATACCGAACAACAGCGCGATTACGGTCATCACCACCAGCGGTATCATTCCGTCGCTGATCGATTCAGCATGCAGGAACTCGCGCCCGAACCAGATCACCACCAGCAGGCCGGCGAGGTTCAGCCAATGGCGGCCCGGCAGAAGCAGCGTCTTGCCGCCGATCTTGCCGGACAGCTTGCCGAAGGCGATCACCGACCCGGTGAACGTCACCGCACCGATGAGTATGCCGATGTAGATTTCCATTTCATGAATCGATTTTGCCGCGCCGCTGAATTCAGTCGCGGCCGCCGGATCGATGTAATTGGCAAAGCCGACCAGCATCGCCGCGAGACCGACCAGGCTGTGCATCAGCGCCACCAGTTCCGGCATCTGCGTCATTCTCACGACGCGGGACGCGTAAAGCCCGATGCTGCCGCCCACGACCATTGCGCCAACGATCCAGGCATAGCCGGCCGAGGTAACGTGTGGCCCGGTGACCGTCGCCAGCACGGCGATGGTCATGCCGATCATGCCGTACAGATTGCCGCGCCTCGAGCTCTCCGGATTGGAGAGACCGCCGAGGCTGAGGATGAAGAGTATTGTCGCTCCGATATAGGAGGCAGTTGCGAGAGTTGCGGTCATGATTCGTCTCCGTTACTTGCGGAACATCTGCAGCATGCGCTGCGTGACGGCGAAACCGCCGAACATGTTAACTGCGGTAAGCGCGATGCCCACCCACGCCAACCAGTGGATCCACGCCTCCGGACGCGCCACGGTACCGCCCATCATCGGCGGCGCGATCTGCACCAGTGCGCCGATGGCGATAATGCTGCTGATCGCATTGGTGACGCTCATCAAGGGCGTATGCAGGGCGGGCGTGACGTTCCACACCACCATGTAGCCGACAAATACTGCCAGTACGAACACCGTGAAGTGGCCGAGGAAGGCCGCAGGTGCGTTCGCACCGACGAACCAGAAGGCCAGCGCGGCAATACCGAACATGACCGCGGTGCGCGTGGCGGACGCCGGCGCGCTCGCCTCGCCGTGTTTCGGCGCTTTGGGCGGCATAGCCGCCTTGGCTGGCGGCGGTGCCGGTAGCTTGAGCGGCGGTGGCGGCCAGGTAATATTGCCCTCCTTGACGACCGTCAGCCCGCGGATGGCGTCGTCTTCCATATTGACGTTGATGACTCCGTCCTTGGTCTTGCACAACTCCTCGGTGAGCCGGAACAGGTTGGTCCCGTACAGCGTCGAGGACTGTTTCGCCAAGCGGCTAGCCAGATCGGTATAGCCGACGATGGTCACGCCGTGCTTCACCACCGCTTTGCCCGGCTCGGTAAGCTCGCAGTTGCCGCCCCGCTCCGCGGCCATGTCGACGATGACACTACCGGCCTTCATGCTCTTCACCATCTCGGCGGTAATCAGCCTGGGCGCGGGTTTGCCCGGGATCAGCGCGGTGGTGATGATGATGTCCACCTCCCTCGCCTGCTTGGCGTACATCTCGCGCTGGGCCTGCTGGAAGCCCTCGCTCATCACCTTGGCATAACCGCCGCCGCCGGAACCTTCTTCCTCATAATCGACCTTGACGAATTCACCGCCCAGTGACACCACCTGATCGGCCACTTCGGCGCGGGTGTCGTTGGCGCGCACGATGGCGCCCAGGCTGGCGGCGGTACCGATCGCCGCCAGGCCGGCGACGCCGGCGCCGGCGATGAACACCTTGGCCGGCTGCACCTTGCCCGCGGCGGTGATCTGGCCGTTGAAAAAGCGGCCGAAGGCGTTGGCGGCCTCGATGACGGCGCGATAGCCGGCGACGCCGGCCTGGGAAGTCAGGGCGTCCATCTTCTGCGCGCGGGAGAGCATGCGCGGCAGCGCGTCGATGGCCAGCACGGTAACTTTGCGCGCTGCGAGCTGCTGCATCAGTTCCGGGTTCTGTGCCGGCCAGATGAAGGTGATCAGGGTCTGACCTTCGTGCATCAGGCCGACTTCTTCAGCGGACGGTACGCCTATCTTGAAGACGATGTCGGATTCCGCCCACAGCTTGGCTGCGCTGTCGGCGATCTGCGCACCTGCGGCGCGGTAGGATTCGTCGCTGCAATCCGCCGCGTCCCCGGCGCCGGATTCGACCTTGACCGAGAATCCGAGTTTAATGAGTTTTTCGACAACTTCGGGCACGGTGGCAACGCGCTTTTCACCGGCCGTTGTCTCTTTTGGTACGCCTATGACCTGAGGCATGAATCCCCCTGTAAGTGCAAAATGTTGCGATTTAATGCCGCTGTTTCGTCTGTCTCTTCCGTACTCCACTGCGCCCATTAGCGCAGCGATTTTTGCAAGCGGAATGCTATGGCGGAGTGTGTGGTTCTGGACGCTTGATGCGACCGCGGTTCGAGACCTGCGTACTGTACTTTTACCTGCGAAATCTAGTTTGATGTAGATCAAACATAGGGCATACCCAGTGCCTTCCGGCACTGAATATCGACAGGTACCAAGAGGCCATTTCGGAATTACCGAAATGGCCTCTGATTTAGGGGAGTATGAGGGGATGTTTCCCCTCGTTTTGAAGTAAGCGCTAAGACCGTCGGCGCAGCGCCGGAAACAATCCGCGTTCGATCAACTCGAAAGCGCCTTGAATCAGCAGGGCCAGTGCGGCCGCCGGGATTGCGCCGGCAAGCAGGGTCGTGTTGTCGTTCAATGCCAATCCCTGCACGATGCGTTCGCCGTAGCCACCGGCACCGATGAATGCGGCGATCGTGGCGGTACCGACACCGATCACCGCGGACGTCTTGATGCCTGCGAGTATCGACGGCGCCGCCAGCGGAAGTTCGATCAGCAGCAATCGATCCCTGGGTGCGAGACCGATGGCGAGCGCGGCCTCGCGCATGCCCTGCCCCACACCCTCGATGCCCGCGTGCGTATTGCGTACGATCGGCAGGAGCGAATACAGGAACAGCGCGATCAGCGCCGGCACCGTGCCTATGCTGCCGAGCAGCGGGATCAGAAACGCAAGCAGCGCAAGCGAGGGGATGGTCTGGATCACGCCGACCGCGGCGAGTATGGGTTGCGCGGCGCCTTCCACTCTGGCCGCGAACAGACCCAGCGGCACCGCGACGGCGATGCCCGCAGCCAGCGACGCGAACACCAGCAGCAGGTGCTCGCGCGTGAGGCGCCAGAAATTTCCGCCGAACAGCGCGCTCGCAAAACTGCGCACCGGCGCCGCGCCGGCGCCGCTCCCTGACAAAAATGCCTTCGCCACCTCGGAAAAACTCTTTTGCTCGAGTTCGGCGGCGGCATTGAGCCGGATCATCTGCCGCTCGCTGATGCTGCCTCCCAGACGCTGCAATGCCTTCCACGCCTGCGGCAGGCGCTGCGGCAGGTCGAGCCGGTAGAGCAGAACGGCGTCGTAGCGCGGAAACACGCGGCGATCGTCTTCGAGCACGCGCAGGCCGTAGCGCTCGATTTTTGCATCGGTGGAATAGATGTCCATGACATCGATCTGCCCCGCCGCAATGGCTTCGTAGGCGAGCCCGTGGTCCAGCCCTCTGGGCTTCTGCGGCATCGCATAGCCGCTCTTGAGCGCGACCCAGCCATCGGAGCGCGCGATGAATTCCTGACCTAGGCCGAGCTTCAGTTCGGGATGGCGTGCGAGATCCGACAAGGTGCGCACCGACAGGCGCTCGGCCTGCTTTTCGCGCATCGCAAGGGCATAGGTGTTGTTGAATCCAAGACGCACGGCCACACCCAGTCCTTCGGGCGCGAGGCGCCGCTGCAGGTCGGCGAGCGTGAACGCGCCTTCGAGCCCGAGAATGGCACGCGCGATGGTGCCGGTGTACTCGGGATAGACGTCGATCGAACCGGCCTTGAGCGCCGCGTACACGATGCCGGTATTGCCCAGCCCCGGCTTGTGCTCGGCACCGCCTGGTATGCTCTGCGCAATGATCTCGCCGAGGATGTAGGACTCGGTGAAGCGCTTGGAACCGACCCGCACCACTTCGTCGCCCATGGCTGCACCCGTCAGTGCTAGCAGCAGTGCGAGCACCATGCCAAACGCGACGGGCTTCACCGGCCCGCCTCCGGCGGGACCGCTGCGCCGCCGAGAAACTGCAGCGCGGCCAGCCTTGCATAGAGGCCCTTTTCCCGTACGAGCTGATCGTGCGTGCCGGTGGCGATGATGCGGCCCTCGTCCATCACGACGATCCGATCGGCGTTCTGCACCGTCGCGAGGCGGTGCGCGACGATGAGCGTGGTGCGGTTCTGCATCAGCCGCGCCAGCGCCATCTGCACGTAATGCTCGCTTGCCGCGTCCAGCGAACTGGTCGCCTCGTCCAGCAGCAGCACCGCGCGATCCGCAAGCAGCGCGCGCGCGATCGACAGCCGCTGGCGCTGGCCGCCCGAGAGGCGCACGCCGCGCTCGCCGAGAAAACAATCCATCGCCTCGGGCAGTCGTTCGATGAACTCGCTCGCATAGGCCGCGGCGCAGGCGTCCTCGACCTCGGCGTCGCTCGCGTCCGGCCGTCCGTAGCGCACGTTTTCGCGCACCGAGGCGGCGAAGATCACCGGGTCCTGCGGCACCAGGGCCAGGCGGCTGCGCACTTCGCGCGGATCGGCGCTGCGCACTTCGACCCCGTCCAGGCTGATTGCGCCTTCGTCGGCGTCGTAGTAGCGCAGCAGCAGTTGCAATACCGTCGATTTTCCCGCGCCGGAGGGGCCGACCAGGGCCACCGTCTCGCCCGGTTTCACTTCGAGCGAAAAATCGGCCAGCGCCAGCGCGTCCGGCCGCGAGGGATAGTGAAAGCTGACCTTGTCGAAGCGGACCTCTCCGCGCGGTGGTTGCGGCAGCGCTTGCGGGCTCACAGGCGCGCGTATCTGCGGCTCGGTGGCGAGCAATTCCATCAAGCGCTCGGTCGCGCCGGCGGCGCGCTGCAGATCGCCGATCACTTCGGACACGGCGCCGAATGCACCGGCAACCAGCACGGCGTAGAACACGAAGGCCGACAACTGTCCCGCGCTGATGCGCCCGTCGAGCACGTCGTGGCCGCCGATCCAAAGAATCACGCCGACGGCGCCGAACGCGAGCAGCATCACCAGCGCGATCAAGAGCGCGCGCTGGCGGATGCGTTCGGCCGCCGTCGAAAACGCCTGCTCTACGCGCTCGCCGAAGCGCGCGCGGTCCTCGTTCTCGTGACCGTAGGACTGCACCGTGCGGATTTCGTGCAGCGCCTCGTCGATGTAGACGCTGACGTCGGCCACGCGCGCCTGGCTCGCGCGCGACAGCGCACGCACGCGCCGCCCGTATAGCAGGATGGGCGCGATCACCAGCGGGATGCCCAGCAGCACCAAGGCGGTGAGCTTGGGGCTGGTGACCAGAAGCATCACCAGGCTGCCGAGCATGATCAGGGTGTTGCGCAACGCAAACGATGCGCTCGAGCCGATCACCACCTCCAGGAGCGAGGTGTCGTTGGTCAGGCGCGAAATCACTTCGCCCGTGCGCGTGACTTCGAAAAAGCCCGGAGACAGATCCAGCAGATGGCCGAACACGGCGCGGCGGATGTCGGCCGAGACGCGCTCCCCTATCCAGGAGACGAAATAAAAGCGCGTATAGGTGGCGATCGCCATGACCACGATCACTGCGAGCAATGCGACCAGCGCGCCGTCGAGCAGCGCCGCATCGCCGCTGGAAAACCCGCGGTCGATGACGCGTCGCAGTCCCTGCCCCAGCACGAGCACGCAGCCGGCGGCGACGACCAGCGCCACCATGGCGATCGCGACCTGCCGTCGGTAAGGCGCGAGAAAGCCGAGGATGCGCGCGAGTTGCCGGATGTCGCGGTTCGGCGGCCTTTCCGGGATGCTGTCCCTGAGCCGCGCCACGCTAGACGCCGGCCAGACGCCGCTCCAGCGCCACGATCCAGTGCTCCATCGGCAGCGCGCTTCCGCTTTGCAGATGGCTGATGCAGCCGATGTTCGCGCTGACGATGGCGTGCGGCGAACCGGCGTGCAAGGCGGCGAGCTTGTTCACTTTGAGCCTGGCGGACAAGTCCGGTTGCAGGATCGAGTAGGTCCCCGCGGAACCACAGCACAGATGGCTGTCCGCGACCGGCGTCAATTCGAAGCCCGCGGCCACGAGGATGCTCTGCACCAGCCCGGTGATTTTCTGACCGTGCTGCAGAGTGCAAGGCAGCTGCAATGCGAGTTTCGTCCCTTCCGCGCCCGGCGGCGCCGCTGCGAGCAGCGGCTTCAGATTGCCCAGCTCGGCAGCGATCACTTCCGAGAGGTCCTTGGTCAGATCGCTGATTTTTTCCGCTTTGGCCGCGTAGGCGGGATCATGCGCAAGCAGATGGCCGTATTCCTTCACCGTGACGCCGCAGCCGCTGGCACTCATCACGATCGCGTCCACTCCAGCTTCGACATAAGGCCACCAGGCGTCGATCAATGCGCGCATATCATTCAAACCGTCTTCCTGCGCGTTCAGATGGAAGCGCACCGCGCCGCAACAGCCTGCCGCGGGTGCCTCGATCAGCGATATTCCCAGCCGGTCCAGCAGGCGCGCGCTTGCGGCGTTGACTTCAGGGGCCAGCGCCGGCTGTACGCAGCCGGCAAGCACCAGCATTCTGCGCGCGTGCCGTGCCGCCGGCCAGTCACCGGCTGCGGGGACCGAGGCAGGTACCTTGTCCTGCAAAGCGAAGGGCAAGGCGGGTCGCATCCACCTTCCCAGTCTGAGCAGCGCCGCGAACAGTGCGCGCCGCGGCAGGACTGCGCGCAACACCAGCCGCTGCAGCCTCGCCAGCAGCGGCCGCGGCACCCGTTCTTCTGCGATCTTGCGACCGATATCGACCAGACGTCCGTACTGCACCCCGGACGGGCAGGTGGTCTCGCAGGCGCGACAGGTAAGGCAGCGGTCCAGGTGCACCTGCGTTCTCGCCGTGACTTCGGCGCCCTCCAGCATGCCCTTGATCAGATAGATGCGTCCGCGCGGACCGTCGAGTTCGTCGCCCAGCAGCTGATAGGTCGGACAGGTTGCGGTGCAAAACCCACAATGCACACACTTGCGCAAGATCGCGTCGGCCTCGATGCCGTCCCGCGTGCCCTTGAAGAAATCGGAAAGCTCAGTTTGCATGGCGCAATTGCGGTAAGAACCCGCTCATAGGTCCGGGTACATCCGTCCGGGGTTGAACACGCCCGCCGGATCGAAGGCCTGCTTCAGATTGCGGTGCACTCGCGCCAGCGGCGGCGCAAGCGGCGTGAACACGCCCGCGCTCTTGTCGGTCCCCCGAAACAGCGTGGCATGCCCGCCGGACTGCGTAGCGGCGTCGCGTATCGTGCGCGCATCAGCATTGCTGGCCAGCCACCGGAGCGCACCGCCCCATTCGATCAGTTCCTCGCCCGGCAAAGCGAGCGGCGGCGTCACCGAAGGCACGGACAGGCGCCATAGCGGTTTGTCTGTGCGAAAAAAAACATCCGTCTGTTCGCGTATGTCCTGCCAGTAGCCTTGCGCCTGCTCCGGCGCCACGGACTCGCCGCCTATCACTACTCTCGCGGCCTGGATCGCGCTGGCCGCACCCGACAGCCGGACCGTAAGATCGCCCTCGACCCACGTGCTGGCGCTGATCGGAATAGGCTTCCCGCCCCAGTGATTGAGCATTTCGATCGCCTTGTCCTGCGGCAATTCCAGCTTGAGCGTCGCTTCGGCAAAAGGCAGCGGCGGCACTTTGAGCGAAACCTCCAGAATCAATCCCAGCGTGCCCAGGGAACCCGCCATGGGCCGGGAGACGTCGTAACCGGCGACATTTTTCATCACCTGGCCGCCAAAGCTGAGATCGTCGCCGCGACCGTCGAGCATGCGCACCCCGAGCACGAAATCGCGCACTGCGCCCGCCGCCTGGCGCCGCGGCCCGGACAGCCCCGCTGCGAGCATTCCGCCCACGGTCGCCCCTGGGCCGAAATGCGGCGGTTCGAACGCGAGGTACTGGCCCTGCGCGCTAAGCGCCGCTTCCAGTTCCACCAAAGGCGTGCCGCAACGCGCGGTGATCACCAACTCGGTCGGCTCATAGGCGACGATGCCGGCGTATTCGCGCGTATCCAGCACCTCGCCCCCGGGCGTCTCGCCGTAAAAATCCTTGGTGCCGCCGCCGCGCAGCCGCAAGGGCTTCTTATCCGCTGCAGCCGCGCGGATCCGGTCGGCGTATCGTTTGATGACTTCCTGCATATTCAGATTCTACGAAATGAGGGAACACGTCCCCTCATACTCCCCCATATCAGGGCCATTTCAATCAATCCGAAATGGCCTATTTAGAAACGCGGTATATCGGGATAAGGCAAACGGCCGCCCTCGACGTGCATGCGGCCGAACTCGGCGCAGCGGTGCAGAGACGGTATGTTCTTGTCCGGATTAAGCAGCTCGTCCACATCGAATGCGCGCTTAACGGCACGGAACATTTCGAGTTCCGCGGGGGTGAACTGAACGCACATCTGGTTGATTTTTTCTATACCCACGCCGTGCTCGCCGGTGACGGTGCCGCCCACCTCGATGCTTTTCTCCAGCACTTCGCCGGCGAACGCCTCGGTGCGGTGCAATTGCTCCGGATCGTTTGCGTCGAACAGGATCAGCGGGTGCAGGTTGCCGTCGCCGGCATGGAACACATTGGGGCAGCGCAGGCCGTATTTCTTTTCCATCTCGGCAATAAACCGCAGCACCTCGCCCAGGCGCTTGCGCGGAATGGTGCCGTCCATGCAGTAATAGTCGGGTGAAATGCGCCCCATTGCCGGAAACGCCGCCTTGCGCCCGGACCAGAACTTCAGGCGCTCGGCTTCGTTCTCCGAAATGCGAAAATCGTAGGCGCCGGCCTGCTTCAGCACCGCAGTCATGCGCCCGATCTCTTCCTCCACTTCTTCCACCGTGCCATCGGATTCGCACAGCAGCAGGGCCGCCGCGTCAAGATCGTAGCCTGCGTGCACGTACTCCTCCACCGCACGCGTGGCCGGCTGATCCATCATTTCCAGCCCGGCCGGAATGATGCCCGCCGCGATCATGGCGGCCGCGGCATTGCCCGCCTTCTCCACATCGTCGAAGGCAGCTAGAATCACCCGCGCGGTATGCGGCTTGGGCACGAGCTTGACGGTGATTTCGGTGGCGACGGCGAGCATGCCCTCGGAGCCCATGATTAGCGCGAGCAAGTCGTAGCCGGGTACATCGAGCGCCTCGCTGCCGAACTCGACCGCCTCGCCTTCGATGGTGCAGCCACGCACACGCAGCACGTTGTGCACGGTGAGACCGTATTTGAGACAGTGCACCCCGCCCGCGTTCTCCCCCACGTTGCCGCCTATGCTGCACGCGATCTGCGACGAGGGGTCGGGTGCGTAGTAAAGGCCGTAGGGCGCGGCGGCCTCGGAGATCGCCAGATTGCGCACGCCCGGCTGCACGCGTGCAACCCGGGCCACCGGGTCTAGCGCGAGGATGCGTTTCATCTTGGCGAGCGACAGCAGCACGCCCTTGCCGTGCGGCAGCGCCCCGCCCGAGAGACCGGTGCCGGCACCGCGCGCCACCACCGGCAGCTTGAGCTCGTGGCAGGCGCGCAGAACGCGACTGACCTGTTCCTCGTTTTCCGGCAAAGCCACCACCATCGGCAATGCGCGGTAGGCGGACAGCCCGTCGCATTCATAGGGCTTTGTGTCCTCCGGCTCGTATAGCACGGATTCAGCCGGCAGGATTGCGCGCAGCACGTTCACGGCGGCGCCCTGGCGCACCGGATCGAGCAAGCGGAAGCCTTCATTCATGGTGGTGAGAGCCTTCTTACGTCGCAAATTTCGGGTAAATGGATGCAACAGCGGATGATCGGCTCATGTTATGCACGGTCCCGGGATGTGTCAATCGAATGAGGCGATAAGAATTCATGTTGCTCAAATCCGCGAACGCAGCGCGCTCATTTGTTAAGATGTCCGATAATAATAAGCCGCCTCGGACCTGCCGGAGCGCGCGACAATTCGAAACCTGCTGAAATCGAATTTTCGGCAGGTGATATTGGAGGCATGATGGGGATCTCGCCTCATTCTGAAGTGAGCTGTCAAGGGAGGACGAAGGGGCCCGCCCCGCGTTCAGCAATGCGTTCCAAATACCGCCATATAACCTGAATGTCCACTGACCGCAGCGCTGTTCTCAGACGCATCTTTCCGTTTCTGACCTGGTGGCCGCGCGTCGACCGCGCGAGCATGCGCGTGGACCTGCTGGCGGGCCTGATCGGCGCCGCCGTCGTGCTGCCCCAGGGCGTGGCATTCGCCACGCTCGCGGGAATGCCGCCCGAATACGGCCTTTACTGCGCCATGGTACCGACCATCGTCGCCGCGCTGTGGGGGTCTTCGCTGCATGCTGTTTCCGGCCCCACCAACGCGGTATCGCTGGTCGTGTTCGCAACCGTGAGTTCGCTGGCGGAACCCGGTTCCGCGCAATACATTCATCTGGTTCTCACGCTGTCATTCATGTCCGGGATCATCATGCTGACCCTGGGCCTGCTGCGACTTGGTACGCTGGTCAATTTCATCTCGCACACTGTGGTGGTCGGCTTTACCGCCGGCGCGGCGATGCTGATTTTCGGCGCGCAACTGCGCAATTTCTTCGGCGTGGAAATCCCGCGCGGCCACTCCTTCCTGCGCACGCTCGAGGCATTCGCGCTGCAGATCTCGAACATTCAACCCTACGTGTTGCTGGTCGCCACGGTGACGCTGGTGACCGGCATCCTTGCCCGCCGCTTTCTCAAGCAGGTGCCATACATGATCGTGGCGATGCTGGCGGGAGCCGTCCTGGCCTTCGTGCTCAACCAAGCCATGGGCGCGGACGCCACCGGAATACGCACGCTGGGCGCGCTTCCTGGGGCGCTGCCGCCGCTTTCGCATCCGAGTTGGGATCTGGAAAATCTCAGAAAACTGCTCGCCATTGCGGTTGCGGTCACGGTGCTCGGCCTGACCGAAGCCATATCGATCGGACGCGCGATCGCGCTCAAGTCCGGCCAGCGCATCGACGGCAACCAGGAGTTCATCGGCCAAGGACTGTCCAACATCGTCGCCAGTTTCTTCTCCGGCTACCCCGCGACCTGTTCGTTCAACCGTTCCGGCCTCAACTACGAGGCTGGTGCACGCACGCCGCTTTCTGCAGTCTTTTCCGCCCTGTTCCTGATCGTGATACTGATTTTCGTCGCTCCGCTGATGGCCTACCTGCCCATAGCGAGCATGGCGGCGATCCTGTTTCTGGTCGCCTGGGGGCTGATCGATTTCCACAGCATCCGAATGGTCGCGCGTTCCAGTTATTCCGAAACGGCGGTGCTCGCGCTCACCTTCGCCGCGACCCTGCTTCTGGAACTCGAATTCGCGATTTTGGTCGGGGTCACGCTGTCGCTGGTGGTCTATCTTAACCGGACGTCGCGCCCGACCATGCGCAGCTTGGTGCCGGACTCGCGCCAGACCGAGCGCAAGATGGTGTTGGCGACCGAGGCGCAACTCCCCGAGTGCCCGCAACTCAAGATCCTTCTCATCGAGGGTTCGATCTATTTCGGCGCAGTAAACCATGTCGACACGCATTTCGACATCCTGCGCGAAACGAGCCCGAGCCAGAAGCACCTGCTGCTCATGTCGAATAGCATCAATTTCATCGATGTCGCCGGCACCGAGTTGCTCGCGCACGAGGCGGCACGCCGCTGGAATATGGGCGGGCAGCTTTACTTCTACGGGCTACGCCAGTCTGTGTACGACATGCTCGAGCGCAGCGGGCATCTCGACGAGATCGGTCGGGAAAATATCTTCACGGACAAATCCGAGGCGATCGGCACCGTGTTCACGCGCCTCGACCGCCTCGTCTGCAAAACCTGCCACGCGCGCATTTTCAACGAATGCGCAACATTGCCTCCGCCCGCATAGCGTTGTGGGGGTTTTGCGCGCTCTATCGCCCGCGGCGAAACGGAATCGCGTTCAGCACCAGGCCCAGCAGCATGGCCAGCAGCGTAAACAGGCTGCCGAAGAGCCAGGGGCGGTCGTGCGCGGCAACCCACACCCAACGCTCGATTCCGGACAAGTGCACGCGAAAACCGCCGGTGGTATGGCCGACCACTTTGCCGGACTTCACCAGCAGGGTTTCGATCGTGTAGTTCCCAACCTGCAAATCCGCCGGCAAGCGCATGTTGGCGATAAACAGCCGGTCTCCGAACACTCGGATGGCCGTGTCGTCTTCATGGTAATAACCCTGTTTCTCCTTGAGTCGAAGGAAGGCCTGACGCCAGTCTGACGCCGCATGCGCCTTTAATTGAGGCTCGACGCGCACCCAGACACCCTCAAGGCTCAGTCCATACTTCTGTTGCTCTTCGGGCGACAGGAGCGATGCGATCGGTGCGGTGGCATAGAGGAAAAGCAGGCTCGGCGCGTCCTCCATTTTCACCCTCTCGCCTTCGACCCAGAATGGTCCGAGCTTGGTCTCCCGCGACAGGGTCGCCTCCTGCTTCGGCCCCATAAGCTTGATAATCAGATCGCCCGACCGGCTCATCGCACCCACGGCCTCGACCGTGGTCCCGGCGAAATCCGTGGTGATTTTGACCTCGCTGATCGAGGGGGCGACGATCAGCGGCTCCTCTCCCCATGAGGGCGTCGACAACAAGAAGCCGAGCATCAGCGGCAGCAAGCGCGTCCAGCGTGCCATCAGCGCACCTCCACCGTCATGCCGTAGATGTCGCCCGGCGGAATCAGCAGGGTCACGATCATCTTGATGGCCACCGCGACCACGACCAGCGCGAGGATGAGGCGCAGCTTCTCCGCAGGCAGGCGCGCACCGAGCCGCGCACCGAATTTGGTCCCGATCACCGAGCCCAGGATAAGAATGATCGCGAGAAAGGGATCGACCGAATGATTGATGCCGGCCTGCATGATACTCACCGCAGCGGTGGTGAACAGCAGCTGGAACAAGGAAGTGCCGACGACGATCTTGGTCGGCATCTTGAGCGCATAGATCATGATCGGCACCATAATGAAGCCGCCACCTACCCCCATCAGCGAGGTAAGGATGCCGACGACAGCGCCCAGGATCAGCGGACCGGCGATTGACATGCGCACGCCGGATGCGGGGAAGCTCGTCTGCCAGGGCATGCGCGCCACCCAGGTACGCAGCAGCGAATTCGACTCGGCAGATGCGCTCCGCTCCTTCTTGACCGGCGCGGCTGAGCGAAAGACAGCCCGCAACGATTCGATCAGCATGCTTACGCCGATGAAGCCGAGCAGGACCACATAGAGAAACACGACCACGTTGCCGAACTGGCCCGAGCGCAGCAGTACCTTGGCGAGATAGACGCCGCCCCCGCCGCCGAGCCAGCTGCCTATCAGCAGAACCAGCCCCATCTTGAAATCGATGTTGCCGTTGCGCCAATGCAGAAAGCTCGCGCCGGAGGCCGTTCCCGCCATCTGTGCCGCACCGCTGGAGACCGCTACAATGGGGGGTATCCCGGTGAAAATGAGCAGGGGGGTGATCAGGAAACCGCCACCCACTCCGACCAGGCCGGAAAGAAAGCCTACCAGAGCGCCGTAGAGCGAAATCAGGACGATATTGACGTCCATGTGCGCGATCGGCAGGAAAAATTCCATGAATGTTTTCGAAGTGATGAACAATAGTGCGAAGCGAGCAAGCATTTTACCCGCTAGTACTGCCTTCCCGCGGCGGATCGATCAATTTTGCCCGATGGGCCTCGCAAGCACCCGATGAGATTGGCAGTCGGTAGCGCTCGCGGCGCGCTCCGCAAGCTGCGGTACGCCCTGATGCTGCTGCTTGGGACGTGCGCACTTGCCGCCTGCGGCGGTGACGCCGCTAGGCTGTCGCGCTTGCCCGCAGACGCCGTCGTGCTCGCCTTCGGCGACAGTCTCACCTTCGGCACCGGCGCGCAGCCGGAGGCGAGCTATCCGGCGGTCCTGGAGACGCTCATCGCGCGCAAGGTGTGGAAGGCGGGCGTGCCCGGCGAGGTGAGCGCCGCCGGCCTCGCGCGGCTGCCCTCGGCGCTCGATTACTATCAGCCCCGACTGCTCATACTATGTCACGGCGGCAACGATTTTCTGCGCAAACTCGGCGACGCGCAGGCCGCGGAAAACCTGCGCGCCATGATCCGCATCGCAAAGCAAAGGGGCGTGGAGGTGATGTTGATCGCCGTGCCCAAACCCGGTTTGTTCCCCTCGCCCCCGGATTTCTATGCCGAAATCGCCAAGGAGTTCGGCCTGCCCTACGAAGACGCCGCACTGAAGACCATTTTGCGCGACAACGAATTGAAATCCGACATCGCGCATCCCAACGCCAGGGGCTACGCGAAGCTGGCACAGGCGGTGGCCGCGCTGTTGAAGAAAAGCGGTGCCGTCTAGGGTCCGTTTCAGCCGCGACCATTCTTCATCCACGGGCGCGAAAATCGCAACTCGAATGAACCAGGAGCAAAGCATGTTTGATCTGACAGGCAAGGTCGCACTGATCACCGGTTCGACCAAGGGCATCGGCAAATCCATCGCCGAGGAATTGGCGAAAGCGGGCGCCAAAGTGGTGATTTCCAGCCGCAAGGCCGATGCCTGCGAGGAAGTGACGCGCGAGTTCACCGGCAAGGGCTACGCGGCGATTTCGATTCCCTGCAATATCGCGCACAAGGAGCAGTTGCAGCAACTCGTCGATGCGACCATGAAACATTGGGGAAAGATCGACATCCTGGTTTGCAACGCCGCCGCCAACCCCGTGTACGGGCCCACAGCCCAGACCGGTGACGAGGTGTTCGACAAGATCATGGGCAACAACATCAAGAGCAACTGGTGGTTGTGCAATATGGTGATTCCGCAGATGGCCGAACGCAGGGACGGCGCGGTGATCATCGTTTCCAGCATCGCCGCGATCAAAGGCAATACCGTTATCGGCCTGTACGGTGTGTCCAAGGCGGCCGACGCGGCCTTGGTCAGAAACTACGCCTGCGAGTGGGGGCCGTCGAATATTCGCGTCAACGCGATTCTGCCCGGTCTGATCAAGACCGATTTCGCCCGGGCGCTGTGGGAAAACGAAAAAGCGCGCAAGGCGCGCGAAGCGATCACGCCGCTGCGGCGCCTGGGGGAGGCAGAGGAAATAGGCGGCATCGCCGTGTTCCTTGCCTCCCGCGCCGGCTCCTTCGTCACCGGGCAAACGATCATCGCCGACGGCGGCGTGACCATCGCCTGAAGCGAAATATCTCGGCCGGCAGCGGCTAGCCCTGTGCATCCACCATCGTCACGCCAATCAGGCTGTCACGCGTCACCAGTTGCGCCAGTTGCTCTTCATCGAGACGTTCGGTCCCGGCCGGTCGCAGCGGCAAGACCATATAGCGCATATCGGCAGTGGAATCGTGGACGCGGATCTCGACCTCGTCGGGGATGCGGGTGCCAAACTCCTGCAGCACCTTGCGCGGTTCGCGCACCACGCGACTCCTGTAATCACGGCTCTTGTACCATTCGGGCGGCAGACCGAGCAGCATGCGCGGGTAGCACGAGCAAAGGGTGCACACGATCACGTTGTGCACGGACGGCGTGTCCTCGAGCACGATCAGGCGCAGAGGACCGACGGCAAAACCGAGTTCCTCCGCCGCCGCCGAGCCGTCCTTCAGCACGCGTGACTTGTAATCCGGATCGAGCCAGGCGCGCGCCACCATTTTTGCGCCCCGCCCCGGATCGCGGCTGTCCATGGCCTTGACTTCGCGCTCGACGTCGGCGCCGCTGAACACTCCCTTGAGGATCAGCAGCTCCTCTATCGCGCTTTGCATGCGGCGATAGTAGCCGCGGCTGTCCTGCGCGTCCTGTTCCTGCTGCCGGTTCATCGCGCCTCCAGCCAGTGCTGAAAAATTTCGATCTCGACCGCGTCGCCGGCATTGCCTTCGTAATCCCGCCACAACTCGCGACAAAGAAAGCGCACGCGGTACAGGGGCTGCACAGGCAGGCCGTCGCGGTTGTAGGCGAGTTCTTCCGGATTGGCAAAATTGCCGCAGATGCGCTCGATCACGCCGTTATGGCCGCGGCAGTACCAGGGTGTGCGCACATGCCCCGGCGGATCGGCGCGGCGCACCTGCACCCGTGAGCCCGGTCCAAAGCGCGCCGGCACGGCTTCAGGCACGCTCATCGCGATCCTCGATTTCCGCCATCTTGCGGCCCAGTTCATCGATGCTGATCACACCGCGCTGGATTAGGGTCTGCGAGATCGAATGCATCCAGCGCTCATAGTAGCCCATGCGATCGTACGCATCCGCACCGAGGCTCTCGATATTTCTGCGCAGCTCATCGACCTTGAGCAACTGTCGCTCCTTGTCCGAGAGCAGCATCATCAGCGCGTCGACGCGCTTCTCCCACATTTCGTACTCGTGCTCGTCCGGTTCGCATCGGCCGGCCGGCAACCCGCCCATGTCGTGATGGCTGCGCATAATCTCCTCCCGCGAGCGAATTAACGCATGAGTGGATATTTCCCTCATGCTCCCCTAATTCAGGGCCGTTTCGACAATGCTGAAACGGCCCGGTCCTGAATTCTACAGCGCGTCCGCCATCGGCGGACGGCGCTTCCAAAGCTGCGTTGACTGTTCGAATGCGTAGGCCAGCTGCAGCACGCCGAAATCATCCTGGTGGCGTCCGACGATCTGCACGCCCACCGGCAAGCCGTCCGCGGTAAAGCCACAGGGTACCGAGATTGCCGGGTGGCCTGTAATCGTAATGTAGTAGCAGGATTTCATCCAGTCTATGTAGGTCTCCATCGCCACGCCTTCTATTTCGTTCACATAGGGCACATCGACGTCGAACGGCGGAACCTGGTTCACCGGCAGGATCAGAAACTCGTAGCGCTGCATGAAATTGCGCATGCGCTCGAATAGCGCGGTGCGCTTTGCTTCCGCAGCGCCTACGCTCGGACCCGTGAGCTTCCGGCCGACCTCGATATTCCAGATCACCGTGTCCTTGAGCAGGTCGCGGTGACGGTCCAGATGCTCGCCGTAGGAAAGCTCGAATTGCCAGGCGCGCAAGGTCTTGAATATCCCGTCCGCGTCCGACAAGTCGGGCGTGGCATCTTCCACGGAGCAGCCGAGCGCGGCGAAGCTCGGTCGCTGCGAAGCCAGCACCGCGGCAACGCGCGCATCCAGCGGCAGCCCGCCCAGATCGGCGCTCCAGGCGATGCGCACTCCCTTGAAGTCGCGCACCAGCGGCCGCGCAAACGCGCTGCCCGGCTCGGCGATCGCGATGGGGCTTCTTGCATCCCAGCCAGCGATCACGCTCAGCATCAGCGCGCAATCCTCGACGGTGCGCGCCATCGGGCCTTCCACGCCGAGCGTGCTCCAGCCGGTTTTCGCCGGCCAGACCGGCACCCGCCCGGGCGAAGTGCGCAGGCCGACGATATTGCAGAAATTCGCCGGACAGCGCAGCGATCCACCCATGTCGCTCCCGTCGGCGAGGGGCACCATGCCGGCAGCCAGTGCGACCGCCGCCCCCCCGGAAGAACCGCCGCAGGTCTTGCTGCTGTCGTAGGGATTGAGGGTTTTGCCGAATACCGCGTTGAAAGTCTGCGAACCGGCGCCAAACTCGGGTGTATTGGTCTTGCCTATGGAAATCGCCCCCGCCGCCTGCAATCGATCCACGATCAGCAGGTTCCGGTCGGGGACAAAGTCCTTGAAAATCGACGAGCCGAAGGTCGTGCGCATGCCGCGGGTCAGAAACAGATCCTTGTGCGCGACGGGCAGGCCGTGCAATGCCGCGAGCGTTTCGCCGCGCGCCTGCTTCTCGTCGGCTGCGAGCGCCTGCGCCATGGCCTGCTCGGCATGCAGCGTGACGATGGCATTGAGTTTCGGGTTGAGGCGCTCGATCTGCGCGAGCGACGCCTGCATCAGTTCGCGTGCCGACAGGTCCTTGCGCCGGATGCGCCGGGACAATTCGGTCGCCGGCAGAAAGCAGATATCTTCTTTCATCCTGCACGTCCAGTATGGTTCACGCAGATTCTATCAGGCAAGCCCGAGCGCGCCGGTTCGTGACCCGGTGTTGATGAAATGAGATATGGCGTGCGTTATTTCGGCGGACGACTCGCGAGTTCCAGCAACGCGTCGCGCAGCCACTGCTGGGCCGGATCGCGCTCATTGCGCTCATGCCAGATCTCGCCGACGGTGAATCCTTCGAGGTCGAGCGGCGGCTCGAAAATGCGCAGTTTTTTCGCGTAACCTCGCGCCAGGCGCTCGGGCAGCGCGCTGATCATGTCCGAACGCGCAAGAATTTCCGGAACCAGCAGAAAATGCGGCACCGACAGACGCACGCGGCGCTTCCTACCCAACGCGGCCAGCGCCCCATCAATCTGGGTGCTGAATCCGCTGCCGGGTACGGAGACCCGGATGTGCTCCAGGCTGCAGAACGTGTCCAACGTCAGGTGGGCGCCTACCCCCGGATGGTCGCGCCGTACCACAGACACGATGCGCTCCATATAAAGCGGCCGCACGTGCAGACCGGCGGGGGCGTTCTGCAGCCCGGTGATGCAAAGGTCGACATCGCCACTTTCCATCTGCTTTGCCACCAACGGCAGATCGAGCGCGCTTACTTCCAGCCGCACCCCGGGGGCTTTGCGCTCCAGGTAGTCCACCAGTTTCGGCACCAGGGCGTATTCGACGTAGTCCGAGGACGAAAGACGAAAAGTGTGTTCCGCGCTGGCCGCATCGAATGCCGCGCGCGGCTGAACGATTGCGTCTATCTCGTCCAGCACCCGCCGCACCGGACCCAGCAGTTCCAGGGCCCGCGGCGTCGGCAGCATGCCCCGGGCGCTGCGCAACAGCAGGGGATCACCGAATAGCTCACGCAAACGCGCGAGCAGTGCGCTCGCCGCCGGTTGCGACAGATGCAGACGCACCGCGGCACGCGATACATTGCGCTCGGCCAGCAGCGCGTCAAGCGCGACCAGCAGGTTAAGATCGATATTTCGTATATCCATGAGACAGATATAGTAAATCTAAAAAATCGATTCGACAAATAGTTAAGCAGTCCTTAGACTCGGTCCATGTCGAATTTGGGTGCATTACGACCATGAATTTCGGGGTAGCCAAAGTACTAGCAGGTTATGCGACCGCCAGCGCCGCCGCACTGGCTACTTCGGTGAAACTGGCCTGCATATTGGGCGGGCAGGCGGCAATTACATTTAGCGGGAGCTTTTTCCGCTAACAGGGAATACAGCGGTAACGTCTTCGCGGGTCCTCCTCCTCTCCCCCGCGTGGGCAGGGTAGCCGGCAAATGCCGGTGCCCTGCCTTTTTTCTTTAGCCCTGCGCCCGCAACCGCTGCAGGTCCTCGGGCCGGTCAAGATCCCACATCAGCCCAAGTTCACGCCAGCGCCATTTACCGCTCGCAAGCCGCCCGCGGGTTTCCTGCATCACGCTTGCCGTGCCCCATGGGATGCCTTCGAACAGTTGCGCCGCCGGGCCGCGCGCCACGCCGACAAGCACATACCCGCCGTCCTCCGCCGGACCGAATACCGCATCGATTCCGCTGGCCAGCAAGGCCGCCGCGTCGCGCAGATATTCCGGGGTCAGCGACGGGCAATCGCAGCCGATCAACAACCCCGGCGAACCCGCCGCCAGCGCAGATTCCAGGGCGTCTGCCATGCGCAGCCCCAGATCGCCCTCGCACTGCATATGCAGGGCAACGCCGTGAGTTTTGGCGCAATCCACGAAAAAAGGATCATCCGGCCCGGGCGCGCACCACAGTTCCGGCGCGCCCAGCCCCGCATGCTTGGCTGTGCACAACGTACGCTCGATCAACTCCCGCTGCAGTTCCGCGGCACCGCGCTCCCCCAGTGCAGGGATCAGACGCGTTTTCACCAGGCCCGGCGTCGGCGCCTTCGCGAAAATCATGATACGACAGTTAATCACCGCGTCTCCGGTAGGCGCAAGCCAGCCGCGCGGGCGATGCCCCGAAGGCATACTGCAGGCGCAGCCACCACATCAGGAGAATCGTGCGCAGCACGCCGCCACTTTCCCAGCGGCGCGCCGAGGTGATGCAGCGCTCGCTCAGGCACAAGGGAGCGGAAATGCGGCGCAAGCGCGCGCTGATCGCAATGTCCTCCATCAGCGCCAGTTGCGGATATCCGCCGATAGCTTCAAACGCCTCGCGCCGCACGAAAATGCACTGGTCGCCTGTGCATATATGCGTCAGGCGGGAGCGAATATTCATCATACCCTCCACCAGTCGCAAAAGAATGTGGGGGCCCGCAATCCGCACGTCGAAGCGCCCCCACGCGGCATCGCCGGCCGCCAGGCCTTGCAGCACCAGGCGGTCGGAATCCACGGGCAGCCGCGAGTCGGCGTGCAGAAAAAGGAGTGTCTCGCCGGTTGCGGCGCGCGCACCGGCATTCATCTGCTCGGCGCGACCCGGGACCGAGACGATAACCCGGTCCGCGAAACCCTCGGCAATGGCCACGGTCGCGTCGTTGGATCCGCCGTCGACTACGATGACCTCGTGGCCACGGCTGCGCAACCCGTCCAGGGACTCCAGGGTCGCGGCGATGCACGCGGCCTCGTTCAGCGCCGGAATGATGATGGATAGTCGTTTCATTTCAACTGCGACGGCGCACCGGGTCGGGCAGCATCGCTCGCCTTCGCCGTCGCCGCGTAGGGTCGATTGCGTTCCCGTAGCGGCGGACATCCGCTGCGCAAACGCGACGCTCGCGTGCGGAAAAGACTTCGCAACGCCCGGATCAGTGCTTTACGCCGGCTTTGCGCGCAGCGCGACCTGCGTCCACACCCGGTCGATGGCCGCAAGCACGTCGTCCGCGCTCTGCAGGCGTTCCAACGGATCCTTGGCGAGCATGCCGTCGAGCAGCGTCTGGTAGTCTTCCAGGGCCTCAGGCAGCCGGGGCACCGGTGCGTGCACGTGCTGCGATATCAGCTCGACGATGGAATTGCCGTCAAACGGCCGTTGGTTCATGAGCATTTCGTAGAAGATAATGCCCAGGCTGTAAATGTCGGAGCGCTCGGTCGCCTGCTTGCCATTCGCCTGTTCCGGCGAAATGTAATAGGGCGTGCCGAAAAATTCACCGTGCACGGTTCTATCCATCGATCCCGAAGAGCGCTTGGCGATGCCGAAATCGGTCAGCACCATGGTGCCGTCCGCGCGCAGCATCATGTTTGCCGGTTTGACATCGCGGTGCACGATGCCCAGGCGATGAATTTCCGCCAGCGCAGCAGAAGCCTGCGCCAGCAAGGACAGGGCCTGGCGCGGTGACAGCCCCTGGGCAATGACGTCCTTCAGGCTGCCGCCGGTAAAATACTCCATCGCGATATAGGCGTATTCGTCGGTGAACCCCTTGTCGTAAATCCGAACCACGTTGGTGTGATCTATATCCGATATCAGTTCCGACTCCTGAATAAAACGCTGCAGCAGCTGCTTGTCGTCACTTGGCCGTGCGTTGAGTATCTTTAGCGCCACTTGCTCGCCGTCTGATTCGCGGTCGGCGAGGAAGACATTGGACATGCCGCCTTCACCGATCTTGGACAGCACCCGATAACCTTTTACCTGCAGCGGCCTGCCGGCGGCCAGCGCTCGCGACAGATCACTGGTGATAATGCGCAGGGTTTCCGACAGCGCCGCTTTTGCGGCCCGCGCGGTCATTTTCGCGTTCTCGGCAAGCGCAGCGCGCAGCGAGTCGGGCACCTCGATCGGCCCCTCCTCCGCGCCTTCCGCGGCACCGATGCCGGTGACTTCCATCGCTTCGATCGGCGCGTTGCGGCCGCGCAGTTCGAGCAGGCGCGATTCTCCGGTGCTGACCAGGCTGCCCGCCATGCTGATCGCAGCGGCGCTTGCCACCACCGGCCAGCCCAGTTCCTTGGTCTGCCCCTCGAGTCGCGACGCTACGTTGACGCTGTCGCCAACCACGGTCAGGTCTTCGGCACCGGGGGGACCGATGCGCACCTCCATCAGATCGCCGGTGTGGATGCCTACGCCGGTTGCAAATTCGGGCAAGCCGCCCAGATCGAAATGCTGCTTGAACCATTCACCGAAGCCGTTCGCCGCAAGCACGATTCCGAGTCCGGCGCGCACGGCGCGGCGTGCGTGGTTGTCCTCGCCGTCTTCTTCGCGCGCCTCGAACACCACCATGATCCCGTCGCCGATCAATTTTGCGATGCGCCCACCGTTACGCACGATCGGTTGGCATACGGCCTCGAAATAAGCGTTGAGCAGCTCGGCGATCTGGCCCGCGGTGAGACGCTCCGAATAGGTGGTGAAATTGCGAACGTCGGCGAACAGTACCGTCGCCACAGTCATCTTGCCGGTCATGCCGGCGGTTTCCGCGAATGCAAGCGGGCGCTCGCGTTCAGCGCCGGCCAGACTCTCCCGGTACCAGCGTTTGAGTTCGTCGTTTCCCGCGACCATGCGCTCCGCCAGCGAGCGCGTCGCATTTTCATATTTCTTCAACCGCGAATTCACCGCGTCGATCAATTCGTCGCGCGTGAACGGCTTGTTGAGAAAATCATCCGCGCCCAGGTTCATGCCGCGGCGCATGCTGGTCCTGTCATTGAGCGCCGTAAGGAAGATGAAAGGTGTGTCGGCGAATTGCTGCTCGGAACGCAAGGCCTCCAGCATGCCGAATCCGTCCACCTCCGGCATCATGACGTCGCTGACGATCAAATCCGGCGCAAAACTCTTTGCATGCTCGATGCCGGCGCGGCCGTCCTCCGCCGAATCCACTTCATAGCCTTCGCCTTTCAGCATCAGCGTCAGGTTCAGGCGGATCGAAGCCTCGTCCTCGACTACCAGTATTTTCTTTTTCACGGTCATGGTCCCAGGCAGCGTCCGACCGCACTGCGCAGCTGCTCCATGTCGAAGGGTTTGGCCAGCACCTCGGTCGCGCCGCGCCGCAGAGCCATGGCGCGCGCCTCCTCGTTCATTAACGCCGAAAAAAGCAGCACCGGCACCTTGGAAAACTGCGGGTCGGCGCGCAGGGTCTCGAGTACGGCATAGCCGCCCAGATGCGGCATGACCACATCGCAGATGATCAGCTCGGGATGAAATTGCTTCACCAGCGCAAGCCCCTGCTCGCCGTCCGCGGCATGCGCCAGTTCGTGCCCGTCGACGCGCATCACGTGCTGCATGAAATCGAGGCTGGACTCGTCGTCATCGATGAGCACGACACGCGCCACGATCAGGCCGCCTTCTTGGTATTCATCAGCGGCAGAAGCACGCTGAAGCGGGTGCCCGCATCGACCTTGCTGTCGATCGAAATGGTGCCGCCGTGCAATTCGACCGCCTTCTTTGCAATCACCAGCCCGAGGCCGGTACCCTGTCGGTTACCCACATTGGATGCGCGGTGAAAGCTCTCGAACAGGCGCGCCTGGTCTTCGGGCGGAATGCCGATACCCTGATCACCCACCTCGATCAAGGCCTGGCCGTCGCGTTCCGCCAGCAGCAGCGAAATGGTACTTTTGGCAGGGGAGTATTTTGCCGCGTTGGAGAGCAGATTGGTGAGGATATGGCGCAGCAACTTCTCGTCCAGGTTCAAGCTGCCGCGCTCGAACTGCTGGTCGAATTGAATGACATGATCCTTGGCCACGCCGCCGCGCACTTCTTCGACGACCTTGTTGCACAAATCGCGCAGATCCATCGGTTTCGGATCGAACTGCAGCGCACCCGCCTCGGCTTTGCCTATGATCAGCACATCTTCGATCATCGCATTCATGCGTTTCACGGCGCCCTGGATGCCGTGCAGCATCTTCAGCCTGTCTTCCGCGGACAGGCTGTCGGAATAATGCTCCAGTAGCTCGGAGGAGGACAGAATTGTCGCCAGCGGCGTACGCAACTCGTGCGAGGCGATGGAAACGAACTTGGACTTCATTTCCGACAGTTCTTTTTCGCGCTGCAGCGCCGTGAGCAACTCCGCCTCGGCGCGTTTGCGCTGGGTGATGTCCACGTTGGTTCCCGTCATGCGCAATGCGCGACCGTCGTCCCCGCGCTCGACCACGCGGCCGCGGCTAAGCACCCAGACCCAGTCGCCGCCCACCGTTTTCAGTCTATGCTCTATGCGGTAGAGTGGTCGCAGACCGCTGATGCAATCCGCCTGTGCCTGGCGCAAGGCGGTGGCTTCGTCCGGGTGCACCATCGGCACAAACTCATCGAGTTTGATATAGCGCTCGCGCGGCTCCTCGCCCGTCATCTGCGACAGCGCCGCATCCAGATAAAGCGTACCGCGCCTCGCATCCCATTCCCAGATCGAGATGGCCGAGGACTGCATTGCAAGGTCGAGTCTTTCCTTGGTCTGTTGCAGCGCCGCCTCCGCCAGCTTGCGTTCGGTAATGTCGCCTATCCCGATAATAATTCCATCCTGCGGCTTGGCGGCGTCGATCGCGCGGCTGTCGGTAAATACCCAGATCGGGGTGCCATCCTTCTTCCGCAGCAGCAATTCCGCGGAATAGTTTTCGCCCTGGGAGAATCGCTTGTAGGCTCCGCTGCCCGGCCGCATGAAATCGTCGTCGGATTGATACCAGACGTCGGTCGGCTTGTCGGCAATTTCATGTATCTCGTAGCCGAGAATCCCGGCAAATCGCTGATTGCATTTCACTACGCTACCCTGACTGACAAAGGCGATGCCGACCGCAGCCGTGTCGAAAATCAGCCGTTGTTCCGCCAATGCAGACGTCAAAGACTTTTCGGCGACCTGCAGTTTCTGGAGCAGCAGGGTGTTCTCGTGACCATAGGCCAGGGTTTCGATCAAGGCATAGTGGTTGGACAGGTAAAGCCCCAGCAGCACGGTCGCGAAAACCAGCATCAGCAATGCGGTAGAGGTATTGAGCCCGCCGCCGAAGGTCAGCAGCATCGCCACCATCGGCGCGAGTATGGGCAGAATAAAGCTGGTGAACGCCTTCGGGCTGGGCGCCAGGGAAGGCGGCAAGCCCATGGCCACGCTGCTGATCAGGAAGGTGACAGTGAGTTCCTGCAGGGACGTCGGCGTATGACCGATCAGCATGAGCGCCAGCCCCCAGCCGGCGCCGACCAGCGCACTGGCCAGGCAGAAATAATTTTCCCACTGCCCCGCGTATTCCGCCGCGGGTTGGCGACTGCGATACACGCGCGCCATCGCATAGCGCACCGAACTCGCCACACCCAGCCATATAAACCAGATGACGATCAGATTGACGTCGATGAAACCCCACATCGCGAACGCGGTGATGGCCGCGGCCACGAGAATGATGGGCACGTCGGTACCGGAGAGCCGGTACAGCATGGAAACACGCTCGGGCAGGTAATCAACCGACGACATGGCTGCCAGCCGATTGCGGATCCTCGCCAACGAAATCACCGTGTGTCCTCCGTCTGCGCAGGCATGAAGACTAGCTCGCTAGTTTGTAGAGCGAGATTATTCTACTATGATTCAGCGGCTGTCGAACCGGAAGGACCGCATTATTTGGTCCGTTCGCGGGGAGTTCGCCACCGCTGCGATCCGCACCTGCGCGTACAGCCCTCCCCTTTGATTGCGGTACAATTCCCCGCCGTCACCACGCTCGGATGCACATGGGCCACCGCCTCACAAAAATCTATACTCGGACCGGAGACACTGGCGATACGGGCCTGGGCGACGGCACGCGGGTGGCCAAGGACAGTCTGCGCGTCCACGCGCTGGGTGAAATCGACGAACTGAATTCGGCGGTCGGACTGCTGCTCGCGGAGACGCTTCCCGACAATGTGCGGGCGGCGCTGGCTGCGATTCAGCACGATTTATTCGATCTGGGTGGGGAAGTCTGCATTCCCGGCCATGCCGGCATGACTGAACAGCAGGTTTCGCGTCTGGAGGCGCTGCTGGATGACTTCAACAGCGACCTGCCCCCGCTCAAGGAATTCATTCTGCCAGGCGGAACGCGTACGGCAAGCCTGGCGCACCTCGCGCGCACCGTGTGCCGCCGCGCCGAGCGCGCCCTGGTATCGCTCTCGCGCGCCGAACCGGTCGGTACTGCGGCACGCAAATATCTTAACCGTCTGTCCGATTTACTCTTCGTCCTGGGTCGATTTTTGAACCGCGCGGGCGGCGGCAGCGATGTATTGTGGCAGCCGGGAGAATCCACGGTAAAAGCGAAAAAACCGGGAAAGCGCTGAGCTCCTAGCCGACCAGTGGATGCCGCATGCTACAGGCGGCGCAGATCGCAGCGGGTCTTAAGCCTGGTCAAGCTCAATTTTCTTCTCCGCTTTTGTCCATCAGGCTCACCAGCTTGACGCTGGTCTGGCGCAGCCGCTGCGACAGCATCAGCACCAGTTCCATCAGGATTTTTGCCCCGAGTATCGGCTGCTCCAGAATAATGCGCGCCAGACTCTCACGCGACAGCACCGCGATTACGCAGTTTTCGGCGGCAACGCAGGTGGCGAAGCGCGGTTCTCCGTCGATCATGGACATTTCGCCCAGCGTCTTGCCGGCGTCGACCGAAGCAATGAGCTTGGGCGTGTTCCAACGATCCTGCTTGAAGACTTCCACGCTGCCCTCGATCATCAGCAGCATGAAATCGCCTTGTTCGCCCTCGTGGATGATTTCCTGGCCGGGCCCGGCGCGGTAGACGTTCATGAAGTGGCTCATCAGCCGGATCTCCGCCATGTTGAAGTTCTCGAACAAGGGCGAATAAGTGATCATGCGATGCATCTTCCCGGCAAATTGAGTCGCATCACCGAGGTATTCCAGGTGGGCCAGGAGATCTTGCCTGCCGCGTTCAGCCATACAGCTCCAGTCCAGGGAGCGGAGATCGGGCGGATCCGGATAGATACCGCCAGCGAGCCCGGGGTTTGCCGATTATGCCGAAACCAGGGGGCAAGCTCAAATCAAAATCCCCCTACCAGATCAACCACAAGGTAACGCAAAGCCAGGCAGCCCCGGTCACAAGCATGTGCACATCGCTAAGCAGCGTCGAAGCGGGGTCCTCACCGCCGCGGTGGTGCAACAGAAAAATGTAGCGAAAAATGCCATACAGGACAAAGGGCAGGGTATAGATCAGCTTGTCGGTATGGTGCAATCCGACCGTGTTCGGACTCACGGTGTAAAGACTGTAGCTGACGACTACGCCGGCGGCGCTGATGGCTATCATGGTGTCAAGCAAGGCCGGACTGTAGTCGTCCAGCACCGGGCGCTGGCTGACGCCGGCCACTCCATCGCTCTCGCTCACCATCAGTTCCGCGCGGCGCTTGGCGAAACCCAAAAAAATCGTCAGCAGAAGTCCGCACAACAGCAGCCATTGCGACGGCGCGATGCCAACCCCCCAGGTGCCGGCGAATATTCGCAGCATGAAACCCGCGGCGATGATGAATACATCGAGTATGGCCACATGCTTGAGTCCCGCGCTGTATGCCAGGTTTAGAAGAAGATAGGCCGCCAGTATCGCGAACACGCTTGCCGACGCCGCGGCGCCGAGCGAGAATCCCGCAACCGCGCAGGCGGCGGCCAGCGCAAACGCCGCACCGGTACCCACCGTGCCACTGGCCAAAGGCCGTCGCCGCTTCAGCGGATGCGCCCGGTCCGCATCACGATCGAAAACATCGTTGAGTACGTAGACGCAACTCGACAGCAGGCAGAATCCGGCCGCGGCAAGAAGCACCTTGCCCCCCACCCCCCCGTCAATGCTCGCACCGCTGAACAGCAGGCCGATAAACACGAAGCCGTTCTTGATCCATTGGCGCGGACGCAGCAACCGCAGCAACTCGAGCGCAAACGGCGCAGAACTAGCGCGTGGGGACGGGTTCATCGGGAAAATAGCGTTCGCAAAAGTAGCAATGGCCCAGCGGCAGATAGAAGGGGATTCTATAGTAACGGTCGCGCAGCGGCCGCAGCACCAGCTCGCGATATTTCGGATAGTCGAACTCCTGGCCCAGCACCACATAGAAAGTCGCACCGTGCAATTCGAACTGCCGGTAGTCAACGCGCGAAAAATAGGGCGCGTAGTCTTCCGGATTGGGCGGATTCTTGCGCAGCACCAGGATGTTCTTGCCGGCCAGTTTGCGGAAATCGGTGAGAATGTCGTCGTGGCGCCCATGCGAGGACGCCGTGCCGAACACGAAAAAATATCTCCCGGAAGCGTAGGACGCCGTCACCGCCGGCGAGAAACCGTCGGCCGCAAACTCGTATTTGCCCGCGTAGGGTTCCAGCCGCTGCAGCAATTCGGCGGTCTTGACGTGAAACACGATGCCGTCATAGAGGCGGCTGCTCTTCCAGGTCTCCATCGGCAGCATGCTGATGCTCACGATCGCCGCGACATGAATCGCGGAGAATGCGCCGAGATAGACGACGGACCTGCGTAACTGGGCGGTGCTCAGGATCAGCGCCGCACTGATAAAGAAAAGCGGAACGAAGGACAGCAGCCAATGCAACCCGATCTGCTTTGCCAGGGAAAGCAGCGCGAACGCGGCGAGCGGCGCGACCCACGCGAACATGAAAAACCGTGTTCGCGGATCGACCAGCGCCCGACTGAGCGCAATGCGACTGCGCCCGACTTGGTAAAGCGCGACCGGGCACAGCATGTACAGGATGCTCACAGCGTACAAGGCCGGATTCTGCGGCATCCAGCCGGCGTTGTCGTTGCGGGTATAGAGGTTGAACAGCAGGTTGGCCCAGCAATGATCGTAGTTCCACCATGCGTTCAGCAGCGCGAACGGCAGCAGCGAAACAAATGCGGTTGCGAGCCCTCTCCAACTCCGACGGCCTGCAGGCTGGAACAGCACGAAGCCCAGATACGCCAGCGCCAGCAGCACGGCGAAATATTTCGACAGGAATGCCATCCCGAGCAAGGCGCCGGAGGCCGCGTATAGCACTTGCGATTCGCGCCGCAATGCCGCGGCGAAACAGAGGGCCGACAGGAACGAGAACAGCACCAGCGGCGTATCGGTGGTGATGAGCACATTCCAGACATTCACCGGCAGCAGCAGGAAAGCGAGCGCCGCGACATAGGCCTTGTCCTCGTCCACCGGCCGCAGATATTGCAGCATGCCGAGCGCCACCAGCCCGGGCAGCAGTATCGAAGGCAGGCGCAGCACCCATTCGGCGTGCGACACCTTCAGCAGCAGGGCCAGTATCCATCCCACCATGGGGGGATGGTCCCAGAAGCCGTAGTCGGGATAGACGCCCCAGTAAATGAAGTAGGCTTCATCCCCGGTCATGGGCAGCGCCTGGGCGAACCAGAACTTGAAGGCCAGCGTCAGCAGCAGCGTGAGGTAGAACGCGGCTCGCAACGACACCGCGGTCCGGCCTGTGGGGGTTTGCATGGCAGCGATTATACGGTCTGCTGGCTCACCAGGCGCGCATCACCAGCGCAGCGCCGTTGACGATGAGCAGCAGGTACACGAACATCAAAATGCGCTTCGCGGACAAGCCGTGATGCAGCCGATTGCCCACGAACAATCCGAACGCCGCAAACGGCGCAAGCAGCACGGCCGCCAGCAAGAGGTGGTCCTGCCAGAGCAAGCCGGAAACGGCGAACAGCACGATCCGCACCAATCCTATGATCAGTATCAACTTCGCCATGGTCGCGCGGAATGCGGAGATGTCGGCTATGCGCCGCGAAAAATAGATGGTGTAGATCGGCCCGCCGGTACCGTAGAGCGCGCTGAACATGCCTCCCGCCACGCCCGCCGGAATCGCCCAGGCGGGGTGGATCCGCGCCGTACGATGCCGCCGCGCAAGACTGCTGACGCCGGCGTAGAACACGAAACAGCCGAGCAACAGCAGCAGTGCACGCTCGGGCAACTTGATCAGCAGCACGAGACCCAGCACCAGCCCGAGCATGACGAAGGGCAGTATGCGCTTGAGTTCGCCGCGATCGGCCTCGCCGCGCATGCGCGTACCGACCGCAATCGCCGCGAACATGTCGAGCAGCATCGTCAAGGGCGTGACGAAGCGCAGCGGCAGGAAATGCGCAAGCAAGGGCGCGTTGGTGATCGTGGATCCGAATCCGACCATGCCAAAAATGACATAGCCGAACATGACGAATAGGGGTGCGGCTACGCACACCTCCCAGCCCAGTGCTTGCAACAACTCTCGAAAGATATCGATATAAGCCCGCAACGGGTACAGGGCGCTCGCCACGCACCTGCGCCGCCTGCGCCTTCAGCAATTAGTCGGGTGAATGCAAATCGATGCTACTCGTCGGCCGCTCGCACCAGGCGGCGCCTGCGCACGGCCTCGGCCAGGCGATCGAGAACCTTGACGCTGTCGTCCCAGCCGATGCACGGATCGGTGATGGAAACACCATACGCAAGCGGCTTGCCCGCAATCAGATCCTGGCGACCGGGATGCAGATGCGATTCCACCATCACCCCGATGATGCGGTCGTCGCCGGATTCGAGCTGCTTCGCGACGTCGGCGCAGACATCGATCTGGCGCAAATAGTCCTTGGAACTGTTCGCGTGGGAGAAATCGATCATCAGGCGCTGTTCGAGACCGGCAGCGGCCAGCTGGCTGGCGGCCGCTGCCACGTTTGCCGCGTCGTAGTTTGGCTTGGGCCCGCCGCGCAGTATGACATGGCAATCCTCATTGCCATTGGTGGAGACAATGGCCGAGTGCCCCCCCTTGGTGACCGAAAGAAAATGGTGCGGCTGACGCGAGGTCTTGATCGCGTCGACGGCTATCCGGATATTGCCGTCGGTGCCGTTTTTGAACCCGACCGGACAGGACAGGCCGGACGCGAGTTCCCGGTGCACCTGCGATTCCGTGGTGCGCGCACCGATTGCGCCCCAGCTCACCAGATCGGCGATGTACTGCGGCGTGATCATGTCCAGATACTCCACGCCGGCCGGGAGGCCCAGTTCGTTGATGTCGAGCAGGACATTGCGCGCCAGGCGCAGGCCCTCGTTGATGTTGTAGCTCCCGTCCAGGCGCGGGTCGTTGATCAAACCCTTCCAGCCGACTGTGGTGCGCGGCTTCTCGAAGTAGACGCGCATCACGATGAGCAGGTCGGCCGCATGCCTTGCCTTCTCGCGGGCGAGGCGCTGCGCATACTCCAGCGCGGACCTGGGGTCATGGATGGAACACGGGCCGATGATCACCAGCAGCCGGTCGTCGGCCGCGTGCAATATGCCGTGTATGCCCTGGCGTGTCTCATACGTGAGACGCTCGGTCGCCTCGGACACGGGAAACTCGCGAATCGCGTGGGACGGCGGTGCGAGCTCCTTGATTTCACGGATGCGGACATCGTCAACCTTGTGGCTCATGATTTCTCCTGGATACCGGTAAGTCTTCAACCGTTCGGCCAAGCTCACCCGTGCTGGGGGAATTGTATGTTGTGAAACAGCAGTCATGGTCATTTTCGTTCTCGGCAAAAAAAAACCGCCAGGCTGCGGGCGCTGGCGGTTTTTCGGGATACTTGGGCGCGAACCTAGCTCAATCCCTCCGCCAGCGGCTGGGGAAAGCCAAAAAAGTAAAACCAGAAGGCGTAGGCTCGGTTCATTTCAATTCGTCTCTGACGTGGATTCAAACACGAATCCTGCTCGTTTGGCAAGTTTCGTGCGCTGCACATCCGTTCGAGTTCGCTCTTGATCAAACAAAATCCACCGCGATGCCGCGAGCGCGCAGCCAGTCGGCGAGGGCGAGACCGGTGCCGAACTTCCACGGTCGCAGCCGCTCCGGAACAATCGTGCGGTAATCGACGAGTTCTTCATTCAGCCGGATCGCGCCCGCCGCTTCCACGTGGTAAGCGATGATGAGTTCGTTCTTGCGCTCGAATGGATAGACGCCGACGAGAGCGCTAGCCACGGTGTCCAGATCGAGTTCCTCTTTGACTTCGCGGGCCACACCCTGCTGCGGCGATTCGCCTCGTTCGAGAAACCCGGTAATGAGTCCGTACATGTGCTCCGGCCAGCCACGGTTTCGCGCCAACACCACCCTGCCCTCATGCTCTACGATGGCGGCGACCACCGGGACCGGATTGTCCCAATGCACATAGCCGCAGACCGGGTCCGGGCAGGTCATGCGGCTTGCGCCGCCGATGTCGGCCAGCGTCAGTTGTGCCGCGCAGCTAGGGCAAAACCGCGGGCTCAAAGGCTGGAGATCCTGCCCTGTTCGTTGTCCACCAGTAGCGGCGTATCGACATAGACGATCTCTGGATCATTGCCGTATTTGCCTTTGACGAAGGCCTTCCACTCGGGGGTGTATACGCGCTCGGCTGCCTGACGCGATTCCCACAGGTAGACCCCGCCGGCGCGCATGCCATCCTCGCTGAGGTAGTAATTTTTGCGCAACAAGCCCGGCATGCCCAGATACTTGGGCGAGGTCGCCTGGAAGGTCGCAGTCGCCTGCTCCAGGGTCTGTTTCTGCGGCAGACTGAAACTGACGATCGCTATGACTTTACTCATGCCGCCTCCTTGGACACCCCGTCGAAACGCCTGTGCGCCGCTCTCAAGCGGAAAGCTTGACCTGCACCCAGGACTGCACCGACGCGAGTGCCGCCGGCAGCTTCGCTGTATCGGTGCCGCCGGCCTGCGCCATGTCCGCACGTCCCCCGCCCTTGCCGCCCACTTGCTGCGCCACGAAGTTGACCAACTCGCCCGCCTTCACTTTTGCGGTCAGATCCGCGGTAACGCCGGCGATCAGGCTCACCTTGCCGCCTTCAGTCGAGGCGAGCACGATCACGGCTGACTTCAGCTTGTCTTTGAGCTTGTCCATGGTCTCGCGCAATGCTTTTGCATCGGCTCCATCGAGCGCCACGGCGAGCACCTTCACTCCCGCAAGCTCGGTCGCCTGCGACGCGAGGTCGTCACCCTGCGCGGAGGCGACCTTGGATTTCAGGCGCGCGAGCTCCTTCTCCAGCGCTCTGGCTCCCTCGATTATTTGCGTAATTTTCTGATTCAGCTCCTGTGGCTGGGCCTTGAGCACGCTCGCCGCCTCGGCCAGACGCGACTCCTGATCCTGTACCCAGGCCAGGGCGCCGTCTGCGCTGACCGCCTCCACCCGGCGTATGCCGGCGGCCACGCCGGACTCTGACACAATCTTGAAAAATCCGATGTCACCGGTGCGTCGCACATGGGTTCCTCCGCACAGTTCGGTGGAGAATTCGCCCATGCCGATGACGCGCACTTCATCGCCGTATTTTTCGCCGAACAGCGCCATCGCGCCCGCCTTGATGGCGTCGTCGTATTTCATCACCCGCACCGATATCTCGGCGTTGTGGCGAATTTCGCGGTTTACCAGATCCTCGACCTGCCGCAACTGTGCGTTGCTCATCGGCTCATTGTGCGAGAAATCGAAGCGCGTGCGTTGCGCGTCGACCAGCGAACCTTTCTGCTGCACATGCGCGCCGAGCACCTTGCGCAGTGCCGCGTGCATCAGGTGTGTGGCCGAGTGGTTCCACGCGGCGCGTGCGCGCGCGCCGCTGTCCACCGCCGCCATTACCCGATCGCCGACGCGCAGCCGCCCGGCTTTGAGCTCGCCTTTGTGGCCGAACACTTCGGCCTGGATTTTCTGCGTGTCCTCGACGCTGAAGCTGCCGCTGACGCCGGCAAGTTCTCCACGGTCGCCCACCTGGCCGCCCGATTCCGCGTAGAACGGCGTGCGATCCAGCACGACCACCGCAGTCTCGCCTGCGGCGATCTCCTCGACCGACGCGCCTTCACGGTAGAGGGCCGCCACCGTGCCTTCCAGCGTGAGCGTGTCATAACCGTGAAACTCGGTCGGCCGGCCCGAATACTCCACGCCGGCGGCCACCGTGAACTTGGACGCAGCGCGCGCGCGTTCGCGCTGGCGCTGCATTGCCGCCTCGAACCCCGCGTAATCGACACGCACCTCGCGCTCGCGCGCGATGTCCGCGGTCAAATCCACGGGAAAACCGAAAGTGTCATACAGCTGGAAAACGGTTTCGCCATCGAGCATGCGGTCTTCGCGCGTCAGCGCGCCTTCGAGCACTTTCATGCCATGCTCCAGGGTCTCCGCAAAACGCTCCTCTTCCGTCTTCAGTACGCGGGTTACACGTTCCTTCGCCTTGAGCAGTTCCGGATAGGCCTCGCCCATTACGCGTGCCAGGTCCTCTACCAGCCGATGGAAAAACGGCTCGGTTTGTCCCAGCTTGTATCCGTGGCGTATGGCGCGGCGGATAATGCGCCTGAGCACGTAGCCGCGGCCTTCATTGCCCGGTATCACGCCGTCGACGATAAGAAACGAGGTCGCGCGAATGTGATCCGCGATTACCTTGAGCGAGTTGCTTGCCAGGTCCTTGACATGGGTCTCGCGCGCCGCCGCTTTGATGAGGTCCTGGAACAGGTCGATTTCGTAGTTTGAATGCACGCCTTGCAGCACGGCCGCAATGCGCTCCAACCCCATGCCTGTGTCGACCGAGGGCTTGGGCAGGGGATGCAGCGTACCGGCCTCATCGCGGTTGTACTGCATGAACACCAGATTCCAGATTTCGATATAGCGGTCGCCATCCGCCTCGGGGGTACCCGGCGGGCCACCGGCAATCCCCGGGCCGTGGTCGAAAAAAATCTCGCTGCACGGTCCGCACGGACCGGTTTCGCCCATCTGCCAGAAGTTATCCGAGCCGCCGCCGGGCTTGTCGCCGATGCGCGTGATGCGCTCCTTCGGAACCTTGATTTCTTCGGCCCAGATGGCGTAAGCCTCATCGTCGGTCTGGTACACCGTTACCCAAAGCTTGTCCTTGGGCAGCTTGTATACCCCGGTCAGCAGGTCCCAGGAATAGTGAATCGCATCACGTTTGAAATAATCGCCGAACGAAAAATTGCCCAGCATCTCGAAGAAAGTATGGTGGCGCGCGGTATAGCCGACGTTTTCCAGATCGTTGTGCTTGCCGCCGGCGCGCACGCTTCGTTGCGAGGTGGTGGCGCGCTTATAGGGGCGAAGTTCCTTTCCGAGGAACACGTCCTTGAATTGCACCATGCCCGAGTTTGTAAACAGCAGAGTCGGGTCGTTGCCCGGCACCAGTGGACTGGAAGACACCACGGCATGCCCGCGCTGTGCAAAAAACTCCAGGAAATTGCTGCGGATTTCTGCTGATTTCATAGTTTTGCTTCGACCGGGCAGGAGACACCCTCGATTCCAGCGATCCTCGGATAAAAGATTGAATTTTCGCC
The DNA here is from genome assembly GCA_014860445.1 of Burkholderiales bacterium. GTDB lineage: Bacteria > Pseudomonadota > Gammaproteobacteria > Burkholderiales > SG8-39 > 2-12-FULL-64-23. The sequence continues at coordinate 85,783 of JACZJT010000012.1, forward strand.
TGAATCAGGCGCGCATGCAAATCCGTTCCCGCCGTGGCGTCGCACGCAGCGTGGGGCGCGCACCAGGGTTCCCGGCGCTGCGCACCGGCGCTCAGCTCAAGCTGACCCCAAGCCAATTGCCGATGGCATAGGTCAGGCCACCCGCCGCCGCACCGATGGCGAGCATGCGCAAACCGTCGCGCAGCGCGCTCCTGCCCGTGAACAGGCTGATGGCGGCGCCTACCGAAAACAGGGCGAGCGCTGTGACCCCGATGGACACCGGAAGCGCCCGCCCGCCGCCCAGCGCGATGAATGGCAGCAGCGGCACGAACGCGCCCACGGCGAAGGAAACAAAGGAAAATATCGCGGCCCCCCAGGGGGAACCCAGTTCTTCCGGATTCAGCCCGAGCTCCTCACGCGCGAGGGTATCGAGCGCCTGCGCAGGATCGGCGATGATGGCCTTGGCGAGTTTTTGCGCATCCTCCCTCGGTAGCCCGCGGGCGGCGTAGATAAGCGCAAGCTCCTCCGCTTCCTCTTCCGGATATTGCTCAAGTTCGTCTCGCTCGAGCCCGATCTGGTGCTCGAACATTTCGCGCTGCGAGCGCACTGAAACGTACTCCCCGGCCGCCATGGAAAACGCCCCGGCCAGGAGACCGGCCACGCCCGAGAGCAGGATCATCGAATTATTGGCAGACGCCCCGGCGACGCCCAGAATCAGGCTGGCATTGGACACCAGTCCGTCGTTGACGCCGAATACGGCGGCGCGCAGATTTCCTCCGCCGCCGATGCCGCGATGTCGCTTGCCCACATCGTCCAAGGTGGTCGGTTGCGGGTGTCCCGGCGCGGCATGCGAATAAACCGACAAGCCGCGCACTTTCATGGCCACGAGCACCGCGCGCAGTGGGCGCGGACCATAACGGTGCACCAGTGCGGCCACCATGCGCGCGCGCAGGTCCGGCGCATATCCGGTCAGTACGGCGCCGGATTGCCGCGCCCAGATCCCCGCCTGATTCTCGGCCTCAAGCGCGAGCCCGAGGAACAACTCGGCGCGCGGCGTTCCTGCTTCGGCCTCGGCCATGGCCCGGTAGAGATAGGCCGAGCGCATTTCCTCGAACCAGCCCTCCATCGAGTGTTCGCCGGCGGACATCAGTCGGTGTCTCCTGCTTTGAGAACCAGGCGCACCGCTTCGGCGGAGAAACCGCGCCCGGCGAGAAACCGCATTTGGCGGCCGCGCTCGGCGGCATCCTGCGGCAACGCACCGAATTTCCGTTGCCAGACCGCCCGGCAGTTTTGCAATTCGTGCACGCGCGCCTGCTCTACGCTGCGCTCGACGACTTCGGCCGATACGCCGCGGCTCCGGAGGTCATGCTCGATCTTGCGGCTGCCGAATTTGCGGGCGAGCGCGTTGGCCCGGGATTCAGCGAATCGCGCTTCGGACAGCCAACCGCGCGCAGCGAGCGCGTCGAGCAACGGTTCGATCTGTTCGGGGGAGTCAGTGTGTTGGGAAAGTTTGCGCGTCATCTCGGCGCGAGTATGCTCCCGTCGCGCAAGCATGGCCAGTGCCCGCTCGCGCAGCGAGATTTCCCTTTTTGCCACGGTTGTCGAGTCCGGCTGTTACCCCGCCACGACCGTCAGTGCCGCCGCCGGCTTGGCGCCGGGATTGTTCACCCCGACCAACTCCCGCACACGCGCCTCGATTTCGACGGCAAGCTCGGGATGCTCTCTGAGGTATTCGCGCGCATTGTCCTTGCCTTGGCCGATCTTGTCCTTGTTGTACGCGTACCAGGCGCCGGACTTCTCGACGATCCCGTGTTTCACGCCGAGTTCCAGGATCTCGCCTTCGCGCGAAATGCCTTCGCCGTAAAGAATATCGAACAGGGCCTCACGGAACGGCGGCGCCATTTTGTTTTTCACCACTTTCACGCGCGTTTCGTTGCCGATCACTTCGTCGTTCTTCTTGATTGAACCGATGCGGCGGATGTCCAGGCGCACGGAAGCGTAGAACTTCAGCGCGTTGCCGCCTGTGGTGGTTTCCGGGCTGCCGAACATGACGCCGATTTTCATGCGGATCTGGTTGATGAAAATAACCAGGGTATTGGTGCGCTTGATGTTGGAAGTAAGTTTGCGCAGTGCCTGGCTCATCAGACGTGCCTGCAGGCCCATCTGCGGCTCGCCCATCTCGCCTTCGATTTCCGCCTTGGGCGTCAGCGCGGCCACCGAGTCGATCACCACGACGTCGACCGAGCCGGAGCGCACCAGCATGTCCGCAATTTCGAGGGCCTGTTCGCCGGTGTCGGGTTGCGATATGAGCAAATCCTCAACCTGCACGCCGAGCTTCTGCGCATACTGCGGGTCAAGCGCGTTTTCCGCGTCGATGAAGGCCGCGGTGCCGCCCAGCTTCTGCATTTCGGCGATGACCTGCAACGTGAGTGTGGTTTTGCCCGAGGATTCCGGACCGTAGATCTCGACCACCCTTCCGCGTGGCAGCCCGCCTACGCCCAGCGCAATGTCCAGTCCGAGCGATCCGGTGGAAACCACCTGTACGTCATCCTGGATTGCGTCCGAATCCATGCGCATGATGGAACCCTTGCCAAACTGCTTTTCGATTTGCGCGAGCGCGGCGGCCAGCGCCTTGGTCTTGTTCTCTTCCATGTGGTTCTCCTTCGATTTCGGTGGCAATGAGTGCATCAACGGACGCCCGGCTTCCAGCGTTGACCTGTATTTTTATACAGTTTTTACTTTTTTGCAAGACCCTGGCGAAAACAAGGGCTGGTCATGGCCAAAATGAATCGGCTATAAGCTGCGTCCGGCTCGAATCACGCCCACCCCCAGGCCTTCGATGGCAAATTCCTCGCGACGGGTGTCGACGACTATGGGTTCGAACTCCGGATTTTCGGGTAGCAATTCGACAATCGCGCCGCGCCGGCGCAGCCGCTTCACCGTCACTTCGTCGTGCAGGCGCGCAACCACGACCTGGCCGTTGCGGGCCTCGCCGACCTTGTGCACGGCGAGCAGGTCGCCATCGTGTATGCCTGCATCGCGCATGCTCATGCCACGCACCTTGAGCAGATAATCGGCGCGCGGCTTGAACAATGCCGGATCGACCTGGTAGTGCGCCTCTACGTGCTCCTCGGCCAGGATCGGGGAACCCGCGGCCACGCGCCCGATGAGCGGGATGCCGCCGCCGTCCTTCAGACGGATGCCGCGCGCCGAGCCCTTCACGATCTCGATCGCGCCCTTGCGCTCGAGCATGCGCAGGTGCTCTTCGGCCGCGTTGTGCGAACTGTAATCCATGGCCTCGGCGATCTCGGCTCGCGTAGGCGGAAGGCCAGTTGTTTCAATGGCTTGGCGTATCAGCGTCAGAATTTCCTGCTGCTTGCTGGTCAGTGCTTCCATGGCGGAGCCTCGTTTCGGTGCGCAGCCTGTATCTTTATACAGTTTGCGCCCGTAGTCAAGCATTCCCCGGTTTCGAGCGCGTAATTATGAAGATACTATGGCCGCAGATGCGCCGGACTGCCGGCCCGCAAAACAGGGGAAATTCAAATGGAGCAATCCTGGAACCGATGCACGGCCAGCATCAGCGAGCGTGGCGTAGGTCGCTTGAAAATCGCCGCGTCCGGACCGATGAACCTGCTCGGCACGCCGGTCATCGACGATCTGCGTGCGGCGCTGGCGCGCCTGCAGTCGGTCGAGGCGCTACGCACACTGATCCTGTGCGGCGACGGCGACCGGGCTTTTGTCGGCGGCGCGGACATCAAGGAAATGGCCCGCCTTGACCAGGACGGCGCGGAGCGCTTCATCACCAATCTGCACGATTTGTGCGAACAGGTCAGAAGGTTTCCGGTGCCGTTCATCGCGCGCATACCCGGCTGGTGTCTGGGCGGGGGACTGGAACTCGCCATGGCCTGCGACATCCGCATCGCCGCCGACGAGGCAAACTTTGCTATGCCCGAGGTTCGCGTGGGCATCCCCTCCGTCATTCATGCGGCGCTCATGCCGCGTTTGCTCGGTGTCAGTCGCGCGAACTGGCTGATACTGACCGGCGAAACAATCGACGCTGCCACGGCGCTGGCCTGGGGCCTGCTCAACAAGGTGGTATCGCTGGCGCAACTCGACGCAGAAATCGATAAGGTAGTGGAGGGTTTTCTCGCCTGCGGACCGCAGGCGCTGCGCTCGCAGAAAGCGCTGCTGCGGTCGTGGGAAGAACTGCCCTTGCAGCAGGGGCTGCATCACAGCATTGCCACTTTCGGCCAGGCATTCACCACCGGCGAACCACAGAAAATGATGCAGGCGTTTCTCGACCGTCCGCGCCCCGGGCGCTAGTTTCGTTCGCCGTTCAGGCGGCAGACGCCGCGAGCCGGACCGGTATGCGTTTCGGGCCGAATTGGTCTTTCAAGTCGAAGGCCTGATAGCGTCCGGTGATTGCGCCACCGCATTCCCGGCAATGCCCGTCTGCGCTGAGGCGGAAATCGAGGAGCTTGTACCAGTCGCGCACGATCAATGCCTTGCCGCAATGCGGGCAGAAAGTCGTTCCGCCTTCGGTGTCGTGCACATTGCCGGTATAGACATAATGCAGCCCGCGAGTCAGCGCAATGCGTCGTGCGCGCGTCAGCGTGGCCGCGGGCGTGGCCGCAATATCGGTCATTTTCCAGTCGGGATGAAATGCGGAGAAATGCAGCGGCACCTCCGGCCCGAGTTCCTGCGCGATCCAGGCGCACATCGCCTCGAGCTCGGCGTCGCTGTCGTTCTTGCCCGGAATCAGCAGCGTGGTGATTTCGAACCACACCGCGGTTTCGTGCTTCAGATATTTCAGCGTGTCCAACACCGGCGCGAGATGCGCCCCGGTCAACTTGACGTAGAACTCGTCGGTGAAAGCCTTGAGATCGACGTTGGCCGCATCCATCTTGGCGTAGAACTCGCGCCGCGGGACATCGTGCATATAACCCGCGGTCACCGCCACCGTCTGCACGCCCACGGCGTGGCAGGCATCGGCAACATCCATCGCATATTCCGCGAAAATCACCGGATCGTTGTAGGTGAAGGCGACGCTCTTGCAGCCCAGCTTTTTCGCCGCCTGCGCGATCATTTCCGGGCTAGCCGCGTCGGCGAGTCTATCCATGTCGCGCGATTTGGAGATATCCCAGTTCTGGCAGAACTTGCAGGCAAGGTTGCATCCGGCGGTGCCGAACGACAGCACGCTGGATCCCGGGTAGAACTGGTTGAGCGGCTTTTTCTCGACGGGATCGACGCAATAACCGGAGGAACGGCCGTAGGTGGTGAGCAGCATGCGATCGCCCTCGCGCTTGCGCACGAAGCAAAGACCGCGCTGGCCTTCGTGCAGGCGGCAATCGCGCGGACACAGATCGCACTGCATCCTGCCGTCGTCCAGCAGATGCCACCAGCGCGCGGGATATTGGCTTTCGGCGACGCTCATGCGCCGTCGCTCTCTTTCCACTTCAGCACGCTATAGCGCTGGATGCGGCATTTCGCGGTGCTCACGCCCGGCGCGAGGCCGGCTTTGCGCTTGAGTTCCGCGACGAACTGTTCGGGATCGGGCAGGCTTTCCCAGACCTGCGGCAGGAAGGTGCCGCGCGCCCCGCCACATTCCAGAATCAGCCCGTCTTCGCCCGGCCGCAGTTGCGCGATCAGGTCGGCGTGGTCGGCAAACGCGAGCAGCTTGGGCGTGGCCAGGATCGACACCTCGACGCGCGTTTCTGCAAGTTCTTCGCGAGCAAGCGGCGCGAAGCGCGGATCGGACAGCGCCGCCGCGCGCGCATTGTGGCTCACGTCCTCGCCCAGCGGCCGCCACGCCTCCAAACTGCCGATGCAGCCGCGCAGGTCGCCCTGCTGGGTCAGGGTGACGAAGCTCGCGCGCGCAGGCTTGAGCCAGAGTTCATCGGGCAGCGGTTTCTGCGCCGATACGCCCAGCGCCGACGCTATGCTGTTTCTTGCGATGCCTAGCAAGGTGCGCCCGTGTTCAGCAGTGAAATGCGATGCCCCGTCCCAAAATGCAAAGGCGCCATAGCCCACTACGCGGGCGCGGCCACCTGCGGTATCGCCGGAATTCCGCAGGTCCAGCAGTTCCGCACGCAAACCGTGGTGCTTTGCCGCGAGCAGCATGCCGGCGACCGGGGTCGCGCCGCAAGCCTGTTCGTGGTCGATGTTGGTGGAAAAATCAAGTATCGCCCGGGCAGTGCCGCGATCGATCGCGCCGGCCTTGTCGTACGCGTGGTAGTGGGACAGGTCCGAACTGATGAGGATCAGTGTTTCTGCGCCGCCCCAGAGCTTTTCGATCACCGCGGCCACTTCGACGGGCGTCGCCGTACCCACCGCCAGCGGCACCAGACTGAACTCGCCCAGCACCCGCTGCAGAAACGGCAGTTGCACCTCCAGCGCATGTTCTTCGGCATGCACGGCGCTGCTCACCACCACCTGGGACATTCCTTTGATCGCCTCGACCGCCTCCCTGTCGACGGGCACTCGGCCCAGCGGCGTATCGAAGGCGGCAGCTTCCGGCAAAGCCAGTCCGCGCACCGGTACGCGGTGGCAGGGACCGAGCAAGACCACTCGACGCACGATCCCCCGCGCCGGACGCAGCCGGTCGTAGGCTTCGGCAGCAACGCCGCCGGAATAGACGTAGCCCGCGTGCGGGACGATCAGCGCCTTGGGGAAACCGGGAACAAGGCCCCCGCCGGCGCTCTGCCCAAGCATCTCGTCGACATCGCGCGTCAACTCGCGTGGCGAGGCGGGGTAAAACATGCCGGCGACGGCCGCGGGTCGAGATGAAATCATGTCTGAAACGCAAAGGGGATCATGATTCATTCTAGGCCTGCAATCCGCCGGGTCAAGCCCGGTTGCTGCTGGCGCGTAATCTGCCGGCTCAGGCTTCCAGCATCTCCAGCACACCTTGCAATGCGACGACCACCGACTGGTGCCGCACGCTTTCGCGGTCCCCCTTGAACTGTCGCGTTTGCGCGACCGTGCCTCCCTTTGCTCGGGACCAGGCGAAGCACACCGTGCCCACGGGCTTCTCCGGCGAACCGCCGCTGGGGCCGGCGATACCGGTAATCGCCACCGCCACTTGCGCGTGGCTATGGCGCAGCGCGCCTTCAGCCATTTCCCGCGCTGTCTGCTCGCTCACGGCCCCGTGGGTCGCAAGCGTGCCCGCGTTGACGCCGAGCATTTCTATCTTTGCGGCGTTCGAATAGGTGACGAATCCGCGCTCGAACCAGTCCGAACTCCCGGCGACGGCGGTGGCTGCCTGGGCGACCCAACCGCCGGTGCAGGATTCGGCGCTCGCAAGCATCGCGGCTCGTGCCTTCAGTTGCGTACCGACCAGTGTGGCGAGCGCGATAAGCGGGTCAGAGGAGGACATCATGCATCACCCCAATAGCGCCTTGAACACGGCCATGGCCAGCAAGGTGTAGAACGCCGCGAGAATATCGTCGAACATGACCCCGAGTCCGCCTTTCAGTCCGGCGTCGACCTGGCGGATCGGCGGCGGTTTGAGCACATCGAAAAAGCGGAAGCCGAAAAACGCAAACGCCTGCCACTGCCATGGGTCCGGCGTCAGCATCAGCACCAGCTGAAATGCGACGATCTCGTCCCAGTTCATGCCACTGTGATCGGCGATACCCAGGTCGCGCCCCGTGCGCCCGCACGCCCATATGCCCAGGACAAACAGCGCGGCGACGAGCGCCAGTTGCGCAAGCGGCCCGTAGGGCACGAGAAATCCGGCCGAGATCCAATAGACGGGAAAACCCAACAGTGTGCCTACCGTGCCGGGCGCGAAAGGCGATAAACCCGTGCCGAAGCCTAGCGCGATGAAACGCGCCGGATGCGCCAACATGAAGCCGGCAGTGGGCCGCAGGATGGTGTCAGCCGCCAAAGTGGTCGTATCCCTTGCTCGCGATCTGTATGGGCTTTCCGTTGCCGTCGTAGACGGAAACCAGCCCCGGCTCGCCCGCGCCGACGCTGCCGATGCACGTCAGCGTGAGACCCAGTTTGCCGGCGAGCGCTTCGACTTTCGCACGCGCGTCGATGCTCGCCGTAAAAGCGAGTTCGTAGTCGTCGCCCCCTGCGAGCAGGCATTCCTGTGCGAGGCGCTCGTCCGCGCAGGTTTTCAGCGCGCGCGAACGCGGCAAGCGCGCAAAGCGCAGCTCGATTGCCGCGCCGGATCGCTCGCCGATATGGCCGAGATCGGCGACAAGACCATCCGAGACATCAATGGCACTGCTTGCGACGCCGCGCAGCGCCACGCCCAGCGCTACGCAAGGCACCGGCGTGTGCAGGCGCGCATTGCAGTGCGCCAGCGCGCCAGCGTCAAGGCGAATACGCCCCTCCTGGTGGGCCAGCGCCAGCGCCGCATCGCCGGTGCAGCCTGACAACCAGACCTCGTCCCCGGCTTTGGCGCCGTCGCGGCGCAAGGCCAGCTCCGGCGGCACCGCGCCGATCACAGTGATCGATATGGTCCGGGGACCGCGCGTAGTGTCGCCGCCGATCAATTCCACCCCGAACGCAGCGGCGAGCTTGAAGAATCCCTCGGAAAACTGCGCAAGCCAGTTTTCGTCGGCGTCGGGCAGGGACAGCGCGAGCGTGGCATAGCGCGGTTCCGCACCCATGGCAGCAAGATCGGAAAGATTGACCGCAAGCGCCTTGTGGCCCAGCCGGGCGGCATCGGTGCCCGCGGAAAAGTGCCGTCCCTCGACCAGCATGTCTGTGGACACCGCAAACTGCGCATCTGACTCCGGCGCGATCAAGGCGCAGTCGTCGCCTACGCCCAGCAACGCGCGCTTCACCGGGCGGGTGAAATGGCGGCGGATAATATCGAATTCCGAGGTCAACTCTGCTTAGACCGATGCAGCCTTGCGCACGCCGGCCTTGCGCGCCCTCAGTTCGGCCGGCCGCAAGCTTGCGGCCAGTTTGTCGAGCACCCCGTTGACGTATTTGTGGCCATCTGTGCCGCCGTAGGACTTTGCCAGCTCCACCGCCTCGTTGATCACCACCTTGTAAGGCACGTCGGGCACATGGGCCAGCTCGTAGGCGCCGATCAGCAGCACGCCCCTCTCCACCGGCGAGAGCTCCTCGACGGGACGGTCCAGCAATGGCCCGAAGCCTGCTTCGAGCTCGGGCGCATCGGCGATGACCCCATTGAGCAGGCGCGCGAGATACGCCTGATCCGCCTTGTCGTAGCCCTTGAATTCGGCCAGGTGCACGCGAATCTGCTCCGCGTGCTCCTCTGCAAGCAACCACTGGTACAAACCCTGCAACGCCAGCTCGCGCGCCTTATGCCGTGCGTTTTTCATTCCTGATTTCCCTGGCCAGATTGGCCATCTCCACCGCCACCTCGGCGCAATCGCCGCCTTTCTGACGCACCCGCTCCATCGCCTGTTCCTCGGTATCGGTGGTTAGTATGCCGTTGGCAACCGGCACACCGGCGTCGAGTTGCACCTGGGTGACACCCGACGCAGATTCGTTTGATACGACCTCGAAGTGATAGGTATCGCCGCGCACGACCGCACCCAATGCGATCAGCGCATCGTAGTGGCCGGTGGCGGCAAGTTGTTGCAGTGCGAGCGGGATTTCCAGCGCGCCGGGCACACTTACGAGCGTAATACGATCGGGGGCGACACCCAGCGATCCCAGGCGCTCCAGACAGGCCGCGAGCAGGCCTGCGCCGATGAGCTCGTTGAAGCGCCCGCGCACGATGGCAACGCGCAGTTCGGCCCCGGTCAAGGCTGGCTTGATTTCCCTCATCCTGCATTAGTCCCGCGTTGCGGCTGCACGTACTCCGATACTTCCAGGTCCCAGCCTGCCATGCTCGGCATCTTGCGCGGCGTCGCCATCAGACGCATTTTGCCGATGTTGAGATCGCGCAGAATTTGCGCGCCGATGCCGTAGGTGAGCAATTCCGTTTTGGGCGCAGGCAAGGTCGCGGCCAGGCCCGCGACGCGTTCCGCCAGCTGCGACGCGCTTTCCGCGCAATTGAGCAGCACCATGACGCCGCAACCCGCTGCATCAATCGCCGCGAGTGCCTCGTGCACGCCCCAGGAATGCGCGCCCGGCGCGGTATCGAGCAGATCGAGCATGGAAAGCGGCTCGTGTACACGCACCAGCGTTGGGGTATTCGCGTCGATGGTCCCGCGCGCCAACGCGAGATGGGTCGCGCCGGAAATTTTCTCGCGATAGGTAAACATCCTGAAATTGCCGTGCTCCGTAGCAATATCGCGCTCGGCCATGCGCTCGACCAGAGATTCGGTCTGGCTGCGGAAATGAATCAGGTCGGCGATGGTACCGATCTTCAGCCCGTGCGCCTTGCCGAACTCGATCAGGTCGGGCAGCCTCGCCATGCTGCCGTCGTCCTTCATGACTTCGCAGATTACCGCCGCAGGCGCGAGGCCCGCGAGCGCCGTCAAATCGCAACCGGCTTCCGTGTGCCCGGCGCGGACCAACACGCCGCCCGGCTGCGCCACGATGGGGAACACATGCCCGGGCTGGACGATATCTTCCGGCTTCGCGTCCCGGGCCACCGCGGCCTGCACGGTACGGGCGCGATCATGGGCCGATATTCCGGTGCTGACCCCGGTTGCCGCCTCGATAGAGACGGTAAATGCGGTCCCGTGGGAGGAACGGTTATCCCGCGTCATCGGCGTGAGTTCCAGCTGTCGGCAGCGTTCGTCGGTCAGCGTAAGGCAGATCAGGCCGCGTGCAAATTTGGCCATGAAGTTGATTTTCTCTGGCGTGACAAAATCCGCGGCAAGCAGCAGGTCGCCCTCGTTTTCACGATCTTCCTCGTCCACCAGGATCACCATTTTGCCGGCCTTGATGTCGGCAATGATCTCCTCGGTGCGGCTGATGCTCATATTCGATTGCTGGTCAAAAAGTCGATGGACCTGGTTCATAGGGTGACACTCCGTCTGCAAGCTGTGGATTATAGGCGTTTCCCCGCACCCTCGCGTGCAGGCTCACCCAGCGGACGCACGCAAAGCCTACCCGCACCGGGTCCTGCGCCCGACACCTGTGTCCTTGAGCATTGAGCGCGACGACCCTGACGCGCTAGTAATCCTGATATTGCCGGCCTGTTCCGACAAAGGGCGGTTCCCGTCCGACCAGCGCCTCCAGCATGATCAACTCCGCGTCGCTGTGGTTGATCACCGGCGCAACCTCGATCATCTTGATCGGCATATCTCCGTGCGCGTACACGTAGCGCGGCGCGTCGTGATGGGTGGTGCGCACGGTTTCCCTGGCTGCGGGCATATTGCTGGCCTCCAGATCCACCACACCGTAACAGGTGCAGACATAGGTACGCTCGGCTTCCGCCTCCAGGTAAATGCCGGTTCCGCGTATGCCTATGGTCGCGGTGGGCGTGGTGATGCTGCGCGGCCCGGTGCCGAACACGGATAGCAGCTTGCCCGTAAGCAATCGCATTGACGCGATCAACGCGCTTCCGCTGGTGCGCAGTTCGCTGTTCTGCCGCAGCAGGAACGCATCCTTGCCGACGGAGAACACGGCGACCGCTCCGGTGGCAGTAACGACGCTGTCGCCGGGCTCCACCGGGGTGCCCGCCCTGGCTGCGCTGCCGTTGACCAGCACTTCGCCCTTGATCATGACCATGCCGCGGGGCTGCGGGCGCGCGGCGAGCGCGTCGCGCAGCAGCAGCGGCATCGCGGCGCCGCCAATCGCCGCGCGCTTAAACCACTCGCGCCGACTGCGCGCAAACGCGTATTCATGTCGTTTCATGGTGAACGCTCCGGGATCGGAATTACTTTCCGCGCAATTCCCGCCGCAGAATCTTGCCTATGGGCGTCTTCGGCAGGCTGTCCCGGAATTCCACGTATTTCGGAATCTTGTAGCCCGTAAGTTCCCGCTTGCAGTGCTCGAGCACGGATTCCTGGCTCAAACCCGGATCCTTTTTGACAATGACCACCTTCACCGCCTCACCCGATTTGTCGTCGGGCACGCCCACCGCCGCGCACTCGAGTACGCCGGGGTGCGTCGCCACCACGCCTTCGATCTCGTTCGGGTAGACATTGAAGCCGGACACCAGAATCATGTCCTTTTTGCGGTCGGTAATGGTGACATACCCTTTCGCATTGATATTGCCCACATCTCCGGTCTTGAGCCAGCCGTCCTGCAGCACCTTTGCAGTCTCCGCAGGCAATTGCCAGTAGCCTTTCATCACCTGCGGACCGCGGATGCAGATCTCGCCCGTGGATTTCTCGATGTCCCCCTCGCCGGTCCACACGGGCAATTCCTTGAAATTGTCGTCGCGAATGGAGAACTCGGTCGAGGAAATCGGCAGGCCGATGGTGCCGTTCCACGGTGTTCCCAGCCGATTGATGCTGGCCGCAGGAGAGGTTTCGGTGAGACCGTAGGCCTCGGTCAGATAGCGCCCGGTGATCTGCTGCCATTTTTCCGCCACAGGCTTGAGCACCGCCGCGCCGCCCCCTACGACAACCTTCAAGGCGGAAAAATCGAGTCCACTGAAACCCGGCGTATTCAGCAGCCCGTTGAACAAGGTATTGACGCCTGTCAGCACCGACCACTTCCAGTTATTCAGTTCCTTGACGAACGCCGGCAGGTCGCGCGGATTGGTGATCAGCACGTTGACCACGCCCAGCGTCATGAAATAGAGCGTCGTCGTGAGGCAAAAGATGTGATACATCGGCAGCGGAGAAATCACGATTTCTTCGCCTTCCTTGAGGCTCCCGCCGATCCAGACGCCGGCCTGCTCGATGTTGGCGAGAATATTGCGATGCGTCAGCATCGCGCCCTTGGATAGCCCGGTGGTGCCGCCGGTGTACTGCAGAAACGCGATGTCCTCGCGTGCAAGGCTGACGGGCTCCAGCTTGGCGCCGGCACCGCGACTAAGCGCCGCACGCAGTTCGATGGCGCCGTCGATGCGCCAGTCCGGCACCATTTTCTTCAGCCGCTTCACCACGAAATTCACGATCCAGCGCTTGGGCACCGGCAGCAGGTCGCCGAGCTGCGTGGTGATCACGTGTTCGACCTGGGTCTTTTGTATGACCTGCTGCAGCGTGTTGGCGAAATTCTCGACGATGACTATGGCTTTCGCACCGGAGTCCTTCAACTGGTGCTCGAGTTCGCGCGGCGTATAGAGCGGATTGACGTTGACCACGGTCATGCCCGCGCGCAGGATGCCGACAAGCGCGACCGGATATTGCATCAGGTTGGGACTCATGATGGCGACGCGCTCGCCTTTTTTCAATCCCGGCAGCCCCTGCAGAAAAGCGGCAAAGTCGCGGCTGAGGCGATCCAGTTCCGCATAGCTCATGCTGCAGCCGAAATTGCTGTAAGCCGGCTTGTCGGCAAACTTGCGGCAGGTCTTCCCGATCAAATCCGGCAGCGAATCATAGCGATCGGGGTCGATCTCCGCGGGAACGCCTTCGGGATATTCCTTCAACCAGATTTTCGCGCTCACGGTTTTCTCCAGGTTCAGCTAAATGAAGTCGCGGGTTTCGGCTTTCGGATGGTTCAGCCGCATACGCGCTTAATACGGATCCGCATTTCCTTTTGCCGGCGCCGGAACTGATCCATCACGTCCTTGTCCGCCCCGGCCTGGATGCGCCGCTCGATATCCGCCAGTTCCTCGGCGTAATTCTCGCACTTGGTCTGATGTATCGCCTGCTCGCGCTCCCTGCGCTTGGCCTCGGTTTCCTGTTGCTGCTGCGGATCGGGCTTGTCCGCCGAAGACGCGGCCGCGCGGGGTTTCGGGCCCTCGCAGGGACGTTCCTGAAATTGATTGCCGCAGCGGTACATTTTCTTCTGCGCCAGTACGGTGCCACTACCGCATGCAATCGCAATTGCCACTATCAGTCGAATCATTATTTCCTCTCCGGTCTCGGCCCAGCAACGCCACGATACCACCATGGTACCGTGTCGACGACCGCGGTTCCAGCTTGGTGCACCGCTTGCGCCTTGCGCCTCGCGCTGCAGCTAGGAATTCAACGCGCGCCGCAGCAGCGTGCGCATGAGTTCGGCGCGATGTTCGTCGTAGCCGCCGCGTTCCAGCCCCAGTGGAATCGAGCGCAAGGCCAGCTCGCAGTACAGGTGCAATGCATCCGCGCTGACGCCACCAAGATCCGCGAGATGCTTTTCCAGCGTGCCCAGATCGCCGCGCGAGTACGTCCCTGCCAGACCCTGCGCCAGCCCGGAGCGTTCCACCGAGGCGGCCGTGCCGCGCAGCAGCGGCAGCAGCGCGCGTATCGTATCCTCCCGCTCGATGCCGAAACTTTGCCAGAGCTGGACCGCCTCGTTCAGCAACGTAATGACGAAACCGGCGGCGTAGTGTGCGGCGGCGTGATAGCGCGCGCGGCAGCCCGGCGGCAAGCGTATGGTGCGGCAGTGCAGCGCTTGCCCCAGGAGTTCCAGTTGCTGCAACAGCGGCGCTTCGGCTTCAATGGAAATCGTGCATCCCGGCAGACCCGCAAGCGCCACCTCCGGGTCGGCGAAAAGCTGCAGGGGGTGGAATCCACCGATTTTCGCGCCAGCGCGCGCCGCGGGCGCGAGTGCCGCCAATTCCGTCGCGCCGCTGCAGTGAATCACCGATACCTCACGACGCCACCTGAGACCGGCTGCAACCGCAGCGATCGCGTCATCCGGTACCGTGACGAATATCAGATCGCAATCGTCCACAACATCCTGCGCGTCGTCGGCGGCACGGCAACCCGCAATCCCGGCGGCAAGTTGCTGGGCGGAACGCGGACTGCGGCTGGCAACGGCGGCGACGCGCTGCCCGCCCTGCGCCATGCCCCAGGCAAGCCCCTTCGCGACTCGACCCGCACCGATGAAACCGATGCGTGGCGAACTATCATTACTTTTCTTTTTGATTGGATCCATCTCTTGTCATTTTGGTAAATCCGCCTCGCTCACCGCGCCGGTCACCATACTAGCGCGCTTTCAGTTGCACCAGTAACACGCCTGCGAGCGCGAGCGCGCCGCCTACAAATGATAGCGCGCTCGGCGCTTCGTCGAACCAGACCCAGGCGATCGGAAAAGTCAGTACCGGCACCAAATAGAGCGAACTCGACACCTTGGCCACGGGCAGGCGCGCCAAGGCATAGGACCAAAGCGCGAACGACGTGGCGGCGGGAAACAGCGCCAGAAACAACAGCGCCCAGTTCGCCGACGCCGGCGCGGCTGCGATGCTCGCGGGCAAGCCCGGCGCAAACCCGGCAAGGCCCAGGGTCGCCGCGACGAAGTAATAGGCCGTTACCGGAATTGCGGGCAGGCGCGAAAGCAGCGGCTTTTGCACCACGGCGCCCAGGCTGAAAGCGAGGGCGGCGAGCAACAGATAGCCCGCGTCGGGCTCGAAGGCGTAGCCGGCGGCGCCCGCCTCGCCGCGTGAAATCAGCACCACGCCGATGAAGCCAAGCACGATGCCGGCCATTGCCCGGACACTCGGACGCTCGCGCAGAAAAACAAAACCGAACAGCGACGCGAAAATCGGCACGGTATCCACCAGCACAGCCGCCGGCCCGGAGGCGACCGACCGCATGCCGAAGTTGAAACCGAGCTGATAGGCCGTGCCGCACAACAAGCCGGTGAGCGCCAGCGGAAGCAGGTCGGCGCGTCGCGGCAGCGGCGCGCGCACGAATACGCAATAGGCGAGCAGCACCAGGGTCGCGAGGATGTAGCGTGCCAGCGCCAGATGGTCCGGCGGATAAGCCTGAAGCGCAATACGGGTCGCCGGAAACGCAAGCGCCCAAAACAACAAAGCCAGGGCGAGCGCGCCGAGCGCGCGCTTGTCGTTGGCGTACGGCTTGGCGTACGGCTGCTCGCGTTCGATCACGGCGTAGGGACCTGATTCCGGAATCGGCTGGGATGCGGCGCGTCGCCGCCGTTCAGCCGTTGCGTTCGGCTTCCTTTTCGGCTTCCTTGCGTACGCGCACCGACTGCGCGAGATCGAGCACCACTTGCGCGAGCGCGACGCGATCGTCTTCGGAACGCATGATCGT
Organism: Burkholderiales bacterium; assembly: GCA_014860445.1. Lineage (GTDB taxonomy): Bacteria > Pseudomonadota > Gammaproteobacteria > Burkholderiales > SG8-39 > 2-12-FULL-64-23. The sequence goes on from JACZJT010000012.1 coordinate 101,739, forward strand.
CGGCGCCACCGACACGTCTATGCCGCAGGCGCGAATGCCCTCTGCAGCGGTCTCGTCGGCGCTGTCGATTACGCACCCGTCTATCAACTGGTAATACTCCAGTGCCGCACGGCGCGCCGACACCTCGTGGCCGAGTTCCTGCATCATCTTGCCGGCCGCACCCTTGAGCGGCCGGTCGCCGACGATCGGACTCACCGCGATGACCGGTGCACCGGATTCGCGCAACAGTTCGCGCATGCCTTGCACTGCCAGGATCGGCTGTATCGTATGGTAGGGGTTGGCCGGGCACAGCACGATCGCTTCAAGATCTGGCGCGTACAGCGCTTCCCTGACCTCGTCTGGAATACTCGCGCCATCGGCGCCAGCGTAAAGAAAGCCTTTCACCACGGGCTCGCACTCCAGCAGGGTGAGATACTCGTGATAGCTTACCTGCCCGTCATCGGTGATTACCACTGTGCGCACCGGGTCGTTGCTCATCGGCAGCACGCGTGCGTCGATGCCCAGGGTCTTGCAAAAGCCGAGCGTGATCTGGCTCAGCGTGATTTGCTCCCTCAAGCCATCGGTGCGCAATAGCGGCAGGGCAAAAGAGCGATCCCCGACGCGAACCCGGTGCTCGGAGCCCAGTCGATGCAGCATTTCGTGAAGTACGTAGGTCTCGCCGGCCGGCTCCCAACCCGCAGCAGGAGCGGCAATCCCGCCAAGCGTGTACAGCATGGTGTCGATGTCAGGCGAGAAAGCAAGACCGAAGACTTCATGATCGTCCCCGGTATTGACGATGACGGTAAGGTCGCTTCCGCGCAGTCGCCGCAACCCATCGGCGAGCTTGGCGCCGCCGACCTGACCAGACAACGCGACAACTGTTCCCATTGGCTTCTCCGATCCCGATTACCGAATTGTAGACGACACCGCGGTAGATTGCGCGCCGCGAACCCGGCGGCCGCGATGAGCCCGGCACAAAGTGCGCGATCGCGCTGCGGCCGATTCAATCTTATACCCGAACCGACCGTGGCAACGGACCGCCGGTCCCGAGCGCGAGCGCCTGCGGAAATTTCCGCGGCGCGAACATCCGCAGGCTCCCGCTCCATTTGCTTCCGCTATACTCGAAACCAGACTGCCGTCTAACGGCGACGGTCCGTGTTCCGCTCCTTATTCCGAAAGGATTCAGCGCATGATCGTCTGCATGTTCGAACGATGGGCAAAATCTGCCGTCACCGGATTCGTCTGCATTGTTTTGTCGCTGGCCGGCTGCGTCGCAGCGACGGCCGCCGAATTGCGCATCGGGCTTGGCGCCGACGTAACCTCGCTCGATCCGCATTTCCTCAACGTCGCGCCCAATAACAATGCGGCATGGCAAGTCTACGATGCCTTGACCCATGTGGACGCGAATGCGCGCCTGATTCCAGGACTGGCCGTTTCCTGGCGCGCGGTCGATTCGACCACCTGGGAGTTCAAGCTGCGCAAGGACGTCAAATTTCATGATGGTTCGGCATTTAGCGCCGAAGACGTGATCTTCTCGCTGGAACGGCCGGCGACGCTCAGCGCCAGCCCCGGCCCGTTCACCGGTTTCGTCAAGCCCATCGTCGCCAAGAAGATAATCGACCCCTGGACCTTGCAACTGAAGACCGCCGCACCTTATGCGATGCTGCCTTACGACCTCAATTCGATTTTCATCGTGTCGAAAAAAGCTGCGTCAGGCGCGAGTACCGAGGATTTCAACAGCGGCAAGGCGGCGATCGGCACCGGCCCGTACAAGCTGTCGCGCTTCGCTCGAGGCGACCGGATTGAACTCGCGCGCAACGATAGCTACTGGGGAGCACAAAACGGCAAGCTCGCTCCCTGGGACAAGGTGACGCTGCGCATTCTGCCTGCGGACACTGCGCGCATCGCCGCGCTGCTCGCCGGCGACGTGGATGCAATCGAGAACATTCCCACCGCAGACCTGACCCGGCTCAAGGCGAACGCGAAATTCCGCCTGGAGCAGAAAGTATCATGGCGCACCTTGTTTCTGCACCTCGATCAATACCGCGACCATCCGCCGCACCTGAGCGACAAGTCCGGGAAACCGCTGGCGAAAAACCCCTTCAAGGACGTGCGCGTACGGATGGCGATGTCCAAGGCCATCAACCGCCGGGCGATTGTCGAGCGCGTCATGGAAGGCAATGCCATAGAAGCCGGAAACCTGGTGTCGCCACCCGTCTTCGGACACGTCGCCGCGCTCAAGCCCGAAACCTACGATCCCAAGGCCGCGAAAGATCTGCTTGCCGAAGCCGGTTATCCCGACGGATTTGCGCTGACCCTCTACGCGCCGAACAACCGTTACGTCAATGACGAACAGCTGGCGCAGACGGTGGCGCAGATGCTGGCGCGCGTGGGCATTCTGACCCGGGTGGAAACCCTGCCGGCGAGCGTTTATTTCGGCAAAGCTCGAGCCGGCGAATTTTCCTTCGCGCTCCTGGGCTGGGGTTCGTTTTCCGGCGACCTCGCGCTACGCGCGCTCCTTGCCACGCCCAATGCCGCAAAGGGCTATGGCGCGTGGAACTGGGGACACTATTCGAATCCGAAGGCGGACGGCCTGCTGGAGCAGGGATTCGCAACGCTGGATGAGAAAAAGCGCGAGGCGCTGGCGCGCGAGGCCGCGACGCTCGCGCTGAAGGACGTGCCGGTGATATTGCTGCACCACCAGCTCGCGTCCTGGGCGATGAGGAAGGAAATCGCTTACGAAGCGCGTACCGACGAATACACTTTCGCGCGCGATTTCCGGCGGCGTTGAGCATTTCGACGATCTGATGCCCGCGTTCGTCATCCGCCGTCTCCTGCAAAGCGTGCTGGTGCTGGGCGTGATGTCGCTGCTGGTGTTCGCCGGGGTATATGCGATCGGCAATCCGGTGGACATTCTGATCGATCCGCAGGCCGGCCAGGCCGACATCGCGCGCGCGATCTCCGCACTCGGTCTGGACCGGCCGCTAGTCGAGCAGTACCTGATTTTTCTCCGGCAGGCGCTGGCGGGCGACCTCGGCAATTCTTTCGTCTACAACGTTCCGGCAATTCAACTGATCCTGGAACGGATGCCCGCAACGCTGGAACTCGCACTGGCGGCCACCACTCTGGCGGTGCTGCTCGGCATTCCGCTTGGCCTGTGGGCGGGTCTGGCGCCGGACTCCTGGCAGGGAAAACTGATCATGAGCGGTTCGATTCTCGGCTTCTCGCTGCCCACCTTCTGGGTGGGCCTGCTGCTGATCATGCTGTTCGCGGTCGAACTCGGCTGGCTTCCTGCGAGCGGCCGCGGTCCGACCACGGAGTTCCTCGGCGTCCAGGTGAGCTTCCTTTCGTGGGACGGCATGCGGCATCTGATCCTGCCGGCCATCAACCTGGCGCTGTTCAAGCTCTCGCTGATCATCCGCTTGACGCGCGCGGGCACGCGCGAGGCGCTGTTGCAGGACTACGTAAAATTCGCCCGTGCCAAGGGACTGTCGAACGCGCGCGTCGTCGGCGTGCACGTGCTCAAGAACATCATGATTCCGGTTGTGACGGTGATCGGCCTGGAGTTCGGTTCCGTCATCGCGTTCGCCATAGTCACCGAGTCGATCTTCGGCTGGCCCGGCATGGGCAAACTGATCATCGACTCGATCAATGTGCTCGACCGGCCGGTGATCGTCGCCTACCTGCTGGTCATCGTGTTTCTCGTGATTCTCATCAACCTCGCGGTGGACATCGTCTACTCCCTGCTCGATCCGCGGGTGCGGATCGGCGAAGCGCAAGCCTGACCGATGCGCCGCGAACAAACACCGTTGCAGCGCATTGCCGCCGATTTCGGCGAAAGCAGGCTCGCGCTCTCCGGCCTGGCCCTGCTCGCGCTGATCGTGCTCGCCGCCCTGTTCGCGCCGCTGATCTCGCCGCAGAACCCCTATGATCTGGCGCAACTCGACGTACTCGACAGCCGCCTGCCGCCCGGCTCCAGGTCGGGCGCAGGCCTGACCTTCTGGCTCGGCAGCGACGGACAGGGGCGCGACATACTCTCGGGAATTTTCTACGGCCTGCGCATCAGCCTCATGGTCGGCGTGGCAAGCACCGCATGCGCGGTTATCGTCGGTCTAAGCATGGGCCTTTGCGCCGCCTATTTCGGCGGTCGCACCGACAGCCTCATCATGCGCATCGTCGACATACAGTTGTCGTTTCCGTCGATTCTGATCGCACTCATCCTGCTCGCCCTGCTCGGACAGGGGGTGGGAAAAACGATCTTCGCGTTAATCATGGTGCAGTGGGCCTACTACGCGCGCACCGTGCGCGGCACCGCGTTGATCGAGCGCGGGAAGGAATACATAGAAGCGGCCACCTGCCTCGCGCTGCCGCCGGCGCGCATCGTATTTCGCCACTTGCTGCCCAACTGTCTTCCGCCGCTGATCGTCATCGCCACGGTGCAGGTGGCGGCGGCAATCGCGCTGGAGGCCACGCTGTCCTACTTGGGCATTGGCGTACCCATCACCGAGCCGTCGCTGGGCCTCCTGATCAAGAACGGTTTCGACTATATGCTGTCCGGCAAGTACTGGATCAGCTTCTTCCCCGGCATCGCCCTGGTCCTGACCATCGTCAGCATCAACCTCGTCGCCGACCGGCTGCGCGACGTACTCAATCCGCGGCTGCAGCAATGAGCATGCCGAAATGACCGAACCCACGCTGCGCGTCGAAAACCTGCACACCCATTTTTTCACCAGACAGGGCGTGGTGAAAGCGGTGGAGGACGTCAGCTTCTCGGTGGCGCCGGGAAAAATTCTCGGGTTGGTGGGCGAGTCCGGCTCGGGCAAATCCGTAACCGGCTATTCCATCATGGGCCTCGTCGATCCGCCCGGGCGCAGGGTCGCCGGCCGCATCCTGCTGGGCGGCGACGACCTGTGCGCAATGACATCGGAGCAGATGCGCAGCGTCCGCGGACGGCGCATCGCGATGATCTTCCAGGATCCGATGATGACGCTCAACCCGGTGCTGCGCATCGACACGCAAATGATAGAAGCGATCCGGGCACATACCAGCGTAAGCCGGGTGGTGGCACGCGAGCGCGCGCGAGACGCGCTGGCGCAAGTGGGCATTTCCGCACCCGAGGAACGCCTCCTTGCCTATCCCCACCAGTTCTCCGGGGGCATGCGCCAGCGCGTGGCCATTGCCATAGCGCTATTGAACAAGCCGGAACTCATCATTGCCGACGAACCGACCACGGCGCTCGATGTCACCATCCAGGCCCAAATCCTTTTCGAGATGCAAACACTCGCGCGCGATTCCGGCACGGCGCTGATCTGGATCACCCACGACCTGTCGGTGATTGCCGGCCTGGCCGACGAAATCTGCGTCATGTACGCCGGGCGCATCGTCGAGCAGGGCACGGTCGATGCGGTGCTCGATGCACCGCTGCATCCGTATACGCATGGGCTCATAGACTCGGTGCCCAGCCGCGGCCGCAGGGGCGAGCCACTGCGTCAGATTCCTGGCATGGCGCCTTCGCTGCTCGATCCCGCGCAGGGTTGCGCTTTCCGCGAGCGCTGCAGCCGCGCCGACAGCGCCTGTATCGACCAGCCCGCACTATCCATCCCGATCGCCGGCCGGCAGCTGCGCTGCTTCCATCCCATGCCGTCTGCCGCAATCGCATGAGCACGCTGCCCGCGCCATTGCTCGAACTTCGCGGCGTGTCCAAACGCTTTGTAAGGGCTCTAGACACCGCGGCGAAGCTGGCCAAGCTGCTGGGCGCCAGCGCAAAGGAAGAAACCGTGCGCGCTGTCGACGCAGTTGACCTTGCCGTGCAGGCCGGGGAAGTCGTAGGCCTGGTGGGCGAGTCCGGATGCGGCAAGTCCACGCTCGGCCGACTCGCCGCCGGACTGCTGGCGCCTTCAGTAGGCACGCGCCTGTGGCGAGGCGAGGAGATCGTGCTACTGCCCGCAACCGCGCAGCGCGACGTCCGCCTCAAGATCCAGATGATTTTCCAGGATTCGTATGCCTCGCTCAATCCGCGCATGCGCGTAACCGATATCGTGGGCGAGGCGCCTGTCGTACATGGCATGATCAAGCAGCGGGAGCAGCACGAGTACGCGACCCAAATGCTCGCGCACGTCGGTCTGGACGCCTCGCTCCTCGAGCGCTTTCCGCACCAGTTCTCCGGCGGCCAGCGCGCGCGCGTCGGCATCGCCCGTGCGCTGGCGGTGAAGCCGGAGTTCCTCGTCTGCGACGAGGCGGTGGCGGCGCTCGATGTGTCCATCCAGGCACAGGTGCTGAACCTGTTCATGCAGCTGCGCGAGAAATTCGATCTCACCTATCTTTTCATCAGCCACGACATGGGCGTGGTGCAACACGTTTCGGACCGAGTATTCGTAATGTATCTGGGCCGCGTGATCGAGAACGCGCCGACGGCGGAGATCTTCGCAAGAACCAACCACCCGTACACCAAAGCACTGCTTGCGGAAGTGCCGCGCCTGGATGCGCGCAAGAAAAGTTTCGTCGCAATCCAAGGCGAGATTCCGTCACCGCTGGACCCGCCGCACGGCTGCCATTTCCATCCGCGCTGCCCGCAGGTCATGCCGCGGTGTAGAATCGATCAGCCCGTTTTGCGCGAAATTGCACCGCTGCATTTCTCCGCCTGCCATTTGAACGACGCGGCACCATCCTGAATGAAGCTCAACGGAGCGCCCAAGTGAACGGAACGCCGAATCCCCCAGTCAAACCGGAAACCTTGGCGCTGATCGAGCGTCTGATCTCCTTTGACACCACCAGCCGCGGCTCCAATCTGGGCCTGATCGAATGGGCGCGCGACTACCTGAAGGATCTCGGCATCGCGTCCCGTCTCACTTACGACGCGGCCGGCAACAAGGCGAATCTTTTCGCCACGGTGGAAAAGGGCAACAAGCCCGGCATCGTGCTCTCCGGCCACACCGACGTGGTGCCCGTTGACGGCCAGAACTGGTCCAGCGATCCATTCAAGGCCTTGCTGCGAAACGGGCGGATCTATGGCCGCGGCGCCTGCGACATGAAAAGTTATCTCGCGGTGGCGCTTGCGATGGCTCCGCGCTTCGCCGCGGCGGACCTCAAGGCGCCGATTCATTTTGCCCTGTCTTACGACGAGGAAGTCGGCTGCGTGGGCGCGCGCAGTCTGCTCGAGGATCTGGCGCGCAACGATATCCGGCCCGCGGGCGCCGTCATCGGCGAACCCACCAATATGCAACCCGTGATCGCGCACAAGGGCAAGCGTTCCTATCAGTGTTGCGTGCGCGGCAAGGAGGCGCATTCGGCGCTCACCCCGCAGGGAGTCAATGCGATCGAATATGCGGCCAGGATCATCGGCTATATCCGCCACATGGCCGAGCGCATGCGCGACTGCGAGCCGCGCGATCACGGATTCGACGTACCCTTTACCACGCTGCAGACCGGGGTGATCGCAGGCGGCACCGCCGGAAATATCGTGCCGCGTGAATGTATTTTCCAATTCGAGTTCCGCTACCTTCCCGGCGCCGATCCGGAGGCTCTGGAGCGGGAAATCAAGGATTACGCCGAACGCGTGATCCTGCCCGAGATGCAGCGGACCGACCCGGGCACCAGCATCAGCTTCGAAACCAGGGCGGAGATTCCAGGTCTCGACACAGGGGAAGCAGACGAGGTGACGCGGCTGGCACAGGCGCTTTCCCGCAACCCGTCCTCGTCCAAGGTGGCTTACGCTACGGAGGGCGGATTATTTCAGCGCGCCGGGATTCCTGCGATCATTTGCGGACCGGGTTCGATCTCGCAGGCGCACAAACCCGACGAATACATCACGCTGGAGCAGGTGGCGCTGTGCGAGTCTTTCATGGAGCGCTTGCTCGCGCAGATGTGCGCCGCATAGCACCGCGCGCCGGGTGCGCTTTTTCGTCCGGAAAAAAAACGGGACGCAGCAGCGTCCCGTTTTGATGTTGCACGCAGGCGCAACCCTATTCTGCAGCGGCCTCGTCAGCCTGTTCCGGTGCGGCGGTTCCCGGCACCCGACGCTTGACCAGCTTTTCGCGGATACGCGCCGACTTGCCCGAACGTTCGCGCAGATAATAGAGTTTGGCGCGGCGAACGTCGCCTTTGCGCTTGACCTCGACCGAGGCGATCAGCGGCGAATAAGTCTGGAAGGTCCGCTCCACGCCTTCGCCCGCAGAAATCTTGCGCACGATAAACGAGGAATTGAGGCCGCGGTTGCGCTTGGCAATGACCACGCCTTCGTAGGCCTGCACGCGTTTGCGCTCGCCCTCGACCACGTTCACATTCACGATCACGGTGTCGCCGGGGGCGAACACCGGAACAGTCTTGCCCAGGCGGGTGATTTCTTCGTGTTCCAGTTTTTCTATCAGATTCATGATGCCGCTCCTTGTTTCTAAGGCACGCTGGGATATCCCCTCGTGCTCCCTATGTGTTCTGTTCCCGCTTGAATTCCTCAAGCAGCTTTCCATCTTCCGCACTCAATGCGCGCTTTGCCAGCAGATCCGGCCGCCTCAGCCAGGTCCTGCCCAGCGCCTGCTTCAGGCGCCAGCGTTCAATCTCGGCGTGATTGCCGGACAACAGCACCGGCGGCACGCGCTCGCCCGCGTACTCTTCGGGCCTTGTGTAGTGCGGACAATCCAGCAGTCCGTCCACAAACGAATCCTGCGCCGCCGAGTCTTCATCGCCCAGTACTCCGGGCAACTGCCGCACCACTGCGTCGATCAACACCATCGCCGCCAGTTCCCCGCCTGAGAGCACATAGTCGCCGATCGAAATTTCCTCATCGACCGCGCGGCGTATCAGCCTCTCGTCAACGCTCTCGTAACGTCCGCACAACAACACTGCACCGGTACCGGCCGCAAGATCCATCACTTTGACGTGATCGAGCGCCCTGCCCTGCGGCGAAAGGTATATCACCTTGCGCCCGCTTTCGGCGACGCGCGCTTTCGCCGCACGAATCGCCTGTTCCAGCGGTTCCGCCAGCATCACCATGCCGGGTCCACCGCCATATGGCCGGTCGTCCACCGTGCGGTAGTTGTCGCTGGTGAAGTCGCGCGGATTCCACAACTCCAGACTATAGTGCGCCGACTTCAGCGCACGCCCGGTGATACCCGATTCAGTGAGCGCCGCGAACATCTGCGGAAACAGCGTCACACAATCGAAGTGGATCACCAGTCCAGCTCCCACTCCACGCGGATCCGGCCCTCGGCCAACTCCACCTGTTGCACCACCTGGTCGACGAAAGGCAGCAGTCGCTCCGCCTCTCCGTCGACGACGCGCATCACAGCGTGCGCCCCGTTCTCGAAAAGTCCGGCAAGCACGCCGAGCTCCTCGCCCTTCAAATTCACCACCTTCAGGCCGACCAGGTCGGCCCAGTAAAACTCGTCATTCTCATTCTGCGGCAAGGACTCGCGCTCTACCGCAACATCACTGCCCTTCAGCGCCAGCGCCGCGTTGCGCTCGGAACAACCCTCCAAGCGTGCGACCAAGCTGCTGCCATGCTGCAACGCACTCTGGGCAACTTTCATTTCGCGCCAATCGCCGTTCCTGCCCACCCACCACGAAGGGTAGGTGCTCAAACTGCCGGGATCCGCGCTGTAGGGATCTATCCTGACCCAGCCCTTGAGGCCGTACGGGGCGACGATCCGCCCCATCACGATCAACCGCGCAGCTAGCTTACCCTGCTGCGACAGCGACAGTTCCGGCGACTTTCTTGCCAAACTGCTTGACCAGCCTTGCAACCGTGGGAGAAAGCTGGGCACCCTTGCTTTGCCAGAAGCTCAAGCGATCCATCGCGACGCGCAGGTTCTCGCGGCCTTCCGGCGCTTTTGGGTCATAAAAACCGACGCGCTCGATAAATTTTCCGCCGGCAGCCCGGCGCGAATCGGCCACGACCATGTTGTAGAAAGGGCGTTTATGCGCGCCACCGCGGGCGAGGCGAATCACAACCATGTTCTTGTCCTGAAACTCAAAAAAGAGCGCGATTCTACGATGATTTCCTGCTCATTGGCAAGGGTTTTGTGCGAACGCACGCAAATGCCGGAACGCGGATTTTTCCGATTTTTCAATGAAGTACATCCCGCCACGGCCAATTTTCGGGCTAGCGCATGCCGGGCAGCATCCCCTTCATGCTGCGCATCATCTTCGCCATTCCGCCCTTCTGCATCTGCTTCATCATTTTTTGCATCTGCTCGAACTGCTTTAGCAGGCGATTCACCTCCTGCACCTGCACGCCCGCGCCTGCGGCGACGCGGCGCTTGCGCGTGGCCTTCATCAGTTCCGGGTGTGCGCGCTCCTGCCGCGTCATGGAATTGATGATGCCCTCCGTACGGCGCATCTGTTTTTCACCCATGTCCGCCGACTGCGCCTGGGCCGCCTGCGCGAGCTGTGCAGGCAGCTTGTCTATCATGGACGAGAGCCCGCCCATCTTGCGCATCTGGCCGATCTGCTGCTTGAAGTCCTCGAGATCGAAACTCTTGCCCCGCTTGATCTTTTCGGCGAGCTTCTGCGCCTCCTCGACGTCGACGCTTTTTCTCGCCTCCTCCACCAGCGACATCACGTCACCCATGCCGAGAATGCGCGCGGCCATGCGCTCCGGGTGGAAGGCTTCCAGGGCGGCAAGCTTTTCGCCCACTCCGACGAACTTGACCGGCTTGCCGGTAACCTGCCTCACCGACAGCGCCGCACCACCGCGCGCATCGCCATCGAGCTTGGTCAGCACCACGCCTGTAAGCGGCAGCGTTTCGCTGAAGGCCTTTGCCACATTGACGGCGTCCTGTCCCTGCATCGCGTCGACCACGAACAGCGTCTCGGCCGGATCGAGCGCGGCATGCAGTTGCGCGATTTCCTGCATCATCGCCTCGTCTATCGCCAGACGGCCGGCGGTATCGACGATGAGCACATCGTTGTAATGCGTCCTTGCATGCTCGAGCGCCGCCTTGGCAATTTCGAGCGGCAGTTGTCCCGGCGCCGATTCGAAGAAATCGATTTGCAGCTGACCGGCGATGGTACGCAACTGCTCGATCGCGGCCGGTCGGTAGACATCGCAGCTTGCCAGCAGCGGTTTCTTCTTCTGCTCCGCAAGAAACTTCGCCAACTTGCCGCTGGTGGTGGTTTTGCCCGACCCCTGCAGGCCGGCCATGAGGATCACCGCCGGCGGCTTGACGGCAAGATCGAGCGCGGCATTTTCGCCACCCATCAGGAGCGCGAGTTCGCGCTGTACCACGCCCACCAGCGCCTGGCCCGGCGTAAGACTGCCGATGACTTCCTCGCCCATGGCCTTTTGCTTGACAGCGGCGATGAAGTCCTTCACCACCGGCACGGCGACGTCGGCTTCGAGCAGCGCCATGCGCACTTCGCGCAGCGCATCCGAGACATTGGCTTCGGTCAGGCGCGCCTCGCCGCGCAGGGTCTTGATGACCCTGGAAAGGCGGTTGGTCAGGTTGTCTAGCATTCTGTGGTGTAAAATTTGCACATGCCTGACATTTTACTCTATGCCGTCACCTCGATACTTTATGCGGTGATCGGACTGCATTTCTGGCGCACGCGATGGACCGGCGGCGGCGAAACGGAGGGAAGCGCCGCAGGCGCCGGCATCGTATCCTGGGAGCGCCTGGCGATACTTGCGCCCTTCATCCTGCATTCGTATCTGCTCTATTTGAGCCTGTTTGCGGCGGCCGATCTGCGCTTCGGCTTCTCCCAGGCCATGTCGGTGACGCTATGGCTGACCGTGCTGATCTACTGGGTTGAAAGCCTGATCTACGACGTCAAAGGCATGCAGGCGCTGGTGCTGCCGCTCGCCGCCGCGAGCGCGCTGCTGCCGGCGTTCTTTCCGGGCCCGGAAACCCCGGCGTATACGCAGGCATTCGCGTTCAGAATTCATCTCATGGTCGCCATGCTCGCCTACAGCCTGTTCACCATCGCGGCGCTGCACGCAACCTTGATGACCGTACTGGAGCGGCGCCTGCACCGCGGCAAGATTTCGGGACCTTCCGGCGAATCACTAGCCGGACCGTGGGCTTCGCTGCCTCCGCTGATGACCCTCGAAGCGCTGCTGTTTCGCATCATTACCCTGGGTTTCGTGCTGTTGAGCCTGACGCTGGCATCCGGCTTCGTGTTTTCCGAGGAGTTGTTCGGACAGGCCGCGCGCTTCAATCACAAGACGGTGTTCGGCGTTATTTCCTGGCTCATATTCGCGGCGTTGTTGATCGGCCGCTATGGCTGGGGCTGGCGCGGACGCACCGCGCTGCGCTGGACGCTCGCCGGATTCGCCGCGCTGCTGCTTGCCTACGTCGGCAGCATGTTCGTACTCGAAGTCATCCTGGGACGGGTATAGGGGTCGGCCCCGCCGGCAGCCTCCTATGGACGAAATTCCCTTATCGGCCTTTTACGGCGCGCTGTTCGTACTGCTCATCCTTTCCGGGTTTTTTTCGATCGCCGAGACCAGCATGATGGCGCTCAACCGCTATCGGCTGAAGCACATGGTAAAGCTTGGTCATCGCGGCGCCGTGCTTGCGAGCGGCCTGCTCGCGCGCACCGACCGCCTGCTGGGTGTGATCCTGCTCGGCAATAATCTGGTCAATGCCGCTGCTGCGGTACTGGTCAGCGTGATCGCGGTGCGCCTATTCGGCGAGAGCGAGATCGCGCTCGGTTTGGGAACCTTGGCGGTCACCTTCCTCATCCTGGTGTTCTGCGAAATCACACCGAAAGTGATCGGCGCCGCCCACGCCGAGCGCATTGCGTTCGCGGTGAGCTACGTGCTTACGCCGCTGCTTAGAGTGCTTTACCCCGTCGTATGGTTCGTCAACCTGTTCGTTTCCGCGCTGCTCAAGCTGTTGCGCTTCAAGCCGCCCGCGGGCGGCGAACCGCAGCGCCTCACCGCGGAGGAGTTGCGTTCGCTGGTACTCGAGGCCGGCCATTACATCCCGAAGAATCACCGCAGCATTCTGGTCAACCTGTTCGACCTCGAACGCATCACGGTGGAGGATGTGATGACGCCGCGCGCCCAGATCGAAGCCGTCGATCTTGAAGCACCGCTGGAGCTAATTGCCGAACAGCTCGCCACCAGCTACCACACGCGCCTGCTCGTGTACCGCAGCGAATTGGGCAATATCGCGGGCATACTCCATCTGCGCAAAGTGCTGGCGCTCATGCGCGACGGCGACTTCGAGCGCGACAAGCTCGCAGAGCTGTTGACCGAACCCTATTTCATTCCGGCGAGCACACCGCTGTTCGCGCAGCTGCAGTATTTTCAGGAAAACCACCAGCGCTTTGCGCTGGTGGTTGACGAGTACGGCGAGTTGCAGGGCCTGATGACCCTGGAAGACATCATCGAAGAGATTATCGGCGAGTTCACCACCAATGCACCCTCCATTGCCACGATTCGCGCCTGGGACAAGAACGACAGCGCGTTGGTGGAAGGAGCGAGCCCGCTGCGCGAACTCAACCGCAAACTCGGTCTGGCGCTACCGCTGGACGGCCCCAAGACCCTGAACGGCCTGATCCTGGAACACTTCCAGGACATTCCGGAAGCCGGCGTCAGCCTCAAGATAGCCGGCGTACCGATGGAAATCGTGCAGACCCAGGACCGCGTCGTCAGGACCGTGCGCCTGTTCAAACCCAAGACGGACACGCTCCCGGCGCTCGAAATGCCCTGAACCTGCGGCATCTCCAACCGCCCAAAAATCTATGCTAAAACATTCTTATCTTCAATAGATTAGGCGAATAACCTCAGCCTTTACAAAAACCCGTCGGCAGTGCATCATGATTGCACTGGTAATACAATGGGCGCCATCGGGAAGCGCCGGAGGAAAACATGGCCACAGCCGCAAAAGTAAAGATCAAGGAATTTTCCTTCGCCTGGGAGGGAAAGGACAAGCAGGGCAAGGTGGTGAAGGGCGAGATGCGCGCCCAGGGCGAGGCCGTGGTCAATGCGACCCTGCGCCGCCAGGGCGTCCTGGTCACCAAGGTGAAGAAACAAAAGGCCGGCGGTGGCGGCAGTGTCACTGAAAAAGACGTCACGCTGTTCACCCGCCAGCTCGCCACGATGATGAAAGCGGGCGTGCCCCTGTTGCAGTCTTTCGACATCGTCGGCAAGGGGCACAGCAATCCGGCGGTTGCGCGGCTGTTGATGGATATCAAGACCGATGTCGAGACCGGTTCCAGCCTGACCCAGGCGTTCCGCAAGTTCCCCCTGTATTTCGACCCCTTGTTCTGCAACCTGGTCGGCGCCGGCGAGCAGGCCGGTATTCTCGAATCGCTGCTAGACCGACTGGCGACCTACAAGGAAAAAACTCAGGCGATCAAATCCAAGATCAAGTCGGCGCTGTTCTACCCCATTGCCATTATCGGTGTCGCATTCATCATCACCGCCGTCATCATGATTTTCGTGATTCCCGCGTTCAAGCAGGTATTCACCAGTTTTGGTGCGGACCTGCCTACGCCGACCCTGGTGGTCATGGCCATATCGGACAACTTCGTCAAATACTGGTACATCATCTTTCCGCTGATCTTCGGCAGCGTCTACGGCTTCATGTACGCGTGGAAGCGTTCGCTCGCAGTGCAGATTTTCATGGACAAACTCCTGCTCAGAGCGCCGGTGTTCGGCCACCTGATCCGTATTTCCACCATCGCGCGCTGGACGCGCACGCTCTCGACCATGTTTGCGGCCGGCGTGCCATTGGTGGAGGCGCTGGACTCGGTAGGCGGCGCTTCCGGCAACTATGTCTACCTGGTGGCGACCAAGCAGATCCAGCAGGCGGTCAGCACCGGGTCCAGCCTGACCGTCGCGATGACGGACACGGCGGTATTCCCGAGCATGGTGATCCAGATGGTGCAAATCGGAGAGGAATCCGGCGCGCTCGACGGCATGCTGTCCAAGGTCGCCGATTTTTTCGAGGCCGAGGTGGACGATGCCGTGGAAGCGCTGTCCAGCCTGATGGAACCGGTCATCATGGTCGTGCTGGGCACGTTGATCGGCGGCATGGTTATCGCCATGTACCTGCCGATCTTCAAACTCGGCCAGGCTGTCTAGGGCGTACGGTGGCGAGAGCGGCAGCGAAGCGTCCGGTCCGCGAGCCCTTCTTCTTGCCGCACCTGCAACGCCCCGGCGCATGGCGTCCCTAGGGCCCCTGGCCCATCCCGCTGTTTTCCCCTGGCTGTGCCTCGCCATGGGCCTGTGCGTCGGCTCGTTCCTGAACGTGGTGATCTATCGCCTGCCCAAAATCATGCAGCGCGACTGGGAGTGCCAGTGTGCCGAGTTGCGCGGCGAAAAACCGGTGGAGCAGGAAACATTCAATCTGGCGCGGCCGCGTTCACGGTGTCCGGCCTGCGCCAAACCGATCACGGTTCTGCAGAATATTCCGGTCGCGAGCTATCTCGCGCTCGGCGGCAAGTGCGCGGCCTGCAAGGCGCGCATCAGCCCGCGCTATCCGCTGGTCGAAACCTTGACCGGGCTGGCGAGCGCCTATGCAGCATGGCATTTCGGATTCGGCCTTTCCGCGTTCGCGGCGATGGCGTTCATCTGGTGCATGATTGCGCTCGCGTTCATCGATTTTGATACGCAGCTGTTGCCCGACGCGATCACGCTGCCGCTGCTTTGGGCGGGGCTCATGCTCAATCTTTCCGGCACCTTCGCGGACCTCGGCTCGGCGGTCGTCGGCGCGGCCGCCGGATATCTCTCGCTGTGGAGCGTGTATTGGGGATTTCGCATGCTCACCGGCAAGGAAGGCATGGGATTCGGTGACTTCAAGCTGCTTGCGGCGATCGGCGGCTGGCTCGGCTGGCAGATGCTGCCGCTGGTGGTGCTCGCCTCGTCTCTTGTCGGCGCGATCGTCGGAATCTCGCTCATGCTGTTCGCGAAACACGGGCGCGACGTTCCGATTCCGTTCGGACCCTACCTCGCCGTGGCGGGCACGGTCGCACTGTTCTGGGGCAAGCCGCTGACTCACGCCTATCTGAAGATGCTCTGACATGAGCGCTACGGTGACCAAGGCAGCACCTTATATCGTGGGGCTGACGGGCGGCATAGGCAGCGGGAAAAGCGCCGCGGCGAAGATATTCGAAGAACTTGGTGCAACTGTCGTCGATACCGACGCCATTGCGCACGCGCTCACCGGTCCGGATGGCGCGGCGATCGAGGCGATCAGGGCCGCATTCGGCACCGACTACATTTCTTCAGAGGGCGCGCTGGCGCGCGCGCGGATGCGCGAACTGGTCTTCGGTGACGCTGGAAAGAAGCGCCTGCTGGAGTCGATCCTGCATCCCCTGATCCGCGTACGTTCGACCGAACTTGCCCGGGCGGCACAGGGCCCTTACGTGATTCTGATGGTTCCGCTGCTGGTCGAGTCGGGCGACTACCGACGACGCTGCCAGCGCATCCTGGTTGTGGACTGCCCGGAGGAACTGCAGATCGAACGCGTCGTGGCGCGCAACGGGATGGCGGCCGACCAGGTGCGCGCCATCATCGCGACCCAGGCGACGCGCGAGGCGCGTCTCGCTGCGGCCGACGACGTGATCGACAACAGCCGCGACCGGGCGCAGCTGCGCCGCGACGTCGAGGCGCTGCACCTGCGCTATTTGCAATCTGCCACGGCGGTCGCGTGAAGTTGTCAATCGCCGATGAATCGGTCAGAATCTCCCATACTGGCGTTGTCCTTGGACGATTGACACGATAGTGATCACTTACGAGTATCCCTTCAACGAGCGCATCCGCACGCTGCTGCGTCTGGAGGATCTGTTTGATCGCGCGCGTTTCTTTCTCGGACGACAGGATGCGCTGGATCACCACGCCGCACTGCTCACGCTGTTCGAGATACTCGAAGTCGCGGGGCGCGCCGACCTGAAATCGGATTTGATGCAGGAACTGGAGCGACAGAAGCAGGTGCTGCTCTCCTTCCGGAACAATCCCGAAATCGCAGAGGACGTGCTGAATCAGGTCATATCGGATATCGAGCAGGCGAGTTCGGCGCTATTCAACATGACCGGGAAAATCGGCCAGTATCTGCGCGAAAACGAATGGCTGATGTCGATCAAGCAGCGCACGGGAATTCCCGGCGGCGTTTGCGAGTTCGACCTGCCCTCGTATCACTACTGGCTGCATCGCGATTCCAGCTCGCGCGCGTTCGACCTGCACGGATGGATCAACCCGCTCTATCCCCTTCGGGACGCATCAGCCATCGTGCTGCGACTTTTGCGCGAAAGCGGCAAGCCATCGAAAATTGTCGCCCAGCAGGGGATCTACCAGCAGATGCTCGGCGGCAGGGTGGTGCAAATGGTGGGAATCCGGCTGCCGAAGGACTCGGAATTCATTCCGGAAATCAGCGCGAACAAATACGCGCTCAACATCCGCTTCGCAATATTCGGCGACGACGTGCGCCCCCACACTAGCACGTCGAACGTGGAATTCGAACTCACCCTGTGTAATCTGTGACCCAGAAAGTGCGCACGGTCAGCTGCCCGCGCTGCAGCGCCCCCGTGCGCTGGGGTGAGGAATCACCGTTTCGACCCTTCTGTTCGGAGCGCTGCAAAATGATCGACCTCGGCGCCTGGGCCAATGAGGAATACCGCGTCGCGGTAAAAGGAAACGACGAAGACCTGGATGCCCCGTCCGATGGATCGGAACCCGATCCGACCGACGTTTAAGAACGCGAGTCTCCGGTCTTCAGCAACACTACGCTAGCTGTGCACCTGCCAGCTGCCGCGCAGCATGGCGATCCCGTGTGCGCCGTGGCGCCACGCGGTTTCCATGTGTTCAGGCGCCATCCCGCCCAGCGCGAACACCGGCAATGCCGTTCCCTGCGTCGCCGCCGCGAAACCTTCCCAACCCAATGGCTGCGCGTCCGGATGCGTAGGCGTGGCGCCAACGGGACCTAGCACTGCAAAATCGATCCCGAAGTGGACTGCGCGCTCGAGATCCGCCGCACTGTGGCAGGACGCTGCGCACCAATCCAGCTCGGGGCGCTGCTCCAGGCAGGACAGTTGCGCCGAGGTCAGATGCACGCCGTCTGCGCCGAGGCGCCGCGCCAGCGCAATGTCGGCGTTGATCAGCACTTTCGCACCGCAAGCCCGCGCTTTTTCGATGACGGCGGCGGCGAAGCGGTTCAGATCAGAAGCTTGCATGTTTTTTTCGCGCACCTGGATCAAGCCCAGTCCGCGCGCCAGAGCCTGATCGAGCAAATTCAATTGCGCCTCGATCCCGATTTCGCCCGCGCGCGTAATGGCGTACTCGGATGGAAGTTGCAGGGCGCGCATTACCGGACCATTGGCCGGCAGCAGCGGCGCCACGGCCAGCGCCGACACATGCTGCCACGAGAGTTGCTGCGTCTCCCTGCCGTGCGCTTCCCCGCGCCAGGCACGCACCCGGAAAAAATTGAGCCGCACATTGGCGTGAGGATATGCGTAGGTACGCACGATCCAGGGATAGGCGCGCTCGACGTCAATACCGAGTTCTTCGTGCAACTCGCGCGCCAGCGCCAAAGCCAGCGGCTCTCCCGGCTCGACTTTTCCGCCGGGGAACTCCCAGTAGCCGGCGTAGGCCTTTCCCTCGGGACGTTGCGCTAACAGGAAACACCCATCCGGCCGCTCGATCACCGCCGCGACCACTTCGACTGCGGCTGTATTCAAGCTCGCCTGGTGCGCGGGGCGGCCGCCGCGCGCAGCCGGCCCGAAACATCGCGCGCGAATTGCCAGGCGACCCGCCCCGAACGCGAACCGCGCGAAAGCGCCCATTGCAGCGCCTCCTCGTGCGTGGCTGCTATCTCCCGCTGCGTACAACCCAGCTCCGCCAGCCAGTGCCCGACGATCGCCAGATAGTCGTCCTGATCAAACGGATAGAACGACACCCACAGGCCGAAGCGCTCGGACAGGGAAATTTTCTCCTCCGATGTCTCGCCCGGATGGATTTCCTCGCCCACGTGCTTGTACTCGAGATTTTCCTGCATGTATTCGGGCATCAGGTGACGCCGGTTGGAAGTGGCATAAATCAGCACGTTTTCCGACGTCGCCGCGATCGAGCCGTCGAGCACCACCTTGAGCGCCTTGTATCCCGCCTCCGCGGCCTCGAAGGACAGGTCGTCGCAGAATATGATGTAGCGCTCGGGGCGAGCGGAGATCTGATCGACAATATCGGGCAAATCGATCAGATCCTGCTTATCCACCTCGATCAGGCGCAGTCCCTGGCGGTGAAATTTGTTCAGCACCGCTTTAACCAGTGAAGATTTGCCGGTGCCGCGCGCGCCCGTCAGCAGCACATTGTTGGCCGGAAGCCCGGCCGCGAATTGCCGCGTGTTCAGTTCGATCAGGTGCTTTTGCCGGTCGACCCCGCGCAAATCGGAAAGCCGGATCTTGTGCGGATGGGTGACCGGCTGCAAATGGCCGCGGCCGCCCGCTTTGCGCCAGCGATAGGCAATGCTCGCGTTCCAGTCCACCGGCGGCTGCACCTGCGGCAACAACAACTCGAGACGCGCAACCAGCGCTTCCGCACGCTCCAGAAATTTGGATAGTTCACTCATACCGATCGCCTGTTGATCAACTGCGGTAATCCGCGTTGATGGAGACGTAGTCATGCGACAGATCGCAGGTCCACACCGTGGTTTGCGCCGAACCGCGACCGAGTTCCACCCGCACGGTGATTTCGCTTTGTTGCATCACGCGCTTGCCGTCCTCTTCGCGGTAGGCCGGATCGATCCCGCCGTCCCTTGCGACCAGCACATCGCCCAGGTGCAGGCGTACGCCGTCGACGTCGAGGTCGGGAATGCCCGCATAACCGATCGCGCAAAGCAGCCGCCCCAGGTTCGGGTCGGAAGCAAAGAACGCTGTCTTGACCAGGGGCGAATGCGCGATGGCATATGCGACTTTGCTGCATTCCTGCTCGTTCTTGCCCCCCTCGACATGCACGGTAATGAACTTGGTTGCACCTTCACCGTCCCGAATGATCGCCTGGGCCAGCCAGATCGCTACCTCAGTCACAGCCTGGGCGAGCGCAGCGAAATCCGGATGCCCCTCGCCGGAGATGGTTTGCGTCCCCGCGGCGCCGGTCGCGATCAACATGAATGAATCGTTGGTCGAGGTATCGCCATCCACCGTAATGCGATTGAACGAACGCGCTGTCGCAAGCGCGAGCACCTGCCGCAAGGCTTCCTGGCTCAGCGCGGCATCAGTGGCGATAAATCCCAGCATGGTCGCCATATTAGGATGGATCATGCCCGCGCCCTTCGCGATCCCCGTCACGATCACGGGCTTACCGCCCAGGCTCAGCCTGCGCGAGCAGGCCTTGGGTACGGTGTCGGTGGTCATGATCGCCGCCGCAGCGGTTCCCCAGTTGTCCTCGCGGCAATCGGCAAGGGCGCGCGGCAGCGCGGCCACAATGCGATCCGCAGGCAGCGGCTCCATGATTACGCCGGTGGAAAACGGCAGGATTTGCACGCTGTCACAACCGATGGCCGCCGCAAGTTCGACACAGGTCCGCCGAGCGCGGGCCAGACCGTCTTCGCCGGTGCCCGCGTTCGCATTGCCGGTGTTCACCAGCAAGGCTCGCACTGGTTTGGCGAGAGCCAGATGTTCCTTGCACAGAATTACCGGCGCGGCGCAATAGCGATTCTGAGTGAACACGCCGGCGACGCTCGTTCCTTCGGCAAGGCGTATCACCAGCAGGTCGCGGCGATGCGCCTTGCGCACGCCGGCCTCGGCGACGCCAAGCGTAACGCCTTTTACCGGCAGCAGATCTTCCGGTCTGGGCGGAGCGAGATTCACAGGCATGGCTGCCCCCGGTCTAAAAGTGTATTGCGATATGAGGGGATGCCTACCCTCATACTCCCTGATGTCACGGCGTTGCAAATCTCATATTGCAACAGGTTCTAAGTCAACTTTCCGTGGCACTGCTTGTATTTCTTGCCCGAGCCGCATGGACAGGGGTCGTTGCGACCTATCTTGCCCATTTCGCGCACGAACGGGCGCTCCTTGGATTTTTCCTCTGCCGCATCCACGGCTACCGGCTCGTCGTAACCAGCGTGCCGGTATTGTACGTTTTCGACCGCAGGCGCCGTTTCGGTGGCGGCCTCGGCCAACTCGGTTTCTGAATTGACCTGCACGGCGCACAGCGTCTTGGTCACTTCCATTTTGACGCTTTCGAGCATGCCGGAAAACAGTTCGAACGCCTCGCGCTTGTACTCCTGCTTCGGGTTTTTCTGCGCATAGCCGCGCAGATGTATGCCCTGGCGCAGGTGGTCCAGCGCGGCCAGGTGTTCGCGCCAATGCTGGTCGAGACTGCTGAGCATCACCCAGCGCTCGTATTGGTGCAGCGCCTCGGCGGGCGCAAGCGCGAATTTCTCCTGGTACAGGCGGTCGGCTTCGACGACGGATTTTTCCAGCAGCGCCTGATCGTCCAGATTGGCGTCGGCGTCCAGCCAGGATTTCACCGGAATCGCGAACTGCAGTTCTGCGGCCAGTGCCTTCTCCAGCCCTTCCACGTCCCACTGCTCCTCGACGCTCTCCGGCGGTATGTGGGCGCGGAAAATATCGCTCACCACACCCTGGCGCAGCGAGGTGATGGTTTCGCTGACATCGGTGGTGTCCATCAACTCGTTTCTCTGCTCGTAGATGACTTTGCGTTGGTCGTTGGCCACGTCGTCATATTCGAGCAACTGCTTGCGAATGTCGAAGTTATGCGCCTCCACCTTGCGCTGTGCCGACTCGATCGAGCGCGACACCCATGAACTCTCGATCGCCTCGCCCTCGGGCATTTTCAGGCGTTGCATGATCGACTTCACCTTGTCGCCGGCGAAAATGCGCAGCAGCGGATCTTCAAGTGAAAGATAGAAACGCGACGACCCCGGGTCGCCCTGGCGACCGGAGCGGCCGCGCAGCTGGTTGTCGATGCGGCGCGACTCGTGGCGCTCGGTACCGATGATGTGCAAGCCGCCGGCCGCGATGACCTGGGCGTGCAGCTTCTGCCATTCCTCCCGCAATGCGAGGATACGGCGCTCCTTCTCCGCATCGTCCACGCCCTCGGTGGCGCGCAGCAGATCGATCGTTTTCTCCACATTGCCGCCGAGCACGATGTCGGTGCCGCGTCCGGCCATGTTGGTGGCGATGGTGACCATCTTCGGTTGCCCGGCCTGGACCACGATCTGGGCCTCACGCTCATGCTGCTTGGCGTTGAGCACCTGGTGGGGCAGCTTGATCTTGTCGAGCATGCCCGAGAGCAGCTCGGAATTCTCGATCGACGTGGTGCCGACCAGCACCGGCTGATCGTGCTCGTAGCAATGTTTGATCGCATCGACGATGGCGTTGTTCTTTTCGTCGATGGTCTGGTAAACAAGGTCCTCGCGGTCGTCGCGGACCATCGGCTGGTGCGTCGGCACGACCAGGGTTTCGAGTCCGTAGATTTCCTGAAATTCGTAGGCCTCGGTGTCGGCGGTGCCCGTCATGCCGGCCAGCTTGCCGTACATGCGGAAGTAGTTCTGGAAGGTAATCGTCGCGAGCGTCTGGTTCTCGTTCTGGATCGACACGTTCTCCTTGGCCTCCACCGCCTGGTGCAGGCCATCGGACCAGCGCCGCCCCGACATCAGGCGGCCGGTGAACTCGTCGACGATGATGACCTCGCCATCCTGCACGACGTAGTGGGTATCGCGCAGGAACAGGTGGTGCGCCCGCAATGCGGCGTACAGGTGGTGCATCAGGTTGATGAACGACGGCTCGTACAGGCTGCGCCCCTCGGGCAGCAATCCTACGCGCGCGAGCAGCTGCTCCGCGTGAACATGCCCGGCCTCCGTGAGCAGCACCTGACGCGACTTTTCGTCCATGGAGAAGTCGCCCGGACCGTCTTCCTCCGCCTGGCGCAGCATCAGCGGCGCCACTTCGTTCATGCGATAATACAGATCGGTGTGGTCTTCGGCCTGGCCCGAGATAATGAGCGGCGTGCGCGCCTCGTCGATCAGGATCGAATCGACCTCGTCTACGATGGCGAAATTGAGGCGGCGCTGGTTGCGGTCCGAAACCTGCATCGCCATGTTATCGCGCAGATAATCGAATCCGAACTCGTTGTTGGTGCCATAGGTGATGTCGGACGCGTATGCCTGCTGCTTGACGTCGGCCGCGCCCTGCGAAAGATTCACGCCGACGCTGAGCCCGAGGAAGCGGTAAACGCGCCCCATCCATTCGGCATCGCGGCTCGCCAGGTAGTCGTTCACCGTGACGATGTGCACGCCCAGGCCGGAAAGTGCGTTCAGATAGGCTGCCAGCGTGGCGACCAAAGTCTTGCCCTCGCCGGTGCGCATCTCGGCGATCTTGCCTGCGTGGAGGATCATGCCACCGATCAACTGCACGTCGAAATGGCGCATGTTCAACACGCGTTTGCCGGCTTCGCGCACAACGGCGAATGCCTCCGGCAGCAGATCGTCCAGTGTTTCGCCTTTGCTCAGCCGTTCCTTGAACTCCAGGGTCTTGGCGCGCAGCGCCTCGTCCGATAAAGCGGAAATCTCCGGCTCGAGTGCGTTGATCTGCAGTACGGATTTGTTATAGCGCTTGATCAGCCTGTCATTGCGGCTGCCGAAAACACGGGTCAGGATGCGAGTGAACATTAACGGGTATCGAGGGGGAGCATCGGAACGGAAGGATTGATTTTAACATGCCCGCCCGCGCCGAAACGGCCGGAACGCCACCCAGTATCGATGACGGCACTTGCTGTGCTCGCCCGCCTGCCCCGGTCAAGCAAGCGAATCAGCAATTCTGAAACCGACGCTTATTTTAATTTTAGTTCGGCCGCCGAAACCTTGAGGAAACGGTTCGGGTTCTGGGCAACACCCTTATAGCGCACTTCGAAATGCACGTGCGGCCCGGTGGAACGTCCGGTGGATCCGGACTCGGCGACTACCGCACCACGCTGCACCAGGTCGCCGGCTTTGACCAGAAGTTTCGAAGCGTGGGCGTAACGGGTAATAAAGTCGTTGCCGTGATCGATGTCGACCATGTATCCATACTGCGGGTGGAACTTCGCGACCACCACCAGGCCCGCGGCAGCTGCGTGGATGGGCGTACCCGTGTCGACCAGAAAATCAATGCCCTCGTGCATGGCGTTCTGCCCGGTTATCGGGTCAATGCGCCAGCCGAAACTGGACGCGTTCCAATCCACATCAACCGGCTTGACCGTCGGCATGAGCTTCTTCTTGATTCTGGCGTCGAACAGCCTGTTTTCGAGTATGCCCAGATAGTCGTAGCGGTTTTCCATGTGCTTGGAGAGCGCGTCGAGCTGCCCGCTCAGATCGACCATCGACAGATCCTGCGCAGGCATGCTCGAGGGCAGCGCGCCGCCGCGCCCGGGTGGCGCGTTCAAGCGAAATTCCTGTGGTTTGATGCCGGCCAGCGCCGAGAGGCGTTCGCCCAGCGCATCCAGGCGCACGAGCTGGGCCTGCATCTGCCCCACCCGCACCGCCATCGCGTTCAGATTCTCGCGCATGAATTCTTTGGCATTCCGGGCCTGCTGCTCCTGCGCCGAAAGGAGCAACTCCTGCACCATCGGCAACTTGATCTCAATGGCGTGACGGAAGACCAGATAGAACATGGAACTGGACAGTGCCAGGACCGAGGCCGCCAACAGCACCATCCCCATTAACAGATGGCGCTTGCCCAGCGAAATCGACTTAGCCGTTGCCAGCCGGTTCGATACGAGAATAATATGCACCATCTACTCCGAGAGACAGCTCCATGCATTCCAAGAATCTTCGTGCCTACCTGGATTCGGCGGTCGGTATTGCGGGCTTGTTACCCCAGGCGGAACGACTAATCGAGTTGCGGCGCATTTACAGCAAACTGGTGCCGCAGCAGTTGTTGCGATCTTCGTCGATCGTCAACTACAGGCAAGGGACTGTCGTTATCTTCGCCGATAACAACGCTATTGCAGCCAAGCTTCGGTTGCTAAGCCCCCGATTAGTCAACGATTTTTCTAAATCTGGAGCGGAGGTTACCGGAATTCGTCTGGAAGTGCAACCCCGACCGTCCCCGGTCAAAGAGTTGGCGGCCAAGCACGCCAGACTCGGTCAGGCAGGCGCCGAAAGCCTGGATACGCTAGCCAAGCGCTTGCCGGACTCCCGACTGAAGCAAGCGCTCGCAAGCCTGGCGAAACGGGGTGAATCCGAAGCGGGAGAGCCCAAGCCCGCCCGCATCGATCCGGTTCAGGAAGGAACGTACAAATTGAAGTGAGCGCTTGTTTGCCTTGACTAGCGCTTGCAGGAACTCGTCCTGGTCGATTGGCGCCAGTTTCAGCGATTCAGGCGGCCTGGGCGAGGAAGCGCGTAAGCCCGGCCGGCGCGTCTTCAACCCGATCGAAGCTGACGTATTCCCAGGCATCGCTATCCGCCATCGTCGCGCGCAGTAAGGCATTATTCAGGCCGTGTCCGGACTTGTGCGCTGAAAACGCGCCGATCAGGGGATGGCCCAGCAGGTACAGGTCGCCGATGGCATCCAGTATTTTGTGTTTCACGAACTCGTCGGCGTAACGCAGTCCGTCGGAATTCAGCACCCGGTATTCGTCCATCACGACTGCGTTTTCCAGGCTGCCCCCCATGGCCAGGCCGCTGGCGCGCAGGCTTTCGACATCCTGCATGAATCCAAAGGTCCGCGCCCGCGCCACTTCCTTGACATACGACGTCTCGGCGAAATCAACGACCACTTTCTGGCTGGACTTGTCGAACACGGGATGGTTGAAGACTATTGAGAAACTCAGCTTGAAACCGGCATACGGCTCGAAGCGCGCCCATTTGTCGCCGTCCCTGACCTCGACGGACTTCCTGACGCGAATAAAGCGCTTGGCAACGGGTTGCTCGACGATGCCCGCCGACTGCAGCAGGAACACAAAAGGCGAGGCGCTGCCGTCCATGATAGGCACTTCCGCGCCGGTGAGATCGACATAGGCGTTGTCCACACCCAGCCCGGCCAGCGCCGACATCAGATGCTCGACCGTCGCAATCTTGGTACCGCCTTCTTCCAGCGTGCTGCACAGGCGCGTGTCGCCAACCTTGTAGGCGCCGGCACGCACGTCTGCAGGTTGGGGGAGATCCAGCCGCCGGAACACGATGCCCGTATTGGGCTGTGCCGGACGCAGCGTCAGTTCCACCTTCTCGCCCGAATGCAGTCCCACGCCGGTCGCGCGAACGACGGATTTGAGGGTACGCTGCTTCAACATGATGAATACGATCTTGCCTGATTTGCGATGCGCGATTTTAACATACGCACAAAGCCGGCCGCGCGACCCGGAGCGCGGCCGGCATGTGTACGGTAGGGCTTAGTCCGCCTGTTTGCGCAGGAAAGCCGGGATGTCATACCTGTCCATCCCGTTCTGCTGCAACGCCTCGATGGTGGACGCCCGGTTCTTGCGAATCACCGCAGGCATGGAGTCCAGCGCCGCATAATCGACCCCGGTCACCGGCATATTGTCGGTGCCGTTTTTCACTACCAGCTGCGGTTTGGTCTGGCGAATTGCCGCGGGCTGACCCAGCCCGGTCGCGACCACGGTCACGCGCAATTCGTCGCCCATGTCCTCGTCGTACACCGCGCCAAGGATCACTGTGGCGTCTTCTGCGGCGAAGCTGCGTATGGTCTCCATTACTTCCTTGGTCTCGCGCAGCTTGAGGCCTGATTTGGCGGCAGTGATATTGACCAGCACACCGCGCGCGCCCGAGAGGTTGACGCCTTCGAGCAGCGGACAGGCCACGGCCTGCTCGGCGGCGATATGCGCCCGGTCCATCCCCGAGGCCGAGGCCGAACCCATCATCGCCATGCCCTGCTCGTGCATGACGGTTTTGACGTCCTGGAAGTCGACGTTGATCAGCCCGCGGATATTGATGATCTCCGAGATGCCCGCAACCGCGTTCTTGAGCACGTTGTCGGCCGCGCCGAATGCCTCTTCCATCGAGATCTCCTCTCCGAGCACCTCTTCAAGTTTCTCGTTGAGGATTACGATGACCGAGTCGACATTTTGCGCCAGCTCGTCGATGCCGCCTTCCGCGGCCTGCATGCGCTTTACGCCCTCGAACGTGAATGGTTTGGTCACCACCGCGACGGTCAGGATGCCCATCTGTTTCGCCACCTCGGCCACCAGGGGCGCTGCGCCGGTGCCGGTGCCCCCGCCCATGCCGGCCGTGATGAAGACCATATGCGCCCCTTGCAGCGACTCCTCGATTTGCTCACGCGCCTCGATCGCGGCCGCGAGCCCGGCTTCAGGCTTGGCCCCCGCGCCCAACCCGGATGCCCCGAGCTGAATCTGGTTCTTCGCCTGTCCGTGCGCGAGCGCCTGGGCGTCGGTATTCATGGCGATGAATTCCACGCCCTGTACGGAGTTGCGGATCATGTGATCGACGGCGTTGCCGCCTGCGCCGCCTATACCGACCACCTTGATCACGGTACCGTTGTTCTGTACGTCCACGATTTCAAACATATTGCCTCCTTCCGGGTCTTCGTTAAAAAACAAACTGCCAAGTCACTGCCATCTCCGGCGCGAAACTAGGGTCCGGAGGCCGAAAGAATCGCCGGCCCCGCAACGCTCACGTTTCCAACCGCTAGAAATTTCTCTGAAACCATTCCCGCATCCTTGAAAGGACTTGCCTGAACGACGCTCCCTGCAGCGCCTGGATTCCGCGCTGCGTCTGCGACTGCCCCTCGATCAACAGCCCGATGGCGGTGGCGTAGCGCGGGTGTCTGACCACGTCCGCGAGTCCGCCGGTATAGCGCGGCGTGCCCAGGCGCACCGGCATGTGGAAAATCTCCTCGCCCAGTTCGACCATGCCGCGCATCACGCTCGAACCTCCGGTCAGCACGAGTCCGGAAGACAGCAGTTCTTCGTAGCCTGACTCGCGCAGCACCTTCTGGATCAGGGAATACAGCTCTTCCACACGCGGCTCGATCACTTCGGCCAGCGTCTGGCGCGAAAGCTGCCTCGATCCACGGTCGCCGATGCCGGGCACCTCCACCAGTTCGTCCGGGTCGGCGAGCTGGCGCAGCGCGCAACCGCTTTTGATCTTGATTTCTTCGGCTTCGGCCGTGGGCGTGCGCAAGGCCATGGCGATGTCGTTGGTGATCTGGTCTCCGGCAATCGGAATCACCGCGGTGTGCCGGATCGCGCCTTCGCGGAAAATCGCGATGTCCGTCGTGCCGCCGCCGATGTCCACCAGGCATACACCCAGCTCCTTCTCGTCCTCGGTGAGTACGGCGATGGAAGACGCGAGCGGCTGCAGAATCAGATCGTTGACTTCCAGTCCGCAGCGGCGCACGCATTTGACAATGTTCTGCGCCGCAGATACTGCGCCGGTAACGATGTGCACTTCCACCTCGAGGCGCACGCCGCTCATGCCCATGGGTTCGCGCACCCCGTCCTGACCGTCGACGACGAACTGCTGCGTGAGGATGTGCAGGATCTGCTGGTCCGTCGGAATCGGCAAAGCGCGCGCGGTTTCGATGACGCGCTGCACGTCCAGCGCCGACACTTCCTTGTCCTTGATCGCGACCATGCCGCGGGAATTGAAACTCTTGATGTGACTGCCGGCGATCCCCGTGAACACGCGTGCGATCTTGCAGTCGGCCATGAGCTCGGCCTCCTCCAGGGCGCGCTGGATCGCACTGACCGTGGCTTCAATGTTGACCACCACGCCTTTCTTCAACCCCTTTGAGCTGTGCCCGCCCATGCCGATGATGTTCAGCCGGTTGTCCGGCAACAACTCGGCGACAATGGCCACCACCTTGGATGTGCCGATATCCAGGCCAACGACGAGCTTCTTGTTTTCCTTGCTCATGCCTTCTCCCCGCTGCCGCGCTTGGGTTTCATGGTGTTAGGTTCCGTGGCCGGATGCGTGATCTCCGGAACGCGCAGTGCAAAGCCGTTGGGATAGCGCAGATCGACGTATTCGAGCCGGCGATTGAGCTTTCCAAGTGCTTGCGCGTAGAACGCGACGAAGCGCCCCAACCGGTGCAGCACGGGTTCCTTGATCTGGTCACGCCCCAATTCCAGCGTAAGCCCGTTCGACAGGCGCAGTTGCCAGGCATAACGGGGGGACAGCAGCACCTGCCGCGGCTCGAGATGCAAAGGCGCAAGCGTTTCGCGAAACGCGGCATAGTGGCGCGTGACTTCCTGGGCGCTGCCGCCGGGGCCGATGAATTGCGGCAAGCGTTCGGCTCCGGACAGTTCGCCCTCGAACACCTCTCCGTGGGTATTGATCAGACGCCGCGCCTGCGCATCGACGCCCCAGCGCGCAAGCGCCACGTGCTCCTCGATCACGACCTGAAGCCGGTCGGGCCACAGACGCCGCACCTCGACATGGCGCACCCAGGGAAGCGACTCGAACGCCCGGCGCACTGCATCCAGATCCACGCTCAAAAACGTGCCCACCGCGGCCACGCGCGCCGCGTTCTCCGCCTGTTCCCGCGTAATGTGCGTCACGTCGCCCTGCAGCGCGAGATGGCGCAGCGGCAGCAGCGGCGAATTCACCACGACGTGCACTGCGGCATAGAGCAAAGCGGCGGCCGCGAGCACATAGAGCGCGCCGGCGCAACCGTTGAGCATGTCGGCGTCATCCCACATGCGCGAGCTCCAGTATGCGCAGCACCAGGTCTTCGAATGACAGCCCTGCGTGGCGCGCGGCCATCGGCACCAGCGAGTGGTCGGTCATGCCCGGCGAGGTATTCGCTTCGATGAACCAGGGCGCGCCCGCGCTGTCGAGCATCAGGTCGACACGCCCCCAACCGCTACAACCGAGCGTGCCGAAAGCGGCAAGCACCTGCCGACGAATCGCCGCCTCCTCACCTGCGGAAAGACCGCAGGGAATGATGTAGCGCGTATCGCCCGCCTTGTATTTCGCGTCGTAGTCGTAGAACTCGCGCGGCGTCTCCAGTCTTATCAGCGGCAAAGCCTCGCTTCCGAGCACAGCAGCAGTCAGTTCGACGCCGTCGATGAACTGTTCGGCGAGCACCAAGCTGTCGTAGTTGGCTGCCAGCGTGTACGCCTCCTCGAGGTCGGACCCGGCGTGCACTTTGCTCATTCCTATGCTGGAACCTTCGTTGACGGGCTTGACCATGAGCGGCAGCGAAAGGCGCGCAGCCACGCCCGCGAAATCGCTCTGCGCGGTGAGCATTTCGTAGCGCGGCGTGGGAATGCCTGCCGCCTGCCAGACCAGTTTCGTGCGCCACTTGTCCATCGCGAGGGCGCTCGCCATCACGCCTGAGCCCGTGTAGGGAATGCCCAGCAGTTCCAGCGCACCCTGTATCGTCCCGTCCTCGCCGTAGCGGCCGTGCAGCGTAATGAAGACACGGTCGAATTTCTCCGCGATCAACGCCCCCAGATCGCGTTCCTGCGGATCGAATGCGTGCGCATCCACGCCGCGGCTGCGCAACGCGTTCAGCACCATGGTGCCGCTCTTGATCGACACTTCGCGCTCGGCCGAGCGGCCGCCGAGCAGCACTGCGACCCTGCCGAAGTCGCTGGCGCTCATCGCGACTTCTCCCCGATAACGCGCACCTCGGTCACGAGTTCGACGCCCTGCCGCGCAAGCACCGTGTCGTGCACGTACTCGATCAGGTTTTCGATATCCGCGGCGCTGCCCCGGCCCTTCTCGTTGACGATGAAATTGGCGTGCTTCTCCGACACGCGCGCACCGCCGATGGCATGCCCCTTCAGGCCGCAGGCCTCGATCAGGCGCGCGGCGTGATCGCCTGGTGGATTTCGGAATACCGAACCGGCGTTGGGCAGCGCTAGCGGCTGGGCCTCGATGCGTTTTTGCAAGAGTTCCTTGATGCGGCGCAACGCTGCCGCACCGTCGCCGCGCTCGAAGCGGAACCAGGCGGCGGCAAACCATTCCTCTGCGCCTAGCCCGCCCCCCCTGAGCGCGACGTGACGGTAGCCGATGTCGAAATCGGCGGGCTCGCGCTCGCGCAGTTCGCCACCGCGGCCGAGCATGAGCACGCGCGCCACGCGTTCCCAGGTCTCACTGCCGTAACAGCCCGCGTTCATGGCCAGCGCCCCGCCCACCGTTCCCGGTATGCCGGCGAGGAACTCGGCGCCGGCATAGCCGCGGGTCGCTGCATAGCGCGCCACTTTCGGGCTGGCCGTGCCGGCCTCGGCATACACCTGCTCGCCATCCATGTGCATGACTGCGCGGCTGCAATGCATCAGCATGACCGTGCCGCGTATGCCGCCGTCGCGCACCAGCAGATTGCTTCCCAGGCCGATGAAATACACCGGCTCGTCGGCGGGCAGGCCGCGCAGAAACTGCGCGGCGTCCTGCATATCGGCGGGGACGTAGGCCCGATCCGCAGCCCCTCCGGTGCGCCAGCTGATGTGCTTGCGCATGGGCTCGTCGGTCACGAGACTGCCGCGCATCGCCGTGTTGGAGAGGTGTATTTGCTCAGCCATGTGCATCTTTCACTCCGCCGCCTTATCGCGCGAAGTCAGGGCGAGCGAATTCGATGCGAGCGCGGCCGGGACGCCTCCGATCGATCCCGCGCCCATGGTGACCACCACGTCGCCATCCTGTGCCGCCGCGCGGATGGCAGCGGCCATGTCGCCGATGTCTTCCACGAACACCGGCTCGACGCGGCCGGCGACGCGCACGGCGCGCGCGAGAGTCCTGCCGTCTGCGGCGACGATGGGCGCCTCGCCCGCGGCATACACCTCTGCGAGCAGCAGTGCGTCCGCGCCTGAGAGCACCTTGACGAAATCCTCGAACAAGTCGCGCGTGCGCGTAAAACGGTGCGGCTGGAACGCGAGCACGATGCGGCGCCCCGGAAATGCTCCGCGCGCAGCATCGAGCGTTGCCTGCATTTCCGCCGGATGGTGACCATAGTCGTCTATCAGGGTGTAGCTGCCGCCGCCTTTGGCTGGAATTGCGTTGTAGCTCTGGAAACGGCGCGCGACGCCGCGGAATTCCGCCAGCGCCGTGACGATATCCGCGTCCTCGAGGCTCAACTCGGTGGCGACTGCGATCGCGGCCAGCGCATTGAGCACGTTGTGCCTGCCCGGCAGGTTGAGCGTCACGTCCAGCACCCTGGACCGGCCCTCGCGCACGGCGTGAAAGCGCATTCTGCCGCCGCTGTGGCTGACATTTTCCGCGCGCACCATGGCGTCTGCGCCGAATCCGTAGCTGAGGATGGGCTTGGACACGAAGGGCAGGATCTCGCGCACATGCTTGTCGTCGGTGCACAACACGGCCGCCCCGTAGAAGGGCAGATTCTGCAGGAAGGTAACGAAGGCCTGCTTCAAGCGCGCGAAATCATGCTGATAGGTCTCCATATGATCCGCATCGATGTTGGTGACCACCGCAATCACCGGCTGCAGGTGCAGGAACGAAGCGTCCGACTCGTCGGCCTCGACCACGATGAATTCGCCCGCGCCCAGGCGCGCGTTCGTGGCTGCACTGGTGAGCCGGCCGCCGATGACGAAAGTGGGATCGAGTCCGGCGCCGGCGAGCACGCTCGCCACCAGACTGGTCGTGGTGGTCTTGCCGTGCGTGCCGGCTATCGCGATGCCCTGCTTCAGCCGCATCAGTTCGGCCAGCATCAGCGCGCGCGGCACCACCGGGATGCGCCTGGCGCGCGCCGCCATCACTTCCGGATTGTTGTTGCCGACCGCGGTGGACACGACCACGACGTCCGTCTCCGCCACATTCTCCGCGGCGTGTCCGATGCTCAAGGTCGCACCGAGCTCGCCCAGGCGCCGCGTCGCGGCATTCTCGCCCAGGTCCGAGCCGGTCACCTGATAGCCGAGATTGAGCAGCACTTCGGCGATGCCGCTCATGCCACTACCGCCGATGCCGACGAAATGTATGCGTTTGACTTTATGCTTCATAGTTTGCTAAGTCGGCAGCGGCGGTTCGAAAAATCCGGTTCGCCGATGCCGACGAAATGGTTGCGTTTGAATTTATGTTTCATTGCGCCAGCTCCATGCAGGCGCGCGCGACGGCCTCGGTCGCGTCCGGTTTGCCCAGTGCGCGCGCTTTCTCGGCCATTTCAAGCAGGTGCTCGCGTGTGAATCCCCGCAGCAGCGCGGCGAGCCGCTCCGCCGACAATTCGGACTGGGGCAGCAGGATGGCCGCGCCTCGCGCCGACAGAAACTTCGCGTTCGTGCTCTGGTGGTCGTCCACCGCATGCGGAAAAGGCACCAGAATGCTGGCGACGCCCGCGCATGCAAGTTCGGCGACGCTAAGCGCGCCCGCGCGGCAAACGACGATATCGGCTTCCCCGTAGCGCGCGGCCATGTCGTCGATGAAATCGACCGTCTCGGCACTGACGCCCGCCGCGGCGTATGCGGCGCGCAGCGCCTCGATATGCTTTGCCCCGGACTGGTGTGTAACCGTCGGCCGCTCTTTTGCGTCCAGGCGCGCGAGCGCCTGCGGCACGATTTCATTGAGCGCTTGCGCCCCCAGGCTGCCGCCCAGCACCAGCAAGCTGAGCCTGCCGACGCGTGCGGCGTAGCGCTCGCGCGGCGCCGCCAGCTCCGCGATCTCCTTGCGAACCGGGTTGCCGCTGAGCTGCGCTCCGCGCAATGCTTCCGGAAATGCCTGCAGCACTTTGTCGGCGACGCGCGAGAGCACCTTGTTGGCCAGGCCCGCCACCGAATTCTGTTCGTGTATCGCAAGCGGGCGCCAGAGCAGGGCTGCCATCATGCCGCCCGGAAAGCTGATGTAACCGCCCATGCCCAGGACCACGTCGGGCCGCCTGGAAAGAATTGCGCCCGCGCTCTGCCAGAATGCGAGCAGCAGATTGGCGGGCAGCGCAAGCGCGCGCAGCAAACCTTTGCCGCGCAGCCCGGAAAAGCGCACCCAGCTCATTTCATAGCCGTGCGCCGGCACCAGAGTCGCTTCCATTCCGGTCTTCGCGCCCAGCCAGACGATGCGCCAACCCTGCGCGGACAGATATTCGGCCACCGCAAGCGCAGGAAACACATGCCCGCCGGTGCCACCCGCCATGATCATGATTGTGCGTGCCATGCTTTTGCCTTCGCATTCATGCCGGCTGCCCCCGCAAAAATTGGCGATTTTAGTTTCGGCATAACGCGGTCTGCGCCCGCATTAGCCTTCACTGAAATCTTCGCGCTCATGCGGGCTGCCCCCGAAAATATTGGCGATTTTAGTTTCGGCGTAACGCGGGCTGCGCCCGCATTAGCCTTCACTGAAATCTTCGCGCTCATGCGGGCTGCCCCCGCATGAGCGCTCGATTTTCATAATCGATCCGCAGCAGCACGGCCAGCGCCACGCAGTTGGCCAGGATGCCGCTGCCGCCGAAGCTCATCAGCGGCAGGGTCAGACCCTTGGTCGGCAGCACGCCCATGTTCACGCCCATGTTGATCAGCGATTGCACGCCCAGCCAGACCGCGATGCCCTGAGCCACCAGGGCCGCGTAATAGCGCTCCGAGGCCGCCGCCTGGCGGCCGATCGCGAACGCGCGCAGCACGATCCAGGCAAACAGTGCGACGACGACGATCACCCCGGCGAGGCCCAACTCCTCGGCGATCACGGCCAGCAGAAAGTCGGTGTGCGCCTCAGGAAGGTAGAACAGCTTCTCGACGCTCGCGCCCAGGCCGACGCCCAGCCATTCGCCGCGGCCGAAGGCGATCAGCGCATGCGACAGCTGGTATCCGCGTCCGTAGGGATCCGCCCAGGGATCCATGAAACCGAAGATGCGCTGCATCCGGTATGGCGAACTGAGGATGAGCACGAGAAAGCCGCTCAGCGACAGCATGAACAGGCCGGCGAACCATTTGCTGTTCATCCCGCCCAGGAACAGCACGGCCATTGCGATCGAAGCGATCACCACGAAGGCACCGAAATCGGGCTCGCGCAGCAACAGCCAGCCGACCACCAGCATCACCGCCAGCATCGGCAGCAGGCCCTTCTTGAAGCTGTGCATCAGCGCCGACTTGCGCGCCGTGTAGTCGGCGGCGTAGAGCACTGCGGCGACCTTCATGAATTCGGACGGCTGCAGATTGGCGAATCCGAGGGAAAGCCAGCGCTTTGCCCCGTTCACCTCGCGCCCCACACCGGGAATGAGGACCAGCACCAGCGCCAGGATGCCGAACATGAACAGCCACGGCGACAGGCTCTGCCAGGCGCGCACGGGCACCTGGACGGCCACCAGCGCGACGATCAGCCCCACGCCCAGGAACAGCGCCTGGCGCACCAGAAAGTACGCCGGCTTGTGGCCGGTGTAGCGGCTCGCCTCGGCCGTTGCGATCGATGCCGAATACACCATCACCATTCCCAGCAGCAACAGGATCAGCGCGGTCCAGACGAGCGCCTCGTCGAATTCCGCGGGCGAAGTGCGCTCGGCCTTAATGTAGTTCAGCATGGGCGAACTTTCTTACGCATGCGGCGAACACTTCGCCGCGGTGCGGATAGTTGCGGAACATGTCGAAACTGGCGCAGGCGGGTGACAGCAGCACGACATCCCCGGCGCGCGCCTGGTCTCGCGCCTGCGATACCGCGTCCTCCATGTCTCCCGCGCGCAGTATGGTCACACCGCCGGCGCCGATGGCGCGTGCGATGCGTTCGGCGTCGCGCCCGATCAGCACCACTGCGCGCGCGTAGCTGGATACCGGCGCGGCGAGTGGCGCAAAATTCTGCCCCTTGCCCTCGCCACCCGCGATCAGGACCACGCGCGAACCGCGTGCGGCGAGTTCGGCGAATCCGGTGAGCGCAGCGACCGTGGCGCCTACGTTGGTGCCTTTCGAGTCGTTGTAGTAGACGATGCCGTCCAGTTCGGCCACCTTCTCGACCCGGTGCGGCAGACCTTTGAAATCGCACAGTGCGGCCAGCAGCGGCGCGTAGGAAAGGTCGAGCGAGCGCGCCAGCGCCAGCGCGGCGAGCGCGTTTGCGCCATTGTGCAAGCCCGCGAGCGGCAGTTCCTTCAATGCCAGCAGCGGCGTCGCGCCCTGCGCGAGCCACAGTTCCCCGTCGACGCGCTTCAGGCCGAAGTCGTCCGCCCGGCCCGGCTCGTCCAGTCCGAAGCTCAGCTGCTTGCGGCCGGCGACTGCCATGCTCATGCTGCGCGCGTCTTCGCGATTCAGCACCTGGATGCCCTCGCCCCTGAATATCCGCGACTTGGCGCGCGCGTACTCGCCCATGCCCTCATAGCGGTCGAGATGATCTTCGCTGACATTGAGGACGGTAGCGGCGGCGGGATTGAGCGTGCGCGTGGTCTCAAGCTGGAAGCTGGACAGCTCGAGTACCCACGCCTCCGGCTTGCGCTGTTCATCTTCGCAATTCATCAGTGCGTCCAGAGCCGCGGGGCTGATATTGCCCGCCACCTCGGTTGCCAGGCCTGCGCGCTTGCACATCGCGCCGGCGAGCGCCGTGACCGTGGTCTTGCCGTTGGTGCCGGTGACCGCCAGCACCCGTGGCGCTGCCGCGGTCGCAGCGGGCGCCGCGCCGCGCCGGGCGCGCAGCGCCTGCGCGAAGAGCTCGATGTCTCCTACGACCGGGACGCCGCGCGCGGCGGCGGCGCGCACCTGCGGGGTCGCGAGCGGCACGCCCGGGCTGATCGCAACAAGATCGACGCCCGCGAAGGACGCGTCCCGCAAATCGCCGAGAATGAGTTCCGCCTGCGGCACTTTCTCTGCCAGCGCCGGCAGCCCGGGTGGGTTCTCGCGCGTGTCCGCGATGCGCACGCGCGCGCCGCGGCGCGCGAGAAAGCGCGCCATCGACAGCCCCGTTTCGCCCAGACCGAGAACCAATGCACTTTTGCCGGACAGGTTCATCTGAGTTTCAATGTCGACAGACCGAACAGCACCAGCATCATGGTGATGATCCAGAAGCGCACGACTACTTGCGATTCTTTCCAGCCCGACAGCTCGTAGTGGTGATGCAGGGGTGCCATGCGGAAAATGCGCTTGCCGCCGCTCCACTTGAAGTACAGCACCTGCAGCATCACCGAGAGCGTCTCGGCCACGAATACGCCGCCCATGATGAACAGCACGACTTCCTGGCGCACGATGACGGCGACCGTGCCGAGTGCTGCGCCGATTGCGAGCGCGCCCACGTCACCCATGAACACCTCGGCCGGATAGGCGTTGAACCAGAGAAAGCCCAGACCCGCGCCGGCCAGTGCACCACAAAAAACCGTGAGCTCACCCGCGCCCGGGATATACGGCAGGAGCAGGTATTTCGAGTACACGGTGTTGCCGGCGACGTAGGCAAAAATGCCCAGTGCGCCAGCGATCATCACCGCCGGCATGATCGCGAGGCCGTC
The DNA here is from genome assembly GCA_014860445.1 of Burkholderiales bacterium. GTDB lineage: Bacteria > Pseudomonadota > Gammaproteobacteria > Burkholderiales > SG8-39 > 2-12-FULL-64-23. The sequence goes on from JACZJT010000012.1 coordinate 138,933, forward strand.
CAGACCGTCGGTGAGATTGACCGCGTTGCTGGTGCCGACGATGACGAAGTAGGTGAGCACGATGAACCCCCACACGCCCAGCGGATACGCGATGTTCTTGAAGAATGGCAGGATCAGGTCGGCCTTGGGCGGCAGGCTCATGGACAGGCCGCTGTTCACCCATGCGGAGAACAGCTCGAAAATTTTTGCACTGCTGGGCGAGGACACCGCGAACGCCAGATACACCGCCGTGATCAGCGCGATCAGCGACTGCCAGAAAAGCTTGGTCCGCGCCGACAATCCTTTGGGATTGCGCTCCACCACCTTGCGGTAGTCGTCGACCCAGCCGATGGCACCGAAGCCGAGCGTCACGACGAGCACGGCCCAGAGAAAACGGTTGGAAAGATCGCCCCAAAGTAGCGTGGTGATGCCGATGGAAACCAGGATCAGCGCGCCACCCATCGTGGGCGTGCCGGCTTTGGTCAGATGCGACTTCGGGCCGTCGTCGCGCACCGATTGACCGATCTTGTAGGCAGTCAGTTTGCGTATCACCAGCGGTCCGGTGATGAAAGATATCGCCAGCGCGGTGAGACAGGCCAGCACCGCCCGCAAGGTAATGTAGTTGAGCACGTTGAAGGCGCGGATGTCCTTGGCCAAGTACTGAGCAAGTTCGAGCAGCATCAGCTTCTCCCTGACCCATGCATGCGTGAATCCGCGACGTATCGCATCATTGCCAATGAGACCTTGAGCGAGCGTTTCCTGCGGTCGAGCTCGAGCAGCATCTAATGCACCTCCGCCTGCGTGCCGGTGAGCGCCTGCACCACGCGCTCCATGCGCATGAAGCGCGAGCCCTTGACGAGCACGGTCGCTCCGCCCCCAAGTTCGGCTTGCAGCCCGGTCAACAGCGCCTCGATGTCCTCGTAATGTCGCGCGCCCTCGCCGAACGCAGCCGCCGCATGCGCGCAAGACTTGCCGAGCAGGTGCAGACGATCGACGCCCAGAGCGCGTGCATGGCTGCCGATTTCCGCATGGAACGCCGCGCCGTTCGCGCCGACTTCACCCATGTCGCCGAGCACCAGAAACTTGCTGCCGGCCGCGCGCGCGAGCACCTCGATCGCGGCGATGACCGAATCGGGATTCGCATTGTAGGTATCGTCGAGAACGATCACCCCGCCCCTGCCCGATTTGATCTGAAGCCTTCCCTGCACAGGACGGAATTCCGCCAGCCCCCGCGCAATCTCGCTCAGTCCGACGCCGGCGGCCGTCGCCGCCGCTGCCGCGGCAAGGGCGTTACGCACGTTGTGCACCCCGGCCGCCTGCAGGCAGACCGGCACCTCCCCTTGGGCGGTGCGCAATACGATTTCGCTGCCGAAATCGCGCAATGCATAGCGGCCGCCCACTGCGGCGGGCCGGTCGATGCCGAAGTCCAGAACGCGCCGCGGACCACAGACGCCACGCCAGTAATCGGCGTAGCTGTCGTCGGCGTTGACCACCGCCACGCCGTCCGCCGGCAGGGCGGAAAACACCGCGGCGTGCTCATGCGCCACATCCTCGACGCTGCGCATGAACTCCTGGTGCTCGCGCTGCGCATTATTCACCAGCGCAATGGTCGGACGCACGATGCCTGCGAGGTAGGCCGTTTCCCCCGCATGGTTCATTCCCATTTCCACCACGGCGCAGGTATGCTGCGCGCGCAGACCCAGCAGGGTCATCGGTACGCCGATGTCATTGTTGAGGTTTCCCGGGGTTGCGTAGGCGCGCCCGGCCCCCGCGTGTACACCCAGGATCGCGGCGATCATTTCCTTGACCGTGGTTTTGCCGTTCGAGCCGGTCACCGCAATCAGCGGCAGGGTGAACCTGCTGCGCCAGTAGGCGGCAAGTCTTCCCAGGCCCAGACGCGTATCGTCGACGACCAGCAGCGGCAGCGGCGCATCCGCGCCGGCCTGCTGGTCGACCATGGCCGCCACCGCGCCGCGCGCGCGCGCCGCCTCGAGATACTGGTGACCGTCAAAGCGCTCGCCGCGCAGTGCCACGAACAGCGCGCCCGCGCCGATCGTGCGCGTGTCGCTCGATACTGCGGAAAAGCGCGCGTTGGCTCCGCGCTGTTCGCCGCCGGCGCCTTGGGCCGCTTCGCGCATGTCCATCATGGTTTCCATGCGGCAAGCGCCTCCGCCGCAACTGCCACATCTGAAAAAGGAATCCGCCGTCCTTCGAGTTCCTGGTAATCCTCGTGACCTTTGCCGGCGATCAGCACCACGTCCCCTGCGGCGGCGGCGGCGATCGCCGCGGCGATGGCTTCGCGACGGTCGGCGATGACCAGAGGCGCCTGCCCGGTATCCGCTTCGGCCAGCACGCCCTCCAGAATGTCGGTAATGATTCCGATCGGGTCTTCGCCACGCGGATTGTCGCTGGTAAGCAACACCCGGTCGGCGCCGCGCGCTGCGATCGAACCCATCAGCGCGCGCTTGCCGCGATCGCGGTCGCCACCGCAACCGAAGACGCAGATGAGCCTGCCCGAGGCGGCGAGCGGCCGCAGACCCGATAGCGCCACTTCCAGCGCGTCCGGGCTGTGGGCATAGTCGATTACGGCGAACGGCTTGCCCGCACCACCCAGGCGCTGCATGCGTCCGGGCGGCTGACTGAGTCCCGCAATTGCCCCCACGGCCGTTTCGAGCGCGACCCCGGCCCCGAGCAGCACACCAAGCACGCCGAGCAGATTGGAAACGTTGAATCGGCCGAACAATCCGCTTCTCACTTCCGCCCGGCCCCAGGTGCTGAGCAATCCAAATGCGAGGCCTTCCTCGGTCAAACGGATGTTCTCTGCCTCGAGAAAATACTTGAGCCCGGCTGCGCTGGCGGCGCCCGCGTGAATGCTGTAGCCGGCGCATGCCAGGTTACCCCCGGCAAGCTTTTGCGCAATGCGCACGCCGAGCACATCGTCCATGTTGAGCACCGCGCCGGAGAGTCCCGGCACATCGAACAATTGGGTCTTTGCCGCGGCGTAGCGCTCCATGTCGCCGTGATAGTCCAGGTGGTCGCGCGACAGATTCGTAAACAGCGCCACGTCGAACTGCGCGCCATTGACCCGCCCCTGGTCCAGGCCGATGGAGGAAACTTCCATCGCCACACCCTGCGCCCCCTCCTCGAGCAACTCGGCCAGGCGTCGGTGCAGCTGAATCGCGTCGGGCGTGGTATTGCGCGCGGGCACGAGTCCGGTGGCCGACTCGCGCTCTGTGGCCGTAAAACCGCTGCCTAGGGTTCCGATTACCGCGGTCTTGCGTCCCAGCGCGCTGAACGCCTGCGCGATCCATTGCACGCAGGAGGTCTTGCCGTTGGTACCCGTCACCCCTGCCAGCCAAAGTTTCTCCGAAGGATGGCCGTAGATCTCGCTCGCAACATACCCGCTCAGCGCACGCAAGCCGTCGACCGCGATATTGGGCACACGCCATTCAGGGTTCCAGGTAAATCCGTCGCGCTCCCACAGCACCGCACCCGCGCCGCGTGCGAGCGCATCGGCGATGTAGTTCCTGCCGTCGGTGCGCACACCCGGATAGGCGGCAAAAACTTCCCCGCTGCGCAGTTCGCGGCTGTCCGCGCTGATGCCGTCCGTGCGCGCGCCTTGTTGCCGCAGCTGGCCGAGCATGTCAATGGCCGTCTTGTTCACGGCCTTGCTCGCGAAGAACATGCGATAGGCGCCGCCCGGTCCATTTCAAACACTCTCCTTGATCTCGGAACCCTCGGGCGGCAGTTCCAGCGGTTTGAGCGGGGTGTCCGGGGGCACGCCCAGCATGCGCAGCGCGCCGCCCATCACTGCGGAAAACACCGGCGCTGCGACGACTCCACCGTAGTACTGGCCCTGGCCCGCGGAAGGTTCATCGAGCATTACCGCGATCACCAGCCTCGGATCGGAAGCCGGCGCAAGGCCGACAAACGAGGAGACGTACTTGTGCTGGGCGTAGGTTCCGTTTTCTTCCTTGTGCGCGGTGCCGGTCTTGCCCGCCACGCGATAGCCCATCACGCGCGCCCTGGGCGCGGTGCCATCGGGCTGAACGGCCATTTCCAGCATGTCGCGCAGCTTGCGTGCCGTAGCGACCGAGATGACCCGTTTTCCCGCGGGCGGCGCATCGACCCGCAGCAGCGACAAGGGCATCAGCTCTCCGTCGTGGGCAAAAATGGTATAGGCGCGCGCCAGTTGCAGCAGGGAAACGGAGATGCCGTGGCCGTAGGCCATGGTGGCCTGTTCGATCGGTCGCCAGCGCTCGTACGCGCGCAGCCTGCCGCCGGCCTCACCCGGAAAGCCCAGGCGCGGTGCGCTGCCGAAGCCGACCTGGTCAAACATGTTCCACATCGCCTCGGCCGGCAGGCCGAGTGCAATTTTCGCCGCGCCGACGTTGCTCGAGCGCTGAATCACCTGGGCCACGGTCATGTTGCCGAAGTGGTGCGCGTCATGAATGGTCGCCCTGCCGATGGAGAAACTGCCGCTCGCGGTGCCAATGACGGAACCCGGCGTGACTTTCCCCTGCTCGATGGCCACGGCCACGGTGAAGGGCTTGAGGGTGGAGCCCGGTTCGAAGGTATCGGTGATGGCCCGGTTGCGCAGTTGTGCGCCCGACAGACGGCTGCGGTTGTTGGGGTTGTAAGTCGGCAGGTTGGCAAGCGCCAGCACCTCGCCGGTCTTGGCGTCCAGCACCACGATCGCCCCTGCCTTGGCCTTGGCTTTGTCCACTGCGAGTTTTAACTGCGAAAACGCGAGATTCTGCACTCTGGAATCCAGAGCCAGCGCCAGGTCCTGGCCGTTTTGTGCCTCGCGGATCGACTCCGTGTCCTCGACAATCTGTCCCAGGCGGTCCTTGATGACGCGACGGCTGCCGGATTTCCCCGCAAGCGTGGACTGATAGGCGAGTTCGATGCCTTCCTGCCCTGCATCGTCGGCGCCGGTAAAGCCCAGCACCTGCGCCATCACCTCGCCGCCGGGGTAATAGCGGCGGTATTCGCGATTCTGGAAAAGTCCCGATATGCGCAGTTCGCTCACGCGCTGCGCGACCTCGGGCGGAATCTGGCGCTTGAGATAGACGAACCCCGACGCATCGTTGAGGCGCTTGTCGAGTTCGCGCGGGGGAATCTCGAGCAGCGCGGCAAGGTTGGTGCGCTGCTGCGTGGAATATTGCAGTTCTTCCGGGATCGCCCATACGGACTTGACCGGCGTGCTGATCGCGAGCGCCTCGCCGTGGCGGTCGGTTATCTTGCCGCGATTGGCGCTGATATCCAGCACACGGCTGTAGCGCGACTGGCCCTTTTGCTGCAGGAAATCGTTGTTCAGTCCCTGCAGGTAGACGGCCCGGCCGGCGAGCACGAGGAAGCCGCTCGCAATCAGCACCAGCAGCATGCGCGAGCGCCACAGCGGCAAATGCAGTGCCAGCACCGGACTGGCGGCGTAGTTCATCGTGCCGCCTCCGCCGCCGCGCGCACCACCACCTGGGTGTGCTGCGCATCCGGCACACGCATATGCAGGCGGCTACGCGCGATCTTCTCCACCCGCGCATGCATCGCCCAGGTGCTTTGTTCGAGCTGCAGCTGCCCCCACTCGACATCGAGTTGCTTGGCGTGTTCCTGCTCGCGCTCGAGAGCGGAAAACAACTTTCTCGCCTTGTGCTGCGAGGTCACCAGGCCGAGCGCGCAAGCGGTGAGCAGCACGAGTAGAACAAGATTGATCCGAGCCAATTCAAACCCCGGTGCGCTCGGCCACGCGCAGGGTCGCGCTGCGCGCGCGCGGGTTGGATGCGATCTCCTGCGCTGAAGCCCGCACTGGCTTGCCGATCAGGCGCAGCTTGGATTGCGGCAGTTCGCGCTCGCGCAGGGGCAGGCGCACGGGCACATCGGCGCGCGCGGCATTGCGCATGAAAATCTTGACGATACGGTCTTCGAGCGAGTGGAAGCTGATCACCGCGAGGCGCGCGCCCGGTCTCAGCAGATCGAGTATTTGCGGCAGGGCTAACGACAAGTGCGCAAGCTCCTGATTGAGGTAAATCCGTATAGCCTGGAAGGTGCGCGTCGCCGGGTCCTTGTTTTTTTCCCGCGTGCGGACGGCCGCACCCACGATAGCGGCAAGTTGCCCTGTGCTGACAACTGGCCCTCGCTGCCTAGCAGCAACAATCGCCTTTGCAATCTGTTTAGCAAACCGTTCTTCACCATAATCGCGGATTACCTCCCTGATCTCGGCTTCACTGGCCGTTTCCATCCACTGTGCAGCGGTTTGCCCCCGGCTCGTGTCCATGCGCATATCGAGCGGGCCGTCGCGGCGAAAGCTGAAGCCGCGCGCGGCGTCGTCGAGCTGCGGCGAAGACACGCCCAGATCGAGCAGCACCCCATCCACACCCTCTTGGCCGGCGCGCTCGAGCACGCTGGCCAGTTCCACGAAGCTCGCGTGCACTACGCTGAAGCGAGCATCGCTTATTCCTTTTGCAGCCTCGACCGCCTGCGGATCCTTGTCGAGCGCTATCAGCCGCCCGCTCGGGCCCAGCCGTTCGAGGATGAGACGGCTGTGTCCGCCGCGGCCAAAGGTCGCATCGACATAGGCACCCTCCGCACGCCCTGAATCCGCATGTATCGCCAGCGCATCGACCGCCTCCTGCAGCAACACCGTCGTGTGCGCGTCGCGCCCGGCAGTCGCGAAAGCTTCCTCATCGGCTATAGCGGTCACAGAGCAAAATCTTCCATCCCCGGCGGCAGCTCGGTTTGCGCCGTCAGCTGCTGCAATTGCTTTTCCCAGGTGTCCTTGCTCCAGATCTCGAAATGGCTGCCCTGCCCGACCAGCATCACCGGCTTGTCCAGCTTGGCGAAGTTGCGCAACTCCGGAGAAATCAAGACGCGCCAGGCGGCGTCGATTTCGACTTCCTCGGCGAAGCCCACGAGCAGCCGCTTCCAGACGGAGAAGCGGGAATCGAGCGCCGGAAAACCCATGACGCGCGCGCGTATCGGCGCCCATGCCTTTGCGGGGTAGAGCAGCAGGCAACCGTCGGGGTGGGCGGTGACGACGAGATTTGGAGGGGAGTCGTTTTCGAGCAGGGCGTCGCGATGGCGCGACGGAACGGTAAGGCGTCCTTTGGCGTCCAAGCTTAAGGCTGCCGCACCCTGAAACATTCTCTCCCCTTTTCTTGTGTGAGCGACTTCAGCAGGAAATCCCATAATTTCCCACTAAAAGCTACTATTTCCCACTTTAGAGAGGTTAATCGCTCAAGTCAAGGGCTATATTTAAGATTTCTCCAATTGAGACAAAGGCTTAAAAGCGTTTCTGCTGGCAATTTATAAATTTATAAGTTGTTATAAAACAGATAGATATATTATATACCGAAAGTGAATTATTAATATCGTGGCCATCTGCATGGACGGCAGGCCGATGTCCGGATTCAACAAGGCCAAGGTGGACGCCGAGTTCTTCGCCGGAACCGGCATCAAGTCGAACTTCCTGTGCAACCGCGGCTACGGCGACACGTTCAAAATCATGCCGCGCAGCCCGCGCCCGGCTAACGCAGGTGATGCACGCGCTGACCCAGGCTTTCGGGAACGATCACCGTCACGCCGCGCTCGGTGACGTGAAAGCGCTTGCGATCCTCTTCTGGATCGACACCCGCGGTCAAGCCGTCGGGCAGCCGGCAATACTTGTCCACGACCGCACGCCGCAGAGTCACATGCCTGCCTATTTCGACGTTCGGCAGGATCACGCTATCCTCGATATCGCAGTAGTCCTGCACGTGCACATTGGAAAACAAAACCGAACGGCGCAGCCGCGATCCGCTGACGATACAGCCGCCCGATACCAGTGAATCGACCGCCATGCCGCGGCGTTCGTCGTCGTCGAACACGAATTTGGCCGGCGGCAGCTGCTCCTGATAGCTCCAGATCGGCCAGTTGACATCGTAGAGATTGAGATCCGGCACCACGCGCGTCAGTTCAATGTTCGCTTCCCAGTACGCGTCGAGCGTCCCGGCGTCGCGCCAGTACGGCCTGCCCTTGCTCATGTTGACGCAGCTGTCGCGAAAACTGTGCGCGTTTACGTGCAGAGATGTACGGATCATCCACGGAATGAGGTCCTTGCCGAAATCGTGGCTGGATTCGCCGTCTTCGGCGTCGCGAATCAGCTGGTCATACAGGAATGTCTCGTCGAAAACGTAGATGCCCATGCTCGCGAGCACTTTGTCCGGATGACCCGGCATCGGCGCCGGATGCGCCGGTTTTTCGTCGAAGGCGCTGACGCGCCGGTCTGCGTCCACCGTCATCACGCCGAACTGGCTCGCTTCGGCGCGCGGCACTTCGATGCAGGCGACCGTCATGACCGCACCGCTCGCCGCGTGATCGGCAAGCATGCGCGTGTAATCCATTTTATAGACATGATCGCCGGCGAGGACGAGAACGTATTTCCTGCGGTGCCGGCGCAGAATATCAATGTTCTGGTATACCGCGTCGGCGGTGCCGCGGTACCAGTCGGCGGTGACGCGCTGCTGCGCCGGCAGCAGTTCGACGAACTCGTCGAAACGGCCGTCCAGAAAACTCCAGCCGCGCTGCAGGTGCCGGATCAGGCTCTGCGCCTTGTATTGCGTGCATACGCCGATGCGGCGAATGCCGGAGTTGACGCAATTCGAAAGCGCGAAGTCGATAATGCGGAATTTTCCGCCGAACGGGACCGCCGGCTTTGCGCGCCAATCCGTGAGTTCGACCAGGCGGGAGCCGCGACCGCCCGCCAACACGATGGCCAGCGTGTCATTGGCAAGGTTTCTGAATTCGACCGGCTGTGGCCGCTCGCGCTCGCCGACCGGCGGGCCTTCCTGATCGAAGCCGCTCATATGCCCCCTGACACCCTGCTCGGCTGCACCCATGGTATCCCCCGTACCTGCCGGGCCGGACGGGCCCGGTCAACGCGTCAGGGCGAGCATTCAGACTCGCGCGCCCTCTTTTATCGGCGATATGTCGAAATTTTGCGGCATCCGGCGCAAGGTTGACGGCCGCTACGCTGCAGCGATCAGGCGCACAACCTCCGCTTCAGCCTCGACCCAATCCTGCAGCTCGCAGCCCGGCGCGAAACCGCGCTTTTCCGCGCGGAAATAAGCAGCACGGGCAATCAGCGTATCGCGTTCCTCGGCGCTGACGCCGTTACCGATGCATATCCCCGGGGCGGGCTTGATCTTGTTCTTCGCGGCGCCGGGAGCCGGCACCGAAGTCGCCTTGCGCTTTTTTGTGCGAATTTGTGTCGTCGGCATGATCCGCCTCCTATGGCTTGAAACGACATGTTCGAACCCAGCATAGCCGCCGAAAGTGCGCTTGCGTTGACATTTGTCAAACGGCAGCACTACACGAACGGCAATCCGTGCTGCGACACTTGGGTGAGCAGGCCGCAGCCCTGCTAACATTGGGCGCGTGATCCGTACACTCATGCCGCGCTGCAGCCAGAATTCGTGACTCCTTCCGCCCCCGGCGCACCCAAACCCAAGCAATTGCGCGTACTCTTTGCGACGCCGGAATGCGCCCCGCTGATCAAAACAGGGGGCCTTGCGGATGTCAGCGCTGCTCTTCCGGCGGCGCTCATCGCGGCGGGCGTCGATTGCAGGATCCTGCTCCCGGGCTACCGCCAGGTGCTGGCGCAATCGCCGGATTGCCGCGAAATTGCGCGCTTCGCGCCGATGGCGGATTTCCCGGCTGCGCGCCTGCTAAATGGAAAGACGACCACAGGCGTGCCGCTGTATCTGATCGACTGTCCGGAAATGTACGACCGTCCCGCCGGGCCGTATCAGGATGAAAACGGGACCGACTGGCCCGACAACGCGCTGCGCTTCGGACTGCTCTCGCGCATTGCCGCGCTGCTCGGCAGCAGCGCCAGCCCGCTGGACTGGCGGCCGCATGTGCTTCACTGCAACGAATGGCAGACTGGGCTCGCCCCCGCTTACCTGCGCTATGCCGAAGCTGCGGGCGCCGCGACGCTGTTGACCGTACACAACCTCGGCTTTCAGGGAATATTCGAGCCGGGCCTGGTCGCAGCGCTCGGCCTCCCCGCCGACTGTTTCACACCGGAAGGCGTCGAGTATTACGGCAAGCTATCGTTTCTCAAGGCCGGGTTGCAGCTTGCCGACGCGATTACCACGGTCAGTCCCAGCTATGCGGGCGAAATTCAAAACGAAGCCCTGGGCTTCGGCCTGCACGGTTTGCTCAGCGCACGCAGGCAGCGGCTCCACGGCATACTCAACGGCATCGATACCGGCGTGTGGAATCCCGCGACCGACCCATTGATTGCCCGCCGCTACAGCGCTGAAACGCTCGATGCCAAGCAGGCCAACAAGCGCGCGCTACAACAACGACTCGGGCTTTCGACTACGACCAAGCTGCCGCTGTTTGCCGTGGTTAGCCGGCTCACCGAACAAAAAGGACTGGACTGGCTGCTGCAGATTGCACCGCATTTGGTGGCGCTGCCCGCGCAACTGGCCCTGCTCGGCGGCGGCGATGGCGAACTCGAACGCGGCTTCGTCACGCTGGCGCAGCGTCACCCCAAAAGCGTCAGCGCGACCATTGGTTTCGACGAGTCCCTCGCGCATCTGATAGAAGCCGGCGCCGATGCCTTTCTCATGCCCTCGCGTTTCGAGCCCTGCGGCATGAACCAGATGTACAGCCAGCGCTACGGAACGCCCCCCATCGTGCGCGCCACCGGCGGACTGGCTGACACGGTGATCGATTGCACGCCGGATGCGCTCGCCGACGGCAGCGCCAGCGGCTTCGTTTTTCACGAACCCGGCGCCCAGGCGCTGCTCGCCGCGATCGAACGCGCGGCCGGCGCCTGGCGCGACAGCGCGACATGGCACGCGCTGCAGCGCAACGGCATGAAGCGGGATTTCAGCTGGGATGCGAGCGCGCGCCGCTACGGCGAGATCTACACGGCACTCACAGCCGAACGCGCCTAAAGCGGCGCAGCCTGGACGCTCAGGCCCAGATCATCAAGCCCAGCTCCAGCGGGTGAGTCAGGCTCTCATGGCAGGGATACGCGCGTATGTGCAAATCCAGGCGGCCGCACAATTCCGGCGCTAGTTCCAGCGCGAAATGGTGCTCGCCGCCTGCCTCCGGACCTTGAGCGACAAAGCGGAAGCAGCGGTCGCTGTTGTCCCCTCCCTGAGAACCGGCGCGATGCAGCAGAAGTTCCACCGCGACGTCTTCGGGTTTCAATTCGTTCAGGCGCAAGGCCACCTCGATGCGCACGCTTTCGCCATACTGGATGCGCTTTTTCGGGTCATCGACCCGCCGCAGCGCCACCCCCGGCCACGCCTGGCGTACGCGCTCCTTCCAGGCGGCGACTGCTCGCGCGACCTCGAACTGGTTCGCCGCGTAGAGCCGCCCCTGCTGCGCCGCCGGCTGATAGCACTTGCCCACATACTCGCCCAGCATGCGCATCGAATTGAAGCGCGGCATGAGGGTGGAAACGGAGCGCTTTGCGAGCTGCACCCACTCGGGCGAGTAACCGCTGCTGTCGCGTTTGTAGTAAAGCGGAATGACGTGATCCTGCAGAATTTCATAGAGCGTGCGCGCTTCCTCGCGGTTGCGGTTCGCATCGTCGGTCCCGGCGACCGAGGGCTTGATCGCCCAGCCGTTGGTTCCGTCGTAGCCTTCGCCCCACCAGCCGTCGAGCACCGACAGATTGATCACGCCGTTGATCGCCGCCTTCATGCCCGAGGTGCCCGACGCTTCCAGGGGATAGACCGGGTTGTTGAGCCAGACGTCCACGCCGGAAACCATGCGCCGGCTGAGGCGCAGATCATAGCCTTCGACCAGCAGTATCTTGCCCTCGAATTCGGGCATTTGCGATACCTGCGTCACCTGCCTGATCAAATCCTGTCCCGGCACATCGGCCGGGTGTGCTTTGCCGGCGAACAAGAACAGCACCGGACGCTGCGGATCTCCGAGCAGCTGGCGCAGCCAGTTCAGATCCTGGAACAGCAAGGTTGCCCGCTTGTAAGTAGCGAAGCGTCGGCCGAAGCCGATGATCAGCACGGTAGGGTTGTCCGGATTGCACAGACTCAGCAGCCGGTCCAGGTGCGCTTCGCTGCCCTGATTGCGCGCGTTCTGTTCGCGCAGGCGGTAGCGCACCAGGTGGAGCAGTTGCGACTTCAGGTGCTGACGGGTGCTCCAGAAAATATGATCCGGCACCTCGCTGATCTGGTCCCAGCAACTCTGGTCGCCCAGTCTGCGGCTCCAACCGTAGCCGAGAAAGTGGTCGAACGCGTCGGCCCATTCCGGCGAAAGAAACGTCGGTACGTGCACGCCGTTGGTGATCGCGGTGATCGGATTCTCTTGCGGCGGAATCTGCGGCCACAGGCTTCCCAGAATATTCGCGGACACGCCGCCATGGATCTTGGAGACGCCATTGTGGAAACGCGAGCCGCGTACGGCGAGCGTGGTCATATTGAATTCGGTCGCACCCGGCTCCATTCCCAGCGCCAGCAGTTTCTCGGTGGGGATATTGAGTTCTTCGCAGCTACCATGAAAATAATGCAGCAGCATTTGCGTGGAAAAATGATCGTGCCCCGCAGGCACCGGCGTGTGCGTTGTAAACGCCGTGTTCACCGCAACCGCCTCGAGCGCGCTCGCGAAATCGAGGCCCAGGCGCATCTTCGAGCGCAAGCGCTCCAGGATCATGAATGCCGCATGCCCTTCGTTGATATGCCACACCGTGGGCTTCAGCCCCATCGCGGCAAGCGCGCGCACCCCGCCGATGCCGAGCACGATCTCCTGCTCGATACGGGTGGTGCGGTCACCGCCATAGAGCTGGTGCGCGATGTTGCGATCGTGCACCGTGTTGTCTTCGATATCGGTGTCGAGCAGGTACAGGTTCACGCAGCCCACCCTCGCCTGCCACACTTTCGCCTTGACATCGCGTCCCGGAAATTCAATCCCGACCTTGAGATCCGTTCCGTCGTCGCGCTGCACCGGCGTGATCGGCAGGTCATCGAAATCCGAGGCGATATGCGTCGCCCGCTGGTTACCCTGGCCGTCGATGGTCTGGGAGAAATAGCCCTGCCGGTAGAGCAGACCGACGCCGACGAAGGGCAGGCGCATGTCGCTTGCCGTCTTGCAATGATCGCCGGCGAGGATGCCGAGGCCACCCGAGTAGATCGGCAGGCTCTCGTGGAAACCGAATTCGAAACAGAAATACGCGACCAGTTCGGATTGGGCCAGCGGCACTTCCGCCGCGTCGCGCGTCGTCTGCTCGCCATGGTAGCTGTCGTAGGCAGAAAGCACGCGCCGGTAATTATCAAGAAACAGCTTGTCCTCGGCCGCGTCGTTCAGGCGCTGCTGATCGATGCGTTTGAGCAGCGCCTTGGGGCTGTGTCCCACTGCGTTCCACAAGCCGGGATCGAGTCGCGAAAACAGCGCCCGCGTCGGCATGATGTCCCAGCTGTACCACAGGTTGTTGGCGAGTTCCTCCAGACGCTTGAGTCTTTCGGGAACCTTGGGATTTACCTCTAGATTGAATGTCGTGCCCGGTTTCATGGTTCGCCTTGAAGTGCCGGGCCGCCCAGTGGCGTCTCGAACACGATTGGGATTGAAATTTCCCGGCAATTATAGCGCCACGCGCGGCGCTATACGGCAACCATCCCCTGCACGCTGAACAAACCGGCGGGATCGGCCCACGCCTCCGCCGGCGCAAAGCCGGCTTGTTGCGCCAGATCGCGAAACTGCTCGACGCTGTAGCTGCAGGCGATTCCGGTGAGTACCGTTTCGCCCTGGCGGAACGCGATGCGCTCGCCATCGATATGCACGAGTTGCGTTGCCAGACTTTCCAGGTTCATTTCGATCAAGTCGCGACTTTCATCGTAATGCGCCCTGTGGCGGAAGCGCCGCAGTTGAAAATCCGCACCCAGTTCACGGTTGATGCGCGCAAGCAAATTGAGATTGAACGCGGCTGTCGCGCCCGCGACGTCGTTGTAGGCGGCCTCGAGCACCTGCTTGTCTGTTTTCATTTCCACACCCGCCAGCAGCGTGCCGCCCGCGCCGACCATGCGCCGCACGAGTTGCAACAGTCCGAGAGCCTGGGGCGGCGTGACCTGGCCGATCGCCAAGGCGGGAAGATACACGGCCTTTTTCCTGATCGGCACGCCCACGAACTCGGGCATGGTCCATGATTTCGTGTAGTCGGCGCAAACGCCGCTGATATTCAGCCAGGGAAAAGCCTGCGCAAGACCGGTGGCGTCCGCCCGCATGCTTTCGAAGGTGCGTTCCAGAGGCACATAGAGCAGCGGCCGTAGTCGCTCGATCAGGATGCGGCTTTTCTCACCCGAGCCGCCGCCGAATTCGATCAGCTGGCAGTCCGGGCCGAGCAAGGTCGCCATCGCCGCGGCATGCTCGCGCATGATCGCGAGTTCGGCGCGCGCGCAGTAGTACTCGGGCTGCTCGCAGAGCTGTTCGAACAGCGCGCGGCCGCGAGCATCGTAGAAATAATCCGGGGGGAGTGTCTTTTGCGGCTTCGAGAGGCCCGCCAGGACCTCGCCGAGGAAGGAAACGTCCTCGGACAGAAAATTATAGAACCGCACCACGCCGTCGATCCGGTGCTGCTGCACCATCGGTTCTTCGACAGTTTTCGTAAAACGCCTGGCAAATGTCATGATGCTGCGCCCGACTCTCGGGAGCGCCAGACTAAGCGCTCCTCAACCTGGCGCGGGCGTGCTGCCTTCCTGCGCAGCCTTGTGCGCGCCGACACTTTGCGGTCTGGCGTTTGCCTCCAGCCAGGCCTTGATGCGGTTGGCGTCGCCGATACGAGACAACCTGCCCCAGGAGTCCAGGAGCACGATGATCACCTCGCGCTCGGCGAGTTTCGCCTGCAGAACCAGGCAACGGCCCGCATCATTGGTGAAACCGGTCTTTGACAGTCCGATGTTCCAGCGTTCGTTCGACACCAGCCGATTGGTGTTGTGATAAGAGAGTTGCCTGCCGGCTACCTGCACATCGAGCTCGGTCGTTGTCGTGTAGCTGCGGATGCGTTCGTAACGATGCGCAGCGCGCACCAGTTTCACCAGGTCCGCCGCGCTGGCCACATTGGCGCTGGAGAGACCGGTTGCGTCGTCAAACTGCGAATCGTTCATGCCCAGCATCCGCGCCTTGTGATTCATCGCGCGAATGAACGCATCGAAACCGCCCGGATAGGTCCGACCCAGTGCCGCCGCCGCGCGATTTTCGGATGACATCAACGCCAGTCGCAGCAATTCGTCGCGGCTCAAGCTGGCGCCCGGCTTCAGGCGCGAGTGCGTGCCGCGCAGGTAATCCATGTCCGCGCTAGAGATGGTGATGTCCTGATTCAGGTCGAGACCGGCATCCAGCACCACCATGGCGGTCATGAGCTTGGTGATCGACGCAATCGGCGTAACCGCGCCCGCGTTCTTTCCGTAGAGTATCTCGCCGGTATTCGCGTCCTGCACGATCGCTGCAGCAGAGCGCAAGGACAGCTTGTGCGGCGCAGATGCCGTCTTGTGTCCGCCCCGGCGCGCTTCGGCCTGGCCCGAATAGGCGCCGAGCGCGAGGCTCAAACCCAGGCCTGCACAAATCAACATGTGGCGTACGGTCTGCAACGTTCCCCTCCTCACCAGATGGTGCTTTTGCCGCAGTCTAGCGGCCAACTTCTTATTTGGCAAGCAAAAATAACGGGATAGCGATATTACCTAAGGCGAAACTTAAAGTATTGGGTCTATCCTATATTTTTTCGTTTCGCCCCGTTATAGGGGAGAGCGAGGGGAGATATCGCCTCGCATTCTTACCGAACCTACGACGAAACTTAAACAGCGGACTGCATCCATTTTAGCGCTTTCACTTTGCCCAGGCATCGGAGCGCACGGGAGGCGGGATCCCCTCGTCTTCTTCCGCAGCCTAAGGCGACGCATGTGGCGCCGTCGCGATCGGCGGCCGCACGGTTGCGTTCGCACCCGACTGCTGCGACTTCTCCCGCTGCTGCAGCGTCCACATTTGCGCGTAGGCGCCACCGCGATCCAGCAGTTCGCGGTGCCGGCCGCGCTCGATGATGCGCCCCGCATCGAGCACGAGGATCTGGTCTGCGTCCATGACCGTAGACAGGCGGTGCGCGACCACCAGCGTGGTATGTCCCTGCGCGATGCGCGTGAGTTCCTCCTGAATCGACTTTTCCGTTTCGGAGTCCAGCGCAGAGGTTGCCTCGTCAAAAATCAGTATCGAGGGATTCTTGAGGATGGCGCGCGCGATGGCGACGCGCTGCTTCTCCCCGCCCGAGAGCTTCAGGCCGCGCTCGCCCACCCGCGTCTCGTATTTGTCCGGAAGGCTTTCGACAAAATCGTGGATATGCGCCGTGCGCGCCGCCTCGATGACCTCCTCGCGCGTCGCGTCGGGCCGGCCGTATTGAATGTTGTAGTAGATCGTGTCGTTGAACAGCACCGTATCCTGGGGCACGATGCCGATCGCGCCGCGCAGGCTGCCCTGTTTCAAGGCGCGGATGTCGCTGCCGTTGATAAGGATCGCGCCGCCGCCGACGTCGTAGAAGCGGTATAGCAGCCGCGCCAGGGTGGATTTGCCGGCACCCGAATGCCCCACTACGGCTACCTTGCTGCCGGCGGGAACGTCGAACGACACGTCGAACAGGATCTGGCGCTTGGGATCGTAGGAGAAATCCACGTGCTCGAAACGGATGGACGCGCTGCCCGCCACCATCGATGCAGCCCCCGGACGGTCCTCGATTTCGCGGTTTTGCTCCAGCAGCCGGAACATTCTGTCGGTGTCGATCAGCGCCTGCTTGATCTCGCGATAAACCATGCCCAGAAAATTCAGCGGGATATAAAGCTGGATTAACAGGCCGTTGATCAGCACCAGGTCGCCCAGCGTCAGCGTCTTGTTGACCACGCCCTCGGCCGCAAGGATCATCAGCAGGGTCACGGCAACCGCGATGACACTGCTCTGTCCGACATTGAGCAGTCCCAGCGAAACTTCGTTTGTTACCGCGGCTGACTCGTAGTTCCGGAGATTTTCGTCGTAGCGCCGCGCTTCGTACTCTTCGTTGTTGAAATACTTCACCGTCTCGTAATTGATCAGGCTGTCGACGGCGCGGGTATTGGCGGTTGAATCGAGCTCGTTCAACTGCCGGCGGATCCCCATGCGCCATTCGGTGACGCTGAACGTAACCACGATGTAGATCGCGACGGCAATGAAGGTGATCGCTGCAAAACGCCAGTCGAAGCGCGTCAGCAGCACCACCGCCACCAGACTGAATTCCAGGATCACCGGGATGATGGAAAACAGCATGAACGAAAGCAGGGTGGAAATGCCGCGGGTACCGCGTTCGATGTCGCGCGACACGCCGCCGGTCTGTCGCTCCAGGTGGAAGCGCAGACTCAGGCTGTGCAAATGGCGGAACACCGTCAGCGCGACGCGGCGGATGGCGCGCTGGGTCACGCGCACGAACACGACATCGCGCAACTCCGCGAACAGCACGGTCGACAGACGCAGCGCGCCATAGGCTACGAGCAGCGCCAAAGGCAGCGCCAGCACCTGCTGTTCGGGCGTGAGCGCGTCTACGACCGATTTCAGCACCAGGGGCACGCCGACGTTCGCTACCTTGGCGGAGGCGAGGAACACGAGCGCGATCAGAACCCGCCATTTGTATTCCCACAGATAAGGCAGCAGCATGCCGACCGCGCGCCATTCGTTGCGCGGCGCGCCCGGCGCTTGCGGCCCGGGATCTACGTAGGAAGCGGCGCGGCGTCCATGTGCCATATCGGAATGGGGGAAGGATCAGTGTCGGGTTGCTTGCCGGGTCACGCGGCGTCAAACGCCGCCCGGCCGCGGCAAGGGCGCCATTTTCGCACAGGGAGTCCATCCGCGCGCAATCGACCGCTTGACAGCAGGCGCCGCAAAACCCATCCTAGAATCGTTGCTTCCGAGAGGCCATTTCGGAATCACCGAACGGTCCCCTGACTTGGGGGAATATGAGGGGGTGTAACGCCCTCCCGATAGCTTCCCGACCCGCCGTCCGGACCCCCTGCCCGGCAGGATCAGACTGATCAAACCAGGCGCCGCAGAGGAGATTCGATCATGACCGGTTTTCTGCTTACCCTGCTCTTCCTGTTTCTCGTTCTCGCCTACCTGCGCGCGCCGGCATGGCTGTGGAGTGTAGGAGCGTTCCTGGTCTGGTTTGCCGGCCTGGCCGGCGGCTTTCCCCGCAGCGCCGATATCGCTCTGGCGGTGGTGTTCATCGCCCTGGCCCTCGTTCTCAATCCAGGCGCTCTGCGCCGGCGCCTGATCGGCGATCCGATGCTGGCTTTGTTCAAGCGCATTCTGCCGGCCATGTCGCAGACCGAGCGCGAGGCGATCGACGCCGGTACGGTGTGGTGGGATGCGGACCTTTTTTCCGGCACGCCGGACTGGAAACGCCTGCTCGCATTTCCCAAACCGACGCTCACGCCGGAGGAACAGTCGTTTCTCGATAACGAAACCGAGCGCTTGTGCGCGCTGGCAAACGATTGGGAAAGTACCCAGGTGCATCAGGACCTGTCGCCCGAGGCCTGGCAGTTCGTCAAGGACCATGGCTTTCTGGGCATGATCATCCCGAAGCAATACGGCGGCAAGGGCTTCTCGGCGAGCCTGCACTCGCAGGTGATCCAGAAACTGTCCACGCGCTCCAGCGCCGCCGCAGTGTCCGTGATGGTGCCCAATTCGCTGGGCCCGGCGGAACTCCTGATGCATTACGGCACCGACGAACAGAAGAATCACTACCTGCCGCGACTGGCGAAGGGCCTGGACATCCCCGCGTTTGCACTCACCAATCCGCATGCGGGCTCGGATGCAGCCTCCATTCCCGATGTCGGCATCGTCTGCAAAGGCCAGTGGCAGGGCAAGGAAGTGCTGGGCATGCGGCTCACCTGGGACAAGCGCTACATCACCCTCGGCCCGATCTGCACCGTGCTGGGTCTCGCCTTCCGCCTGCGCGATCCCGAGCACCTGCTGGGCGAAGAAGAGGACCTGGGCATCACCTGCGCGCTGGTGCCCGCGGACACCCCCGGGGTCAACATCGGCCGGCGCCATTTCCCGCTCAATGCCGTGTTCCAGAACGGCCCGAATTCCGGCAAGGACGTGTTCATGCCGATCGACTGGATCATCGGCGGGCCGGGCATGGCCGGCCAGGGCTGGCGCATGCTCATGGAGTGTCTTGCTGCAGGCCGCTCGATCTCGCTGCCTTCGTCGAACGTCGGCATGGCCAAGGTCGCAGCGCGCGCCACCGGCGCCTATGCGCGCGTGCGCAACCAGTTCAAGACCGCGATCGGCAAGTTCGAAGGCATCGAAGAGCCGCTGGCGCGCATCGGCGGCAATCTGTACATGATGGATGCCGCGCGCATGATGACCGCCGGCGCCGTCGACCTCGGCGAGAAACCCTCGGTGCCCTCGGCCATCGTCAAGTACCACGTCACCGAACGCGCGCGTATTGCAGTGAACGACGCCATGGACATACTCGGCGGCAAGGGCATCTGCCTGGGCCCGAACAATTTCATGGGCCGCGCCTACCAGCAGATTCCGGTGGCGATCACCGTCGAAGGCGCCAATATCCTCACGCGCAGCCTGATCATCTTCGGCCAGGGCGCAATCCGCTGCCACCCCTACGTGCTCAAGGAAATGGCGGCCACGCGCGAGCCGGATGCGAACAAGGCCTCGCGCGATTTCGACGCGGCGCTGTTCGGCCATATCGGCTTCACCCTGTCGATGGCGGTGCGCGCCCTCGTGCTGGGCTTGAGCGGCGCGCGTTTCGTGCGCGTGCCGGCCGGGGCCGAGACACGACGCCATTATCAGAAGCTCACGCGGCTCGCTACCGACTTCGCCATGCTCGCGGACTTCTGCATGCTGTTCCTGGGCGGCGAACTCAAGCGCAAGGAAAAAATCTCGGCGCGCCTGGGCGATATCCTGTCGCTGCTGTACCTGTCCTCCTGCGCGCTCAAGCGCTTTGAAGACGAAGGCCGGCCAGCCGAGGATGCGCCCCTGTTGCACTGGTCGGTGCAGGATGCGCTCTACCGCGCGCGCCTGGCCATGGACGGATTGATCGCCAACTTCCCCAACAAGCTGATCGCCACGGTGTTGTGGCGGCTGGTCTATCCGATCGGCCGACCGTTCCAGCACCCTTCGGACAAGCTCGGGCACAAGGTCGCGCGTCTGCTGATCGAACCGAGCGCCACGCGCGACCGGCTCACCGCCGGCATGTATCTGCCGCAATCCGAAGACGACCCGATCGGCTGTCTGGAAGCGGCAATGAACGCGACCATGGCGGCCGAGCCCATGGACGCAAAAATACGCAGCGCGCAAAAGAGCGGCGCCATTGCCGGCGACACCCAGGATGAACTGGAACGCGCGGCACTGGCGGCGGGCATCATCACGTCCGAAGAGCACGCGCATTTGCAACGTACCACCAGGCTGCGCGACGAAGTAATCCGCGTCGACGATTTCCCGCAGGATTTCGGCCGGGCGGAACTCGAACAAGCGGCCGCACAGGAGACAGCGCACAAGGCCGCCGCCTGAGCATGCGGTGCGCGGCATATTTTTGGAGCCGCCATGGTTAAGGGTACATTAGAGAATCACCATGCCAATATTGTCATTCCGAGCGCAGCGAGGAATCTGCTTCTAAATCGAACAAAAAGCAGATTCCTCGGCCCTCGGCCTCGGAATGACAGGGAGTTCTGATATGGCCTCTAAGACGGTCTACATCATCGACGGCGCGCGCACGCCGTTTCTGAAAGCGCGCAACAAGCCGGGGCCTTTTTCTGCGGGCGACCTGGCGGTGGCCGCGGGCAAGACCCTGCTGGCACGGCAGGCGTTCGCGCCCGATGAGCTCGACGAAGTCATCCTCGGCTGCGCCTCGCCCAGCCCGGACGAAGTCAACGTCGGGCGCGTGGTGGCGCTGCGCCTGGGCTGCGGCGACAAAGTGCCGGGATGGACGGTGATGCGCAATTGCGCCTCCGGCATGCAGGCGCTGGATTCCGCCATGGTCAACATTCAGGCCGGACGCGCGAACCTGGTGCTCGCCGGTGGCGTCGACGCGCTGTCGCGCGCGCCGCTGCTCCTGTCCGACGCCATGGTGTTGTGGCTGTCGGGTTTCTATGCCGCCAGAAGCCTGGGTCAGAAAGCGGCGCTGCTCACCAAGCTGAAGCTCAGTTATTTCGCACCGGTGATCGCCATCATGAAAGGCCTGACCGACCCCTATGTCGGTTTGCTCATGGGCCAGACCGCCGAGAACCTCGCCCAGCGCTTCGGCATCAGTCGCGCCGAAATGGACGCGTTTTCGGTGCGCAGCCACCAGCGCGTCGTGCGCGCGCAAGACCAAGGCGGACTCGAGGAGGTGGTGCCGGTTTACGACGCGGAAGGCAGGCTCTACGCGCAGGATGACGGCGTGCGCCGCGACTCCAGCATGGAAAACCTGGCCAAGCTGAAACCTTTTTTCGACCGCAAGTACGGCAACATCACGCCGGGCAATTCCTCGCAGATCACCGACGGCGCAGCCTGGCTGATCCTCGCCTCCGAGGAAGCCGTCGCGCAGCATGGTCTCACTCCCCTAGGGCGCATCGTCGATTCCGAATGGGCAGGGCTCGATCCGGCGCAGATGGGTCTGGGCCCGGTGCATGCCGCCACGCCGATACTTCAGCGCCACGGCCTCGGCCTGAACGATCTCGACGCCTGGGAAATCAACGAAGCCTTCGCTGCGCAGGTCCTGGGCTGCATCGCGGCATGGAAAGATGCCGCCTACTGCAAAGCGCAACTCGGGTTGGATGCGCCGCTGGGCGCGCTCGATGAGGACAAACTCAACGTCGATGGCGGCGCGATTGCGCTGGGTCATCCCGTGGGTTCTTCCGGCGCGCGCATCGTGCTGCATTTGCTGCAGGTATTGCGCCGCGACACCCTCGCCGGATCGCAAGCGCGGCGAGGCATCGCCGCGATCTGCATAGGCGGCGGCCAGGGCGGCGCGATGCTGGTGGAAACCGTATGAGCGCAAACTACAAGCATTGGCGCTACGCGAGCGACAAGGACCATCTCGTCTGGCTGACCTTCGACAAGGCCGGCGAATCCACCAACACCTTCTCCGCCGACGCGGTCGCCGAACTGGTCGCGATCCTGCAGGAGATTACAGCGGCGAAGCCGCGCGGCCTGATTTTCTGCTCGGGAAAAAAGTCGGGCTACATCGCCGGCGCCGACATCAAGGACTTCGCCGCGGCGCAAAGCGTGGAGGACGGCATGGCCATCATTCGCCGCGGCTGGGACATGTTTCACACGGTCGCCGCACTGCCCTTCCCCACGGTGGCCATGGTGAACGGCTTTTGCATGGGCGGCGGCGTGGAGCTCGCGCTCGCCTGCCGTTACCGCGTGGCGCTGGACGATCCGAAAACGCGCTTCGCCCTGCCCGAGGTGATGCTGGGGATCCTGCCCGCCTGGGGCGGCATCAAATACCTGCCCAAGCTCGTCGGCCCGACTGCGGCGCTGGACATGCTGCTCAGCGGCAGGAGCGTGGATGCGCGCAAGGCGAAACGCATCGGTCTGGTCGACGCCTGCGTGCCGCTGCGCGTGCTGGAAAACGCCGCGCGCATGACCGCGCTCGAAGCGCGGCCGCCGCACCGACCGCCGCTCGCACAGCGCCTGATGAACAGCGCGCCGCTGAAGTCCATCGTCGCGTCGATGGCGAAAAAGCAAGTGGCCAGGCGCGCCGCGCGCGCGCACTACCCGGCCCCCTATGTGATTCTCGATCTGTGGGCGCGCTACGACGGCGATCCGTTCGCGCCGCCGTTGGACGATCCGGCCTCGCCGGCCGCGCTGATGCAGGGCGAGACGGTAAGAAACCTGATACGGATTTACTTCCTGCAGGAAAGAATGAAGGCGCTGGGCAAGACGAGTGATTTCACGGCGAAGCAGGTGCACGTGATCGGCGCCGGCGTGATGGGCGGCGATATCGCCGCACTGTGTGCGCTGCGCGGCATGCGCGTCACGCTGCAGGACCAGAATGCGGAGCGCCTCGCGCCTGCGATGCAGCGCGCGGCGAAACTGTTCAAGCGGCGGCTGCGCGACAAGGCGCGCATCCGCGATGCCATGGACCGGCTGGTGCCCGATACTGCGGGAGACGGCGTAAGAAAAGCGGACTTGATCATCGAGGCGATATTCGAGAACCTGGAAGCCAAGCGCGAACTGTTCGCGGCACTGGAAAAGAATGCCCGACCCGACGCGATCCTCGCCAGCAACACGTCCAGCCTCAGGCTCGCCGACATCGGCACGGTGCTCGCGCGACCCGGCCGGCTGGTCGGCATCCATTTCTTCAACCCCGTGGCGCAGATGATGCTGGTCGAAGTTGTCGCCGGCGCGAACACCGATCCGACAATTGCAAGTCAGGCGGCGGCGTTCGCCAGGCAAATCGATAAACTGCCGCTGCCGGTCGGGGACTCACCCGGCTTCCTGGTCAATCGCGTGCTCGGCTCCTATCTCAATCAGGCCTTCACCATGGTGGACGAAGGCTTGAGCGCAGAAACCGTGGATGCCGCCGCCACCCGCTTCGGCATGCCCATGGGTCCGATCGAACTCGCCGACACCGTGGGACTGGACATTTGCATTGCCGCGGGAAAAAGCCTCGCTGCGGCGGGCGCAGCGGCCGGCCGCGCGGTGACAGTACCGAAGAAGCTGGAGCAACTGGTGGCAGCCGGGAACCTGGGCAAGAAAAGCGGTCGCGGTTACTACGAGTGGCGCGCGGGCAAAGCGGTGAAGGGCGCGCCCGGCGAAGTGTCCGAAGCGCTGATTGAACGCCTGATCGCACCGTATCTCGAGGAAGCGCAGGCGGCAGTGGCCGAAGGCATCGTCGCCGATGCCGATCTCGCCGATGCCGGCCTGATATTCGGCACCGGCTTCGCGCCGTTTCGCGGCGGGCCGCTCAATTACCTAAAGAACCAAGCTGCCTGAGTCGGCAATGACGCCGCCGTCGCGGGCGCTACGCGGCAGTGCAGGCGCAAACATCACCTGCATAGCCCCGCGGTTCGTTCAAATCGGCTTGCGCCCGCTGATAACCCGGAGCAGGATGACCACGATGGCGATGACCAGGAGCACATGGACGAATCCGCCCATGGTGGTGGAGGTGACCAGTCCCAGCAGCCACAGGATGATCAGCACGACTGCGATGGTATAGAGCATTTTGGGATTCCCTCAGTGATTTGGTTTCAGATTTCACAGTCCGGGGAAATGCCCGGTCTGCTGTGCCATCCTGCGTCCACGACAGAGAAACGTTCTCCTCTACGCGCATGGTCGCCATTTTGGCCTTCGAGACTGCCAGCCTCTGTACGCCGGCGTACATACATCGCGGTTTTTTTGCCGTAGTCTTGCCAATATCAGGTCTTTGCGCCGTATCGCGCCGCCGTTGATCTTTGCTCAGCGTTGTACGCAGTCCGGCAATGCGAGGCATTTGATGACGATATTCGACATCGGATTTGGATCTCTGCACCTCCGTGTTCCGCCCGTGGCGCGTTCCGATACGGATGCCCACTGCTATGCGACCAATCTGGGGGCAGCTGTGCCTGAAGCAAAACCGATTCCCGCGGCAAACCGGCTCCTCGCCACCCTGCCGCGCAAAGAGCGCCAAGACTTTATCGATCAGATGCAGCGGGTCGAATTGGTCTACGGTGAAGTGTTGTATGAGCCCGGCGAGAAGATAGCTTACGTCTACTTTCCGAATGACTCGGTCGTGTCCCTGCTGACCCTGGTCGACAGGCATCACGCCCTAGAGGTCGGCCTGGTCGGGCGCGAAGGCATGGTCGGCGTTCCGCTGGCGCTGGAAATCAGCCTGTCGCCGGTGCGCGCACTGGTGCAGGGTAGCGGCACGGCCATGCGCATGAAAGCGGCACCATTTCTCCGGGCGTTCCGCGAAAGCCACGCGCTGCAACGCCAGTTGCACCACTACACCTATGCTCTGATGGCGCAGATTACCCAAACGGCGGCCTGCAACCGCTTTCACGTAGTGGAAGCGCGCCTGGCCCGCTGGCTGTTGATGACCCACGATCGCATGCTGACCAATCCTTTCCAGCTCACCCAGGAATTTCTGTCGCAAATGCTGGGTGTACGCCGCGTCGGCGTCACCAAGGCGGCGCGCGCGCTGCAGAAAAACGCACTGATAAGCTACAGCCGCGGCAACATCACGATTCTCGACCGAACAGGCCTGGAGGCCGCCTGTTGTTCGTGCTACGAAATTGTCAAGGATATACACGGGGCCGCGTAATCCGCTGCATGAAAACAGAGGCCGTTGCGGCGATGCTGCAACGGCCCCCTGCTACTTACAGCGTATTTAAGAATTGAAAACTCGAAAATTGTCATTCCGAGCGCAGCGAGGAATCTGCTTTTGAATCAGACGAAAAGCAGATTCCTCAGCCTGTGGCTTCGGAATGACAAGCTATTTTGAAATGAGCTCTTACTTCTTGATGCTCATTTCGTTCGTGATGAACTGAACGCCCTCGACGCCCCGCGCCACGTCAATTGCGCGATTGATCTGCGCTTGATTGTCGACAAATCCGCTGAGTTGTACGTCGCCCTTGCGCGTTACGATGGCGATATCGAAACTCTTGACATCGGCATCCGCAAGCAATGCGGACTTGACCTTGGCGGTAACGATGCCATCATCGACGGCGTTGCCCACGGTCGAATTGCCGACTTTCAGGCTCATCGCGTTTTCGACGTCCGTTACGCCCTCCACTTTGCTCGTGAGTGCGACCGCATTGTCGATGCGCGCCTGCGTATCGACGTAGCCGCTGAGCTGTACCTGGCCCTTGCGCGTTTCCACCTTGATCTCGAAACCCTTGGAGTCGCCGTCGGCGAGCAACGCCGCCTTCACTCTCGCGGTTATCACGCTGTCGTCGATCTCCGTACCGACCGTCGTCCCGGTCGGCGGCATCGCAGTGCTGGCGGTCGGAGCCATCGTATCGGCGACAGGCGCAGCCGCCGTTTCGGCGACAGGCGCAGCCGCCACTTCCTCGCGATTGCCACAGCCGCCAATCAAAATCGAAACGGCGCCCGCAAGCGCCAAACCCCGAACCATTGTCATCGAGCGAACTTTCATGCGTACCTCCGTAGAAATTGAACAGAATCGAAGCGCGCCGCCCTGTTCATCCATCCGTCTCCCGCGCCCTGCGACGCAGCGAGCGGGATTGCATGTGACGCACATTGCCGGCCTTCGACCGATGGCACGACTATCCGCTCTTTTTTTTGCGTGCTCTGTACGCTGGCGCACCGATAAAGCATGCATTAGGGGCCAGCATGCATACGGTACCAATAGACAAAGGATCAAACCATGAAACGCAGCCACACCATACGCAATCTACTGCTGTCCGCTTCACTGGCCGGCGCCATCTTTGCCGCGCCGGCATACGCGCAGATCAGCTTCAACATCAGCGTCGCACCGCCCGCGCCGCAGTACGAAGTGGTGCCGACCGTCGCGCCGGGATATGTCTGGGCACCCGGCTACTGGGGCTGGAGCGGCGATCGCCACGTGTGGGTACGCGGACGCACCATCATGCACCGCGAGGGCTATCGCTGGGAGCCGGACCGCTGGGATCAGCGCAGCAACGGCTACTACCGCACCGTGGGCCACTGGGAACACGACAAGAGCTACAAGGCCTACAAAGTGAAAAAGGAAAAGAAACATAAAGGCTGGAAACACGACAACGGCAAGCGCGGCAAGGGCAAGAAACACGGCAATTAAAAATTCGCGGCTTCGCCTAGCCATGCCCGTTCGAGATTCGGACGGGCATTTTCTTGGGTGGCGCCATGGACGCGGGCGCGGTATTGCCTGGTCTGCGTCAACCGATCGGCGACCACAGCGTTAATTGCAGCAGAGACTGTCAAAGTCTCAATGCGTAAGCCTTAGTACTTCCCTCCCTTTTAGAAAGAAACCCCATGAAAAGATTAATCGCTGCACTCGCTGCAACCCTGTTTGCCGCCTCCGTATTCGCCCAGGCCGCCGCGCCTGCGACGCCCGCAACACCGGCTGTAGTGAAAGCAGAAGCCAAAGCCGATAAAGCGGATAAGAAAGCGAGCCAATCCGAAGCGAAGGTGGACACCAAGGCCGATGCCAAAGTAGCCGCAGCGGATGCAAAAGCTGCCAAGGCCGCAGCCGCCGCCGATGCCAAAGCCGCAAAAGCCAAGGCTGCCGCCGACAAGAAAGCCGCCAAAGCCGAAGCCAAGGCCGCAAAAATCAAAACTGCAGCCGATGTCAAAGCCGCCAAGAAGTTGGCTGCGGCCGATGTCAAGGGCGCGAAAGTGAAAGCCGAGGCGAGGGCGGAAAAAGCGTCGGCCAAAGCCGACACCGCAGCCGTCAAAGCCGAAGGCGACGCCGAAGTGAAAGCCGCTGCCGCCAAGTAGTCCGCGCTACAGTTTCAAAAAAAAGACAGGCTTGCCTGTCTTTTTTTTGAGCTGTCGCAGCGCGTTCTGTCTGCGCGTAGCGCAAGTCCCCCAGGCTATTAGGGCGTATTTCAGAATTGAGATATCAAGAAATTGTCATTCCGAGCGCAGCGAGGAATCTGCTTTTTGATTCAGGCAAGAAGCAGATTCCTCAGCCGACGGCTTCGGAATGACAGGTAATTTTGAAATAACTTCCTAGCTGCTGGGCGCCGCGGAACGCGACCCGAGCTGGCGGTTCTTGTCCGCCAGCGCCTTGATCAGGCCGTCCACGCCGCCGTCGCGTACCGATGCGGAAAACGAGTCGCGGTAAGTCGTGACCAGGCTGATTCCCGCGACCGTGATGTCGAAGACTTTCCATCCGGCCGGTGTTTTCACCATATCGTAGTTCATGGCAATCGGCTCGGTTCCGGATTGCTTCACCACGGTTTTGACCGTAACCTCGGTATCGGCGGGTGTCGAACGCATGCTTCTGAATTCGATCGTCTGGTCGCGATAGCTCGACAGCGCAGTCGAATAGGTGCGCACCAGCAGAATCCTGAATTCCGCAGTGAGCTCCGCCTGCTGTTCAGGCGTGGCGACGCGCCAGTTGCGCGCGACGGCCATCTGGGTCATGCGCGGAAAATCGAACAGCGGCAGAACCTTGGTTTCGACCAGGCTGGCGACTTGCGACGGCCGCCCGGCTTCGAGGTTTCGCTCCCTTTTCATTGCCGCGATTACCTCCAGCGTCGTCGACTGCAACAGTACGTTGGGCGCGACTTCCTGCGCCGGCGCGGCCGGTGCGGCCAGCGCCAATGTCAGCAGCAGTGCCGAACTCATCTTTTTCTTGAACTTAAGCATATGATTTCCTCGGTCCCTTGCCCGGACGGCAACAGACAGTGTTGAAGCTCACGCAAGCAGCCCGCGTCCGACGGTGGCACGCTGCGTGTTAGCGCCCGGACCGGGCGCAAATCGACCGCTGGTATCAAGCGGATCCTCTACTACTGCCCTCTTTGGAATATGCTCTGGAAGATCGCGTGCACAAGCCGGGATTTTTCCCAGAACGAAGACTTGACGGTGTTGAATTTCGAGCCGCCATCCTGGTTCCTGGCGACGAGAAATCTGATCAGGTTGTCGATGCCGCCGTCGCGAACCTTTTCGGCGAATACCTCGCGATAGGTCGTAATCAGGCGCACGCCCGCAACCTTGACGTCGTAGATCTTCCAGCCGGCCGGCGTTTTCTCCATTTCGTAGTCCAGGGTCAGCCGTACTTTGCCCGCCTGCCTGACCTCCGACCTGACCATGACGTCGGTAGCCATGTGCGCCGCGCGCAGAGGCTTGAATTCGACGACTTCGTCGCGATATTGCGCAAGCGCAGTGGAATAGGTCCGCACCAGCAGCGTCTTGAATTCCTCGGTGAGTACCTTCTGCTGTTCCGCTGTCGCCAGGTGCCAGTTGCGCGCCATCGCGAGCCGGGTCATGTGGATGAAATCGAACAGCGGCGCGATATCGGTTTCGACCAAAATCGCGACTTTTGCAGGGTCAACGGCCCCGGGTTCCCGGTCGGGATTTATTTTGTCGATGACCTTGACCGCAACCGCCCGCAGCAGCGCATCCGGCGCAAGGTCCCGCGCAAGCGCCGCCGGCGCGGCGAGCGTCAACGCCAACATCAGCGCGCATCTTGCGATCGAGCCTTGCATCTGGCTTAAATGGATAGCGAACAAGCGAAAACCAGGCGCGTCAAGCGCGCCTGGCCGCAAGCCGCTTACTTCGGCTTGGTGACCTCGTGACCGACAACGCCGCCGACCGCCGCGCCCGCTGCCGTGCCCAACACACCGCCGCCCAGCACATTGCCCGCAACGCCGCCGAGAACCGCGCCGGTGGCCGTGCCTTTGTCCTGCGTGCTCATACCCGCACAACCGCCCAGGCCGATCAGAACCGCCGCTGCAACTGCACTAACTGAATATTTTCCTATGGTTTTCATTTTGCCGCCTTTATGTCAAACATCTGGTTGAAATGGTGTAGCTGTTTGCGATCGAATGCGGCTCGCAATCGTCGCAGCCGCCCGCCATCGCGCGGGTGTTCACTCTGTATTACTTGATGTGGATCGTGTCCTTCATGCGCTGTTGCCACGCTTCGAGCTGCTTTTCCGTTTCGTCCTTGGAAAGTCCGTAGGCTTCCTGGATCTTGCCGGCCAGGCTGTCGCGCTTGCCCGCTATCACGTCCAGCTGATCGTCGGTGAGCTTGCCCCACTGCTCTTTGACATTGCCCTTTACCTGCTTCCAGTTGCCTTCGATGCGATCCCAGTTCATGGTTTTGTCCTTTGCGTTGGAGGAAACACCGGCCCGGTGCGTGCACCGCCCTAGCCTTTGCCCCACGCATACCAGTCTAGGGTGAATGCGCAGTGCAGTCTGTGTGCCAGCGCACACATGCGGACACTACTGCCCGAGCAACTCGCCAACCGATTTCAGCGCTTCGATGCGGTCGCAAATCACTTTGACGATGGCGAGCAGCGGTGCACCGAGCAACAGCCCCCAGACGCCCCAAAGCCAGCCGAAAAACAGCAAAGCGATGAACAGCACTGCCGCGTTCACGCGCGCCGCGCGGCTCTGCAGCCAGGTCACGAACACATGTCCGATCGCCGCGGCGACGAGCAGGGCCGCGCCCGGGATCGCCAGCGCATGCAGCGTCGATCCAAACTGAAGAAAGGCGGCCACCCCGCTTCCAAGCACCATCAGCGCCGAACCCAGGTAGGGAATGAAGTGCAGCACGCCGGCGGCAACGCCCCACACGCCCGCATGTTCCATGCCGAGCGCCTCGAATGCGAGCCAGGTACCGATTCCGACCAGCGTATTGGACAGAAGCATGACCAGCAGGTAGCGCTGCACCTGGGAATCGATCTCCTCGAGCATGCGCACCGCATCCTTCTTGCGCGACAGGGAGGGACCGACCAAATACACCAGCTTGCGCCGGAAATGCACTCCGGAAGCCAGCAGAAAATAGGCGAGCAACAGCACCATCGGCGTCTGCGCAGCAACCGTGATCAATAACCGCGACTGCGCGACGGCGTAGTCGCGCAACCAGACGGAGGACTCCGGCGTACGTACCGCGGCGGCGCGCTTTCCCGGTTTCAGGGTGGCGTCCGCCGTCGCGCCCTGGATTTCATTGGCGGCCTCCTGCATATTCTGCAGCGGTGTCTTTTTGCCGCTCGCGCGCGAGACGCTCATCTCCTGGCGCAGCTTGCGCGCGGCCTCGGGCAGCCTTTCGATCATCGCCGCGGTATCGCCGCTCAAGGCGTAGCCTATCCAGGACAGGCTGCCGACCACGGCGAGCAGAGCCAGCGCCGCGCCGGCGGCGCGCGGCACGTAGTGCGCCTCGAGCCAATCGACCACGGGACGCAGCGCGTAACTCGTCAGGATGCCGATCAGCAATGGCACGAAGAAGGCGCGCGCGAGGTAGAGCGCGGCGACCAGCGCGATCCCCGCCAGAACCGTCAGCGCCAAGCTCATGCCGGAATTGCGCCGCCGGTCCCCGCGCGCGACGGCGTCTTCCGCGGTCGCGGCAGTTTGTTCGGATTCGACTTCCAGGCCGGCAACGCCGGGGGCGGCATCCATCAATCCACACCGGCAATGATGGTTACCGGCTCCCCGCGCCTCCATGTCGCGGGGTTGGCGTCTTCAATCACGCGCATCGATCCATCCCGCATGCGTATGGTGATTGCATACTTTCCAGGCTTCTTCGTTTCGATTTCGCCGCGGTTTCGGGTCGCAATCCGGGGCGGTGACCTGACCGGGCTTGATTCGTCCGCAGACTGGATTTCCTGCACCGACTCGATCACGCCGCATTCGGCGCACCGGGGGTTCGGTGCGGCAAGGGCTACACCAGTCGGCACCGCGGCCACGTCAATGTCCGCAGCCGGCGCGACACCACCGTCAAATCCCTGGGCCGAGACCACGAGCGCGACAATGGCGATTCCGCCGGCCAGGAACGCGGCAATGCGTCCTACCGGCAGCGAATGGTGCGGAGGCTCATGCGCTAGTGTGTTCATTTGGCTTTTCCTGAGGGTCCCGAAACCCGGCGTAGCAACGCTCCGACTGGAATCTCGATGGCTGATTGTGCCTTTGACGCACGCCGAATTCCGTGCGCTGGCCCACGTAGAGCCAAATTCAGAATTAGTGAAACGAGCAGATTCCTCGAGCGACGCCTCGATATACAGGGTTTATTGAGTATTACCTAACTCCATGACGGTTTCCGGGACGATCGCCCCCTCACCCCAGCCCTCTCCCCCGTTGCCGGTGGAGAGGGGGAAAACCCCCTCTCCCGCTTGGGCGGGAGA